>JAEUVJ010000066.1 GCA_016787085.1 Chitinophagaceae bacterium | reverse complement strand
CTGCAGACCAATACCCGGGAATAATAACCCATGCGGCAGTAATGATAGCACGAATGTACCGGGATGGGTACCTGTCGATATTGAAGAACCTTTTGGTGCTGCTTTTTTCCCAAATTGGGAAGTAAGCGCAGAGAATTTTTTGAAGATAAAACACTGGCTACGAAATAATATAGATACGAGTGGTCTCGATAGCTGCAGGAGGTTAATCCTGAGAAAATTAATAGGTAAAATTGGCGATAGCCCTATAGGGCTTCTATTAACAAATCTTGATGAAGCAATTGGTGGGCCTTCGACTATAGATAAGTTTAAGGTTAATTTTGTTACCAAACCACTAACAAATAAACATGGGAGCACCGAATACCCTACTTATGACCCGGTAAATCATGAATTTGAAGTTGATATAGTTTTAGACTCTGCAATAGCTAAGGATGCAACGGAGCTATATATTGCAAATACACTCATACATGAACTCGTACACGCCTACATGATCTACATCTGGAGAAAAGTCAATTCTGGTGCTACTGCAACTCAATTAGACAGTCTAAGCTATACTCATGCTTTTAATTCGTACATTGACACTTTGCTAAAAAAAGATAGCCTTAACCCAAACCTATATCTATTATCTGAACCATATCATCATAATTACATGGCTGATCAACTTCTTGACTTCATGGCATCACTACTGGAAAATTTTGATAGTGGGGGGATCAATAATAAAAAATATTACTGGTATATGGCTTGGTCTGGGTTAGTGAGGCCTCAAGTAAAAACCTGGAAACGGCACTGGCCTAATCACCCTAATTGGCCACCATCTAACCCTTCGCCATCTGAGGATAGCACAAGAGGTCTAAAATACGCTTTAACCTTGGCTAGAATAGATTCGATCTATAATACAGTTTTAGAAAACGAGTCAAAATCCCTTTCAGGTGCTTTAGGTAGAAAACCCGTATCTGGCGGGTGTTATTAATTTTAATATATGAAAAAAATTACCCTTAACATACTTGCAATACTATGTATAATTCATTTACAGGCTCAGTCTGGAATTGAAAAAGAAACTGCCAAAGCTATCAGGTTAATTGAGAGAAACTTAACAACAGATGAGCGGAATCCTTCACGCAGTTATGAATATTTTATCTATAATATTCAATTAGATTCAAATGGAAGTATATTGCACGTAGATATACTTCGGTTAGACAGTTCATTCTATTACGAAGATGTCAGAAAAGTCATCCCTTTAATAAGAAAAAAATGGAGTCCTGTAAAATCAAAAATTACTAAAATACTAATACCCGTACTATTCATAAACAATAATAATTCCGATAACACGAATAGGGATAGTTCAATTCCGGAAATGGCTATTTTCTTCGAAGCAGCATTTAAAAAACAAAGTTCGCCAGGTATTTTTGTTTCGAAAATGTCTATCATTACTTCATACTCTTCTAGTAAAACTAACAAGAATAGCCAATAATTTTCTCATGCCATTAATACGGGGCAACAACTTTACGCCGCTGTTGGTGTTGTGTCTGGATTTGAGCGATGGCTCACCAACGGCCAGTATTTAGGATGTCCGCAAATGGCTTTCTTACATTAGATATTATGAAGATGGCTTCCGGGAGAATAGAACCAAGAATTTCCTGCAGTTCGTGGTGTTGGTGTTTTGCAAACCCACTTGCCTTTACTCAACACCAACACCGGCGTGCTACTGTTCAGAGGAACTCTGGCAATCAGCAATAAAAAAGAGACCACATTCTGCAGTCTCTTTATATAGTAAGGTGATAAAGACAGATTACTTCGCCGCCGCTGTTTTCTTAGCCAGCTTCCTCTTCAGGTTGGCGGCTTTGTTCTTGTGGATCACGCCACGTTTAGCGAGTTTGTCAATCATAGACGCCACTTCAGGGAATTTTTCAGCCGCTTCTTTGCCTTTGGCCGCTTTCAGGTCACGGATGGCATTACGGGTGGTCTTTCCGTAATATTTGTTTCTTTCCCGGCGTTTGGCAGCCTGACGTACATCTTTTTTTGTTGCGCTATGATTAGCCATTTTCTATCAATTTTTAAGGAGGGCAAAGGTAAGCCCGGGTGCTTTAACTACCAAATTTCCAGCTATTTTAATTGGGAACGTTCCCGGAGCTCCAAGACCGGTTTTTTCGGACAAAATGCCCCCTGATTTTCAGAGTTTTTAAGCGATATTTGTCTCCCCAATCGCTTATAAATTGCCAGATTCATGAAGGATTTCTCCTATATCACCAATTCTCATCCAGAATACATCGAAAACCTTTACCGTGATTTTGTCAAAGACCCCGGCAGCGTGGACCCGGAACTGAAAAAGTTCTTCGAAGGGTTTGATTTTGCCATCGGCAGCGGGAAGATCAGCGCCAATGGGAACGGCGCCCCTGTGGCTACCGCCGCTCCGGCTGTAACGGCTGACGGGATCAACTGGAAAAAAGAACTTGGGGCTTACCGGATGATACTTGGCTATCGCAACAAAGGCCACCTGATCGCCAGAACAAACCCGATACGTGAAAGAAAGGACCGCGATGCCAACCTCAACCTTGCCTTCTTTAATCTCACCGAAGAGGATCTGGATAAGACCTTCCAGGTAGGGGAAAGAGTAGGACTCGGCCCTACTGCATTGCGAAATATATGGGCACACCTGGAAAAAGTATATGCTGATCATGTCGGCATTGAATTCAAATACATCAGCAACCAGGAGAAAGTAAACTGGCTGACCACGGAAATGGAAAGGAAGTTTTCTGCACCCGTACCGTTGGATAAAAAGAAGAGAATACTGGAGAAACTGAACCAGGGTGTGATGTTCGAAAAATTCCTGCATACTAAGTATGTCGGGCAAAAACGCTTTTCATTAGAAGGCGGAGAAACGACCATTGCTGCATTGGATGCCATCATCAATACCGCTGCTGATCATGATGTGCAGGAAGTGGTGATCGGGATGGCACACCGGGGCCGGCTGAATGTGCTGGCGAATATCATGGGAAAGACCTATGAACAGATATTCAGCGAATTTGAGGGCACTGCTAAAATGGACCAGACCATGGGCAGCGGCGATGTAAAATACCATATGGGATTTGGCAGCGAGGTAACCACGATGAATGATAAGACCATTCATTTGAAACTGATGCCGAACCCTTCCCACCTCGAAGCCGTGGACCCTGTGGTAGTAGGTTTCTCAAGGGCCAAAGCAGATGTCATGTATCAATCGGATTATGATAAGATACTTCCGATATTGATCCATGGCGATGCGTCTGTAGCCGGGCAGGGTATTGTATATGAGCTGATACAAATGAGCAAACTGAGTGGCTATGCTGTCGGCGGCGCCATTCATTTTGTGATCAATAACCAGATCGGTTTCACCACGGATTTTGATGAGGCAAGAAGTTCTGACTATTGTACTTCGTTGGCGGCAGCAGTGCAGGCGCCTGTATTGCATGTCAATGGTGATGATCCAGAAGCGGTGCTGAAATGTGCGGAGATCGCTACCCGTTACCGCCAGCAGTTCAACAGCGATGTATTCATTGACATGGTGTGTTACCGTCGTCATGGACATAATGAAGGGGATGACCCGAAGTTCACGCAGCCGCATTTATATGCGTTAATTGATAAGCATCCTAATCCACGGGAAGTATATATCAAGTTCCTGCTGGAGAATGGTGAACCGGATGCGCAGGAGTTGGCCAAAGAAATGGAGAAAAAGTTCTGGGCTGACCTGCAGGAACGTTTAGATGAAGTAAAACAAAAGCCGCTGCCTTATCATTACCAGCAGCCGGAGCTATGGTGGAGAAGCCTGCGAAGGGCAACGGAAGATGATTTTGACCGTTCGCCTGTTACGGCTGTCAGCGAAGAGAATTTTACAAAGGTGTTTGAAGCCATGATGAAATGGCCGGATGATTTCAAGCCGCTTAGGAAAGTAGAGAAGATCATACAGGACAAGGTCAAACTATTCCAGACCGAACAAAAGTTGGATTGGGCAAGTGGTGAACTGCTTGCCTATGGCAGCTTATTGCTGGAAGGGAACGATGTACGTATGAGCGGGCAGGATGTAAGACGCGGTACTTTCTCTCACCGTCATGCAGTATTGCGTGATGAGAACACCGATGAATCTTATAACAGGCTGAGCAGCATTCCCGGCGCAAAAGGCGAGTTCAGGATATTTAACTCCTTGTTGAGTGAATATGCGGTACTGGGTTTTGAATACGGTTATTCATTGGCCAATCCTCATGCGCTGGTGTTGTGGGAAGCGCAGTTCGGTGATTTCAGCAATGTAGCGCAATCCATGATTGACCAGTTCATTACTTCCGGGGAGCAGAAATGGAACCGTATGAACGGTCTTACCATGTTGTTGCCACATGGATACGAAGGGCAGGGGCCTGAACATAGCAGTGCAAGACTGGAACGATTCCTGCAGTCGTGTGCCGAACTGAATATGGTGGTGACCAATATTACTACGGCGGCCAATTTCTTTCATGCACTCCGCAGGCAGATCGCCTGGCCGTTCAGGAAGCCGCTGATCAACTTTTCACCTAAAGCGAATCTTCGTCATGCCGGAAGCTATTCTTTAAAGGATGAGTTTGTGAACGGCGGCTTTAAAGAACTGATAGATGACGGATTTGCTGATGTCAACAGAGTGAAGAAGGTGTTGTTCTGTACCGGTAAAGTATATTTTGACCTTGCTGAGCGTCAGCAAAAGGAAAACAGGAATGATGTGGCGATCATCCGTATGGAGCAATTGTATCCGTTGCCTCTAAAACAACTTGAGCAATTGTATAAGAAGTACAGCAGGGCCACCTGGTTCTGGGTTCAGGAAGAACCTCTGAATATGGGCGCTGCTTCATTCCTGAAGATGAATTTGACCAGTATTGACTTTGGTGTGATCAGCCGCCAGCCTTCGGCAGCCACGGCAACGGGTTATGCCAAAGTGCATGCACAGGAACAGTCGGAAATTATTGAAACGGCATTTAGTATTTAACATCAATCAACATCCGGAAACCAGAATCAAGAATCCAGAAACAAGAATCACGTTTTATGACCGATATAAAAGTACCGACAGTAGGAGAATCCATCAGTGAAGTGACTTTGCTCAAATGGCTGAAGAAAGATGGCGAGTATGTGGACAGGGATGAAGTGATCGCAGAACTGGAAAGCGAGAAAGCCACTTTTGAAGTCAATGCAGAAAAAGCCGGTGTGCTGAAGACATCTGCACAGGAAGGGGATACTTTGAAGATAGGTGACCTGCTCGCCAGTATTGATGAAACGGCAGCGAAACCGGAATCTGGAGGTGAGAGGTCAGAAGCAGGAAGTCAGAAAGCAGAAGAAAAAACAGCAAAAGTTTCTTCGAATGGCAGCGAATCAAAACCGGTGACCACCGCCCCTGTTACTTCTGTACCGAATGATATAAAAGCAACTCCGGTGGCTTCGGCTATTATTGCTGATAAAAAAGTAGATCCGAAATCAGTGACCCCATCCGGTTACCAGGGAAAAATATTAAAGGATGATGTGCTGGCTGCATTAAGCACTCCGGGTAAAAAAGCTTTTGCAGGGACAGAACTGTTCAGCCGCAATGTACGGCCTGAAAAAATGAGTAACCTGCGCAAGACCATTTCGAGAAGATTGGTGGAAGCAAAGAATACAACGGCGATGCTCACCACATTCAATGAAGTGGATATGGGCCGCATCATGGAGATCAGGAATAAGTACAAGGATAAATTCAAAGAGATACATGGCGTGGGACTTGGCTTCATGAGTTTCTTTGCCAAAGCCTGTGCGGTGGCGCTGGCAGAATGGCCTTCTGTCAATGCGTATATTGATGGTGACCAGTTATTGTATCATGACTATGCGGATATCAGTATTGCGGTAAGCACACCGAGGGGATTAACGGTGCCTGTTATACGGAATGTGGAAAGTCTTAGCATGGCCGATATCGAAAAGAAAGTGATCGAACTGGCTGGTAAGGCAAGGGACAGTAAGCTTACTACCGAAGATCTGACAGGGGGGACATTTACCATCACCAATGGGGGTGTGTTTGGCTCCCTGATGAGCACCCCGATCATTAATATCCCACAAAGCGCTATCCTCGGTATGCATAAGATACAGGAGAGACCGATGGCCGTTAATGGACAGGTGGTGATCCGACCAATGATGTACCTTGCGTTAAGCTATGATCATCGCATCATTGATGGCAGGGAGTCGGTCAGCTTTTTGGTAAGGGTGAAAGAATTGCTGGAAAACCCTGAGCAGTTGCTGATCGGTAAAGACCCGGTAAAAACCTTGCTTGAGTTGTAAACTAATATTATACTGAACTTTATAACGAAAGCCAGGTGTTGATCTGGCTTTTTATTTTGACATGAGCCGGTATCACTCACACCTCAATACAGCAAGTGAAATACTTCTGCAATACAAAGGAGAAGAACCCTTCGCTTCTTTTTTGAAGAAATTCTTTTCGCAGCATAAGAAGTACGGATCAAAAGACCGGAAGCAGATCAGCCATTTATGTTACTGTTATTTCCGGATGGGGAAGATGGCGTTGAATACGCCGGTTCCAGAAAGAATACTGGCGGGCTTGTTCTTATGCTCTGGCTCTGCCAATGAGATACTGGAAGAGCTTAGGCCGGGCTGGAATGAAAAAGTAACAATGACAGCAGAAGAGAAATGTACATTCCTTGGCGACCTGTGTTTATTGTCTCATGTATTTCCCTGGAGGGATGAATTGAGTGATGGGATAGAGTATGAAGGATTTTGTGAATCATTCTTTACACAGCCGGATGTATTTATCAGGTTAAGGTCCGGCCATGAGAATTGGGTCAGGGAAAAGCTCGTAAAAGCAGGATTGCCGTTCAAGGACATCAGTCAAAATAGCATTGCTATGGCATCCGGGACAAAAATTGATAACGTGCTGGCATTGGATTATGAAGCGATGATCCAGGATCTGAATTCCCAGAAAACCGGTGAGTTAATGAACGAGGCGGTTGCCCGTATTCCTGTACCGTTTATTTCTGCATGGGATTGTTGTGCAGGCAGCGGAGGGAAGTCAATGATGCTGTTTGATATTCATCAGCAGTTAGATCTTACGGTATCCGATGTCAGGGAAACTATTATCAGAAACCTGAAAAAGAGATTTGCTGAGCATGGCATCAAAAATTATCAGACCGTCATAGCAGATATCAGTAAAGGAGCGCCACCATTCAGGGCCGCTTCAAAATTCAATCTTATTATCGCCGATGTTCCCTGCACCGGCAGCGGCACCTGGAGCCGGACACCCGAGCAATTATACTATTTCGATCACGAGGCCATTGCGCAATACAGCTATCACCAAAAGAAAATTGTTTCAAACATAATCCCCCATCTGAATCCCGGGGGTTATTTATTATATATCACCTGTTCGGTCTTTAAAAAAGAGAACGAAGAGAATATAGCGTTCATACAACAGCAATATCAACTGGAACTTGTCAGGATGGAGTTATTGAAAGGGTATGATAAAAAAGCAGATACTATGTTTGCTGCTTTATTGCAAAAGCCATTATAACTTCAGCAGATCAGCAGATCCGATCAGCTTCTGGTTGTCATACACGGCTATTATGTATTTGCCTTTTGAAAGTTTATTAACCGGCAGGTCAATAGTCGCCTTCCCGGGACCTTTCGATTTTTTTAATTGGAGGATCAGACGGCCTTTCATGTCGTAGATACTTACCGGCATATTCACGATAGCATTTCTTGTTTGTATCACCAGTACCGCATTGCTGCTGGCCGGGTTAGGTTGTACCGTGATTTTATCAGCATTGGGGTCAGGGTCGTTTGTTGAAGTCGTAGTACAGGCTACAGGGATCGTTACATTAGCGGTATCTATAAACGCAGCAGCAAAGGTGGCGGTTGCTGTATCAATGATCTGGCGTATGCGATAAGATATGGTACCGGCTGCCACATTGGTCAAGGTGTTGGTGAACTGATAGCTGCGATTGGCGAGAATGCTTCCTGCCTGCGGATTCACATCTGCTATCTTTACATAATCGGCGTCGCCGGGAGCTTTTCGCTGTATCTCATATTTCATCGCATCCACATCTTTGCTGTTCCAGTTCAATGTGACGGTGCATGAACTGACAGAAGCATTGGAGGTGGCGTATTCAATGAGTAAAGAAGTAAATGCTGCTTTCATATCCGGGATGCCATAACCCACACGGTCATCAGGTGCAGAGGCTTTACTTCCCGCTTCTCTTAAGGCCCGGATGATGCGCATATTATTGAATTCCGGAAAGCCCTGCCAGAGACAAGTGCCAAGACCCGCCATATTGGGACAAGAGAAAGATGTGCCCGTATTTACGCCAATGGTATTGAGGACTCCCTGTACCACTGCATTCAGCCCGACAGAAGCCATGTCTGGTTTTATTTGCCCGTCGGATGAAGGGCCGAAGCTGGAGCCGTTCCATAATGTGCCGGCAGCATTAACGGCGCCCACAGCCACTACACTGTCCCCATCCGCCGGGGCGATCAGGTAGTGCCATCCGCCTGCACCTTCGTTACCGGCAGATTGAAACACGATCAATCCTTTTTTAGCGGCGAGGTCAGCACCAATGGTACACATTGCGGTATTACCGTTCATATCATTATAGGAATAGTTGCCAAGGTTATTGTTGAAAGTGTTGTATCCAACCGAAGAACTGATCACATCGGCCCCCGAGCTATCTGATCTTTCTGCACCACACACCCAGTTGAATTCTTCGATGGGATATTCAGATGCGACATCTTCTGTTTTGAATAAATGGAAGTTTGCTTTGGGTGCTTTGCCAACAAATTGACCGGGAATATTGGCCGCAATCGTAGAAAGACACATCATGCCATGCGAATTATCTTCTACTACACTGGCTTCACGGTTCACAAAATCCCAGGTACTCAACACCTGGTTATTGGCCATGATACTGTCCATGGCATCCAGTGTGGTGTAGCTAAAAAAGCCGCCGTCGAGCATCGCTATCTGCATACCTTGTCCCCTGAGGCCGATATTATGTAGAAATTCGCCTTTGTGTAAACGAATTTCATTGTACGAGCTGGCGCCATAATTAAAAAAATCACCCTGTGTTCCCTGTAGTCTTCCGTGTACGGGGTTTGGCGGAAGCGGTTGTATTTCGTCGTTGAATTTATTTTTGCCACCGGCTGTAATTCCTGTCTTTGCAGCAATAACAGATGTGCTTTGCACAAAAGGCAATGCATTGATCGCCGCTAAGGCGCCGGGGTCAGTCGTGTCAATGCTGATCGCATTTAACCAGCGTGAAGTATTCAATACGGTTACACCAGGGATCGCTTTTACCTGGTTTACATATGATAAAGGAACCGGAAGATCGGTGCTGTCAATAGTGATATTGTACCTGGTTCTTCTTTCAATTGCCCTGGCTGATAAGTATGGAGAAGGGTTGGCAAGGGTAAACGAAGTAGCCCCTTTATTTTTGAACCGGATAATGAAACGGGTGAATTGTGCCTGCGACCCAGTCCACATCCATATACACAGGCAGGCTAAGAATACGATTTTTTTCATTCAGAATATTTGCCTTCCCAATTTAGGAAAGAAACAACAACTAATTGTGGTCTATCATCCAGAGGGTGATGCCAAAGCCGGTTGTATACGGGCTCCCGCTGGGATTCGGCTGGTATTCCCATAACTCGTATCTCCGGTACACCATCCCGATGCCTTTTGCGAATTTTTCAACAGACCGGTTGATATATCCGTAATTGCCGATATTGACAACAGGTGCATTTTCTGCATCATCCTGTTGCTCTACGGTTACGACATCAGTATAGGTCTGGTCGCGGTAGGTCCATTCTGTTTCAAATACATCATAGAAGAATTCCCAGTCCTCCATAAAATCATCGTTGCTGAAATCGTAAGAGGTGCCATAGGGGTCGTCGGGCAAATAGGAGTTGCCCCTCCATTGAAAACCTTCCCGGACAGGTTGCTGCATTTTGATGACACGCAGGTTGTCTTCTATCAGTTCAACTTTATTGGTGAGTGGTGTTATAAAATAGCTGCCATTGGGTGTCCACGGCTGTGTTCCGGCCGAATCCCTGATAAACGTAAACACCCTCCAGGAAGGGCGGCCCAGGTTATCTGTTACCTGCTGATCTACCTGGTGTCTTACCTGGTAACGGCGTACTTCTGCTACGCTGCCGAAATTGGTAAATACCAGCGAATCGAGCCGGTAAGTAATGTATTTTCCTGCTTCCAATGGTACATAATCGCTGAGAGGTTCAGTGACGAACTCTTCTTTTTTCGAACAGGAAATAAGAGTGGATAGCAGTACGGCTGTTAAGGCCAGACGATAATTGCACAGGAATCTCATAAGCGGTGTAGAGTTATTTCAGGGATACAAATTTTCAGTTAAATCATTGGGTGCTGATACGTTATGAACGTGTCGTAAAACTACAAACAAAAAGCGGGGAATCATAATACCCCGCTTTTAAACGATATTTTGATGCGTTTATTGTTGCGAAATGCCTGAAAATCAGGAGGCAGGCGTTATTAGAGAAGACTCCGGGGTACTATGAAAAAACTCTTGTTCCTGACTGAATGATGCCCCCACCGATCACATCGTTTTCTTCATAGAAAACAGCGCTTTGGCCAGGCGCTATCCCTTTGGCATTTTCATAAAATCGCACTTTCATCATTCCGTTCTCAGGATAGATATTGGAAAGAGTGCCTTTATCTTTATACCTGATCTTTGTGGTTGCTTCCATACCCGGCGTGACGGTGTCGTATTTGATCATGTTCAATTTGCCTACGATCATTTCATTCTGATCCAGGTCATCTTCATCTCCCAGCATCACGGTATTATTATCAGGATCGATCTTAGTGACAAATACAGGTTTGCCCAATGCAATATCCAGGCCTTTGCGCTGGCCGATAGTATAGAACGGATAGCCTTTATGTTTACCCAATATATTCCCGCTCTTATCAATGAAATTTCCACCTGCTACTTTTTCTTCCAGACCTTCCACTCTTCGTTTTAAAAAACCGCGGTAGTCATTGTCGGGTACAAAACAGATTTCATAGCTCTCGCTTTTCTTTGCCAGTTCAGGATAACCATAATCCAAGGCCATCTGGCGGATGGCTGTTTTACGATAGGGACCCAGGGGTAAAAGCGTTCTGCTCAGCAAGTCTTGCTGCAATCCCCACAACACATAACTCTGGTCTTTGGTGTCATCAATAGCTTTGCTGACAACATAGCGGCCGTTATCATGCTGCCTGATCTTGGCATAATGCCCGGTAGCGATAAAATCACAGCCCAACGCATCTGCTCTTTTTAAAAGAGCTCTCCATTTGATATGCGTATTGCAAAGCACACAAGGGTTGGGAGTTCTGCCGGCCAGATATTCATCCACAAAGTTTTCGATCACAAAGCCGCCAAACTCTTCACGTATGTCCAGGATGTAATGAGCAAAGCCATGCTCCACGGCTGCCTGTCTCGCATCGTTGAATGAATCAACATTGCAACACCCGGTTTCTTTTTTGCCACCACCACTGCTGCTATAATCCCATGTTTTCATGGTAATGCCTACCACTTCGTAGCCCTCGTCATTCAGCATGAGGGCCGTAATGGTACTGTCAATGCCGCCACTCATGGCTACTAACACTTTTCCTTTCTTACTCATAAAAAATTAAGCTGCAAATATACGACTATGGCCTGAAGAGTGCTGCAGGGAGTTAGTATCGTTATTGTGCTTATCTTCCCTTTATAAATTAACTCATTGCTTATGAAGAAACTGCTTTTGGCCATGCTCCTTTTGCTGAGTGCTTTTTTATCGCCAGCCCAGGACCTGAAATATTATCTGCCCGACAGTGTAGCCTATAACCCCGCTATCCCCAAACCTAAAGAGGTTATCTATCATGAAGTAGGAGAGTGGCATATTACCCACGACCGGTTGGTGAATTACATGAAAGCCGTGGCGGCCGCTGCGCCTGACAGGATCAAATTCGAAACGATGGGGCTGAGTTATGAAAGCCGCCCGCAGGTATTACTGATCATCACTTCACCAAAAAATCATCAGCGGCTGGAAGAGATAAGACAGCAGCATGTGCAACTAACAGACCCGGCAAGGTCGGCTTCACTGAATACAGACAATATGCCCATTGTTGTGTATATCGGTCATTCTATTCATGGCAATGAACCTAGCGGCGCCAATGCATCATTGCTGACAGCGTATTACCTGGCAGCGGCACAGGGGAAACAGATAGATGATTTGCTCGATAATGCAGTGATCCTTTTCGATCCTTCTTTTAATCCTGACGGACTCCAGCGTTTTTCCACATGGGCCAACCAGCATAGGAGCAAGAACCTTGTCAGCGATCCCAATTCAAGAGAGTTCAATGAAGTGTGGCCGGGAGGACGGTTTAATCATTACTGGTTCGATCTGAACCGAGACTGGTTGCCGGCTGTGCATGTGGAAAGCCAGAACCGGTTGAAATGGTTTCATGCCTGGAAGCCGAATATCCTCACCGATCATCATGAGCAGGGAAGTAATGCAACCTTCTTCTTTCAGCCCGGTGTGCCATCAAGGGTAAATCCTTTGACGCCGGATAAGAACCAGGAGCTAACAGCAAAGCTTGGTAAATTTCATGCTGCCTTCTTAGACCGCATCGGTTCTTTATATTTTACCAAAGAGAACTATGATGATTTCTATTATGGCAAAGGGTCTACGTTCCCGGATGTGCAGGGCTGTATCGGTATTTTATTTGAACAGGCTTCTTCCCGGGGACATTTACAGCAAACGGCAAATGGGTTGCTTAGTTTCCCTTTCACCATCAGGAACCAGTTCGTTACAGCATTATCAACTTTAGAGGGGGCCAAAGCATTACGTAAAGAGTTTCTCGAGTATCAGAGAGACTTTTATAAACGGGCTGCTGATCGTGCCGCTGCTTATGCAGTGAAAGGATATGTATTCGGAGATAAGAATGATAAAGCAAAGACATTTTATTTTGCCGAAATGCTGAAACGCCAGCAGGTAGAGATCAACTACCTGCCTGATAGCTGGAAGGATGGCGAGTTCGGAAAAGGAAGCGCTTTCATGGTCTCACTGAACCAGCCGCAGCACAGCCTCATCAGGGCGATCTTTGAAAAGACCTTTGACTATAAGGACAGTCTCTTTTATGATATTACGGCATGGACCATGCCACTGGCTTTTGGCCTGCCGTATAATGAGATCACGGCAACACTACCTGCGATGGGGCCAAAAGTGGAAACACTCAATATGCCCAAAGGAGGAATTGAAGGCGGTAAAAGCGAATATGCTTATCTAATGGAATGGGATGAACTATATGCCCCTGCAGCACTCAACGAGTTATTGAATGCAGGACTGATAGTAAAAGTCGCCACCAATAAATTTGAAATACCGGTCAGTGCAGGTAACAGGAAGTTTGACTATGGCACTATCCTGATACCGGTAAAGCTGCAAAAGGAAAGCAGCGAAACCGTAGCCGTGATGATAAGCGCCATGGCAGAGAAATACCGGTTAAAAGTGTATGCGATCCCCTCGGGGAATGTACTTAGCGGAAGCGATCTTGGAAGCAGCAGGTTTGCTATCATATCAAAACCTAATATTGCGATGATAGCGGGCCCCGGCGTCAATGCCACAGACGCTGGTGAAATATGGCATTTGCTGGATCAGCGGATGAATATCACGGCGGCCCATCTGGAGCCTTCCGTTTTCAACCGGGTGGAGATGAATAAATACAACACGCTGATCATGGTAGGCGGCAATTACAATGAACTCAATAAAGATAAACTGAAAGCATGGGTGCAAAGTGGAGGTACATTGATATTGACGGAAGAGGCGATCAACTGGGCCGTGCAGAACGGCATCAGTGATGTAAAATTCAAAAGGGCCAAAGCCCCGGTTGACAGTACACAAAAGCTGACCTATGTGGACCGTGAACAGGTGGATGGGGCGCAACAGGTGAATGGCGCCATCTTTGGTGCAGAGGCAGACCTTACCCACCCATTGGCATATGGATATAACCAGAAAACAATAAGCCTCTTTAAGGCCAACAGGGTCTTTATGGAAAAAAGCAAGAACCCTTATGCGACTCCTTTTTATTATGGAAGCAATCCTTTGCAGAGCGGATGGGTAAGCCGGGAGAATAAAGACGCTGTCAAAAACTCAGCCGCTGTTATTGTCAATACAGTGGGTAGCGGCCGGGTTGTCAATATATCTGACAATCCCAATTTCCGGGCATTCTGGCTTGGGGGCAGTAAACTGTTCATGAATGCGATCTTCTTTGGAAGGATGATAGATGCTGCCAGCGGAAGGGCAGAGGAGTAATGCAAATAAAAATCCCGGGTATAGAAAACAAAGTCAACGACCCGGGATAAATCAATTTAGAATAGCAATTATTTGCAGCTGTCTTCTTTTAAACTACCTAACATGGTCTTGGCAGAGTTTTCTGTAACCTCCTGACAATAAAGATTGTTTTTGAGTAAACCAGTTTGAAAGATCAGTTGAATGTAGTATGTCTTCCCGGCTTCTGCGGTTATTTCAATCCGCTCTGCCTTGTCTTTTGAATTTTTACCTGCAAATTGAACAGAGAAGCGGTGTGTGCCTGGTGCAACCTCGTGTATCGAATATCTTTTGTTATTCAGCTTGCAAACAATGTTATCATCAATAAACACAGTGAATCCCTGTGCAGAACCGTTGAAGCCGGTTGATCGCATAAAGTAAACCTTAGCAATTTGGGTTGCAGAGTCTGCGGTTGTGGTCTGCGCTTCAGCAGATAGTACGATATTGCAAAGCAATAGAAGAGACAATAGATTTTTCATGCTGTATGTTTTACTTGGAGAAATAAAAGTAAATAAATTCTGCTCTGGCCGGCAGTAATTATTCACATTTGTCATTACCCTGAAAGTGGTATTGTTTTCTGATCCCAAATAACCTTACATTCGCTTTCTAACTAAAATACGTCAATTTAAAATTTGAGCACTATGATCAAAATGCAAGTAATCGGAAACCTCGGCAAAGATTGTGTGGTGAACACTGTCAATGGTAAGAACGTGATCAACTTCACTGTAGCGCATACGGAGAAGTACAAGGACAGCCAGGGCAACCTGCAGGAAAAGACCACCTGGGTGGATTGTGCCTACTGGACTGACCGTACCGCCATTGGCCAGTATCTTACCAAAGGAAAACAGGTGTATGCCGAAGGCCAGCCAGAGGCAAGGTCTTTCCAGCGGAATGATGGCACTCCGGGCGCATCTCTTTCACTCAGGGTACGTGAGATCCAGTTACTGGGAGGCCGTGGAGAGAATACGGGTGGAGGTTCAGCTTATAACAGCAATGCCGGTAGTAACTATAGTTCGGCCTCATCATCTGCCGCTCCGGTTCCTGCAGCCAGTGAGATCACGGAGCCGATTGATGATCTGCCGTTTTGATAGACATTATAGTCTGGTAAACGATATAATGAATGCCCTGATCTTTCAGGGCATTTTCTTTTCTTTGCGCCATGCCAGATCAGATTTTTTCCTACCAGCATTTATTTGCTTTTACGAAGTCAGTATTTCAAAAGATAGGCTGCAGCGAAGAACATGCAGATACGGCGACAAAAGCGTTATTGTCTGCAGATGTCCGGGGTATTGATTCGCATGGCGTAGCGAGGCTAAGCGGATATGTCCGTTTGTGGGAGGCGCAACGGGTGAATGCAACACCGTCTATAAAAGTGATACACGAAACGCAATCCACAGCGGTAGTGGATGGCGATAAGGGATTGGGCCTGGTCGTTGCGCCGTATGCTATGCAGATCGCCATTGCAAAAGCAAAGCAGGTAGGAACAGGGTGGGTGAGTGTGCAGAACAGCAATCACTTTGGTATTGCTGCACACCATGCGATGATGGCGCTGGAACATGATATGGTCGGCATAGCGATGACCAATGCCAGCCCGCTGGTAGCCCCTACGTTTTCTATTGATAAAATGCTTGGCACCAATCCTATTTGTGTAGCCGCGCCTGCAGGGAATGAACCGGCATTTGTGGCGGATCTTGCTACTACTACAGCGGCTAATGGCAAGCTGGAGATACTGCAACGAAAAAGTTTACCGACACCTTCAGGCTGGGTGCAGGATAAGGACGGGCATGCAACGGATGATCCGCACATTTTGAAAAAAGGAGGGGCCTTATTGCCATTAGGTGGTGACCGGGAACACGGCAGCCATAAAGGATATGCACTCGGCGCCATCGTTGATATTTTTTCGGCATTGCTCAGCGGTGCCAACTATGCACCCTGGGTGCCGCCATTCCCGGCGTATGTACCCATGCCATCGCAGCAACCAGGGAAAGGGATCGGTCATTTCCTGGGGGCAATGCGGATAGATGCTTTCCGCCCTGCGGATGATTTTAAAAAAAGTATGGATCACTGGATACAGGGATTCCGTTCTGCCAAAACAATTGAAGGAGAAGAAAAAGTCTTGATCCCCGGCGACCCGGAAAGGGAAATGGAAGCTGAAAGAATGAAGAACGGGATACCATTGCTGGAGACGGTGGTCAATGATTTACGGCAAACAGGAGAAAAATTTGCTGTGTCATTATAATTGTCCGTACTAACAATTATTTGGTATAATACTAATATTTCAGAATTACAGGTTTTCATCATGCGTTCTATGCAGTTCAAGGCTATCTTTGCACCTCAATTTTTTATCCTTTAAAATCATGGGAGGGGGGAACAAATGAAAGTAATGAAGTTTGGTGGCACCAGTGTAGGTAAACCTGAACGGATGCACCATATCGTGTCGCTGGTATCCAAAGAAACAGAGCCGGCGATCGTTGTCTTATCTGCCTTATCAGGCACAACGAATGCATTGGTAGAGATCGGTAATGCCATTGCCAAAGGCGACAGGAATGCGGCTAAACAAACTATTGAAAAGTTAGAGGCGCACTACCAGGCTTTTATTAAAGAACTGGTGAAGAGCGAAGAATCCTATAATAAAGCGAAATCCATCGTTGCCGAGCATTTCGAGTTCCTCCATATTATTCTGAGAATATCATTCAGCGAAGCCTTGAGCAAGGATATACTTGCACAAGGTGAATTACTTTCTACCAAGCTGTTCTGCGTTTACCTGGAAGAACAAAAGATAGACCATGCTTTATTGCCGGCACTGGAGTTCATGTCCATTGACCAGTACGATGAACCGCAGATCGGCAGTATCAAGGTAAAACTGACCCAGCTGCTGAATCATTATCCCGGCAAAAAAATATTCGTTACACAGGGGTATATCTGCCGTAATGCAAGGGGCGAAGTAGATAACCTGAAAAGAGGTGGAAGCGATTACTCTGCTTCATTAATAGGCGCAGCTATCAACGCCAGTGTGTGTGAGATATGGACGGATATTGACGGTATGCACAACAATGACCCCCGTATCGTGAAGAAAACAGTTCCAGTAGAGCAACTAAGTTTTGAAGAAGCAGCAGAGTTGGCTTATTTCGGCGCCAAGATATTGCACCCCGCTTCTATCTGGCCGGCACAGATGTATAAGATACCCGTCAAACTGCTGAACACGATGCAGCCGGAAGCCAAAGGAACGCTGATCGTGGAAGAAGCAGGCAGCGTAGGGGTGAAGGCCGTGGCGGCAAAAGATAATATCATTGCCATCCGTATCAAGAGCAGCCGCATGTTACTGGCTTATGGGTTTCTCAGAAAGATATTCGAAGTGTTTGAAAAATACCGGACACCGATTGATATGATCACTACCTCTGAAGTAGCCGTGTCGCTCACCATTGATCATTCTGTTTATCTGCAGGAGATATTAAAGGAACTGGAGCCATTCGGTACCATCGAGGTGGACGAGAACCAGGTGATCATTTCCGTAGTGGGTAATGAAATATCGCAGACAACTGATATCATCAAAAAATTGTTTGGCTCTATCCGCAATATCCCTGTCCGTATGGTGTCTTATGGCGGCAGCCCGCATAACATCTCCTTGCTGATAGCAGCAGAGCATAAAACGCAGATATTGCAGCAGCTCAATAAAGGGATGTTCGGACTGGAATAGGTTAATTAAAGTTAATCTGTACGATACTTTGTTGTATCCAGTGTAAATTGCCGGTATGAAAAAGATACCGGCCATTTTTTTCCTTATCACTTCATTTCTTTCTTCTTTTTCTCAGCCGGTCATCAAAGGAAGGGTCGTCAATGCAGCGAACGGCGAACCCGTGGCCGGGAGTAGTGTTTTTATCAGCAATAGTTCTTCCGGCACCACTTCAGACAAAGACGGTTATTTTGAATTGAAGAATGTGCCTTCGGGTAAACACGAGCTGGTGATCTCCTGTATCGGCTATGAAACAAATGTTTTCCCTTTCAGCTCGCAGCAACTGCCTCTGAAACTGAAAGTGGAGATGACGGTAAAAGTGAAGGAACTCAGGAGTGTGACGGTGGAACCTTTTGCAGAAGAAGGCTGGGCTAAATGGGGGCGTATGTTCATGGAGCACTTTATCGGGCGGACACCCGGGGCGGCACAGTGCAGGATAAAGAATGAAAAGGCGATCCGGTTCCGGTTCTATAAAAAAAGTAACCGGGTCGTTGCGTATTGCGATGAACCGGTGATACTGGAGAATAAGGCACTTGGTTACAGGATAGTTTACCAACTGGAAGATTTTGAAGTGAACTATAAAACAGGCGTTACATTTTATGCAGGCTATCCCTTGTTTGAAGAACTGGATAAAAGCAGGAAAGGCCTGGCAGGGAAATGGCAAAAGAACAGGGATAAAGCTTATTTCGGCTCTATGCAGCACTTTATGTATAGCCTGTATCACGACAGCCTGCTATCGGAGGGCTTCGAAGTGAGAAGAGTGGTAAGACTTCCGAATACAGAAAAAGAGCGGGTCAAACAATTGTACCGGCCTGCCCGGATGACGAGACCAACGGGCAATGGCATTGTTTTCTCTATAGAGGAAAAGGAAAGCGGATCATCCTATCCGCGGGACTCGGCCGACTATTATGAGAAAGTGTTGCGACAAAAAGATTATTTCGAATTAGTTGGCAAAGACCTGCTGAGCCGCGACAGTCTCATAACAAGAGAAGAAGAAGGGTATAAAGTGCTTTTCTTTACCGATTACCTGTACATTACCTATAAATATGAACAGGAGGATATGGAATATGTACAGCAGTCGGAGGAAAACCGGCCACGTTATTTCCAGCGTTCATATATCAGGCTATCTAATGGCAACCCTGTCGCAGTGGACAAACAGGGTAACTACTATCCTCCGCAGGAGGTATTTTCATCGGCTTATTGGGGCTGGAGCGAAAAGATGGCGGATTGCCTGCCGGTGGATTACAAACCATCCGGTAAGCCCTGATCTATTCTTCTTCATCACCACGGATGGTATAAATGGCAACTACTCCCCCGGGGCTGTCGAAGCCGCCGGCAAAAGGTCCTTTGATGATCTTGATCATAGCGATATCTGTTACTGGCAGTACATTGAGAAAATCGGCATCACGCCACATCTCGTCCACATAGATACCAGCCCGGCTACCGCGGATAAAGGGGATCATTGTGTTGTTTCTCCCTGTATAGATCTGTAAGCCCGCCACCCGGCCCTGCAGCCAGTCGAGGACATTGATATAGCTCCGGGCACTCAGCGCCACATCATCATTCAGCATATCAAAATAGGTACCATGGTCTGTTTTGAACAGGCCGGTACAATACTCTTCGTTCAGTTTATCTTCTTTGGATTTATACTGGGCTACCCTTTGCTGGCTTAAGGCAGTGAAGCTGACCGCAGACAGGAGCAGCATGTACAATAACTTTTTCATGACTTGTTACCTCCATCTGTAAGTTACGATGGTTTTGTGTTAGGGGATAGTTAAGGTAGAGGCCAATTGACAGGAGACGGTGCATCAGTCACTTCAAATTAGCGGCTGTTTTCTTTTTCAGGCTATCAGGTTCCAGAATATTAATATAATATTCCTTTATGCCATTTAAAGAGTCATTGTAATTTGCCGCCAGATAATACTTCCAGCCGGCCTGAGGTTTTGGTAACACTGTGTCAATGAACACCCGGTCATTGTTGAATGCTAATAAGTCCTTTTTTATGTTTGTATTTTCTTCGATAAGGCCTAAAGACCAATCTATTTGAATAGTAGGGGGGTGAATAAAATATGCAAACATTTCCAAATAGGGAGCATTGTCCGATTTTATTGAAGCCAGATACAGATTTATTAGTTCGCCATTATAACCTGTCATTCCAAGTGAGTCATAGCCGCAGCTATAAATGATTTGTTGTTCAAAATTCCTGAATTGATATTGGTATGGTTTCTTATTTCGATAAAAAGTATGGCCGCCAAGAATATGGCCGTAATAGTAATAGTTTTTGTAATAAAGTTGGCCAGAGGAATCAAAAATATAGTGATTGCCGGTTTTCACTCCATTTTCATAGAACGAAGAATCAAGAATCTTTCCATTAGGATAAAAATTAAGGGCAGGTCCGTTTTTTATTCCTTTAGTAAAATTAATGGTACTTTCCAGGAGGCCATCTGTGCTATAATAGTTAGTTGGCCCGTCAAATGTCGAATCGTTGATGAAAGAAGATTCAATTATTTTATTGTCAAATGGTTTCTTTTCCCTTTTTATCTTTTGGCTTTCGCAGCTTAGAAGTGAGACAGAGAAAAGGAGATAAATGAACTTTTTAATGCTATTCATTAAGATGTTGGTTCAATATATTAAGGGAATAAGTGTAATTGACCGATCATGATTAACGCCAATACTTGCTTTAAATTTAATTGTTCCTGCCCGGTGCTTCCTTTCCAGCCTTGTACTGAGCGGACACCAGGCTTTGTAAGACTATCTATAAATGTCCTTCCTGTTTCCAATGTCTATCACGATCACTTTTAATACTTTGTCCTCAATCAGGTAAATAACCCTGTAGTTGCCAATCCTTATCCTGTAGCCCGGGCGACCTGTAAGTTTCTTGCAACCGGCCGGTCTTGGATTTGTTGCTAATTCATAAATTGATTTAACTACCCGGTTGAAATCCGGAGGAGGAATTTTTGCCAGTTGTTTTTCCGCATAGCGATCAATAACAACCCGGTACATGTTCAGCTTTTTTTGCGGGTAATTTTAAGCCGTTTTACTGCATCACTAAAAGGAATGAACTGGTGCTTACGTTTTATCGCCTTGTCAAAAGCCTTTATATCTTCCAGTTCTTCCATCATTTCAAGCATTTTTTTGTACTGGCTCACGGGGATCTGAACCGCTACAGGCTTGCCCTTTTTGTCCATTACCACTTGTTCCTTAATGCTCATATCTTGATGTTTGATACTAAAGTTAATCCTTTGAGATAAAAAAACAAAACAGCCCCATTCTTCATCAAGCTCAGAATGAGGCTGTTCATATCCTGATAATCTTATTAATCCAATAGATCGTGATTCAGACAACTACACGATCAGCAACGCATCCCCATAGCTGAAGAAACGGTACTTGTCTTTGATCGCTTTTTTGTATGCTTCCATTGTCAGTTCGTAACCGGCAAAGGCGCAGGTCATGATCAATAAACTGGTTTTGGGCAGATGAAAGTTGGTAACTAATGAATCAGCGATATTGAAATCATAAGGCGGGTGAATGAACATATTCGTCCAGCCTTCTGAAGGTTTCAGTAATTTCTGTGCGGTGAAGGAAGATTCCATGGCCCGCATGGTAGTGGTGCCTACAGAGCAAACCCTGTGGCCATATTCCCTGGCACGGTTCACGATCTTGCAGGCCGCATCTTCAATGCGGTAGTATTCTGCATCCATTTTATGCTTGCTCAGGTCTTCCACTTCTATCGGGCGGAATGTGCCGAGGCCTGTATGCAGTGTTACCTCCGCAAAGCGGATACCTTTTATCTCCAGGCGTTTGATCAGTTCCCGGCTGAAATGCAGACCAGCAGTAGGAGCCGCTACTGCCCCTTCATGCTTGGCATAAACGGTCTGGTATCTTTCCTTATCCTCTTCGTCGGGTTTGCGTTTGATATATTTTGGTAAAGGGGTCTCTCCCAGTTTTTCGAGTTGTCCCCGGAAGCCTTCTTCGCTACCTTCCCATAGGAAACGGATGGTACGGCCACGGCTGGTGGTATTATCAATCACTTCTGCCACCAGGTCTTCCTGATCGCCGAAATAGAGTTTGTTACCTACGCGGATCTTACGGGCCGGATCAACGATCACATCCCAGAGGCGGTTAGGTTTATTTAGTTCACGCAACAGGAACACTTCGATCTTGGCACCGGTCTTTTCCTTGCGGCCATACATACGTGCAGGGAACACCTTGGTGTTATTCACGACAAACACATCCTTATCGTCAAAGTAATCCTGGATATCACGAAAATGTTTGTTCTCGATCTGGCCGGTATGGCGATGAACCACCATCATACGTGCATCTTCACGTTTTTTGGCTGGGTTCTGGGCAATTAGGTTTAGAGGGAGGTCGAAACGGAATTGTGAAAGCTTCATGAGTGTAAATGTGGTTTATTTTAAAGGGTCTCATGACGCAAACCGGGCGAAGCTGATACCGGAGATTATCACCAATCCCCGGTCTTACGGCACCGGGCCTGGTCATGTGGACTGCCATTTCCTGCGGACAGGTTATGGTTTTAAAGCGGGCGAAGGTACGACATAACTGCCCAAAATCCTGAGCAATTGTGCACATTTTTTTCAATGAAATCAGGCGCTGGCGTCTGTTTTGACAAATTTTATGGCTTTTATTGACTTCCGGCATCTTAGATTTACACTTATTAAATAACTGATCAATATCAATACCCGGTGAAAATAAGTTGCGCAAATACCCGTTTATTTCACATCCCGGCTGCTTTCACCGATAACCCCTGAAGCGTACAAAATTTATGAAGCGAACCTTTATTCTGTTTTTACTCATCTCTCCGTTTTTACTGCAAGCCCAGCCTAAGATCAAGAATAAAAAATATCCAAGCCTGTTGTGGGAGATCACGGGTAAGGGACTGAAGAAGCCCTCGTACCTGTTCGGCACCATGCATGTGAGCAACAAGCTGGCATTCCAGCTAGCGGATTCTTTTTACATGGGTATCAAGAATGCAGATGTGGTGGCACTGGAGACCAACCCGGAATCATGGCAGGAGGATATGAGCAAGTACCAGGAGGAGGAAGGGAGCGACGGGTATAATAATTTCCGCTACCGTCCGGGGTCATATATGTCCATGCCCAACGACTACCTCAGCATTAATACCCTGAAGTTTTATAAGTATGATAAAAAGATAGAAAGGTCTTTATACAGCAATCCTTCTACCATCAATAACCTGCTGTACCGGACCTACGGCAATTCCGCCAGCGATTTTGAAGAGGATACCTATCTCGACATGTATATCTACCAGTGTGGTAAGAAATGGGGTAAGAAAGTGGCAGGAGTAGAGAAGTATGGCGAGAGTATGAAACTGATGGCCGAGGCGTATAAAGATGCAGCTAAGGATAAGAAAAGAAAGGAGAGAAGTTATGACCGGGAAGAAGGGTTTTCTGCGGATAAACTACAGGAGGCCTACCGGACAGGTAATCTTGACCTGCTGGACTCCATCAACAAGTACAATAGTTTTTCAGAAGCATTTGACGAGAAGTTCCTGTACAAGAGAAATGAGATACAGGCCAACTCTATTGATTCGATCCTGAAAAGTAAGATGTCATTATTTGTAGGCGTAGGCGCCGCTCATTTACCCGGCAACCGCGGCGTGATCGAAATGCTCAGGGCTATGGGCTATAAACTTCGCCCGGTAAAAATGGGTGAAAGGGACAGTCAGCATAAGAATTCCGTGGAGAAGATCAGGGTGCCGGTAGTATTTGCGACGCAGGCGGCAGATGATGGTTTCTTTAAAGTGGATATACCCGGTAAGTTTTACAAATTTGGCGATGACGGCTCCCTGGATCAGCGTCAATATGCAGATATGGCCAATGGTAGTTATTATATGGTCACCCGCATTATGACCAATGGCTGGATGTGGGGGCATACAACAGAGGAAGTTTATAAAAAAGTGGACAGCCTGCTGTATGAAAATGTGCCCGGAAAGATCATCAGCAAAAAAGCAGTCACGAAGAATGGGTATAAGGGTTTTGACATCACGAATAAAACACGCCGCGGCGATATGCAGCGTTACCAGATCTTCGTTACCCCGTTTGAGATCATCTTCTTTAAAATGAGTGGCACAGGTGATTATGTAAAGAATGGAGATGAAGCAAATAAATTCTTTAACAGTATTCAACTGAAAGAATATAAGAACGGCACGGAATGGAAAAAATATTCCCCTGCCTATGGCGGCTTTAGCATTGACTTCCCGCATGAGCCTTATATCGGTAATGACGGAAGCTGGATATATGACTCAGAAGATAAAGCGGCCAATACACAGTACAGGGTGATGCGGTCAGATATCCATAACTACAGTTTTGTAGAAGAAGATACATTTGACCTGGGCCTGATGCAGGAAAGTTTTGCTTCTTCGGAATTCATAGATACCGTAATAAGCCGGAAGCATATAAAACACAAAGGCTATCCGGCGCTGGATTGTAAATTCCTCGACAAGAACAGGTCTGTTTACCTGGCCCGTTTTATCATACAGGGGCCGCATTATTATACGCTGGTAGTAAAAGGCAAACAGGAAATACCGAAGATGCAGGCGTTCTTCAATTCATTCGAGATAAAACCTTTTGTCTATGGCGAGGCGAAGGAAAGAAAAGATACATCATTGTACTTTACGGTAAAGTCGCCGGTATTCCCGGATGAGAACAAGGATAAGATAGATATTCCAAGATATAACCTCTATGGATATGGTGACGACGACGAAGAATCTGAAGATGACATCCTGGAAGGCGGCACCTTTCGTAACAAGACCATATCGAATGATACGACAGGAGAGAAAGTGTATGTATCCTTTTACAAAAGCCAGCGCTATTACACCGCTACAGACAGTTCTATACTAAATGATGACAATGATGGAAGCTTGTATGGGGATACTACCCTTATTGTCAGAATGAAAAAGAAGTTTGAGCTGCCGAATAAAATGAAAGTATGGGAAAGGATCGTCAGCGATACCGGCAGCAGCCGGGCTATCTGGACCAAGACTTTTTACAAGGACGGGATCGGTTTCAGTCTCGTTACGCAAATAGATACACTGACAAAGCCCGGTTCATTTGTGCAATCCTTCTATGATTCATTCGTCCCGGCAGATACGCTGAAAGGCAGCGATCCCTTTGCTAAAAAAACAGCTTTGTTCTTTGAGGATTTTATGAGCAAGGATACAGTAGTGCACAAACGGGCGGTGAAGAATATCTATACCGTTAAAATGGATTCGACAGATCTCATTCCCCTGCAAAAGGCCATCAGTTCGCTGAACTGGAATGAGAAAAGATACCTGGATACAAAAAAATCACTGATAGGCAAGCTGGATGATATGCCCTCCAAAGCGGCTACAGATTACCTGAGAGACCTTTATTATGCAGCGGGAGATACGGTAGAGTTGCAGTACACGATACTACAGTCCCTGCTGGGACAGCAGACACAGTATGCTTTCCATGTGTTCCGCGATATCATCACGATAGAACCACCGGTATTGAATGTGCCCTCAGATAATAATTATAACGATTACTCTTACACTATACAGAACTACCGGAGAGGTTCTTCTTACGGTTATGGCGGCAATTTCATGAGCGGGTTATACGATTCCCTGAAATTGGCAAGAACTATCCTGCCGGACCTCCTCCCGCTGATGAACCTGGATGACTATGAGCAATCCATTATGCAGTTGCTTGGTCAGATGGTGGACAGCGGCCTGGTAAAGCCGGCAGATTACCAGCCATATTTCAGCAAGTTCCTGATCGAAGCCAAACAGGAATTGAAAAAACAGGCGATCGCCGAAAAGAATAAGGCTATAAAGAAAGCAGAAGAGGATAAAGAAGAAAAGAATAATATTTACCGGAACAATGATGAAAAGGATAATGGTAATGATGGCCTGGAATTATATGCGACCTTACTATTACCCTGGCTGGAAAGTAATCCTGCTGTTAAACCGTTAATGCAGCAAATGCTGGCTTCGAATGATAAGCAGTTAAAGTACAAGACCATGATGCTTATGCTCCGGAATAATAAACCGGTGCCTGATACTCTTCCGTTGTATTTTGCCGGGCTGGATGAATACCGGTATGATCTGTTCAAAGACCTGAAGGAGTTAAAAAAATCAGACAAATTCCCGGCTAAGTACAATAATCATCTTGACCTGGGAAAAGGTAAGCTGCTGGATGAAAAGTCCTATGATAAACCGGATTCAGTCGCCTATGTTGACAGGGTACCCGCTGAAATAAAAGGAAAGAAAGGGTTTGTTTATTTCTATAAATACAAAAGTAAAAAGGATGACCTCACCTGGAAGCTGGCTACCGTAGGGTTGGTGCCGGAAGACCCAAAGGCATTTGAATTTGAGAACGTACAAAAGCCTGACTTCGATGATTATTATTCTCCGATGATACCGCGATCAAACGAATACTATGCCCTTGACCTGACCGGTTTCAGTGACACAAAGATCAAAGAGGACGAGCCTTTGAACCAGCAGTTGACCCTTGCGCTGAAAAAAATGCTGTATGCAAAAAGAAAAAGCGCCGCACAGTTTTATGAAAAGGAAGGCCGCGGCGATTATGATATCAATACCAGGATAGACTTTGGTGATTAAACGGTCACTCCTTTGGGAATAGAGGCGATCAGTCTTTTGGTATATTCTGTTTTCGGGCTGAAGTAAACTTCGTCGGCAGGGCCGGTCTCTTCTATCTTTCCTTTGTTCATGACCATGATGCGGTCGCTGATATAACGGACCACGGAAAGATCATGGGAAATGAAGATCACGGTAAAACCGAACTCTTTTTTCAGGTCATTCAGCAGGTTCAGCACCTGCGCCTGCACGCTGACATCCAAAGCCGATACAGATTCATCACATACAATGAATGAGGGATTCAGCGCCAATGCCCTTGCTATAACGATACGTTGTCTTTGTCCGCCGGAGAACTCATGCGGATATCGGTTGAAGTGCTCTGCTTTCAGGTTCACCTTCTCCAGCAGTTCCACCACTTTGTCTTTCCTGGCTTTGTCATCAGGCAGAATATGATGAACTTTTAACGGTTCGGCAATGGCCGAGCCGATCGTTAATCTTGGGTTCAATGAGGAATAAGGGTCCTGGAAAACGATCTGTATATCTTTTCGCAACGACTGTAGCTCATCTTTTTGCTTTGCGGTCAGTTCAATGCCATTGTAAAATATCTTTCCGGATGTGGGCTCTATCAATCTTAGTAATGTTCTGCCCAATGTCGTTTTGCCACAACCGCTTTCGCCTACAAGCCCCAGCGTCTCATTTTTATAAACATCAAAACTGACATCATCTACTGCCCTGGTATGATCGAGGGCTTTCCCAAAGAAATTCTTTTTGGAGGGGAACCATACGGAAAGATGCTCGGCTTTGAGAAGTGCGGAAGCCGGAGATCTGATGTCGGAGGTATGACCGGTCGTGTTGATCTCGGCCATTTCACCTCTGACTTTTGACCTCTGACGGCTGACCCCGGCGCTCTCTAAAAAATCACTTACCACTGGCAGTCGTTCGCCTCTTTGATGATTGACGGGACGACAAGCCAGTAATGCTTTGGTATAGGGATGCTGCGGGCGGGTGAAAATCTCTTTTACCGGGTTCTGTTCAACGATTCCCCCTTTATACATCACGGCTGCCCGGTCAGCTATTTCTGCTACCACGCCAAGATCATGGGTAATGAAGATGACGCCCATATCCGATTGCTGCTGCAATTCTTTTATCAGATGCAGGATCGTTTTCTGTACGGTCACATCAAGGGCTGTGGTAGGTTCATCGCAGATCAGCAGGGAGGGCTGGCAGCACATTGCCATAGCGATCATCACCCGTTGTTTTTGTCCGCCGCTTAACTGGTGTGGGTACCTGTCAAATATTGTATCAGGGTTGGGCAATTTTACTTTCTCAAACCAACTGATGGTTTGCTTCTTTGCTGCTTCTTTGCTGATCTTTTTATGGGCCAGTATAGCTTCCATCACCTGTTCTCCGCAGGTCAGTACCGGGTTCAATGATGTCATCGGTTCCTGGAAGATCATAGCGACCTGGTTGCCGCGGATGGATTGTAATGAATAGCGGTCTTTTTTCAGCAAACTGACCGGCTCTTTTCCATCAGCAGAAAAAAGAATATCGCCGCTGGTATAGCGGGCCGGGGGTGAAGGAAGCAGTTGAAGGATGGATAACGAGGTAACCGATTTTCCTGACCCTGATTCACCAACCAGCGCAACGATCTCGCCACGGTTTACCGTTAAGGATATATTCTTTAAAGCATGTGTAGTGCCGGATTCGCTGACAAAGTCAACGGAAAGGTTTTGTATGGATAGGAGTGGGGTCATGTTTTTTAATATCATCCCTTCGGGGTTCGTATCCGTTTCAGGATGATGGCTGCGTTATATTAATGCCAGCCTTTCAGGTTTTTTGTTATCATATGTTTTTAGAATCCCGAAGGGATGAAATTAATACATTCTGGTTTCTAATGTCACCCCTTCGGGGTTTGTATCCGTGTTTCGGTGTATTTTATATTAATGCCATCCCTCCGGGATTTTTATTTGATACTTTGTTATGAATAAAAGCCTGAAAGGCTGGCATTCATATAGCAAATGTTGTTAGAGCCGCACAGCGTAAACCCCGAAGGGATGAAATTAATCTGGATCAAATGAATAACGGACATTAAAAGAAAACCCCGAAGGGGTGATATTAGAATAGTCAATCATAAAATTCAAACAGGTATTTATCTTCAAAAGGGATATTGAATTTTCTTAAAAAGGACAGGTATTCCTGCCGGAATGTGCTTTTCGCATGATGTTGTTTCTGGTTTTTGATATAGTCAATCACCTTTCCGTAATTCGATTCCGAATAAGAAAATGCCCCATATCCTTCCTGCCACGAAAACTTCTTATTCAGCCACCCCATTTCATTGATGAAATTGGAAGAGTTGTTCTTAATATCCCTCACAAGGTCGGATATCCTCATTACCGGGCGCAACCCCACCAGTACATGAATATGGTCAGGCATCCCGTTCACAGCAAGCGGCTTTTGCTCCTTTTCCCTGATTATGCCGGCTATGTATTTAAACACCTCTTCTTCAAATTCCTTTAAAAGAAGAGTCTGCCTGCCTTTAACGGCAAAAACATATTGAATGTATATCTGTGAAAATGTACCAGCCATAGCAAAGAGTTATTTGCTGATCACCTTTATTGCCAGTTTTTTCGGCGGAGTAGGATAGTAGGCCATGCACACGGCACAATTCTGTACAGTAGCGGTATCAATCATGAAATAGAATTCATCCCCTTCATTGATCGTAGCGGGGAAAGTACAGGGACTGCCAAGACCAAATACGCTGGTAAATGTTTTGCCTTTTACTTCATCTGTCCATGAGGCGCTGATCAGCGATGTATCTATGCTGCCTTCCAGCAAACGGATCGTATAGTTCATACAAAGTCCTTTTGTCTCCAGTTTGCCTTTGTAGGGTATGGGTTCGCCTTTTTTTGTTCCGCATTTATCGGCTGAAACGGCCAGCATAAAGATGGTTGACAGCAGCAGGAATCGTTTCATATAAAGGTTTTAGAATTTCAGGTGCCTCACCGTCAGACCATCATTGATCAGTTGCTTCAGTGAGTCAATACCGATCTTCAGGTGCCTTTCTACAAAAGAGGCGGTAA
Organism: Chitinophagaceae bacterium; assembly: GCA_016787085.1. Taxonomy (GTDB): domain Bacteria; phylum Bacteroidota; class Bacteroidia; order Chitinophagales; family Chitinophagaceae; genus VBAT01. The sequence continues at coordinate 21,784 of JAEUVJ010000066.1, read as the reverse complement.
CCGCTTTATCACTTTCTTCGGTCTTTACACCTTCCGGTATCATCGGCTGGTCGCTGACCAGTAACAAAGCTCCCGTAGGTATCTTATTATAAAAGCCGACGGTAAAGATGGTGGCTGTTTCCATATCAATAGCATAAGCTCTCACTTTCTGCAGGTATTCTTTGAATTGCTCATCATGTTCCCATACCCGGCGGTTGGTGGTATAGACAGTGCCTGTCCAGTAATCTACGGCATTGTCGCGAATGGTAGTGGAAACAGCTTTCTGCAAAGCGAAGGCAGGTAACGCAGGGACTTCGGGCGGAAAGTAATCGTTTGATGTACCTTCTCCTCTTATCGCAGCAATGGGCAATATCAGGTCGCCGATCTTATTCCGTTTCTTCAGTCCGCCGCATTTACCAAGGAACAATACGGCTTTGGGTTCAATGGCGGTCAGCAGGTCCATGATGGTAGCCGCAGTAGGGCTGCCCATCCCGAAATTGATGATCGTGATATCATTGGCGGTAGCGCATTGCATGGGTCTTCCTTCACCGACCACTTTTACATTATTCCATTCGGCAAACATGGTCACATAGTTGCTAAAGTTTGTCAGCAGCAGGTATTCTCCAAAATTCTCCAGGTGCTCACCCGTATAGCGGGGCAGCCAGTTCTTTACTATCTCTTCTTTTGTTTTCATAATTCGTCTTTTGAATTCTGCTAATTTAAAGCTTTATTTTTGGATGAATGATCCCCATCCATTTCCCCGAACCTTCATTCCGCACCAAACAGGAAGCCGGTAAAGAATACATCTTTGATCCGCTGCGCAAAAAATGGCTGTTGCTGACACCGGAGGAATGGGTGCGGCAGAACTTTGTTCAATACCTCGTGCAGGTGATGCAGTATCCTTCCTCACTCATCGCATTGGAGAAGGAGATAAGGCTGGGCGAACTGAAAAAGCGGTTTGATATACTCGTGTATGATAAAGACCATCAGCCGTGGATGATCGTTGAGTGTAAAGCGGAAACCATAACGCTGAATAATGACACCTTGCAGCAGGCGCTGCGTTACAATATCACTGTACCTGCCTCTTTTATTGTTATCACCAACGGCCGGTTTACGTATGGATGGGAAAAAAGAGACGGCCAGTTAGCGGCTATGACAGAACTGCCTGCATGGGTATAAAAAAATCCCGCCTGTGGCGGGATCGGTTTGTATAAAACGATACAGTCGTTTATTTATCGAATACCTTTTCATCAATCTGTACATCCAGTTCTACTTTATCAAATTTGACAGACTGGAATTCCTGCCCGTCTATCATCTGTGTGCGGCTCATGTAGAATTTCATTCCGTTGATCTCTTTCGGATCGGAGTACCAGCTTTCTACGGCCATCGTTTGCCCCATCATTTCCCGGTCTGATACGGATTTGACAAGCGAATAATCAGCCGCACTGATATAGTACGTGGTCACTTTTGCATCATCTTTACTGGTCAGTTTGACCTTAAAGGTTTTGATGCTGTTCACATCTTCCTGGCCCTGTAGTTCTACCTGGTGGCCGCGGGATTTGTAATCCATAAGCACCGGGGCCAGCATGGTTTGTATTTTCATTTCGGTCAGTTCGGCGTCTGTGGCATCGGTAGCGGTGGTGGCGCCGCCAAAGGGGTTTATCTTCCAGCCTTTGCCGTCCTTATAGGCATTCACTATCTGGTTGCCCATCACTTCCACATCCGTACGGACAGCCCGGCCATTGATCACCTGTACGGTAATGGTCAGTTCGTTGCCCTGTGCGGTGACGGTGCCCGTCATTTTTGCGGTCTTTATTTTATTGAAAGCATCCAGTCCGCCGAGGTTGGCGGCATATTTCTGGATCACTTCTTCCACGGTTTGCGCACCGGCGGAAAAGAAGGCGAAGCTCAGTAACGCCAAAAAGATCTTTCTCATGATTGTTTAATAGTTTAAGAAGCGAATGTAAGGGAAAGTTTTCTTATGAGGGTAAAGGGCTCCCGCAGAGCGGACAGGTTGTGATGATACTAGTCAGTCAAACCATAAAAAGGTTAGATTTTGCCTGGGTTTTTAGACAGTTCATGTTATGCGCATTGTCAGTTGGTCTCGGTAATTTGTTTAGCATACTTTCCATATAATACAGAAACTTCTTTTGCTCCAAAAGATTCAACAATTTTAATAAGAAATGGTCTGGGGTTAGACTCTAATGACTTTCTCTCTTTTATTAAAATACGAGCAATTTTAGCGGCGTTTAAGTTCACAAGTTTGTCTTTTCTATCAACGAAGATTTCTTTGTATTTATTCCATCTTGCCCAATTCGCTCCTTCTCTGAAGTGTGTTACTACCGATTTGGATGTTCTATGACTATGGACGAAATCTTCGAGGGTTTTTAAGTAGTCAGCCTTCTTTTTTTTCGAATATTCTTTTATCAGCTTAATGCAATCCAAGTATTTTAAATAGCGACCTTTTGATGCGACCGAACTTGCGCTTAAGTCACAATCTAACGTACCTAAAGATTTTGAATAGTATTGTTCCTCTTGCCATTTGACACCTTCAAGGAAATGTCTCTCTGCGTTTGTTAGATTTGAGCATGAAAACATCTTCTTATATTGTAGTGCAGCTTCCAACCTAACTTTCTCTTTTAATTGATGTCTTTTAGGAATGGAAGTGAGCGGAGTAAGCGGGAGAATGGGTTTATATGCCATTAATCAGTCGAATTTATTGCGCATAACACCAGTCCGTGAAAAAACTATCCACAGCTGTTTTTTAAAAATAAACAATTCTTTGCAACAGGTAAAAGGCAAAATTTATCTGCAAGGAGGCCCTGCATGACATGAGGCCGGGCACATGAGACTCCGTGCAGGAGCAGTTCATATTTGCGGCAGCCTTTATGGTCTGTCAACATCATCCAAAATGCTTAGCGACAAGTCAATGTCATTAAAGTTTTTTACCAGCCGCCATCTTCGGAAAAATTGTCTTTTAGCTTCTGTTGTTTTCTTTATGTAATTGTCAATAGCAAGTTCCCAATGTCTTGAAGTGGCTATGCCAAATACATGCCCTAAAAACTCAAACTCAAAAAAGCTTGGTTCTCTTACGAGATATTTGAATTGTTGATCGGGATCTAAGAAAAACTCTGGTCTAACAGTCCAGCTTTTTGCCATTGCAATTATTCCATGTAACCGTTCAAAATAGAAAACTGGATAGTCGCCAAGGTCATACCGACAAAATTCACGGATAAAATCGTATTGAGGATTATGCCCGTCATATTTTTGCCTCTCTGTTTCTTCTAAAAAGATTTTGTAAAGCCCTTTCTTTATTTGTCGCCCCATTTTTTCTTGAAAACCTTTTTGAAGTCGATATGCAGGTTTTAGTTCCAGTTTGTGTTTTGTAAGATCAACCTTAAAATATTGAGATGAAAATTTAGTAACTGCTTTATTCTTGCCAATATGTTCTTTGTCAAGCAACCTTATTCGTGTGATATTGAAAGTTTCCTTAATGACGGTTTCTACTGATGGGGAACTCTGATAGTGTTGTCCAAAAAATTGGTTACAAATGTCACAAACGTTGATACAAATATCTTGTCCGCCTAAAGTTTTTGGAATTGTATGAGCCTCTTTATTAAATGTTGTCTCTTGTTCTGTCCGTCTGCACCAAATACAATGTTTCAAATGCTTAGAGTGTTGAAGTAAGGTTGCCACTAATTCATAAATATACGCAACTCCTCGTACACTTTTTTTGATTACCAATGCAAATCTGACAAGGTATTACCTCAACTGCCGCTTATACAACTGCACCGTATTTTCCAGTCCAAGATAAATAGCATCGCAGATCAGCGCATGGCCGATACTTACTTCGTCCAGCCAGGGTATGTTCTGTTTAAAGTATTGCAGGTTGTGCAGGTCAAGGTCATGCCCGGCATTCAGGCCTAAGCCAAGTCCCCTTGCTTTCTTAGCTGCTTCCACATAAGGGTTAACTGCCTGTTGCCGTCCTGTGTCCGACGAAGGAGCCGCTGCAAATTGTCTTGCATACCCTTCTGTATACAACTCGATCCTGTCCGTACCCGTAGCCGCAGCGCCTTCTACCATCTTTACATCGGGGTCAACAAAGATGGATATACGAATGCCTGCTTTTTTAAACACCCCGATAATGTCACGCAGGTAATCTTTGTTCCTGATCGTATCCCATCCGTGGTCGGAGGTAAGTTGCCCGAGTGTATCCGGTACTAATGTTACCTGGTCGGGCTTTGTTTCCAGTACCAGGTCCACAAATTTCTGTTCGGTACAGTTGCCTTCAATATTGAACTCCGTGCTGATGATCTTCTTTATTTCACGTACATCGTTGTAGCGGATATGTCTTTCATCCGGCCTCGGGTGGACAGTAACGCCGTCAGCGCCGAATCGCTGTACGTCTATGGCTGCTTTTACTACATCAGGGTTGTTGCCGCCTCTTGAGTTGCGCAGTGTAGCGATCTTGTTGATATTAACGGAGAGCTTGGTCAATGGAGTTAAGAGTTAAAAGTTATGAGTTATGAGTTATGAGTTGGTTCCGGCTGCAAATTTAATGAAGTCCGGGCTCGCAGCTCATGGCTCAAAGCTCGCAGCCCGACTCGCACTCTACCCACTTATGCTCTCTGCCGGCAGATTTACCCGGTAGGCTAGAAACTTTTCAAGTTGCTCTTGATCGCTGAATCTTTCTGTGCGGGAGTAAGATTGTAATTGCCGCCATAGACAGACTCTTCCCATCCGCCGTAATTGATATTGGGCAGCACAATGAATTTTTTCCCGAACTCAGCCGCTAGTTGCTGCACGGCATCAGCCCTTTGGTCTGTTGTCTTCCTGCCATCGAACAGCTGGCTGAAGTCGGCCAGGTTATCACCGATGAGTAAGATGATTTCATGCGTAGCGCCTACCTGCTGGCGGCGGGCTTCTTTGCTGGATGCATCTTTACGGAGTACGAGGTGATTGCTATCAGCATAGGGAAAACCGTAACGGATGAGGTTTTCCATCGTGCCATTCTTTTCCGCCACCCTGCGATTGGTGATATAGAAAATTTCTACATGCTTCGAAGCGGCGTAATTAAAAAAGGCGAGGGCGCCGGTCAGGGTATCGGCTGTTCCTTTATCGGTCCATTGCTGCCAGGTGGCGGGGTCATAATCCTTGCCCTGCAATGCCTGGCGAACAGCATAGGGGCTGTTATCTAAAAAGGTCTCATCAATATCGGTAATAATGGCCCTCGGTTTGGAAGAGGGTTGCTCCATAGCTTCATCCAGCCGGAGCCGGGCAATATTATAGGCCTGCAGGCATAAGGCTTTGTATTCAGCGGCCTTCTGGTGAAACAAGGATGACCATAGTTTGCCATCAGGTACCAGGGTACTTTCCGGGGGCGTTGAGGTAGTGGTAGTTAAATTCCTGGGTTCTGTACAGGAGAAAAGCAACGAACTGATCAGGATAGCATAGATCCGCTTCATAACAGGCATTATTTGCCTGCAATATAGTATTCCGGGAATAAATCAGGAGGGTTCTGTCGGGTTATTCAGTTCGTCGGTAATGGCATCGTGCAGCCTTGTTTCCGATTCAGGTATCCATTTGGGAAGCATCTGCGACTGGAGGGCCCACAGGCTATTGCCATTTTTTTGCATACGAAACAGGATACGGTTACCCCGGTCATCTACTGTGTCCACCGTAAATGTTTCGGGTTCGGCGTCCCTCAGTTTTCTGAAGTTGAACTCACGCAAACGGCCGCCTGCTTTGATAAGGCGGGTAAAATGGATGACTTTAATGAAGCTTACATGCATAGGTTGGAGATTGTCATTCATGGGTAACAATTATTATGCTATACTTCATTAAGAGAAATACAAAAGTTGTTCACAGCGATTGATGCCGGACAAGATATTTTATCTTTTGCCTGAAACCAATTGCCGGATAGAGACAAGATGGGTGAATATGACTACCGGCACGATAAAGGCCGGCAGCCAGATGAACGGGAAATACAGAACGGCGATATTGGGCTGATCAAAGGCAAACTGCTGAAACGGTGTGGGGACGGATAAGACACCATGTATGACGACATTCAGCACCAGCAGGAGGCAGATGATATTCCAGGCGAGGATGACCTTCGGGGACAGTTTATTCCTGGCAAACCCCAGCCAGGCGATCAACGGGGCTGTGATCCCTGAAATGATGTCGAAGTTCCGGCCTTCGAATGTCATTAACTGCGGAATGGTCTCATGAATAAATAGCCAGTATAGCCCGATCTCAACAGGTATCCTGACAATATTCAGCCAGGTAAGTGTGGATAAGGGCAGGCTGTCCATGAACTTCCGGCCTGAACGGGTGGCGAAAAGGATGATCATGGTCACAAGGGGCGGCAGGACAGCTGAAAGGAATTTAGGGGGCATCGAAAGAGTATCTTTATATATGCCATTTACTGATAAAACACCCTGTAACAGCAGCCATGCGAGAAGCCCTGCCAGTATGCTGGTGCTTTTGGCTGCATAAGCAGGCGACCGTCTTACGGCCAGGTGGAGCATCGCTAATGTGGCTATTGTTGTCAGGATGAACAGGATGGCGATATAGCCGGGGAGTTCTTTCAGCATGTGCCGTTAATTTCAGGCAAAGATGGGGAACTGAGGGTAGGGAGTAAAGAGGAGGAGTGACGGGCCGTTATTTATGGCACATGAAATGTAATAATCATATGTCAGGCGACGGATGAAAGCAAGCTCTACTGCTTTTTTAACATGTCTCCTTTCAGGATGAGACAGGCAAATACTAATTTTATCCCCTTAACACACCTCTATGAAGTTTTTAGCCGGGTTGATCTTTGTGTTGCCATTATGTGCAGCCGCCCAGGATTGTAAGTTAAAAAAGACTGTTGATCCTTATACGAAGGAAGTCAGGTTGTCCACCAGTCTCATTAAAATGGACATGGCTTCTTTATCCATCCAGGCAGACAGCAAGGAAGTGGATCTTTTCTTTACGATGAACCGGAATGAGAGTTGTTTTAACGATGCATCCACGGCTGTGATCAACTATGAAGGAACAAAAGTAAAAGCCACTTTCCGCAATACAGGATCGGTGAACTGCGAAGGTTTTTTTCATATCATCTTTAGAAATACCGCCACTACCAATACTTTATTGAACAGGCTGATCACTCAAAAGATCACCAGCATAGTGATCAACGGGACCAATAAGACACAAACCACGATCACCCTGACCCCTGAAGACCAGGAAAAGATCATGACCCAGGGCGATTGCCTGGTCAAAGAAGCGAAAGCATTAATAAAATAGACTGTAGAAGCCCGCATGATGCCTGTTGATCAGGCCTTATTCATTTCTTCTTCGATAGTTTGGTGAAGTTTCTCTTCATTGGTGCGCACCCATTCAGGAATGGCTGTCTGTATAATTTTCCAGGATGTTTCTTTTTGCTGCATCTTGAAAAAAATGCGGTTGTTGCGAAGGTCGGCAACATCTACGGAGAACAACACACCTCCTTCAGCATCCCTGTGTCTTCTGAAATTGAATTCTCGCAGCAGGCCATCAGCTTTGATCAGCCGGGAAAACTGGACATTTTTTTGGAACAGCATGGCTATAAGGTTTTGAAAACGGTACTTAATTGAAAATTCTATTGCAAGAATCGTACTGCTTTTCCGGACAGGTACGAATCCTTACACAATTTACAGCCATGCTAAAGAAAACTCTTTATTAGTTATTCACTTTTAACCTCAATTTATCAACTTGCAGTGATTGCAGGTGTGAGAATTTTTTGAGAGGCAAAAGCAGCAGAATGTTTATATTCTGATAGTTCTGTTATTTATTATTGTTTTTCCCCTGGCCGGTGATACGGATCAGCATTGCTACATGCCGGAGGTCTGTCGTATCGCTGCTGTCCTGTTCTTCATTATACTTTTCCATCAGCAGGGTATTGTGTTCATCCACGAATGCGATCATCTGCTTTTTGTAAGCGATGGTTTCCTCCTTTGTCATAGTAGTGATGCCTGCTTTTCCTTCAAAATAATAATGGGTGCTGATAAACTTCTTTACGTGGCCTCTTGTTTCGGCAGGAAGGTGATGCTGTAGCTTCCAGAAATTACGGCTGCCTGATTTTTTAATGGCCTCATATACTCTACCCGGTCCGCTGTTGTAAGCAGCGATCACCAGTGTCCAGTCGCCGAAGAGTTTATAAAGGTCTTTCAGGTACTTTGCAGCGGCAACAGTACTTCTGTATAAATGGGTACGGTCATCGCGGCCTGCATTGACCTTCAAAGAGAGTATGCGTGCCGTTTCAGGCATCAGTTGCCACCAGCCCCGGGCTCCTACATGTGAAAGTGCTGTTGATTTTAACTGCGACTCTATCACAGCGAGGTATTTTAATTCTAATGGCAGCCCGTATTTGGTGAATATATCATCAATAAGCCTGAATGTACGCGGGCTTTTCTGCTGCATTTTCTCCAGCAGTTCACTGTTGCGTTTGATATATCCTTCAGTGAACTCTCTGGCCTGTTTATTCAGGGTGATGGCCGGAACACTGAGTTCGCCGATCGCAGGAATACCGTTCAGTTTCAGGAGCGTGGTATCAAACCAAAGCTGGTTACAGGTGTCATGCAGTGTGCTGTTGCCGGGAACCGACCGATGAGTTGCCGCGATACTTACAGCGGCAATAATAATAAGTGATACTGTACTCACAAGACCTGTGTTCCTCATTCTTCTCTTCGTCATCGTTTTCAATTTAGGGTAACGAATACCGCCGTAGGTTTGGATTATAGCCTTTCTTGTTTGGAAGAAGTACGATGGATCTTCGGGCGACGGGTGTTTCGGGTTTTTCTCAGGCCCTGAGATTTGTACTGCTTCTGAAGTCAAAAGTACTCTGTAAAACCTGCACGCCATAGCCCGGGGATGCCGGGAAATTTACGATGACAGCCTATGAACATGGTTCCCATAGCCCTACAGCGTGAAATTATTTTACTGAAAATTAGTCATGGTTATTTGGCAGTTACAAGTGTTAGTGGCCGGTTGAAACGGTATTTACTGAGCTTCAGAACTGTATAACTCCATCGTTGAATTACTATACCTATTTCGGTGCTTTTGAGAAATGATGCTACCTCTTAGAAGCAGGCATGGATATTCTTTAAAAAAACTCTTAGCATTGATAAGGAAATATTCGTGGCAGTGTAGAAGTACGATTACGTAATATCAGCAAACCGTCCTACTTTGCTTTTCAGCCTGATGAGTTTACTTCGGGAAAGTAAAACCGGTTAGTAAAATGAAACAGGCTCCTGTAGTGAAAGTAGTTCCGATAACTATGAGAAAAACAAAATCCACCCTTATGATAGAACCGATACGCCCGGGCTTTGCACATACCGCCCATCGTCCACACATTCCCCTTCAATCATTGATCAACCAGTTATTGCGTCATTCGTTAAATGATATGATGCGTAAAAGCGACAGTTCGGTAATGAATGAAGTATCTTCTGATCTTTATATCATGGCAGATGAAAGCCGGATCACACCGGTCATTGAGGAATTGCTGGCTACGGTGATCACAAATGCACGTAAAGGCCGTATCCACATACGGGCAGACAGGTTCCGTGATATCGTGATCCTGGAAATTGAGGACCGTAGTAATTACAATGGCTATGCGCTTGATTACAGTATCCGTTCTCTTGAGCCGCTTGCACGGACCGTCGGCGGCTATATCAGCATAAAAGGACAGCAAAAACTGGATACTACTATTTCTTTCAGCTTTCCGAACCAGATTTCCGTTACTGGCTACGACTGCTGAACGAATAGCATACCTCTTTCATAATGATGAAAGGGAACTGTTCATTCCGACCCGATATCAGCCATCAATATGTGGCCTAACTGCTGGTACATTTTGAGGAAGTCGAAATTGTTCCAGCCCTCGATCAGTTTACCGTCTTTGTAGCGCCCCACGGTGAGGCCGGTAAATGATACTTCTTTACCCGCTGCTGTTTTGGCCATCACCATGCAATGCGCAGCCGCAAACTCATTATCGTTTACCAGTGATTTGACGAGTACCTGGACGACCGGGAAGGATCCCCGGAAGTTCTTATAGAATATCTTGAAGTTTTCGATGCCCTTACTGGTGCCTACCGGGTCAAGACCATGAATGATGACATCCTTATGCATCATTTCGTCAATAAAACCTTCATTGGCTTTATTCCATACTTCTTCATACCATTGTTTTATCAGTTCGGCGGTTGACATAATGATATGTGGCTTTTGGTGTGGGATAAAATAGTTTTATTTTTTGATAATGGCAACCCGCTCTATCTGAGGATAGTGTCTCAGTTTGAAATTTCAGCTTCAGAAATGTTATTAAACCACATAGGCGCAAAGGGCACAAAGAAAATACACATGGGAGTGTCTACCCACGCCTGCGGCGGGACAAGTTGTGAAATCCTATGTAACTATGGGGTTCAAATATTTCAAACTGATACGCTACCTATCCGATACCCGTTGAACGGTGGATAGCTTTGCTGCGAACAACCATGAATGAAAGCGGGAATAAACTAATCTACTTGTTTTTGAAATCGCCCCGTTTCCAGGCCTGTATGAATTCAGACCATGCTGCCGGGTTAAAAATATTCATCGGGGGGGTCTGTCCGGAGTAGACCGCTTTTTTAGCGATGTTATTGAACTGAATGGCGGTAGCTTCCCGTCCATCACCGGGTGTTGTTTTCATTAGTATGCGCCGCTTGGTAGCGTCGGTGTTTCTTCTGGCTATTTCAATGTCGTCATCAGGTACTTTAGTGTTCACAAAATCGCGGGCAAACTGTTCGGGTGTTGGCCGTGGCCTGATGATGGTGGCAGGCAGGTAAACGGTATCCTGTACCATTAGTTGAACGACGCTGTATTGATTGCCATCCAGGTTGCGGGGAATAGTAACTGTTTTCGGCTTATAGCTGACGTGGGTGAATTCAACCTGGTCGCCTTTTAATACTACAATGGAGAAAACACCGTCACCGTTAGTGATTGTTCCCCGGTTCTGACCTTTTACCATCACACTTACTGCGGGGATACCGACAAGGCTGTCTGCCGTCATGATGACGCCATAGAGCTGAACCACTGAATCACGGGCCGTTTCAAACTGGGCTCTGGCAGCAGCAGGAACAAGAAAAACGGCAATAGCGGTATAAAGTAAAAATTTCCTCATCGGGCTTCAAAAATAAGTACAACTTGTCTAAATAAGCCAACAAATTAGGGTGCTGAGTGGTTACCTTTGCAGCTGCAATTCTAATTTAACATAAGCTTTGAATATGACCGAAGAAAAAGTATTGGAAGCCCTGCGAAACGTACAGGAGCCTGATCTTGGGAAAGACCTTGTGACGTTGAATATGGTAAAGGATGTGGTGATCGAAAAGAACTATGTGTCTTTTACTGTCGTGCTGACCACTCCTGCCTGCCCGATGAAGGATCATATTAAAAATGCATGTATCAATGCCATTAAGTTGCTGGTGAATAAAGAGGCTGTGGTGAAAGTGAATTTTACTTCCAATACCACTACCCGGCGTGCGGATGATAAGGCTGTTCTGCCCAAAGTAAAAAATATCATTGCGGTGGTGAGCGGAAAAGGAGGAGTGGGGAAATCAACGGTATCAGCCAACCTGGCATTGGCCCTTTCGCAAGGGGGCGCTAAGGTGGGACTGATGGATGCCGATATCTATGGCCCGAGTGTGCCGATCATGTTCGGTGTTCGCGGGGAAAGACCTATGATGATGGAGGTGGATGGTAAAGGCATGATCGCTCCGCTGGAGAGATATGGTATCAAACTGATCAGTATCGGTCTGCTGGTTGATGAAAAGAATGCAGTGGTATGGAGAGGGCCGATGGCCAGCAGCGCTATCCGGCAATTCATCACGGATGTATATTGGGATGAACTGGATTACCTGGTGGTGGACATGCCTCCCGGTACCGGCGATATTCATTTGACATTGATGCAGACAGTTCCGGTGACCGGCGCAGTGATCGTTACAACGCCGCAGGATGTGGCCCTGGCCGATGCCAAAAAAGGGATAGCGATGTTTGGACAGGCACAGATGAATGTGCCGATCATCGGGTTGGTAGAGAACATGAGTTATTTCACACCGGCTGAATTGCCCGGGAACAAGTATTACATTTTTGGGAAAGAAGGGGGCAAACGATTGGCAGATGAGTATGATCTTCCTTTCCTGGGACAGATACCATTGGTGCAAAGCATCCGGGAAGGTGGTGACATAGGTGTGCCGATCATGATGGGAGATGATACGATCACCAGAAAAGCATTTGAAGGATTTGCGGCACAGGTGGTGAGAAGTATAGCCATGCGCAATGCGAATATGGATGCGGCTAAAGTGATGGCAACGGTCGGTTAATATATACAAGACACCCGGAATAATACTAAAAGGCTGCCCATATGGGCAGCCTTTACTGTACGGATCGTTCACAGACAGGCAACCTCTCTATACTTGAAACTAACCCGGGTGTCTTTCGGCTGGCTAAGAGCGCAATGGATACGCATGACCTGGTCATTTGTGCTGACAACCCCGTTCGTAAAAACGTTGCAGCATCTTGATACGGGAAAATGTAATTTAGCTGCATGTATGATCTTCCTTATTTTAAAGAAAATGACCCGGAAGTGGTGAGGCAGTTTGTCCGGGAGCACCCTTTTGCTTTTATTGCCGGCTGTAGCGGACAAAATGAACCTGTGGCAACCCAGGTGCCTGTATTCATTGATGAAAGAGAAGGCAAATTTTTTCTCTCAGGACACATGATGCGGAATACAGATCATCACAAAGCTTTTTTGCAGAACCCGAATGTATTGGCGGTCTTTACCGGGGCCCATACCTATGTCAGTGCAAGCTGGTATGAGAATAAACAACAGGGCTCTACCTGGAATTATATGAGTGTTCATGCAAGAGGGATGCTGAGGTTCCTGGATGAACAAGCCTTAAAGAATGTACTGAAACGAACGACGAATCATTTTGAGAATAACCCTCATTCAGGCGCCAATTTTGAAGACCTCCCCGAAGAGTATGTAGAAAAAATGGTCAGGGCTATTGTGGCATTCGAGATCGAAGTAAAAGAACTGGATAATGTCTTTAAACTTAGCCAGAACAGGGATGCGACAAGCTATGATACCATCACGGAGAAATTAAAGCAGCAGGGTGGAGATGGACAAGAGATCGCTGAGTTAATGGAAAAAAGAAGATCAAAATTATTTCCTTCATGATAAGGGTAGGTGTTGTTATATTCTTCCTGGTGTTCCTGTCCTGTTCGGATACAAAGAAGCTTCAACGCTCTTCTTCAATGAATACTATGTTTGATAAGCAGGGGCATCGGGGTTGCCGTGGCCTGATGCCGGAGAATACGATCCCGGCGATGATAAAGGCCCTTGACCTTGGCGTTACTACGCTGGAAATGGATGTAGTGGTCACAAAGGATAAAAAAGTGATCCTGTCTCATGAGCAATGGTTTGGAGAGGAGATCACTACCAAACCGGACGGCACTTACATGGGCGTACGGGAAGAAAGGAAATTCAATATCTACTGGATGACCTATGAGCAGGTGAAGACCTTTGATGTAGGATTGAAGCTGCATCCCCGTTTTCCGCAGCAACAGAAAATGAAAGCCATAAAGCCATTGCTGGGCGATGTCATTGATAGCGTGAAGGAGGCCATGAAGACCCGCAAAAGGCCTTTCCCGTATTATAATATTGAGACCAAGAGCGATCCTGAGTTTGATGGCGTATTTCAGCCAAAACCGGAAGAGTTTGTTGAGCTATTGATGGCGGTCATTAAAGAAAAGGGAATAGAGGATCATGTGATCATCCAGTCATTTGATTTCAGAACCCTGCAATATCTTCATCAGAAGTACCCGCACATTAAAACAGCCATACTCATAGAAGACTATGATAAAAGAGGACTTGATGAACAGGTAAAAGCGCTTGGGTTTACTCCGTCAATCTACAGCCCTGCCCATGAGCTGGTCAATGAAAAGCTGGTGAAGAAATGTCATAAACAAGGTATGAAGATCATTCCCTGGACAGTGAATGACAAAACACGAATCGCTGAGTTAAGAAAAACAGGAGTGGATGGGATCATTACGGATTATCCGAACCTGTTTAATGATTAATACCTAACCAGTCTTCTGCATTTTTATATAAAAGCTTTTTTTCTGCTTTTTTACCCAGTTTCATTTTCTCGATCAACCTTCCCGGATGATGCTCGCCCAATGGAAAAGGATAATCACTGCCAAGGCATATTTTATCTTCTCCCATTACATCAATCAAATACTCCATCGCCTTTTTATCATGAACTAAACTATCCACCCAGAATTTTCCGATATAGTCCCTCGGATTCACCTTGTTGTCAATAGCGGTCAGATCGGGTCTTACGTCAAATCCATGTTCAATTCTGCCAATGGTAAAAGGAAACGATCCGCCGCCATGTGCAAAAGCTACTCTTAGTTTGGGGAACTGTTCGAACACACCGCCAAAGATCATAGAACAGATGGCTCTGGATGTTTCTGCCGGCATGCCCACCAGCCAGGGCAACCAATATTTCTGCATCTGGTCTTCACCCATCATTTCCCATGGATGCACAAATAAGGCACAGCTCAATTCTTGGGCTGCCTTATAAAAGGGAAAGAACTCTTTTTCAGATAAGTTTTTGCCGTTGATATTAGACCCGATCTCCAGTCCGGGCATTTTCAATTCTTTTACACATCTTTCCATTTCTTTGATGGCAAGATCAGTATCCTGCAAGGGAATTGTTCCTAAACCAATAAAGCGACCAGGCTCTTTTGTTACTGTTTCGGCAATATGATCATTAAAGAAGCGGGATGTTTCCAGTCCGTCGGCCGGTTTCGCCCAGTAGTTGAACAAAACGGGAATGGTGGAAAGAACTTGTTTGGTTACATCTGTTTCATCCATTTCCTTTAACCGAAGATCTTCCTTAAAGCAATTCTCTTCTACAACACGGAACAGTTTATCTCCTTTCATCATACAGGCCTGGCAATTCCGGTGTTCCAGGTGAATGAACTCGCCATAGCCAAACTTCTGAGTCCAGTTCGGCATGTATTCAGGCATGATATGGGTGTGGACGTCTACTTTCATTTTTTCACACAAAGCCGCAAAGGTAAAACTCAAAAGGCGCAAAGTTTCTTTGCAGCTTTGCGTAAACTTAGCGCCTTTGCGTGAGACTAACTCTTTTTTACAGGAGGTTCCATTACGGAGCCGCACTTATTACAGGTTCTGTGCATGGTGCTTTCCCAGAAACGGTTCATGACCGGGGGTAATTGTTTGACGATATCATCAACGTGCAGGGTCTCTTCATACAGTTTGTTGCCGCATTTTTCGCAAAACCACAAAAAACCATCGTCTTCACTTTCTCTTTTCTTTTCGATCACCAGTCCCACTGTGCCCGGGCCCCGTTGCGGTGAATGGGGAGTTTTAGGCGGCAGGAGGAACATTTCGCCTTCTTTGATCGGGATATCTTTGAATTCTCCGTTGTCAATGATCTTTACCACAATATCACCTTCCACCTGGTAGTACAATTCTTCTGTTTCATTGAAGTGGTAATCTTTACGGGCATTGGGTCCGCCTACTACCATCACGATGAAGTTCTCTGCGTCTTTATATACGCACTGGTTGCCGACGGGCGGCTTCAGTAAATGACGGTTCTCGTCTATCCATTTTTTTAAATTGAAAGGAGCAATGACAGCCATAGCAAACAGTTTTGAAGTAATTGAATTCAATTGGAAATTACAACTTTTTACTTAGGTTTGACTTTATGAATCTTTCATTGAAAGGAAAATATGCTCTGGTTTGTGGCAGTACACAGGGGATCGGGCTGGCCATTGCTGAAGAGCTGTCTTTACTCGGCGCCCATTGCACACTGATGGCAAGAAATGAAACAGCGCTGAAAACTGCAGTGCAGAAATTAGACACATCAGCAAAACAGCAGCACAGTTTCCTGGTAGCTGATTTCAGTAAGCCGGAGAATGTAAAAGCTGTGATCGAAGCGTACACAACCAGGAACCCGGTTCATATCCTGGTCAATAATACAGGAGGGCCGGCTGGTGGTCCTATCACACAAGCTACTGAAGAAGCATTTCTGAATACGTTCAACCAACATCTCATCTGCAATCATATCCTTGTCAAAGCAAGTATTCCTGCGATGAAGAAAGATAAATATGGGCGTATCATCAATATCATCTCCACATCAGTGAAGATACCGTTGAGGAATCTTGGTGTTTCCAATACTATCCGCGGGGCAGTGGCCAGCTGGGCAAAGACCATGGCGAATGAACTGGGAGAGTATAATATCACAGTGAATAATGTGCTGCCGGGGTTTACCCGCACACAGCGCCTGGATGCTATTGTGGCCAATATAGCCGCGGCAAAAAATATTACTACAGAAGATGTGGAAGAAGAAATGCAAATGGAAGTGCCAATGAAACGATTTGGGGATGCTCATGAAATTGCTGCTGTGGCAGCTTTCCTGGCATCACCTGCCGCTTCGTATGTGAACGGAACAAGTATCCCTGTTGACGGAGGCAGAACGGGCTCAATATAAGAGAAAGTGTTACCGGTTGCCGGTAACCTGAAACCGGTGACTTAACTATGGATCTGACTACATACGATACTATTCAAAATTTCATTGGCGGCTCTTTTCATCCGCCACGTTCCGGCAATTATATTGACAATATCAATCCGGCCACCGGGGAGATCATGGGTAAAATTCCAGACAGTAATGGAAGAGATATAGACGAAGCAGTCGCTGCAGCAAAGAGAGCTTTCCCTGAATGGTCTGTTACTTCTGCAGAGAAACGATTTTATATACTGAACCGTATTGCCGAGCTCATTGAGGAGCAACTTGAGGCGCTGGCATTGGCGGAAACCCATGATAATGGCAAGCCGCTTTGGTTGAGCAAAAGAGTGGATATTCCGAGAGCATCTGCCAACTTCCGGTTCTTTGCTACAGGTATCATGCACTTTGCTGCAGAGAGTCATATCATGGAGGATAAAGCCGTCAATTATACATTGCGGCAACCGATCGGGATCGTCGGTTGTATCTCTCCCTGGAATCTTCCTTTGTATCTGTTTACATGGAAAATAGCCCCGGCATTGGCGGCCGGCAATTGTGTGATCGCCAAGCCATCTGAGGTCACGCCGGTCACTGCTTATCTTTTATCACTTATTTGTAAGGAAGCCGGATTGCCCGATGGTGTATTGAATATTGTACATGGCACCGGTACTGTGACCGGCGAAGCGATCGTCAAACATCCGGATATTAAAGCGGTCTCGTTTACAGGCAGTACCAGGGCCGGTGAAAGAATAGCATCATTGGCGGCGCCAAAGTTTAAAAAGCTTTCATTAGAACTGGGCGGCAAGAACCCCAATATCATTTTTTCGGATTGTGACTGGGAGAAGATGATGAAAACGACCATTCAGTCATCATTCAGTAACCAGGGAGAGATATGTTTATGCGGCAGCAGGATATTGATAGAGGAAAGTATATATGAGAAATTTAAAAAAGAATTTGTTGAGCGAACAAAAGAATTGATCGTTGGCGACCCGCTGGATGAAAATTCCAAGCAGGGAGCTATCGTCAGCAAAGTTCATTATGAAAAAATTCTCCGCTGTATAGACACAGCAAAGCAGGAAGGAGGAAAAGTATTGTGCGGGGGCAATGCGGTAAAAGGCAAAGGCCGGTGTGCAAATGGATATTTTATCGGGCCTACGATCATTGAGGGGCTGGGGCCGAATTGCCAGACCAACCAGGAAGAGATATTCGGACCTGTGGTTACCTTACAATCATTCAGAACAGAAGAAGAAGCATTACAATTGGCTAATGTTACCAGCTATGGTTTAGCTGCCACTATCTGGACGCAGGACATATCAAAAGCCAACCGTGTTGCAGCAAAAGTAGAAAGTGGCATTATCTGGGTCAATTGCTGGCTGCTGCGTGATCTGCGTACCCCGTTTGGCGGCATGAAGAACAGCGGGGTGGGAAGAGAAGGAGGATGGGAAGCGTTGCGGTTTTTTACAGAAGCAAAAAATGTTTGTGTTCAGTTGTAGTTAATCCGTTAATTGGTTAATCAGTTAATCAGTAAATCGGGGTATATGGACTATACTTTAGAAAAACTTGAAGTTTATCAATTAGCTGAGGCTTTTTCTGATGTTATTTGGGGTTTTGTCGCTGGTTGGAAAACTTTTGAAAAGGATACTGTCGGAAAACAAATAGTAAGGGCTGCCGATTCAATATCGGCTAATATTGCAGAAGGATATGGTAGATTTTTTTATAAAGAAAGCAAGCAGTTTTATTTTTATGCAAGAGGCTCCATACAGGAGACCAAATCATGGCTGTCAAAATGTAAAAGAAGGAGATTAGTGCCAGAAGAGGTCTGTAATCAATTGCTTGAGGATGGTGAAAAGATACTGGTAAAGCTAAACGCATATATAAAATTTGTCTCCAGATCGCCAAAGCACAACGACAAAACAGATCAACCAATTGCCTGATTAACCGATTAACAAATGAACGAAGTTGTCCATACTGAAAACGCATCGGCTCCTTTGGGAGCTTATCCTCATGCAAGAAAAGTGGGGGATCTTTTGTTTTTATCCGGTATTGGCCCAAGAAATCCAAAAGATAATTCCATTCCCGGTCTTGAATTAGATAAAAACGGAAATATTATTAAGTATGATATCGAAGCAGAGTGCCATGCGGTATTTGCTAATGTGAAAGCAGTGTTGGAAGCTGCTGGCAGCAGCTGGGATAAGATAATTGACGTAACGGTATTCCTGACGAACATGAAAAAGGATTTCCCGGTATATAATAAGATATACGGCGAATACTTTAAAGAGGTGCAGGCATGCAGAACAACAGTTGAAGTAAAGAGTTTGCCAACACCGATTGCAATAGAGCTTAAAGTAATTGCAACTGTCTGAACCGTGATTAAATGAATTTTTGGATTAACAGGAGTTGAGTAATATGAATTTTGAAAATACAATAACGTTTGCCGCTGGCCTTGATGTAAATGATAGCCTTAATGAATTCCGGCAAAAATTTCATATACCTCAGCATAACGGGAAAGATTGCATTTATTTCACTGGTAACTCTCTCGGGCTTCAGCCAAAGAGTACAGCTAAGTATGTGCAACAGGAACTGAATGACTGGGCTAAGCTTGGCGTGGAGGGACATTTTCACGCAAAGAACCCCTGGATGCCCTATCATGAGATCTTCCCGCAGCAATTGTCAACGATCGTTGGATGCCTTCCGCATGAAGTAGTAGTAATGAATTCGCTGACCGTGAATCTTCATTTATTGATGGTGACTTTCTACAGGCCCACAAAAGAAAGATATAAGATTATCTGTGAAGCAAAAGCTTTTCCTTCTGATCAGTACGCTTTTGAATCGCAGGTAAAGTATCATGGCTTTGATCCTGCTGAGGCTATCATCGAAGTGGCCCCGCGGGAAGGGGAACATATTTTAAGAACAGAAGATATTCTTTCGGTCATTCAGAAACATGGCGACAGTGTAGCGCTGGTATTGTTTGGCGGAGTGAATTATTACACAGGGCAGTTGTTTGATATGGCTGAAATAACAAAAGCTGCACATGCCATTGGTGCTTATACGGGCTTTGACCTGGCTCATGCTGCCGGAAATGTTGAATTAAAACTTCATGAATGGAATGTTGATTTTGCCTGCTGGTGTTCTTACAAATACCTGAATAGTGGCCCGGGTGGTGTAGCGGGAGTGTATATTCATGAAAGACATGCAAGGAACACATCACTTCCCCGTTTTGCCGGCTGGTGGGGTTACACCAAGGAAACCCGTTTCAAAATGGAGAAAGGTTTTGATGCGATACCCACTGCTGAAGGATGGCAACTCAGCAATGCGCCTGTGTTATCCATGGCGGCACATAAAGCGTCACTGGATATATTTGAAGAAGCAGGGATGAGTCAATTACATGAGAAAAGGAAAAGATTGTCTGCATACCTTCATTACATAATGAATGACATAAACAGCAGGCAGCAGGAAAAAGTGATCGAAGTGATCACGCCGTCTGATAAAACGGAGAGAGGCTGCCAGGTATCTATGCTAATGTTGAAAAAAGGAAGAGAAGTGTTCGATGCATTGACCAAACAAGGAGTGATAGCCGACTGGAGAGAGCCGAATGTGATACGGGTGGCGCCGGTACCACTCTATAATACCTTTGAGGATGTCTGGCAGTTTGGAAATATAATAGAAACCCTCCTGAAACATTAATATGAAAAAGGACGTTACAATTGTCGGGGCCGGTTTGGTGGGTTCATTGCTCTCAATATACTTATCCCGGCGCGGGCATAAGGTGAGCATATACGAGCGAAGACCGGATATGCGAAAAGAAAAGATGAGTGCGGGGCGTTCGATCAACCTTGCTTTGAGTGACAGGGGTATCAAAGCCCTGGAAGAAGTAGGTATCATGGATGCTATACGTGAGATTGCTATTCCCATGCATGGGAGATTTATTCATAATGCTGACGGTAATACCACTTTTCAGCCTTATGGCAAACAAGGGCAGTTCATCAACTCTGTATCCCGGGGAGAATTAAATAAGAAACTGATGGACCTGGCAGAAAAAGAAGGAGCAGAGATCTTTTTTGATCATAAATGCGTTTCGATAGACTGGAAAGCAAACGCCATTTCTTTTGAAACACCCGGATCCGGACTCATAACTCGTAACTCAAAACTTATTTTCGGTGCAGATGGCGCTTATTCAGCAGCAAGATTGCAGCACCAGTTGCAGCATGACCGATTCCAGTACCAGCAGTATTATATTGATTTTGGCTATAAGGAACTGACGATCCCGCCGGCTGAAGACGGGAGTTTCCGGATGGAGAAGAATGCGCTACATATATGGCCCCGGGGGAATTACATGCTGATCGCATTACCGAATACCGATAGCAGTTTTACCTGTACGTTATTTTTCCCGTTTGATGGAGAACCTTCTTTTGCTTCATTAAATACAAAAGAGAAGCTAAGGGCATTCTTTGAGAAGACTTTTACTGATGCATTTCGATTGATGCCGAAGCTGGAAGAAGAGTTCTTCACTAATCCCACCTCATCATTGGTTACCGTCAAATGTTATCCCTGGATACGGGAAGATAAATTTGCCCTGATCGGTGATGCTGCGCATGCCATTGTTCCCTTCTTCGGGCAAGGGATGAACTGCGGTTTTGAAGATTGCTCCGTATTGAACGGATTGATGGAACAATATGGCGACGACTGGACGACAATACTAGAACGGTTCCAACAATTGCGCAAACCGGACGGGGATGCAATTGCTGAACTGGCATTGAACAACTTTATCGAGATGAGGGATAAAGTGGCCGATCCGAAATTCCTGCTGCAAAAAAAGATCGAAGCCCGCTTGCATGATAAGTATCCGTTGAAATGGATACCGGCTTATTCGCAGGTTACATTCAGCCCGCAGATACGTTACTCCGATGCTTTCCGTAATGCAATGAAGCAGGAAGCGATCATGCAGCAGGTGATGGCTATGCCTGACATTGACAGGAAGTGGGACAGTGAAGAGATCGAAGCAGCCGTTTTGAAAAGGTTAACTGGTTAATTAGTTTATCAGTCATTAGTGTACCCGGATTAACCAGTGAACTAATTAACAAATTAACCGATTTACATTTTATCTTCGCAGCCATGACCCGGCAGCAACTTATTGAACAAATACAAAAGAAGAAATCTTACCTCTGCGTCGGCCTGGATACCGACATTACAAAGATCCCGCAGCATCTTTTGTCAGATACTGA
>JAEUVJ010000065.1 GCA_016787085.1 Chitinophagaceae bacterium | reverse complement strand
CGCCAATATCTGGTATGCGGCGGGTATATTCATGTTATTGCTGGTTTTTCCTTTTTCTGCTAATATTAAAGGAACTGAATCCATCATCAAACTGGGCCCATTCAATTTTCAACCGGCAGAGTTCTGCAAGATCAGCGTAGCGCTTGCATTGGCTAAATATCTTTCCCGGCCGGAGACTGATTTCAGCCAAACCCGTTCGCAGTTGATCGCTGCAGGTATTTCATTGTTTCCTGCCGCAATAACCATTATGCAAAAAGAAACAGGGCTGGCGCTGGTCTTCTTTGCGTTCTTCCTGGTCATGTACCGGGAAGGTTTACCATCCGGGATTCTTATCATCGGTTTTGCTACCGGCACATTGATTGTAGCGACGTTACTTTTTGAAAAGAATACCCTCGCAATCATACTTACCGGGTTGGCAGTAATCGTCGCCTGGTTTATGCGGCGGCAGATCAAAAGGAATAAAGCTGTTTTATTCAGAATAATACTCATCACTTTTCTCTGCGTGGGCATTCAGCTTTTTGGTGTTCCCTTTATTTTTAAAAACGTTTTAGCCAAACACCAGGTGGAAAGGATCTACAGTACTATCGGCAAAGATGTGCCTGATGAGTATATGAAAGGGGCAGCACCGGATGAAAGCAAAAAGGTGGTAAATACGGCTGACTATAATGTGAAGCAATCGAAAATTGCTATTGGAAGTGGTGGTGCATTCGGCAAAGGTTTATTAAAAGGCACGCAAACACGATATGGATTTGTCCCCGAACAGCGAACCGATTTTATTTTTGACACAATTGGCGAAGGGTTTGGCTTCCTGGGCAGTTTTATATTATTAAGCATTTATCTTTTACTCTTATTCCGTATAGTCGCAGTAGCTGAGCGGCAGCGAAGTGTATTCAGCCGTTGTTATGGATATGGTGTAGCGGCTGTATTTTTTTTCCATATGGCCATCAATATTGCCATGACGGTAGGACTGGCTCCGGTGATAGGTATTCCCTTACCCTTTATCAGCTATGGTGGTACATCGTTACTCACTTTCACGATCCTGCTTTTTATTCTGATACGCCTCGATGCCGACCGGCAGATGGTGTTGAGATAAAAATGACAAGAAACAAATCCCGGATTCCGGTTTAGAGTCCGGGATTTGTATTTTTGGATGTATGCAAATCATTCCACTCAGCGAAGGCACATTTACCATAGACAAATCAAAACTATTCGTCCCGTTTGATCAGGAAAATGAGGATCTGCAATCACGGCCGGTGGGTAGCCTGCTGGTAGAAATACAGCCCTTTTTGGTCGTTACGTCAAATGATATCCTGCTGCTGGATATGGGGCTTGGATTTTCTCATCATGGAAAAATGCAGATACACCAGAACCTGGCTGATGCCGGCATCGGACCTTCCCAGGTTACAAAAGTCTTACTCACCCACTTACATAAGGACCATGCAGGTGGCGTATCAGAAGACAGTGATCATACCAAATTAAGTTTCCCCAATGCTACTTACTATTTACAAAAAAGAGAATTGGATTTTGCTTTCGAAACGGGCATGCCATCTTTTATCCCTAAAGAATTGGAAGTGCTGAAAAACTCAGGTCAGGTAGTATTGCTTACGGAAGATTCAGGTATGATCGCCAATCATATTTCTTACGAACTGACCGGCGCCCATTCCCCTTTTCACCAGGTATTTTGGATAAAAGAAGGTGAGGAGACTATTTTCTTCGGAGGCGACGATGCCCCGCAACTACAGCAAATGAAGCATCGGTTTGTTGCCAAATATGATTTTGATGGAAAGAAAGCAATGGAACTGCGACGGAAATGGTGGGAACAGGGGCAGACAGAAAAATGGACATTTTTATTTTATCATGATGTAAAAAATCCCATTTGGAAATTTTGATTGATAACTCTCCTGTAGGATGGGGTATAAAAATAAAGGCCTGCCCTGAAAAGAGCCGGCCGTTGCTAACCTATGAAAAACACCATTTCAAAGATATATAAAAACAATATCTAGAATACGCTGTTCACTCTTCGCTTCAATGGACGGTTTGGGCCGTTACGTAGTCGTTCCTGCCTCAGTTGCCTGATCTCCTGTATAAACCTGTCCTGGTGGGCAAATACCAAACCACCCCGTTTGTCGCCAATAATGCCTATGAACTGGGGCCGGTAGCGAAGTCTTAATTCAACGATCTTTTGCTGCATTACCAGTTTGTCGCCTCTGTTATCTTTGATAGCTTGCACCCAGTCCCGGAAATATTTGGTAAAAACAGGAGTGAATTTTTCAGTTTCATCTTTGGAAAGCAGCAAACGTTTCTGAATGTATTCGCTCATTTTATCCCTCACCTTATCACCTACTTCACTATCGTCACCCTCCTCCTGCGCCAAAAGTGGGGCACTGGTGACAAGCAATAAATTTAATATGAATAATAGTTTTTTCATTTTACCTCATCTTAATTCAAAAAAAGATCATCGCTATTCTCATCTGCCACACTGGCTTCGGTTGTTTCCAGGAACTGTTGCAATTCCTCCTCCGATATATCTTTGATCAGCTCTTTGATCTCTTCTGTTTCCTTTTTGATATCTGTCACTACCACAACCGGAGATTCCTCATCTATCAAATTCACAAACTGGTCAATCTCCTCCTGGCTTATTTTTTTCATATCAATGATACCGGCAAATGGCTTTTCTGTCGTACTCGCCGAACCGGGTTTCTTAAAGATCAATAACCCCGAAAAAGCTACAAAACTGATCACTACTGCCGCCGCGGCATAACGGAACCATTTCTGTTTTGTGATAGAAATAGAAACAATTTTAGCTGCAGGTTTGACTGCCCCCTCGTTTCCTGCTTTGCCCAGACTATCAAAATATCCCTGCGGCACACTATACGGCATTTCTTTTTTCAATCCGCTTAGCAATGGCGAAAGCGTTTCCAGTTCTTCTGCCGCATTTTCATCAGTATCTTTTACAACTCCGGCCTCAGTTTCCAATTTCTGAAAATACCCGCCAGGTACAGCATAAGGGGTATCTTTTGAAATAGAACTGAGTAACGGCGACAGGTGGCTTAGCTCCTCAACCGCATCTTTTGATTCCAAAGCTTTGATGCGGCGAAGTACCTGTTCTGCCAATCCTTCAAAATATCCCTCGGGAAGTATGTACACTGAGTCTTTTGTATTCCCGGTGAACACAGAGGTCAGATACCGCAGCTCTTCGGCTGTACCAGCGGCCTCCAGCGCCTTGATCCGGCGTATTACCTGCTCTGCTAGCTGTTCAAAATACCCGGCCGGGACCTGGTAAATATTTTGGACAACCGCATCAGCAAGCATGCTTTGCAACTCCTTCAGTTCCTGTAATATGTTGTCTCTCTGTGCCATTTTTACGTTTATGAGACGCTATCAGGGTCTTAAAGTTTAATGGTTGATGATATAATCCTCAATTTTTTTGACCGCATGATGGTAGCTGGCTTTGAGGGCACCTTCACTGGTTTCCAGTACCCGGCTCATCTCTTCATAAGGCATTTCCTCATAATACCTCAGGCTAAACACAACCCGCTGTTTTTCAGGCAACTGTTGGATAGCCAGTTGTAGCTTCCACTCGAGTTTATTGGCATCAAAATTCTGATCGGCTTTGATCTTATTACTCAGCCCGGTCTCTACGTCGCTAAGGCTGACAGCGGCCTTCTTTTTTTGCTGTTCCAGAAAGGTCAGGCATTCATTGGTACCTATCCGGTAAAGCCAGGTATAAAGCTGGCTGTCTTCCCGGAAATTCTCCAGGCCTTTCCATACCCTGATCAGCACATTCTGCAGTACATCATTGGCATCCTCATGGTCCACTACCATGCGACGGATGTGCCAGTATAGCTTTTCCTGGTATTTTTTGATGATGGCAGTATAGGCTCTTTCTTTCGTAGCCGGTTCACGGAATTGGACTAAAAGTTCAGTATCTGAAACAGAGGTTAGCGACATGTAGCTGGTTTGGGATAGGTTAGATTTGCAGGCGACTCTATTGTTTAATGCTTAAAAATAAAAAAAGCAGGCTCAATTAGGAAATGAACCTGCCTGAATATTTGGAAATATATCTTACCCGTTCTTCTTCCGGTTGATCGCTTTTTCGGCTGCCGCTACAATATCCGGTACATCCAACCCATATTTTTTCAACAATTCTTTAGGTGTTCCGCTTTCCCCAAACGTATCTTTTGTGCCTATATATTCAATAGGCACCGGGAAATTGCGGGCAGCACATTGAGCGATCGCATCACCCATTCCTCCAATGATATTATGTTCTTCTGCTGTTACTGCACATTTTGTCTTGCGCAATGATCTTATTACAGCTTCTTCATCAAGCGGTTTTACTGTATGAATATTGACCACTTCGATACTGATCCCTTTTTCCTGCAGGATAATACCAGCCTGTATGGCGTTCCATACCAAATGGCCGCAGGCAAAAATGCTGACATCGCTTCCTTCAGAGAAGAATTGCGCTTTGCCGATTTTGAAATCAGCTTCTTTGGTAAAGATCGGCCAGGCAGGACGTCCAAATCGCAGGTATACCGGGCCTGCATGATCGGCGATCGCCATGGTGGCTGCTTTTGTCTGTGTATAATCGCAGGGAACGATCACGGTCATTCCTGGCAACATCTTCATCAGCCCTATATCTTCAAGTATTTGGTGGGTAGCGCCATCTTCTCCTAACGTAACACCTGCATGGGAAGCACATATTTTTACATTCTTACCGCTATAGGCAATGCTCTGTCTTATCTGGTCATATACCCGGCCGGTCGAAAAGTTGGCAAACGTAGTTGTATAAGGGATCTTCCCCCCGATGGTCAACCCGGCAGCAATACCCATCATGTTGGCCTCTGCGATACCGCATTGAATGAAACGCTCCGGAAACTCTTTGATGAACTGCTGAAGCTTCATAGAGCCTGCCAGGTCTGCCGTCAATGCCACAATATTGGAATTCTTACGTGCTGCTTCTGCTATTCCATCGCCAAAGCCGCTACGTGTGTCTTTGGTCCCGGTTGATTGAATTTCTTTGAGCATGGGTAATGTTTAGCGGGGCAAAAGTAAGGAACTAAGGGGAAGAAAGGGCAATTGAGAATAAGCAATTGGCAACCACCCTTACAGACATTGCCCATCACTTGCTTATTGCCAGTTGTTAGTTCAACTCTGCGGGTTTCCCGGAGAAAATAGTATCATCAGCTTTGAGCCGTTGCTCCCACTCCCAGGCGGTCTTCATCATTTCATCAAGAGAATATTTCGGATCCCAGCCCAGTTTATCTTTAGCCAGGTCATTGTTGGCATAGATGGCAATAACATCACCAGGTCTTCGGGGCCCTATCTCATAATTAAGCTTTGCACCGCTTACCTTTTCAAATGATTTGATCGCCTCCAGCACAGATACTCCATTACCTGTTCCCAGGTTGAATACTTCACATTTCGTCGTATTTTTCTTTTCCTGGAGGTACCGGATCGCTAATGTATGCGCATTCGCTATATCCGATACATGTATGAAATCGCGGATACAGGAACCATCACGGGTATCATAGTCATTCCCGTAAACCGTCATTTTATTCAACTTGCCGATGGCAGTTTGTGTAATGGCCGGGACCAGGTTTTGCGGTCTCCCTATTGGCATTTCCCCGATCAGGATGGACGGGTGAGCCCCAACCGGGTTAAAATATCTTAACAAGATACATTGTGCGTCAGCGCTCCGGGCAAATTCATTGATGATCTGTTCTCCCATCTGTTTGGTGTAGCCATACGGAGACTCTGCAGGCTTGGGTGGTGTTTTCTCTGTTACGATCATTTCATCCGGATTGCCATAGACCGTACAGGAAGAAGAAAAAACAAAATAAGGCACTTTAAACTCCTGTACACATTTCAGGAGATTGATGAGAGAGTTAAGATTATTCTCAAAATACATCAGCGGTTTTTCTACAGATTCCCCTACGGCTTTATAGGCAGCAAAGTGAATGATCCCTTCTATATCTTCATTCTCCTGGAATACCGCAAACGTATCGTCAAAATTGCAGAGATCAACTTTATAATTCTTGATCTTTTTCCCTGTTATTCTTTCTATTCCTTCCAATATCCTCGGATTGGACCTTGAATTATTATCAATCGAGATCACATCAAAGCCTTTCTCAATAAGGTCAACGATAGTATGAGAGCCGATATATCCACAGCCGCCTGACACGAGAATTTTTGCCATAAAAAATAATTAGGGCAAAAGTCTGTATTTTTTTTAAAAGAATTGCGTAAACCATCAATAGAAAAGGTGTACGAGGTAGTACACACCCGCCGCCAGTAATCCGCTTACAGGAATGGTCAGTATCCACGCCCAGATCAGGTTGACAGTAACGCCCCACCTGACAGCGGACAGGCGTTTAGTAGCCCCAACACCCATGATCGAACCCGTAATAGTATGTGTAGTGCTGACAGGTATCTTTAGTGACTCTGTTACGAACAGTGTAAGAGCCCCGGCAGTTTCAGCAGCTACTCCTTCGAAAGGCGTAACCTTAGTGATCCTGGTACCCATTGTTTTTACAATCTTCCAGCCGCCGCTCATCGTACCGACAGCAATAGCGGTATAACACGCAAGCGGTACCCATACAGGCATTTGGTGGAAATCGGATATAGCTCCCCCCGCTATTAATGCCGCAGTGATGATCCCCATGACCTTCTGCGCATCATTACCGCCATGACCAATACTGAAGATTGCTGATGATACCAATTGCAATCTCTTGAACCACGAATTGGCTTTATGTGCATTGAGATTGCTCAGGTAAAGGGAAAACACGGCCATTATAAACACAATAAGACTGATCAGTATCCATTTAAAATTCTGTGAATGAAAAACAATTTTCAGAAAGTAAGACTCATAATGTGATTTCAGTTTTGAAGGGTCTGTCTGTAAACTGACCGCCAGGAACACAATGATCCCTGCAATAAGCAATGACGAAAAGATTTTAGGTCCTCGTGTTTTACGGAATGAATAAATAAACCACAGGGATATCATAAAAGCCACGATCATACCCAGCAAGGGGGCCAGTATTATAAAAACAGCTGTTTTGATCACCGGTTCAGAATTGACAGCGCCAAAGCCTCCTGCATGTGCAATAGCGGCCCCTGCAAAGCCCCCGATCAATGTATGCGATGAAGATGACGGAATACCCCGCCACCAGGTAAAAAGGTTCCAGGAAATAGCAGCGATCAGGCCCGCAAAGATCACTTCAAGTGTAATGAAATCCTGCTTGACCGTTTTGGCTATGGTATTCGCCACCCCATGATCCTTGAAAATGAAGAAAGCAACAAAATTGAATAATGCAGCCCACAATACAGCCTGGAAAGGCGTCAGCACCTTAGTAGAAACAACCGTGGCAATGGAATTAGCGGCATCATGAAAGCCGTTTATGTAATCAAAGATCAGCGCTAAAGCTATGATGACGATAAGGAAAGTGGTCATAAAGTTGGTTTGCCAGGAAGCTGAATGGCTGATTGAATGTTAGGCGTATTTGATAATAATGGATTCGATCACATTGCTCGCATCCTCACATTTATCCGTTACGATCTCCATTACCTGGTAGATCTCCCTCTTCTTGATCACCTCTTTGGCATCAGGCTCTGTGGCAAATAATCTCTCGATAC
This sequence comes from Chitinophagaceae bacterium, assembly GCA_016787085.1. Classification (GTDB taxonomy): domain Bacteria; phylum Bacteroidota; class Bacteroidia; order Chitinophagales; family Chitinophagaceae; genus VBAT01. Next base: position 126,726 of record JAEUVJ010000065.1, on the reverse strand, counting down.
TCATATCAAAAATATCATCGGCCTGGTTCTCAATACTGTTGATCTTTACCAGCGCTTCGGTGATGTTGCGCATGTTCTTCATGTTCCTCAGTTCCAACACGGCATTGCGGATCTGGTGGGCACCCTGCTCGATCAGCTCTGCCATTTTCTGCATCCCCATATCATTGGGATTGACGCGGTAGAAATTTATCTTTTTGGCAGAAGCATAAATATAGTCGGCAATATCATCCAGCGATGTGGCGAGATAGTGAATATCTTCCCGGTCGAACGGGGTGATGAAATTGCGACCGAGTTCTGTAAATATGCTATGCGTCAATTCATCGTTCGCATGCTCCAGGTCTTCGATCTTGGCGATCAATGACGCCCTTTTATCAAAATCCGTTTCTGCGACCACGTCCTTCATGATCGTACCCATTTTCGCTACATTATCAGCCACCTGCTCAAACAATTCGAAGAATATCCTGTTCTTCGGCATGAAGATCTTGAGAAAGGAATTAAGTCCCGCCATAAAAAGTATGTTTTGCCTCCCCTGCTTCAGGAAGGTTTGCGAAATTACCGGCTTAGCCCAACCGCCCCGCTGACCCAGCCAGAGTTAATAATTATTTAATACAGAAATAAAATTATGGTAACAAATGAATAACAAAGACTTTATATTGCAGATTTTATAAGCAGCAGGCATGTTTGTGGCAAAAAATACAGCTTTGAAAACCAGTTTTGTATCCGTTTTTCTCCTTTTCTCCATCTTTTCTGTAGCCCAGTATAATCCTGACAACGGGTTTATGGATGCCCATTTTGGTAAGCCTATTACCTTTTCATCCCGCGACAGCAGCTTTTCACTTGGTATCGGCGGCCGTATTCAAAGCCTGGCCGAAGCCCGCCGCGATGTGATGACGGATAAGGACAATATTGACTTCTCTATTCGCCGCCTGCGGTTAAATTTTGCCGGCAATGCCATCAGCCAGAAGTTCACTTACCGTATACAACTCTGTTTTTCGCAGCGGGATGTTTCTTCCGACAACTCTCTTGTTCCCAACAATGTTTTTCTAAGGGACGCCATGCTCTTCTTTTCTCCCAACAAGCACTGGCGTTTTGGCTTCGGACAAACTAAATTACCCGGCAACCGCCAACGGCAAACCTCCTCCGCCAACCTTCAGTTTGCTGACCGGTCCAATACCAATTCACTTTTTACCCTGGACAGGGATAAAGGCTTTTGGATCGTATATACAGCCCGAACAAAGAAAAAAGCTATCATCAGCAATACATTGGCCATTACCAGTGGTGAAGGAAGGATCACCTCGGACAAAACAACTGGCTTATGCTACTCATTCCGATCAGAAGTATTGCCTTTTGGTGAATTTAAAAACAACGGTGATTATATTGAGTCAGATATATTCTTTGAAGATAAATTCAAGTTTTCTGTAGGCTTTGTTTATAGCTTTAATAACCGGACCAGCCGGGTGGCGGGCCAGTTAGGTGAATATTTGTTCAACAACCAGTTGGCCGATATTCACTACTACGGTGTGGATATGGTGATGAAAAAGAAAGGATGGTCGTTTACCGGTGAACTGTACAGGAGAACGTCTGACAATGGCGTCAGCATCAACACCAGTACCTCCAAAGTGAATTTTGTTTACAGCGGCACCGGCCTATTGTTACAAAGCGGCTACCTTTTTACAAAAAAAGATGAGTTTGCCTTTCGCTATGGCCTTACATCACCAGACAATAAGATCAACAGCTACACATCAAAGGTCAACGAATACATGCTTGCCTATTCACATTATTTCTTCCGTCATAACCTCAAATTACAGACAGACGCCGGATGGTTCAAAGGCCCGGCGCAGGAATCCCTGCAGTGGCGGTTTACCGGTATCGTTACTTTTTAGGGAAGGACTGGTCTTGTCAGGACACTATTGGTTTTGGGCCGTAAAATGACCCTTATGTTACTAAATTGTTTCCTCCTCCCTGCCTTCATTTAACCAGCCAAATGTAAAAAGATGGCTGCTTAACATTGAGGTAACATTGGCGTCATAATTCCTTAATCTGGCGGTAACATGTGGGTAACCTCCCGGGTATTCCTTTGCCGGAAATTACTGCTATGTATTTAAAGCTGCGATTGGTCGTTTTGTTGTTGTCCCTGAGCTTGTCTTCTTTTGTTTTTGCCCAGGTAAAACTGACGGGTAAAATCTCGAATAATAAGAACGAACCCATTGCCGGGGTATCCGTTAAAGTAGCCGGAACACAGATCGGCACTACTTCCAATGCAGAAGGCCGTTATGTATTGACATTGGAGGCCGGAAAGAAATATGAAATCGAATTCTCGGCAGTTAGCTACCTGACCAAACTGGTAAATGACGTAGAAGCAGGTGCAGGTCTGGATAACGAACTGAATGTTGTTCTGGAAATAGCTTCAAAAGACATGACAGGAGTGACCGTAAGGGCTACTTCCCGCCGCCAGGAAAGCACCAATGCCCTGCTTGTTTTTCAGAAAAACAATATCGCCATGTCCAGCGGTCTGGCGGCTGACTTTATCCGTCGTACTCCCGACAAAAACACCGGCGAAGTATTGCGCAGGGTAAGCGGCGCCTCTATCCAGGATAATAAATTCGTTATTGTACGTGGTTTGAGTGACCGTTATAATTCTGCTATGATCAATGGGGCGCAAATGCCAAGTAGTGAACCCGACAAAAAAGCCTTTTCTTTTGATGTTATTCCCTCTGGCCTGATAGATAATATTATCATTAATAAAACAGCTACACCTGACCTTACCGGTGAGTTTGCCGGCGGATTGGTCCAGATCCAGACAAAGGATATACCTACATCCAACCAGCTTATATTCGGCGCCAGTCTTGGATTCAATACGCAATCAGCATTCAAAGATTTTATCAGTAATGAACGTGGCAGCACAGACTGGCTTGGTTTTGACAACCAGCGAGGCCTTTCATCCTCTTATCCAAAGAAATATTTAGACTTCAGCAAACTCAGCGCTGCGGAGCAGATCGCTGTAGCAAAGTCTTTCAGGGATAATGTTTATAATGAGGTACAATCAACAGCCGCCCCCATTCAGCAATACAACCTTACCTGGGCCAATGCCATCAAAGGGAAAAAAGGAAGTGCACTGGGTTCAGTGATTGGCGTTACTTACCGCAACTCCAAACTGCTATACACCGCCACAAAAGAACTGTTTGAAAAGGGCGCCAGCGGTCAACAATTTTTTAACTATACCGACCTGCAGAACAAATACAATGTGAGCTGGGGCGCTATCGCCAATATTGCCTGGACAAAAGGCAAACATAAAATTGCTTTCAAAAACTTATTCAATCAGTTGTTCGAGGACAATTATTATTCCCGTACCGGTATCAATACAGAGAACCTGCAGGATGTTTCACTTCGCTCCAGTGTGCTGAACCAGCGCAGCCTCTACAGTTCACAACTGGAAGGCACCCACCAGATAGGATGGAAGAATATCAAATTTGCATGGAATGTCAATTACGCATTTAATAATAAGCAACAACCTGACCTGCGGGTGCATACCTATGGTAAAAGTATCGGCACCAGCAGCCCGTACAGTATCAATCTGCGTGGTAATAATACAAACCGCTTCTTCAGCGATCTGAAAGACCACGCCTTCGGGTATAATGCCTCTGCTACTTTACCCTTTAATCTCGGAAAACAATCACACAGTATGAAGATCGGCGGTGCAGCTACGGTTCGCCTGCGTGATTTCAGGGCCATTATCTTAGGATACAGAGAACCTGCCGATCAGAGCCTGCTTACACTTCCGTACAATCAAATATTCAATTCACAAAATTTCAGTGAAACAGGTTTCCAGTTAAGCACAGACCTGCAGAATCCGCAGGATAAATATTATGGCATCTCCGCATTATCTGCCGGATATATTATGTTTGACAACAAACTGGGCAGTAAAGTAAGATTGGTATGGGGCAGCCGGTTTGAGAATTTCGAACAATTCCTGAAGTCCAATCAATCAGGCACAGATAAGGCCCAGGTGATCAATACCGATAAGTTCGATGTGTTGCCCTCAATGAACCTGACCATCAGCCCGAACACAAAAACGAATATCAGGATCGCTGCATCAAGAACCGTTGCCCGTCCTGAGTTCAGGGAGATTGCACCATTTACATTCTTTGATTTCGAGCAGATCGCTTCTACAGCCGGCTCGCCTGACCTGCAGCGCAGCAGTATTCTGAACGGAGATCTCCGTTTCGAACTATATCCGAAAGCGGGTGAGTTATTATCTCTTGGCGCTTTTTATAAAGACTTTACTGACCCGATCGAACTTCGTTTGAACAGCGCCAGTGTGGCCACACGCCGCCAGTACCAGTTTCAGAATGCTGAAAAGGCACAACTCTTCGGCGTTGAAGCTGAATTCCGCAAAAGTCTTGCATTTCTTTCTGCCAAAACAGAATGGTTAGAAAAGCTTTATTTCAATGGAAATGCATCAGTGATATTCTCTGAAGTGACTCTTGGAAATGTGGATGCTTCCGGTAATAAACTTCCTTCCACGCAGCGTCCGCTGCAGGGTCAGTCGCCCTACCTGGTCAACGCCGGTTTTCAGTATGATGGTGAAAAAGGAACCAATTTCTCTCTTTTATACAACCGCATCGGTCAGCGTCTCTCGCTGGTGGGTAATGACGATTTTGGTGACATCTATGAAAAACCCCGGAACCTCGTGGATTTTCAGCTCAGCCAGAAGATCATGAAGAAAAAAGGCGAACTCAGGCTTACCGTAAGCGACATTTTCAACCAACCAGTTGCGACCTATGAGAACCGCGATGACAAAAAAACATTTGACGGAACTATTGACAAAACATTCAGCTCTTATAAGCCCGGAACAACCATCACTGTCGGGTTTACTTATAACCTGGATTTGAAATAAAAAACTCAATTAAGAAAATACCAAACAAAGAAAATAAAATGAAAAAGCTAATTCTTGCACTTTCTGTTATCAGCGTCACGTTCTCGGCTTGCGTGAAAGTTGAAATTGACGACTCTACCGTAAATAATGGTGGCACCGGCCCAACAGGCTGTACCGGTACAAAAGAGCAGATCATTACCTGCAGTAAAGTAATAACAGGGGTCATTGATGAAAATGTTAGTTTGCCCAAAGGCAAATACACGCTGAAAGGCTATGTCTTTGTTAACAACCGTGCGGTATTAACAATCGCTGCCGGTAGTACGATAGTAAGTGATAGTATACAAAAAGGCGCCCTGATCGTTGAACGCAATTCCCGCCTTTTTGCAGAGGGAACAGCAGCTGATCCGATTATATTCACGTCGGGAAAGTCAGCAGGAACCCGTGCCCCCGGCGACTGGGGCGGTATCGTATTGTTAGGTAATGCACCCACTAACCGCAGCACCACCCCCATCATTGAAGGTGGGATCAACTCTGAGTATGGCGGTAGTGTGGTGGCTGATAATAGCGGCACCCTTACCTATGTCCGTATTGAATTTGCCGGTATTGCAGCCGACCCTAATTCTGAGATCAACGGTCTTACCTGCGGTGGTGTAGGAAGCGGCACCAAGCTGGAAAACATACAGGTTTCTTATGGTAATGATGATGCTTACGAGTTCTTTGGAGGAACAGTAAACCCCAAATATCTTATCGCCTTTGCCACTGCTGATGATGATTTTGATTTTGACTTTGGCTATTCAGGGCGCATACAATTCGGCATTTCCCTTCGTGATCCGCTGTTTGTAGATGGTGGTGACGCCGGTAATGGCATCGAATGTGATAACGATGGTACTGGTACAGTAGCATCTCCCCGCACCCGCCCCCAGTTAAGTAATTTCACTTTCTGCGGACCTAACGGTGCTGTCGGCACATTAGGCAATCATAATTTCAACACCCGCTGGAGACGTTCTACTCATTTTGTACTACGCAATTCAATCCTGCTGGGATACGCAAAAGGAGGTTTCCAGTTTGAAAGCGATTCGACAGCACAGGCATACATTGACGGCCGGTCTTCTTTCCGTCATAACCTGGTACATGCAGTGACAGAACCTTATAAGGTATCAAGCACTACATTGATCAACGCTGCTACAGTAAGATCAACCGCTGAAGCCGCTGACAGTTGCAAAACAATGAGCAATGCTGCTGACGCTATGCTTGAAAATCCATTCAATCTTAATGCTCCCAATTTTATGCCTAAAGCAGGAAGTCCGGCTACGGCTACCAACGCTGCAAGCTTCTATAAGCTGCCTAACTTTACCGTTACTGCTTATATAGGTGCTGTCGGCACTACCAATTGGCTGCAGGGCTGGACCAGCTTTACTCCTAAGGCCAACGTATATTAATGCACTTTTTCAATTATTTTCGGAGCCGTCCCGTTGTAAGCGGGACGGCTTTTATTTAGCATCAATATGAAAAACAGGATCTTCAATATTTTCATCATCTTCTCAGGAACATGGTTAATGAGCAGCTGTAATGACAACAATCCAAAAAAACAAAAAGAAACCGGGCTCCCTGCCTCAACAGCTATCGAATTGGATACAAGACTGAAAGATGCGGATAGTCTTGTCGTCGTTTTTTATAAAGATCCTTATGGGGAGGACTCTCTTCGCTATACCCGCTATTACACGCAGGTATCTATTACAAATGATCAGGGATTAGCCACACTGCAAAAAGACCTTGAACAAACATTCAGCGGACAGGAAAAAAAGCGCAACTGCCGTAGTGAGGGAAAAATATGGTGTTTTGTAAAAGGGAAGGTTTTTCAGACAATTTATTTCAGTACCCGGTGCGATGATTGCTGCTATTTGTACTTAATTAAAGACGGCAATTTTTATTACTCGCCGATAACCGCGGATATGACTGCATGGCTTGCAGGGCTAAAACCTTTATCGACAGAACCCGCAAACGGAGGCAGCGGGGAATAACCCCTGTCATTGATCCGTTTTCTTTTGAGGGATATAAGCATAGGCTATTTCATACGTTGCTCTCTCCAGCCCCGGCATCAGTTCTCCTATCTTCAGATCAATACGCTGCGGGGTCGGCTCACACACTGTATATTTTTCACCGCGGTACAGTATTGTCTTACCAACAGGCTTGTCCAACCTGACAGCTACAGCCACATGCGCAGGAAAAGCCAGTACAATCATCGGCAGATTGTAAATCTCTTTAACAAGGTAAAAAAACAAAGCCGCCCTGTCCTCGCAATCACTCTGATCATACAATAGCGTTTGCTCTGGAGTCATCCTTTTTTCCGCACCAAAAACAACAGAATCTGTTTCAAACAGGAATGCATAACGGGTAAACCGCATCAGGTAATCCACCCCATTCTTCACATTAAGTCCTTTTACATTCCTTTTCAGCACCGGGATAAGCGACCGGTAGGTTTCAGCACTCAGCGGTATGTTAAAGTATGACTCATAATCTACCACGGGATAATTGGCAAAAATGGTCTTCACCTGCGGATTCATCTTTACTTTAAAGTAATAATCATTCTGGTTATAATTAAACCGAAGATCCTTTTCCAGGTAGTCATCGGGCCTGAAATTAGGCAGGTGTGTCACTTTATAGGAAAATCCTTTTTGCGCTTCAGGTACCGGCATCAACACTTCGGCAAATTTTTCTTTATCAAAATCTATCTTACCATAGTCATGATAATTCAGGCATACATACTGTTTGCCATTTCGGACCCGGTAAGGGATATTGTAAATATTTTCATCGCTTTGTACATAAAACAGTATCCGTTCGCCGGCAATACTGAGAATAGCATCAAAGCCTGACCGGGTCAGAAAATACCATTTATATAACGTATAACGGTGATAATTCTCCGCTTTCGGGCTTACCTGCTGGGCTGTCTTGCGAATGAGCTGGTAGAATAACCAATCATCCAGTTTGTATTTTGTTTTGTAGGAAAGCAGCGATCTGACCACAGGCTCATAACCGGCGATACTGATCTTTTTATTGAAACCCTGTATGGCCTCCTGTGACAAAGGATCTGTAAAATCAACAAAGGCTGCACAGTCAAACTGCAGGGAGATTGAGTCGCCATAGAAGTCAAAACGAATATCTGTAACCTTGCTCTGAGCAGGAGATTCCAGGCTGCTAAGCTGTAAAAAAGCCCAAACCCATATGTAGATAGCTATTTTCAAGGGCAATCGCTGCTGCAATTTACAATTATTTAATAGCTAAGCAGCAGCATTTGAGGTGGGATAACAGGATACATGAATAATCCTTTATCTGCGCAGGCATAGGGTTAACGCTAACATAATCTTGCCATAATAAGCCGGTAACAAAACTATTTCATTTTTACACCAGTTCTTTTCAGATCGTTCGTTCCTATCTCAAAATGGGTTAGCAATTATTTACATGCAGTTTTCTCGTGCAATCTCCACCCCGGTCTTAGTCAGTACCGGGGTGGATTTTTCTATCCTTTTTACACCGTATCCTCTATTAGTATAGTACACCAAAAAGGCTTTTCTTTTCATTGACAGGAAAAACTTAAATTAGTTACCTGTCATGCTCCCTTATTCTTTCATACGCATACTTATTGCCTGTATGGCCTGCCTGTTCTGCATCCACGTGGAGGGACAATATTATTTTAATAAGCTCACCGAAGAAAATGGCTTATCGGATAACCGGGTGACCTGTTTCCTGAAAGACAAAACCGGTTTTTTATGGATAGGCACCAAGAATGGTTTGAACCGTTATGACGGGAATTCCTTCACAATCTTTAAGCCGGCAAGCGGGAATTCTATTTCCAACGAAGAGATCAATGATGTAGTACAGGATAGTACCGGAAAGATCTGGGTGGCGACCATGTCAGGGCTTAACATCTACGACCCGGAAACAAATCAATGGGAAACAATGATGCCTGCAGCCAGCTATGAAAAGAACGACCTGCCCAGTTATCTTATCTGGGACCTCTTTGTGGATGAAAAAAACTGTATCTGGATAGTGTCTGATGTGTGGGACCTTTCTGTGTATGACCCTGTCGCCAAAAAATTTACCTATTACAACTGGCCATCTGTCCGTGAACAGCCACCGTTTAAAGAAGCTTCCCGCTACAGGTCAATACAAAAAATAGAACGGAAAAGTGAAGAGGAATGGTGGCTCGCCACTACCATTGGGTTGTTTTCGCTGCATATACGATCAAAACAATTTACTTTTCACGGCTCCGGGTATTCCGGCAGCATTAAGGATATAAAATATGATAAGGAGCATAACACAGTTTTTACAGTAACTGAAAACGGCAGGCTATTTTCCTATAACGCGACAAAAGATCTTTACGGGGAGATCAAACCTGCTTACCAGGTTTTTCCGGCAACAGTATGGAATAAGAAAAAAGAAATAAAAGATATACTGTTGATGGCCCATCCCGCGGGCATACTGGAGATCAATACGTTCACCCACGAAGCGCTCGTCGTACAGAACCGCCCCGGTTTATTTTCTTCTTTGTTGCCCGGGGAAACATCCGGGATCTATACAGACAATACAGGCATTGTCTGGGTAGCCACCGGTAATGGCATCAATTATTACAACAGCCGCAACAATGTCGCCGACTTTATTCCGCTGGAAAACGCACCCGTTAATGAAAATACAGACGGAATGAGTGCCGCCATTTATGATACTATTGATCACCGGTATTATATTACTTCTATCCGGTCAAAAAAAATTTTTATCATCGATGCCCGTAGCGGGTCGATCACCGCTTTACAATCAGCAGGCGGAAAACCTTTTTCTGCCTGTCTGAATATTTGCAGGGACAGGCAAAACAATATCTGGCTGCTCACCGAAACAGCCGTGTACCGATATGACAGGATAAAACAGCAATTCAGTTTATTTCCCACTCCCAACAAAGGGAGCCCGGTACTCTTCACCGGGATGATCGAAGACAAGGGTGGCAATTATTGGTTCAGTACCTGGACAAACGGGCTTTGGCGGTATAATGCAAAAGAAAAAACATTCCGGCATTTCACAGAAGAAGACAACGTTTACTCACAGAATATTACTTCACTTACCAATGATCTCATTGACAATACCGTCTGGATCGGCACATTCAACGCGGGCGTGTATCACTATGACATGCAAAAAGATACGATCACTGTCTATAAAGAAACAGCCGCCAACCCGGACTATTTACAGTTAAACCTTATCAGGGATATTGCAACTGATGCCGGCGGGAAGGTCTGGTTTGCCACCTTTGGATCGGGGCTCTATGTGTACAAGCATGGAAAGCCTTATGAAAGATCATTCACACATATTACTGCAAAGGATGGTTTATCCAACAGTAATTATTATTCCATCACAGCAGATAATACCAACCAGCTATGGCTTTTGAGCGGAAAAGGGTTAAGCGCTATAGATACTTCCGGAAAATTTTTATATGAAGCAGCTAAACATCCCGCCATCGGTTTTGCTAATTACGCACCCGGGAACAGTTATACGAAAAGAATTTTTTACAACCCGGTCTATGATGAAATACTGGTACCCGTTGCCGGCGGGCTGTTACTCTATTATCCCGGCAGGAATACCCCTCCGGCCAGCTTCCCGGTAACACTTACAGATATTTCTATAGGCGGCCGCTCTGTCAGGTATGACGCCGCCTACAGCAACAGGGATAATATTGAGCTACCCTTTACATCCGGTTCATTATCGTTTCGTTTCGCAGCACTTAATTATGCTGACCGGGAGAACATACAGTATGAATATAAACTTCATGAAAACGATAAGGAATGGAAAACCCTCGGTACATCCAGTACAGTTAGCTTCCCGGATCTTTCTCCCGGCTACTACGCTTTTATGGTAAGGGCAAGGGATGCCCGTGGTAACCTGTCCTCCAATACCGTTTCCTTTTCATTCCGTATTGTTCCACCCTTCTGGAAAACATGGTGGTTTGCCAGTGCGCTGATTCTGTTGATCGGTTATGGGTTTTACCGCTGGATCATCTACCTGCGGCATAAAATAAAGGCACAGAAAATATTGAATTACTTTGCCACATCCCTGTATGGACAAAACACAATAGAAGATATCTTCTGGGATGTGGCCAAAAACTGTATGAATGAATTGAAATTTGCTGACTGCGTGATCTACCTTTACGATCCGCAGCGAAAAGTATTAGTACAAAAAGCAGCGTACGGCCCGAAGAACCCTGAAAAACATGAGATCGTCAATGCTATAGAAATACCACTCGGGAAAGGTATTGTAGGCACTGTCGCGCAAACAGGAAAGCCGGAGATCATCCGTAATACATCCAAAGACAGCCGGTATATCATGGATGATGAAAGAAGGATGTCGGAGATATCCGTTCCTGTTTTGGTAGATAACAAAATTTTCGGGGTGATTGACTCAGAGCATCCGCAGAAAAATTTTTATCGCAGGTATCACCTGCGGATCCTGCAGGATATCGCGGCTATTTGTTCCGATAAAATATCCAGGTATATTATTGAAGAAAGGTTACGATCAAAAATATCCAGGGACCTGCACGATGAGATAGGTTCTTCGCTTACCTCTATCAATGTACTCAGTAAAGTAGCTTTAAGCAAGGCCGGTGATGATACAGAGATCACCAGTTACCTGTCCAAGATCAAGGATTCCACTTTCCAGACCATGGAAAGCATGAGTGATATCGTATGGGCCATCAATCCCAAAAACGACAAACTGGAAGCATTGATGAGCCGGATGAAAGAGTTTGCGGCGGACGTTTGTGAAGCCAAAGGGATTGACCTGGCATTTATCCATCCTACCGAACCGGAGAATCATACGATTGACCTGGCAAAACGAAAAAACCTTTTCCTGGTATTCAAAGAGGCCGTGAACAATGCAGTAAAATACAGCGGCTGTACTTTATTACGTATCCGGTTTGAAAGTACGGGCGAAAAACTACAGATGGAAATACAGGATAATGGCCGTGGTTTTGACATGACAACTGTTGCCCGTGGAAACGGTCTTTATAATATGAAAGAAAGGGCTGCTGAATGTAACGGCCATTTCCAGGTCATATCCGTGGCGCAGGAGGGGACAAGCGTGATCCTGCAAATACCTATCACCCGATTTGGGGGTAACGGGCAAACCTGAGCAAATTAATTTAGTAGGATGTCCACCTTGATACATATTTATGATGATAACGCCGCTTTACGGCATGGACTGGAAGAACTGCTTTCCCTCTCCGAAGAATTTGTCGTTACGGCCAGCTTTGATAATTGTACCAAAGCAGAAACGGAAGTAAAGAACAGTCCGCCCCATGTCATCCTGATGGATATTGATATGCCGGGCATGACCGGGATAGAAGCCGTAAAAAAGATCAGGGTGTTTAACAAGAAAGTGCATATTATCATGCTTACCGTATTTGATGACAATACCCATATCCTGGATGCGATTCGTGCCGGCGCCTCCGGTTATTTGCTGAAAAAAGATGTTTCCGAAAAATTAATCCCCGCTATCAAAGAAGTACTGGCCGAAGGCGCTTCCTTAAGTCCTTCTGTTGCCAAGATGATCATGGTCTCTATGCAACAATCGGCGACACAGCATAATTACGACTTCACCAAAAGGGAAAAAGAAATCCTGGCCCTGCTCTGCAAAGGCAATAGTTATAAAATGATCGCCGCCGAACTTGGTATCTCTTTTGAGACTGTCCGGTCTTATATTAAAAAGATCTACGAGAAATTACAAGTACACTCTGCTACTGAAGCGGTCAGCAAGGCCATCAATGAAAGGCTGGTGTAATAAAGTCAATCAGGTCATTAAAGTCAAATAGAACCCGTTTACACAACAGGTTAAATGATTTGTCATGGCTGAATCGTATGACCTGTTTGACTTTAATGACCCGATGACTAATCACCCTACCCCCTTTTTGGGGTTGATTCATCTATACTATTACAGAAACTTTACAGGGTATTTAATAAAAGTTTAAAAGCCGGGGTTACCTGCTTTTCAGGTCAAATGCCTGCGTTTTTCTTTCAATTATAAAACCATTAATCATGAAATATAGATTTTTGCTCTTTGCGAGCTGTTTATTTTTGATCTCCTGTAAGAAAGATTCGACAGTACAGCCATTACTGGAACATTGGCCGCAGAACTGGATATTAACAACTGACGCATCCGCCGACAAATACACATACCTGGAGCTGTCAGGGAATAGTATGAAACGCTCAGAAGTTTTAAAATCTTACAGCTTGACACAATTGGCCCTGGATAATTACTGTGAATTCATCGTGTCACTTGCGCGAACCGAGTATACCAACGAAATATGCTATAAGATACAGTTTGAAAGAGAAAGAAAACGCTGGTTATTTGCCGGGCTTTCCAGTAATGGCCAGGAAGTACACCTGCGCACCACGCTTGGCAATAGTGAAACCGAGGATCCCGGCGGGGACGGGTACAAATTTTTTATACATGACATGCCTAAAGTAAATGGCGTGAAAACAGTAGCTATAGAAAGTGTAGACAAGCCCGGCTATTATATTTCCACGGCAAGCCCGGGTTTAAATTATTCACCTACCCAGGTGGTATTGACCCAGCATAGCAATCCGGATGCAGCGACAAGATTTCAATGCCGTTAGTCATTAACTAAAACCGGCTGAATTCACATACCCATTTTGGGACTGGTTCGGCTAAATACAAACTGAAATTTTACTGCAAGAACATTATGAAACCTAACATCATACTTACTGCTTGTTTCTCCTTTTTTATACATGTGGCTATGGGTCAATCCGTAGGCGTTGGCACTACCACTCCCGACAATAGTGCAGCGCTGGATATTTCCAGCAGCAATAAAGGAGTATTGCTGCCAAGAACCACATCGTTGCAACGAAAAGCTATTGCATCCCCTGCAGCAGGACTGCTTGTATTTGACACTGACAAAAGTTGTTTGTTTATGTTCGACGGTGTGAACTGGCAACCACTTGTATTTACTACGCTTAACAACCTGCCCGGTCTCGAACGTACACCTGATAGTGTAGGCGCAGCAGATTATTTTGGTTTTAGTGTTGACATTAGCGGCAATTATGCTATTGCGGGTGCACCGCCTGATGAGGTCAATGGTGTTGCCAGAGGATCGGCTTATGTTTTTGAACGTATCAATGGCACCTGGATACAGGTAGCGAGGCTGACCGCTAATGATGGAATTGCCAATGATCAATTTGGCTATGCGGTAAGCATCAGCGGCGACTATATTGCTGTAAGTGCTTATGGCGATAACACGGGTCCGATAGATGGTCATGGTTCGGTATATATTTTTCACCGGGTAGCAGGTGCCTGGATACAGGAATACAAAATAAGGCCGGGTGATTTCGCAGAAAATGATTATTTCGGCTGGAGTGTTTCCATCAGCAATGATAGGCTGATTGTAGGTGCTGTTGGTGATGATAACGGGGCGGTAGCAAACACCGGCAGTATTTATTTTTTTCATCGTAGCGGAGTTACATGGACCCAGGTCAATAAATTTTACAGACCCGGTTTCCAGGCAAATGAGTCTTTTGGCATCACGGTAAGAATGGAAGGTGACTATGCGATAGCTTCCTGTTCAAGCGCTGATGTTGGAGCTAATGCCAATGCAGGAATGGTATGTATCTATGTCTTTGGTGGCAGCACCTGGAATTTCCAGACCAATATCAATAATCCAGCTAACAATACAACAGGCTTCGGGCTTTCAGTAGATATTACCAGCAACTATGCGGTGATCAGCAGGCCCGGTACCGGGGCTGGATACGGCTTTGTATATACTTATCAACGGACAGGAAGCACCTGGAGTTTCGGCAGTCAATTGTACAATGCTTCAGTAGGGGGTGGATTTGGATTAAGCATCAGCATGACAAACGACTATTTGCTGGTGGGTGATTTTTTGAACGGCAGAAAAAGCTCTTACCTGTATAAAAGGCGGCCGAATACTGCTGGTTGGGATTATGTAAGAGAAATCAGCTTTTCATCTCCTGCCGGAGGTTACGACCAGGTGCCTTATCCGCCGGGTGCTGATATTGTAGCCGTGAGTGGCGATTATTGCATTTTTGGGAATCCTGTATCCAATGCCAATGGTCAACAGAGCGGAAATGTATTATTTCTGAATATCAGCAATTAAATCCTTATCATAATAACCTCTTCAACCATCTATTATGAAATCACATTCCATCCTCATCCCCGCACTAATCGTAATTGGTTGCAGTAAACAAAATAAGGAAGTAATAACTACACCAGCCGAAGTTGCTGTAACAGCAGGTTCTTGTACCGGCAACACATGGGCAGGTAACCTGGCAGTAAATGGCGGCATCAGCTATACCCATTTTGCTTATAACAATTCTGTTTACTTTTTTTACAAGAACAGCCCGGCAGCACCTTACGAAAATACCGTGACCATTTACAACGGCAGCTCCTGGCAAACCCTTCCCTGCAATGTCCCCTTTCAAACTCTCTATGCACAGTTCAAATTTGTGCTGGGTGACAAAGCCTATGTAGGTTATGGTCCCAATAACTGGATGAAAGTTTATGAATATGATTTTGCTTCAAATACCTGGACATTAAAAGGTGATTTTCCGGGTGGCTGGAGATTCAACCCCGCCTATTTCGCCATTAATGGCAAAGGATATGTAGTGGGAGGAAATTCACATGACGGGTATAAAACGGATATATGGGAATATGATCCGGTTGACAATAGCTGGGAAGACAAGGGCAATCATCCGGGCTTCGGGAGAGAAAGTGCTACCGGTTTTAGCGTTGGCAACAAAGGTTATATGGTAAACGGTCATATATCTTCCGGCGGCAATACGTATTATTACAATAGCTTGTTACAATACAATCCCGCTACTAATAGCTGGGCAACAAAGGCTGCCTTTCCCGCGTCAGCGCGGTCTTACAGTCGCTCGTTTGTGATCTCAAATTATGGTTATGTAGGAGGTGGCCGGAATGAAGAAGTGCGTTTCATAGATTTCTACAAGTATGACCCGGTTGACAATAGCTGGGAAAGAATGGCCGATACTCCTGACCAGGGCCCGATAGTCGCGAACTGGTCAATCAACTCGCGGGGTTATTTTATAAAAGATCACCCGAGTACCAGCGTCGGCTATAAAATGCAAAAGTATACACCGAGGATTTGTTTCTCAAGCCCAACCGGGAGTTTGGCAGTTTCAGTGAATTAAAACATTTCTTCTGAGCAATTTAATTTTTATGAGAAGAACTTATTTACTTTTTATTTCTCTCGCAGTTTTGCTATCCGCCTGCAAAAAAGAAAAAAAAGACATAGTGACCGAACAAATTTTGGTGTCTGTCAATGTATCCAACCCCTGTTATGGTAATACCTGGGCCGAAGCCGGTGCATTTGACCCGGGAATCAATGTTCTTCACCTTGTTTACAATAACAAAGTGTATGTGTTCGATTACCCCAGCACCGTTGGTGCAAATAAGACTGTACATATTTATGATGGCATTACCTGGCAGAGCATGTACTCCAACATACCCATCTTCACTAACCATCCGACCGCATTTGCATTTACCATCAACAACAAAGGATATATTGGCGACAGTGGTTCATCCCTGTTTTATCAATATGATTTTACTACCAATACATTTACCCCAAAAACAGCTTACCCGGGAATCGGCGAAGATGGGATAGCTACTTTTGCAATCGGCAACAGGGGATATGTAATGGGAGGCACTTATCATCAGAATGGAGGCATGTACAATTCCAAAGAAACCTGGGAATACAACCCTGTTATGAATAGCTGGACTCAAAAAGCTGATTTTAACACGATAGGCGTGAGTGAGGCTACGGGTTTTTGTGTTGGAAGCCGGGGATACCTGGTCAATGGCAAGATCAAATTTAACTATGGAGATGTCTACAGCAATTCGGTATTCGAATACAACCCGTGGACTGATACATGGGATATGAAAACACACTATGACGGCGATCCACGAATACATACCAACGCATTCGTGATCGGGGATTATGCGTATGCCGGCGGAGGAGCCAGGTGGTTGAGCGGCTCATGGATCGAATACCCGGATTTTTATAAATACAATCCGGCAACAGATGAATGGACTCAGATACCCGATATCCCCGTACAGGGAAAAAGCAGGTACAACAGTTTTTCAATTAATTCAAAAGGTTATATCGTTTGTGATGCCAGCCGGGAAGGGGACAAACTGGTAAAATATATGCCAAGAACCTGCCCGGTCGTATCCCCGTCAGGTCCTGGTACTGTCCATTGAACCTTTTCATCCGTTATTCAATAAGAGGCTGGGGGTATTCCCCGGCTTTCTGCTTTATGAAACCGATGCATACATGCATCGTTTCGATCCCTTAGCAAATGATACATCTGTCGCTAAAAATAAACAGGGGCTGTTAGCCCCTGTTTATTAAATGAAGTTCATATACTCATATCGCTTACCCAGTATCTGCCGGTCATCTGCACTCAGCCATTTATTTAATACAGTTGCATACACATTTTTAAAATCCACTTTATACTTCAGGTCGCCTTCCTGCAGGTCGGCCAGGTCGGGCAATTCATTGATGACCCCTTTCTGTTTTAACCCCCCGCTTATCAAAAACATATTATTCGCTGTTCCATGATCGGTACCACCGCTCGCATTCTGCGATACCCTTCTTCCGAATTCGGAAAAAGTAAAGAACAAGACATCATCAAAGCGGTGATTGGCCTTCAGGTCTTTTACAAAAGCCTTCACGGCATCATTCATTTCTGTGAACAGTCTTTGCTGCTGCATATCCTGGTTGATATGCGTATCAAAACTTCCCAGTGAAACATAATATACCTTCGTATTGATATCAGAGAAGATCAGGGAAGCGATCGTTTTCAGGCTGTTGCCAAGATCCGTCTTGGGATAGTCGGCTGAAGAAGGATGCATCCGGCTTTGCTTAAAAATGTAATCAGCCGACGAAAGCGTCTCTGCCATTGTCTTGTATAAATAGTCAACCGGTTGTTCGCCTGCCTCATCCTGGTGATTCTTCAATACGTCCCGGAAAAATTTTTCATTTGATGTGCCATATAGCCGCCTCGGATCTTTAACTGCAATACCCTTTATATTGTCGCCCTTCATCGAAAGACTTAGCACATCGTCTATTTCTATGGCCTGTGTCGGTTTGTCGCAGCCGTTACATTGCGCATCGAGGTAACGACCCACCCAGCCGGTACTCCAGTATTCGCTGCTCTGGCTGGCGGTATGCCATATATCCATGCTCCGGAAATGTGAACGGTCTGGATTGGGGTAACCTACATTATTTATTATACCAAGACTGCCGTCGTCATATAATTCTTTGAAGCCGGATAAGGCTGGATGTAAACCCGCTTCATCCGTCAGCGATAAGGCCTTTGTTTTTTCAATACCGAGCCGCGGCCTTGCTTTGTAGTACAAGTCGTTTCTGACAGGTATCACTGTATTCAGTCCGTCATTGCCGCCGCTTAGCTGTAGTATCACTACCACTTTGTTACCCGACGGCACCATGATCTGGCCTTCAAATGCTTTCAGGAATTTTGGAAGCATGAGCGATGCTGTTGCCAATGAACCAACCTGGATGAATTCTTTACGTTTGATATACATAACACCCCCATCCCCTAAAGGGGAGTTTAGCAACATTAGTTTACCAATGTTGCGTTTAAAAATTTAATAACGAACAAGGGACTATGGTGTGAAGCAACATAGGTCAAATTATTGTTCACTTGCCATAGACATAACCTGTATCTTTCTGTTTTAAGAACTATTTTTTTATAAATTGACTAATCAAACCTAAGTCCCCCTTTAGGGGACAGGGGTTTAACACAACTGGTATTCCGGTGTACTCATGATCTGTATCGTAGCCGTTTTGATGAAACTCTCCCTGGCGCTTTCATCTGCATATTGCCTTATCACTTCATTACTGATCGTAGGTTTTACCTGCAATAAAATTTTTGACATAGCACCCACCAAACTTTCCCTGGCTGTTTTATCCAGGTGCTTAACGTACAGGGTCCAGTCAACGTTGGCATTAATCTGCTGCCTCTTTAATACGTTTCCTTTAGCACCTTCTGCAGGTTTTTTAGCCTTATCCTCAGCATCTTTCCGGCCCATCATCTGGTCATCATCATCTTTGGGGCTCACATTCATTTCATCGGCATCATTGATCAGTTGCGGTATGCGCATACGCATCATTAGTGTAGAGCTGTCAATCCATGTTTTCCCGCCGGGCCATCCCGCCACGTTGGGCGGATAGAACAGCACCTGTCCTAATACCCGCTGAAGGATCAGCAAAGCCTCTTCATTCTCCAGTGTCATCGGCAGCATACGCTGGATACCGGCCATCAGCTCTACCGGTGATTTTATTTTCACCCCCATATTCTTTTCTTCAAAGAACCAATCACTGGTAAAAATATCCTCCAGCAGTTTAGAGATATCATACTTATTTGTATAGAATCTATCCGCCAGCCAGTTCACTTTATCCGTATCTGCCTCCTCATTCACCAGGAACTTATATATTTTCTGAGTGATATACTTTGCCGTTTGCTTTTGCTCTAATAGAATATCCAATACTTCGCCGCCATCAAAATTACCGGTATAGCCAAGTACGGTTTTGGAATCAAAGTCATGCTGAAATTTTCTGAATACAAATTCACCCTTCAGGTTAGACCCCCAGCCGGTAAAGGCCCTTGCCGCTTCTTTGATATCATTCTCTGTGTAATTCCCGCGGCCAAGGGTAAAGAGTTCCATCACTTCACGGGCAAAGTTCTCATTAGGATGGTCTTTCCGGTTTTGCTGGTTATTTAAAAAATTCAGCATCGCTGCCGACCGGGAAACCTCTTTCAGCATGGTGCCAAAATTTCCTAGTGCGTTTCGGCGGAGAATGTCGAGCAAACCCTGCTGGTAAAAAACATTAAGATTGCGGCAGGCAAAATGACCATGCCAGAAGAAAGCCATTTTCTCCCTGAGCTGCGCCCCGCTGTTGATCATTTCCTTCAGCCAGTACAGGTTCAGGTTGCGGATGCCTTCCCGGTTCTTTTGCTGCACCTGTTTTCTTTCTTCTGCGGAAAGCTCTTTTTTCTGCATCTGGCCAACGGCGTCAATACCCATCACCAGGCCCTGCAGATAATTATCGGCTACATTGATATAGTCAGGTTTTCTGGAAGAGGCTTTAACAAGGGCTTTGTAAAATTCTTTGGAAGAATACCTGGACAGGTCGCCAAGCTGCTCTACTGCAGGGCCAAAACCCGCTCTCCAGAGTAAATGCTGGTTCTTCTGCTGATTAGTCAGCGCCATGATGGAGAAAATTTACGTTCAGACCCCTGAAAGGGAAATTAGTTTAATAAACGATTTTCTTTTTACAGAACGAAACGACAGGTAAGTTATTTTCTACATTTGACGAACAATACCATTAATTCATGCGGGCATTCAAATACCTTTCTCCCCTCCTTATCTATGCCGGTTCATTCAGGGCATTTATGATCACCGGGTGGGAGATCTGGCTCCCTATGTTCTATGCATGGGTATTGGTACCCCTTCTTGAGATTTTCATCAGGCCTGATCCGAAGAACCTGTCAGGCGCAGAGGAAGAGCTGGCTAAGCGGGACAAAACATATGATATCATCTTATACATGGTTGTTATCCTGCAATATGCCGCCTTAGTCATGTTCCTGTACGGGATGACGCACGATGAAATGACGGGATGGGATATCACCGGCAGAATATGGGTAATGGGCATGCTATGCGGAATTTTTGGCATTAACGTCGGGCATGAGCTTGGTCATCGGGCAAACAGGTTTGAACAAACACTGGCCAAAATGTTATTACTGACATCGCAGTACATGCATTTTTTTATTGAGCATAATAAAGGCCATCACAAAAGAGTAGCTACGCCTGAAGACCCCAGCAGTGCCCGGTATGGCGAGTGGGTATATGCTTTTTATTTCCGCAGCATCATCTTCAGTTATATCAGCGCCTGGAGTATTGCCGGCAAAGAAGCTAAGAAAAAAGGGCTGCCTGTTTTTTCACTGCACAATGAAATGACCCGATTTACCCTGATACAGTTTTTGTTCCTTACTGTTATCTTTATTACCTGCGGGTGGTTGGTTACCTTATACTACCTCGCTGCTGCCACTATCGGTATTCTGTTGCTGGAAACAGTGAATTATATTGAACACTACGGATTGCAGCGTAAAGCAGCAGGCGATGGTAAATACGAAAGAGCTATGCCGGCACATAGCTGGAACAGCGATCATGTGATCGGTCGTATCATGCTCTTCGAACTGAGCCGTCACAGTGATCATCATTACCTGGCCAGCCGGAAGTACCAGGCTCTCCGCCACCACGACGACTCTCCGCAGATGCCTACCGGCTATCCGGGTATGATGCTTCTCTCACTGATACCCCCGGCCTGGTTTTATGTGATGAATAGAAAAGTAAAAGCACTTAACTGAGATCAATTTATCGGAACCGGTGCAGTAAAAACCACAAGCTATCCGGAGAATCACATGCCCCGAAAGAATTTTCACCTGTCTGGATAAAATTCTCTTTTATCTTTTTCGCCAAATTAGAAAAAAAGATAAATTGAAAGGTCATTTTTATTACACACCAAAATCACATGTATGAAAAAAAGTTTTGTATTGCTTGCAGGATGTTTTCTACTGGCCCTTGGATGTAACAAATCATCCCATGAAAACGAAGAGCCTTCTGTACCGGAAGAAGAATCTGTAATGGCTACGCAGCGTCAATGTAACTCTTATGAAGTGCTGCAGGAACAGTTAAAGGCCGATCCGGAACTGCAGAAAAGAATGGACAGGATCGAGGAATTTACCAAAAGAGTGATGGAAAACCCGGAAGGCTTCCGTTTACTGTCCAATGGCATTATCGAAATACCGGTAGTGTTTAATGTGTTGTACCGCACATCAGCACAGAATGTTTCTTTAACGCAGCTTCAGTCACAGATTGATGTGCTGAATGAAGATTTTTCGGCTACCAATGCTGACTACAATTTAACCTCTACTTACAATAGTGTCAAATCTGGCGCTATCGGGGTACGTTTTGTGCTGGATGCAGTGAACAGAAGGCAAACCACCAAAACTAGCTGGAGTACTAATGATGCTATGAAGAAAAGCGCACAGGGTATTGCACCTACCAGCCCTACAACCAAATTGAACATCTGGGTTTGTAATATGGGAGGGGGCATCTTAGGTTATGCACAGTTCCCGGGCGGCAGCTCATCTACAGATGGTGTTGTATTGGATGACAATGCTACCGGCCGTACCGGCACAGCCAGTGCACCTTTTAACAAAGGCAGAACAGCGACCCACGAAGTAGGCCATTGGCTCAACCTGCGTCATATTTGGGGCGACGCTACTTGTGGCAATGACCAGGTCAGCGATACGCCATTACATAACACGGCCAACTATGGCTGCCCGGCAGCAGGCCACCGAAGCACTTGCTCAGGAACACCTGTTGAAATGACGATGAACTACATGGATTATACCGATGATGCCTGTATGTATATGTTCAGTCTTGGTCAACGGACAAGAATGCTTGCTGTGTTTGCATCCGGCGGCCCTCGCAACAGTTTTGCACAGCCTTAAATAAAAGCGATGGAAGAAAACAAAAAAGCTGCTCTTACCGGAGCAGCTTTTTTGCTTAGATATTTATTTCCTTGCATAGGTCATAATGTATGCCGTTACTTGCTTTTTTTCTTCTTCATTCATCCTGGCACGCGGCATCATGATCTTCAATATAGAGTTCCAGCGTTCTGAGGTATAAACCTCCGGACCTTGCAGGTCATGACAACGGTTACATTTATCCTGATACAATACTTTTCCTGCCGAAATAAGTTCAGATGTATTTGCCGGAGGTGACTGCTCTGCAGACTTAGGCGCCGGGGGAAATTCTTTTCTCTCAGCAATAACTGGTACCGTTTTCCTATGACAGGCTGCAATAGCCAGAGCAATTGTAAGCGAAAGAATAAAAGTTTTTTTCATAAAAAAACCGGCTCTCAGGAAATGACAGCTCCACCAAAATAGCTATGCAAAACAGCGGGAAGTTTAATGCCTTCTGGTCCCTGGTTATTTTCCAGCAAACAGGCCATGATCCTGGGCAATGCCAATGAACTTCCGTTGAGCGAATGGACCAACTGTGTTTTACCTTTCTCGTCTTTGAAGCGGATCTTCATACGGTTGGTCTGGTAGGCTTCAAAGTTGGAAACCGAACTGACCTCGAGCCATCTTTCCTGCGCCGCGCTATATACTTCAAAATCGTAGGTCAGTGCAGAAGTAAAACTCATGTCGCCGCCGCATAAGGCCAATATCCTGTACGGCAATTCAAGACTGCTCAGCAGCCTTTCTACATGTGCTACCATTTCCTCATGTACTGCATAGCTTTTGTCAGGATGTACCAACTGAACGATCTCCACTTTGTCAAACTGATGAACACGGTTCAGACCCCGTACATCTTTACCAAAACTTCCTGCTTCCCTTCTGAAGCAGGGAGAGTAAGCTGTCATCTTTAGCGGGAGGCTTTCTGCCTTCAGTATCTCATCCCGGTAAATATTGGTAACCGGCACTTCCGATGTCGGTATCATGTAAAAGTTGTCAGTCTGCATGTGATACATCTGTCCTTCCTTATCGGGCAATTGGCCTGTACCGTAAGCGGATGCTTCATTTACCATGAATGGCGGCAAGTATTCTGTATAGCCTGCGGCTGTATTGAAATCAAGAAAATACTGGATCAATGCCCGCTGCAGTTTGGCTCCTTTGCCTTTGTACAAAGGAAACCCACTACCTGTGATCTTAGCTCCTGTTTCAAAATCTACGATATCATATGTCTTTATAATATCCCAGTGCGGAACGGCTCCTTTGGGTAATTGAGGCTTTGATCCTCCTTCTCTCACCACTACATTATCGGCAGGGGTCCTTCCGGAAGGTACTTTTTCTGAAGGAAGATTGGGGAGCTTTACCAGTTCATCCTGTAATTGCTTTTCGGTCTCTGCCAGCTTATCGGAAATAGGCTGTAAGGTTTCCTTTAATGCCGCTACCTCTTTCTTTTTGTTTTCTGCTTCTTCCTTCTGTCCTTTTGCCATTAGCCCGCCGATCTCTTTGGAAGCGCTGTTCACTTTTGATTGGTTGGTATCGAACTCCAGTTGCAGTTTCTTCCGTTGATCATCCAGCGCAAGAACAGTATCCACCAACCCTGTCTCCGTGAAATATTTTACCGCCAGTTTTTCTTTTACCCATTCCGGGTTTTGGCGAAGCACCTGTAGCTGCAGCATCTGAAATAAAATTTTGCCGCAAAGATAACCGCTGGAAACTTATCCCTGTTTTTTGTAAATACCCGGATCATGTATCTGCATCCAGCGTTCCGGATGGGTAATAGCCGTAAAGCCAAACCGGCTATACAACCCATGTGCATCCCGGGTAGCCAGCATCATCCTCCTAAGGCCCTGCAGATCCGGATGTGACAAGATAACTTCCATCAGCCACTTGCTTAAGCCCTTGCCCCGGAATGGCTCATCAATAAAAACATCAGCGAGGTAAGCGAAAGTGGCCTCATCTGTGATCATTCGTGCAAAACCCACCTGTTTGTCCTGAAAATAGACCCCGAAACTGAGAGAACTCCGGATAGATCTTTCAATGATATCTCTGGAAATATTTTCTGCCCAATAGGAACATGTAAGAAACCCGTGAATAAAATCAATATCCAATTTGTTCTTATCAGTACTGATGCTGAATTCTCCTTTTATTATGGTCATAGCTGTCCTTTATTCAAAGTTAACGCCCCCCTATCTTTGCAGCTATGCAAATACAGGATGACCTGCAGCAAAGATGGTGGACATTAGAAGCTAAACTGGTGGAGCGGTTCGGTAAAAAACCTGACATGGAGGCGATACTATTCCTTATCGGGATGCAGGAAACAGGTTTTATTAAAGAAAAGATCACCAAAGAACAAAAACAGGACCTGATGCATGTGGCTGTGTGCAGCCTGCTTGCTGCCAGCGGCTATTACGAAGCTGAAGGAAAGGATGCAGATGGCTGGCCGCATTTCCGGCAACTGAAACCCATGCCGGAAATGGATACCATTCAGCAGGAAAATTTTTTAAAAGATCATATTTTACTTTATTTCGAAAACCACAGTTTCTGACCGCACCGTATAAATGACCATCATGAAAAAGATCTTACTGCCTGCTGTTGCATTGTTATTCACCATTACAGGTTTTGCACAGAAGGATTCAACCCTGAGAAAGAAAGACAGGAAAAGGGATGTATTGCTGCAAACAAGTATGGGCGATATCACGATCCGGCTTTCTGATTCCACTCCCTTACACAGGGATAATTTTCTGAAATTAGTAAAGGTGGGATTTTATGACAGTGTATTATTTCACCGGGTCATTCAAAACTTCATGATACAAAGTGGTGACCCGGATAGCAAAAATGCTGCACCCGGTATACCGCTCGGAAGCGGCGGACCATCTTACAGGATTCCGGCTGAGTTGCGGCCTTCATTATTTCACAAAAAGGGAGTGATCGCTGCGGCAAGGGACAACAATCCTGAAAAGTCAAGCAGCGGCAGTCAATTCTACATTGTACAGGGAAAAGTCTTTACAGAAGCGGGGCTGGATTCATTGGAAACAATTCGCTTGAAAAGAAAGTTACCTGCCGAACAACGCGAGGTATATAAGACCATCGGTGGCTCCCCTCATCTTGATCAGGGCTATACTGTTTACGGTGAAGTAGCCAGAGGCTTGGATATTGTTGACAAGATCGCTGCAGTAGCTACCAGCAAAGCTGCTGACCGGGACAGACCATTGGAAAATGTCAGAATCATTAAAGCCAAACTGGTAAAACGAAAAAAGAAATAACATACCTAAAGAAAAATGTCCCGGTATATCGCACCGGGACATTTTTGTATCATGGTTATACATTCCTTTACTGACCGATACCTCCGCCACCCTGAGTACGTCTTGCTTCTTCTTCCGAAGCCTGTTTGCGTTGACGGGCCGCTTTCACGGTATTGCTGCCGAATCTCCAGGTGAGACTGGTGCGTAACTGGCGGCTTTCGCTATAACCGCTAACCAGCAGTCTCTGTCCTGCAAAATTGCTTTCCCCTTTCCATTTTTGCGTAAAGAATACGTCTGTAAGCGCTACCTTAAAGGTGCCCTGTCCTTTGAAAACAGTTTTCTGCACACCGGCATCCATACTCCACAAGGCAATGCTTTCGAATGTTCCGCCCCAGATAGAAGGTGAATTATACCACCCGCTTGCTTCCGCTGTCCAGCCTTTCTTTCCGATCTTCAGGCTATGCTGCATAAAAATGTTGAAAGAGATCACATCCAGATCCACTACCCGGCTACCCCCGCCAAAGTCCGCTTTGTAATGCGAGTAGTTTCCGCTGAAGTTGACAAAGGCCGTGTAACTCTTATACATAAAAGGATAACTGATGTTCAGATTGATCACATCCTGGGTGGCCAGGTTCTTTCTTGTCATAAAACTCTTTGACTTTTCAGCAGTATCCACGAGTTGTGTGAAGATATCCGCCACATGACTATAACTAAGCCTTGTTGTCAGCTTGTATTTATACGTATGCGTGACAGATATTATGTTGGTGTATTGCGGGCGAAGTTGTGTATTCCCTTTCATATACGTGTACTCATCCAGCTTAAACTCAAACGGATTCAGATCCTGGTAAGCGGGACGGTCTATCCGGCGACTGTAGGATACACCCCACTGGCTCATCGGGTTCTTATTGAATGAAAGGGCTGCGCTCGGAAACACATCAGTGTACTTTCTTTCAAATGTCTGCTTGCTGTTTTTATTCACAGAACCATCAGCATTCAATCCGTAAGAATCCCCTGTTGAGTTCGTATTCTCCACCCTGAGTCCGAACTGTACCATCACACCCTTTAACTGCTTGTTGTAATTCACATACGCCGCATTGATGTTCTCACTGTAATCAAACTGGTTGCTGCGGGGTACATCAAGGGTCTTTACTTCGGGCTTCAGCTGATGCACATTATAACGTCCAAAATTATTTTTCGTACTAATGACAGAGGTCTTTACACCCAATCCCAAACGTCCTTTTTTATAATTCTGCTCATAATCTGCCTTCAGTGTATAGATATCAATATCTGTAGGAGCTATAAACCTGTATATAGCACTGCTCAGAAATGTACTTGGTGCAGAAGCTGTATAATAGTAATTAGGCTGAAGCTGGTTACTGTTGATACGGAACAGTCCATAGTCCGCATCAATATTCAACTCCCTTCCGGCCGTATCTGCATAACGATAGTTCAGGTTAAAGTTCAGGTTATCCCTTTTCATATCGTTCCTGTTATTCGCAAAAAGCAGGCGGTCTGCAACCCCGGTCGGTTCATAGATGATCGGGGTTCGGCTGTCGCTGGCAAACTCATTCTCTGCGATATTACCATTGACCAGTATCCCGAAAGTGCTTTTGTTGGTAGCAAAATAATCTATCCCGCCTTTAAAGCCATGACTATTGTTGCGAAAAGTCATCGTAGTCGTTCCGTCAAAAATAGTATCCAATTGTTCCCTGTATAATTTAAAGAAGTTGTTGTTCTTGGATTTGTTATAATTATAATTACCAAAAACGTTGATCTTTTTATTGCGATGGTTTAAAGAAAGACCCGTATTGTATTTCGAATATACGCCGATATTATACCCTGCATTGACCGATCCGTTTGTGCCGAATGCTTTATTCTTTTTCAGCCTGATATTGATGATACCTGCATTACCAGCTGCATCGTATTTGGCAGAAGGGTTAGTGATGATCTCAATAGCTTCTATCTGGGCCGATTGAAGTGTTTTAAGATAATTGGCCAGGTCAGCACCGGATAAAGGTGTTGGCTTGCCATCTACATACACCTGTACCCCGTTCTTACCGGCCAGGCTGATATTATCATCTTTATCCACCAATACACCCGGGGACTTACGCAGGAGCTCCATGGCATCGCTGCCGGTAGCATTGATCGTTCCTTCCACATTCAATATGGTCTTATCGGCTTTTACTTCCACCATTGGCTTTTTGGAAGATACACTTACACCTTCCAGTATTTTTTCTGCTTTGGCCATGATCAGCTCAGGCGCTGTTACATTAGCCCCTGCTTCTGCATCAAAAGAGGCTGAGTACACAGGCTGGTAGCCAACACTGGTTGAATGAATGAAGTATTTGCCGGCCCCGGGAGCCCCTATGGTGTAGGCGCCGGATTTGTCAGTCGCCCCGAATTTTACGGCAACAGAATCTTTTGCACGGAGAAGTGAAACAGTTATTTTTTCAAGTCCCCTGCCCTGTTGGTCACGAACAAACCCGGATATTTTCTGGGCATTGATCGCAGAGCCAAAAAGGGCCAAACTCACAAAAAACGAAAAAAGCTTTCTCATAAAATGGTTTTATTGATTAGTGGCGTCAAAAATACCATCGTGTCACAGAACTGTAAAGCTCTTACCGACAAGTGGTGCAAACAGGAGCATGAACGGCCTTAAATTTCCGGTGAACTGCAATCAGGTTTTTGAGTGCCCGCCTGCTTTTTTAAAGCGAAAAAATTCTTTTTTTCCAAAACCCTTTTACTCATATTTGCGTTTAAATCATTCAGTATGAATTTTCCGGGAAATCTGCGTTACACGAAAGATCATGAGTGGATCAGTATTAATGGCAATGTGGCTACGATCGGCATTACCGATTTTGCCCAGCGGGAACTGGGGGATATTGTATATGTGGAAGTAGAAACGATCGGTAAACCGCTGGAAGCCGGCGCTATATTCGGGACTGTGGAAGCGGTAAAGACAGTGTCCGACCTTTTTCTGCCGGTCAGCGGTACCGTTTCTGAATTAAATCCCGCCCTGGCCAATGCCCCGGAATTGGTAAATACCGACCCCTATGGCGAAGGCTGGATGATCAAAATGACGGTAGATAACCCTGCCGATGTTGACAGGCTTCTTGATGCAGCTGCTTATGCGGCAGTAGCCGGGTAATTTACCGGCGAAGCGGACACCTGATAATGTACTTTATTGAGTTTACCTGTAACATATACTGAACCAGAACTGGTAGCCTTATTGCAACAACGCAATGAAAAGGCTTTTAGCTACCTGTATGGCAACTATTCCGGCGCCCTGTACGGGATCATAAACGCTATTGTTACGGATAGTGAAACGGCCAATGATGTTCTGCAGGAAGTCTTTGTGAATATCTGGAGAAAGATCGGGTCGTACGATCCGTTGAAAGGCAGGCTGTTTACCTGGATGCTGAATGTGGCCCGGAATGCGGCTATAGATAAAATACGATCCAAAGGCTTCAGGGACAGCTTGAAAAACCAGCCCCTTTCAGAAAACGTAGATAGTAACATAGGCGCATCGGTTCATCCTGTGATCAATGATGTGGGGCTAAAAAAAATGATCAGTAATCTGAAAGAAGAACACAGGGTATTAATCGATTTGTCTTATTTCCAGGGCTTTACACATGAAGAGATCGCCAAAGCCATGGATATGCCTTTGGGTACTGTCAAAACGAGGATCCGCAGTGCCCTTACACAATTAAGAACATTGATCAAGTAAAGTGAATATAAAAGAATACATATCAGGCGGAATAGTTGAAAGCTACGTACTCGGCATGGCTTCTGAGGAAGAGTGCAGGGAGTTTGAGCAGTTATGTGTTCAATACCCTGAACTGGTAGCTGCCCGGAATGAATTTGAAGAAAGTCTCGAAAAGCAGGCTTTTGACAAAGCTGTTCCCCCGCCTTCTTTTCTGAAAGAAAAAATCCTGTCAAATATCCGGGGTCAGGATGCGTCAGGAAAAGAAGCTAAGATTGTGTCTATGAACGCAAGGCCGCAAAACTCCGGCTGGTTGCGATACGTAGCCGCCGCCGCTGTTATCCTTTTTGTGGCCAGTGGCTGGTTCGCATTTGATCAATACTCGAAAAGACAAAAACTAGCAGGCTCCTATAGCCGTCTCCAATATCAGATTGACTCCGTAAATACCATTTTGGCCCGGCAACAACAATCAATGATTGACCCGGATGCATCTATGGTAGTGAATATGCAAGGAACCCAGCCTTCTTCAGTTTCTTCAGCCAGCATTTACTGGGATACCGCCTCCTCCAATGTTTTCCTGGTGGTAAGAAACCTGCCGCAACTGCCCACGGAAAAACAATACCAGCTTTGGGCCTTTATTGAGGGAAAGCCGGTAGACCTGGGGCTATTTGACTGGGATAGCAAGAACGTGATCCTGCAAATGAAGAATACACAGAAAGCCGAAGCTTTCGCCATTACTATCGAAAACCGGGGTAATGGCGCTGTTCCGCAGGGGCCCGTTGAGACCATGGGAAAAATCAGTCTCTGAAAAACAATCCGCCGTTTTTACTGTTACGTATTTTATCCGAATTGTCTGTTGACAGTTTTGGTTCTATAGTTGGTTAAACAGGGACCTCTTCCGGGGTTCCTGTTCTGTTTATGCCTTCCGCTGTTATTCTCTATTATTGCAGAAAAAATAGTTTGCAGAAAAAATATTTGCCTCTAAGCGCCGCCATTGGCTGGCTCATTATTTCCGTCATACTTCTGACATTGCCCGGAACTGCTTTCCCCACCGAAGACTGGTTAGATAAAATATGGTTCGATAAATGGGTGCATATCGGCATGTTTGCCATCATGGTGTGGCTTTGGTGCCTTGTCAGGCTGTCGCTCCGGCCGGGCAGTGAACTTTCATTGTTGAAAAGATCATTTACTGCTATCGCTGTTGTCTCTCTCGGGTATGGGATAGTAATGGAGTTTGTTCAGTTGTATTTTGTTCCTCTTCGTTCATTTGATACCGGGGATATTATTGCAGATGCCGTGGGCTGTGCGGCCGGATGGATATACAGTCATAGGAGGTATATAAAAAAATAGACCCCTGTAGAAACAGGGGTCGCAACCAAAACTAACTGCTTATGAGAAAATTGACTGCTTTTATATAAGAAGAACTATAAATCTATAACGCAAATTTACTGCCATTAGTATCAATGTTGCTGTTAATGAAAGTTTAAAGACTTTTATGCGTAGAATCACTTCCCGCACATTCGTAAACATTCCCATCCTTCCGGGTATGTAACCATTCATCCCGTTACATTTCCGGCAAGAAATTCATCTTTAGGGATTCTATATACCACCAGCAACGAATACTGACCAATGACTGTAAAAGAACTGTTTTAAAAAGATGCTCTGTTTGCATGTATTGCACAAATCAGACCAAAAATTCCTTTTGTTTGACGTCATATTCTTGGTGAAAGTTTATTGACAGGATTAAAATAAAATTAAAAGCCTGCCAGATTCAGGCAAGTGTTTGTAAAATCAGCGGTATGAAATCAATTGAAAAAACCTTTGATCAGGTCGGCAATTCCGCCGCCGCCCTGTGTTTGCTTAGCCCTGTTTTCCTGTGCACTCCTTGTTACCTGGCTAATGATGTCCTGCAGGTCAACTCCGCCGCCTGAGTTACCCCCACTGCCGCCGGTGAGCTGACCAAGAAGATCCTGGAAGTTGAACCCGCCCGCAGAGGCTTTTGTATTACCGCCGGTCAATGAACCAATCAGATCATTGAGATCAAAAGCATCATCCTGCGGAGCGTTACTATTGGTACGGGTTACCAGATCTTTCAACACATTTGGTACAAGGTTGTTGGACACCTGGCTGGCCTGCGAAGGACTCATATTAAATTTCCCGGTCAGTTTGCTGATCAGGTGGCCTACCATCATCATTACCATGGGATTCTTTAAAAGACCGGCTATCCCGTTGCTTTGGCCGCCACTGGCTCCCCCTCCGGTGAACATGGAAATAATATCCTGTAAGCCACCACCAGCCAGCATGTTTTGCATACCTGAAGTAATGGTCTTTGTAGCTTCCGCCATGACGGCGTTATTGTCCTCCGAGGGGATATCGGGATTGTTGACCACGGCATTCTGCCCGTAGTATTTTACCAGCTCTGATATTTGTTCCAGCATGATGATAGATTTTAGAGAAGAAAAGGTAGCGATTCCCGCTTCAATAATCACGGCTGTGAAGAGAAATAATCATCAGTTCTGCCTGGCCAGCTTTTCGGAGTTCTCGGCAAACTGGAGTGCTTCCAGCAATTCGTCAATATGGCCGTTCAGCACCTCCTGCAGGTTATACAGCGTTAAGCCAATGCGGTGATCTGTTACCCTGCCCTGCGGAAAATTATACGTTCTGATCTTGGCACTACGGTCACCTGTACTTACCAGGCTTTTGCGGTGACGGGCAATTTCATCTTCCTGCTTTCTTACCTGTTCCTCATACAATCTTGTACGCAGCATCTGCATCGCTTTTTCCCTGTTCCCAAGCTGCGATCTTTCTGTTTGGCAAACCACTACAGTTCCTGTCGGAATATGCGTGAGCATGACCTTGGTCTCTACCTTATTTACGTTTTGTCCGCCGGCGCCTCCGCTTCTGGCCGTTTCCATTTTTACGTCGGCAGGGTTCAATTCAAAATCTACTTCTTCGGCTTCCGGCATTACCGCTACCGTAGCCGCCGATGTATGCACACGGCCACTGGCCTCTGTATCGGGTACCCGCTGTACCCTGTGTACCCCGCTTTCAAATTTCAGGATACCATATACATCATCCCCTGTTACTTCTAATTGCACTTCTTTATACCCTCCTACAGTCCCTTCGTTTTCACTGAGCAGGGCTGTCTTCCATCCTCTTCTTTCGCAATAGCGTATATACATCCTCAAAAGATCGCCTGCAAACAAACTGGCTTCATCTCCCCCTGTACCGGCACGTATCTCAAGGATAGCATTCTTATCATCCTGCGGATCTTTGGGTATCAGCAACTGCCTGATATAGGCTTCCATCTGAATTTTCTTTTCCTCAATGACCGGGATCTCGGTCTTGGCCAACTCCCGCATTTCCTCATCATCCCGGTTCAGCGCTTCTTTATAGAAATCTACATCATCGAGTATTTTCCTGTATTCATCGTACGCATTGACCACCTTCTCAAGACTGCGGTACTCCTTACTTGTTTCAGCAAATCTTTTGTTATTACCAACTATCTCCGGGTTGGTAAGGGCTATTCCCAGCTGATCAAATCTTGCTTTTATCGCTTCTAATCTGTCTAACATAGTTCTTTTCTCAGGGCGGCAAATTTAGCGATTTGATGCCGAATCACCGGCCCGTGGCCCACCATGATTTTATTTCCGAATTTTACAGATCATGGCGTACAAAAAATTCCGGGCTGACCGGTTGTTTGACGGTTACAGGTTGTTGGACGATCCGTATGTTTTGATCGCTACAGACGACGGTATAATTGAAGCTGTCGTACCGGCTCCTGATGCCGGCGAAGACGTTCAGTCATTCACAGGCATTCTTTCTCCTGGTTTCATCAACTGTCATTGCCATCTTGAACTATCTCACATGAAAGGCCTGATACCGGAAGGTACCGGGCTGGTTGACTTCGTGCTTAAAGTGGTATCTCAACGTCATTTTCCGGAAGAGGAAATATTGGCCGCCATTGAAAAGGCAGAAGATGAAATGCTTAATAATGGCATCGTCGCTGTCGGCGATATCTGCAATAATACACTGACCCTTCCGCAAAAGGCAAAAGGAAGGATCTACTATCACAATTTTATTGAGGCCAGCGGTTTCAACCCGCAGCTTGCCGATCAGCGCTTTGAAAAAAGCGCCGGTTTTTTCAGGGAGTATGCAAAATATTATTCTATTCCGGTTGAATCAAACTCTATCGTGCCTCATGCCCCTTACTCTGTTGCAGACGCATTGTGGGAAAAGATCATTCGGTTTCCGGGCAATCACTTACTGACCATTCATAACCAGGAGACAGGCGCAGAAAATGAATTATTCCTGAACGGGACCGGAGACTTCCTGCGTCTTTACCAGGAAATGGAGATTGATATATCCTTTTTTAAACCTGCCGGTAAAAGCAGTTTACAATCCTATCTTCAAAAATTCTTACCCAACCAATCTGTCATCCTCGTTCACAATGTCCATACAAGTTCAGAGGACATAGCTTTTGCCCAAAAAACTGACAAAAAACTGACATGGTGCTTTTGTCCCAATGCCAACCGGTACATCACAGGTCAATTGCCGGCATTAGAACAATTTATC
This sequence comes from Chitinophagaceae bacterium, assembly GCA_016787085.1. GTDB lineage: Bacteria > Bacteroidota > Bacteroidia > Chitinophagales > Chitinophagaceae > VBAT01. The sequence continues at coordinate 92,694 of JAEUVJ010000065.1, read as the reverse complement.
AGGCATGATTGCGAGATCGTTATTGGCACTGACAGCCTTGCCTCCAACCATCAGCTGAACATACTGGAAGAGATCAGAACGATACGCAACCATTTCCCCTCCTTTCCCCTTCATCAGTTATTAAGCTGGGCCACTATAAACGGAGCCAAAGCCTTGCAAATGGAAAAGTTATTAGGTAGTTTTGAGAAAGGAAAGCAGCCGGGAGTGGTCCTTTGCCACCACGATCTTTCCGAAGCAAGAAGACTATTGTAACCACCCAATGAAAATTTTTTCTGTCATAGCCGCCATTCTTATTATTGCTTTCTGCTTTTCATTCAGCCTGCAGCAGAGCAAAGACTATAACAACTTGTACGAAGGCGCAGTGAATGATCTTGACAAACAGCTTTCCCTTTTATTAACAACCATAAAGAAGACCGGCATAGCCACTGAAGAAGACCGCGAGCAGATCAGGAAAGAGATCAGAAGTTGTCGTCTGTCCATGAAAGGCGTTGACTTCTGGTTTCGTTATTTCGAACCGGTTATGTACCGGAAAATAAACGGACCGCTGCCTGTTGAATGGGAAAATGAAGTGTTTGAAAAATTTGAGCCGCCTTACCGAAGAGAAGGGGCCGGGCTCACATTAGCCGAACAATACTTAGAGGAAGAAAACATCAGTAAGGATTCTCTTTCTGCACTTATCCGTTCTTCGGTGGAGGCGCTGGCTACTTTCAGGGCCGATTCCATTACACAAAACCTCGGGTCGTATCACCATTTCTTTTTAGCCAACCGCCTGTACCTGCTTAACCTGGCAGCACTTTATACTACCGGGTTCGAATGTCCTGATACCGGCAGCGTCATTCCCGAACTAAGGTCCATGCTGAAGGATGTAAAAGAAATATACCACCGGTTTGACGAGGCATTTCCATCGATGCCTTTATCAACAGAGTACCTGGCACAATACAACAAAGCCATTGATTTTGCAAACAACCAGCCCGCTGACTTTTCCCTGTTCGATCATTTTACTTTTATTAAAGACCATATCAACCCGTTGTTCCGGATGAACCAGCAGTTCATTACCCGGTACGGCGTGGTGACGAAGAATTATAACGACTATTCCCTGAACAATAACTGCAATTCCATTTTTGACAAAGCACTATATGTCCCTCAAAACACCAAAGGGATCTTTTCGCTGATAGAGGATGAGAAACTCCTGAAAGAGATAAAGCAGACCGGCAAGCTTTTATTTTACGATCCCATCTTATCGGCCAATAACCAGCGAAGCTGTGTTTCGTGTCACAAACCTGCAGAGTTCTTTACAGACACCACGCAATCCACATCGCTCCGGTTTGACCGGCAGCAACACCTTGAAAGGAACACGCCGACACTGATCAATGCGATCTACAACCATCTAATCATGCTGGATGGAAAACATATTTCGCTGCAGGACCAGGTAAAGGATGTGACAAGAAATGTAGAGGAGATGAATAGTAACGAAGCAGAGATGCTGAAAAAGATACTTAGCTGCAAAGAATATAAAGATGCTTTCAAAAAATTCCTGAAATACACTCCTGAGGAAAAAGAGGTCACCCTGAGCCATATTGTTTCTGCGATCACTTATTACTATGCTGATTTCAGCAGGCACAGCGCTCCGTTCGATGATGCGATGAATCATAAACAGGATATTGCTCCCGAAGCTAAAAGGGGCTTTAACCTCTTTATGAGCAAAGCGCAATGCGCCACCTGCCACTTTGTTCCAATGTTCAATGGCGTAAAGCCTCCCTATATCGGCTCTGAATTTGAAGTGATCGGCGTACCGGAAGATTCAGGCTTTCACAAACTAAGCCCCGATAAAGGAAGATATAAAGTAAACCCGGCGCATGAAACGATGAATGCATTCCGGACAGGTACACTACGGAACATTGCATTTACCAAACCATATATGCACAATGGCGTATTCCAGACACTGGAGCAGGTAATTGACATGTATGATGCCGGAGGGGGTGCGGGCAAAAAACTACATGTGGCCAACCAGACACTGGCATCCGATTCATTAAAATTAAGCGCTGCAGAAAAAAAAGAACTGATCGCTTTTATGCATTCGCTTAATGAAAAGATTATTTTTGAAGCGCCTCCTGCAGCACTGCCCCGGTCAGGTAATAAAGAATTAAACAGCCGGAAAACCGGGGGAGAATACTAAATTGAAGAAGTACACTTTTGCCATATCATCACTCTTCCTGCTGGCAGTGGTCTCATCAGACTCTAAATGTGGTAAGAAGAACCAGACAGAATACGATATTCCCGAACATGTAACCCAGGAGAACAGGGCGCTGTTCATTGAGAGAGCAGAAAAAGGAAAGATCCTTTACAAACTTTATTGTGGGGATTGTCATGGGATTTTTACCAAAGGCAAGGACAGCATACCGAATTTCACAAAAACCCAGATAGACAACTACCATGCGACCGCCCTGATAGGCCTTGACCCGAAAAATCATGCAGTCGCCCAGAAGATGAGCAGCGAACAGATAGATTATGTGATAACTTTTCTGAGGATAAGAAAAGTAAAGAAATAGCCGTCCTTCAGCTTAATATCTCTCTCAATACCGGTAAGGTCCTCATGGTACCAAAATCCTGCAGGTGCAAGGCATAATATTTTTCGTAAGTGAATAAAAGGTTTCTGCGAAAATCATGATTCAGTTTTATCTCCCCGATCTCTCCAGGACGTTGTGCTTTTAATACCTGTGAAGTAACATATGCCTGTTTATCTTCGATAAAATAAGGATGGGGAGGCGGGTGAGGCACAAACCCCCCTTCCTGCAGATCCAGGATATGTGTCTTTTCTGAATAGTTATCGTTTATCCTGAAACCAAAAAAAACAGGCAGGTGTAAGGCAAAATACAATGGGAAATTGGCGGCTACCATTTCGCTGCTTTCATCCAGGTGTATGAACGCATCTTCCGCAAAATGAAAAAGCTCAGGTTGCTCTTCGGGTTGTTTCAGGCATTTGGTCAGCAGCTCGACCATGAACAACGCCACGGCATTTTTCCTGACATCCGATAAGATGTGCTGGTATAAATACCCCCATCTGAATTCTTTGATTCGTTGCAACTGTTTTAACTCACTATGATAAACAACCATATCGAGAATAGCAGATGGCTGAAATAATGAAGCTTTGCCTGCCCCTTTTTTGGTGGAGGTTCGCACTCCATTTACCAGGTAAGATTGCAGACCTAATAGTTCAGTGAAAATAGTAGCGATCACACTCGTCTCCCCATACCTCACAGTACGAAGAACGATCCCTTTTGTTTTATGAAGTTTATCGGGCACAATTACCTGCTTATAAAAATGATCTTTGCTGCTGCCGTTTCTTTCCTTGGGGTGCCTGCACTTCCATCATCACTTACCAATACAAGATAAACACCCGTAGCTATTTTTCTGCCTTTGTAATCACGTCCGTCCCATACCACCTGGCCGCCCAGGGCTCTTGTCTGGTACACCAGTCTTCCATTCAGCTCCGTGATCTTCACAATGGCATTATTCACTACGCCACGAATACCGATCGTACCGGTATAGCCCGGCGGTACCGGGTTCGGGAATACCAATACTTTTTCATTTACTTCACTACCTTCTGTAGCGGTGCTGCGAAATGAGCAGGTGCCTTTCACCGTAGCAAAATATACTTCACCTGTTTTTCCGTCAATAGCGATCTTCTTTACATCGTTGCTCAACAGCGGGCTGTTTTCCTCTGTAAAATTATAAATGACCTTTTCTCCGGTAGCGCTGACCAGCCATACACCATTGCGTGTCGCTACCCATTTTCTGTCGGCCCCATCTACAGCAATACTTCTTATTTCCTGGCCATTGAAGAGATATCCCGCAAAGTTTCCCTGCTGCACGATGGGCCATATTGCTTCACAACCCTGCCCGGTAAATACATCCTGTGTGCATTGAATAACGCCGATACCATTACCTGTACCCACCCATATAGAACCGCTTTTGTCTTTTGCCAGGCAAAACACTTCGCCTTCAGGCAAATTACCATTGCCGGCTCCCTGTAAAAAACGTTTCCAGCGGTCATCACCGGTATTATCAATATCTGCTCCGTGATCGAAACAAAAAATACCCGTGGATTTGGCGCCAAGTATCCATTTGTAGTTATTGTCATCAATAACGATCTGCGCCAGTGCATTTTCAGCCAGTTGAAAAGGAAGAGAAAATTTTTTCCAGTTACCATCTGTTTTTCTGGCTAATAATGGTTGTACCGCCCCGAAATTGGATACCCACAAATTGTTATCATTATCGAAAGTCAGTCCCGATACACGGTAGCTGGCCGGGTCGCCTACAGCCGGCCCAATAATATTTTGTTTAAATATCTCAAAGGATTGATCCGGTTTGATATGCAATAATCCTCCGCCATACGAGCCTGCCCATACCGACTCATCCCGTTTGTCAACTGCAACAGCGATATAATCCAGCAATGAATCAATCTGTGAAAAGCGATAGCGGTTGATATTTGTCCAGTTTCCTTCTTTAAGGACAAAAATGCCGTTGCCGTTATACTGGTAATTCCAGGCCTCATTGATCTCCCCTGCCGTACCATAAAAAGTATTGTTATATACTGTCATTTCCCCGCTGCCTGTTGCTTCCGGGGAATTGGGCTTATAGTTTTCATAAGAAGAAGCAGAAAAATGAGTAAGCCCTCCAAACTGGTCAGCCAGCCAGGGGTCGTTATTCACCAGTATGGCCTTTCGCGGAAAGGAGATAGGCGCCAGTTGTGTCAATATTCTTGCCACACTGCCATCTGCATTCAGTATAACGACTTTGCTTAGCACATTCACTACTCTCTCGCATAGCATGATCTTACCGCCCGAAATGTTACTGCTTACTATACCTGCCCCGTCTGCATAAAACAAAGTCCAGTTGTTGCCATTCAATACAAACAGTGAGTCATTTTTCTGAACGATGATCTTACCGCCGATATCCAGTACATGCTGGCAGGCCCCTGCCGGTAATCCATTAGTGCCGCTGACTTCCTGCCAGTTTGCATAGTTGGCAAGGTCAGGCGCATTAACGGCTGCTTTTTTCAACCCTTCATCTGTGGCTGCATAAAAGAAATTACCGTCACTGGCAAAACCATTCACTCGTACCTGGTTGCCCCCGGCTCCGATAAACCAGGAATCTTTCACTTCATATCTTTCTCCGTCTATTACGATCACACCAAGGCCTGTGGAGAGATAATAGTTGTTTTGGAAAGGGTAAATGTTATTGATCCTTTTATCACCGGCAATATCATCCCGCTTTATATCCGGTATGTTGATAATATCACTCCGGTCAATAATATCAATATTACTGTTCTCATAGGCAATAAAAAGTTTATTGTTTCCCTCATCATACATGACGGTACTGATACCGGTTTCTGCAAGCCCCGTTATACGGCTCCATCTCTCTATGGAATTATCCGAAAGTGTAACAGTAAATAAGCTATACGGTGTGGCGCAATACACTTTACCGTTTCCGGTGGCCACATCAATGGCGCTGTTATAGGGCAGGTGTTCCCTCCAAAGACCAATTGGCGGAATGGCTTGCTGGGCAACTGCATCAAACAAAGAAGCGGTGAATATGAAAACAAATAAACCTCTCACTGATCAAAAGTATTACAAACGTCCAAATACCATATTGGCCTTTTTTTACGTTTCTTTGCGCATCCGATTCCTGAACAAACACGAACAACACTATGTGGCCCCGATTAGGACAGTTTATCCTGAAATACCGCATCGCTCTTTTGATCATTACCATCGCTGTTACGGGCCTGACTGGGTACTGGGCCAGCAAAGTACAGTTGAGCTATGAGTTTACCAGGGCTATCCCCACCAATCACCCGGCCAGCATTACATACAGGGAGTTCAAAAAGAAATTTGGCGAAGATGGCAACCTGCTGGTGATCGGTATCCAGACCAAAGACATTTTCAAAGAGAAATTCTTCAATGATTATGCCGCCCTTCAGCGAAACCTGAAACAGGTGAACGGGGTGGAAGATGTGATAGGGCTTCCGTCGGCCGTCAATCTTGTAAAGAATGCCGAAACAGAAAAACTAAATGCAGTTGTTGTTTTTCCCGAAAGAAGATTAACGCAGGCTGAAATAGACAGCGGGGCGGCGGTTTTTCTGAACCTGCCTTTTTATCAATCCCTTTTATACAACCCCGAAACACACGCCTGGCTGATGGGTGTACGTATCAATAAAACCATCATGAACTCCAAAAAGAGAAATGAGGTAACAAAAGATATACGGACACTGGCAGAAAATTTCGGCAAAGAGAATAACACGGCTATCTACCTGAGCGGGCTTCCTTTTATCCGCACCGAACTCTCCACCCGCATTGCTGATGAGATGCGCTGGTTCCTTTTTGCATCGGTAGTTTTATCCGCAGTGATCCTGCTGGCTTTTTTCCGTTCGGTCAGCTCGATGCTGCTTTCCTTAGGCGTGGTGATCATTGGCGTATTATTCAGCATGGCTACCATGCACCTGATCGGTTATAAGATCACTTTACTGACAGCGCTGATACCACCCCTGATCGTGGTGATCGGTATTCCCAACTGCATTTATTTCTTAAATAAATTCCATACTTCGTACAATGAAACCGGTGATAAGAAAGCAGCGCTGGTGAATATGGTAGGAAAGATGGGTATCGTCACCTTGTTCTGCAACCTCGCCGCAGCGATCGGTTTTGCCGTATTTGCGCTTACCCGCAGCGAAGTATTGCGGGAGTTTGGCGTGGTGGCCGGTATCAACATCATGCTGTTGTTCTTTATTTCTCTTATCCTGATCCCGGTCGTTCTTAGTTTATTGCCTGCGCCAAAATCAAGGCACATGAAATACCTTGAAAGCCCGCGATTGAATCGTTGGCTGGACCGGCTCGAAAGATGGTCGCTGAATCACCGGAAGCTGATCTATGGCATAACAACAGTGCTAATGGTTTCGGCGGTCATGGGCATTTTCCGGCTGAAAAGTGTCGGATATATAGTAGATGACCTGCCAAAGACAGATAAGATCTATACCGACCTGAAATTCTTTGAACAGCATTTCAAAGGTGTCATGCCGCTGGAGATACTGGTTGACACCAAAAAGAAATATGGCGTTTCCCGGAACCTCAACAACCTTTTGCGCATTGACTCTTTATCGCAATACCTGGTTTCGATGCCGGCAATAGCCAGGCCATTAAGCATTGCTGAAGGATTGAAATTTGCAAAGCAGGCGTTCTTTGAAGGCGACAGCCTGAACTATTCCATGCCTTCCGGCTATGACCTGCCGGCGCTGGCAGAATACCTGAGTTTCAGAAAGGATACGGCCGGATCGAAGAATTCCTTTGCCAAATTAGTTTCATCATTCATGGACAGCAGCAGGCAACAGGCAAGGATCAGTGTGAGCATGGCGGATGTAGGCAGTGCCCGTTTGCCTGAAATACTGGATAGCATTTCGCAAAAAGTTAATAAGCTATTTCCGAAAGAGAACTATAACGTACAACTGACTGGTACCAGTATCACCTTCCTGGAAGGAACCAGCTTTATCATTAATGGTCTTAAGGAAAGTATCCTCTGGGCCTTTTTACTGATTGCACTTTGTATGCTTTACCTGTTCCGGTCCTTCAGGATATTGTTTTGTTCATTAATACCCAACATCATTCCGCTGGCTATTACAGCGGGTATCATGGGCTGGGTAGGCGTACCCCTGAAGCCTTCAACCGTATTGATCTTTAGTGTTGCGCTGGGTATAGCTATTGACATTACCATCCGCTTCCTGGTTAATTACAAACAGGAGTTGCCGCACCAGCAATACAATATGGAAAAGACAGTGATAGAGACCATCCATAGTACCGGGATCAGCATCATTTATACCTCACTGGTACTGATAGCCGGTTTTGTTATTTTCTGCTTCAGCGGTTTTGGCGGCACCCAGGCGCTGGGCTGGCTCACTTCGCTTACCCTGGTGACGGCCACATTCACCAACCTGGTGCTTTTACCCGCCCTTTTGATAGGCCTTGTCCGGTTCAAAAAAAGATAGGGAACCCGGCGGGCGAATGAATAGTTTTTCTATTTTAGTGCAGCATACCGGATCAACGGTCTGTCTGTGATTTTAACGGTTATGCCCGTAAGACGTATCCCCCTGAGAACTGCAAAAGGTTATGGACATTCACAGTAGTACCCTTTCACGAGGTTACTGTTGTTATTATTTCTATACTTAAACTACATGCACATGAGAAAACTGCTAGCGCTGCTAACAGCATTCCTGTTTTTTACAGGTCAGTTGTTTGCACAAAAAACCGTCACCGGCAAAGTGACAGATGATAAAGGGAATCCGATTCCCAATGCCTCAGTAATGGTGAAAGGCACCAATACAGGTACCATCACTAAAGTAGATGGAACATATTCCATTACCGTTCCTGCCAATGCAAAAGCTCTTGTATTTACAGCAGTAGATATGTCACCCTTAGAAGTGATTCTGGGGTCACAGACTACTGTAAGCCCGACTCTGAAACCTGTTGAGAGTGTACTTGCCGAAGTAGTAGTGGTGGGTTATGGTACACAACGCAGAAAAGATGTAACCAGCGCCATTTCGTCCATCGGGGGCGACAAAATCAGGAATATACCTGTTCAGAGTTTTGAACAAGCATTAACAGGTAAAGCCGCCGGCTTGAATGTGACTATTCCTAACGGCGTATTAAATAACCCGCCTGTTGTGAGAATCAGAGGTGTCAACTCTATCAGCGGTACTTCATTCCCATTAGTCGTAGTAGACGGGGTACCGGTTATCAGCGGTGATGCGTCAACCAATCTTTCTGCCAATAATGCACTGGGAAATATCAACCCGGCAGATATTGAGTCAATTGAAGTGTTAAAAGATGCTTCCGCCGCAGCCATTTATGGCAGCCGTGCTGCAAATGGTGTTATGCTGATCACTACCAAAAAAGGCAAACAAGGAAAAGCAAAAGTTACGTATGATGTATGGGCCGGATGGACAGAAGCGTTTAATGTTTTCGACGTTCTTAATGCCCAGGAATATGTGACATTAAAAAATGAAGCAGTGAGAAACGGTAATTACCTGATTCCTGCCAGCGCATTGATCCCCGGCTCTGGTCTCACTCCTCCTCCCGCAGGTTCACCGTTATTTTTCCTTGATTCCATCAATGGACAACCCATTGATACCAGGTGGGCAGATTATATTTATCAAACCGGTTTTCAACACAGTCACAATCTGAGCGTATCCGGGGCCAACCAGGGAACCCGTTATTATCTCAGTGCCAACTATACCAAACAGGAAGGCATTTTGCAAACGAACACGTTTGACCGCAAACAAATGAGAATGAACCTTGAGCAAAAGGTAAATGATTGGCTTAAGGTAGGGGGTAATTTCAGCTTTAGCCGGGGCAGTACACAATCTCCCAGCTCTGGTTCACTACCAGGCACCCCCTTTAGTACTGCTGGTTCGGCCAGGCTTGCTTTTGTAACGGCGCCTAATGTTGCCCCGTACAGGGCAGATGGCCGGTACAACATTGTAGGCATTGACGACCCCGTGGCAAGAAATAACTTCAACCAGACAGGAAGAAATAAAAATTATGACCGGTCGGGATTTTATAACCCGGTTATGATCCGTGATCTGAATGTTATTACATCTCAGTCTGACCAGATTCTTGGAGATATTAATGCCGAAGTGAAACTATATAAAGGACTAACCTATCGGATACAATATGGCGTAAACTACCTGTCCGTAGACGACCGTACGTTTTACAACTCCCTTCATGGGGATGGCATCCAAACTACCAGCACCTCAGATGATGGTACAGCATTTAATGCGTTTGGCAAATACAATGTTGTCAACTTCCAGAATACCATCAACTATGACACCCGTATAAAAAACAGCCATAACCTGAATGTATTGATAGGATCCGAAGAACAGAGTTCCAAATCAGACAGGTGGAGCGCCAAACGCTCAGGGCTTACTGAAAATTTCTATAATGAATTCCAGGGTGGATATACGTTAAATGATAACCCCAATGCCAATGCATTGACGGAAAATTATCTTTTATCCTTCTTTGGCCGCGTTAACTATAATTATAAGAACAGATATTTTATTGCAGGAAACTTCCGCCGGGATGGTTATTCAGCCTTTGCTGAAGGAAAAAAATGGGGCAATTTTGGTGGCGGTTCTGTAGGCTGGAATATCAGCGACGAAAGTTTCTGGGGTGGTGGTATCAGCAAAATAGTCAACAGCCTTCGCATAAGGGGAAGTTACGGTACTGTTGGCAATCTTACGGCCGTCGGAAACTTCTCTTCACTTTCTACCTTTAGTTCATTCCAGTACGGGGCCGGTTATCCCACTTTATTCTTTTCGCAGGCAGGCAATCAGGATTTGACCTGGGAGTCAAGCACAAAGCTGGATGTAGGTTTGCAATTTGGTTTATTTGACAACAGAATAACCGGAGAGATTGGTTACTACAAAACAGATTTGGAAGACCTAATCATTGATGTACCTACGCCTCCATCTATGGGTATTCCGGGCAATACTATTTCTGCCAATGCCGCTTCCATGTATAATAAAGGCATAGAATTAAATATTACGGCCAAAGTGCTGGAGAAAAAAGACATGGGCTGGGATGTGACATTTAATCTGACAACCCAGAAGAACCGTGTAACATCACTGGCGCCGGGCGTACCGGAGATAGTGGGTACTACGCAACTGGAAAGAACTAACATCACCCGTATAGGCCAGCCTATTGGAAGTTTCTTCCTGATCAGAACGAATGGAGTTGATCCGGCCACCGGCCGCAGAATATTTGTTGACGCACAGGGTCGTGAGGTTTTGTTTGATTTTTCTCTCCCCGCTGCCAGCAGATACCAATACAGGGATGGAACTAATGCTCCTGCCGTTAGCCTTGGTGGCGATGGATATGTGGCCGGCAATGCGCTGCCTACAGTCTATGGCGGTTTGCTCAATACTTTTTACTACAAAGGATTTGATGTGAATATTGATGCGATTTATAGCTTCGGCAATAAAGTGTATTTCGGAAGCCGGGCCGGTTTGCTGGACATGCGTTTCTGGAATAATGACAAAATCGCAATGACCCGCTGGCAGAAACCGGGTGATGTTACAGAAATACCTAAAGTCGTATATAATGATAACATCTCAAACGGCTCTGCAGCGCCGTTAGATGCGAATCTTTTCTCCGGAGCATTTGTACGCTTCCGTTCTATTGCATTAGGTTATACGATACCCGCCAACGTTCTTAATAAAGTAAATATCAGCAGCATCAGAGTTTACGTGCAGGCGCAAAACCCGTTTATTATCACTAATTATCCAGGCGTTGACCCGGAAATATCTGTAAATGGGAATTCTGCACTCACGCCTGGTGTTGACCGTAATACCATCGGTCAGGCCAGAACACTTACTTTAGGTTTGAATATTGGCTTTTAATTAAAAACACAGAATATGAAACTGATAAGATTAAAATATACAGCCTTTATTGTCATAGTGATTATTGCTATGGCCGGCTGCAAAAAGGAAAAATTAAGCCCAATTCCACAAGCTTCTCTTTCAGATGCTGTGGCTTTCGGAACGCCTGAGCGAATAGCGCAACAGGTATATGGCATTTATTCTGCCTGCAAAAGCGGTCAATTCCTGGGAGGAAGGGCTCTTGTCTATGAAGATGTTCGTGGCGAAGATTGGCTTAACATCACAGGCAATGGTGTTACAGCACTCGGCGTATGGAACTATTCTGTCATTTCCACAGACAACCAGGTAGAAAATATGTGGGCAGCCGGATTCGCCGCTATTAACCGGGCCAATGTCGTTATTGAAGGTATTGATGCCAATGCAAGTGTCATCAGTACCACTCTCGCCAGCCAGTACAAAGGTGAAGCACGTTTTTGCCGGGCTTTGTGCAACTTCTACATAGCGTCCTTGTACGGCAGAAGACCCTACAATGCGGATGCCGGTGCCAGCCCGGGACTTCCTTTGCGTTTAACCGCGAATAAAAGTTCTTCTGGTGCGGCTTTGTCCCGCAGTACTATGGCTGAGACCTATAATCAGATACTGGATGACCTCAATTATGCTGAAACAAACCTGCCATTAAGATATACAAGCGGGGATACGAATGTGGTAAGGGCTCATCGCAATACAGCCATTGCTTTAAAAACAAGGGTACTGCTCCATATGGCAAGATATGCGGATGTAATCACTGAAGGAAACAAACTTGTGCCGGCAGCTGCGCCTTTCGCGGCTACATCAGGAGTCCTGCATAACCTCAACAGCAATTTTGTGAATGTTTTTCGCTCGCCTTATACTGCTCTTGAGTCCATATTCAGTTTCCCGATGAACAATAATAACTCCCCGGGTACACAAAATGGTCTGGCTCTTTATCACAATGCAGAGTTTGGTCTTAATTCAACAGGCATTCTTGGCGATGTAAACTGGAAAGCAACCGATGTAAGAAAAACTCTTGTAACAGCCACTCAGCGATACACTAAGTTTAACGACGACCTGAACAACTGGGTACCTATTCTTCGTTACTCAGAAGTATTGCTGAATCTGGCCGAAGCATTGGCCCGCCAGGCCAGTGGGGTAGATGCCCGGGCTCTTGCCATTTTGAATGCTATTCGCCAAAGGTCTGATGCAACCACCACATTTGCGCCAGCTACCAAACCGGAACTCATTGACCTGATCCTGAATGAAAGGAGGATTGAACTTCTGGGTGAAGGTTTTCGGTCATTGGATATTATGAGGCAAAATATTCCTTTCCCTGCAAAGTCAACATTGGCTGCTGTGCCGCCTACATCTTTGGCTTATGTGTGGCCGATACCTACAACAGAAATATTATATAACAGTGCTATGGTGCAAAATCAGTAAATACCATTGTATCCATAGTTATCAAAAAACAGACTTATATGAAAGCTGTCCTAAGAAGGACAGCTTTCGTTTTTCCGGTCACCTTGTTTTTATTCCGTTTATCAAACATATTTTCCGTAAATCATAAAAAGAGTAGCCTTCTTTTTATGACCTTTTTGAATCCCTGCTACTTTATCCGGGGATTATTTCTATACGCAGCAATTCAAGTAATTCAGTTGTCTAAAATTGCGGTTAAGGTTTTTGAATTAATGCTTGGGTCAAATACGGGTTTCAGATAACTTTACGCCCTTCCGTCCTTATCATGAAAATATTTCAGCCGCTTCCACCGGCTCACATGAGATAGCTGTCAACATTATTTTTTACTAAAAACCAACATGCAAATGAGAAAAGTGCTGCTCATGCTGACAGCTTTTCTGTTATTCACAGGAGAGTTGCTGGCTCAAAAAACCATTTCAGGAAAAGTGACCGATGACAAAGGCGCCCCGGTGGCCAATGTATCGGTTGTCGTAAAAGGTACCAACACAGGTACTACTACAAAGACAGACGGGACGTATACTCTTTCCGTTCCTTCCACTGCCAGAACACTTGTTTTTTCATCTATTGACATGGCCACACAGGAAGTAGCGATCGGCTCCTCTTCCGTTATTTCTGTGACGATGTCAACAGTAACCAAAAGCATGGACGAAGTGATCGTTGTAGCTTATGGCACTGTCAAGAAAGGAGAGTACACTGGTTCTTCGGCACAGATCAATGCCAAAGACATTGAGAACAGGCCGCTGACCAATGTCACCAATGCATTGGTGGGATCAGCACCGGGTATTCAGACAACCACCGCCAGCGGACAACCCGGCAGCAGCCCTGCTATCCGTTTAAGGGGTTTTGGATCCATCAATGCATCCAGCGCTCCGCTGATCGTAGTGGATGGCGCTCCTTATGTAGGAGGTCTTGCCAATATCAATCCTGATGATGTAGAATCTATCTCTACCTTAAAAGACGCATCCGCTGCTGCCTTGTATGGCTCAAGAGGCGGTAATGGCGTGATCCAGATCACTACCAAAAAAGGAAGAAAGAACAGGAATACGCTTGGATTTAAAGTATCACACGGTTTCACTTCAAGGGCCATTCCCGAATACGACCAGGTAGACGCTTTTCAATATTACCCGCTGATGTGGGAATCGTACAGGAATGTACTGGTTTACCGGGCTACAAACCCTATCCCTATAGCAGACGCTAATCAATTAGCTTCAGGCTTATTTCCACGTTTTACCACTGGCGCTAATGCAGGTCGTCAGAATTATAACGGCACTGCTTATGACGATATATATACCTTGCTTGGGAGGTACAATCCTTTTGTGGGTGTGACCGGCACACAAATAGTATTGCCCGATGGCACACTGAACCCGCAGGCTGCGCAATTAAAATACAGCACTGACGACCTCGACTGGTTCAAAGCCTTTTATCGGAACGGCAGCCGATCTGATTACGGGTTGAATTATAGCGGCGGAAATGAAAAATCCGACTACTATGGCTCATTCGGATATACCAAAGAAAAAGGATTTGTGACCCGTTCAGAACTGGAACGTTTCAACGGCAGGATCAGCATCAATACTCAGCCTGTCAAATGGTTCAGAACAGGATTCAATATTGCCGGTTCTGTTATCAACAGCGATTTCCCGGCTGAAGGTGGTATTGTAAACCCCTTCTCTTTTGCCCGGGGCATGGGGCCTATCTACCCGGTAATGGCCATTGATCCCAACACCAGCCAGGTATTGTTAGACAATCTTGGCAATCCAAGATATGACTATGGCAACATTCCGGAAGTCGGCGCCCGTCCTGTCAACCAGGGCCGACATGCTATTTATGAGAACATCCTGAACATTGCCCGCTGGAAAAGAAATATCCTGAGCGGAAGGGCATATGGTGATGTGATCTTTACCAAAGACCTCAAATTCACCACCAGCATACAATATGATGTGCAGGATTACCAGGAAGAAAGTTTTGAGAATAAATTCATCGGTGACGGCGCTCCGGCAGGTCGTGCCAGCAGGACCATTGAAAAAAATACCGCTTATACATTTAACCAGTTGCTGAACTATAGCAAAAAATTTGGTGTACATAATGTCAGCGCACTGGTCGGCCACGAGAGCTACAAATTTCAGTATAACTATTTCTATGGTTTCAAAGTAGATCAGTTGTTTGACGATGGCAATACAGAGTTTCCCAACTTTGCTACGATCAGCAACCTGCAATCACAAACAGACAATCACAGGATCGAAAGCTATTTGTCCAAACTGAACTATGATTTTGATGGTAAATACTTTTTTTCCGGCGCCCTTCGCCGCGATGGCAATTCCCGGTTCTATAAAGACGTAAGATGGTCCAACTTCTGGTCATTAGGTGTGGGCTGGAGATTAGACAAAGAAAAGTTTTTCAACGTGACCTGGGTTGACCAATTGAAACTAAGAGGCTCTTACGGAAGTACAGGCATTGAAGCAGGTATCGGGTATTATCCATACCAGGGCTTATATGGTCTTGGCTTCAACAACAACTCTGCAGGTGGCGTATTGCAAACCGCATTACCCAATTATGATCTTACATGGGAAGCTTCCAACAGCCTTGATGTTGGTATTGATTTCTCCTTACTGAAAGGAAGATTGTCAGGTAGTGCGGAATTCTTCAACAGGCAATCCAAAGACCTGATATTTGATGTTCCCCAGCCATTGTCCAATGGTGGTGCTACAGGTGGTAACTTCTCTGTGGCTACCAATATCGGCAGCATGTATAACAGGGGTTTTGAACTGCAGTTGATAGGAGAAGTATTCCGTGGAAAAGATTTCGGATGGACAGCTACATTAAATGCTACTACGTTCAAGAATGAAGTCACCAAAATGCCGGAAACACCGAAAGAGATCATTTCTTTCCCGCACCAGTTAGCGGAAGGTCATTCACGCTATGATTTTTTCCTCAGGGATTTTTATGGTGTTGATCCTGCGGATGGCGCTGCCCTTTACCGCAACGTGATCGCCTATAGCCCTGCTAACTCCCGCATTTTCGGAAAGGATACGGTCACTACGCTTTACTCCAATGCACGCCAGGTATATGCAGGCAAATCCTCTATCCCTGATGTATATGGTAGCTTTGCCAATACTTTCCGTTACAAGGATATTTCATTGACGGTTCTGTTCACTTACCAGTTGGGCGGCTATGCATATGATAACGGCTATGCCGGGTTAATGGGACCGGGCAGCCAGTACGGTGGTGGGCAGCATGTTGATATCCTGAAGAGATGGCAAAAAGCGGGTGATATTACTAATGTACCCCGTATGCAAAATGACCAGGGCACTAATTTCGCCGGTTCTTCTACCCGTTTCCTGATCAGCGCTACGCACCTGCAACTGAACAGTATCAATCTTGCTTATAACCTGCCGAAGAGTTTCCTGAGCAGGATCGGAGCAGATAATGCAAGGGTATTCGTCAGTGCAGAAAACGTTTATCTCTTCGCCAAAAGAAAAGGAATGCTGGTGAACCAGAATTTTGACGGACAGAATTCCAATACGTATCCGCCTGCCCGGTTAGTGACAGCAGGTGTCAACATTAACTTCTAAACAATGAATATGAAAAGAATATTTGTAATACTCGCTATAAGCTCTCTCGCTATAAGTTCCTGTAAGAAGGACTACCTGGAGACAAAGCCTACCAATGCCGTTTCCGATGGTGTTGTTTTTACCAATACCACCGATGCCTGGAAAGCGATCGAAGGCATGCACCGTTTCCTGTATCGCCAGATGTATGCCACACAGGCACTGGGAGGCATCAGCGGAAACATGATCTACATGGATGCACTGGGTGAAGACCTGGTGATGACAGGACAATCCAATGGATGGTTCATCAATGAATACCGCTGGATCAATCACCGGCTCGTTACCAGTACCATCTGTTATTATAACTACCTGTACTTTTTTTCTTTTATTTCCAATGCCAACCAGATACTGGCGCAGATAGATGCAGCTACCGGCCCGCAGGCAGATAAAGATGCGATCAAAGGACAGGCACTGGCATACAGGGGATGGGCGTACTTTATGATGATACAGTTATTCGGCGAACGTTTTGACAAAGACGGCACCAATAGCGGTCTCGGTCTGCCCATGCGTACGGAGCCTACAGTAGGCGCTACCCCACGGGTGTCTGTTGCAGAGATCTATACCCAGCTCAACAAAGACCTGGATGATGCGATCACTTTGCTGGCCAGCAGTACGATTGCTCCCCGCCGTGACAAATCACATATCAATGTAAATGTAGCCCGCGGTTTTAAAGCAAGGGTGGCATTGGCACAACAAAACTGGGCAGTAGCCGCTCAAATGGCTGCACAGGCCAGGCAAGGCTTTACTCTGATGACCAATGCACAGTACATGCAGGGATTTAATAACTATACCAATCCTGAATGGATCTGGGGTTTCAAGCAGCAAGAAGACCAGGGAACTTTCTTCTATTCTTTCTTTGCCTATTTGTCCTGCAACTTCAATTCTACCAACATCAGGACCAACCCTAAGGCCATTAATTCTTTACTCTATAACCAGATCTCTGCTACAGATGTAAGGAAAGGCCTCTGGGATCCTACCGGAACCAATACAGCATTCCCGATACCGCTGAACCCCAACGGTTCCAGGTTCCCTTATATGAACCGTAAGTTCTATGTAAACAATGTAGCCGTGAGTGCAGGTGATGTTCCTTTAATGCGTGGTGCAGAAATGTACCTGATCGAAGCCGAAGCATTGGCCCGCGCAGGAGGTCAGGATGTCGCTGCCCGCCAGGCATTATTTACAATGGCCAGCAACAGGGACCCGAACTATGTATTATCCACTAATAGCGGCCAGGCATTGATCAACGAGATCATGATCCAGCGCAGGGTAGAGCTGTGGGGTGAGGGCTTCCGTTTCTATGACCTGAAGCGTACAAACAGCCCGCTCGACCGTACCGGCGCTAACCACAATGCCTCACTGGCTGGTGTGTTTTCCGTTCCGGCCGGCGATAAACAATGGCAGTTCCTGATACCTCAGCAGGAATTAAATAATACCAACGGAGTGGTGGTACAGAACCCTCTCTAAGCAATAAGATCATCTATAAAAAAGGCGGGACTATCCCCGCCTTTTTTATTTCAGTTTATGTCCAGACATAAAAAAATGATAAACAGCGTTTTGAACATTGTTCAAATTCTCATACGTTGTCTTTCCCGCCTGTATCCTCCCTCCCGGTTATTCAAAAACCCTGCGCAGCAAAAAAAACGGTTCAGTTGTCTCCAGTTAAGGTTAAGGTTTTTAAATTAATGCTTGGGTTAAGTTTATGTTTCCGATAACTTTACGGTTTCCGACCCTTTTATCGAAGACTATTACGACGCTTCACCGGTTCACATGAGATAACTGTCAACTCTTTTTTTATTACTAAAACTAAAAATGCAAATGAGAAAATTGCTACTCATGCTCACGGCATTCCTGTTTATGACAGGTTCGCTGCTGGCGCAGAAAACCATCACCGGAAAGGTGACAGATGACAAAGGCAGTCCATTAGCCAATGTATCTGTAGTTGTCAAAGGTACCTCCACCGGTACTGTTACCAAAGCCGACGGAACCTATTCACTCACTGTTCCTTCCAATGCCAGGGTACTGGTGTTTTCTTCGGTAGATATGTCACCGGAAGAGATAACCATCGGCTCACAAAGCAACATCAGTGTTACGCTGAAAGCTACTGACAAATCATTGACCGAAGTAGTTGTTACCGGTTATACCAGGGAGAAAAAATCACAGTTCGTCGGATCGGCGACAACGCTGAGCTCGAAAGTGGTAGAAACAGTTCCTGTGGGCGCTTTTGATCAGGCATTACAAGGCCGGGCCCCCGGTTTACAGGTAAGCTCCGGCTCCGGCCAACCCGGTACCAGTGCGACCATTACCATCCGGGGTGTAAAGACATTGACAGGTGCAGTAACGGCTCAACAATTACAACCTCTCTATGTAATTGACGGAGTTCCTTTCCCTGCATATGATATGTCCACAATCAACCCCAATGATTTTGAGTCTATCACTGTATTAAAAGATGCCTCAGCCGCAGCTTTGTATGGCGCCCGCGGCGGTCTTGGTGTTATTGTCATTACTACTAAAAGAGGTAAGGCCGGGACGGCAAACATCAGCTATCGCACACAGATAGGTATTACCAATCCTCCAAACTGGAACAAGTTTGATATGATGAACACCACTGAGATTCTTCAATATGAAGAAAGACTTGGTATGGCAGGTTTCCCAACAAATACTCCGGGATGGGTATATTCAAAAAACAATCCTGCTTACGCAGGCTTGCCGGCCACATCCCCTGTCGCCACTCCCTATTCCGCATCACAGGCCAGATATGATTTTATGCTTGATAGTATCGGTAAGATCAATATGTTCTATCCCGATATATTGTTCCGAAAAGGGTTATCGCAAACCCATGAGTTGAATGTAAGTGGCGGGGCGGAAAGAACAAGATTCTTCTTATCTGCCGGATATTTTGATCAGAAAGGAACTGACCTGAGTTCCCAGCTAAAGAGATATACCGCCAGGTTTAATTTAGATTTTACGGCTGATAAATTCAGCGTTCAGTTCAATAATACCTTTGGGTATTCTATTTCCAACTACTCTGAAGGCGAATGGCTGGGTAACAGCGCCCGGAACTCTTTCCAGATGGCTTGGAGGGCAAAACCCTACGAAAATCCTTATAGGGCTGATGGCTCACTAATATTCGGAGCTAACACAACCCTCGCCTTAAAACAAATCGGTAATGTGCTGGAAGGAATTGACAATTCTTTACTGCGTCAAAACCAGGTCAAAATAAACTCCGGTCTGACTGTGGCGTATAAACTGCTCCCTTATATTACATTGAAAAATACACTCGGTCTGGATGTGGCTGATGACAGGTGGCAGCGTTTCATCAACCCTGCTTCGTATATTGGAAGCCTGCAGACATTGGGTGCTTCCGGTATTAATTCAGAAGCTTATAAATTAAATGCCAACCTGATCAATACTTCAGCAGCCGTATTCAATAAAAGGTTTGCGAATGTGCATGAAGTAGATGCAGGAGTGTATTTTGAGGTGGTCAGAGGGTATCAAAAAGCTCTTGGATTTACCATGTACAACCTTGATCCCCGTCTGAACCAGACAGGCCAGAATGCCGGACCATTGCCTGTAGCCCAGACACAGCAATTTGCCACCAGCGCAAAATCAGAATTTGGTATCCGTTCTTATTTTGGGACTGCCAGATATACTTATAACAACAGGTACACACTGAATGCAAACATCAGGCGTGACGGAACCTCCAGGATCGCCAATGACCAGAATAAAGAAATCACCACTTGGTCTGCCGGAGCTATCTGGAATGCCATGGAAGAAGGTTTCATGAAAAACCAGAATATTCTCTCCGATCTTAGGGTTAGGGCTTCTTATGGCGCTGTGCCTAATATCGGAAGTATCGGCACTGGTGCGTACGCAGGCGGCGGTGGCCTTGTGACTGTTACAAATTACCTCGGACCCCAGGTACCGGCTTTTGGTTCTGCTATCTATGCCGGCTCATCCGTTTCTGGTCAGGCACCTACTACACCGGGCAACCCTAACCTGAAAATTGAAACTGTACAAAAATTTAATATCGGGGCTGATTTTGCTTTCTTTAAAAACAGGTTACGGTTCATAGTAGATGTATATCATGAAAAAACTGTAGATCTGTTTGTTGCCAATCCTATATCAGCTACAGCCGGTTTTGGACAAGCTACGATTCAGATTAATGCGGGTACTATGTCTAATAAAGGCATTGAGATTTCTGCATCGGGAGATATCGTAAAGACAACAAACTTTGAAGTAACGCTTGGTATTAACCATGCTATCAATAAAAACAATATTGATGATCTGGGAAGTGTTACAGAGATCCCTTCTGGCACATTTATTCTCCGCGAAGGACTTCCTTACGGCGCTCACTATGCACAGCACTATCTTGGAGCTGATCCGACAACAGGCAGACCTAGATTTTATAAACAAGACGGCACTGAAACCTTCAACCCTTCTGAAGCAGGTCTGTTTGCAACATTCGGAACATTTATGCCGAAACATGTCGGCGGCTTTACTGCAGATATTCGTTTTAAAGCCATTACGCTTAGCGCCTTATTCTCTTATCAGCTTGATGTCTCCAGGTATAACAACATTGAAAACTGGATTACCCGGGGAATTATCGGCTACCATGCTGCCGTGAATGCTTCGAGAAGGATGCTGACCATGCAATGGCAAAAACCGGGTGATAATGCTTATTATCAATCACCTGCTTATGATCGTGGCTTTACTTCTTCAGATATATCCGATGCCAAATTCCTTCGTTTCAGAAATCTGAATCTGGCTTACAACATTCCGCAGTTGAATATCATGAAGACCAAGATTATCAAATCTGCAAGATTCTATGTACAAATGCAGAATATAGCTATCTGGAGCCCATGGAAAGGCCCCGATCCTGAGGATAATAACAATATCAGTCTTAACGAGTTCCCGAACCCAAGAATGTTCGTGACCGGTATTGATATTAATTTTTAATGAAAAATAATTTTTGAAATGAAGTACTACAATAAAATAATGCTCTCATCATTCTTGCTTCTGACCTTGTTTTCCTGCAAGAAGGTGATCGAGATCGAAGAAACAGACATGGTTGCCGGGGATGTGGCATTGCAAACAGTTGCCAATAATGAATCAGCTATTGTTGGCGCTTATTCAGCCATGCAGACCGAAATGGGAATACTGCTCAATGCCACTTTTGCAGATGAGGTTCAAACAGCGGATTTCTATAATGCCGGCACTACCCATGAATGGCAATATGGCTCTACCGATGTAGGCCTCAGGGATAATTATACAGCTATCACTCCTTATTACAGGATCATTGACCGTGTTAACAGGGTGTTGATCGCAGCCCCTGTCGCTGACTCAACAAGAGTGGGAGACAATGTTCTCCGTTCAAGACTGAGAGGCGAGGCGTTGTTCATGCGGGCATTTTCCCATTTTGAATTGTACAGATATTACTGTGCTAATTATGACCCTGATGGATTGGCCATGCCTTATCTTGAGGCACCTACCATTTCTGCTGTAGCCAGAATAAAAATGGGTCCCTATTTTCAGAAGCTGATTGCAGACATTTCAGAAGCAAAGACCTTGCTACCAAACAACCTGGCTGATATTAACCGGGCTACCCGGCTGGCTGCAAGCGGCCTACAGGCAAGAATCGCCCTGTATATGAAAGACTGGGCAAATGCCGTGACCTATGCTACCGAGTACATCAATGGACTTCCCCTTGCTACCATGGCAAACTTTAATGGTATATGGACTGATGCCAACACCAGCGAAGTAGCATTCAGGCTGGTAAGAACTGCTGCCGTCGGTGGCCGGATAGGTTCATTGTTTCGTGCCACCAGCGCTGCGGGCCCTCCGGTTGTGATCGGCACAATTACCTGGAGACCTTCTGACAAATTGCACAACAGCTACGATCAGGTCAATGACGTTCGTTTCACCAGTTATATAAGAATGGAGCCGTTATTGATCCCCAGCGGCCGCAATCCCCGTCTCATTAAAAAATATGAGGGTACTACTTACGGAACCACCAATGAAAATGTTGCGAATGCCAAGGTATTCAGGACGGGTGAAATGTACCTGATACGTGCAGAAGCATACGCCGAACAGAATAACCTCGCATCCGCTACGGCAGATATAAATGCCCTGCGTACCGCAAGGATAACCGGATATGCGCCTATTGCTACGTATGCATCAAAAGATGCAGCTATTACTGACATCCTTCTCGAAAGGTTTAAGGAACTGGCTTATGAAGGCCATCGTTTCTGGGATCTGAAAAGAAAGGGACTGCCAGTACAGCGCTTAGCTTCAGATGCACCCACCACTACTGCAACAACTTTACCAGCTAATGATTATCGTTTCCTTTTACCGATACCTAACTGGGAACTGCAGGCAAATTCCTTGATGGAACAGAACCCCGGCTATCAATAATAGTTTTCAAAGCAATAAAAAAAAGGAGATCAATATGATCTCCTTTTTTTTATTGCTTTGCTTAATAGCATCTATTATTTCGCAGCGCTGTTCCCTTGCTAAACTTACCGTACACTTCACAGGCGATGTGTCAGATGATCTTGTGCGGCCGGGCTGTGGCACTCGCCGTACCCACTACACCGGAAAGTTGTAAATTGTATCATGTCTGTTAAAAGGAAAATAACAGAACCTGAAGGGGTGTATTTTATTACGTTCACCGGCTGTCAATGGATACCGCTGATAGAGCTAACAAATAGTTATGATCTTGTTTATAACTGGTTTAATCATTTAAAAAAGAAAGGGCATTACATAACAGGCTATGTTATCATGCCCAATCATGTACATGCCTTGATCGGTTTTAGGAATACCGGTCAATCAATCAATACAATAGTGGGTAATGGAAAACGATTCATAGCCTATGAAATCATTAACCGTTTAGAAGCGCAGGGAAACGTTAAACCATTACACCAGTTGAACCTTAGAGTAGAGGCTAAAGACAGGGAGCGAAATAAAAAACATGAAGTATGGGAAGACTCATTTGACTGGAAAGAATGCCGTACCCATAAGTACAGGCGGCAAAAGCTGGACTATATGCATGACAACCCGTGCCGGGGTAAATGGAGCCTTGCAGTTACACCTGCGGATTACGAACATAGTTCAGCCAGATTTTATATTACCGGTGAACGGGGAGCTTATCCGGTAATGAACTTCCTGGAGTTGGATGATATTGATTTGACGAAACAATTATATATTGACGCCGAGTCCACCCCTCCCACCGGGCCAGGCTGTGAGACATCGGCTGCGAAGCGTTCCAAGTGAAAACTCGTCGGGGAAATAAAGAATACTTAAGGACTAAATAAGTTTGATATGAAAAAAGCCATTCTCAATTTAATGCTAAGAAACCTCCAGATATTTTGTATATCTATACTAGTTCTATTTTTTATTGGGACTTCGTTGGGATTGGCTTCCCATGATGCAAGAAGGAATTTATTCTTGGGGATATACACTTGTTTTGTAGTACTGCATGTATTATTTAATGTTTATTTCATTCATAGATTGCGCAGCTATTCACCATCGTATTCTATTGCAACCAGTATTATTATTCTATTGCTATATGTGTTGTTGTTAATACCGTTTATATAATCTGGCTTAGAGATGAAATAATAAAAAAAGGTATTAAAAACTTCTTTTAATAAGAAGCATTAAAGTTAAAAGCTCAGTTGTCCGTAGTCTTCTGGCCTTTAATAAATAAAAAACTATAGGGTTGTTATGCTTCGTTTGTAACGAAGTATCGGCTTTGCCAAAAGCCGTAAGATCTGTAATTTCAGGAAAAAGGAATGCCGGAAGGCTATCTCAGCCGTAGTTCTACTTCAGCAACTCCTCCAGTTTCTTTACCAGGTTCCTTCCCCGCAGATCCTCTGCCACTACCAACCCATCAGGGCCTACCAGAACATTGTACGGTATGCCGCCAAATTGATACAGGGGCACCACGCTGCTGTTCCAGTACTGCAGGTCACTCACCTGTGTCCAGCTAAGTTTGTCCTGTTTGATCGCTTCCAGCCATTTATTTTTTTGTCCCGGCCTGTCGAGTGAAACACCGAGCACGGTAAAATTTTTATGCTTAAACTGGTTGTATGCATTGACTACATTGGGGTTTTCCTGACGGCAGGGCCCGCACCAGCTTGCCCAGAAATCCACCAGCACATATTTTCCTTTGAAAGAACCCAGCGATACGGGTTTACCATTTACATCCGGCAACGAAAAATCTGGCGCTTGCTTACCTGTCCATTTCGTTTCTTTCGGCTTCAGCATTTCTGCCAGTTGCCCGTCTATACTTCCCTTTATCGCTTTTAGCCCGGTATGCGCCGGAAATTGTACCACCGCTTTGTTCACGATGTCACTTACTTCTTCAATATCTATTCCCTGCAGCCCGAAACGCTGGTTATTAGCCGTGGACTGGTAATAGCCCAGTTCAAAAAGAAGCAATGCAGGGTCGTTCGCTTTTGCCAGTGAAGACAAGGAATATTCCTTTACCCTGCCGGCGATCTCTTTTTGCCTCGCTGCTAACGGCGCCCATACGCTATCCGCCACACCCAAACGCTGCAAACTGTCCTGCTCACGTACCAGCCAGTATATTTTTTGCAGGTCATCATTGAATGCATACATGAAATCTTTCATGGCCTGGCTGGCCGGCGAACCTTTCACTTCATAACTTTTGGCAAACTGGTTGTCGCCCGTATCCAGCTCTACATTCAGCGAGATCGCTTGCACATCATTGATCATAGCCGCTACCGGGAACATATTCCTGTCAAGCCGCAGGTTATAGACCTGTGATTCCCGGATACCTGTTCTCAGTTTATACTTCCCGTCTTTTGCCAGGGATGATGAATCCACGATAGTACCCTGCGTGCTGCCGGCGGCTACTTCTTCGAGGTACACCATTTTGGCCGTGCTATTGCTGATGACACCGCTTACTTCAAACTTTTTTTCGGCATCTTTCCCTGCACAGGAAGCTAATGCTGTTGCTACCATCACATACATCCATTTCTGCATACTGTATTGTATAGGTTTTATGAATTCAGTTTTTTCAGTAATAGCTCATTGGTCATTTTCGGGTCGGCCTGGCCTTTGGATTGTTTCATCACTTCACCCACAAACAAAGACAAAACACCTTTCTTTCCCTTTTTGTACTCTTTCACTTTATCCGCATATTTTTCCAGTACCTTTTCAATGACCGGTTCCAGGAAAGAAGAATCAGACTGCTGAATAAGATTTTGCTCTGCTGCGATCTGTGCCGGGTCTTTCGAGGGGTCTTTCAGCAACTGCGAGAATAACCGGGTGGATGCTATGGAGAAACTCACTTTCCCAGTATCTGTCAATTCAATCAATGCTGCTATCTTCTCAGGAGCTAAAGGAAAATCAGTGATCTCTTTTCCCTGCTCATTCATCCATGACTTCACCGGGCCCAGCAACCAGTTAGATGCTCCCTTGTAGTTGACTGTATGGGCTATCACTTTCTCAAAATACTCTGCCATCGTTCTCTCCTCGGTCAATACCTGCGCATCATACTCCGGCAGCTTATATTCTTTCGTATATGCCTTTATTCTTTCCTCCGGCAAGGCAGGAATAGCAGAACGTATTGCTTCAATGAACGCATTGTCTAAATGAAAAGGAGTAAGATCAGGATCGGCAAAATAGCGGTAATCATCGGCATCTTCTTTATCGCGGATCGCAAAAGTGGTACCATTATCTGCATCAAAACTCCGGGTCTGCTGAATGACCGTTTCTCCTTTTTCCAATAATGCAATAAGCCGCCGTGATTCAAACTCAATGGCTCTTTTTACATTTCGGATAGAGTTAAGGTTCTTCACTTCCACTTTCGTTCCGAGCTTTGTCTCTCCTTTTTTACGTACGGAGATGTTGGCATCGCAACGAAGACTGCCTTCCTCCATATTGCCATCGCATATTTCCAGGTAGCGTACCAGTTTCCTTATTTCGCTGACATAAGCAAATGCCTCATCAGCGCTCCGCAGGTCCGGCTCTGTTACGATCTCGATCAAGGGGGTGCCGGCCCTGTTATAATCCACGCAGGTATTATCCGGGTCAGCATCATGAATACTTTTGCCGGCATCTTCTTCAAGATGAATACGGTTCAGCCGGATTTGCCTTTCACCTTCCCCGGTTTTGATTGTCACATACCCCCCTTTACAGATAGGCGTAGTATGCTGCGATACCTGGTATCCTTTGGGAAGATCGGGATAGAAATAGTTTTTGCGGGCGAAATAATTGCTCTTCTCTATCTCACAGTGGCAGGCCAGGCCCATCTTCACGGCAAATTCGATAGCGTTCCTGTTCATTTTTGGCAACGTGCCCGGGTGCGCCAATGTGATCGGGCTGATATGTGTATTGGGCGCAGCGCCAAAAGCAATGCTGTCGCCACAGAACAATTTACTTTTCGTCAGCAACTGTGCATGTACTTCAAGCCCGACAACAATTTCGTAAGAATGCTGGTCACTCATAACTGGCTGGCAAAAATACACCCCAAACCTCTAAAGCGACTTATTAAGATTCCCAAAATTGTATGGCGATTTTCATCGCGGGATATACTCATCGGCCACCCGGCGGCTGATTTTAAACAAAAACCCCGTCCTGCCTGAAGCGGGACGGGGTACTACATGCACACGAGATATATGTATTAAAGATCTGCGGATTTGATCTTGCGGGGCATTTTCACTTCAATATTCTGGGTCTTTCCGCTCCGCTGCAATTTGATCATCATGGAAGTTTTATCCTTATTCTCCCTGATGATCTTTGATATTTGATCCACGCTGTTAGTGGCTTTGCCATCTACCTCGGTGATCACATCATTTTCTTTGATACCAGCTTTGGCCGCATTGCTTTCATCATCCACCTCTATTACTTTCACGCCTTTGCCATCATCTGTATCCTGAACAGATAAACCAAGCTTCGGGCTGCCACCAGACCAGCTCCAGTTCTGATTTCCATAAGGTGTTCCAACTCTTGGAATAGCCTGGATCTTAGGCATGATCTTATCAAAATCCATATCGTCAAAATTGAAATTGTACTGACCTCCCGGTGTGGTAGAGAACACAGTAGTGCCTTTGAACTTACCTAATTCAGCCGTTGCTTTCTCCTCTTTTCCACCCCGCAGGTAAGTGATGTCCACTTTGTCGCCGGGTTTATGTGACCTGATCGTTTTGGAAAGCTCATCAGGCGTTTCTATTTTCTTGTCACCGATCTTTGTAATGATATCACCTTCCTTCAATCCAGCCTTGGCAGCACCACTTTCTTTCGTGATGTCCTGTACCTCTACGCCCTTATCTGATTTTTCTGTGGTTACGCCCAGCATGGCCCGGTTGGAGTCACCGGTAAGCAGTTTAAAGTTATCCCCGCTATGAGACCAGTTACCTGACCCTAAGGCTTCTGTCAGCGCATAAGCATCCTTGATCTTATGGCGCATCACCGATACATCATCTCCTTTGTATTCTTCGATCGGTTTCCCGTTCACCGTCACTTTATCACCCACCACTTCCACGACTATCTTATCATTGTTGCCGCCTTTACGGGTAATGATGATCTGTTCGGAATCCTTTTTATCTTTTTCCTTTGGCTTTTCTTTTTCACCCGGCTGTGCCAGCAAAGCGGCAGGTGCCATCAGCACTGCTCCAAGGATAGTGAGCAAGGGTTTTCTGACAATTTGTTTCATACAGTGTTAATTTAAGAAGTATCTACGTTTGTTTTCGTAGTTCAAATATAACGACATTTTCGGGAATACGAAATGTTTCGGAAATGTTAAATGCCTGAACTCCTTCAAAGGCCTGATCCGGGGATAAACGGATTATACAGTTCATAGGTCCTCGCCGGGTGGCCTTCTGTCACCTGGTCTCCGATATACTTCATACCGCATTTCTCCAATACCCTGCACGAGCCTGCATTCCCTGTCTCAGCCCGGCCTACTATACGGTCAAGTCCAAGCTTTTCAAACCCATATTTGATACAGGCATATGCTGCTTCGGTTGCATAGCCTTTGCCCCATGCTTGTCTTTGAAAGCGGTAACCAAGATCCACCTCATTCAGTTCAGACCTGTATTTCAATCCGCACCAGCCGACGAACTGCATTGATGATCTAATATGTACGGCCCAGCGACCATGGTTATACAAAGCATACTGCGGCAGAATGGTCTTTTCCAATACCTCCTGTGCATGATCAATATCCCTGATCGGGTCATGAGTATAGCGGGTTACTTCCGGGTCAATATTCAATTCATATATCAGTGAAGCGTCATTTATAGTAAATGTCCGCAGCAGCAGGCGCTCTGTCTCAATTATTACATCCATACCTGAAAATAATTGATCAATGTAGTAGTTTTCCTAATCCTCCGGCTATTGGGAATAGCAAATAAATGCGCATTTTTGAAGTGGACAAGCAATTACCTCCACCCACCTGCTTATGGTCAATTTCTTAGCTATAGCTGCTATAGTTATTTGCGTTATAGCAATCATTGTCTGTCTGTGGGTGTACCTCGAAACCAGGCGGCGTCCCTGGCCCCGGAAAAAAGAAAAGAACAAAGAACCCAAGCCTCCCAAAGGATTTTATTTCTCTTAAAGCAGCGACTTCACTTTTTCGATCACCTTATCCAGGTGTGAAGGGTCCTGTCCGCCGGCTGTAGCCAGTGTCTTTTGTCCGCCGCCGCCACCTTTGATCAGGGGTGCAATATGCTCCTTGATGATCTTGCCTGCATCTAAATTCCTTGCAGTTGCTACTGTATCCGAAATGCCTACTGCAACAAAAGGCTTACCGCCTATATTGGCGCATAGTACTGCCACATGATCACGCAGGTGATTCTTCAGGTCAAAGCAAAGCTTCTTCAATGCATCCGCATTGCCTACTTCTACGATATCACCGACAAAGTTGATACTATTGATGATCTCATCCTTTTGTAATAATTCATTGCGTACACCTACCAGCATCCTGTTCTCCGCATGATCAAGTTTCTTTTTCAGCTCACTGTTCTCCTCAGAAAGAGCTTCTACAGCTTTCTGTATATCCTTTGGATTCTTCAGCGATTCACGGATCGATTTCAGCAACCCGATCTGTTCGTTGATATAGGCCTCTGCCTGTTTACCGCAAATCGCTTCCATCCGGCGTACACCTGCTGCTACGGCCGATTCGCTGCTGATCTTAAACAGACCCAGCTCCCCGGTGGCTCCCACATGCGTACCGCCACATAATTCAACAGAATAACCCGGATCTATGATCACTACTCTTACTACATCACCATACTTTTCGCCAAATAAAGCCATAGCACCAAGTTTCATGGCTTCTTCCTTTGGCATCTCTTTTATAACAACAGGAATATTCTCCCTGATCTTTTCATTCACAATCGCTTCAATCTTCACTATCTCCTCATCCGTTACTTTAGCAAAATGGGAAAAGTCGAAACGCAGACGTTCTTCATTCACCAATGAACCCTTCTGTGCCACATGACTGCCCAGCACATTTCTTAATGCGGCGTGCAAAAGATGTGTAGCGGAGTGGTGCAGGGCTGTATTCTTTCTTTTATCCTCATTCACTTTCGCTATGACGGTACCCGTCACCTGCCAGGGCAGTTTTTCTGCGAAATGAATGATCAGGTCATTGTCCTTTTTGGTGTCCAGCACATTTATTTCTTCATCACCAAACAGCAATACACCGACATCACCTGCCTGTCCGCCACTTTCGGCATAGAAAGGAGTAGTATCCAATACAAACTGGTATGCTTCTTTGCCTTTGGCTTTTACTTTTCTGTATTTCAAAATTTCAGCCTTTGCTTCCAAAGAATCGTAACCGACAAATTTGTTGGAACCCTCTTTCAATACGACCCAGTCTTCCGTATCTACTGCTGTGGCAGCACGTGAGCGGTCTTTTTGTTTTTGAAGTTCTTGATTATATCCATCAATATCTACATACCACCCTTTCTCTTTAGCCATTAATTCAGTAAGGTCAATTGGAAAGCCATAAGTATCATTAAGCTCAAAAGCAAAACTTCCTGCTACCTTTTTTTGCTTTCTTTCTGTAACATAAGCCCGCTGAAGAGTAATATAGCTTCGCCTTGTTTCATCATCGTCGTCTCCATATGCAATAGTATTTCCTTCAACTGCACTAGCTGGAGACATAACATAATTCTCAAATCTAGCTATCCCTTTTGCTAGTGTTCTCAAAAAAGCATCTTCTTCTTCCTTCACCACTTTGCTTACAAAATCCACCTGTTTTTGTAATTCAGGGAAAACATTTTCGAATTGTTTGGCCAGTACAGGCACCAGTTGGTTCAGCAATGGTTGTTTGTGATCCAGGTAAGAATAATAATAACGAACTGCCCGGCGCAGGATACGGCGTATCACATAACCGGCGCCGGTATTGGAAGGCAATTGCCCGTCAGCGATCGTAAAACTGATAGCCCGGATATGATCAGCGATCACACGAAAAGCAATGGCTTGCTTGCTGTCGCTGAAATCATATTTTCTGCCACAAACTTTTTCTACTTCATGAATGGTATTCGTAAAAATATCTGTATCGTAATTGGATGTCTTCCGCTGCAATACCCTCACCAGTCTTTCGAGCCCCATGCCTGTATCTACATGTTTCGCCGGTAATGGCTCAAGGGAACCATCCTTTAAACGGTTGAACTGGATGAACACATTGTTCCAGATCTCCATCACCATGCCGGTGTCATCATTGTTCACCCGGGCATGTCCGTCATTATTGGCTTCAGTACGGGTATCATAATGTATCTCTGTGCAGGGGCCGCAGGGGCCGGTATCCCCCATCTCCCAGAAATTATCCTTTTTATTTCCCATCAATATCCTGTCTTCGGGTATCCATTTCTTCCACTCATTATAAGCTTCTTCATCTTTAGGCAGGCCTTCTTTGGCATCACCTTCAAAAATGGTGACATACAAACGGGTCTTGTCCAGTTTATAGACCCCGGTCAATAATTCCCAGCTCCAGGCAATGGCTTCCTTCTTGAAATAGTCGCCAAAACTCCAGTTGCCCAGCATTTCGAACATCGTATGATGATAGGTATCTACTCCCACTTCTTCGAGGTCGTTATGTTTGCCGCTTACCCGCAGGCATTTCTGGGTATCCGCCACCCGGGGGTGCGGCGCTTTCTTATTGCCCAGGAAATAATCCTTGAACTGGTTCATCCCGGCATTGGTGAACATCAGGGTCGGGTCATTTTTGACCACGATGGGCGCCGAAGGCACGATCTCATGACCCTTGGAATGGAAAAAATCCAGAAACTTCTTGCGTATATCTGCGCTATTCATCATATCATCTCCTGTAAATGGGTTGATTTTTGCTGGTTAAGACCCTATATTTGTCAACCCTGCAGAGGTCGGCAAAGGTAATGATTATGAATGTTCATCCGGCCCGCCCGCTGCACAGGAACGGATCACAATATTCTCACCAGCGCCTTTACCGGCATTGGTTTTATGAAAAAGATCAAGTATTACTATAATACCAATACGCTTCGCTACGAGAAGCTGGAAACGCCGCTGCGTATCAAGATCCTGCGCATTTTTGGTTTTCTTGCCGCCGCTTTTGTTACCGCGATGTTCATTTCCTTTATTGCTTTCCGTTTTGTGGGTTCTCCCAATGAGCGCCTGCTCGGTATGCAAAATGAATTACTGAAGGATAATTACCGCACCCTCCGGGATAAGGTACAGGACATGGAACAAAAAATGGCCGAGCTGGAAAAACGGGACAATGATGTATATCGTTCCATTTTCGAAGCTAATCCCATTCCTGACAGCGCCCGGGCCAAAGATCTTGAAGAGCAGATCGAGATAGCTACGATCGAGAAAATGAAGGATAAGGAACTGGTCACTTCGATCGTTACGACCCTGAACAGCCTGGGCAGCCGCATTACCATACAGAAACAATCCTATGGGGAAATAGACAAACTGCTCAATAATAAAGAAAAACTCCTGGCGCACACCCCCGCTATTCAACCCGTCAGCAACAAAGACCTGAAGCGTATCGCCTCCGGTTTTGGTCATCGCATTGACCCCATCTATAAAACAGTGAAGATGCATGCCGGGCTTGATTTTACTGCCCCGCAGGGCACGCCTATTTATGCTACCGCAGATGGCACTGTCAATATCTCCGGTAACGCAGGCAATGGATATGGCAACCACGTGGTCATCAACCATGGCTATGGCTATGAAACGCTGTATGGCCACATGGTAAGGGTAAAAGCGAGAGCAGGGCAAGTTGTAAAACGGGGAGAAGTAATAGGATGGGTGGGCAGCACCGGTAAATCAACCGGGCCGCACTGCCACTATGAAGTACATAAATATAACCAGCGCATAGACCCGGTTTACTTTTTCTACAACGACCTTAGTCCTGAGCAGTTCGATATGCTGCTGAAACAGGCGGCTGCATCTAACCAAAGTCTGGATTAAAAGACCACATTATCTTTCACTATAGGTATTATCGTTTGGCAGACTACTGCTAATAGCTAACAGCTTATAGCTTAACTTTTCCACACATTCGTATTTGTACGTTCTTCTGAGCGCATCATACGTATCTTTGATAAAGACTATGAGCAAACCCCTCACACAAATAACGTTCGAGTTTGATGCCGTACATGAAAAGGAAACGGCGGCTATCGAACCCGTCATCGTTGTAGCAGGGGAAGAAAAAAAAGAAAAGTTAGAGTCTGTTGCCGTCGCTGACAAGAAACCCCGTTCACCGAGAGGCCGCCGGTCTTTAAAGGAAGCTGGTCTTACCGCCGACATGGTCAATGTACCGCCGGATGAAGAGCTCTTTAAGAAACAATACTATGCTATTGGTGAAGTAGCAGGAATGTTCAGGGAAAACCAGTCGCTTATCCGTTACTGGGAAACAGAATTTGACATTCTGCAGCCCAGGAAGAACCGTAAAGGAGACCGTTTCTTCCGCCCGGTGGATATCAAGAACCTGGTGATGATCTATGACCTGCTGCGCCGCCGCAAATTCACTATCGAGGGCGCCAAGGATTACCTGAAGAAAAATAAGAATGCTGAAGAAAAATTTGCCATGATACAATCGCTGGAAAAGATAAAAGGCTTCTTCCTTGAGCTAAAAGCGTCGCTTTGATGCTTCACTCAAGATGCAACTTTAACAGCGATCATTTCATCTTCTGACGACTTGCCTTTATTTTTACTTTTTACCTGATACAATGAAAAGGATCTTCATTACCCTTCTGATTGCAATCGTGACCGGGTCACCCGTACTGTCACAGGAGCAATACGAAATTCTGCCCGATGCCAGCGAAGGCAAGCTTTTTAAAGGTGTACTGTCAAGGGAGCTCCTGGAAAAAGACTCTTCATTTTACAACAAGTGGTATGCGGTCAACTTCAAAGCATACAGCCCGAATGCAGACGCCGTAGCGGGTTTAAAAAAACATAGTGATTCGCTGAACCTTATTGTCTTTATGGGTACCTGGTGCGAGGATTCGCATTTCATCATACCGAAACTCTTTCACCTGCTGGATGCAGCAGGTTATTCAAAGGACAAGATCTCAGTGATCGGTACAGACAGAAATAAAAAGACTCTTGGCTATTTATCAGAGTCTATGAATGTCACGCTTGTCCCGACCATCATAGTGATGAAGAAAGGAAAAGAAGCGGGGCGTGTGGTCGAGTATGGTAAATACGGCATGTTTGACAAGGAACTGGCTGAAATAGTCAATTCCATAGGAGCTACTTCACATTGATGGCTCCATCTATCCGGATATCGGTGCTGGCGCCGGCTATTTCGATCTTCATTTTCTCCATCAATTGCAATACAGCCAGGTTGATCTCTTCTTTTATCGCAAGGTATTCACGATGTGTCATCGGGCTGGTAAAGTAGTCTGCATTGACCAGGAAAGCATTCACTGCAATATCGTTCAGTGAAACAGTAAAGCTTTCGATGGATCTGTGTTCAAGTATTTTTTTTATGCCGCTGATCAATTCCTGAAGAGATGACGAAGAGGCCGACAGTCCTACCTGCAAACGAAGCTCCCCTTTCAACTGGGTCCTCAGTGAAAGATTGTCGAGGATGCTGTCCACCATCTGTTTGTTGGGGACCGTCACGTAGGTTTTGGTATCTGTGCGTATCCGGGTGCTTCTTAACCCGATCCTTTCTACATTCCCGGTAATGTTCTGCACTTTTACAAGATCTCCCAGTGTGAACGGCTTATCAAAAAAGATGATGAACGAAGCGATCAGGTTTTCCAGGCTTTCCCGCAGGGCCAATGCAATAGCAGCACCTACGATACTTAAACCCGTCAGTACACTGCTGATATCGAAGCCAAATGCAAATTTCAGGACCATCAGTATGCCAATAATGGCGATCACCACTTTAAAGAAATCCCGGAAGAAAACCACCAACTGATTATCTGTCTGGTCGGGTGTAAGGTTTGCCTTTCTTTCCAGGATCAGGGAGATGAAAGTAATGATACGAAGCAACAACCGGATAAAGGCTACGATCAGGATAATGGTGCCGGTGCTGTGAAAAATACTTTTGATACTGTAACCATACAGTTCTTCATTCAACTCTTCCGGGAAGCGGAGTTTATGCAACGCCACTATCGAGACCAGTATCAGCAGGAACATACCCAGCGGCTTTACCACCAGGCTGATGAATGACGATCTATCCAGGTTCTTCCATATCCTGCTCACCAATTGAAATAACACGCCGGCGAAATAGCGGGATATATAACGTTTGAAAATAAGTACCAGGAAAATGACTGCGGCAACTACAAGGTAACTCCTAAGGGGGTTGCCAAGCCATATCTTTTGCAGAAGATCATTCATGAAACAAATTCGTTTGAAGAACAAAAATACCAAATAGACAGAAGGACCTGTCAGCGAAAGCTGAAAATATCAATACCGTCTTCTCTTAATGCATAAAGACGGGAAGCAGTAAAGCTGAACGTCCTGGCGGTAGCTATTTCAGCAGGCTTGTTCCATTCATCCATACGGAACGTTCTGATATCATAGCGGAAGAGACTCCTGGCATCCGACCCGAAAATATACGGACCGGTCACTTTTAAATTCTGCCAGCCACTGATCGGAATCTTGTTTTTTAGGGTGCCGTAGTAGTCAAAAACATAAACGGCGAGGGTAGAGTCATACAAATAAACATACTGGTCCTGGTCAAATATCCTTTGCGGCAAAGGTATGGGGTCAAACAACTGGCGGAAATCAGGTGTCTCCAGCAACAGTTTACCATCCTCATCTATCTTTTTGAGCTTGTTCCCCACTTCATCATATACCCATATCTTATTATCATACGATTGTCCGATCGCTTTTGCCTGTAAAATATTATACCGGCGCAGATCAATGGTATTGCGGACATTCAGAAAGCGGTCCAATACTACGATGGTAGCAAAATCCTTATAATACAGCAATACCCGCAGCGGGTTAGAAACATCTATCAGCGTAGCCTGCCCGAATTTCTTTACATCATTATATATCGCCGCCGAATCACCATTGGCGTTCAGCTTTTTCAGCTGGTTGGTACTACTGAGCAGGTAGAGGTTCTCCAGATTATCCGCGGCAAAGGCTACTACATCCCCTTTTACTTTTTTTATCAGGCGGAATGAAGTGTCCTGCTGCGCTGAAGCTGATAAAGCCACCAGGAATACAAAAAATGATATGCTCAATAGTTTATTCACCAGTTCTTAATGATCTTATCGTTGTTTCCTTTAAATGACCGTAACACCATATCCTTGCCGTCAAACACTGCGTAGGTATAATAACGTATCCAGTCACCCAGATTGATATACCGGCTTCTTTCAGACAGACGATAATCCAGGGCCAGGTGTCTATGCCCGAACACAAAAAAATCAAAATTTTCTTTTTGGAGCACTTCCTTGCAATAGATCAGCAGCCATTCCTTATCCTCTCCCAGAAATATCTCTTCGGTAGCGCCTGTTTTCACCCGGCTCCGGCGGCTCATATAGTTAGCGATCCCCATGCCCGCCATCGGTGGCAATATCCCAAAAAGCCATTGGCAAAAAGGGTTTCGGAAAATTTTTTTCAGTCTTTTGTAGCCATGGTCGCCGGGACCCAGGCCATCCCCATGCCCGATCAAAAATCTCTTTCCTCCCCGTTCAAATACTTCTGGATGAAAATAGACAGGGATATTCAACTCTTGCAGGAAGTAATCTTTCATCCACATATCGTGGTTACCAACAAAAAAATGAATGGGAATACCGGCATCGGTCAGTTCTGCCAGCTTGCCCAGCAGGCGTACAAACCCTTTCGGCACTACTTTCCGGTATTCGTACCAGAAGTCGAACATATCGCCAACAATGAATAGTTCCGCTGTATCATTTTTTATTGCATCCAGGAACTCAACGATGATCCTTTCTCTCTGAAGACTGGATACATGATCCGGGGCGCCGAGGTGAAAGTCTGAAATGAAATATATGTTCTTATCTCCGGGTAAATTCATGGTCAGGTAAAGGGCAGTACGTTTATCGTTTTATGTTCAAAGATATTGGGGGATCATTGAGTTTAGCCAGAAAAATGCAGGAAGGCAGCCAGCCTGTACATGTTTCAGGACCCTTTTTTGGCCTGTAAGTATTCTAAAATATCGCCAGACAACACCACCGGCTTACCACTCACATCGCCATTGTACCAGTAGATCCAGGCGATTACTTTATCATCCCGGGTAAAAACCTCTGTCAGTTCCCGGCGATACAATTGCGCTTCGCCTGCTTCCGCATTCACCCCTTCGTAATCGTCCAGTTGCCCGATGGCCCAGGAAAATTCAGCGGCATCTTTTACAGAGTATAGTTCACCAACTATGTACATGTCTTCACCTGAAGGTATAGCAGCCGGATAGGGTCCAAGATCATAGAGCTCTCCTTTCACTTTTGCGGGACCCAGCAAGTGAAAGAAACGGCTGATATACTCATACGCATGGCTCTGAAAGCCGCTGCGGAGTGAACCGTACACAAAAAGATGATATACGCCGGACTGTTTCATAAGCGAATATTACGAAACAAAAGGTAATAAAATCATGACTCTACGAGGAACAGGTACACTTCTTTGGGGCCATGTACACCCACTACCAGTGTCTTTTCAATATCGGCTGTACGGCTAGGTCCTGTGGCAAAACTGATCAATGAGGGCAACTGCTCGCCGTATTTGTCCTTTACCAGTTGCAGCCCGTCCTTTACATCATAAACAAGCTGGTTGGTATAAGCAATGCAGATATGAACCGGTGCATACACACTCACAGTGCGGCCACTTTGCTGAGCAGCACTCAGCACCATAGAGCCTGTTCTGGCTACAAGGCATTCACAGCCTGTGATGGAGACATCGCAATTGGCCAGGTCTGTCTTCACCAGCCTGTCGGCCAGTTGTGAGGCTACCGGTGTTATCAGCTTATCTTCTACACAGAAAACTTTGTTCCAATCCTGTTTCTTGATAAGGCTTGCCAGTTGAAAGGCGAGTTCCTGTTCATTTATGCAGTACACGAACCTTCCCTGCAGTTTCGAGAATTGCTCGGCAAACTCCACCGCCATCTCCTGCTGCAGCGGCAGAAAGACAGATTCTGTTCCTTCACTTTTTGGAAAAGGAAGAGGCGTTGAATGACTCAACGCCTTCCGTATCTTTTTTAAAATATTTTCTTTGGAGGTGGAAATATTCATCGCTTTATTTTTAGGGCAATGATTTATTGGTCACATCGCTGTTGTAAGGCGGCACACCTGCGGATATTTCTCCTGTTTCTGAAGGCTTACTGCTTTCCGGATCCAGTACTTTTTTCTCTTCAAAAGGCCGTTTGCCGATCAGGGTTTCCACATCGCTCTGAAACAAAACCTCCCGTTCAAGCAAAGCCTCGGCTAATTTCTCCACCTGCCCTTTTTTCTCGGTCAGCAGATGCTTTGTCTTGTCGTAAGCAGCATCAATAAGCTTTCTCACCTCCTCATCTATCATCTTCGAGGTTTCTTCTGAGTAAGGCTTGGTAAAGGTGGTTTCCTGCTGCGGATCATAGAAGCTTACATTACCTACTTTTTCATTCATACCATACACACTGACCATCGCATAGGCGATGCGGGTGATCTGCTGCAGATCGTTCTGGGCGCCGGTAGATATCTTTCCGAAGAAGATATCTTCACTGGCTCTGCCGCCTAATGTCATACATATCTGATCGATCAGCTGGTCAGTATTGTACAGGTACTGCTCTTTGGGAGTGTATTGTGCATATCCCAGGGCGGCAGTGCCCCTGGGCACGATGGTAACCTTTAATAAAGGATAGGCATGTTCCAGGTACCAGCCGCAGATGGCATGGCCTGCTTCATGATAAGCAATGATCTTCTTCTCATCAGGAGAAATGATCTTGTTCTTTTTTTCTAATCCACCGATCACCCTGTCCACCGCATCCTGGAAATCTTCCATATCTACCGCATCTTTGCCTTTACGGGCGGCTATCAAGGCTGCTTCATTACAGACATTGGCAATATCAGCGCCGGCAAAACCGGGTGTCTGTTCGGCCAGTTTATGAATATCCAGTGTTTTTGAGATCTTGATCGGTTTCAGGTGTACTTTAAAGATCGCTTCACGGCCTTTCAGATCCGGCTTATCAATGGTGATCTGCCGGTCGAAACGGCCGGGACGTAATAAAGCGCTATCCAGTACATCCGGACGGTTGGTAGCTGCCAGTACAATGATGCCTACGTCTGTTCCGAAGCCATCCATTTCTACCAGTAGCTGGTTCAATGTGCTTTCTCTTTCATCATTGCTCATCATCACGTTCTTTCCTCTGGCACGACCGATCGCATCTATTTCATCAATGAATATGATACAGGGGGCTTTTTCTCTTGCCTGTTTGAAAAGGTCTCTGACACGGCTGGCACCAACTCCTACAAACATCTCTACGAAATCAGAACCGCTCAGGCTAAAGAACGGCACCTGTGCTTCACCGGCCATCGCTTTTGCCAGCAATGTTTTACCTGTTCCCGGAGGTCCTACCAACAAAGCACCCTTGGGTATTTTGCCACCTAAGGCTGTATATTTTTTCGGACTTTTCAGGAAGTCAACGATCTCCATCACTTCTACTTTGGCTTCATCCAGGCCCGCTACATCAGCAAACGTGATGCTGACCTTTGTTCCTTTATCAAATAATGTAGCCTTGGATTTACCGATATTAAAAATACCGCCGGGGCCACCACCTCCGCCAGCGCCGCCGCCCATCTTTCTCATCAGCAATATCCAAAGACCGATGAAAAGAAGAACAGGCAAAAGGAATGACAAAGATTTACTGAACCAGTCGCTTTCCGGATCTACCGTATAGGGAACTTCTGCGGTAGGGCTGGCTTTGAAAAAATCATCCATTTCCTTCTGAAAGGTTTCTGCCCCTGTGATTTTAAAAGACATGTGCGGGCCTTCTTCACTGTATTTGCCGCTGATCCCTTTGCTGAGTTGTTCCTTGTATTTGGGCAGGCTCGTTTTCTTCAGGTAAACTTTGACTGTTTTCCTGTTGTCAACGATTGTATATTTTTCTACATCGCCCTCCAGCAACATTTTTTTGAAAGCAAGCGTAGTGGTTTTTGCCGTGTTGGCGGAAAAAGGACCACTATACAAGTTGACGCCGATGAGTATAGCAAAAATGATGGCATACACCCAATATATGCTGAAGCGGGGACCTTTTTTAGGAGGCTGGTTCGGATCATCCTCCTTGCGGCCTCCAAACCTGGGCAGATTATTCTTTTCGTTTTTATTATATGGCTCTTGTGACATATTATTATTGGTACCTGCTATTTAATAATTATTATAAAAAAATGTTGCGGGTTATCTAATATTTAACATTAATCGTTGTGGCCCTCGGCAGCTGCGTCGCTCCACATATCTTCCAGCTTATAAAACTTACGTGTTTCCGAGAGCATCACATGTACTACTACATTTACGTAATCTATCAGTACCCATTGCAGGCTGCTGAAACCCT
This sequence comes from Chitinophagaceae bacterium, assembly GCA_016787085.1. Classification (GTDB taxonomy): domain Bacteria; phylum Bacteroidota; class Bacteroidia; order Chitinophagales; family Chitinophagaceae; genus VBAT01. Next base: position 52,241 of record JAEUVJ010000065.1, on the reverse strand, counting down.
CATGATGGTAGGGGCTCTCTCCGCATTTTTCCTTTACCTGCCTTTCTACATTTTCAGCAATGGCCCTTATCTGCGGCTGGTTGCCCGCCTCACAAATGATAAAGAAGTCTGCAACGGCTTCATTGATCTTTCTCAGGTCAAGAGAAATGATATTCTCTCCCTTTTTATCCTGGATAGCGGCAATTATGGTTTTGATGATCTTTGAGCTCTTGGTTAACCGGGCTGCACTTTTTCGTTTACGGCTGGCCAGTAAAGTAAGTTGTTCCAAATAGTTATTCAGTTTATGGTTTATTCAGTTTATGGTGAGAGGGTTACCAGGCGGGATCACGAATAAAAAACCATCTGCCATAAACACGAAACACTTTATTTTGCCAAAAATAGCAATTAATTGCCATACCCCCCCTCCCGCACACCCCTTGGCAGCCCATTTATTGAGCTACAGACAGTTGACAGTACCAATAATTATGCCCTGACGCAAATTCATGCGGGTTTGGCGGAACATGCTATGGCCATCTTCAGTCATGAGCAGGTAGCAGGCAAGGGACAAAGAGGCAAGATATGGAGCTCTTCAAAACAAGAGAATATCGCATTAAGCATTATCCTGAAACCCGCACCGTTGCCGGTTTCACGACAGTTTCAGCTTAGCGCCTGTGCAGCCGTTTCAGTGGCTGAATGGTTCAGCCACTATGCTGGTGACGACACCCGGATCAAATGGCCTAATGACCTTTACTGGAAGGACAGAAAGGCAGGTGGTATACTGATAGAATCCATCATCCGGAACCGGGAAAATGAAACAGGTAACTGGGAGTGGGCCGTAACAGGGATCGGTATAAACATCAACCAGGTCAGTTTCCCCGACGAACTGCTGAATCCCGTTTCTCTCAAACAGATCACCGGGAAAAGCTTTGAGCCGGTACATCTTGCCCGGGAACTTTGTCAGACATTTGAACATCATTATCATGAACTGCTCACAGTAGGATTCCATACCATTCTATCCGCCTATAATGCCCGGCTCTATAAGAAGAGTGAAAAGGTAAAACTGAAAAAAGATAACAGGGTATTCGAGACAATGATCAAAGAAGTGACCCCCGAAGGAAAACTAGTCGTACAACATATGATAGAAGAGCAGTTTGACCACGGAGATATTCAATGGATTATTTAACCTCTTCCGCTTCTCTTGCTTCTATCTCATATTTATTGTTATAGTATCCATTCTTTAACCACTCCCACAGATATGAAATAATAAACTTGCCAAAACCATGGCGACGGAATTGTTCTACATGTTTTAGTTCATGCCGGAGCCAGCGTTTGTTTTGTAAAAATTCTTCCTGTGAAGTACCGTGCAGGTAAATAGTACTGCCAAAGACAATAGCCGCTTTTTTACTTTTTAATTTCCATGCCGCTATCCTCGCAAAGAATGAATGCTCCCTGATATGATACTTCAATGGCTGGTCACTTTTTCGGCCGCCATATTACAAACTTTCTGGCAATCGTGAACCCCCAGCGGAATTTTCCTTTTGCCCAGGAACTGGTTGTTCTTGGTATGAACCTGTTCTCGAGTATCTCGGTAGCATTGGTAAAGTTGAGGTTGAAAATATGTCCCGCAGTCAGTATTTCAAAACTGATACCGATAGGGTCATAGAACTTGATGGCCGTAGGGTTATATACTACATCCGAAGGGGGGTTGTAGGTATCATCCACGGTTTTAAAGAAATCTTTGCTGGATTTGGAACGGAAAGGATGAAAATAGTCAACGACAATATTCAGGTGGCGAGTCACGGGTATCCTGGCAGCACCACCGATAGCGAACATATTTACATCATCATTCAATATTGTGTAGTTGGTATTGACAAAAGTGGGGTTCAGTTGCAAACTAACCTTACCGAATTTCCGGGCAATGATCAACTGAACCGTTTGGCTGAGCCTGTCTGAAAAACTCCGGAAGCTGTGTTCAAAATTAGGCAGGGAGGAAGCCTTGTTGGTAGCTGCCGCTGCGTTGACAAACAAAGCCACCGATAGTGGATGCGTTGGATCGTTCTCCCGCTGCTGTATAAACAAATACTTAAAAGCTAATTCATAGATCCTGCCTACCGGGCCGGCCCCTTTTACCCTGGCTATATTCACATCTAATTTATCCGACAACCCTAAGTGAAACCCGATACGAACATCCCGTACATTATCAAGGCCCAGAAAACGGCCGAGTATGCCTCCGTCTCCGTCAATATCATCAAAATTGTGTGTGACCCTGAAGTCCATTTTTCCTTTACCGGTCATTTCCGTGGTGTTAGCATTGATCGCCTTTACGCCATTGAATATGTGTACGGGGCGTTTTGTTTCTTCTCCCTCATCATTCATATCCCTGAGCAGGGTATTCATGGTGGAATCCTGGGCTGATGCCAGCAATGGCAATAAAACACACATGAACAATAAATAACTTTTCATCGCTTACATTTTATGTCCCTTATTCTATCGTTTGCAAAAGAAAAGTGGTTGCTTAGTGGGCTGCAAAACTTGCGAGCCCCCGAAAGACTGCTTTATCACGGCTGTATTGCGGCAAGTATCTCTTCGGCGTGGGCCTTATTCTTAGGTTTGAGGAAGATCTTTATGATGATACCTTTCCCGTCAATTACGAACGTGGTGCGAAGCACACCCATGTATTCACGGCCAAAGAGTTTCTTCTGGTCCCATACGCCATATTTTTCGAGTATATCATGAGAAGTATCGGCAATCAACGGGAAAGGTAACTTATACTTTATCTCAAATTTTTTCTGTACCGCTTTCTCATCAGGGCTTACTCCCATTACTTCAAATCCGTTTTTCTTCAACAGGCCATAGTTGTCCCGGAGGTTACATGATTCGATAGTACAGGTAGGCGATCCTGCTTCGGAGTAGAAATAGAGTACTAATTTTTTCCCTTTATAATCGGCTAATGAGACCTTTTTTCCATCCTGGTCGGTGCCTGTGAATGCCGGCGCTTTATCACCTTCCATCAGCGTTATCATGATTATTTCTTTTTGGTTGTCACTTTCTTTTTAACAGCAGGCTTTTTAGAAACGGTCTTTTTCTTCGTTACCTTTTTCTTAGGCGGAATGTATGGGTATCTTTTAAACCACCAGGTCTTTGTGGTGGCATTACCCACAATATCCTCAACAGTCACTGTCAATTGATATACGCCGTAAGGGCAACGTTCGTCAAAATTATAAATATGATTCCTGCCTTTATCGTTGGTGAAACGCAGCCATTCCCCGTTCAGCTCCGCCCTGAAATTTTTCACGCCTGAATTATCGGTTGGTGTAAATACTATCCGCTTCACCGGACTCAGGTCAATGGTATCACCTTTACCTAATTCGTTTATTACGGGCGGTTCTTCATCAATGAATGCCTGGAAAAAACCAAAGTCCCTGAACCTGGCCGACATCCACTCGCCTTCCCATATGGCTTTCGTTATATCCGTACTGTTCCGGAATGTACGCTGGATGATGATCTTATCTTTTACTTCGGCGCCGATAGCCCTGTCAGGTTTTATACGAACGGTCAGCTCACTATGCACGGGCACCGATGCTTCGTTCACCTGGTGAACAGCCGACACAGCGTTCCCGGAAAAAGAATTATTCCGGTAATAAAATGAATGAACGGAATCATATAAGCAGGTTTCCGGTAAATAGATCTCAAATCCGGGTTTTTCCAGCAGGCTTACATAATTGGGTGTGAACTGTTGCGATTGCATCACTGCAGCAGGCCTGACAAGTTTATCATCATATTGCAGCATGAACCGCAGTTGAGAAGTATTCCCATTGGCATCTTTTACTTCCACACGTACTGTATGAATAGCGGTATCGGCAAGTCGTATCACACCATCCCCGCTTTCATGATAATATACACTGCTGTGATCTCCGGGCAGCTGGAAAAGGTTTTGAAAATAGGGGCCGCCGTTAAACCGGTATTTGTAATCAATATGTGCATTCATGTATCTCGTTCCTGCATAACTGATACGCTCAAGCATAAAACCAATGACGGGCTGCTCATCAAAAAATACCCGGGCGGAGTAAATACCATTCTCATTACTGGCCCCGCTTATTTTATCAATGGCCTGCAAGCCAAAACTTAGCCTGGCCAACCCTGTTCTCAATACCGGTGTTTTGTAAATGATATAACCGCTATCTGTGTTTCTCAGCGGAAATATCTGTGCTGATTGCTCATATATACTCCGGCTGCGGTCATACAAGGCCAATTTTAATAAGGACGGTTTCACATTATCCGGCAAAGGCATGCCGAATAACATCGGGTTAATACATTCTTCTGTTTTGGTGTCCCGGATCTCAAAATGTACATGTGGTCCCTGCGAGCCGCCAGTATTACCACTATACGCAATGAACTGCCCTTTTGATACAGGAAACTTTTCTTTAGAAAACTCCAGTTCAATGGCCCATGTTTCCTGTTTGTATTGCTGCTCTGTCACATATTGCTCCAGGGCAGGAAAGAAATTATTGAGATGGGCGTATAAGGTAGTGTATCCATTGGGGTGAGTGATCCAGATGCAACGGCCAAATCCAAACTTTTCGACACGGATCTTTGAAATATAGCCTGCGGCTGCGGCATATACCTGCAGGTTTTCTTTCCGGGCCGTGCGCATGTCCAGGCCCATGTGCCAGTGATTGGAACGAAGCTCCCCAAGATTGGCAACGATCTCCGGCTTAATGTTCAGGGGCCAGCGAAAATAATTCTTTGGATATTTTTCAGCCGTTTGACCGGACACATTGCCCGGCAAACAGGCGAAGATGGCAATAAAACAAAATAAGAATACGGCGATGTGGAGATCAGGTCGTTTCAATACTGCAAATTTAACGGGTGATGGCTTGTAATAACATTAAAGATATTACAGGATATAATAAAATTGCCTGTGAAAAATCCACAGGCAATCAATTGTCCTGTTCGATCAGGACGAAGGTTAAGGGCAATATATATTAAAGGATCAGTATCAGTACGAGGATAATAATGATGATAGCGCCAACTGAAAGGTAAATACCTCCTTTCATGGTCCTTGCTTCTTTCTTCATTTCCTTCAATTCCCTTTTCAGTTCTTTGCGTTCAGCCCTGGTCAACTCCGATTTATCCATCGCCTTTATGGCATTCACACGGGCTTTGATCTCTTCGAGCCTGGCTGCTTTCTGCGCTTCTGTCATTTCTACCGGCACTTCTTTCTTAGGTCCCCCGTCCACAATTGCAATAGCATGGACATTTGTAGCTGTAATGGTTAATAATAGCGCCAGAACGGCTGTACAGATCTTTGATTTCATTGTATTGATTTTTAAGAATGAAATAGATATAACAAAAATGCGTCCATTTTCGGAGGATAGCCGAAAAAAGTTTCCCGACCCGGTGTATAACTCTTCATTCATGTGTGTTTACCTATGAAATTTTACGAAAGGTCCCGCGGCTGATCGGCAAAATGCAGCCGCATGATCTGCTTTTTTCAACTACCTTAAAGCATTATTTCTTGCTACCATGAATACTGGAACACAAAAAGAACAGTTAACTTCTCTCAGGCAATACTTCGATAGCAGCATCACCAGGCCTTATGCTTTCCGGCTGCAACAATTAAAGCAACTTAAAAGATCCATACTGGCTCATGAACAGCACATCAATGATGCCCTGCAGGCTGACCTGAAAAAAAGCCCTGAGGAGACCTGGGTGACTGAAACCGGACTTTTATTACAGGAGATCAGTCATACCATCAAACACCTGAAGCAATGGATGCAACCCGAAAGGGTCAGCACCAACCTGCTGAATCTCCCATCATCATCACATCTGTATCCTTCACCTCTTGGTGTGGTGCTGGTGATCGGTCCGTGGAATTTTCCATTACAATTACTGCTGATACCCGTTATAGGTGCTATTGCAGCAGGCAACTGTGTAGTGATGAAACCAAGCGAGTTTGCCCCGGCAACAGCCAGCCTGATCGAAAAGATCATTGCCGAAAGTTACCCGCCCGGGCTGGCGATGGTGGTACAGGGCGATGGCGCATCGGTGATACCGGCCATGATGAATGACTTTCGTTTTGATCATATATTCTATACAGGCAGTATACCTGTTGGCAAAGCGATCAGCCAGCTGGCGGCCAAAGACCTCGTACCCGTCACACTGGAATTAGGCGGCAAAGATCCCTGTATTGTAGAAAAAGACGCGGATATGAAAGTGGCCGCCCGACGTATTACAGTAGCCAAGTTTTCTAATGCCGGGCAAATGTGTGTAGCCCCGGATTACCTGATCGTTCATGAAGATGTAAAAGACAAACTGCTGTCGCTGATGAAAGAGGCGATCGTGCAGTTTTATGGGAAAGAGCCTGCCACGACTGACGGGTATTGCAAAATAATCAATGAAAAGAGATTTGATAAACTGGTAAGTTATTTGTCGCAGGGTAATATTGTTTATGGCGGTGAACACGACCGGTCATCCCTGTTTATTGATCCTACAGTATTAGACAATGTTTCGCTTGATGCACCGGTGATGAATGAAGAGATATTTGGCCCGGTGTTACCCGTATTCACTTTCAGGGTGCAGGAGGAAGCGTTAGGTATCATTAAACGTCATCCCAATCCTCTCTCTTTTTATATTTTCACCAGCAGCCGTAAAAGAGAAAGAGAATGGATCGAAAAAGTACAATTTGGCAATGGCTGTGTGAACAATGCCGCCTGGCAGTTCACCAATCATCATCTCCCTTTTGGCGGTATAGGGCAGAGTGGCTCGGGCAGTTATCATGGCAAGAAGAGCTTTGATGTGTTCACCCATAAAAAAGCCGTGATGAGAACACCGGCCTGGTTCGATCCTGACCTGAAATATCCGCCAATGAAAGGAAAACTGAAGCTGCTGAAATTTTTTCTGAAATAGCATGTCATGCGAAAACTAAAGCGCTTTATCATTGTTCTTATAGCGTTACTGGTCATCTTTGCAGTCTATGTGGAGATCGTCAACCGGAATTCAAAGAATATGACCTACCGTCAAAAAGTATTAAAAGCTGTCTACCCTGCCTGGATGTGGTTTACCCGGCTGACTGGCAAGAACACCAAAGAACTATCCGGGCATAAACAACCCGTCATCTCCTTTTACTCATTACAGGCTACACTTAATAATGGAGATACACTTGATTTTGCTTCACTGAAAGGCAAGAAAGTTCTATTAGTGAATACAGCCAGCAACTGCGGTTATACCGATCAGTACAGCGACCTGCAAAAAATAGCCGAAGAGTATAAAGACAAACTGGTTGTTATTGGTTTCCCGGCCAACGACTTTAAAGAGCAGGAAAAAGGCACAGACGAAGAGATCGCCAGGTTCTGCAAAGTCAATTATGGTGTCACCTTCCAGTTAATAAAAAAGAGCACGGTCATAAAGTCTCCCGGCCAGCATGCCGTTTTCCAATGGTTAACCGACTCCTCAAAGAACGGGTGGAACAATGAGCCCCCATCCTGGAATTTTACCAAATACCTCGTGAACGAAGAAGGGGTACTGACCCATTATTTTGGGCCATCTGTTTCTCCCGCCAGTAAAGAAGTGGACGCAGCTATCCGTGAGTAAGCACAGTGCCTGTCGTTTCAGTAGCTACCTTGCAGCAAAAAGTGATTATGGACTATAATGACATTATCGGCACCATCGGTGTTGGCCTGATACTGATGGCATTCTTTCTCAGCACTGCAGGGCTTATGCAAAGCAACGGGAAATCCTACTATGTATTGAACGTAACTGGCGCAGCTTTGGCTTGCTATGCATCGTTCCTGATCAACTACTGGCCCTTTGTGATACTGGAAGGAACATGGACACTGGTCTCTATTTACGGATTGATGAAGGCCATGAAGATCAAACTAAGCTAAGATCAGTCAATGATACCCATTTGTTTCATCAGGAAAGAAGCATTCAGTTTGCTGCAAACTCCGTCTTTTAATTTGTAATCAAAAAGCAGTTCATCGTTTATTATCACGGATTCAAAGCATTTGTTACTCATATAATCAGGATATTCTGCTGACATACTGGCTATGGTAAGATCATGTGTAGCAATAATGCCGCTGCATTGCCAGGCTGCCAGTTTCCGTATAAGGCCGGCAGTACCATTATGCTTATCATTACTGTTGGTGCCGCGCAGTATCTCATCCAGGATAATAAATATTTTCCCATCTGACCGCAAATGCTCCATAATACTTTTCAGTCGTTTCAGCTCTGCATAAAAAAAAGATTCACTATCCTGCAGTGAGTCGGTGATGCGCATACTGACATGCAGGTCGTAAGGAAACAAGCTGAACGCTTTTGCACAAACAACCGACCCGCTTCTCGCCAATACCAGGTTCATTCCCAGTGTCCGGAGAAAAGTGCTTTTCCCTGACATGTTCGAGCCGGTAAGCACAACAAATTTTTCCTGCTGAAAAGAGATAGTGTTACAGATCCTTCTTTCGCTGCGGATCAGGGGGTGTCCCATTTCCGTTGCAGTAAGGTCTTCATGGGCAGATAATTCCGGATAGCCATACGCCGGGTTATTAAAAGCGAGATTGGCAAAGCAACCCAATGCTTCGAACTCACCGATCACCTGCAGCCAGTTCATCACCTCGTTTGCATGTTTCTTTTTCCATTGGTCCAGGGCATACAGTATATGTACATGAAAAAGAAAAAGGCCATTGAGAAATGTACTGACAACCAGGTTCAGGATGAAGTCAAGGTATTTGAACAACGATGCCAGTTTCCGGATGAATTGCGAAGCATTGGTGGAATCCTGTTTTAATCTGCTTTGCAACTGTTGCAATAAGGGTGAATGAAAAGATTGTTTTTCTATTTGCTTTAATTGCTCCGCAAACTGCCGGAGTACTTTGGTGATGGCCGTTGAAACAGACATCTGCTTCATCATGAACCGGATAAAAGAAAAGGTAACAAACAGGTTCAATACAAAAAGGCCAAAGAAGATACTCAACAGCCTGTCGCTTCCGGAAAGAAAGTAAGAGCATAATACAGCAAGGGTGGCAAAAGGAAACACCAACAATATGTAATAAGAAAGAGGGCTTTTAAATGCCGACGCTGATCTGATCCAGGCTTTCAATTTATCCAGGTCAGCCGGTTCTGTCACATGAATACTACCCGACGCCTGTATATGCTGACGAAAATCAACCTTACCGGACAACTCTTTTATCGCTTCCTGTCTTTTTGCAATAGCCGCCGTATCCGGGTGAAGCAATGACCCGGCAAGAGCCTCTTTTCCAAAGACCGTAGTAGTCCGGTTGAGGTGCTTATACAACGACCCTTCGCCAAACAGGTCAAGATCGTACGAATAAGAATGATGCGGATCGGTATATTCCTTTCCGTCCGCATATGGCAAAACATCTTCTTTTAAAAAATGAATCTCCCTGCTGTTAACCTCCATCAGCGCTTTGATAAAATCCGCTTTTGCTTTTATTACATCATACAACCGGAGGCAATACAAGAAGGAACCAAGACAGGTCAATATTAATGCCAGCCAATACCAATCATCGTATACTAAATAATAATACCCAAAAACAATAATACCAATGAAGAGCAGTAATCGTATAAAACTCAGCCAGCCGAGTCGTTTGTTGAGCAAACTATATTTCCCGGAGTATTCGGAGAGAAGCTGCTGGTAGGTGGCTAAAGGCATGGATGAAAGATTTGAAACACCCCATTACTCCACCGGGCATTTCTCATGATAATTGACCAGTTGGATAGCTGTTTTCTCAAACTCAAATCCTGAATAGGTCGTTACGATCTCATTCAGCACCTCATCAATCTCCTCTACTGTTTTCAGGGTAACCAGTTTATTGCGGTATTCTTTAATATTCGGCAGTCCTTTCAGGTAATTGGCATAGTGACGACGCATTTCATTCACGCCCACCACCGGGTTCTTCCATTCCACCGATCTATGCAGGTGCTTGCGGCAAACAGCCACCCGGTCTTCTACCGTAGGTGAAGGCAGGTGTTCGCCTGTGCGTACATAATGTTTGATCTCGTTGAATACCCAGGGATAACCGATAGCTGCCCGGCCGATCATGATGCCATCCACCCCATAACGATTTTTATATTCAAGTGCTTTCTCAGGAGAATCAATATCACCATTACCAAAAATGGGAATATGAATACGGGGATTGTTTTTCACTTTCCCGATCAGCGTCCAGTCAGCTTCCCCCTTGTACATCTGTGTACGGGTTCTTCCATGTATTGCCAGCGCTTTAATGCCCACATCCTGTAAACGTTCGGCCACTTCTTCGATATTCTTTGTCTGATCATCCCAGCCTAATCTTGTTTTGACCGTAACGGGCAATGAAGTGGATCTTACCACAGCTGATGTCAGTCTTTCCATCAGGTTAAGATCTTTCAACACACCGGCGCCTGCCCCTTTTAACGCAACTTTTTTAACCGGGCAGCCAAAGTTGATATCCAGCAGATCAGGATTCGTGACCTCGACGATCTTTGCGGCTAATGACAGACTTTCTTCATCACCTCCGAAGATCTGGATACCGACAGGCCGTTCATATTCGAATATGTCTAATTTCTTCCGGCTTTTGATGGCATCCCGTATCAACCCTTCGGATGAAATGAATTCGGTATACATCAGGTCAGCGCCGTTGTCTTTGCATACGGCACGGAACGGCGGATCACTGACATCTTCCATGGGCGCCAGCAGCAACGGGAAATCCGGTAATTGTATGTTTCCTATTTTGATCACAGTTATCGGTTATCTGTTGAGAGGTGTGCGATACGCTATTTATTTTAATGTGACAGCGCACAACTGACAACTGACGACTAAATTTGAGCCTGCAAACTTACGATTTAATCGCCGAAAATGACGTATGACAGCCGCCTCAAAGGCCTTTCCTATTCCGCCGGATTCTTTATGCTCATCGCTTTTGCTATTGCCGGGATCATCTTTTCAGCTGAAATAGCCAAAATGGTCTGGGTATCAATGACCGGTAAGCATTTTGATGAGTATGTAAAAGGGGTGGCCAACCCGGCTTATGCTACTGTGTATAAGATCATGCAACTGGTATCCATGCTTGGTTTTTTTATTCCGCCCATAATAGTAGCCTGGCTGATCAACAGGCAACCATTCAAACTTCTTGGTTTCTCTTCCCAGGCTACAGCGAAACAGGCCGGCCTGGTATGCCTGATCACGGCAGCGGCCATTTTTGCCGGCGGGGCTTTGGCTTATTTTAATCAACTGATCCCTTTACCGGCAGAGTGGAAAGCCACCTTTGATAAAGCCGAAAAAGATTACGATCAGCAAATACAGGCGATCCTTGGGTTAAAGAATATGACCGATTATATCCTTGCCCTTATCATCATGGCGTTTTTACCTGCATTATGTGAAGAAACATTGTTCCGTGGCGGGCTACAGAATTTCCTTACCCGGTCAACCGGCAAACCCTGGCTGGCCATTATCATTGTCAGCATCATTTTCAGCCTGGCTCATTTTTCATTTTACGGTTTTCTCTTCCGTTTGTTGCTGGGTATTGTATTGGGATGGCTATACTACTATTCCGGCAGGCTATGGCTCAGCATACTGGCCCATTTTATCAATAATGCGCTGGCGATAACGGTATTTTATTATTATACAAAACAGGGTAAAGCATGGGATGAGCTAAAAGAAGATACCGGCTCCTCCATATGGGGTGTATTAGCGATCCCCGTGCTGATCATTTTATTTAGCCTGTTCAAAAGAGAATCGGCTGAGGCAAAAGCACACTACTAAACGATTGGTTTCATGGCATTCAACTGGCAAACATTCCGGACAAGGGCATTGACAGCAATAGTATTTGTAGCAGTCATGCTGACAGGATTATTATGGAACCACTGGAGTTTTTTGGTATTGTTTTCCATTATTCATTTTGGCTGCTGGTGGGAGTATTTAAAACTAACTGAAAAAATACAGCAAACAATATTTCATCCCTATACAAAACTGGGATTTATGGTAATGGGCTATGGTTTGCTATTATGGTTTTGCGGGCCTGCTTACCGGATCAGTGGTTATGGACTGAAGGAGAATTTTTCTTTATCCGTTTCAGCCGCGGGCTTTGCCTTGTTGCTGATGGGTATTTTTCAAAAACACCCGGTAAAATTAAAAGCCTTTGGCGCTGCAGCATTGGGATTGCTCTATATTTCGCTGAGCTGGGGATTGATGATGGAATTAAGGCAAATTGGAATGGCTTTCAAAGGGGACTTTCTATTTATTGATCATGGAAAAGTTATTCCTTGCACAATAATTTTTTCGATCTGGATCAACGACACGATGGCTTACATTGTTGGCTCTATTATTGGCAAAACACCCCTCTCTGCTATTTCACCTAAAAAAACCTGGGAAGGAACTGTTGGTGGAATTATACTCGCAGTAATCATTTCAGTAGTCTATTCAGGCTTTAAAGCAGAAGGGATTACAATAGTATTTATTACTTTGATCGCTGCTATCGCCGGCACCTTTGGCGATCTGCTCGAATCCAAACTCAAACGCATGGCCGGTGTAAAAGACAGCGGCAGCCTGATGCCTGGCCATGGCGGTTTCTTAGACCGTTTTGACTCGTTACTCTTAGCTATACCTTTTGTATGGCTGTATATAATAGTTTTATTCTTACCCTGATGGATGGGTTGCCCGAATAAGAAATGCAAAGGACTATAGGATAGCAGCATAAGCGGGGGCTGTGCGCAGTTCCTCTCCTTTGGAGAGGGCAGGTGAGGCTTCCATTTCACTATATTTGCACCACAATCCAACTCAATGACCATTCATAAGGAAGGCTATACCTCGATTGCAGTAGCAGCGATCATCTTCGGCGTCATCAACCTGCTTTCATTTTATTTTCTCAGTTTTGAACAGCCTGTCATTACCTGGATCATTTTTTTCCTGACGCTGGGACTGTTTCTTTTCATCATCTCCTTCTTCCGCATTCCGAAAAGAAAACTGACCATTGCAGAAAATGCAATTGTTGCTCCCGCCGATGGCAAAGTAGTGGCCATTGAAGAAGTGCAGGCCGATGAATATTTTACTGACCGCCGTATACAGGTATCTATTTTCATGAGTCCGTTGAATGTACATGTGAACCGGAACCCGGTCAGCGGCGAAGTTTCTTATAGTCAATACCACAAAGGCAAATACCTGGTGGCCTGGCACCCAAAATCATCTACCGAGAATGAAAGGCATACGGTAGTGTATCGCAAAGACGGCAAAGAGATATTGGTCAAACAGATCGCCGGGGCACTGGCCAAACGTATCATTAACTATCTCCAGCCCGGACAACAAGTGAAACAAACTGATGAAATGGGCTTTATCAAATTCGGCTCAAGGGTGGACCTGCTGTTGCCATTAGACGCAAAGATCATGGCTAAGATCGGTGATAAGCCCGAGGGTGGTGTAACAGTGATCGCTACCTGGTAATGCGATTTGATGATGTGCTGATCCGATGATTTATTGATTAATATTCCTTCCTAAAAAATCGCTTCTAATTCTTTCAGGGAATATACCGTGTAAGTTGGCAGCGTTTCCTCGCTGACCGGCACCGGCTCTTTGGTAAGATGATTCACGTGCACCTGGTCAATACCGGCATTAACAGCGCCGAGTATGTCCACATCAATCGTATCGCCGATCATGATGCTTTCTTCGGGCCTGGCGCCGGTTTGCTGAAAAGCAAATTCAAATATCTCTTTATTCGGTTTTAAACTGTTGGAACCTTCGGATGTGATCACTTTTTCAAAGAAAACGGCCAGCCCTGAGTATTTGAGCTTGCTATGCTGTGTTTTCTCAAATCCATTGGTGATCAGATGCAACTGGTAATTCTTGCCGGACAGGTATTCTAAAATCTCTTTGGTATAAGGGAATAACAGGTTGCGGGTCGGCAGCATATCCAGGAACTGGTCACTCATTTCCTTAGACAGCTTGTCATCCGCTATTTTAAAATCCAGCAGCGACAGCCACATCCTTTTCACCCGCAATTCTTCCTGTTTTACATACCCGTTGCGGTACCTTTCCCATAGTTTATCATTATGTACGAGGTAATTCCGGTAAAAGAGCTCAAAATCATGCACCCCTCTTGCTTTTAACCCCAGTGAATCATATAAGGTTAAAAGCGTAGCCCTCGCATTGGCTTCAAAATCCCACAGGGTGTGATCCAGGTCGAAGAAAAGATGACGGTATTTATCATTCATAATTAAGTTTGCAAATTACAGAACAAAATTTCAAGTATGGGAACTATCAGCTCCTCTTCAGCAGTTGGGGGAAAGAATGTTGTTATAACCGGCGCTTCACGGGGAATAGGGAAAGCCCTGGCGGAGATATTTGCCGCACATGGATATAACCTATGCCTGAGTTCCCGTAATGGCATAACCCTGTATAAGACCACTGAAGAGCTTATAACAAAATACCCGGATGTCACGATCAAAGCCAAACCATTTGATCTCAGTAAAAAAGAAGAGGCTAAAGCACTGGGCGAATGGTGTCTTGATTTTATGGTGCCTGATATAGTGATCAACAATGCCGGAGTCTTTGAACCCGGCAGTGTGTACAATGAGCCGGAAGGAACCCTCGAAAATCAGATCGCAACGAACCTGTACAGCGCTTATCACCTTACAAGAGCTGTATTACCTGAAATGATGAAAAGAAGATCGGGGCATATCTTCAATATATGCTCTATTGCTTCCCTGCACGCTTACGACAATGGCGGCGCTTATAGCATCAGTAAATTTGCCCTGTATGGGTTCAGCAAGAACCTGCGGGAAGAAATGAAACCGCATGGGATCAAAGTGACATCTGTTCATCCCGGCGCAGTAATGACGGACTCCTGGGGTGATTTTGATAACTCCTCCAAACGCATCATGGAAGCATCTGACATAGCCAAAATGGTATATGCTGCCTCTCAGCTATCGCCGCAGGCATGCGTGGAGGACATTGTCATCCGGCCGCAGCTAGGCGACCTGTAGCCGCACACAAGATTATTATCCCGGTGACACATTTTAATACCGGCTTTGCAGACCCTGTATTATTTTAGCCGGGCTGATGCGGGCTATTATTATATCCATATTGCTGCTTTTCTCCTTGATTGCCGGGGCACAGGTGGTCTTTAAAACGATCGTGCCGTCCACAGCAGAAGTGGGCCGCTCTTTCCCCGTGGAGTATGTCATCGAAAGCAGTGATGACAATGATAGTTTTACCCGGCCATCGTTTAAAGAACTCCGGCTGATCAATGGCCCGGGCATCTATCATGGAAGAACCCCCAATGGCGCTATACCGGTAAAGAACTACGTATTCACGCTGATGGCAGAAAGACCGGGACGTTATCTCATACCCGGCGCTACGGCAAAAGTGAATGGCCGGTTCATTAAAAGCGACGATCAGTACATAGAGATAACTGACAGGAACCAGGAAGAGGATAAGAGTTCAGACTACTTTCTCCGGCTGGGCGAAGATCCCTATGAAAAGATCAGGCGCAACCTGTTCATGAAAGTGATGGTGAACAAAAGAAGTTGTTATATCGGTGAGCCCGTTGTAGCTACTTTCAAACTCTATTCAAGGCTGCAGTCAAGATCGGATATTGTCAAGAACCCCGGATTTTATGGCTTTACCGTACAGGACGTAGTAAGCCTTGATGATAAGGTCTCAAATGCGGAAACCGTCGGTGACAAGGCTTTTGTTGTACATACAGTCCGCACCGTTCAGTTATACCCGCTGCAGGCCGGTTTGTTCATGATCGATCCTATGGAAGTAATGAACAAAGTGGAATTTTCCCGGAGCGTGGTCAGTAAAAGAACAGAGCAGGAGGTCGTTGAAGGGTTTTTTGAAGATAAAGAAGAAAAAAAGAGTGACGGGCAGACGGTGACCTATGAGAGTAGTATCAGTACTGACAAAATAGCGATCACCGTAAAACCTTATCCTGAAAAAAATAAACCATCTTCATTTACCGGCGCCACCGGTAAGTTCCAAATCAGCGCTTTTGTCAAAAAAAATGAACTGGCCCGTAATGAAGAAGGCGAACTATTGATCACTATTTCAGGAAAAGGGAATTTTACACAATTGACCGCCCCTGTCATATCATGGCCTCCGGGATTAGAAGGTTTTGATGCTATAATAAAAGACACGCTGCAAAAAACACATGTCCCGCTGAAAGGGGAAAGGGTCTTTCATTTTCCTTTTGTGGCTTCCCGTTCAGGCAGCTATACCATACCGGCTGTTTCAGTAGCATTCTTTGACACGGACAGTAATATATACAGGACTGTGTCCACCCGGGCAGTAGAAGTAAAGATCAGCGAAAAGGAAAAAGAAACGACAGCTATTGAAGAAGCTGAAAAAACAAGAAAACACAAGCAGGGAATGCTAGCCTGGATCGCCGGCATTGTATTGTTATCCATAACCGGCATATACTGGTTTATGAAAAGAAGGACACCCCCGCGGATCATACAACCTGTTGAAGAAAACAAACTATCTGCTGATGATGTACTCGGGCCTGTATATACAGCTTTGAAAGAAAATGACAGCCGGTTCTATTCACTGCTGCAAAAGACCATCTGGGATCACTTAGCAGATTCACTTCATCTTGCTGGCAGCCGGATCAATAAACAGGAAATATTACAGTCAGCGCAGCTATTACCGGATCAGGCCCGTGAGATACTGGCCATACTCGAACAATGTGAAGCGGCCGCTTTTACCAAAGCGGAGTTCATCCATGATAGACAGGAACTGCTGGAAAGAACAAAAAAAGTGTTGGAGCAGGTAACCGCTTCCTGAGCTATTCAGAATATTTGTAGCCCACCCCTCTTACTGAATGAAAATACCTGGGATTCCGGCTATCCTCTTCAAAGTATTTGCGGAAATTGAGTATGAAGTTGTCAATAGTGCGGGTAGTAGGGTATACATTATAACCCCATACAGCCTGCAGTATCTTTTCCCGGGGCACCACTTCATTCTTATTCTCGATAAGCAGCTTCAGCAGCATGGTCTCCTTCTTGCTAAGCTGTACTTTCTGACCGGCTTTGGTAGTAGCTTCCTGTGCTTTGAAGTCAATGATATTGTCGCCAAACGTATAGCTATTGCCCAGCGAGGTCTTATCCTGTATCTTTTTATTCTTGTCAATAAGCTTGTGAACTCTCAATAAAAGCTCTTCCAGGTTGAAAGGCTTGGTCAAATAATCATCTGCTCCTTTCTTTAAGCCTAATACCCTGTCGGCACTGGTATTTTTGGCACTGAGAATAAGTATAGGCACTTCATTGTTGCTGATGCGCACCGTCTCTGCCACACTGATACCATCCATTTCCGGCAGCATTACATCCAGTATGATCAGGTCAAAATATTCTGCATTGACCGCTTTGAGCGCAGCGGCTCCATCGTAGGCGGATGTAACTGTATATCCTTCCAGTTCCAGGTTTAATTTCAATGCCTCGTGCAGGTTCTCTTCATCCTCTACCAGCAGAATGGATATGTTCTTATCTGTGCTCATAAGTTAAAAGTGACCGCAAAATTACTCCCATGGGGTATATTGTTTGTCACCGAAATGTCGGCATTATGATCAAGGGCTATCTTACTGCAAAGATAGAGCCCAAGCCCGGTTCCCTGTGTTTTCCGGGTAGCTTCATTGCCGATCCGGTAAAACTTGGAAAACACTTTTTTCTTTTCCTCATCGGCAATACCCTGGCCTTCATCAATCACCTGCAGTTTTACCGTATGATTGTCCTTTTTCAACAATGCGGTCACGGGTGTTTCCCGGGGTGAATATTTGACGGCATTCTCCAGCAGGTTATTGATCAGCATCTGCAGTAACAACGCATCTCCTTTTATATCTACATCCGGCTCTATCTGTGACCGGAACTCCCTTTCGGGGAAACGGGCCCTGAAATCCTGGATACAGTCTTTGAGCAGATCAGACAGATCCAGTTCTTCATCGGAGAATTTATACCCTCCGCCTTCCAGTTGAGAGGCCACCAGAATATTATTGGTCAGAAAGTTCAGGCGGGATGTTTCTTTCAGCATGACAGCCATCAGTTTCTTTTGCTTTTCCGCATCCAACGAATATTTCTGTATGGTTTCGAGATTAAGCTTGATCACTGAAATGGGTGTCTTTAATTCATGCGTGACGGCCATCAGGAAATTCTGTTGCTGTAACTGGATATGGAACTGTCGCCTGACGGAACGATATACAAAAGAAGCCCCAACGAGTATGAGTAGTAAAAAAACAATTCCTTCGCCGGCGTATTTAGCCCTGTTCCTCCTGTACTCTTTGTAGATGCCTGCCATCTCTGATGAGTATTTTTCCTGCTCTTTCACCGGGTCCATGCGGGAATTGAGCTGTGCCGTCTGCAGTTGTTTCGTTGCCAGGTTCTGTTTTTCCAGTGTTATGAACCACCACACCAGTGCAGCAATAATATAGATCAGCAGCATCCAGTAAAGGATCGTGGCGCGGCGCAATTTTTTCTTTACTGCATCATTGATAGGCATGTCATGGTTTCTTTTCAACGCGGATACCTGCATCCAGTATATGCGGAAGAGGATTGTCCCGCATGATCTGCTCAAGGGTGAATGTATATTTACCCGACCTTAATGTCTGGGCATCGCCCAATGGGATACGGTGCTCATATATATCATCCACGCCGGGGGCCAGCCATCCTTTTTCGCTGGTAGCCAGGGTAAGGTCCCGCTGAATGATCAGGGCGCTATCCTGCCCGGGAGCCTGCACATACAGGTTGACATAAATATTAGTGTAGGGATATTTTTCATTATGCCGCAGCACCATATAAAGCTGATAAAGCGCATTGGTATCCTTTATAGTAAAATCAAAGGAAGGGCGAAAGCTGTTCAGCCATGCATGGCCGGGAACAGGTTCTGTTTTTTCATACAGATCAACCGTAGTACAGGAAGATGTAATAAGCTGGCAGCTGATAGCCAGTAGCAGGTAAACACGGGTCATGGTGATCAATCTCAAAGGAATTTTTTTCAAAAATACTTAAGAAGGATATAAATCCGGCCAACCCTCGTTACAGTACATTTAGCACCTGTTCTTTGGCCTTTTCCAGCTCATCTTTCATCATCACTACGCATTTCTGAATAGTGGAATCGTATGCTTTGGAGCCGGTAGTATTGATCTCTCTTCCTATTTCCTGGAGAATGAATGAAAGCTTTTTGCCTTTTGACTCTTCGCCTTCATTCAGCAGCGAGATAAAGTAATCGCAATGGTTCTTCAGGCGTACCTGTTCCTCGCTGATGTCAATTTTCTCGATGTAATAAATAAGCTCCTGTTCCAGCCGGTTCCCGTCGTAATTCTCCTTGCCCACATTCTCCTCTAATAAACGGGTGATCCCTTCCCTGATCTTTTGCTGGCGAAGCGGTTCCAGCCGGATCACTTCCTCCTGCTGCTTTAATATATTACTGATACGAACGACCAGGTCATCTTCCAGCACTTTACCTTCATCTAAGCGATGTGCATTCAGGTCATCCACCGCCATCATCAGTACTTTCTGGAAATCCGCCCATTCGGTATCGGAAAGTGTCTCACTGCTGGGAGTGATCACTTCCGGAAGCTTTACCAATGTGCTTAAAATATGAGAGGGGTCAAGATTCAGTGCTTTTGACAAATCAGCTAATGGCTGGTAATACGCCTTGGCCAGGTCGGTGTTGATCGTAACGGGCTTTGTATGGCCGGTATCTTTGAGGCTAATGGCACAATCCACACTGCCCCGGGCCAGCTTTTCAGAAAGCAGGCGGCGTATATCAAATTCAAAAGGCTTAAGAATAGAGGGAAGTTTCAGTGATAACTCAAATTGTTTTCCATTGAGCGACTTGATGTCTACCAGGAAGGTTCTGCTGGTCACATTCTTTTCAGCTCTTCCAAATCCGGTCATTGATTTCAGCATGAATAGTCTTTTATTGCGGTAAAGGTATCTGAATTATTGAATACATGGCCTGTAAGCGGGTTTTCAGTAGTGGATCAGTCTGAATTCTTCGCTTATTCTTCGCCACAACTTATCCTGCACCTGCCGTGGGATAGACCCAATAGAAACACAGGGTCACATAATTTGACACACCTATATGTGCTCTATCTGCCTATGTGGTGAATTTGAAACTCACCTGTTACCGGGTTTTCGCATCCTGCCTGTTTGTGGCAAGTATTATCATGATCGGAACGCAATCAATAAAAAAGGTGATTTCTCCAATGAGAATTGGGGGTGTGTTCACATTACGAAAGCAAAAAGGCAAAAAAAATCCCTTCGAAGAATCGAAGGGAACATTTATATGGATGGGTTAGTAAGTACAGGAAATAAAATTTCCTACCACAATATTAAATATATTTTTGGCGATACAAAAAATATTTTATAGAAATTTTATTCACATTTTAGTTTTTGCTGTGGAAAGGGCAGATGCATTTATCCATTAAACTAGCGCTTGATTGGCGGCAGGCTTCTTTTCTTTCCATCAATACAGTCATACATTCTCATGGAGGCAACAGACTGGTATCATATAGCACGAGAAGCTTACCACTTATCATACATGCTTTTTGAATAGTACGTTTTCCCAATGAAAAACATTCCACAAATGATATACCTCATTCATACAATTGAACTGTTTTACCTGGCATCAACGATGTCTTTTAATTAGTAAACGGGATGCATCAGCTCATTACCTTTGCCAAAATCAAGTAACATGCGTTTTAATCAACCTGTTCCTCTCCGGGAGATCGCCGGGCTTATTCAGGCCGAACTGACCGGTAATATCACAGCCTCGGCTACCGGCATCAATGAGATACATAAGGTGGAAGAAGGCGATCTGGCTTTTGTGGATCACCCCAAATACTATGATACCTGCATTCATTCTGCCGCCAGTTTCATTATCATTAATAAAAGAACGGATTTCCCGGAAGGCAAGGCGTTACTAATAGTGGATGAGCCTTTTGAGGCCTATCTGAAAATAGTGGCGCACTTCAGACCTTTCAAACCTTCCCTGAAAGCCATAAGTGATACTGCAAGAACTGGAGAAGGAACAGTAATCATGCCTAACGCTTATATCGGCAACCATGTGACCATCGGTAAGAATTGTATCATTCATCCTAACGTAACGATCCTCGACTACTCGGTCATCGGGGATCATGTCATTATACAGGCCGGCACAGTGATCGGTAGTGATGCCTTTTATTACAATAAAAAGACAAGTCGTAATGTGCATTATAAAAAAATGACCAGTTGTGGTCGGGTGGTCATTGAAAATGATGTGGAGATCGGCGCCGGCTGCACCATCGACCGGGGCGTTACCGGTGATACGATCATTGGTGCAGGCACCAAGATGGATAACCTGGTGCATATCGGGCATGACACGACTGTTGGAAAGAACTGTCTCTTCGCCGGGCAGGTGGGTATAGCCGGCGCCACGACCATTGAGGACAATGTTATTCTCTGGGGACAGGTAGGCGTCAGCAAAACACTGACAATCGGTGAAGGCGCCGTAGTGTATGCGCAGAGTGGGGTTAAAGATTCCATCCCCGGTAAAAAAGTTTATTTCGGCTCACCCGTTGAAGATGCCAGAGAAAAAATGAAAGAATTTGTCTGGATCAAACGTATCCCTGAATTATGGGAGAAGGTAATGGGAAATAAAAGTTCAAAAGGTTAACAGTTCACGAGTTCAATAATGCCGCTTCATCAGGGCGCATAATCATACGGTAACTGATCCGCTAAGTTCTTCCAGCTCCAGTAGCCCTGGTTGATCCAGTCCTTTTGCTCATAGTAATATCCATTTTCTTTGATGGCAATACCATCCGTCAGTTCAATATAAGATATCTGTATGGGTACGTTCTTTGGCAGGTTATACTTTTTCAGGTATTCCGCTTCCGGTCTCTTTTTGGCATAAGCCACACTGATCTTTCTCGGAAACCATATCTCAACCTGGCCAGTACTGTCCAATGCCCCATAGTATAACGTGTCATATACATCCGCCAGCCTGCTGAACTTCGTGGCATTGTTCTCATCCAGCAGGTCAATGGAAAATCCTTCCTCTGTTACGGTACTGTCATAATAGCTGCGCATAAAGTGCAGTTTGGATCCGTAATACGCATTTCTCCGGTTGAAGTACCAAGCTTTTTTCAGGCTGTCGTTTCCTTCCATTTCGGAATACAGGCAATAGCCCCGGTAGAGGTTAATATCGTTGTTGTAGTAATAAATGAATGAATCCAGCTGGTAACGCATACTATAACCCATCGCTTTGTTCTCTATCTGCAGGGCATCGGTAGCCAGTACCCGCAGTTTATTGCTTTTCTTTAAAAAGTAGAACTTCAGTACTTCCGGATTCAGCAAGGTACATTTGGCAGCATTGGGCGTAGCCCCTATAAAATGCTCTAAGAAAAAACTGCCATACTTTTCCCACCCGTCTTTGACCTCATTACTGCTTTTGATAACCACTTCACCCAGGCTTTTATCTTCCTTTATCATTTCAATATCAGGTATCCGGCCGTCAGAGTGATTGATCTTTATCAGCCTGGTCTGGTAACCGGTATAAGAAATGATCAGCTCATACCCACCCGATTTTAATGAAAGGGAAAATTCCCCTTGCTTATTAGTAGCCGTACCGATCGTTGTGTTCTGGCAAAAAACAGAAGCGCCTCCCATTGGTTCTTTGGTGGCCGAGTCAACTATCCTGCCGGACACCGAGTACTGGGCAAAAGAAAAGCATGGGCTTATCGCTAACAGCAAAAAAAAGACTTGATGGAGTTTTTGCATGGTTTGGAATTAATAGCTAAAGATACTGTTCAACAGGCGATGACTATATAGTAATTATGCCTGAAAAAGCACTTTTAAGGACCTCTTTACATTTCAGCATTCCCAGAGCTAAAGCTGTGCCATATATTTCGAACAGGCGTTCTGTACTGTTTGCTGCAGCGGCGTAAAGGTGAATTGCGGGAAAGCCGCAAGGAATTTTGCATTGTCAAAACAGGTTTTACTGACTCCCACCCTGGCGCTTTCCTTTGTGAGCAAAGGTTTTTGACCCGTAAAAAAAGACTTTATTTTTTCCAGCCTCCACGCAATATTTAATAAGAAAGGCGTTGCAAGCCGGGACGGCTTTCTCTTGCCAAAACTTTCTGCTATCGTATCCATCAGTTTCCGGAAAGACCAGTGATCGCCACTGATGATGAAACGCTGTTCACTAATATTACTTTCCATCAATAACACAGCAGCTCTCGCCACGTCTTCCACATCTACAAATCCATTCAGTCCTGAAGTGTACCATTTAAATTCATTATACACTGTTTTGAAAATGGCTGAGCTACCAGTATCCCAGTCACCGTATCCCAGTATCGTAGCTGGATTCAGGATCACCGCATTTAATCCTTCCCCCATTCCTCTCCACACTTCCAGTTCTGCCCGGTACTTGCTTTTGGCATACTGCGTATTCATTTTACTCTCTTCCCATTTGGTTTTTTCATTTACATGACCGCCATCTTCTCTTCTGCCGATAGCAGCAATGGAGCTGATATGCACAAACCGTCTGATTCTTTTCTCCAATGCCATATTTACCACGTTTGCCGTTCCTTGCACATTCACCTGGTACATTTTTGCCCTGTCCTTAGCACCAAAGGATACGATCGCCGCCGAATGGATCACCGTATCCACACCCACCATGGCTTCTTCAAGCGAAACGACATCCAGTACATCGCCTTCCACCCATTGTACCTTATCGAATACATCTATACCAATAAATCCCGGCACCTGATTACTACGACGTATGGCTTTTACAGGATATCCTTTCCCCACCAAATCTTTGATGATGTATGCACCAAGAAAACCCGTGCCACCTGTGACTAAAACCATTTACTATTCCTGATTGAAGATTTAATAATTATAATATCCTTCCCCAGTTTTCTTGCCCAGCTTCCCTTCTTGCACTTTTCGCTCCTGGATAAAAGAAGGCTTCAGCCGTTCCGGCTTATTCAATTGCTCGTACACCGAACAACTGACCGCATAGTTCACATCATTACCGATCAGGTCCATGAGTTTGAAAGGCCCCATCTTAAAACCTGCTGATTCCATCAACCTGTCTATTTGCTCAAAGCTTGCCAGCTCTTCCTCTGCCAGGCGTAATGACTCAATATAATAAGGCCTGGCTACCCGGTTCACTATAAATCCGGGTGAGTCTTTACAAACAACAGGCGTTTTACCCATTTGCCTGGCCAGTTCTGTCACCTGTTCTATCACTTCCTTGCCCGTCTGATCCGTTGTCACCACTTCTACCAGTTTCATGACTGGTGCGGGATTGAAAAAATGCATACCGATCACCCGTTCGGGGTTCTTTACCTGCCTGGCTATATCGCTTATGGATAAAGAAGAGGTATTGCTGGCGAATACAGACCCGCTGCCGTTCAGTTCAGCCAGCTGACCGAATAAGGCGATCTTGGCTTCCGGCTTTTCTATGATCGCTTCTATGCATATACCGGCCATACAATCCGCGATATCACCGGTGAACCGGATCTGCTGCATAATCTTTTGCTTATCCGCAGCGCTTATCTTTCCTTTTTCAACCAATATGTCCAGGTTCCTGCCAATGGATAGTTCTGCTTTTTCCAATACAACAGGGTTTACCTCGTATAGGATGGCAGGGAACCCCGACTGCGCAGCCGCCTGTGCGATACCGCTGCCCATCGTTCCTGCACCGCATACACAAATTGTACTGATCATGATGGAAGTTAAGTGTGGATAAAGATAACGCCTGTTATTGTGCCCGTATTAGTTTACCTTAAAGCAAAATTACAGTTATGACCGGAGAGTCCGCTACTGCTTCTACTACACCAGCACCAACAGGTGTTTTCGGAACAAAGATCCCTTCTGCCGTCACATTTGCTGTTGGGGTACTTTTATTTCTTTTGCCTTTTGCAGAATTGAAATGCAAAGCGCCGGAAGAAAGTGAGACAAGTATCTTTAACCTGAGCAAACTCAGTATGACCTTTACTAATTCAGGTCTTGGTTTAGCTATTGGCAGCGACTGGAAAACGAATATGCCTTCCGCAGGCGGGATGTTTGGAGAACAGGGAAGCGAAGAAAGCTGGAAAAAGGATATGAAACCACAGGAGCCCAACAACTATGCAATTGTGGCTCTTGCACTAGCCGTGGCGGGGCTGGCTCTTTCCTTCACATCCGGTAAGCCATGGGCGGCAGTCGGTTTGGTGGCAGGAGTTTTATCAGCGGGAGCATTGATCGGACTGATGCTTGACCTGCAAAAGAGATCAAAAGACCTTGTTTCAGAAACACAGAATGCCGCAAACCGTTCTTCAATAACCGAAGGCAGCGGGTTTGTTCTGAACTTCACACCCTGGTTCTATATTGCCATCATTGCTCTTTTAGTGGCGGCATTTTTCAGTTATAAACGGATGCAGTTGATGAAGAAATGATCAACGCCAGCCCGTGTTTCATTTCAGCGGTTGTCGCACCTATTCTTTGTTTTCACGACATAAACATGAAACAAGATTCACAATCAGTATAAATAATATGCAACTGGCAGGAAAAGCAGAATTTTTCAGGCATCCTTCTATCATTATCTGCTAGAGATATACAAATAAATGGAGCGTCGCAACAAATGTTGCCCAGCGAACTGAAGCAGGTAAAAATCAAACCTTATATCGCACTCGTAAACTGTCTCAAGAACCGTACATCATTCTCGCTGAACAGGCGGAGATCGTTGACACCGTATTTCAGCATAGCGGGACGTTCGATGCCCATACCAAAGGCAAAGCCGGTGTATTTATTGGGGTCAATATTGCAATTGGATAATACATTGGGGTGCACCATACCGCAACCGAGTATCTCCACCCAGCCGGTTTTCTTACAGATATTACAACCCGTGCCGCCGCAGATAAAACAGGTCACATCCATCTCGGCACTGGGCTCTGTGAATGGAAAGTAAGATGGCCGGAAACGGACTTTGACATCCTTGCCATACATTTCTTTTACAAAAAAGTATAATGTCTGTTTCAGGTCAGCAAAGGAAACATTTTCGTCAATATATAATCCCTCCACCTGGTGAAAGAAACAATGACTTCTGGCACTCACCGTTTCGTTGCGGTACACACGGCCGGGCATCAGCATACGAATGGGCAGTTTGCCTTTGTTCATTTCCCGTATCTGCACACTGCTGGTATGCGTACGCAATACCCAGTCAGGATTTTGCTGTATATAAAAGGTATCCTGCATGTCGCGGGCAGGATGATGGGGCGGCAGGTTGAGGGCGCCGAAATTATGCCAGTCATCTTCTATCTCGGGTCCTTCTGCTACTGCAAAACCCAGGCGCTGAAAAATCGAAACGATACGGTTCCGCATCAAGGTGATGGGATGACGGGAACCCAGAGGCAGAGGATCTCCGGGAAGTGACAGGTCAATAGCACTGGCAGAATAAAGCTGGCCATTACCGGCTGCTTCTTTCAGGCTTTCGTATTTACTTTCAGTAAAAAGTTTGAAATCATTCAGCACCTGCCCAAACTCCTTTTTCTTATCGGCAGGTACATTCTTCATCTCGCCCATTACCTCTTTTATAATGCCTTTTGTACCCAGCCATTTGATGCGGAACTCTTCCACCGCTTTCGCATCAGACGCCTCCGAACCGGCGATCTCACTTTTATACTTTTCTATCTTACTGATCAGTTCTTCCATATTGCAAAGATAAGGGTTGGAAAGAGGAGAAAGGAGAGTGGAAAATGGGGCTAATGACCTACCTTTTGGAAAACCTTTACTATGCTACAACTTGCACACAAAAACCTGGATGTTTATAAGATTTCGCTTGATCTTGTAAAAGAAGTATATCAACTTACCCAATCCTTTCCCAGAGAAGAACAGTTTGTCCTCGTAACTCAGTTGAGACGTGCTGCAATATCTGTTTGCAGTAATCTCGCTGAAGGCTCTGCCAGGCATTCAAAGCCTGAAAAGAAACGCTTTTATGAGATATCCCGGAGTTCACTGGTTGAAGTAGACACCCAAATTGAACTATCAATGGCCCTGGAGTATCTGAAAAAGAACGAAACTGAAAAAATGGAATCTTTTCTGGGATCTGTATTCCGTATGCTCAGTAAAATGATCGGCAATCTGGATAAGTGAGCACAACCCCCATTTTCCACTTTCCATTTTCCACTATCTTGCATATTATGTCAGACCACCTCAACATCTCCGATTTTTTGTCCCCGCTGAATGTTCACCGGATATCGCTGGATGAAGGATATAAAGATGGTCAGTTCGGAAAGAGCATAGCCGTATATGAAGATGAGTTCCCTGACCTGGATGACGTACAGATCGTACTGGTAGGTTGCGGCGAACAGCGTGGCAGCGGCGTTGTCCATATTGAGAGCAATGCGCCGGATGTGATACGTCACCAGCTATACACTTTGTTCTATTGGCATACCGACATTAAGATCGCCGACATCGGCAATATCCGCACCGGTTCATTGTACACCGACACTTATGCTGCCCTGAAAACAGTGGTGCAGGAACTGATCGGCGATGGTAAGACCGTCATTATCCTTGGCGGCAGCCATGACCTGACGCTTTCTCAATACTATGCCTATTCAGAAAACAAAAAACCGATCGAAGCTACCTGCATTGATGCGTTGATAGACCTGAATATTGATTCGCCGTTCCATCATGAGAATTTCCTGATGGAGATGCTGACAGGCGAACCCAATTATATCCGGCATTACAACCATATCGGCTTCCAGAGTTATTATGTTCATCCCCGCATGCTGGAAACAATGGATAAGCTCCGCTTTGACTGTTATCGTGTGGGCCATGTCAAAGAAAGCATTGATGAGATGGAACCGGTGATACGTAACAGCAACCTGGTGAGTTTTGACATTTCAGCTATCGCCAACGCCTTTGCTCCGGCCAGTTCTGTTTCACCTAATGGTTTTACCGGCGAAGAAGCCTGTGCATTGTTACGATACGCCGGAATGAGTCCGAATGTAAATACGATCGGCATTTACGGCTATAATCCCGGGCATGATAAAGACGACCTGACTGCCAAACAGATCAGCCACATGATCTGGTATATACTGGATGGCCGCAGCCGCGGCAAGCGGGAAGCCAAATTAGACGAGAAGGATTCTTTCAATGAATATCATATGGCTTTTGCAGAAGTAGAGACCATGTTTTTGCAAAGCAAAAAAACAGGCCGGTGGTGGATGCAGTTACCTAATAAGAGTTTTATCGCCTGCAGCTATAAAGATTACCTGTTGGCCAGCAGCAACGAGATACCGGAACGGTGGCTGCGAGCGCAGGAAAGGAGTTAAATGAAAAATAAGGAATGAGAAAGTTGATGATATTGTAACTTTCTTATTTTTAGTTCCTTATTTCTGATTATATGAATACTATACGAACCGGCATCTGCTCCTACGGCATGAGCGGCAAATTATTCCACGCTCCTTTTATCGAAGCGCATCCTGGGTTTGAATTATCGGCTATTGTTGAAAGGAATAACAATGACTCAAGGGAAAGATACCCCGGATCAAAGCTCTGCCGCTCCGTGGAGGAACTATGCACCGACAAAGAACTGCAGCTTATCATTGTCAATACACCCACCCACCTGCATTATGAGCAGGTAAAGATGGCCCTGCTAGCCGGCAAGAATGTACTGGTGGAAAAACCATTCGCCATTAAAGTAAAGGAAGCAGAAGAACTGGCAGAACTGGCCAAAAAACAAAAAGTACAATTAAGCATTTACCAGAACCGCCGCTATGACGGCGACTACCGGGCAGTAAAAAAAGTAGTGGAAGAAAAATTATTGGGCGATCTGCGGGAAGCGGAAATAAGATATGACCGCTACCGGCCTAAGTACAGCGGCAAGCCGCATAAAGAAGGGGAACTGCCCGGCGCCGGTATCATTTATGATCTCAGCCCGCACCTGGTGGACCAGGCTCTGCAATTATTTGGCTGGCCCAAAGCTTTGTTTGCCGATGTATGGAAAATGCGGGAAGATGTGCAGGCGAGGGATTATTTCGAAATGCTTTTTTATTACGATAAGATGAGGGTACGGCTGAAAGCCACTTGTATTGCGAGGGAAACAGTGCCTGCGTATATATTACATGGCATGAAAGGGAGTTTCCTGCAGGAACGTTCGGATATGCAGGAGCAGCAATTGCTCGCCGGTGATATTCCTTCGCTTGAAAAATGGTGTGACACACCTTCCAAACCAGATGGCCTGTTGCATACAGAGATCAATGGCGAGATGGTACGCAAACAACTGACATCAACACCCGGGAACTACATGGGTTATTTTGATGATCTGTACAAATCACTGACCGGGCAAGGCCCCAATCCCGTACCTGCTGAAGATGGCATTAAAACGATAAAGATCATTGAAGCGGCGCTGGAGAGTGCGGAAAAGGGGAAAGTTGTTTCATTATAGTTTAGAATGATGAGATATGAATTATGAGTTAAAAATGTACCGTCACCGGAAAAGTCTGATCAGATTCATCAGCCTTAACTTATCATTCATCATTTTTCTCTCCTCCTGTTCTGTTCAAAAGCAAATAGGCCGTTCCGCCAAAGAAAACGTATTGTCTGCCCCGGCCTTGCAAACGGCGCATACCGGTATCAGCATCTATGAACCTGCAACTAATAAGTATTGGTTCAATTACCAGGGCGATAAATATTTTGTACCTGCCAGCAATACCAAGATACCTACCTGCTATGCAGCGATAAAGTACCTGGGGGATAGTTTGACCTCAGCTTTGATATTTGAAAAGGATACGGCAATTCTGGTTGTACCTGCCGGAGATCCTACACTACTGCACCCCGATTTCAAAACACATCTCCTGATTGATCACCTCAGAAAAGAAACAAGAAGCCTTTATTTCATTGATAGTAACTGGAAAGATGAACCATTAGGTTCAGGCTGGGCCTGGAATGATTATAATGAATATTATATGGCTGAAAGAAGCCCCTTACCGGTTTACGGGAATGTCATTAAATGGATACAGGAAAAAGAAGACGAAGAAGAACAAGCCGTTATTTATTCCATCCCGGAAATAAGCTGGGAAGTTAATTTTAACATAGACGAAAAAAATAAAAATTTCCATGTTAAGAGGGCCTTCGGAATTAATTCTTTTTTGCTGAGCGAAGGAATTGAAAAGAAAAAGGAACAGCTTGTTCCATTTGTAACAACCGGTATTCAATCAGCATTAGATTTATTACCGGATACTCTGAAAAAAAAAGTCAGCATAGCGTCTCCTGCCCAAATGTTGGGCTTTAGGCAGATTATCAGAAATGATCTTAAGCGTATCTACTCCCAGCCCACTGACTCGCTCCTCAAGCCCATGATGCACCGCAGCGATAACTTTTTTGCCGAGCAAAGCCTGCTGATGGTGAGCAATGAAATGCTTGGGTATATGAATGATGAAAAGATCATTGACACTTTATTAAAAACAGATCTCAAAGACCTGCCGCAAAAGCCCAGGTGGGCGGATGGCTCCGGGCTCAGCCGTTATAATTTATTTACCCCGCTGGATTTTGTTTCCATCCTCACCAGGATGAAAAATGAATTCGGGATGGAGCGGATCAAAATCATTTTTCCTACCGGTGGCGAAGGCACGTTGAGCAGTTATTATAAACCTGAAAGCGGGTATATCTATGCCAAGACCGGCACCCTTAGCGGCGTCGTGGCTATCAGCGGGTTCTTATACACTAAAAAGAAGAAACTTCTGATTTTTTCCATTCTTGTCAATAATCACAATAACTCCGCCACCGATGTCAGAAGGGCAGTAGAGAAGTTTGTGCAGGAGCTTCGGGAAAAATATTAGTCCGTAAGCTACTGACAAAGAAAGTCTTAGTTTACTTCTATAAAAAATCCTCCGGTTTTACCAACCTTTCCTTCTCCTCCCCCGTATAACTTATCATATCCAGCTTCCTTCGAAACACCTGATCCAATCCTTAGAACAAACCGCTGATTATCCTTCGAAAGACCACCGATCCATCCGAAAGAAAGACCTGATCCAATTAAGGAAAACCGCAATGCAATGATGCTTATCACTTTTTAATACCCGTTTTTATCCGCCCCCTGTGATAATGCAACAACCGTCATTGAGCCCGAAATCCACTTATCCGCTGAAAGCCATTACCCAAAAATCAAGGACATGAAAAAATGTTTACACTGATCATTTTAAGATCTCTTATCCGGAAAAACCACAGTAACCTTATCTCTGTTTGTTTATGTTCTCTATAAAAAACTCTATAACGGGAGTTCGTGTCTGCGGCCAGATGAATGGCTGGCTGCAGACCTTTTTAGAGACCGATTTCTGTGAAGTAAAATGTATCCGGTGAAAATGTGCTCTTTGAATGCCGTAAGTAATTCTACTATTGCATTCATGGTAATTCGACTTTACTTTAGCAGAAATTACTGTTCGTAAATAACAGTTTTTGATCGTCCGAATCCCTGCGAAGAATGTCTGTACCTGGAAATGCCATAGCTGAACAGCAGCTCATCAAAGGCTGCGCTGCCAACGACCGAAAGTCGCAGGAGCAGTTGTACAAACGGTACTATCAACCGATGCTGGCATTGTGTTTCCGTTATACAAAGAACCAGGAAGACGCCATCGAAGTATTACATGAAGGTTTATTAAAAGTATTCCAGGGTATCAAAGATTATGATCCCTCCAAAGCCGGTCTGTACACATGGATACATACCATCATGGTCAGAACAGCGATTGATTTTTTACGGAAAAGAAAACTCAAAGTGGTCAATATTGAGTGGAAGAGCCACAATGAGCCATCCATACAGCCGGAAACACTGATAGATAAATCGGCTGAAGAGATCTTATATTTCCTGAAGCAATTACCTGAGATGTCGGCAGCGGTATTCAACCTGTATGTCATAGAGGGATATAAACACAAAGAGATCGCACAATTGCTACAGATAAACGAAGGTACCAGTAAATGGCACCTGAGCGAAGCCAAAAGACAACTAACCAACTGTTTTGAAAAAAGAACGATATTTTAATGGAACGGAATAACAACACCTACGGAGATCTGATCAACAACAAATTCAGCGAACTTTTATCTGCCGACATGGACGCTACATGGAAACAGATGAAAGGAAAACTGGATAAGGAAATGCCCGAAAGCAAGAGAAGGAAATGGCTGATCTGGTTCGGCAGCAAGACCGGGATACTCGCCATTGTATTGTTTAGTTTATTTGCTTCTGCTACCGGTGCTTATTTCGGTTTCGATCAAAAAGAAAAAAATAACCATAGCTTAGATAATAAAAAAGAAATACAACCGGTAAAAGCCGATAAAATCACAAAAGAAACTGTCAATACCCCGCACACAGAAGCGCCGGATGCTTCTTTGACAACTGCTCAACAGCAAGCTAACGCAATAATTACAGTAACCAGCCCTGCCCTGCATACAGACAAAGCAAAGAAGCCGTCTGCAACGATCACATCGAAAAAATTGTTGACAAAAAAGAAAGAACCAGCCATGAAGTTGCAGAGAGAAACTTTATTACCTGTAAAAGACACAGTGGTTGTTTCTGCAGTGGCGCCACAACCCCAAACTGAAGTAGTGCAGGCAAGAAGAGCTTTCTAAGCACTTACTTACTCCTTGCCGAACATTTTATCCAACTGGTCTTTTTTGAACTCCAGGTAGGTAGGAGTGCCATCAGGTGCCATGTTGGGCTGTTCGCAGGTAAAAAGGTCGCTGGTCAATTGCTTCATCTCTCTTTCTGTCAGCCTCACCCCGGTTTTAATGGCCTGTTGCCTCGCCAATGATCGCACCAGTTTTTCCCTCCTGGAAAACTTAAGTTCGCTGCTGAAATGTTTGTATTGCTCCAGCAGGTTATCAATGATGTTTTTCTCATTGCCCTGGTCCAGGTCGGCAGGTGTACCCTGGATAACGAAACTATTCTTCCCAAAAGGCTCGATCAAATAACCTAATTCCTGCAGATCGCCGGTCAGTTCATGCAGCAAGACAGCGTCAGCGGGGGCCAGCTCTAATGTAACCGGGAACATGCTGCGTTGTGTAGCGACCGGTTTCCCCTGGCCGACAGCCTTCAATTGCTCATACAGGACCCGTTCATGCGCTGATTGCTGGTGAATAAGGATAAAACCGTTGGCAGAAGGAGAAACGATATAGGTATTGAGCAGCTGGGTGAGATCAGGATCATGCTGAGCGGTACCCTTCGGCAAGCTTAGGGCGACAGGCTGATAAGACTCTTCTTCCTTCTTCTGTTCAGCATTCCTTGTTCCTTGTTCGTTACTCTCATAAAAGTCCTTCCAGTGTTTCAGTTCTGTTTTCCTGGATGGCTCAATAAAATGAGCCTGGTGTTTTTGTGTGAATCCTTTAAAGATAGAAGTGCTTGTAGCCGCTGTTTGTTTCTCTTCGGTAAAGGGTTGTTGTATGGCAGGCAACTGCTGGATGGAAGCATCCAGATCAAAATCCAGTGTTGGTGTAACGCTGAATTGTGCCAGTGCATGTTTCACCGCGGCCTGTACAAAGGCATACACGATCTTCTCATCCTCGAACTTGATCTCCTGCTTGGTGGGATGTACATTGACATCCACTTGTTCAGGGTTGAGGTCAATGAATAATACATACATCGGGAAACTATCGGAAGCGATCATTTCCTGGTAAGCATTCATCACTGCATGGTTCAGGTAGGGGCTTTTGATAAACCGGTTATTGACAAAAAAATACTGATCCCCTCTTGTCTTCTTTGCTGTATCCGGTTTACCCGCAAAACCATAGATATTCATGTAATCGGTCTCTTCTTTGACCGTTACTAATTTTGCATTATAGTTATTGCCTAATAACTGAACGATTCGTTGCTTCAGGCTGCCGGCTTCGAGATGAAATAATTGCTGCCCGTTGGCAGTAAAGGAGAAGAATATATGCGGAAACGATAAAGCTACTCTTGTAAATTCATCAACGATGTGCCGCATTTCGGCCGCATTGCTTTTTAAAAAATTTCGCCGGGCCGGCACATTGAAGAACAAATTCTTCATGGCAATGCTGGTGCCCGTAGGCGCAGCAACAGGTTCCTGCTTTTTCACCACACTATTCTCCACTTCAATATAAACACCTGTTTCGTCAGTTTCCCGTTTGGTCTTCAGTTCCACCTGGGCCACAGCGGCAATAGAAGCCAGCGCTTCTCCGCGAAAACCCATAGTCCTTATATGAAAAAGATCTTCTATGTTTTTGATCTTCGACGTTGCATGACGTTCGAAGCACATCCGGGCATCGGTCTCACTCATCCCTCCGCCATTGTCTATTACCTGTATCAGTGATTTTCCGGCATCCTGTATGATCAGCCTGATATCCGTTGCACCGGCATCCACGGCATTCTCCAATAACTCCTTTACGGCGCTGGCCGGTCGCTGAATGACCTCGCCGGCGGCTATCTGGTTGGCGATATTATCGGGTAATAAAAGAATTTTATCGGGCACAATACTTCTCCTTCGACGTCAAAATTAGGGATTTGAATTTTAAGCTCTTATTCGCAAGCCATTATGCTTAAAAGGTTTAATTTTAATTCCCTTTCCACCAAAGTATTAGTAGCTGTTATGAATCAGTATCTCAAAAGAGCTTTGTTGCTTTTATTCTTTGCACCCGTCTTTGGCTATGCCCAATACAAAAGTACCCTGAACCAGCAGCAATGGGTGGACAGCGTTTTCCTTTCACTAAGTGAGGATGAGAAGATCGCCCAGTTGATGGTGATCCGGGCACATTCCAATCTTGGACCCGACCATGTAGTCAAAGTGGTGAATGATATTAAAAAGTATAACGTCGGTGCCTTATGTTTCTTCCAGGGCGGACCCGTCAGGCAGGCTAACCTGACCAACTACTATCAAAGTATCGCCAAAACCCCGCTGATGGTAACCATTGATGGCGAATGGGGACTGGGCATGCGCCTGGATAGTGTTACCAAATTTCCTTACCAGCTTACTTTAGGCGCCCTGCAGAATGATGAACTTATCTATAAAATGGGGCTGGCCGTTGGTGAACAATGTAAACGCATCGGCATACATGTGAACTATGCACCTGTCATAGACATCAACAACAATCCTAACAACCCGGTTATCGGTTACCGTTCATTTGGTGAAGACAAGAATAAAGTAGCACAATTCGGTGTTGCTTACACAAAAGGTATGCAGGATGCCGGCATTATGGCCTGCGCCAAGCATTTTCCCGGTCATGGCGATGTGGATGTGGATTCCCACTTTGATCTCCCTGTCATCAATAAATCCATCGAACAAATGGATTCGCTCGAGCTGTTACCGTTCAGAGCAGCTTTCAAAGCAGGTATCGGTAGTGTAATGATAGCCCACCTGTACATTCCAGCCATTGACAATACGGCGAATAAGGCCACCTCTATTTCAAAAAACAATGTCACCGCTCTTTTAAAAGACCGGATGGGTTATAACGGGCTCACCTTTACCGATGCGCTGGAGATGAAAGGTGTGGCTAAATATTTTCCGGATGGCACTATAGCAGTAGAAGCACTCTTCGCCGGAAATGATATGCTATGCCTGCCCGCCAGTGTGCCGGAAACCATCGTTGCCGTAAAGAAAGCGATCAAAGAAAAAAAACTGAGCTGGCAGGATATTGATGAAAAAGTAAGAAAAGTGCTGCATTCCAAGTACCAGCTTGGGCTCAACGAAGTAAAACCCATTGAACTCAATAACCTGCTGAATGATCTGAACGCCAGGACCAATGAGATCAGGTATGAAACGGCAAAACAAACGATCACGGTTTTGCGCAATGAAAGAACCGGCTTGTTACCGCTTACCAATAAAAAGATCGCCTACGTGGGTATCGGCGCTTCTAAAAACCTGAATGAGTTTGGCAAGAGATTGCTCGAAGACCTGGATGCTGACACACTTTTCTACTCCTACAGGGACAGTATGAATGAGTCAGCTGCCATTCTTGAAAAACTGAAGAACGGTAACTACGACATGGTCATTGCCGGTATTCATGATTTTAGCCTGCGGCCAGCTAATAATTATGGTATCAGTCAGTCTTCCATTGACCTGGTAAAACAATTACAGGCCTTTAACACCATTACATTCGTTTTTGGAAATGTATTAGCCACTTCGAACTTCTGCGATGCAAAGAATCTTGTAGTGGGCTACCAGGACGACGATATCACCCGGCATATAGCAGCCGATCTGCTGGAAGGGAAGATCACAGCCAAAGGAACATTGCCTGTATCTTTTTGCGAATTCCGGTATGGTGCTGGTATAGTACAGGAAGAAACGGTACCGGTAAAAATCAGTTTACAGCCAGGCAAGCTATCCGCTATTGACTCCATAGCCCATGATGCGATTGCCAAAAAAGCATTCCCCGGCTGTGTAGTACTCGCTGTGCAGGGTGGTAATATTATTTATCATAAAGCCTTCGGCAATTACAAATATGAGCCGTCCCCCGCTATGAACCCCGGGAGCATCTTTGATCTCGCCTCCGTGACCAAGATATCTGCTACCACGGTTTCAGTTATGAAACTTTATGAGCAGGGCAAATTAGACCTGAACAAAAAGCTCGGCGATTATCTGCCCTGGGTGAGAGGTACAGATAAAGCCAACCTGAATATTGATGATATCCTGCTGCACCAGGCAGGGCTGGTACCCTTTATCCCTTTCTATAAAGAGACGATAGATTCTGCTACCGGCGTTCCTAACCCGGCTATTTACAGCGATAAACCTAAACCCGGCTTTACCATTCGTGTTGCGGAAAATATTTACCTGCGCAATGACTGGCAGGATACGATCTACAGCCGGATATTAAAAAGCCCGCTGGGTCCAAAGAATAAATATGTCTATAGTGACAATGATTTTATCTTTCTTGGCAAGATCGTCGAACAACTATCCGGTATGACACTGGATGAATACGTGCAGAAAACATTCTACAAAAAAATAGCAATGGGCAGCACGGGTTTTAAACCAAGGGAGCGTTTTGGCACAGGACAAATGGTTCCTACTGAAACAGAGAAGCATTTCCGCAGGCAAACCACCCAGGGTGATGTGCATGATGAAGGCGCTTCGTTGTTTGGAGGAGTAGCCGGCCATGCAGGTTTATTCTCCAATGCCTATGACCTGGCGATGCTCTACCAGATGTTATTGAATGGCGGTACCTTTAACGGAGAAAGATACCTGAAACCCGAAACGATCAAATATTTTACAGCCTATCATAGCAAAGTAAGCAGGAGAGGATTAGGTTTTGATAAGCCGGAAAAAGATAATGCGACAAGAAAGGAACCTTACCCATCAGAAAAAGTTTCGCTGCAGGCCTTTGGTCATACCGGCTTTACCGGCACCTGTGTATGGGTGGATCCTAAATATGATCTCGTATACATCTTCCTGTCAAACCGTGTGTACCCGACAAGAGATAACCCGAAACTATCACAAATGATGATCAGAGGAAAGATACAGGATGCGATCTATAACGCTTTGATGAATTAAGCCCGGATTAAAACAGGTTGCAGTTTTATGATGCTGCCATATTTATCGAATTCTCCTTTATGAATTGTTCGTACACTTCTCTCCATCCTTTGTACGTCCTGCCCGTTCCGAGAAAAGGATTGTGCCAGATCATGATAAAATAACCGTTCACTGATCTGACAGCATGGTAATAATGCCTCATCTCCTCCAATGCCTGTACAGCGGTAAGCTTTTGTTCATAAAAAGAATTGGCATCCATATAGCAAAAAGGGAACAGCATCAGTTTTGTTTGCTCTTCTTTTTCCAGGTCATACCAGTAAAAAGGCGAAGCGACCGATGCCCTGAAGCCATTGATGCTGCCATATCCCATAGAAAAGTCGAACTGAATGCCGCTATCCAGCAAGCGACGATAGCCTTCAGGTAAAGTAAACCGGATATAATGCTGACGAGAAGAAACAACCGGACTCCCGCTCAGTTTTGAAAGTGTATCTATTTCTTTTTTGAGCAAGGAAACATCATCCCCGCTTGCCCACGATGGATGAATACCGATAGGATAGCGGATCACCTGGTCCTGTATCAGCGCCTGCATCGCTTTGCAGGAGGGTAGAATGTTCTTGTCATATTTTCCTCTCCTCTCCGGTACTAAAAAGAAATAATAGGGCTTCAGTTTGTGTTTTTCATGTAGCTGGTTCATCCAGCCGAATGCATCAAAAGGATCTCGCTGCCTGCCACGCAATACCTGTATCCTTTCTTTTACCAATGACCATTCACCTTTGAAAAAGGAGCGCAACAACCCTCCTGCATTTCTCCACCAGCCTTTATATTTATATGACCAGGCCATGTCTATATCATAAGTGGGAAGAAAAGTAAATGGGGAGTGGGGAGTGGGGGGTGGGGAGCCAGAAAATTTTTGATTGATAAGTTTCTTCAGGTCATTAAGCCAGGTATTGACCAAAGGAATATTCAGGAAACCTTGTTTATATGCTAAAGAGTTCTCAAACGCATAGCGTCCATACATATCCTTTGTATGCGGCAGGTATTCTTCATAGCGGCTGAGCAGGTAAAAAGAAGCGGCGAAGATGTCGAAAGGCAGGTCGCCTTCTGTTCTGAAAAAGGCCTTATAGCTATTGATTTCAAAACAATCTATGGTCTGGGGTTGAATAGTACTCTCAAATAACAAGCTATGCGGTTGTAGCCAGCACTCTTCCTCGGTTAGTCTTTGGTTACTGTAATTGATCTTTGGGCCGTTATACTTCGTTAATTCATCCGGGTCGCTTGTAACGGACAAAGGCTCCCCCGCAAGCTCTTTCCCAATAAAATCACAGGCATACCGGATGCGGCTGGTTGTATTATTTGTATAAAAAAGTATTCGCATTATCGCCTGAAGACATAGTAATCCGTTTGCAATGTCTGAATAAATTTATGCAATGAAAATATATCTTTCGAAAGCTTCAGCATATTGTTTTTCCCTGGTATAGGATAGGGATGTTCTTCACGATTTACAAAAAAGGGCAGGTACCGGGTCATTTGTTTTCTGATCCTGTTATTCAGCTGAGAGCTGACTCTCTTTTTCACATGTGGCAATGATATGATCAGTGTAGTCCCCCCGATTTTATCCAGTTTCTCAAACAGGCCCCGACGCTGTTGTGGTTTTATATGTTCCAATACATCCAGCAGCAACAATTGATTAAAGGACCCGCTGATGTTTTCCCTAAGAATATCCATACAGGTAAAATCACCGGCATAGCCATGGCGTAAAAACAATTGCTGTGCGATCTCAATAAAAACATCGCTGGTGTCTGTTCCCTTCACCTTGTATCCTTTGCTTACAAGAGAGAAAGCCTGTCTTCCAAAACCACAGCCAATATCAAGCACAGTTTGTTCTTTGGTGAAATACTCCTGAACCAGCTTTTCCTGCAGGTCAATGCGCTCCTTCATTTCCCTGTAAACCCTTCCTTTCACGCCATAATCTGTCGTCCAGTATTGAGGTTCGGGGCAATCAAGAATACTCTGCCGGTATAAGTTACCGAATTGATTATAGTAATTGACCTGGCTCGTCATCAGACATACTAAATGTGCAAACGAATATACTTCGCTGCACTGAAAGCAATTCTCTAATTTTTTAAGTAGCGGTCAGACAGGCTTTCAATAAATGCTCTGATTGTCTTTTGCAGACAAAATCAAGATCAGGAGTCGTGTTTCTTTTTCTTCCACTGCTCATTAAAGGATTGTTTCGGGAAGTCCAGTTTGCCGCGATGGTTGGTCCACGATTTGGCTACTTTATTGATAAACCAGCTCTTGGTATTCCCGTTCACCATATTCATCCATGACCGGCGGAGCATCGCCTGTTTCCACATCTTCCAGGCCACCCTTTCGGCCAGTACACTATCCCCTTCTTCTACCGACTCGTGCCGGTTCTCCAGCAGCAGTTCGTGCAGGTTGATCTTTACGGCACATACTTCTGTGCAGTTGCCGCAAAGCGAAGAAGCATAGCTGAGGTGCTTCCACTCTTTCATTTCCTTCAGTTGCGGGGTAATGACGGAACCAATAGGGCCGCTGTAGGCGGTAGCGTAGGTATGACCGCCGATGTTCTTATATACGGGACAGGCATTCAGGCAGGCGCCGCAACGGATACAGTAAAGGCTCTCTCTTGCTTTTTCATTTGCCAGGATATTGGTACGGCCATTATCCAGCAAGATCACGTACATTTCTTCAGGGCCATCCTTCTCCCTTTCCTGCTTCGGCCCGGTAACAATAGTATTATAAACGGTTATCCGCTGCCCTGTTCCATAAGTAGCCAGCAGTGGCCAGAATAAAGCAAGATCATTCATAGAAGGAATGACCTTTTCTATTCCTACTACAACGATATGTGTTTTGGGCATGGAACAACTCAGTCTTCCGTTACCTTCATTTTCAGTAACAGCTATTCCACCAATATCGGCTATGATGAAATTAGCGCCGGTGATACCTACTTCCGCCTGCACATATTTTTCTCTGAGTTTCGCCCTGGCTACTAATGTTAATTGCTCGGGAGTAAGAGATGGATCGGTCCCTAATTTTTCAGCAAACAGTTTTGCCACGTCTTCCTTGCTTTTGTGCATGGCAGGTGTTACGATATGATAAGGCGGCTCATTGTCCAGCTGCTGAATATATTCACCCAGATCTGTTTCGACACTTTCAATGCCATTCTTCTCCAAAAAATCATTCAGGTGAATTTCTTCTGTCACCATGCTCTTGCTTTTGACAAGCGTACGGCAGCTCTTTTCCTTACAGATCTTCAGGATCTCTTCATTGGCCTGTACGCCGTTCTCGGCCCATATCACTTTAGCGCCCCGTTTGGTAATGGCTGCTTCAAAAGTTTCCAGTTGCGTGTCCAGGGTTTCAATCGCCTTCCATTTGACATTCTTCGCCCTTTCTCTTGCCAGGTGTACATCGGCAAACTGTGACTTACCCTGTGGCACTACTGCATTATACTTGCCGATATTGAAATTGATCTTTTGCCGGTGGTCACGGTCAGCCGCTTTGATGGTGCTTTTGGCCATGAAGGCTGAAGATTGCTCTGACATATCGTTCTGTTGCTTTTAAAATTATTTTTTGATCACCTCTTTCTCTGCCTGCTTTTCAGCTATAGTTACCAATGCCTGGTAAAACGCTTCGCCATACTTCCTGATCAATGGTTCTTTCAGGAATTCATATACCGGCACTTTCAGTTGCTGCCCCAAAGAACAGGCAGGTTTACATAATTTCTCCCGGGGTTCATAGTTCATCTTGTCATAGCCGCCACGCTTACCTTTCTCTGCGATCACCGGGAATAAATGACAACTAATGGGCTTTTTCCAGGGGATCAGCTCATCGTTATACGCCTGTTCAAAAGCACATTTGATCAGACCGTTCTTTTCCCGGTAACCATATACACAGATCTCATTGTCGTTATCAAGTGTCGGCGTTACCCAGCCGAACTCCCTGTCATACACATATTTTCCTTTCTTCTCTATTTCTTTGATCGCAGCGGGAGTAAGATAGGGCAGTATCTTCTCATAACTGTCCAGCACTGTTTGCAGTTCTTCATCTTCCAGCGGAGCGCCGGCATCGCCTTCTTCGCAGCAGCCGCCTTTGCATTTGGCGAGGTCGCAGACAAACTGCTTTTCGATCACATCCTCACTTACCAATACATTGTCAATTACTATCACATGCTGATTTTCTGCAAATTTACGGCTTGCTTCCCTCATCGCTGGTCTTACGGGAAAAAACCTTTGACAACAACGTCCTGCCGGAAGCCGTCAGCCGGTTATGTGAGGTCAGGTATTTGATCACTTTGTGTTCCAGCCAATGATGCAGCGGCACCAATAATGCGGCCAGAGCGATCATGAAAGCCAGGTCCTTCCAGGGTTCGCCTTCAGTAACAGAGTAGATATTTTTCTTAAAGATCAGGAATATGAACTCAAAGAACATGATAAAAGCAAAGAATCCTATCAGCCGGATGGTCTTGGCTGACACTTTGAACATGCCGAAAACGACCAATGTGATAAAAAGAGCAGCTATACCGATCGTAATGGCCATATACTGTATATTATTTTTCTGTCTTTTCTTTTCTGCCTTTTCTTCTTCCAGTTTCTGCTGATGGTATTGCTCATCGGTAGCTTCCACCTGGGCTAGTTCTTTCTCTTTGTTCAATTTCCCGATACTGTCCTTATACTGATAGTATAACCCATTGTAGCGGCTTGCCAACTGGTAGTCTCCCGTTCTGTTATATAACGAATCAAGATTTTTAACCGCCCCTTCAGCATTCTCAAGCAGCCCGTTCTTCTCAGCCAGTTCTTTTACTTTAAGATAGTATTCTATTGCTTTAGTATTCTCACCGGTTCTTTTATACAAACCGGCTAATTGCCTGTAAAAGCCGATCTTGTTATTCTCGTTGGCGCCCTGCTCAAAATAGGGCATGGCTTTGCCGAAGTAGAGACGGGCAGAGTCATATTGACCCAGCTCGCCGTAAATAACCCCATACGCCTGATCTATCACACCAGAAAAACCAAAATTGATAAGATAGGACTTCAACGCCTTCCCCGATGCAGAATTAATATAGTCCAACGCTTTTTGCGGTTGCTCCATCCGCAGGTACTGGTTTAGAAGACTTATATACCCCGGCAGCTTCAGCGTGGGAAACTTCAGCGAATCAGCCATGGCAATGGATCTTTCAAAGTAGCTGATGGCGATATCATAATTCTTTTTCTGGGCAAACAGGTTGCCCTGACTGTTTATATCTATTGCCCGCTGGTAGGGAACTTGCTTACTTTTGATATGGTCTAATTTCTTATAAGCAAGCGTGTGGTAATCTATCGCTTTGTCATAGTCTTCGATACCCGAATAGAATGAAGACAGGTACAGGTAACAATTGCGCATCAGTTCATGCCGGCTGGTTTCCTTTTTCAGGTCTTCTGCCAGTCTTAATGCATTCAGATAATGGCGGAGCGCCAGTGTTTTTTCATTGCGTGACAGGTAAACATGGCCAAATGAATTATGAGA
Organism: Chitinophagaceae bacterium; assembly: GCA_016787085.1. GTDB lineage: Bacteria > Bacteroidota > Bacteroidia > Chitinophagales > Chitinophagaceae > VBAT01. The sequence goes on along the minus strand of JAEUVJ010000065.1, from coordinate 9,321 downwards.
TTCTGCTCTGAGACTATCATTATTCAGTGTAGAAATTAGGGAGAAAGCCTGGTTAACATAGTTCAGCGCTTTGTCCTTATCGGGAATAGCAAGATGTATGGCGGATAACCTTAACTGTATGCCGCCAATCTTCTCTTCCATTTTATTCTGACGGGCAATGTCCAGCGCCTTGTTATAAAAATCTACCGATCTCATCGTATAGTCTTTCTGTCCGGCAAAATAACTGCATCGCACCCCATTGGACATATACGCTTCTATCATCAGCTTCCTGTCCCTTGATTCCTCCGCCACGGCAATAAGCTGTTTACCGTACTCTTCTGCCTGTTGCAGGTTTACATTCATCAGGGTCCTTGAAAGATTGTCCAGCCAATAGACCTTTGCTTCTGCTGTAACGGCCTTTGCCAGTTCAGCTTTTATGGAATCAACGGCAGCCGTCTGCTGGGCCCGGGGTAATGCACCCTGAATGAGAATAACCAAAAGGATAACTATCTTTTTCATGCTGAGATCTTGGTTGCGCTTCCAAATTAGTAAAGATTCGCTGTAAGGGGAAAACTCCTTTAACAAACATCTAACAATGGCTTTTTATGAAGATGCGATGCTCTATTCATCCCATTGCCAAACCACACTGTATGCCCAATTCGAGACTGATCACTCTTCAGCGATCGGCCACCATTTTCTCCCGCATGCTTTTCTGGATACCGGTAGCCGCTTTTAGTTTATTGCTTGTTTACAATACACTTCCCTATTTCTCCTTTAGCAAAGATTTCAGTTTTATTCAGGAAAGAAGTTTTCTTTTCCGGAATGAGCTGTATAACGCCTGTTTTTATATTCATATATCTGCCGGGGCGATCTGCATCCTGACAGCCCTGATCCAGTTTTCAAGATATATTCTGAAGAAAGTAACCAGCCTGCACCGATGGTCGGGGAAATTATATGTGTTCGTCGTGCTGGTGCTGGGGGCGCCAACCGGTTTATATATGTCCTTTTTTGCCAAAGGCAGTTTCTGGGAGAGGGCTTTGTTCCTATTCATGGCCCTGGCCTGGTTCATCACCACCTTTTACGGGCTGACCACTATTCATAAAAAAAATGTGCTGGCACATAAGATATGGATGATGCGGTCATATGCCATGGCCATGACAGCGGTGACCTTCCGGGTGTATCATATCCTGTTTTATGTACTGGGCTGGGACCATCTCGAGAATTACGAAGTATCGCTTTGGATCAGTGTGATCGGGAATATGCTTTTTGCAGAGTATATCATTTACCGGAAAAGCAGGTCGTACCTGCGATCATTCGCCGTTTAGCTTCTTATGTATTCAAACCATTTAAACATCTATAAACATGAAATCACTACTGTACGCCGCAGTCGCCCTGATGATCGGCGCCAGCATTTATGGCTTTGTTGATTACAGCAAGACCAAAGGCCAAAAAGAGTTTACCGGCATGTATGACGAAAAAGAAACAACATCACCGGCGGTTGTCGAAACGAAAATACCTGTTGAGGTTGTACCGGTCAGCTCAATTGACAAACCGGGAACACCCGGCAACGATCGTACAAAAGAAGAAAAGGTAAAAAAGGAAGGAAGTATCGTCAAAAACCTGGTGAACAAATTCAAAAAGAAAAGGAAAGTAGATTTTGAAAGCTTCAGCCGGGCCCCTTTACGGGAAGAGCAGGAAGTAATGGAAGTTCCGGCACCAAAAGAAGAAATGAAAAAGGAGCAGTAAAAAGCATACAGTCACGCTGCCCGCCTCCCCGTCCGCCGTGGCGGAGAGGTTTTTTTATTTCCATTTAAGCGTGTTGATCAAATGTTGCAGGTCCTTTTTCAGGAAATCATTCACAATACTGAGAGAATCCTCGTTGGGTGTCGCATCAAAATATAAAGCGCCGCGAAGGAAATGTTTGGTGGAGTCAGTAAGAAAGAACTGGTTGGCGGTGGCTGTGTTTCCTTTGAGTGAATAGTAAATGCCTTCCACTCCGTTTGGCGTTATCATCACACTGTCATTGATACCGGTAGAAACTTCAGTATGCTGTTTATACGCCATCTTGAACCCATCATTCACCAGGGAGTCAAAATTGCTTTTACCCACTGATTTATAGCTTATATAAATACGACCACCAAAACGGGGCACATCAATATTGATCCAGTAGTCTTCCGCTTTGTCCTGAAAGAACATCGAATCTTTGACCACATGAGCATAAACAGGATACTCGAATGTATAGGGATAACCTGCCTGGTCGAATGGCTGGTATTTTTTTTCAGGGAAATCAATTTTGAAATAACCCTTCCTTTTGATCTCCGGCTGGTAATCACTGTTGCAGGCAATAAGTAATATTGTGATTACTATCATGCCGGTAAGATATTTCGCTGACGCCATTCTGTTTAAACGTTTATTCTTCTCTTTTCATTGTTACTTTCACCGATTTCACCCTGTTCTTATCCACCTCCAGTACAGTGAATATGAAATCACCGCTCATGATCTCCTCATTTAACTTTGGAAACTCCCCCGCCAGTTCGAGCACCAGCCCCCCTACAGATTCACTTTCCCCTTTTATTGCATCAAATGTATCCATGGGCAGTTGCATCATTTTGCAGAGATCGTGGATCATGGTCTTTCCCTCAACAATATAATTGTTCTCGTCCAGTTTGCGGTTGCCGGTCTCCTCCTCATCGAACTCATCCCTGATCTCACCGATCACTTCTTCCAGGATATCCTCCATAGTGACGATACCGCTGGTGCCACCGAATTCATCCACCACTACTGCAAAATGGATCTTGCGGGTCTGGAAATCCTTCAGCAGATCCTCTATCGGTTTTGATTCGGGCACAAAGTAAGGCTGTCGCATCAGCGGGTGCCAGTCGAAGTTGTCGGGTTCATTTAAAAAAGCGATCAGGTCCTTGGTATTGATAATACCCACTACTTCATCCAAACTTACTTTATAGACCGGCAGGCGGGAGTAGTGAAGCTCCTCGATCCTTCTATTGAGGTCTGCAAACGATGTGTCATATTCAATACCGCTTACATCCAGCCGGCTGCGCATGATCTGCTTGACAGATATATTGCCAAACTTCACAATGCCTTTCATAATATTCTTTTCCGCCGGAGAGGCCTCTTCATCACTTTTAATATCAATAGCCTCATCCAGTTCCCGGATACTGAGCGCTTCTGATTTATTAGCGCCAAGTCTTTTACCGATACCATCGGAAAGGGAAACCACCCACCGGCTGATCTTTCTCAATGCTGCATGTACTATTTCCACCACGAATGAGGTACGGTAGGCGCCGCGAAGAACATTTTGTGTAGCGTATATCCTTGGCAATATCTCGCAAACGAACAGCAGCATAAAAGCGATGGCGATCACTTTTATGATCATCTGCAGGATCGGCGGCATGTTGCCAAAAGGTATATTCTGATCGATCAGGTAGTTGGACAAAACAACTATGCAGATATTAATGAATGTACCGGCGATCAGCAGGGTAGCATATACTTCTTTGGGCTCTTCCAGCAGTTCGAGTATCCTTCTGGCCTCATCATGCTGTTTGGTCTTTAAGACGTTGAGGTCTTTATTATTCAGGGAAAAGAGGGCCACTTCTGCCCGGGAAATGGTAAAAGAAAGGAATACCAGTACCACCAGCAGAATACTAAGTACGACCGAACCCTGCAGGTCAATTGACAGGAGAACAAAAGAAAGTTTGGTATATAAAGTACTGATGACCGAATGACTATCCAATGCAGGAGGTTTTGATAAGAGGATAAATGAAAAAATGTTTCGCTATTGCGAAACAAAGTTATTGTTTTTACCCTTTTGTACTAAAACGGAAGGTTTTCCGAAGGATCCCCGATAGGCGGTTCGGTAGTGCCGGGGCCCTCTACATGGCTATCTCCGGCAGATGCTCCGGGGCTATCTGCTCTTTTATCCAGCATGATAAGATTGTCTCCCACTACTTCTGTAGCAAATTTCCGGTTACCGTCCTTGTCATCCCAGCTACGGGTGCGCAGACGGCCTTCGATATAGACAAGGCTGCTTTTATGAAGATACTTTTGCGCCAGCTCGGCAAGCCCCCGCCAAAGTACTACCGTGTGCCATTCTGTTTGCGATACTAATTTTCCTGAACGGTCCTTGAAGGTCTCTGTGGTAGCGAGGGGGAATTTGGCCACTGCAATATTGCCTTCAAGAAACTGGACATCCGGGTCTTTACCCAGGTTGCCTATAAGCATTACTCTGTTTACGCCTCTCATACGCTTATCTTTTTTCAGATTAATAAATCCACTTCAGGCTTTGAATGCTCTTTAAAGTTAAATTTTTTTATGCGGAAACGGCAAAATTTTAATCGTATTCTTCCCCGTCCAACCTGATTAATGACAGGAATCATATACCGGCAACGGGACATTTAACGACGGGTTAACGGCTTTGGCAGTACATTAGCAGTAGAATTTTCAGTGAATCAAAACGAAGCATTATGAAAAAAAGTTTATTAAGCGCTTTCATGCTGCTGACCGGTTTTTTCTTCAGTATTCCGGGGTATTCCCAGGCTCCGTTGGCCCCCGACCAAAATCCCAATTTCGCTGTAAGCCGGGACAAGTATATGAAGATAGCCGACTCATTGAATGCCTGGCACAGTACCACGCTGCAGGAGAATTATAAAGCTATTGACTGGCTGGAAGACCGGAGAGAAGCGAGGGCCGACCGGCGTGAATTCCGCCGCCAGCTTCGCCTCGAAAGGGCAAGATATAATGACGTTTATTACTACGACGATTACAACTATTCTCCCTATAATAACCATTACCGCCGGGGATCCTACAACAATTATTACAATAACCGTTTCAACAGGGGTAACCGTTTTTACATAAACCCATGGGGATTGTGGTATTGGTGGCGTTAAATGATCGCAGCAATTAAAGAACCATTAGCTATAAACCAGATATTATATGATGAAACGAAATCTACTTTTCATTACCGTATTCACCGCTTATGTATTGCTCATTGCCTGCAACCGGCACGTCACCCGTATTGACCCCTCCGAACAGGTAGATATCAGCGGCCGCTGGAACAACACGGATTCCCGGCTGGTGGCCGAGGATATGACAAAGACCATTCTCGGAGCCAAATGGCTTACTGACCACATGGCCGCAAAGAACGGGCAGCGGCCCGTTGTCATCGTCGGGTTTGTTACCAACAAAAGCCACGAACATATCGAAGCAGAGACGTTTGTAAAAGATGTAGAACAATCTTTTATTACTTCCCAGAGAGTACGACTGGTACAGGGAGGTAAGAAAAGAGAGGAATTGCGTGCCGAAAAAGCAGATCAGCAAACCAATGCCACGGTAAGCAGCATGAAAAAGTTTGGAATGGAACAGGGGGCCGACTACATCCTGCAGGGTTCTATCAACTCCATTGTAGATTCTCATAAACGGAAAAAAGTTACTTATTACAAAGTAAACCTCGAGCTGACCAATATCGAGACCAATGAAGTGGTGTGGATCGGCGAGAAAGAGATCGCTAAATACATCAAGAACTAAACAGCACCTCCTGTACAGGAATATTACCGGGCTTTTGCCAAAACAATGGCATTATCATATTCTTATATCAGCAGAGCATTGGCTGTTGTACCGCTGATGCTTTTTTTATTTTCCTGTTCCAGTTATAACCGGCAGGCGATTACCTATTATAGCAACCTTCAGCAGGGTAATTATGAAAAAGCAGCAAAAGCTCTTGATGACAACAGGCTGCTGCAAAAGAACCGCAACCGTCTTTTGTATCTACTAGAAAGAGGAAAGATCTGCCATCTCCTGCAACAATACGACAGCAGCAACCAGTACTTTAACGAAGCAGATCATCTGATAGAGGATGCCAGAACGACTGTAAAGGACATTGCATTGGGCAACCTGCTCAACCCGATGATGCAGGCCTATAAAGCAGAAGATTTTGAAAAATACCTGACCCATTATTACAAAGCATTGAACTATCTGCAACTTGGCCGTCCGGATGAAGCTATGGTGGAGGCACGCAGGATCACATTGAGAAGTTATGCCCAGGAAGATAAAGCCGGCAATAAGGACCGCTACGCTGAAGATGCCTTCTCCTTCATATTGCAGGGGATGATCTATGAGAAGAACGGCGATATCAACAATGCGTTCATTGCATATAGAAATGCGGCTGATGTTTACCTGCAGAACAATGGAAGCTATTACGGTATCAGGTTGCCTGAACAATTGAAAAAAGACCTGCTGAGAACCGCTTACCAGAACGGGTTTGTGGATGAAGCTGGCCGGTATGAAAGACTGTTCAACTTTACATTTCAGAAAGAAGCAAGCCCCGAAGGCGGAGAACTGATCCTCTTCTGGGAAAACGGGTCGGCGCCGGTAAAAGAACAACAGGATATATTCTTTACGTTGTTTAAAGACGCAGGAGGCAGTTTTTTCTTCCGGGATGCAGGCGGCCTATACAACGTACCGTTTGATTTCAGCAGCGGTTACAACCGGGATAATATCAAACTGAATGATCTGCGGAGTTTCCGTGTGGCCTTACCTAAGTACAGGGCACAGCCTTTGTACTATACAGGAGCAACAATCACGGTAAACAACAATACTCTTTCCCCCGAGCCTGCAGAAAGTATCAGCACACTGGCCTTTTCCACTTTACAGGAAAGAATGCTGAGAGAACTCTCTTCCACGCTTACCCGGCTGGCTATAAAAAAACTGGCTGAAGCGGCTGTAAGACCTGCAGAAAAAAAAGAAACCGATTCAAAAAAGGAAAAGAAGAAAAAAGACACGCAGGAAGCCATAGCGCTGGGGCTGCAGCTTTTCAATTTTGCCAGTGAAAAAGCAGATACCCGGAACTGGCAAAGCCTGCCACATACAATTTACTATAGCCGCATACCGTTGAAAAGGGGTGTGAATGAGATATCCCTCCAGATCAATGGCCCCTCTTCAAAGACCGTTCAGTTTTCTGTTAACGGTGACGGGCGATTGCAGTTCAGGAATATTTGTACGCTACGGTAAGAGTGAGTCGCCTGCCCTTTTTCAGTTTCATCAATGATCGCTTTGCATGGGAAAGTAACACATAAGAATATTTTTTGACAGGCTTCGATTGTGACATATAGCATTATTTGAATATGATCTGATATAGAAACCATCGCTATATCTGCACTTCAGAAAATTCAGCATGACAGGATTTTGTCAGCCAGACTTGTTACCTGCCGGAGTCTCTCTTTTAAAAACTTTGTAGGTAACAATTATATTGCTGAAATTCATAGGTGGATTTATTAAAAGATATAAATATGCTTCGATTATTTTTAGCAATTGGACTAATAGGTTTCAGCCTGATATGTTCGGGCCAGATGAAGATTAAAGACTACAGAGCTATGGCAGATATGGCAATAAAAAAATATTTTTCCGATTCCGGGTTTAAAGAAATACAATGTATAACTTATCTGGCTCAAGAAATTGATACGGTTGGTTTAACACAAGGATATTACGAGGAGGATAAAGAGAAGATAATTAATCCTAGTTTGATTTCTGTTTTATATTTTATTAATTCTAAGGAACTAAATTACGATTTTGAATTTATCGTAACAATTGACTCGAGTTTAAAAGTATTCATCAGATCAGAGAGAATTGAAGGCATTCCTTTATGTGTTAGAGAAAAGAAAATCTGCCATTTTATTTCAACCAACAAGGCAAAATCAATTTCAATAAAGGATGCCATTGATCATCCTGATAATTTGATGGTTGAATTGGTGAGGCCTGCTAATTCAAGTGAATTTTTTTGGGTTGTAAGTGGACAAGACAAGAGAAATGTTAATTACAACACAGATCCCGTTGAGAACTGGCCATTATTGCCGAAACAAAAAAATAACACCCGGTACATTAATGCAGTCACGGCAAAAATAGTAAGCTATGAAGATTACTCACTTCTAAATAGGTGAATAAAATTTCGATACCCAGTTGAAGCTCCCTTAAAAGTTGGCCATTTAAAAGTAGAGATAAAACTCTAACTGTTCCGGAAAGTTGTAAAATGTATATTGGCAAAATAATGACCTTCTACTTTTCACGGACATGCTGATTAATAAACTTCGGAAAAGCATATTTTCTTAGTTTGCTTCCTGGCAACCATATCCAGTCATTCTTTCGGGCGGGTTTACTTTTCAGTTTTATACGTATGAATTGTCCCGCTATCAGCTGGTGAGAGAGTTGCTGTTTATATACACCGGAAACGGACAACACATCATACTTGCCTTTTAGCAATATTCCGTCCTTCTCCGCTTTAGATAACACCGCTTTCAGATCTGTTTCTTTTTCTGTTTCGATCATGGGAAATTCATATAACTGCTGCCAGATGTCTTTTCCCGTCCGCTGCCGGATAGCGGTTTCGTTTTTGCACTCCAATAGGAAATAATAGAACCACCTTTTTTTGATACTCAGCTTCTTCTCTTTTACAGGCAGTTCATTTATTTTATCATGCAGGCAGGCATAGCATTTTTTCTGAAAAGGACACTGATCGCAGACCGGCGACGGTTTACAGATCACGGCGCCAAAGTCCATGATGGCCTGGTTATAGAGCCCTGCCTGGTTTTTATCCAGCAGTTCATTGGCCAGTTGTGTAAACTCCTTTTTACCTTGTGCCGAGTCTATAGGTGTGCGGATACCGAATATCCTGGCCAGCACACGAAATACATTTCCATCCACTACTGCATAAGGCAGGTTAAATGCAAAGGAGGATATGGCAGCAGCAGTGTAAGGGCCTACTCCTTTCAGCGTATTAATCTTCTCATAACTATCCGGGAATTTTCCTTTCAGGTCTCCGGAAATATATTTTGCAGATACGATCAGGTTCCGGCAACGGGAGTAATAGCCAAGGCCTTCCCACAGCTTAAACACTTTTGCTTCCGGTGCTTTAGCCAATGCATGCACATCGGGAAAGGAGCGGATAAAATTATTATAATAGCTCCAGCCCTGTTCTACCCTTGTCTGCTGCAAAATGATCTCACTTAGCCAGATCTTGTACGGGTCTTTTTCCCCTTTCCAGGGCATTTGGCGGGTATTTTTTTCCCGGTTCCACCGGAGTAATAAAGGGGCAAAATCCTGCTGCTTTTTGCTCTTTGCTGGCATTAATATGGGTTAAAAAGGCTAAATATCGCCAATTCCGGGAAACGGAACAGAGGCAGGTCTTAAAAAAATTTTACCTATTCTATTGACTATCATTTTATTTTGTTATAATTTGGTGTTTCAAAACCACTTAAACCCTTGCAATAATGAGAAAAGCCGATCTTGTAAACCAGATATCTGAAAAGACGGGGATTCCCAAAGTTGATGTATTGG
>JAEUVJ010000059.1 GCA_016787085.1 Chitinophagaceae bacterium | reverse complement strand
GATCTCAGCCATCTTATTACTATTCCGCCAGGGCTGGAGAACCGGTGTAAACCGTGCAGCTGAAGCGATGACGATCTTTGCGGTAATGTGTGCGGGCCAGTTTCCAATCTGGCACATGGGTCGTGTATGGAATGCCTTTTTCGTTCTTCCTTATCCTAATACAAGAGGTCCGCTGTGGGTAAACTTTAACTCACCACTTCTCTGGGACGTATTTGCGATATCAACTTACTTCACCGTTTCATTATTATTCTGGTACTCCGGCTTGATACCAGATCTTGCCACACTCCGTGACAGGGCTAAGAAGAAATGGAGAAAAGCTTTTTATGGTGTGGCCGCTTTCGGCTGGACAGGTAGTACCAAACACTGGCAACGCCATGAAGCACTTTCACTGGTGCTGGCCGGGTTGAGTACGCCACTGGTATTGTCAGTACACACTATTGTATCCTTCGACTTCGCAACCTCGGTCGTTCCGGGCTGGCATACCACCATCTTCCCGCCTTATTTCGTTGCGGGTGCCATCTTCTCTGGTTTTGCCATGGTACAAACGCTATTGGTTGTTACCAGGAAGGTATTAGGACTGGAAGAATATATCACCCTTGAGCACATTGAAGTAATGAATAAGGTAATTGTACTGACAGGTTCAATCGTTGGTATTGCGTACCTCACCGAGTTGTTCATGGCATGGTATTCTGCTGTACCATACGAGAATTTTGCTTTCTTCGAAAACCGTCTGAACCTGAATAGTCCTTATGGATGGAGCTACTGGATCATGATGGGTTGTAACGTATTGTCGCCGCAGATATTCTGGTTCAGAAAAATGAGAAGGAACCTGGTGCTGACTTTCTTTATGTCAATTCTCATCAACATCGGTATGTGGTTCGAACGTTTTGTGATCATCGTTACTTCTGTATATCGTGATTACCTGCCGGCAGCCTGGAGTACATATTATGCTCCTACTATCTGGGAAGTAGGTTTTTACCTGGGAACGTTCGGGTTGTTCTTTACCTGTTACTTCCTCTTCTCCAAATTCTTCCCGGTCATCGCCCTGGCAGAGATCAAGCATATTTTGAAAAAGAACGGGCAGAACTATAAAGGGAAGATGGATCACATCGAGAAAGAAACCACGATGGAGTTTGCAGAGAAGCATGGGCATGATCATGGAGCGTAAAACCCCGTCCGCCCTGAGTGAAATCGAAGGGAAAGGGGAACTTAGATCGGGGGTATGGACAATATTTGAGAATTAGTTAAAGAAGATAGAATACTAAACAATTTTTTTTAAACAAACTTCGGGTGCAGGAGTGATTAGTGAATGTAGAAAATCCGGAGTGTAAAAGCCCCTTTAGGGGTTTGGGGTATGGTTAAAAAATTCATTACAGGCAATTTCTACGACGAGGAAGTATTGTTTCCCGCTGTGAAGAAAGCTCGCCGCGCCGGGTACAAGATCCATGAAGTGTTCACGCCTTTCCCGATCCATGGATTGGATAAGGTAATGGGTCTGCGGGATACCAGTCTGCATACGGCAGGCTTCATTTATGGCATTACAGGAACGGCTACCGCAGTGGGTTTTATCACCTGGGCATTGACGGTTGACTGGGCTATCAACTTTGGCGGTAAACCTTTCTTTTCTTTACCTGCGTGGATACCGATCACATTTGAACTGACCGTATTGTTCGCAGCAGTAGGGATGGTACTCACTTTCTGTTATCTCTGCCAGCTGGCCCCCTTTGTTAAGAAAGATCATTTCAATCCCCGCTCTACCGACGACACGTTTGTAATGGCATTGGAAACAACCGATAAAACAAATGAACAGGAAGTCATTGCTTTTCTGAATAGTATCGGGGCCAAAGAAGTATCGGTAGAATACCGCGAAACCGGCTGGTGGCTGGGACGATATGACAAGGACCGTAAAGTATTTCATAAAGAAGAAACGGCGACTACTCATTGATCATTATTAATACTAACGAATGAAACAACTTTTGATCATAGCGGGATGGGCAGCAATGGGAGTGATGGTGATAAGCTGTAACAGGGTGCGCAGAGACGAAGGCCGGGCCTATATGCCCGACATGGCTTACAGCACGGCGTATGAAACGTATGCCCCTGCACAGGAAAGATTGAAGCAATCAGGAGCACAATATAATGGCCAGCCTGTTGCGGGTACCATTGCCCGGGGCGAAATGGCGCCGTATAAGCTGAAGAACGATTCAGCCGGAATTATTGGTTCTGCTTCTGTAGCGAACCCTCTGCCGCCATTGGATGCTGCGCAGTATTTAGAGGCTGCCAGGTTATATCTGATCAATTGTGGTATTTGTCATGGGGCAAAACTGGACGGCAATGGTCCTTTATATAATGGAGGCAATGGCCCTTTTCTCGCCGCACCAAGAAACCTTGTGACCGATCCTGTGATAACAGGTATGGCGGATGGCACCATGTTTCATTCTATTACCTATGGCAAGAATACCATGGGCAGCTATTCATCACAGTTAACCACAGAACAGCGCTGGATGATCGTGCATTACATCCGGGAGAAACAGAAAACCACAACAGGCGGAGGGCCGAAACCGGCAGCTGACAGTACGGTAAAGGCAGTAGTGGATACGGTGAAAAAAGGATAAGATCATTTTTTGAAGCAATCATAAACGAGCAAGATGTCAAGTTCAATCAGGGAGCAATTTGTAATACCGAAACGATACAACATGATCGCCATTACATTGATGGTGATCGGGATCATTTCTATCGCTGTTCTGTATTTTATGTATGGCGCCAGCAAAGACCATCATGAGTCAGCCAGGTTCTGGGCCAGCTTATTGCAAAACAGTGTTTACTTCCTGCTGGTAGTAAACGCCGCTATGTTCTTTATGTGTGCCACGACGCTTGCCTGGGGAGGCTGGACACTCGTATTTCGCCGGGTACCTGAAGCCATTTCTGCGGTAGTTCCTGTGATGGGCGTTATTTGTTTGGCCATCCTGTTGGCGGTCACTTTCAGCGATAATCATACGATCTACCACTGGACAGATACGGAGCATGTAAAACACGATCCTGTATTGCTGCACAAGTCTGGTTTCCTGAGCAAAGGTTTCTTTACCACTGTGACTATCTTAACGATCGGCCTCTGGTCCTTGCTCGGCTGGAAAATGAGAAAACTTTCACGGAGCCTGGATGAGAACCCGTTGCCTAATATAGAAGAAGCAAAGAAGTATATCTGGAAAAATACGGTATGGGCTGCTTTATATCTTATTGTTTTCGCACTGACCGTTATGTCATCTATTCCCTGGCTCTGGCTGATGAGTATAGATGCACACTGGTACAGCACCATGTATAGCTGGTACACATTTGCCAGCACGTTTGTGGCCGGGGTGGCGTTGATTTCCCTGTTTGTGGTTTTCCTGAAGAATAATGATTATCTGGAATTAACGAATGATGAGCACCTGCATGATCTGGGTAAATTCATGTTTGCTTTCTCCGTGTTCTGGACCTATCTATGGTATTCACAGTTCATGCTGATCTGGTATGCGAATATTCCTGAAGAGACCGTCTATTTCAAACCAAGGGCAGAGGGCGCCTACAGTGGTATCTTCTGGATGATGTTCATCATCAACTTCATCGCCCCGCTGCTGATATTGATGCGAAGAGGGTCTAAAAGAAATTACACTACGGTTACTTTCATGGCATTGCTTATCATATTCGGACACTGGTTAGATTTTTACCAGATGGTGTTCCCGGCCATATCGCCGGATCATCCACCGATGATCTATTATGATTTTGGCGTAGCGCTTGGTTTTGTCGGGCTGATCATGTTTGTAACAGGCAGGGCATTGGCCAAAGCGCCGTTGCTGGCAAAGCATCATCCTTTTATCAAAGAAAGTGTGATACACCATACGTAAAAACAATCAACCGGTGTATAAATGGAAATGCCGGGTTGAGTAAGTAGGAAAAGTTTTCAGCGAATTCATTGAATTGACAATAAAATAACTGAATTAAGAATATGCAAACTCTTTTCATTGTAGCGATCCTGGCGCTTGGCTTCCTGATCACGTTTCAGATAGCAAAGGCCAGTGAATATGTGGCAGTACTCCGCGGCGAAGAAAGAGCCAGGAAGCAAAGCAATAAGGTCAATGCCTTTATGCTGCTGGCCTTCCTGATCATCGGTCTGATAGGGGTTTATTATTGCAATGAAAAGCTGAAAGGAAAAATATTAGGTGACCCGGCCTCTGATCATGGCGTGCTGATTGACCGGATGCTGTATATCACCATTATCATTACGTTCATTGTATTTGTGATTACGCAGGTGGGATTATTCTGGTTTGCTTATAAATACCAGCATTCAGAGGACAGGAAGGCTTTTTATTATCCCCACAATAACAAGCTGGAGCTGATCTGGACCGTTATTCCTGCTATTACACTGACGGTGCTCGTCGGTTTCGGGATATTTTACTGGTACAAAATAACCGGTGAGGCGCCCAAGAATGCCATGCAGATAGAGATAGTCGGGAGCCAGTTCAAATGGGAGTTCCGTTATCCGGGTAGGGATGGCATCATCGGTAAAAAATATTATAAGAATATCAACGGCGATAATCCATTAGGGCAGATATGGGATGATGCGGCCAACCATGATGATATTTATGTGGCCGGGGAGCCCATGCACCTGGTGATCAACAAGCCGGTAAAACTGATCATCGGCGCCAAAGACGTTATTCATGATGTCGGTCTTCCCCATTTCAGGATGAAGATGGATGCCGTGCCCGGCACCCCGACAACTATGTGGTTTACGCCGACCAAGACCACTGCGCAAATGAAAAAGGAGACCAACAATCCTGATTTTGTGTACGAGATATCATGCGACCAGATGTGCGGCAAAGGCCACTGGAGCATGCGGGGAGAGATCGTAGTAGAAACACAGGAAGAATTTGATGCATGGATGGCGCAGCAAAAGCCGAAGTACTATGCTGTGTTCCCGGATAAAGATCCTTCCAAACCGAAGACCGATACTGCGGTAAAAGCTGCCGTAGCCATGGCCGGTGCACAGTAAGAAAAAACTATAATACAGCAGTTCGCCTGCTAAAAATAAAAGACTATGAGCGAAGCAACTCACATACATCCTGGTTCTGTCGGACATGAAGTGGCCCATGACGATCATCATCACGGTCATCATGAGCAGTCTTTCATTACAAAGTATATCTTCAGCCAGGATCATAAAACCATCGGTAAGCAGTTTTTGATCACGGGTATCATATGGGCGATCGTTGGCGGGTTGTTCTCGGTACTCTTCCGGTTACAACTTGGCTTCCCGGGCCAGAGCTTTCCGATCCTGGAAACATTTTTCGGACATTGGGCCAAAGGAGGTACGATACAGCCTGAGTTTTATTATGCATTGGTGACCATGCATGGAACCGTGCTGGTATTCTTTGTATTGACGGCCGGCCTTAGTGGTACGTTTGCCAACCTGCTTATTCCCCTGCAGGTAGGCGCCCGCGACATGGCTTCACCTTTTATGAATATGCTTTCTTACTGGTTCTTCTTTATGGCCAGTATAGTTATGATATCGTCTTTGTTCATCCAGACAGGCCCTGCTTCAGGCGGATGGACGGTTTATCCCCCGCTTAGTGCGTTAGGACAGGCATCCGATGGATCTAAGTTAGGTATGGACCTCTGGATAGTGGCGATGGCATTGTTCGTCGTGTCATCACTTCTGGGAGGGTTGAATTATATTGCTACCATCCTGAACATGCGTACCAAGGGTATGAGCATGACCAGGCTGCCTTTGACAATATGGGCCTTATTCTTTACGGCTGTTCTTGGTGTATTATCATTCCCGGTTCTTTTGTCAGGTCTTATTCTCCTGTTGTTCGACCGTAACCTGGGAACAAGTTTCTATTTAAGTGATATAGTAGTAGCCGGGGAGGTATTACCGAACGAAGGAGGAAGCGCTATTCTGTTCCAGCACCTGTTCTGGTTCCTCGGTCACCCCGAGGTATATATCATTCTTTTGCCGGCGATGGGCATGGTGTCGGAAATTTTATCGGTCAATTCACGCAAACCGATCTTTGGTTATATGGCGATGCTGGGTTCATTGTTTGCTATTGCGATCCTCGCATTCCTTGTATGGGCACACCACATGTTCGTGACCGGGCTGAACCCGTTCCTCGGATCCGTGTTCGTGTTGCTTACTTTGCTGATCGCCGTACCATCGGCCATTAAAGTATTCAACTGGCTGACGACATTATGGAGAGGTAATATCAGGTTGTTCCCTTCCACTTTATTTGCGATCGGTTTCGTGAGCCTGTTCATCTCCGGTGGTTTGACAGGTATATTCTTAGGAAATTCAACGATTGATATTCACCTGCATGATACCATGTTCGTTGTGGCCCACTTCCATATAGTAATGGGTGTGGCATCCATGTTCGGCATGTTTGCCGGAGTGTATCACTGGTTCCCGAAAATGTTTGGTCGCTACCTGAATGCAACATTAGGGTACGTCCATTTCTGGGTTACGATGATCGGGTCTTACCTGATCTTCTGGCCCATGCACTATGAAGGATTGGCCGGTATGCCGCGCCGTTACCTGGATAAGTCTATCTGGAAATCATTCAACCAGTTTGGCGATCTCGATAAGATGATCACCGTTGTTTCTATTATTGTATTTGCAGTTCAGCTGATGTTTGTGTTCAATTTCTTCTATTCTATTTTCAAAGGAAGAAAAGTAACCAGCACCAACCCCTGGGGCGCCAATACACTGGAATGGACAACGCCGATCAACCCGGGTCATGGTAACTGGGAGGGAGAGATACCCGAGGTACACCGCTGGGCGTATGATTATGGTAAAGACGGAAGGGAATTTATTCCGCAGACGGAGCCGGTAGGAGCGAATGAGAGCAAGCATTAACCCTCTGTCTCCCTAAAGGGAGGACTTAGGTTGAATGCTTCATTTATTGATCCGAAGAGTTTTTTAAAGAAGAAAGATAGAAGCTCCGCAGGTGCGACAATTTGTTGAATAGTGAATAGGAAGTCCAGGAGTGCCCTTCGTTTTGCTCAGGGTAAACTGTAAGGGACGATGATAGTAGTACAGAAGTTGGGAGCATAAATATAATGGAGGTTTGCTTCGGCATAGCCTCGAAAGTGAGGGCTGATATGAAGAAGATAAAGGACTATTTACAACTGATCAAGCCTTCACTTAGCATCATGGTGGTGTTCAGCAGTGTGATGAGTTTTGTATTGACACCAGCCTTTGATCAATACGAGGAGAAATGGAAATGGGTGTTATTGCTCTTTGCAGGTGGGATGCTGGTAACAGGCAGCGCTAATGCCATCAACCAGGTAGTGGAAAAAGATACCGATGCACAAATGAAGCGGACAGGCAAAAGGCCCGTGGCTTCAGGAAGGCTGAGTGTACAGGAAGGATGGGCTTTTGCTATCCTTACGGGTGCGGCCGGGGTTTATATCCTGGGTAACTTTTTCAACTGGACAGCGGCCGGTCTGGCTGCATTCAGTTTGTTCCTGTATGCGTTCATCTATACGCCATTGAAGAAAGTCAGTTCAATAGCAGTATTGGTGGGTGCATTTCCGGGAGCTTTGCCTTGTTTGATCGGGTGGGCAGCAGGGGATGATAAACTGTCAACGGGAGGTTGGATACTTTTTGGTATTCAGTTCTTGTGGCAGTTCCCGCATTTCTGGGCCATTGCCTGGATAGCGCATATGGACTATTCGAGAGTAGGGTTTAAACTGTTGCCCTCAGATAAGGGACCGACAAAGTTCACGGCATTGCAGACGGTGATCTATTCGTTGCTGCTGCTGCCGGTAACACTGATACCTTATTATACAGGCATGTGTGAATACGGCACAGTTTCAGGAATGATAGGTTTGTTCCTGATCATATTGGCCAATGCATTTATGATCATGCGGAGTGTGAAGTTGTACCAGTCAATGGAAGTGCCCGCTGCGAGAAGGGTGATGTTTGGAAGCTATATATACCTGCCGGTGGTATTGCTGGCATTGCTGATGAGCAAAGTGTAAAAACTATAGGCTGATAGCTGCAAACCATGAGTCTGAAACTGAAAAATTATAAAGTGTGATGGAAGTAGTGATGAATCAACAAAGAAAGAAAATACATCCTCACAAGTTTACCTTGTGGGTGGCGATTGCCAGTATCCTGATGATGTTTGCGGGATTGACCAGCGCTTTTATTGTAAAAAGCAATTTAACAGGCTGGCGGAATATCAAAATGCCAACGGTATTCTGGTATTCGACAGCAGCTATCCTGTTGAGCAGTTTGACGATACAGGTAGCTATTCGTTCTTTTAAACAGAGGGAAATGAAGCAATACCGGTCCATGATCGCATGGACGCTGGTACTGGGTGTTGCCTTCATCGTATTGCAATACTTTGGATTTAAAAACCTGTGGGAACAGAATATCCGTTTCAGCGGATCGGCAGGAGCTGGCCAGTTCTTATACGTGATATTTGGTTTACATGCGCTGCATGTGATCGGCGGGGCGATCGCTTTACTGGTGATGTTCCTGAAGGCGTACGTGGGGAAAGTAAAATTGTATAGTTCAGTGCCGGTTGAAGTAATGGCTACTTACTGGCATTTTGTTGACATATTGTGGATCTACCTGCTGGTATTTTTTATCGTGATTGGATGAGAAAAGTTGACAAGTTCAATAAGTTATCGGGTTCACAAGTTTGAAAGAACCCCTGATAAAAAAAATAAATGAATTGAAAACGTTTAACCATGGATAAGTCAAAAACTTCCGGAACTGGTTAAACATTTAAACTCTGGAACTTTAAATATTATGGCTACAACAGCAACAGCGCATCAGACAAAATGGTGGAGCGGAGGTAAAAGCCCCTTCAACCTGGAGTATGGAAAACTGATGATGTGGTATTTCCTGATGAGTGATGCGTTCACTTTTGGTGCATTCCTCATCTCGTATGGCTCTATCCGTTTCAGCCAGAATTTCTGGCCTGACCCCAACGTGGTGTTTAATGCATTCCCGGGAGCAGGACATCAAAACCTTCCGCTTGCATTCGTTAGTGTAATGACATTTATCCTGATCATCAGTTCTGTGACCATGGTGCTGGCTGTTCATGCCGGCCATAAGGGCGACAGGGCAGGTGTGATCAAATGGTTAGCCTGGACTATTGTAGGCGGTCTTGCTTTTCTTGGTTGCCAGGCATGGGAGTGGCACCACCTTATCACAGGGGAGCATGCTGTGCTACTTGACGGGCAAATACAGATGGTTGGACAAACCACTACGGTCAATCCCTGGGGGGAATTGGCAGAGCCGGCTGTTGTTACCGATGCACTGAAGAACTCATCACCCCAGATACTGGCGCAGATCGTGCATGACCAGGACCATTCACACACCTGGAAAGAACTGGCAGGTATGTCAAAAGACCAGTTGCTGGGAATGATCAATTCGGCCGAGCTGCATGTGCGTAAGACCGGTCCTGTTGCATTCGGCGGATATTTTTATGGTATCACCGGTTTTCATGGCTTCCATGTATTCTCCGGCGTTATCATCAATATCGTGATGCTGATCATGGCACAAAAAGGAGTGTTTGACAGAAGAGGTCACTACCTGATGATAGAAAAAACAGGATTGTACTGGCACTTTGTGGACCTGGTCTGGGTATTCGTGTTCCTGTGTTTTTACCTTATATAAGTATAAAAAATCCCGATCGGGATACGACTAGATGGAATTTGTAATTTGCTAATTTGTAATTTAAAATAGTATGCAACATCCGGCTTTTGAAGAAGTAAGTTATCATCATCATACCGACGATGCGGAGTTTAAGAAAAGGGTCAGAAAGACGACCATTCTCCTGTCAGTGATCACCGTCATTGAACTGGGGATCGGCCTGGCTATTTATACTATTCACAAAGGAGAGAATCCCAGCGAACTATTGGTGCTGATGTTCAAAGGCATGGTATGTATCTTATCGCTGGCCAAGGCGTATTATATCGTTTCTGTTTTCATGCACCTGGGCGATGAGATCAGGAACATGATCATGACGATCGTAGTGCCGCTGTTGCTGTTCATCTGGTTTATTGCCGCCTTTATCATAGATGGTAACTCGTATAAGAACCTGCGCAACCGCTACGACAAGCATTTCCAGGAGAGCACAACGCCGAAAGGACATCACAAAGCAGCAGAAGAAAAACCTGCTGAACCGGCAAAGTCAGAGAAACAATAAGCTAAGAGATAAAAGAGAAAAAAGGAAAAGAGAGAAAGGGTTCGCCTTTCTCTCTTTTCCTTTTGGGCAGATAAAAATATAAAGAGGGTATTTTCAAAAAACTCCTTCCCTCTTAGCCTAACTTTGCCTCTCCAAATAACCCGACGTGACGAGAACCGCTTTATATGCCCTGATCATGGCTTTGCTGATACCATTGGTAAGCTATTTTATCGTCAAAAAAACCAGCGAATCGGCTGTGCAGATGCCACGGCATTATTTATTTGATTCCACTACCACCACCGTAAAGAACGGGAAGAAGGTAGAGGATTCGGTCTGGCATAAACTACCGGATTTCTCTTTTACCAACCAGCTGGGACAACAAGTTTCCTGGAATGATCTGCGGGGTAAAGTAGTAGTGGTTGATTTTTTCTTTACGCATTGCCCCACTATCTGCCCGGCACTTACCAAGAGCATGAAGCGGCTGCAGGATGGCATTACTAACACGAAAAGAGTAGGTGATAGAACGCCGGATTTTTTGCATCTTATTTCATTGAGCATTGACCCCGAAAGGGATTCGGTAGAACGGTTAAAGATATGGGCCGACCGTTTCCAGGTGAACCCCGACCAATGGTGGCTGCTGACGGGGCCGAAGAAAGAGATCTATGACATGGCGATCAAAGAGATGAAGATACTGGTAGAGGACGGCCAGGGCGTGGATACCAGCTTTATTCATACCGACCATTTTGTATTGATAGACACCAACCGTCATGTCCGGGGTTATTATCACGGACTGGATTCCGCTTCCGTAGCTAAACTGTCAGAGGATATCATCCTGCTCACGCTGGAAAAAGATAAAACAAAGAAAAGTTTTCTCGCCGGTAAACTGCAGTTGCTCGCAGTAGTGTTCCTGATGGCGATCGGCGCCGTGGGTGTATTTTTATTCATCTTCCGAAAAAAGAAAAACAATGCTACCCCCGGCCTGGAAACGAAATGATAAAAAAGCGAACCGGCTCACCATCAGTTTTTCGCTGGTGGTCTTTATCGCTGTGGTGTTATTAAGCCGGGTAAAGCTGGAAGTGAACCTTGGTTTTGATGTGCACCTGTTTGCCCTCGTCAATGCTATGATCAATTCCTGCGTAGCCATACTACTGGTGCTGGCGCTGGTCATGGTAAAGAGTAAAAAATATGTCACGCACAAAAAACTGATGCTGACGGCGATGGTGCTGTCCGTTCTTTTCCTGGTGAGTTATATCTGCCATCATTTATTTGCCGGGGATACAAAATTTGGCGGAGAAGGGACTATCAAAGTTATTTACTATATCATTCTCTTTACACATATCCCGCTGGCAGGTATTATTCTTCCTTTTATTTTATACACTGCGTACCGGGCGATGACGGGCGACTGGGCCCGGCATCGTAAGCTGGCGAAGATCACCTGGCCGGTATGGTTCTATGTGGCGGTAACGGGAGTACTTGTGTATTGGATGATCAGTCCGTATTATACATAGGTATAGCCGTAGTTTCAGCACACCACTGTTGGTCTTGTGTGGGGCATGCAGCGTAGGAGACAGACCAATAGCAGAAGTTATAACCATTAATTCGTTTGTTGGTGTTTTTGCAAACCGCACAGAAGCTGCACACAACACCAACAAAGGCCGTTTAAAGATTTTGGAAGACAGGCATGAACGAAAAAGGATGTTACAGATTTGCAATAACTACTTTAACCGCCTGAACCTTTCCTTCACTTATTACCTGCAATACATATACTCCTTTTGCCAAACCTTTTGTCCTGTTCAAAGCGATACTATTATTTCCTTCAAACACTTTATGCTGCTGTTGCAAAACGGTTTTCCCGGAAAGATCAATTACGGATAATGTAATGTTACCTGTTACTGCTGCTGTGAAACGTACCGTTGCTGATCCGTTTACAACAGGATTGGGACTGATAGCAATGCCGTTGATGCTATTGCTTTCTCTTCGTATCATGATCACAGGACTGTATTTGAATTTTCCATCTGCATCTACCATCTTTAAACGATAGGTGAAAGCAGTGCCGGTCAAGGCTGACAGATCATCCGTAAATTGATACGATTGTTTTGAGCTGGCATTACCGGCGGCATACTTTATGGCTACAGCAGAATAGCTGCTGCCATTATTACTTCTTTCAATTTCAAAATGACTAAAACCCTGTTCGTTTTCTGTTTCCCAGTTGAGTATAGCTTGTTTGTTTCGGTAATGGCCTGTGAAGTTTACTAACCGTACAGGTAATGATGTTTGTGCTGGGAAATAATTACTCGCCAGGTCGGTCAGTCCGGCCCCACTCCATACCAATGAGAATTGTACCGTGCCTGTTCCTGTATTGACGGTATTCTGATTGATATAATATAAACCTCCTGATGTACCTCCGGCAGAGATATACATGGAACCAAGAATATCAAAAGCTACCCCATTCACATTACCGTTGAAATTGTTTCCATTACCATCCACAAGGTCCCATTTCTTTGTAAGAATGGTATTAGTACCGTTGGGTGTACCGGTAAATATCTGTGTTACGCCACTGCCGTTATTGGCGAGTGCGAACAAAGTTCCCGACCCGGAGAAACACAGATCGCCATTCTGAAATACCGAAGCGCTGCTGCCTATCACTGTGACATTGTCATCTACAAGATCAATCGTTGTACTATTCAGACCATTTGCCACAAAACTGGCAAGATATACGGTAACGCCATCACCGGCCAGCAACCATCCTTTGCCGGTTGCATCTATGGCCAGGCGTACAAAACCAAGATTATTATTACTGTTGCCGTTCAGGTCGGTGGTAGCAACGGGCACTACCGTCAAACCATCCAGGCTGGCGGCATATAATGTCACACTTCCGTTATTAAAAACATTGGGCATGTAATAATAAAAGCCATTCATGGTAACGCCCAAAGCGGCTGTGGTCGTCGCATCCGGAAAAGGATCGAACATATAAGCGGGTCCATTGCCAGAAGCCATGCTGCCGTTAACGACGTTGAACAATGAAATATCCTGCCCGCCATTGGAGGCTGCCACCAGGTTGCCTACAGTTACTGTTGTAGTAGCTGATGATGCCCCTCGTGTCAGCGTAAAAGTATATACACCTGTAGCGGCAGAAGTAAACGTAGCTGTAGCAGCCGGATCAGCGGGATCGGGATGCTGGATCGTAACACCTGTTAATGGAGAAACTGACCAGCTATGCACCGGGGAAATATCGCCTATGCTGCCGGATAAATTAACGATCGTGGTATTAGGGCTTACCGGTCGCAGGATATTCTGTGGCTTTGCCAATGCCACCTGTGCGCCGGATCTGTTTGTGAACAGTATGAAAACACAGGCAGGCAAAAAATATTTTATAGAAGATTTCATGTTGTCGTGCAATGGATGAACAGCCAGCTTTCCTGCGAACAGAAGGATCTTAAAAGGGGAACGGAGTATGTTTTAAATAGAAATAATGGAGAGGGAATGTAAATATAGAACAATATGGCGGTGTTTCTAAACGATGCCAAATGGTTTGGCAAAAGAAAAACCCCTGTCCGGTTCGGTGAACAGGGGGTTAGTAAGAACGGGTAGGGATCAAAGCACTATTTAGTGATAGTGAATTTCAAAGACTGGATCTGCCGGCTGTTTATCATTTGCAGAATATAGTTTCCGGGTAATAAGCGATCAAGTCCGTTCAATGACACACTGTTATTACCTTCTGCAACACTGTTCTGCTGGCGCAGCATGGTCCTGCCCGCCACATCAGATATACTGAAACTGACATTGCCTGCGGCAGGAGCATAGAATCGTACAGTAGCCATATTGATAACAGGGTTCGGATTAAGCGTTATATGTTCGATACTCCTGGTTTCTTTCCGGATCATGATCATGTTGCTGTATTTGTATTGGCCATCATTATCCACCATTTTTAAACGATAGGTAAATACAGTACCATTGACAGCACTAAGATCATCGGTGTATTGGTAAGACTGGCGGTTGTTATTACTTGCTGCAAACTGGACAGCGATAGCAGAATAGCTATTGCCATTACCACTGCGTTCTATTTCAAAATGACTGAAGTTTTGCTCATCCTCAGTTATCCAGTTCAACGTTGTCTTTTGATTTTTATAGTTACCGGTAAAACCAGCTAACCTTACAGGCAATGTTGATTGCTGCGGGTAAAGATTGCTCGCCAGGTCAGTCAGGCCTGATACATTATATACAAGGGAGCATTGCACCGTTCCGGTAGCATTATTTACGGTGTACTGGTTAATAAAATACAACCCTGTACTGGTGGAAATATAAAGCGATCCAACCGCATCAAAGGCTACGCCGTTTACTGATCCGCTGAAAGGATTCCCGCTTTCATTAACCAGGTCCCATTTTTTTGTCAAAGTCGTATTGCCGCTATTCGGAGACCCGATGAAGATCTGGGTTGATCCACCAGGGCCGCTGTTACCGAGTGCATAAATAGTTCCATTACCTGATATGCAGATATCGCCATTAAAAAAAGTAGAGACCGTTCCGTTTACCAGTGAAACGGAACCATCCACCAGAGATATTTCTGTGGGATTAACGCCGCTGGTGGTGAATTTTCCAAGATATAAGGTACTGTTATCACCGGCAAGTATCCAGCCTGTTCCAACAGGATCAATAGCCAGGCGTACAAAGCCGAGGTCATTATTGCTGGCGCCATTCAGGTCAATAGAGCCGATAGCGGTTGAACCGGTACCGTTTGGACTGGCAGCATATACGGTAACATTCCCATCATTTCCATTATAGGTGTTGGGCAGGTAGTAATAATAACCTGTTGCTGACAATCCCAGGGCGGCTGATGTAACAGAAGGCGTGAAAACCTCACCGGGACCTGAGAGGTAATTACCATTGACTACATTGAAAACAGCTATCTCGTCGCCAGAAGATGAGGAGGCAGCAATATTGCCGACTGTTACGTTCACACTGGCAGATACAGATCCCCTGGTGAGCGTAAATATATATGTACCCGAAGCAGCTCCGGAAAAAGTAACAGTAACGTCGGCCGTTGACGTGCCTGACTGGGTATAAGAGCCAATAGTAACACCATTGGATGGAGAAACAGTCCATACATAAGTGCCGCTGCTGCCCCATCCACCCGATATACGGTCAAGCGAAACGGAAACAGTATTAGGACTAACGGGCCTTATTACATTCTGGGGACTGGCGGTAATACTCTGCGAATAACTGGTGAGGGAGAAAAGAAAAATACATAGGGACACGATCCCTTTATAGGTAAAATTGTTGGCCATCGCTCAGGTTTTTAAGTGAACAAAAAGTCTTCAGAAGGGGTGCGGAACCAATTAAACAGGTAGGAATCCCTGAGCTCTTTCAAAGAATTGGATAAATGACATTTTGCATTAAGCACCCAATAGATACCGTAAATGTCAAAAGGGTTGCAAAAATATAGGAAAATACTTATCTGTTGAATGATGCAGGATTTACTTGACCGTAATCAAACAAAAAAGAGAGATTTATCTTTTATCCTTCCAGTTAAGATAAGAGGTGTTTTGCTTTGGAAGGCCGGAGGGAATTTCACGTAAAGGTTCAGTTGGCCCCCAATGTTCATGCATTTCAGCGGGTAATGACTGGTATAACCGGGTGCCTTCTGTTTTCCAGGCGATCATTTCATCGCTTACCTGTTTGATGATTCTTGCCGGGTTTCCGGCTACCAAACTGCGGAGAGGTATCTTTTCACCTTCCTTGATAAATGTCAATGCTCCCACAATACATTCATCGCCCAGTTCAACATTATCCATAATGACACTGTTCATCCCTACCAGGCAGTTCTTCCCGATCACCGATCCATGAATAATGGCGCCATGTCCAATATGCGCACCTTGTTTCAGCAGGACAGTTATACCGGGAAACATGTGGAGGGTGCAATTCTCCTGTACATTACATCCGTCTTCTATGATGATCTGACCCCAGTCACCACGCAATGCGGCGCCTGGCCCGATATAACAATCTTTTCCGATGAGCACATTGCCTGTTACTGCGGCCTGCGGATGAATGAAAGAAGATTCGTGAATAACAGGCGTGAACCCTTTACAAGAATAAATCATTTTATATAGTCGGGTCTGTTTTGGGTAAGTCTTCCGTTCGTTTTCGTGGCCCTCTTTTGATACTCCTTATTATGGCTACTACACCCAGCACAATGGCGGTTACGCCAAGTATGGCAACTGCAATTGCAAGACCTTCGGCTCCGTTGCAAGCTATGCTGCAGGATAATGCGGCTACCAGGAAAAGTAATCCTACTGCGCCGATAATGGTCAGAATGATAAGCAGGGCTTTATCAGAGTCATCTTTTTTTCCGGCTAGTTTTGCTTTGACAAATACTTTGAGCTGGTGTTTGAATTCTTGTTTTAGTATTCTTTTTTCCTGCCTGGTCAGGCTCTTTTTATCCCTGTATTGCAGGGAAGCTAATATTTCTTCTGCCGTTGGCGGGTTAGTGGTTATAGAGGTAGTGGCAGAGGAGGCAGCCGGGTAGGTAAGTGTAAAGTTTGTATTCACCAGCACTGTTGCCATAATAAAAGTAAAGAGTGCAATCGCATAATCACAGCTTTTCTGTAATGCATAGAATTGTTTTTTTGTCAGTATGCCGTTTCCTCTGCGTGGATAAAAGATAATGGCTGATATGAACAGGATCACGACAACTGCGCAAAATACAGCCGGGATATGAATATTCATATCCTGCAAAGACCGGCCAATAAAATAAGCTGCCAATAACAATAACAGCTTAATGAAGATCAGAGAAATAACCGCTGCAGGACGATGGAGCTTTGCCCATAAAGATATTTTTCTCATATAGCTGGTTTGAAGTGGCATGAGAAGGTAAGGACTTTTTGCTGTTTAAGAAAACAATCTTCAGCTATGAGAACTATTCCCAGAGAGTTTCTTTCCTGAACACTGTTCCCTTGAAAAGGGCCACCAGCTCTCCGCTTACCTTTTCAACTTTTACTTCATAGATACCGATCTTATTGCCTTTGCTTCTTTCTTCAGCCGTTGCAATGATCACATCGCCTGTCATCAGTGGTTTGATATGTGATATAGAAGTCTCGATAGATACGGCATGCCTGCCATGATTGTTGGAAGCAAAAGCCAGGGCGCTGTCAGCGAGCGAATAGGCAATGCCGCCATGGGCAATTTCAAAACCATTGCACATTTCCTTGCGTATGGTCATCTTCAATTTACAGAACCCCTCCCTTTCTTCCAGCCGTTGAATGCCGAGCCACTGGGAGAAAAGGTCTTTCTCCATCATCGTATCAATTACTTTGGAAGCGGAAGGTTTGCTCATTCTATCTATCATTTATTCATTCGCCCGTGAACTTAGGCTGCCGTTTTTCTATAAAAGCGTTCACCCCTTCTTTGTAGTCTGCTGTCTGTGCCGCTCTTTGCTGAAAAACATCTTCATCAAGCAGTTGGTCTTCAAATGTAGTGGCGAATGACATACTCAGTACTTTTTTCGTATAAGCCAGCCCCTTCGTTGGCATTTGTGCTAAAGTGGCAGCAATCTTCATAGATTCCCCCGCAAATGTTTCATCAGGAAAAACTTTGTAGATCATACCCATCCTTTCAGCTTCTTCAGCCGGTACTTTATCGCCGAGCATCATCAGCGCAGATGCTTTTTGCCAGCCGATCAGCCGTGGTAATGTATGTGTACCTCCGCTATCGGGTATCAGCCCTATCTTAGAAAAAGCTTGTATGAATGACGCAGACCGGGTGGCTACAACGATATCACAACATAAAGCGATATTGGCGCCTGCGCCTGCTGCCACGCCATTCACCGCAGCTACAACAGGTTTTTCCAGTTTGCGGATACGGGTGACGATCGGGTTGTAATGTTCAGATAGTATTACATTAAAACCGGGCGCTTCAGGCTGAGTCACTTCTGCCAGGTCCTGTCCTGCACAAAAGCCTTTACCAGCACCAGTGATGTACACGCAACGAACTTCTTTACGTTGGCACTCATCTAAGCTCTGCTGCATCAGCAATGCCATCTCCCGGTTGAAGGAGTTGAGTTTATCAGGACGATTGAGAGTAATAAAACCGATATTATTTTTTATTTCAAAAAGAATGGATGACATCGGCAAGATTTTTACGAAAATAATCATTCCCCTTCAGGGGCTAATGACATTTAAAATAATCAAACGGCTCTTTACAGTCGTCGCATTGATATAGCGCTTTACAGGCAGTACTGCCAAACTCACTGATGCGATGGGTATGATAAGAATTACAAAGCGGGCACTGCACCGATTCAGCAGCAGCGAATAATTTATCATCACATACCTGTTGCCTTGGATTAGGCGGTGCAATACCGTATTCTTTTAGTTTTCGTTTTCCATCTTCGCTCATCCAGTCAGTGGTCCATGCAGGCGAGAGTACCG
The DNA here is from genome assembly GCA_016787085.1 of Chitinophagaceae bacterium. Taxonomy (GTDB): domain Bacteria; phylum Bacteroidota; class Bacteroidia; order Chitinophagales; family Chitinophagaceae; genus VBAT01. The sequence goes on along the minus strand of JAEUVJ010000059.1, from coordinate 113,216 downwards.
TGGTGACCTTTTGTTTTTTAAAACCCAGAGTTGCCAGCATCATCCGGATATGCATGGCGATCATATCCATGGCCGGGCAGCCAGTATATGTTGGGGTGATAATGATCTCTATTTCTTCACCATGCATAACGATATCCCTTACAATGCCGAGATCAATAATGCTCAATACAGGCACTTCGGGGTCTTTGATCTCGTCCAAGTAAGCATACAGGGTTTTCTTATCAATGGTTGATGTTGTCATTATTGTTTTACCATTCGCAGCCGGGATAAGCCCGTTGCATATATTGCAGCTCTGTCAGTATATAGCCAAGATGTTCGGTGTGTTTTCCCTGTTTGCCACCCGACTGCATAAAAGCCCCCCCGCCACCCGAAGGAGGGATCAGTGTAGCGTCATCGAATACGATGTTCACTTTTTTATTCCACCCGTCTTTTATTACAGTCAATTCAATGCCTGATTCTTTTTCGTAATCTGCAGGCATAAATAATTCACCTGTATATCTCCATAACTCGTCAATAGCTTTCAGCATCCGGTTATGACTTTCTTCGGTACCGTCGCCGAGGCGGATCACCCACTCACTGCTCCAGCGCAGGTGATATGTTACTTCTTTCAACGATTTTTCTGCAATGGCAGCTAACTGATCGTCTTTGTGAGATTGTAATTGCTGGTATAATAAATACTGATAATTGCTGAACAGGAATTGCCGGAGAATGGTCTGTGCCCAGTCACCATTGGGTTGTTCCACCAATAAACAGTTCTTGTATTCTCTTTCAGTTTTTAGATAAGCAAGGGAGTCTTCCGTTGAGCCATCCGCTTTTAATGAAGCAGCATACTGGTAAAAATTTCTTGCCTGCCCGATCAGGTCAAGAGAGATATTGGTGATCGCTATATCCTGTTCCAGTATAGGACCATGTCCGCACCATTCACTGTTGCGCTGTCCAAGGATCAGTGAATTGTCGGCGAGATGGAGTGTATAGTTGATCAGATCGTTATTCATAATTGATCCCCTTCAGGGGTTAGGGTTACATGTGATTTACTTCATCCGGCAGATCATAGAATGTAGGATGCCGGTAAATCTTATCAACAGCAGGTTCATACAATTCGCCGGCTTCTTCCGGGTTGGAAGCGGTGATGTATTTGCTTTCTACTACCCAGATACTTACTCCTTCCATCCTCCGGGTGTAAACATCTCTTGCATTTTCGATGGCCATTTGTGCATCGGCAGCATGAAGGCTTCCCACATGTTTATGGTCGAGGCCCTGTTTGCTGCGGATAAAAACTTCCCATAACGGCCAGTCGCTTTTGGAGTCTTTTGAAATGATAGTACCACCTGTTTTGTCTTCAGGTATATCACCGTAATAATATTTTCTGATGAAATCCATAACGAAGAATGTTTATTTCAGTCTTATGCTGCTTCTAAAGCTCCTTTAGGGGTTTGGGGTGTCTTTCTCTTTTCCGCATACGCAGTAGCTGCCTCTCTTACCCACTCTCCTTCTTCCCAGGCTTTCTTCCTGGCATCCAGCCTTTGTTTATTACAGGGCCCGTTCCCTTTTACCACATTCCAGAATTCATTCCAGTCTATTTCGCCAAAATCGTAGTGCCTTCTTTTTTCATCCCACCTAAGCTGGTCATCGGGCAATGTCATGCCCAGTATCTTCACCTGTTCTGCGATCATGTCCACAAAATTCTGCCGCAACTCATCATTGCTTTTTCTTTTGATCTTCCATTTCATGCTCTGATCGCTGTTGGCACTTTCTGTATCTTTTGGCCCGAACATCATTAAGGCAGGCCACCACCAGCGGTTGATGGCATCCTGGCACATTTCCCTTTGCTCTTTTGTTCCTTTTGAGAGCACCAGTAATGATTCAAACCCCTGGCGCTGATGAAAACTTTCTTCTTTACATATACGGACCATTGCCCTGGCATACGGACCATAAGAAGTACGGGTTAGCATCACCTGGTTCATAATAGCCGCTCCGTCAACCAGCCAGCCGATAGCACCGATATCGGCCCATGTCAATGTCGGATAATTGAAAATAGAAGAGTATTTCGCTTTGCCGCTGTGCAGGTCGTTGATCGTTTCTTCCCTTGAGATACCTAATGTTTCACAAGCGGAGTATAAATACAAACCATGTCCGGCTTCATCCTGTACTTTGGCCAGTAATATGGCCTTTCGTTTTAATGACGGGGCCCGGCTTATCCAGTTACCCTCCGGAAGCATGCCGACTATCTCACTGTGGGCATGCTGGCTGATCTGCCGGATATTGGTTTTACGGTAGGCATCGGGCATCCAGTCTTTTGCTTCAATTTTAATTTCAGCCTCAATTTTATCCCGGAATATCTTTTCTAATTCCTGTACAGACATAGCAACATCGTTTAGCTGCAAATTTACACAAACCGGTAGCTGCAGGCACTGTTTTTACATGGAATAACCACAAGCCATTAAAATTTTTTTGATACTACGGGAAAGATCAATTTTTTTTTCTCCAAAAAATTCTACCTTGTATCCTGTTTTTACTTTGCTTGTTAACTAATACTGCTTATACGATTGCCTGTAAACGAGCATCATAATCCGGTTCATTTGCTTGAACTGCAAGCCAGAGTTGCCCGGGGAGATGAAAGCGCTTTTACGCAGCTTTATCTTCATTTCGGCAAAAAACTGATACTATTCGGTGTTTCACTGGTACGTTCCAGGGAAATAGCTGAAGAATTAGTAGAGGATGTCTTTGTGAGGTTATGGTCCAACCGGCAGTCTATCACATCAATAGAGAATATTACCGTTTACCTTTACGTAGCCGTTAAGAACAAAGCCCTGAACAAGCTTTCACAAAAAGCCAATGAGCTGATCGCCGCTCCGTTTGATTATCTCGATACCACTTTGGATGAATTTGCAGCCGATCCGTATGACCTGATGATCACGTCAGAAATGATGAACAAGATGCACCAGGTAATAGAAGCGTTGCCGCCCCGCTGTAAAATGATCTTTAAACTCATACGGGAAGATGGGCTCAGGTACAAAGAAGTGGCCGAAATCCTCAATATTTCCGTTAATACAATAGATGCCCAGATGGCCATTGCGGTCAAACGGATCTGCACTGCTCTCCAGATCGAAAAGCCGGCAAAGCAGCAGTCCATCATTCCTGTAAACAAAAAATAAATTCAAAAAAATTCAGTAAGGCTTAGTAGATGCTTAGGCTTTTCCTGTCCTAAACAGGACAACCGATTGCTGCATGGGGAATTTAGTTTCAGTTTGGCACCTGATAGCCAGAGTTTTAAATAATGAAGCTTCTTCAGAGGAAGAGCAGCAATTGACTACGATACTCCGACGGGATGAATCCCTTCAGCAGCAATTTGATCTTTTAGGCCGCATCTGGAAAGAGAAACACGACAATCCCGAGTTCGAAGATAAGGACGCCGCACAATCCATTATTTCACGCATCATCACTAAAGCCGAAAGCGAAAGCCTTTTCAGCATTCAGTTGCCGGTTGAAAAAAGACGTTCGGGAAACAGGAGGATATGGCTGGCAGCTGCTTCCGTTTTAGTATTGGTGTCGGCTGGATGGTTGTTCATGAGTAAAAGGACTTCAGCCAATGAGCCAAAGGCAGAAGCGATCGAAGCGAAAAAAGGAAGCCGTTCCAGGTCGTTATTGCCGGATGGTACCACGGTGTGGCTGAATGCGGGCTCAAAACTTTCCTATGTAGGCGATTTTACCGGTGCCACAAGAGAGGTCAGACTTGAAGGAGAAGCGTTTTTTGATGTGGTAAAGCAACCCGACCGCCCTTTCATTGTACATACATCCGGGATAGATATTAAAGTATTGGGCACAGCCTTTAACGTCAAATCATATCCTGAAGAGGATTCGGTGGAAACAACCCTCTACAGGGGGGCGGTAAAGGTTTTCCGCGAAGAGGATTCAGAGAAAAAATCTATTGAGCTACGGCCTAATGAAAAACTCATCCTGGCCAAGCAGGCAGCTACTGCACCTGAACAGGTGTCTGAAAGTAGTAAGCCTTCACCTATTACCGCTGTTAAATTACCCGGAAGTTTCACCATTGCGCATATAGATAGTACAAAAAAAGAAAGTGAACGGTTTGAAACAGCATGGATCTATAGCCGTCTTGAGTTTCGCGGTGACAGCTTTGAAGACTTAGCCAGGAAGCTGGAAAGATGGTACAACGTGACCATCGTATTCAATGACGAAAAAGTAAAACAACTGTATTTTAATGGATCGTTTGAAAAGGAAACCATAGCGCAGGCATTTGCAGCGCTGAAATCAGCCGTTCCATTTAATTATATTATTAAAGGACATGAAATAACCGTTGGTTCATTCAATGGATTGATCAAATAAAAACGGAGAATGTTGGCGCATTCCCCGTGAGAAAAGGAAGGCTAAACGGTGAACCAACCTGTAAGAGCGGATTGTTTAACCCCTAATATGCTAAAATATGAAATGTTTCTTAACGGTTGTCCAGAGGCCGTTGCGATCAAACGTTCTGCTTGCTATGAAACTGACTGCATTGTTTATTTTATTTTTTACGCTGAACGTATCAGCCAATGGCTTTGGCCAGAATAAAATAAGTATCAGGGTCAAAAAAGCGGAGATCGCCGGCATTCTTTCCAGTATTGAAAAGCAAACGAACTACCGGTTTTTGTACAACAACAACCTGCAGGATATCCGCGAGAAGGTATCCCTGAATGTAAAGGAAGCTACGCTTGATGAAGTACTGGATCTCATGTTGCAGAAAACAAGACTGCTCTACCAGATGATGGAGAACAATCTGGTGGTGATCAAGGAAGATCCCAACGCACCTGTATCCGCCCCCGAGGTGATTGTAAGGGGAAAAGTGACGGGTGAAGGCGGTGCTCCGCTTGCCGGCGCTTCGGTACAGGTAAAAGGGTCCACTACGGGTACCACTACAGATAATAACGGAAACTTCTCGCTCACTGTAGCTAATGCGAATGTCACACTGATCGTTTCTTCGGTGGGTTATGAGTCGCAGGAAATAGCCCTCGCCGGACGGACTGATGTTGCGGTGGCATTAACTGTTTCGGTGAGAGTGCAGGAGCAGGTAGTGGTGATTGGTTATGGTACAGCAGCTAAAAGAGACCTGACCGGTTCTATAGTAAAAATATCCGGAAAAGATATTGCTGATAAACCGAACGTTAACCCGATTGCGTCATTGCAGGGAAAAGTAGCCGGTCTGTATGTAGTGAATACAGGTGTGCCGGGGGCAGAGCCCGATATCAGGTTAAGAGGTACGGGTAGCTTGTCTTCAGGTGGCACCAAACCATTATATATCGTTGACGGTATCTTCAATGATAATATCAATTACCTGAACCCGAATGATATTGAATCCATAGAAATATTGAAAGACCCTTCTTCGCTGGCCATCTTTGGTGTTCGCGGCGCCAATGGGGTGATCGCCATTACTACCAAGAAAGCAAAGTCGGGGGAACTCAATATTAACTTCAACTCTACCGTGGGTACTAAAACGCTGGTGGATAAGATAGAGATGGTCAATGCCGAAGAATTTAAAATGCTTTTTGAAGAAGAACAGACAAACCTGGGTATCACCGGTTCTGACCGTTTTGACTTTACACCATGGACGGGTAATACTGACTGGGTGAACGAGTTGACCCGTACCGGCATATTTAACACCAATAACCTCAGCCTTACCACGACTTCTGAACGGAATAAATTTTATCTGGGGGTAGGCCATGCGTATGATGAGGGAGTGATCAAACATCAGCAATTACAAAAGATGTTTATCAATATCAGTGATGAGCTGAAGCTTTCCAGTAATATCAAGATAGGGTTTAATGTCACAGGGCTTCGCCAAAGAAACCCTTATGGCGCCGCCAACGGTCTCTTATTCTCGGCAAGACGAACCCTGCCTATCACACCTGTTTATAACAATGATAGAAATGCTTATTATGACCTGGCGATCCAGGCAGCCCAGATGAATAACCCCGCTATGGAACTGGAGGACAACTGGGATAAAGAACTTTCTTATGAGCACCGGATGGTGGCAAGCGCCTTTGCGGAGATCAGGTTTCTGAAAAACTTTACGCTTCGGTCAACAGTGTATGGCGATATCTCTAATGTGGATACCCGCTCTTACCGGCCGATCGACAGTGTGTATTCACCTGTGATCAATTCAGTATTTGTTCACCGGTCGTACCAACTGACGTCGGTTTCACAATCGAACTCGAAGTATAACAAGGTTCAGCAGGATCATGTGCTAACCTTTAAGAAAAACTTTAATGATCATAACCTGACGATGACGGGCGGTTTTACCACTTATTTTAACAGCTACAGGAACATTAACGGCAGTATCAGCCAGTCATCAACGGGGCAGCCTATTCCCGATGACAAACGTTTCTGGTATATCAATACCGTATGGGGTGACAGGGAAACAAGACAGGTAGGCTCCGGGCAATGGGAAAGAGCTACTGTATCTTACCTGGCCCGCGCCTTGTACAACTATAAGAATAAGTACATGCTGAACCTGTCTTACCGGCGTGACTTGTCTTCTGCATGGAGACAGGATTACGACAACCAGGGTGATAACTTTTACTCAGTAGGTGCTGCATGGGAGATATCAAGAGAAGATTTCTTCAGTAATCAAAATATATTCGATTACCTGAAGCTAAAGGCCAGCTATGGTAAATTAGGCGTTCAGAATACGTATGGATTTGATTACCCGGCCTATCCTTCTTTAAAAGCGCAATATGCTGTATTTGGCAACATCAATGTGCCGGTTTATTCTGAAGAATACCTGGCCGGAAAAGACCTTCACTGGGAACAGGTATTTGGCCAGGAAGTAGGAATAGAATTCAGTATGTTTAAGAGGAAGCTTACGGGTGACATCGCGTATTATCATAAAAAGACCAAAGACCTGCTGGCATTGATCAGCGCCGGCGCCGGTTATCTCCAGTTGACCAATTTCGGAGATATGCGGAACAAAGGTATCGAGGCCTCACTGACCTATAACCAGTCTTTGAGCAAAGACCTTAACCTGACAGTTTCAGGCAATATCACTACGTTTGATAATCTCTTTTTAAATTCCCCGTTTACTTCCAATCCGGATGAACAGTATCCTAACAGAACTGTTGCCGGCTACCCGATCGGTTATTTCTATGGGTATGTAGCTACAGGTGTATTTCAGACCTATGCCGAGAAACTGGCTTCACCAGCTATGAATCTTGGTAATGTGTATGGTCCCGGCGACCTGAAATATGCTGACATCAATGGCGATGGCGTTGTAACAACAGATGACCGTACCATGATCGGCAATCCGACACCGGATTTCACCTATGGCGGCAATGTAACACTCAAGTATAAAAACTTTGACTTTGGAGTGGATATACAAGGTGTGTACGGAAATGAAATTTACCGCTACTGGGGCAGTTCTGAATTGCCATATACTAAATTCAACTATCCCAAGTTCAAATTGAACCGCTGGCATGGTGAAGGAACCTCCAACTGGGATCCGATCCTGGGCGACGATCATTCTACCAACCGCCTTCCTTCGACTTATGGCGTGGAGGATGGCAGTTATGTACGTATCAGGAACCTGCAGTTCGGGTATAATATCAATCCGGTGGCGCTGGAAAAATTTAAAATTAAAAGCTTCAGAGTATTTGTCAATTTCCAGAACCTGAAGACCTGGAAGCGTAACTCCGGTTATTCTCCTGAATTCGGCGGGTCACCTACCAGTTTTGGTATTGATACCGGGGATAACCCGATACCGGCTGTTTTTACCGGTGGTATAAATGTCAATTTTTAAAAGCTAAACCTAGTAACGTATGAAATATAAGTTCATAAAAACAGTAAGCTGGGCCATGTTATTCATGGTCGTTGCGGGGACGTTTGGGTGTAAAAAATTCTTAGACAGGAAGCCACTTAATGCTTCACTGGAAGACCTGAACCAGGGAGGCCTGGAAGGCCTGGCCTTTGGATTGTATTCGGCCTTTACAGACCGGAATTCGGCTTATCATGGATTCAGCAGTATTCCCTGGTTTGCCATGCATTCATTCAGGGATGATGATGCGATGAAAGGGAGCTCGGCTGCCGATGGTGCTGACTGGGGTGTGATCTATGACGGATTTCAGTATGATAAGGCCCACTGGTCGAGTTCTATTTACTGGGACCAGAAGTATAACCTGATCGCTAAGGCCAATACGCTGATCCAGACGGCTGACTCGCTTGATCTTAATGATTTGGCTTCGCAGACCAATGTGGCAGAGGCAAAATTTTTCAGAGCCTTTACTTATTTTGACCTGGTAAGGGTATATGGAGAAGTTCCCAAAATAGATTTCAGAATCTATAGTGCAAACGATTCCAAAAAGCCTAAGGCGACAGTAGCCCAGATATATGCGCTGATAGATGAGGACCTGAACTTTGCCATTGCCAATTTACCTCCCAACTGGTTGAATACAGCAGGCAACAATGCGTATCCCGGCCGCCTGACCCGGTACGTTGCCATGGCGTTGCATGCCAAAGCGAAATTGTACCGCCAGGATTATGCAGGTAGTTTGGCTTTATGTCAGCAGATCATCAGTTCCGGGCAATATGACCTGGTGCCTGCTTATGCTTCCAACTTCCTGGTAGCAGGTGAGAACTCGAAAGAATCCTTATTGGAAGTTCAGGCAGCAAATGATAAATCGTCAGTGGCCGTCACGGGCTATGAGTGGGGAGTAGAGCAAGGCGTAAGAGGCGCCGGAGCCTGGGATCTTGGATGGGGATGGAACACACCTACTGACAACCTGGCTAATGCCTATGAAGCGAATGATAGAAGAAGACCTGCCACTATCCTGTTTTCGGGCCAGGATGACGGGTACGGCAAAACAGTACCTGACTATCCCACTATTCCTCGTTTATACTGGAACAAAAAAGTATATCCCGAGCCTTCTATGCAGGAAGCAACAGGAGTGCGGGTGAACAGGTGGATCAATCATTCACTGATGCGGTATAGCGATGTACTACTCATGGCGGCTGAAGCCGCCAATGAGATCGGAGGCGCTACCAACATGACCAATGCCACCACCTGGGTCAATAAGATCAGGAGCCGCGCAGGGCTTGTTGATATCGGTTCTGTAACCCAGGCACAGATGCGTGCAGCGGTCAAAAAAGAAAGAAGGTTTGAATTTGCGATGGAAGGCGAACGCTTCTTTGACCTGGTACGCTGGAACGATGCAGCTACTGTACTGGGCTCATTGGGATACAACAACGATTGTAAAAAATATTACCCCTTGCCGCAGGCTGCTATTGACTTTGCCGGTGGCGTACTGGTACAGAATCCTTGTTATTGATCATTAAAAACTATTGATATGAAAAAGGTCAGAATAGCTTTTTTAATAGTGGCTGCAGGAGCTGTATTTGCTTCCTGCCAGAAAATGGATAAACCTTCCTGGACAGATTATCCGGAAGATGCCAACCCGCCGGGAGGCCCCTTAAAATTTTATGTGGCTTTTGACGGCTCTACAGCGAATCCCCTCATGAATGCAGTGGATAGCATCAGAGCGACCTTTCCTTCTGACAATCCCCTTGGTTTCGTAGATGGCGTCAAGGGAAAGGCGATGAAAGGAGAAAATAAAAAATTCATCAAATACTCCAAGCCTAATGACTGGGTAACGCTTTCCCAGAGTTTTACCATTTCTTTCTGGGAAAAACATGATGGCCAGACAAAGAACAATGCGGGTACTAATGGGCCCGAATACGCCATGAGTTTTAAATCTACCAACGGGCATTGGTCTGGCGCCAGCTTTTTGTTATTCCTTGAAGGCAACAATGCAGCCTGTGCTATAAAGACCATGCTGGTAGATAAAAACAATGCAGACGGATGGATGACATGGGAAGGCGGCAGTACGATAGCGGGATTGATGGATAACAACTGGCATCATATTGTTATAACCTACAATGCAGCTTCCAGTACTATGATGTTGTATGTGGATGGAGTGGCGAATGCCAACCTTCGCACATGGGGTACACACGGAGCTATTAACATGAGTAATGCAAATATCAGTGAAGTGAGGGTCGGCAGTGGTCCCGGTACAAGCTATGATTCGGATGACTGGCTTTCATCTTCCTGGAAAGGCGGCCTTGACCAGTTTAGAATGTACGATAAAGTTCTTTCGGCTGCCGAGATACAGGCATTGTTTACCGGTAAGTTATAAGTTTTTTCGTTCATATAGCAGGCAGAGTATAAGCAGAAAGGGCTGAACAATTTATTTGTTTCAGCCCTTTGATTATAATACGTCACAGCTCAATTTTGTCGAAATGATCTATCGTATGTTTTCAACCAGGTTCTTGTTTATCTCTGTTATCATACCGGGCCTGTTATGTTTTTCCTGTACAGGCAATAAAAAACCGGATGCTCTTTTTGAAATAGTTCCCTCTTCCCGCTCGCATATTACTTTTTCCAACACTCCGGAGAAAAAGAAATTGTTCAACATCTTGTATTATCTCTATTATTATAATGGAGGCGGAGTGGCCACCGGCGATATTAATAATGATGGCCTGCCCGATATATATTTTACTGCCAACAGCAAAGGGAACAATAAGCTGTACCTGAATAAAGGAAATTTTGAATTTGAAGATATTACAGCCAAAGCAGGTGTTACAGGCGCTTCAGAGTGGTGCAGCGGTGTTACTATGACCGATGTCAACGGAGATGGCAGGCTGGATATCTATGTCTGCGTGGTGTCAGGCGTGTTCGATCTGAAAGGCGAGAATCAACTTTTCGTCAATAACGGCGATGGTACCTTTACTGATAAAGCAAAAGAGTACGGCTTGAATTTTAAGGGCCTGTCAACACAGGCCGCCTTTTTTGATTTTGATAAAGACGGGGACCTGGACTGCTACCTGCTACGGCACTCTAAAAAACCACACGAGAACATAGCAGACACTTCGAACCGGTCAAGATATGATTCACTGGCAGGCGATATGCTGTTAAGAAACGAAAAGGTGAACGGACAGACAAGGTTCGCTGATGTGTCAAAGCAGGCAGGTATTTACCAAAGCCTTCTCGGATATGGGCTGGGTCTGGCAGTGGCAGATTTTGATAACGATGGATGGGAAGACATTTATGTGGGGAATGACTTTCATGAGAATGATTATTACTACCTGAATCAAAAGAATGGAACGTTCAAAGAACAAGGGGCTGATCATTTCCGCCACTATAGCCGTTTCAGCATGGGTAATGATGCAGCCGATTATAACAACGACGGGCAGATAGATATTGTGACGGTGGATATGTTGCCCCCCGATGAGAAAACCTTAAAAACTTATGGCAGCGATGAGAACCCGGATATCTATAAAGTAAAACTTGAGCTCAGGGGTTACCAGTACCAGTATTCAAAGAACTGTCTGCAACGCAATAATGGTAACGGGTCATCCTTCAGTGATGTAGGGCTTATGAGCGGCGTATCTGCTACCGATTGGAGCTGGGCCCCTTTATTTGCGGATTTTGATAATGATGGCATCAAAGACCTCTTTGTAACCAGTGGTATTGTCAAAAGACCCGTTGATCTCGATTATATACGTTTTGTTTCTGATGTACAGATCAAAAAGGGATTGAATACCACAGATACCTATGATGACGAAACGATAGAGGCGATGCCTGACGGGGCTTCTCACCCATTTATGTTCAAAGGAAATATCAAGGCCGCTTTCGCTGATGAAAGTGATGCATGGGGACTGGCAGACATGAAAGGCTATTTCAATGGTGCCGCGTATGCGGATCTGGATAATGATGGCAGGGTTGATGTGGCTGTCAATGCGCTCAACGGAGAGTCCTTTGTTCTGAGAAATAATTCACCGAAAAAGAATTTTCTTTCCCTTTCGTTTACCGGAGACAGCCTGAATACATATGGGGCGGGTGTCAAAACATATCTTTTTACCGGTCAGGATATGCAGTATCAGCACCTGATGCCTACAAGAGGGTTCCAGTCATCTTCCGATAGCCGTCTTCATTTCGGGCTGGATAGTATCGGTACGGTAGATAGTATATTGGTCGTTTGGCCAGATGGTAAATATGAAATGCTTAAAAATATTAAAGCAAACCAGTTTTTGAAATTGGCCCGGAAAAATGCAACTGGTGCTTTTGATTATAATACTTTTTTCCCGGCAGCACAACCCCGGTTCACAGATATCACTGCTGATGTGAAATGCAACTGGTCGCACCGGGAGAATGATTTCCTGGATTTTAATATGCAATACCTGATCCCTCATCAGCAAAGTACGCGGGGTCCGAAAGTAGCCGTGGGTGATATTAACAGTGACGGGCTGGATGATTTTTATGTTTGTGGCGCCGGGGGCCAGGCAGGTGCGTTGATGGTGCAGCAACGTGACGGTACCTTTATTTCCACCAATACCGGTTTGCTGGAACAGTTCAAAGACGCCGAAGATGTGGACGCTGTTTTTTTTGATGCCAATGGAGATACATTTTCAGACCTTCTGGTGATTGCCGGCGGTAATGAAATATTACAAAGCAGCATACAGGGACTGGACCGCTTGTATATCAATGACGGAAAAGGGAACTTCAGTCATACACCTAATACCTTTCCCAACCAGTTTGAAAGCAAGTCCTGTGTAGCAGTGGCAGATGTCAATAAAGACGGGTTGCAGGATTTCTTTGTGGGTGGTTTGGCCAGTCAAACCGCATATGGATTACCGTTCAATTCCTACTTCTACCTGAATAAGGGAAAGGGCCATTTTGAATTGGCTGACCGCAACACGATCTTCCTCCAGAAAATAGGAATGGTTACTTCCGCTTGTTTTGCAGATGTAAATAATGATACCTGGCCTGATCTTATTGTGGCCGGTGAATGGATGCCGGTGAAAATTTTTATTAATAATAAAGGGCATTTTGCTGAAACAGAAATTCCCGGCTCTTCGGGTTTGTGGCAATGTATTTATGCTACAGATGTAAACGGCGATGGGTTCACCGATCTGCTGGCAGGAAACTGGGGCCATAATTCGAAACTATGGGCGGGTAAGAACGGCCCGCTGAAGTTATATGTAAAAGATTTTGATAATAATAATTCGATTGACCAGGTGATGGCGTATACTATTGATGGGAAAGAATATGCTTTCCTGGCAAAGGATGAATTGGAAAGACAATTGCCGGTATTGAAAAAAGCGTATCTCACCTATAAGGAAGTAGCAGGCGAAACGGTTCAATATATGTTTTATGATCTGTTCAAAGACTACACTGAACTAAAGGCAGAAGTACTGGGGTCATCCTGTTTTATCAACGATGGTAAAGGAGGTTTTACCCGGATGGATCTGCCGGAAGAACTCCAGGCAGCTCCTGTTTTCTGTTTTTCGTCATCTTATTTTAATGGGGAACCTGTTTACTTTGCTGCCGGCAATTTCTATGGCGTTATTCCCTATGAGGGGAGGTATGATGCGTTACAGCCGGCTTGCTTTTCTTTCGCTAAGCCAGACAAGGGTTTCAGGATAGAGGGATACCTGTCAAAACCTGAGGGGGAAGCCAGAGACCTAAAATGGATCAGGTATTCAAACGGGGAAAAGATTATGCTATTGGCAAGAAATAATAAGGAATTACTTTTTTATAAACCAGTGAAATGATCATGATGCAAAAGTTCGGTCTGACCCATATATCCCGCCGGTATCTTATTTATCCGCTCATGTGCTGTATCATCGGGTTCAATTGTCTTTGTAACAAGAAAAACGATGATGGAGGAGGTACTACACCCCCGCCCAATCCGCCTCCCGTAACACCTGCCGGGCCCGAAGCCGCATTTTGGATGACAACGGGTGGCGGTACATCGTTACTGGAGAAACAAACAGGCACGCTGGCATTTGGAACCACGGCAAATAGTTCATCGGCTATTGATGTAGATACCGCTGTCACCATGCAAACAGTGGACGGATTTGGTTATACACTGACAGGAGGAAGCGCTTACCTGATCAATGCTATGAATGCTGCTGAGAAAAATACACTATTGAACGAACTCTTCGGGAACGGGACCAGTTCGATCAGCGTAAGTTATTTACGGGTAAGCATCGGGGCTTCTGACCTGAGTCAATCCGTATTCAGTTATGACGATATGCCTGCGGGGCAAACAGATCCTACGCTGGCTAACTTCAGTCTTTCGAAGGATACTGTTGATCTGATTCCGGTGTTGAAACAAATACTGGCGATCAATCCATCTATCAAGATCATGGGTTCACCCTGGAGCGCCCCGGTGTGGATGAAAGATAATGGCAGTTCGATAGGCGGAAGCCTGCAGCCACAGTATTACAGCGTATATGCTCAGTACTTTGTGAAGTACATCCAGGCCATGCAGGCCAAAGGGATCGCAATTGATGCCATTACCATCCAGAATGAACCACAGCATGGAGGCAACAACCCGAGTATGCTGATGAGTGCGTCTCAGCAGGCAGATTTTATCAAGAATCATCTTGGCCCCGCTTTCCAGTCAGCAGGTATCAGCACCAAGATCATTATCTGGGATCATAATTGCGATAACCCTGCATATCCTGTTAATGTTTTAAGTGATCCGGGTGCGAGACCATATATCAATGGATCGGCTTTTCATTTATATGCCGGTGATATCAGTGCATTGACCACTGTTCACAATGCTTATCCTGATAAGCAGCTTTATTTTACGGAACAATGGACGGGAGCTAATGGCAGTTTCAGCGGTGACCTGAGATGGCATTTGAAAAATGTCATCATCGGCTCTATGCGCAACTGGAGCCGTGTGGCGCTGGAATGGAACCTTGCCAGCGATCCCACCTATAACCCGCATACACCGGGTGGGTGTACAGAATGCAAAGGGGCCATTACACTGTCAGGATCTAATGTCGTAAGGAACGTGGGTTATTATATTGTTGCACATGCATCCAAATTTGTGCCGCCTGGATCTGTAAGAGTAGCCAGCAATAATATTGGTAATCTTGTTAATGCATCCTTTCTGACACCCGCCGGTAAAAAAGTTGTCATCGTGGTCAATGATGAGGCGTCAACGGTCTCATTCAAAATACGGCACAATGGCAAATGGATCACTACTTCACTGGCTGCCGGTGCAGCAGGTACTTATGTTTGGTAATGATATAAAACCACGATACATGAAAAGACTATTGTATTTACTGTTGCTGACGGGAACTTATTCCTGTTCAGACACCAAAGAGGACGGATCAGTTGAGCAAAAGAGTGCTTCTTCCTTTTCGACAGAGGGGAAAAAAGTGATCGTATATACCACAGCCGACAGCAGCGATCTTCGTTTATCCCCTACAGATACGCTTGAGTTTAAGGAAATGGGTCAGCCGGTGGAAACACAGATCTGTGTATTTGTTGATCCAGCAAAAACGTTTCAGACCTACTTAGGTATTGGAGCTGCATTAACAGACGCCTCAGCGGAGACCTTTTATAAGCTGCCCAAAGAAAAGCAGCAGGAATTGCTGACAGCTTATTTTGATAAGCAGAAAGGAATAGGTTACACAGTAGCCAGGACCAATATCAACAGTTGTGATTTCAGCAGCGACATGTACACGTATGTCACCGATGGTGACAAAGAACTGAAGTCATTTAATATTGAACATGACCGGAAATTCAAAATACCTTTTATCAAGGAAGCGATGACGGCAGCCGGCGGTAAGCTGACGCTTTTTGCCAGTCCCTGGAGCCCCCCGGCCTGGATGAAGGACAATAATGATATGCTGCATGGCGGTAAACTGAAAAAAGATTTCTATGATAGCTGGGCTCTGTACTACACTAAGTTTATTAAGGAGTACGAAAAAGAAGGCATACCTGTCTGGGGTATCAGTGTGCAGAATGAACCCATGGCCACCCAGCGCTGGGAAAGCTGCATCTATACCGCTGAAGAAGAAAGAGATTTTCTGAAGAACCATCTGGGCCCGGTTATGCATAAAGAAGGTCTTGCCGATAAAAAGATCATTGTATGGGATCACAACCGGGATCTGATCTATCAAAGGGCGCAAACCTACTTCAACGACCCGGAGGCATCCAAATATATATGGGGTATCGGTTTTCACTGGTACGAAGATTGGAGTGGTGGCTTGCCTATGTATGAAAATCTGAAAAGGGTACATGAATCTTTTCCTGATAAGAATATCTTCTTTACCGAAGGATGTGCGGAGAGCTTTAATGCTACCCGGTATAATGCATGGGTACTTGGCGAAGAGTATGGCCGCAGCCTGATCAATGATTTTAATAATGGCATGGTCGGGTTTACGGACTGGAATATTTTATTGGACGAAACCGGTGGACCCAATCATGTGCAGAATTTTTGTTTTGCGCCGGTACATGGAGATACAAAGACTGGTCAGCTGATCTATACCAACGCCTATTATTACGTTGGTCATTTTTCCAAGTTCATCACTACCGGTGCCAGGCGCATCAGCAGTGCAGCCAGCCGCAGCCAGTTACTGACAACCGCTTTCAGAAATGAAGATGGTAAAACAGTAGTAGTTGTAATGAACCAGGGAGACAAAAAGTTCCCTTATTATTTGTGGATAAACGGAAAAGTGGCTGAAGTAACAGCTTTACCCCATTCCATTCAAACATTGATCCTTTAAAATATATTGACTGATGATACGGCTCTTGGTGATCATATTGGCGGGTGTATGGCTGACAGGATGTGGTAAAGGGGGAGACAACTCGCCTCCTGCACCTGCGCCGGTGAATTTTAACCTGATCACATGGTGGGTGGATAATATCTCCGGCCAGACTACTCAGTATAATGTCGGAAGGAATCCTGTAATGAAATTCAGGTTCGGCGCTGCGATTGATAAGAATACGGTAGCCACCAATATAACCATGAGAACAAATGCAGGAGTTAACGTGCCCTGTACGATCAGTTATGAGAATGCCGACAGCATAGTGGTGGTACAGCCTGCTTCCGCACTGAATTTCCTGTCACGTTACCAGGTATCGGTGGTCAACCTGCTCAAATCCACCAATGGCGGCCGGTTAATAAACGGGACAGATATCACGCTAACGACACGGATGGACTCCTCGAGAAAATTTCCAGTGTTATCGGACAATGCATTACTCGATCTGGTCCAGCAGCAAACGTTCAAATACTTCTGGGATTTTGGCCATCCTGTAAGCGGCCTGGCAAGGGAAAGGAATACATCGGGGGAAACGGTGACATCAGGCGGATCTGGTTTTGGGATCATGACCATTATAGCAGGTATCAGCCGGGGCTACAAAACAAGAGCAGAGGGATTAACAAGAATGCAGACCATTGTTGGTTTTTTAAAGAATACAGCACAGAAGTTTCATGGCGCTTTTCCTCACTGGCTGAATGGTACTTCCGGCGTTGTCATACCCTTCAGTACAAAAGATAACGGCGCTGACCTGGTAGAGACATCTTACCTGATCATGGGTTTGCTCACTGCAAGACAATACTTCAATGGTAGCGATCCTGCAGAAACTGCATTGCGTAATGATATCAATGCGATCTGGAACGGGGTGGAATGGAGTTGGTTCAGGCAAAACAACCAGAACGTGTTGTACTGGCATTGGAGCCCTAACTATAACTGGGAGATGAATCTTCCCATCCGCGGATGGAATGAATGCCTAATCACCTACGTACTGGCTGCCTCATCAACTACTCATAGTATACCGGCGTCGGTTTATACCAGCGGCTGGAAAGGAAATACGGGTTTTACCAATGGCAATACCTATTACGGATATACACTTCCGCTTGGATCAGCCTTTGGAGGCCCGCTATTCTTTGCTCATTATTCATTTATGGGTATCAATCCGAACGGGCTTTCGGATCCATCAGCTAATTATGCTACGCAAAACCTGAATCATACCCTGATCAATTATAATTATTGCAAGGCAAACCCCAATAATTATTTCGGTTATAGTGATTCAGTATGGGGGCTTACCGCCAGCGATATACCCAATGGGTACACAGCCAGCTCGCCCACCAACGATATCGGTGTGATAGCTCCTACGGCAGCTATCTCATCTATGCCCTATACACCCGCAGAGTCTATGAAGGCGCTAAAGTTCTTCTATTATGTTCTTGGGGATAAGCTATGGGGCGAATATGGCTTCAAAGATGCTTTTTCATTAAAAGATATTTGGTTTGCCGGGTCATACCTGGCTATTGACCAGGGGCCGATCATGGTAATGATCGAGAACTACAGGAGTGCATTATTGTGGAATTTATTTACCTCATGCCCTGAAGTAAAAACGGGAATGCTGTCGCTTGGTTTTTCTGCGCCGTACCTGTAGGATTGTGGAAAGTAAATAGTCAAACAAAGTGCCTGACTTAAAAGTAACAATCGTCATCAACTTCTTTTACTTCTTGACTTCTATTGTATCTTTTTCAAAAATGCCTTTCTATACTTCATAGGGTTCATCTGGTAGTGGTTCAGAAACTGGCGGTTGAAGTTAGATACGTTGTTGTAACCGCATTCATAACACACTTCGGTGATGCTCATGTCATTTTCTACCAGTAGCTTGGCGGCCTTCTGCAGGCGCAATTCCTGTACAAATCCCGAAAAGGTCTTGCGGGTCCTTAAAGAGAAGAAGCGGGAAAAGGCATTCTCATTCATACCGGCAATGACGGCCGCCTGTGATAATGTTATTTCCTGTTCAAAATGGGTGGTGATCCAGTCAAATACACTGCAAAGGCGTTTTGATTCTCTTTCATTGTAACCCACATGTGAGGACCGGGTGATGGGGGATAAGGTTTTTGATTCAGCCAGGTCATTCAATATCTCCGCCAGACAAAGCCAGCGTTTTAATCCTGACAGGGAAACTATGTCATATAGCTTATTGCTTATTTTTTGATGTGTTTCGCCTGCTACATCCAGCCCGGATAATGATTTTTCAAAAAGTTTATTGATCAGCCTGGCTTCGGGTAAAGCAAGAAAATCGTGACCGATAGATTCCTCTGTAAAATGAATGACGATGGATTTAGCTCTTAATACCGATCCTTCTTCATAGTATTTATCATCATTGCGGTAAGTATGGGGGATGTTAGGACCTATAAAGGCCAGGTTGCCCGGTTTAAAGTCAATAATATGATCGCCGATAAATCTTTTGCCGGTGCTCTCCGTCACCATCACGATTTCATATTCCGGGTGGTAATGCCAGGGCGTGGGGTAATAATTATAATCAAAATATTTGACGACAAAGGAATCCTCCTTTTCTCTTGGCAGATGTTCCAAAGCCGGTTTCATATCAGCAATGATTGTTTTATGCTTTAAAGTTAAGTAATACAGCCCCAATTTTGCTAAAAAAGTATAGGTTTTTTCAGGTAAACAGGTAGTTTGCTTTTTTAAGGCCATTTAGTTTTATAGCAGCAATATGTGTGGTGTAGTAAAACGATATCATCATGTTGCGGATGGACAGATGCTTTCTACGCTTGCAATTAATAACTAACGATTTAAAACTGCTGTTATGAAAAAACGATTGCTTATGCCGGTCCTTGCGAGGACCATCCTGCTCTTCATCTTTTTTTCTTTCTTTCATTTTGTTTTTGCCGGTGAAAAGAACACAGGTTTTTTCCCGGTAGCCGTAACCGTCAAAGGCGTAATTAAAGACCAGGAGGGGAAACCGCTTGCCGGGGCGAATATTTCAGAGAAGAACGCCAATAATAATGTTACGACAGATGCCAATGGCCAGTTCGCCATCACTGTCAGGGACGGAGCCACATTAGTCATTTCATTTATCGGTTTTGAAACACAGGAAGTAGCAGTAGTGGCAGGCAAAGATCTGGACATTGCTTTAGTTCGTACTACTGTTCTTACCAGTGAGGTAGTGGTTACAGCGTTGGGTATCCGTAAGGAAAGGCAAAAAATTTCGTATGCCACCCAGGAAGTAAAAGGCAGTGCGCTGGAAAAAGCGCCTGAGCCCAACGTAGTAAGCAATATGGTCGGAAAAGTAGCGGGTTTGAATATAGCGACGAAGAGTAATCTTTTTGAAAACCCTGAAATATTATTGCGTGGGGCGGCTACGCTGGTAGTGATAGACGGGGTACCTACTGATAAAGACAATTTTGATTTCTGGAACCTGAACCCTAATGATATTGAAAGTGTCAATGTGTTGAAAGGTACTGCCGCTGCCGCCCTGTACGGTACTTTAGGGATTAACGGCGCTATTATGATCACGACCAAAAAGGGAAAAGCAGGCGCCCGTGGTGTGGAAGTCACTTACAACACCACTACCCAGTTTCAAATGGGTTTTTTGCGTGTTCCCAAAACGCAAAAACAATACGGAATGGGCTGGAGCGGTTATTATGCATTTATTAATGGCAAAGGCGGCGGCGGCTGGTATGATGATTACGGCTACGTGTGGGGCCCGAAATTAGATGTAGCCAATAGCACAAACGCCAGTGGTTTTGAAGAATACCCACAATACAACAGCCCGTACGATCCTAACACATTTTTCCCTTTCAGCCAGAGGGGATATAATGATCAGAGCCATTATAAACCCTTGCCGGCTATATCAAGAGGGAAGGATAACCTGAAAAACTTTTTGGATAATGAACTGCTGACCACGCATAATGTATCTGTGGCGGGCAAAAATGAAAATGCCGACTATCGCATTTCCGTTACACATTTGTATCAAAAGGGTCAGGTGCCTAACACGAAGGTTAACGCCACTACTATCAGCCTGGCCGGAGGTATAAAGGTCAATGAAAAACTGAGGCTTGAATCTACCCTGTCGTATAACAAACAATACACGCCTAACTATCCGCAAACCTTCTATGGGGCCAATAACTTTTTTTACAACATCCTGCTATGGATGGGGCCTGATGTAGATATCAGGGACCTTCGGAATTACTGGCAGCCCGGCGGCGGCCGCGATGCAGGAGGGAGTTTGTACCAGTATGGCGTAAAAGATGAACAGCAATTCAATTATAACTATACATGGTATAACAACCCCTGGTATTTAGCGTATGAAGCATTGAATGGCTATACCAATGATGTCATTACCGGCCAGTTAAATGCTACGTATGATTTTACCAAAGATCTTTCTTTCTTTGTCCGGAGTGGTATTATTACCAATAATGCTCTTTCTACGGTAAAGACCCCCAAGAGCTATATCTATTATGGCAATGCAGAGTTTGACGGGAATTATAGCGAAAGAAGGACGTCTAGTTTCCAGATAGTCACAGATGCCCTGCTGACATATAAAAAGACGATTGCGCAGGATTTTAACTTTACAGCTTCTCTCGGAGGCAGCAGCCGGTTTACAACGGCTGGGTACAGTTATTCCAAAACAAATGGGTTAAGTGTTCCCGCCAGCTACAATTTTGCCAATAGCACCAATGCCGTCACTACTGTTAACCAAAGAAGGGAAAAAATGGTGAACAGTGTGTTCGGGTATGTAGATGCCGATTATAAGAGGATGATCTACCTCGGTATTACTGCAAGAAATGATGTGACCACTTCATTGCAGAAGCCTAACAACTCTTATGTTTACCCGTCAGCTTCGCTGGGACTTGTCCTTTCCAATATGGTGAAAATGCCGGATTTTATTTCCTATGCCAAGCTGAGGGGATCATGGTCAAAGATATCCAGCGACAATATTAATCTTTACGGCGATCCATACAGGGACTGGTATGCTACATTACCTGTATATACAACGGGGCCGAGATGGAATGGCACCAATACATCGCTTGTTTCGCCGGGCACTTTGATACAGGCCGCCATAAAACCTAACAGTACTATTTCGCAGGAGTATGGTGCTGAAGCCAGGTTTTTAAAGAACAGGATCGGTCTTGATTTTACTTATTTCACTTACTTAGATAAAGATTTTGCTATCCCTGCGCCCGTATCTTCCGCTTCGGGATACAATTCATTGTTTGTAAACGGTGACGAAATACAAAGAAAAGGGGTTGAACTTGTAGTAACAGCTACTCCTATAGCTACCGGTAACCTGAAATGGGACATAACGGCTAATTACAGTACCGTACATAGCTGGGCAAAGGAATGGTACAATGACGAACCGATACGCAATGGAATCAAAAAAGGAGAAAGGGTGGATATATACCGCGGATGGGACTGGGAACGATCTCCTGAGGGACAAATAGTATATAACTCTAACGGCACTCCCAAATACATCAACCAGTTGGTGAACATCGGTCATACGGACCCTGATTTTATTGCCGGTCTTACCAACAACCTTAGCTATAAAAACTTTACGCTCAGCTTTTCTTTTGATGGCCGCATAGGCGGGATCATGTATAACGGGCTGGAGCAAAAACTGTATGAAGGAGGTATGCACCCGGCGACGGCTAATTCTTTCCGCGATGATGCATACGATGGCAATGCCACATATATAGGGAACGGGGTAGTAGTGACAAGCGGCGATATACAATATGATGTTCAGGGTAATATTATCTCCGATACAAGGAAGTTTGCGGCCAACACCAACGCCGTAAATTTTATAGACTGGGTTTTCTCTACCTACGTGAACGGAGTAGATGGCGCCAATATCTATAAGCGGTCATTTGTAAAACTGAGGGAAGTGATCATCGGGTATAATGTCAAAAAAGAATGGCTGAAGAAAACGCCTTTTACTGCTGCCAGTGTTTCCATCACCGGCAGAAACCTGTTGTTGTTTACCAAAGTGCCGGATATGGACCCGGATGGCTACAGCGGCACCACACTGGCTGAACCGACCTATCGTAATATAGGCATCAACCTCAACCTGAAATTTTAATTGGCTACTGCAATTATTAAAACATTTGGTATGAAAAAACTAACAGTAAAATATATAGCGGGTTTTTTAATGGGTGTGTGCTTGTTGGTGTCCTGTAAAAAGTACAGCGATTTCCAAACCAATCCCAATTTGCCCGCATCAGCTACGCCTGCGCTGCTGCTGACCAATATTTGTTACAGCATCTTTTATTATGATAATACACAGGCGGCCTTTGCTTCCCGCCATCTTACATATTATGAGAGGGGGAACTCAGCCGTAGATTACAGCTGGAACCAGGGCACGAATGATAATTACAGCTTTGATAATTACAATGTGCTCCGGCAGGTGATGCAAATGGATGCGATAGCCAACCAAAGCGGGCAGTCGCAATATCTTGGTCTCACCAAATTCTTCCGGGCATTATTGTTCAGCCAGATGACGGAAGTTTACGGGGACATACCCTATACAGCTGCCCTGCAGGCCGCATCTGGTGAGTACAAGCCGGCTTACAATACACAGGAGTCTGTTTATAAAGCCATACTCCAGGAATTAGATGAAGCGAACACGCTGCTGGATGATGGTAAAGGGAGAATAAACGGCGATATTATCTATGACGGCAAAGCAAGTCAATGGAAAAAATTGGTTAACGCTTTCAGGTTGCGGTTGCTGGTCCATTTAAGTAAAAAGGAAACAAATACAAACCTGAACATCAAAACACAGTTTCAAACTATCGTCAGCGATCCTGCAAAATACCCGCTCTTTTCAGGCAATGCCGACAATGCACAGATGGTATTCAATACTACTGCGCCGGACAATTACTACCCTGACTATGGCTACCTGTCTTTGGCGACCGCCGTAAGTATGGAAAAGGGCTTTGTCAAAATCCTGAAAGACCGCAGCGACCCCAGATTGTTCCAGATCGCAGAGCCTGCCAATGGCCCCGCCGGCGTATTCAGCAGTTATGAAGGAGTGGATGCGGGGCTCACGGTGGCTAACCAGCAAACAGCCTCCTCTAACGCTTCAAGGATCAAAGCCCGTTACCACAATGATAAAGTGAACGAGCCCTGGGTATTGATGGGCTATGCAGAGCAGGAGTTCTTAATTGCTGAAGCCATTGCCCGTAATTGGATCACGGGCGCCGGTACTGCACAAAGCCATTATACGAATGGTATCACCGCTTCGATGAATTTTTACGGCATCAGCGGTACTGATGTGACTACTTACTTAAACGATCCGTTGGTGACGTACAGTGCGGGTACAGCACTGAACCAGGTTGCTGTTCAGAAATACATTGCCCTATTCATGAACAGCGGATGGGAGCCTTTCCTGGAGCAACGAAGAACAGGAATACCTGTTTTAAGTGTAGGCCCCGGTACAGTCAATAACATGCTCGTCCCGAAAAGATGGATGTACCCGCAGACAGAGAAAGATAATAATGCCGCTAATGTGAGCCAGGCGATACAAACACAGTATAGCGGTAACGATAACGTGAACGGCGTTATGTGGCTGATTCAATAAAGGACCGTGACGGCAACAATTGACATCCGTATCAAAATAAAAAGTAAGAGATGAAATATATATTCGGTGTAGTATGCTTGCTATTGCTCGCAGGCTCCTGCCATAACCCGCCCGGCAAAACAAGAAAAGTTGTTTTTGTGATCGTAGATGGCATACCTGCCGACGTCATTGAGAGACTTGAGACGCCTGGGCTGGATGCTATAACGAAACAAGGAGGATATGCCAGGGCTTATGTGGGCGGTGAGAAAGACGGGTATTCACAGACACCCACCATTTCTGCTGTCGGGTATAACAGTTTGCTGACGGGTACATGGGTAAACAAGCATAATGTATGGGACAATGATATAAAAGAACCTAATTACCATTATCCTAGTATCTTTCGTTTGTTTAAAACGCAATACCCGGAAAAGAAAACAGCGGTTTTTTCCACCTGGTTAGATAACCGTACAAAACTGATCGGCAGCGAAGCCAAAGATGCCGGTAACCTGCAGCCGGATTTTTATTTTGACGGGCTGGAAAAGGATACGGTAAAATATCCTCATGATACCCTTGCAAAGTATATACACCGGATAGATGAAGCTGTGACCGATACGGCAGCGGCTGTCATCAGCCGGATGGCACCTGATCTCTCATGGGTTTACCTGGAGTATACCGACGATATGGGCCACCGGTACGGAAACAGCAAACACATGGATGATGCAGTCTTTATCATGGACAAACAGTTACAAAGGATATGGGAGGCCATTCAATACAGGGAACAAAATTTTAATGAAGAATGGCAGATATGGATCACTACAGATCACGGGCGGGAGGAGAACGGGTATCATCACGGCGGGCAATCAGAAAGGGAGCGAACCACCTGGATCGTTACGAATGCCAAAGACCTGAATGAACGATTCCTTCAACAGCAGGCGGCTATCGTGGATATCATGCCGTCAATTGCTTCGTATTTGCATATCAGTATTCCAAAAGATAAGCAGATGGAAATAGACGGGGTGCCGTTGACAGGGAAAATATCGGCCACTGATGCAAAAGCGGCAATCGTCAGTAACAAGATCAGCATCAGCTGGAAGGTGGTCAATAAAGACGGAAAAGCTAAAATATGGCTGGCAACTGCTAATTCATTTAAGACCGGAGGTAGTGACGAGTATAAACTGGCAGGCGAAGTGCCTGTAGCGGAAGGGGAAGCCCGGATAGATATACCACAAAGCTCTTCTGATATGTATAAGATCGTATTGGAAATGCCGTATAATTTTTTGAATAGATGGATAATTGTAAAAAAATAGATTAACCGAAAATAAAATTTTGCCGATGAAACGATTAGCCTGCTGGATCATAGCCGTAATCATGGTCACTTTTTCATTTGCACAACCCTCCAAAAAAGGAAAGTATGGCGATGGACCCGATGAGGTACCGGTAACCGGTGTGGTAAAAGGTTTAAGCGATGAGCAGCTATTAGAAGTGGTACAAAAGCAAACGTTCCGTTTTTTCTGGCAAGGAGCACATCCTGTCAGTGGGCTCGCATTAGAGAGAAGCAATACTGTACTGGCCGAGCATTACTGGGATTATATCAATGAGGCATGGGATGAACCCAACTTCAGCAAAACAACATTCGGTCCCGATGCCGGTGCTATCGGAGGTACCGGTTTTGGTATCATGAGTATCATTGTGGCAGTCGAAAGAGGCTGGATAGGAAGAGACACGGCTGTAAGAAGACTGATCAAGATCGCCGATTTTTTGATCAATGCCGATTGTTATCATGGTATCTATCCGCATTTCATGAACGGGCGGACAGGCAAGACGATCAGGTTTGACCGTCTTGATGATGCGGCGGATATTGTAGAAACTTCTTATTTACTGATGGGCTTTTTGTGCGCAAGAGAATATTTCACCTCTGGTACGCCAAGAGAAGTTTACCTCCGCAAGCGCATCAGCCAGATGTGGGGCGCTGCCAACTGGAACTGGCATACCAACGGCGAAAAGAAACTATACTGGCACTGGAGCCCCAATAACGGATTTGATATGAACTTCCCGGTATGGGGCTGGAACGAATGTCTAATTACTTACATTATGTCAGCATCATCCCCGCGCCATGCGATACCAAAAGAAGCATATGATGGTACATGGGTAGGCAGCTTTGGTTTTAAGAATGGGAAAGAATATTACGGCTACACATTGCCATTAGGCAATTATGAGAAGGATAAAGGCGGTCCTTTGTTTTTTGAACAATATACTTTCCAGGGTATTGACCCTAACGGACTCACTGATTCATTGGGTAATGATTATTTTTTACAGGGAAAGAACCATACACTCATTAATAGGGCTTATTGTATAGAAAATCCTAAAAACTATAAAGGATACAGTGAAAAATGCTGGGGTCTGACGGCTGGGGATAGTTACAAAGGCTATGTAGCCCACAGCCCGCATCCGGATAATGATAAAGGAGTGATACAACCTACGGCCGCTATTTCCTCCATGCCTTTTACTCCCAAAGAAAGTATGCAGGCGCTTCGCTATTTCTATGAAGAGCTGGGAAATAAGATATGGAGCAAATATGGTTTTGTGGACGGATTCAGCATACATCATAACTGGTATGCGAAAAGCCATCTGGCAATAGACCAGGGGCCTGTCGTGGTGATGATCGAAAATTATCGTACGGGATTACTCTGGAAACTTTTTATGAAAATACCGGATATCCAGAGCGGGTTGAAAAAGCTAGGTTTTAAAAGCCCATGGATAAAATAAAGCTTATTATATGAGTACTACTATTTCAAGACAAAAATTCCTCCGGTACACCGCTTCTGCAGGTGCGGCTGTACTTCTTTCTTCATTAGAAAGCTGGGCTGTTGCCACACCGCAAAAGAAATTGCGGGTAGCGGTCATCGGTTGCGGCAGCGTCAGCAACCGGTACATTCCCCATTTGCAGACATCGCCCATGATCGAGATTGTCAGCCTTTGCGATATCAAGTATGATAGGGCCGTCAACCAGAACAACCAGTACAATGTAAATGCACGGACCTATCCGGATATTGATGCTATGCTCAGAGGTGTACCGTTTGACATGATGATAACACTCACGGATATGCAGGTACATGGCGAGCTGAACAAAAAAGCCCTGATGGCAGGCAAGCATGTGTGGAGTGAAAAGCCGATGGCCAATACTTATGCAGAAGGGAAAGCATTGTTTGATCTGGCTAAAAGCAAAAAATTGCGGATATGGGGAGCGCCGGCAGTGGTGAACAGCCCGCAGTTTGAATTCATGAGTAAAACAATACAGGAAGGAAAACTAGGCCGTGTTTCCAGTGCTCATGGCCAGTATGGTCATACAGGGCCTAACTGGAGTGCTTTCTTTTATGAGAAACTGGGAGGAAGCATGCCGGATCTTGGAGTGTATAATATCGCCACGTTAACAGGGCTGCTGGGGCCAGCCCGGTCTGTAACGGCCATGCTGAGTATTGTAAACCCGGAGCGCACCGTAGATGATAAAGGGAAGATAAAGGTGGAGGCAGAAGATAATGCCCATATCCTGATGATGCATGATAAGAATGTGATCAGTCACGTCATGTGCGGATTCTGTTATTTTGACCCGCATGGGCATGAAGCCACTAACCAGACACTTCATTCGATCCAGATATATGGCGATTACGGAAATATGCGCCTGATAGGATATGACTGGGAGACCAATGGTGTCATGCTCGATACATCCTGGACAGAGCCTCCGAAACTGGTAAGTACTGATAAAGGCGGTTATGTATGGCAGGAAGGCGCTACGAGAGTAGGTGAATCTGTTTTAAAAGGAACAGAACCGAGGATCAATACCGAGCATGCCCTGCATGTGCTGGAAGTAATAGAAGCCGCCAGAAAGTCGCAGCAAACAGGCATGAGGATAAAATTGAAAAGTAAGTTCCCTTGGCCTATCGTATAAAAGTTTTGGGCCGTAGCTTATGAATAACGATACCAAAACAAAACGACATGAAACTAGCTATTCTAGGAACAGGATTTATTTCCCGGTTTTATACGGAGGCATTGTTGGCCCACCGGCGTAAGGACACCATCACCGTAGTGTTCGGAAGAAGTAATGAAAAGGCAAAGAGATTTGCGGATGAGTTTAATATTCCGCATTATACCAGCGACCTGTATGAGGCTGTTGGATATCCTGATGCAGATTCCGTGATCGTGGGCCTTTCCAATGATATGCACCTGGAAGCGGTACTGGCCTGCGCTGCCGAGAGAAAGCATGTGCTGTGCACCAAGCCGCTTGGCCGTAATGCGAGCGAAGCGTTGACGATGCTGCGGGCAGTAGAAAAAGCAGGGATCATTGGAGGTTACCTGGAAGATCTTTGTTATACGCCCAAGTTTTTGAAATCATTGGCCAGTATTCAAAGCGGGGCCATAGGCGATGTGATCTGGACCAAAAGCAGGGAAACACATCCGGGCCCGCATAGTGATTGGTTCTGGAATAAAGAAAGAGCCGGCGGCGGCGCCATTATTGACCTTGGTTGTCATTGCGCAGCAATCAGCCGTAACTTTATCGGTAAAGACATCAGACCGGTGGAAGTGATGTGCTGGGCAGATACACGGGTGCACCCGATTGATGCGGAAGATAATGCTATTGGGTTGGTGAAGTATGCTAACGGGGCGATCGGCCAATTTGAAGTAAGCTGGAGCTTTCGCGGCGGCATGGATCTGCGGGACGAAGTAATGGGCACAGAAGGAACGATCTGGACGAATAATTTTTTACGTACCGGTTTTGAAATGTTCTCAACCGGCAACCGCGGCGCTTATGTGGCCGAAAAAGCAGAAAGCAGCCATGGCTGGCTGTTCCCGGTAGGAGATGAAGTACATGAACTTGGATATAGCCACATGTTCACCGATATGTTTGATGCTATTGATAAAAGCAGACAGCCAAAAGAAACTTTTTATGACGGGTATATAGTCAATGCGATATTGGATGCAGCTTACCGGTCTGCGAAGACCAGGCAATGGGAAGCAGTGGTTATTGAAGACTGGCGCGGCACGGATGAAGTAAAGATCAGGCATGGCCTGGTTGATTACGATAAAGATCACTACCTTATAAAAGAAGAAGTACTGCCATCAGGCGAGAAGAAGATCATTGTAAAAAATAAAATAACGGGTTCGATTGAAAAGAGATAGATAAATGAACTGGCTGGCTGACAAAAAAATCGTAGTGACCGGGGGCACAACAGGTATAGGCCTGTCTGCAGCCCGGGCTTTTATAGCCCAAGGGGCAAAAGTTGTGGTGATGGGAAGAAATGAGGATAACGTTTCAAAGGCCGGGCATGAATTGGGGAAGAATGCTTTTGCTATCGGTGGAGATGCTGCACAACCCGGTACAACAACCCGTGCTATTGAACACTGTTTGGAAAAATTCGGCGGGTTTGATGGCTTATACCATGTGGCGGGGGGCAGCGGCAGAAAAATGGGAGATGGCCCTCTGCATGAATTAAGTTTGGATGGCTGGAACAAGACACTGGAATTAAATCTTACTTCGCTTATGCTATCCAACCAGGCGGCTGTTAAGCAGTTTATGGCATTGAAAAAAAGCGGAACAATATTGAATATGGGATCTGTGCTGGGTTTTTCGCCATCACCGGTCTATTTTTCAACACATGCCTATGCCGCCGCCAAAGCAGCCATCATCGGCTTCAGCAAATCCATTGCCGCCTGCTATGCAAAGGATAATATCCGGGTGAATGTGATCGCCCCGGCATTGGTAGAAACACCCATGGCGCAAAGAGCGGCCCATGACGAAAACATTTTATCTTTTATAAAGACAAAACAACCGCTGGATGGCGGAAGAATAGGCCAGCCTGCTGATCTCGACGGGCTGGCAGTATATTTTATGAGCGACCAGTCAGGATTTACAACAGGGCAGGTAATAGCGGTAGACGGAGGCTGGAGTATTTCGGAAGGACAATATGAATTATGAAACAGGCTATCGGCATAGATATTGGCGGCACCCGCATTAAAGGGGTGGTGGCAGATGCAGAGGGACACCTGCTGCGTCATATATATATGCCTACCTATGATGGCAATGATGCTGTATGGAAAAATGCAGTGGTGCAGGCGGTGAATGAGTTAAAGAGGCCATTGAATGGAAATACTATTATCGGTATTTCTGCACCCGGTTTGCCGGATAAGGGCAATGCATCCATTTCGTTTATGCCCGGCAGACTGGCCGGTCTGGAGAATTTTAACTGGAAAGAATACTTGCAATGCCCTGCATTTGTATTGAATGATGGAGTAGCGGCATTGATAGCAGAAGCAAAGACCGGAGCAGCTAAAGACAGCACCAATGCGATCATGGTAACATTAGGCACAGGAGTAGGCGGGGCCTTGCTGATCAACAGGCAGCCTTACCAGGGCTCTTTCAATAAGGCAGGCCATATCGGTCATACTGTTATCAATGACACTGGTGATTGTGATGTGACGGGGATGCCGGGTAGCTTAGAAGAAAGTATTGGCAATTGCACTATTGGGAAACGAAGTAACGGAAGATTTACATCTACAGAGGAATTGTTACATGCTTACAGACAGGGCGATGAGTTTGCAAAAAAAGTTTGGCTGACATCCGTTAAAAAGCTGGCGATAGGCCTGGCTTCTGCCAGCAATTTTATTTCACCGGATACCATCGTAGTAGGCGGCGGCATTGCTGAGTGTAACGATGACCTGTTTGTACCACTGAATAATTGGTTTGATGAATTTGAGTGGCAGCCCGGGGGCATCCGGCCAAAGATCGTAAAAGCCATGCAGGGCGACCTCGCAGGAGCTATTGGTGCTGCCTGTTTTGCGATCGGCAAGCATCATGAATAAATGTATATATGAATAGCCAGCTTGTTCAGCAGTTGATCAGGAATTACCGGCCGGGATTCAGCCTGGAGCAGGCTTTCTATATCCATAGCGATGTGTTTGCGTATGAATGGGAATATATTTTTAAAACACAATGGCTGTACGCAGGTAGTACGGCGCAGATACCAAAGCCAGGAGATTATTTTCTTTATCAGCTGCGGCAGGAGAGTATTATCGTCATCCGCGGCAATCATGGTGAAGTGCATGCGCATTATAACACCTGCAGGCATCGTGGCTCTGCTATTTGCTTAGCGGATGCGGGCCATGCTGTAAAGCTTATCTGTCCTTATCACCAATGGGTATATGACAAGGACGGCACCTTGCTGCAGGCACGCATGATGCCGGATGATTTTTGTAAAGAGGAATATGCGTTGCAGTCAGTACAGGTAAGGGTAGCAGAAGGATTGATATTTATTTGCCTTTCTGCTGATGCGCCTGATTTTTCACCGGTTCTGAAAAGCCTGGCCCCGTATATAAGACCCTATAACATCCATAAGGCGAAGTTGGCCTGTAAGAAAAATTATATACTGCAGGCCAACTGGAAACTGGTAGCAGAGAATTTTCGTGAATGTTACCATTGCGGCGGGGCGCATCCCGAATACTGCAATGCGGTGATCGGTGCCAGCCTTAGAGAAGATACACAGGCATTGACAACTGACAAGCAGCAAGACTGGAAAGCAAAAGGATTGGCTACTGAACTGGTGGAAGCCGTAAATGATACTACTACCTATGCGATCCGTTACCCGCTGAGGCCCGGTATTGAAAGTTATAGTGTGGATGGTAAGAAAGTGTCCATACCCATGGGGATGCATACCGATCATGATGCAGGCGTGGTAGGTCTTGTCAACTATCCTAACTTCTGGATGGATGCTGTGAGTGATTATATATGGACCATGCGGGTAACACCGGTTAGCGCTTCTGTAACAGATGTGGAGTTTTGCTGGTTAGTTGACGAAAAGGCGATCGAAGGAAAGGATTACACAATAGAACGGCTGACGGAATTCTGGGAGATCACCGGTGAACAGGATGGAAAGCTATGCGAGAATAATTTCAAAGGTATTCTGAGCAGCGCTTACCGGCCCGGCCCGTATGCACCCGTGGAAGACCAGGTAATGAATTTTGTGAATTGGTGTGTGGCAAGACTGAAAGAAGGCCTTGCAAAAGGAACAAAACAAGGATCAGAAAAATATTTTTAGCTCTTTGACATCAAGCAGGATTATCAGACGGCAAAGACAGGGTGACACTTGTTCTTTTCATCTGCCATGCCAGCAGTATGGCCATAATACAAACGATACCAGCGTTCAGCAGGAATATATCTGCTATGCTCATTTTCTCAGACAGGTAGCCGGTCCAGTAATTGCCGGCAATAGCGCCGGCCCCATAGTAAGCCGCATATAATAATGACTGACCGCCGGCAGCCCATCTTTCATTTACTAATTTGCCCACATACCCGACGCAGGCTACCCAGAACAATGACCAGGATACCCCATGCAATATTTCTACCGGTATGACGGCTACCGGGTTTTTGATGAGGTGATAAAATAACATACGGACCGCTGTAGCGAGTACTGTGATGATCAGGGTGGTTTTCAGCCCGAGCCTTGCGATGATGCGGGCGGAGAAATAAAATAATGGCAGTTCGCACAGCCCCTGGAATGACAAACCATACCCCACTAAAGAAGCCGATGCGCCATTTTCTTTCATGTACAGGGAATAAAAATTCCAGATAGTAGTAGCACTGGCAGAAACTAAGAAAACGCAAAGCAGCAGGAAAAGTAACGGACCATTACGGGTGACCTCTTTCAGGTATTGATATGGTTTTTCTCCGGAAATGTTTTTTTCCATGCTATCGCGTGGCAACATCGAGGAAAAAAGAAAAACAAGAAACATACTGGCCGCAGATACAGCGAACATGATATTGATGTTGATGGCATCAACAAGGTGGCCGGTGATGATGCCGGTGGCAGACCAGCCCACAGCCCCGGCGATACGTAATGTGCCATACGAAAACCGTTTATCGGCTCTGGCTAATTGCAGGGAAAGACTGTCCAATACCGGTTGTGTGGTATTATAGAACAAGGACATGAACACAGTGACAAATACCAGCCAGCCAAAATCCTGCTTGTATAAATAACCCAGGTAGCTGATGGATGCGAACAGCGAAGCCGTAAGCATCGTTCTTTTATAACCGAGTTTGTCAGCCATTACCCCATACAGCGGTTGTACGGCAAACATCATGATGGGGGTAATGCTGAGTATAAGACTTGTTTGAGAACCGGTTAAACCACAGCTCTTGCAAAAGTCGGCCAGCAGCGGCAGCCAGGATGCTGTGCAGCAAAAAATGAAAAAGTATAAGATGCGTAATGTATGGCCTTTTTGCAGTTTCATACCGGCAAGCAACAACAATGAATGACTATATATTTGATCAGCGTAAAAAATAGACTGAATGGATGAAAAAATAACAATAATAGATGAGTATTTGCAAAAGTGCCAAAAGATTATTCAAACGATCGGCGCCCAGAAAACTGAAATACAAAAGGCAGCAGGCTGGTTTGCGGAAAGCATTCTGGCTGGCAGGGTAGTGCATGTGTTTGGGTCAGGCCATAGCCGCATCATGGTAGAAGAGATGTGGCCGCGATATGGTTCGTTTCCCGGCTTTAATCCCATTGTAGAACTATCACTCACCTATCATAATAGTGTAGTGGGGGCCAACGGCCAGCGGCAGGCCATGTTCCTGGAAAATGTATCCGGGCTGGCCGAAAGGATACTGCGGAATTTTGGTTTGTCAGAAAAAGATTGCGCATTCATTGTTTCATCCAGCGGCACGAATATCGTACCTGTAGAAATGGCAGAATTGTTTCAACAGAAAAAGATCAAAGTAGTGGCTTTAATAACAAAAGAGCATTCTGCCCGGA
This sequence comes from Chitinophagaceae bacterium, assembly GCA_016787085.1. Taxonomy (GTDB): domain Bacteria; phylum Bacteroidota; class Bacteroidia; order Chitinophagales; family Chitinophagaceae; genus VBAT01. The sequence continues at coordinate 79,244 of JAEUVJ010000059.1, read as the reverse complement.
GCACCAGTAAACGGGCCGATGGAAAAAAACTGTCCGATTTTGCTGATATCATTTTAGACAGTGGTGCTCCGGTGGGCGATTCCATGATATATATAGAGGGGTTAGAAACACCGGTATCGCCTGGTTCTACCGCAGGCGGCATCATGGTAGTGAACAGCATCAAAGCCGAAGTAGCACGATTGCTGACAGCAGCAGGGCAACCCCCAAAGGTATTGACAGCTGCTTCTGTCATTGGCGCCGCCAAAGCCGCAGCGATCTTTGAAGCCGCTTATGATGAACATGCCCATCGTATGGCGGAAGTGTATAAGAATGCAGGAAAAGACTAATGGTAATGTTTAAATATAAATAATGAACCACACACCCATTCGAACAACCGTAGTTGGCAGTTATCCCTTTCCCGGCTGGCTCGAATTTGCCTCACAACATCTCGATAAATTTGGCGCTGCTGATATCGAAGAAATGATCGAAGATGCAGTGATCGCAGCCATTCACGACCAGGTAACGGCGGGGCTGGACGTGATTACTGACGGCGAGCAGACAAGATTGGATTTCAATCTTTCCTTTTATGGGTTTATTAAAGGGATCGAGAATAATGAAACGGAAACAAGAAAATTCGGACCTGCCGCACATGACCAGCGGGGCAAAAACAACATTACAGGCGAATTGACAGCTCCCCATGGTTTAGGGGCGGTAAAGGAATTCCTGCGTTTAAAAAAGCTGGCGCCTGCAGGGCATATATTAAAAGCCAGTGTGCCCGGGCCTTATACGCTGAGCGGAAGATTATTGCCGAATGAAAAATATAAAGACCGGTATGCCATTACCGAAGCGTTATTACCAATCGTACGCAGCGAACTGGAAGCACTGGTCAATGCGGGCTGTACAGAAATAACGGTGGATGAACCTTCGATGAGCTGCTATGCTTACAAAGAAGACACCAAACGCTTTACAGATATTTTTAACCGCACGGTAAAACCCGTGGTGGGAAAATGTAATCTCGGCACCCATTTGTGTTTTGGTAATTTCAAAGGCAGGCCGGTGGGCTACCGGAGCATCAAGCCGATGCTGCCGGATTTTTTAGATATGCAGGTGAACGAGATCCATATTGAAATGGCCAACCGGGAGTTTGCCGAGATTGAATTATTGCAACCCTTTGCCGAAAAGATGAACGTAGCAGTGGGTATCATTGATGTAAAGAATTATTATATCGAATCGGTAGATGATGTTGTAGAAAGAATAAAGCGGTGTCTGAAATATGTGCCTGCGGAAAAACTATCGGTGGCCCCCGATTGCGGGTTAAGCCAGACAGCCCGGTGGGCATCACGGCAAAAGCTGGCTAATATGGTGAAAGGAGCAAAAAAAGTAAGGGAGACCTTATAACAGAAAGGTATGGAGCTAAAAGTATTTGAAGACTATCCTGAGTTGTCTGTAGCTGTAGCCACGGTGATCATTGAATGTATCCGTGACAATCCTCATGCAGTTATTTGTTTTGCTTCAGGCGATACACCCAGGCTCGCCTACCAGGTAGTAGCAGATATGGCCAGAAAGGAAAATATAAATATGCAGCAATGTTCCTTTATCGGGCTGGATGAATGGCTGGGTATACCGCCGGACAATGCCGGGAGCTGCCATTATTTTTTACAACAGCTTTTATTCATTCCCATCGGCGCCCGGCCATCACAGGTATATCTGTTTGATGCCATGACGGCAAATGAAGAGGAGGAATGTGAAAAAATGAATAACGTAATAGTTGCAAAGGGAGGAATTGACCTGATGATAGCGGGTGTAGGCATGAACGGGCATATCGGGTTTAATGAACCGGGAACAGATATCCGGTCACTGGCTCATGTGGCGGTATTAGATGATACCACCAGAACAGTCGGCCAAAAATATTTCCGAGACAAAGTGGTTATCAGCAAAGGCATCACCGTCGGATTAAAGCAGGTAATGGAAGCAAAGACACTGCTAATGATGGCTAATGGGCAAAAGAAGGCTACTGTCATCAGGAAAGCAGTAGAAGAAAGTATAAGCGCAGATTTTCCGGCCAGTTTGATACAACAGCATCCTCATGCGATACTAATGACAGATAAAGAAGCGGCCTCAGCATTGGCCACCCGTATAAAATGACAGTACAATTGATCAAAGCGTTCAAAAAAGACCATGACCTGGTGAAGGAGATGGATAGTGTTGCCGGTGATGCGAAGAGCTTCCATTTGTGGTGGCTGGGACAAAGCGGGTTTTTATTGCAATGGAAAGGGAAGCGGGTATTGATAGATCCGTATTTGTCTGATTCACTCACCAAAAAATATGCGGCAACAGACAAGCCGCATATACGTATGAGTGAGCGGGTGATTGACCCGGGCCTGTTGAGGAATATCGGGGTAGTTACATCCAGTCATAATCATACTGATCACCTGGATGCAGAAACCCTGGTACCTGTTTTGAGGAACAACCCTTCCATACAGCTTATCATTCCGGAAGCAAACAGGGATTTTGTAGCAGAGAGAGTGGGTTGTCTAAAAGATTTTCCAATAGGACTGAACGATGGGCAATCAGTCACCATTGATGAGTTTATCTTTCATGGCATACCCGCAAAGCACAACGAGATAGAAAGAGATGAGCGAGGAAATTGCCGGTATATGGGATATGTAATTGAGTTTGGGAAATATAAAATATATCACAGCGGAGATACACTTTGGTTTGATGAAATGGTTAATCTTTTAAGGCCTTTTGCATTGGATGTTGCTTTATTGCCCATCAATGGAAATAACCTGGCACGGAAAGTGGCGGGAAATTTGGATAGCCATGAAGCTATAAAATTAGGCAAGGCTTTAGGGGTAAAATGTATTATCCCCTGTCATTATGATATGTTTACTTTTAATACGGCGGATGTAAACGAATTTATAAAGGAGGCAGAAAGGGTTGGCTATCCTTATAGAGTTTTGAAGGGAGGAGAATCGCTTTCTGTCAAAATAGAACAATAATAAAAATCTGCCTATGGCAAATTGGTTTTTTTCTTCAAAGGCAATATCTGTAAATGGGGGCCTTTTCATAACCCGGGTAATTGTCGGTGCATTTATGATCTACCATGGCTGGGAGATGTTTGATGGTACAAAAATGGAAATGTATACCGGCTGGTTTGCAGACAGGAAATATTCAAATCCGGAGGCATGGGTAATAGCTGGTAAATTAGCAGAGTTGATAGCAGGAATTGGGTTTGTTCTGGGATTATTTACACGATTGGCGTGTATAGCCGCAATGGCAGCATTTTCAGGAATTATTTTTCTCCTTGGTGGTAAAGGAGAAGTTTTCCAGGGAGATCAACATCCTTTTCTTTTCGTAGTCATTGCGTTTATTTTCTTTTTTACAGGACCCGGCACATGGAGTGCTGATCATTTGATTTTTAAACTGAAACGATAATGCCGGATAGCCTTCAGGTAAATATCAATACGAAAGGGAAGCAGGATAATACTTATCACGCCATTGTAATTGGCAGCGGTATCAGCGGTGGCTGGGCGGCCAAGGAACTATGTGAAAAAGGACTGAAAACACTGGTACTGGAAAGAGGCAGAAATATTGAACATATTAAAGATTACCCGACGATGAACCTGCAGAAATGGGAACTGCCCCATCGGGGCTGGGCCACTTTACAGCAGCGAAAAGAAAACCCGCTCATATCAAAAGGAGCAGGCTACGCAGAAGATACACAGCATTTTTTTGTAAAGGATAAGGATCATCCTTACATACAGGAAAAACCATTTGACTGGATACGTGGTTACCAGGTAGGAGGCAAATCGTTGATATGGGGGCGCAGTTGCCAGCGCTGGAGCGACTGGGATTTTTCAGCGCCGCAACGATATGGATATGCGATAGACTGGCCGATCCGGTACAATGATATTGCCCCTTGGTATAGTCATGCGGAAAAGTTCATTGGTGTCTGTGGTACCAAAGAAAATATTGAGTCTATGCCCGACGGCGAATTTTTGCCAGCAATGGAATTCAACACGGTGGAGAAGTATTTCAAACATGTGCTCTGGGAAAGATTTCAACGCCATTATATTCCCGGCCGCTGGGCGCATATCACCGAACCTCAGGCTATACACCTTGAGCAGGGCCGCGGGCAATGCCTCAACCGTGATCTGTGTATGAGAGGTTGTCCGTTTGGGGGATATTTCAGTTCGGTCACTTCTACATTGCCATGGGCAAAAAGAACGGGCAATCTGACGATAAGACCGCATTCAGTGGTTGACTCTGTGATCTATGATGAAAAGAAACAAAAAGCAACAGGTGTAAGGGTGATAGATGCCAATACAAAAGAAGTAACTGAATATTTTGCCGATATCATTTTTGTGAATGCCTCTGCTTTGAACAGCAATCTTATCCTGCTTAATTCAACTTCTGCCCGTTTCCCGGATGGACTGGGTAATGATAACGGACTGATGGGTAAATACGTCTGTTTTCATAATTACCGGGGCAGCATGAATGCAGAGTTTGAAGGAATGGAAGACAGGTATTACAAAGTAAAACGACCTGCTGAATGTGTGATACCGAATTTCCGGAATCTGAAAGAAAGAGATACTGACTTTATCGGCGGATATGTTATTTTCAGCGGTGGTTACCGGCAACGGTTATATTATAATGAAGGCGAAGGTGTCGGCACAGAATACAAAGATAACCTGTGCGAACCGGGTCCGTGGGGAATGTATATGTATATGCAGGGAGAAACAATTCCCAAAGAAACAAATCATGTGAGACTAAGCTCTGATCAAAAGGACGACTATGGAATACCTTTGCTCATAACATCTGTTGGTTATGATGATAATGATGAAAAGATGCTGAAGGATTTCCTGGAACAGGGCAAAGAGATGTTTGAAACGGCCGGTGCAAAGAATATTCATATTCATGACAGCAAGCAGGCGCCGGGTTTAGATATTCATGAGATGGGGGGTGTTCGTATGGGGCGTGATCCTGAAACATCTTTGTTGAATGAATGGAACCAGTTACATCATTGCAAAAATGTTTTTGTAACAGATGGCGCCTGTATGACGAGCACGGGTAATCAAAGCCCTTCCATACTGTATATGGCACTGACGGCAAGGGCTGCCAACTATGCGGCAGAACAACTAAAAAAAGGAAATCTATAATTATGAAGAAGATAGTAGCAGCAGCGATCATTCTGGCAAATGTGTTTTTGAGCTATGCACAACCCAAAACGTATTGCAACCCGGTGAACGTTGACTATGGCTATACCCCGCACCCAAGTTTTACGGAATGGGGCAGGCATCGGGCCACAGCAGATCCCGTGATCGTAAATTATAAAGGCGATTTCTATTTGTTCAGTACCAATCAATGGGGATATTGGTGGAGCAAGGATATGAGTACCTGGAATTTTGTATCCAAAAGATTTTTACGGCCATGGAATGATACCAAAGACGAATTGTGTGCTCCGGCGGTGGGTATCATTGGCGATACGATGGTAGTGTTTGGCAGTACCTATACCAAAACATTCACTTTATGGGGCAGCACCGATCCAAAAGGAAATGAATGGTTCCCGCTGGTAGATTCATTTGAAATAGGCGGATGGGATCCTGCATTCTTTACAGATGACGATGGCAGGTTCTATATGTATAATGGCAGCAGTAATAACTACCCGGTATATGGTGTGGAACTGGACAGGAAAACATTCAAACCAATAGGCACACGTACTGCTATGTATTTATTGCAGGACTGGCGCTATGGATGGCAGCGCTTTGGCGAGAATATGGACAACACTTTCCTCGATCCCTTTATAGAAGGAGCATGGGTAACCAAACACAATGGCAAATACTACTTTCAATATGGTGCACCAGGAACGGAAATGAGCGGTTATGCTGATGGCGTGGTGGTAGGCAGTAAACCTTTGTTTGACGGGATACAGGTATTTCCCCAGTCTGATCCCATGAGTTTTAAGGCCGGTGGTTTTTCGAGAGGAGCAGGACATGGCGCCACCTTTCAGGATAATGCAGGTAATTACTGGCATGTGTCCACCAGCATTATTTGTGTAAAGAATACCTGGGAAAGAAGAATGGGCATCTGGCCTGCGGGGTTTGATAAAGATGATGTGATGTGGTGCAATACCGTCTTTGGCGATTACCCGCATTACTTACCTGGAGTACAGGGGAAAGAGCATGGGGCTTTTGCCGGATGGTATTTATTGAATTATAAAAAACCAGTCACTGTATCTTCAACTCTCGGTAGTTTTTATGCTAATAATGCCGTGGATGAAAGCATTAAAACATACTGGAGCGCTGTAACTGCTAATAAAGGGGAATGGATCCAGACTGATCTTGGGAGTGTATCAACGGTCAATGCTATACAGGTAAATTATGCAGATCAGGATGCTGAATTCATAGGTAAGCAAACCAACATTTATCACCAGTATAAATTGTATTACTCAGTAGATGGAAAGAAATGGAATGTACTGGCGGACAAGAGCAGTAATAAAACCGATGTTCCGCATGATTATGTGGAGTTGCCGGCTCCTGTGCAGGCGAGATATATAAAACTGGAGAATATACACATGCCCACCGGGAAGTTTGCCATCAGCGGCTTGCGTGTATTCGGAAATGGAAACGGAGCAAAGCCGGATGCAGTGAAAAATCTTATCGTTTTACGTACAGAAAAAGACAAGCGAAGCGCTTATATCAAATGGAACCCTGTTGATAATGCGTTTGCTTATAACCTGTATTTCGGCACAGCGCCGGATAAGTTGTACAATTGTATCATGATACATGATTTTAACGAATACTGGTTCAAAGCGATGGATAGCCAGAAAACGTATTACTTTTCTATAGAGGCAATTAGTGAGAATGGAGTTTCTGAGAAAACAAAAATTAGTGAAGTTAAATAGGTCAAATGGGACATAGAAGTCATGTTAAGGGAAGTGCACTTTTGTTGTTAATGGTCTTGTCGCTGTTTGTGAGCGGGCAGGATCAAAAACCCCCGTTCTGGAAGGATATACAGGTATTCAAAAGTCAGGACAGCGCCAGTTTTCCCGGAACGGGTAAAATACTTTTTGTGGGCAGTTCTTCTTTTACATATTGGAAGGATGTGCAGGATTATTTTCCCGGCTACCCGATCATCAACCGTGGATTTGGCGGGTCATCTTTGACGGACATGATCCGATACCGGGAGGACATAATTTTTAAATACAAACCTAAACAGATCGTCATCTATTGCGGGGAGAATGACCTGGCCGCCAGCGATACTATAACAGTGAGCATAGCGGTAGCCCGTTTTAAACAGTTGTTCTCACTGATCCGTGCAAAATTCAAGACTGTTCCCATTGCTTATGTCTCTATGAAGCCCAGTCCAAGCCGCCGGCACCTGATGTCAAAATATGAAAGCGCCAATAAACTGATACAGCTTTTCCTGAAAGGGCAAAGAAGCACGGTCTATATTGACGTTTATCATAAGATGCTGAACCGGGACGGGACACCTTTGCAGCATATTTTTACAGAAGATAAACTGCACATGAATGCTAAAGGTTATGCTATTTGGAAAAAATGGATACAACCTCATTTGCTGAAATAATAAAATACCAACAATATGAAGCGGATACAAAGATGGATGATCGCCCTGCTGGCGGCTGTTTCCCTGAATGTAACAGCTCAGGATGCCAAAATGAAAACTTTTATTGATGCATTAATGAAAAAAATGACACTGGAGGAAAAGATCGGGCAACTAAACCTGCCGGGTTCCGGTGATATAGTAACAGGGCAGGCAGGTAATTCTGATATTGCCAAAAAGATAGAACAAGGCAAAGTGGGAGGCTTGTTCAATATCAAATCAGTGGCGAAGATCAAAGAGGTGCAAAGACTGGCAGTAGAAAAGAGCCGGCTAAAGATCCCGCTGATATTTGGTATGGATGTGATACATGGATATGAAACGGTATTCCCGATTCCGCTTGGGCTGAGCTGTACCTGGGATATGGGTTTGATAGAACGCAGTGCACAGATCGCTGCCCGGGAAGCCAGCGCCGACGGGATATGCTGGACATTCTCGCCCATGGTGGATATAGCCCGTGATCCCCGCTGGGGAAGAATTGCGGAAGGAAGCGGAGAGGATCCGTATCTCGGTTCGCAGATAGCCAAAGCGATGGTAAGAGGTTACCAGGGAAATGACCTGAAACAAAATCATACCATCATGGCTTGCGTAAAGCACTATGCTTTATACGGAGCTGCAGAGGCCGGCCGTGATTATAATACAACTGACATGAGTCATCAGCGGATGTATAATGAATACCTGCCACCCTATAAAGCAGCGGTGGATGCCGGTGTAGGAAGTGTGATGGCTTCATTCAACGAGGTAGATGGGGTACCCGCTACTGCCAATAAATGGTTGATGACAGATGTATTGAGAAAGCAATGGGGTTTCAAAGGATTTGTAGTAACGGACTATACTGGCATCAATGAGATGATAGAGCATGGTATCGGCGATCTGCAAACCGTATCGGCCAGGGCGCTGATGGCGGGCATTGATATGGATATGGTAGGTGAGGGAATACTGACCACTACGCAAAAATCATTGAAAGAAGGAAAAGTAACCCTTGCACAGATAGACGCAGCCTGCAGAAGGATACTGGAAGCAAAATATAAGCTGGGCCTATTTGATGACCCGTACAGGTATTGCGACGAGAACCGGGCAAAAACTGAAATATTCACTGATGCACACAGGAAAGAAGCGAGGTCTATTGCAGCACAGAGTTTTGTTCTATTAAAGAACCAGGGCAATATCCTGCCGTTGAAGAAAAGCGGAACGATCGCACTGGTAGGGCCATTGGCGGATAACAAAGAGAATATGCCTGGCACCTGGAGTGTAGCGGCTAATTTTTCAAAAGCTACTTCTGTGCTCACAGGATTGAAAGAAGTGCTGGGTGATAAAGCAAAGGTATTATATGCTAAAGGTTCAAATCTTGATGCAGATGCTGCTTTTGAAGAGAGAGCTGGCATGTTTGGCAAGGCATTAGGAAGAGATAACCGGCCAGCTGCGGATATCATTGCAGAAGCAGTAAGTATCGCCAGCCAGGCTGATGTGGTGGTGGCTGCATTAGGCGAGTCTGCTGAAATGAGCGGTGAGTCTTCCAGCAGGACAAGTATTGAGATACCGGAAGTGCAAAGAGATCTTTTAAAGGCATTATTGAAAACAGGTAAGCCGGTAGTGTTGGTATTATTTGCCGGGAGACCGATGGCATTGAAATGGGAAAACGAGAATGTGCCTGCGATACTGAATGTATGGTTTGGCGGAAGTGAAGCAGGATATGCTGTGGCAGATGTATTGTTCGGGGATGTGAATCCTTCCGGTAAACTTAGCACTACCTTTCCGCAGAATGTGGGACAGGTGCCGATCTTCTACAATCATAAGAATACGGGCCGGCCGCTGGAAGAAGGAAAATGGTTCTCCAAATTCCGCTCGAATTACCTGGATGTTTCCAACGATCCGCTGTATCCTTTTGGATATGGTTTAAGTTATACTAATTTTTCCTACAGCGATATCAAACTCAGCAGTACTTCATTAAAAGGCAATCAAACGCTGACGGCCAGTGTTATTGTGACCAATACCGGCAGCAAAGATGGCAAGGAGGTGGTACAACTTTACATACGTGATATAGTGGGCAGTGTCACGAGACCGGTAAAAGAACTAAAAGGTTTCCAGAAAATAGAACTGAAAGCCGGTGAGGCAAAGACCATTTCATTCAACATCACTACCAACGACCTGAAGTTTTATAACTATGACCTGAAATACGACTGGGAACCCGGTGATTTTCTTATTATGATAGGAGGCAACTCCAAAGAGGTGAAAAGCGGTAAAGTAAACTGGATGAAATAAATACTGAGAAGTTACATTACTATTATCATTTGGGAGCTGCCTGCTTTTGCAGGCAGTTCTCATTTGACCCGTCACTATCTTTGTTTTTTAAAATTTATAGATACATTTACATCCTGATTGCCTGGTGAAAGATTCACAACACATACAACGGTTGCTGGATAGTATTGCCCTGCACAATGACCAGAATGCTTACAAGGAGCTCTTCCTCCTGTTACATAAGCCCCTGTGCCAGTTTGCTTATGGTATCATCAAATCCCGTGATGATGCAGAAGAAGTGGTCTCTGATGTTTTTATCACACTCTGGGAAAAAAGAGAAAAACTCACGGCGATAGAATCTCCTTTAATGTATTTGTATGCGGCTGTTAAAAATACAGCGCTGAACAGGATCGCTAAGAATAAAAGACAACAGGCTCTGGATGCCGGGGAATGGCTGGTGCCGCTCAGCAGCGTCTATTTTGATCCTGAAAAACTGATGATGACGGAAGAACTGATACAAAAGATCCGCCAGGCGATCAATGAATTACCCACCCGGTGCCGGCTCATTTTTAAACTGGTAAAGGAGGATGGCCTTAAATACCGGGAAGTAGCTGAATTGCTGCAGATCTCCGTGAAAACAGTGGAAGCCCAGATGGCCATAGCCATGCGCAGGCTGGGCAAATGCATGCACCTCGATGTTCCTCACTATGACCACAAAGGGATAAAAAAATAATTTTTTTTCTTTAAGGGTATCGGTTCAGCTGGTTTGTCTTCTTTATGACCAGCCTGAATGTATATATGAGCCAGGAAAATTTCTGGATACTATTCTCAAAGAAAGTTGCCAATGAAGCCACCCCGGAGGAACTGGCTGAACTGGAAAAGCTGATACAGCAGCATCCCGAGTGGCAGTATGCTATCCAGAACCTGCAGGATATCTGGCATGCCGATCCGGTTATTGATCATTCCCCGGAAGAAGATGCCTACCTGCTGCACCTGCAGCGGATGAAAGAAAAGAATATTCCTTTTACCGACACAGAACAGGAAGACGATGTTTACGCTATACATCGCCGTAAAAAGACCCGGCTTCGCATTATTTACTCTTCTGTGGCCATAGCGGCTTCGTTGCTTATTGGCTTTTTTGTCTTTATCAAACCAAAGAATGACAGTCACCCCGGCGATCTTGCTTTAAAAGAGATCAGCGAGATCAGTACGAGACTGGGATCAAAATCACGCATTCAACTGCCCGATGGTTCAATCGTCTGGATCAATGCAGGAAGTAAGCTCATCTATCATAAGGATTTTGGCCAGACAACCAGGGAAGTAGAGTTAAGCGGCGAAGCATTCTTTGATGTGGTAAAAGATAAGACACGGCCTTTTCTTATTCATACCAAAGCTATTGACATAAGGGTACTTGGTACATCTTTTAATGTGAAGGCTTATCCCGATGATAAAACCACCGAAACCAGCCTGATCCGGGGCAGTATAGAAGTATCTATCAAAAGAAGGCCGGATAATAAAGTGATCCTTTCGCCTAATGAAAAACTGGTAGTAGAGAATGAGCCAAAATCTGACTCTGTCAATGTTAGTAACGACAAAGAACCACTGGTATTGATCAATAAACTGAAAAGAGATCCCCGCGACAGTACGATCGCTGAAATGCAATGGACAGAGAATAAACTGGCATTTGATGATGAGCCATTCAAAGATATTGCGATAAAAATGGAACGCTGGTTCAATATAGAGATCGAAATAAGTGATACGAAGCTGGCGGGTACAAGGCTGACAGGAAAATTTGACGGGGAAAGTGTAGAGCAGGCGCTGGAGGGACTGGCATATGCTTCCAGGACACCATTCGTATTTGAACGAAAAGGAAATAAAATATTCATTCACCGCTAACGCTTATGCCATATGCCTGTAATCCATCATAACACATCCTGACCGGTCATGAAAGTATGAAGGGCCCCGTTGCAGCGGAACCCCTCAGAATGATAATTGATCAAATACCTCCCGTACGGAGAGTACCTGTTTATTAACCTTCAATTGTAAATTATGAAAAAAATTGAAGCAAGTCCTGTTTCTGACAGAGAACTGCTCTCACCAAAGCTCTTCCGCATTATGAAACTGACGATGTTGCTGCTTACTATGGCTTGTCTCCAGGTCTCTGCCCACACTTTTTCGCAGGATAAAATAACCTTGCGGATAAAGACAGCCGAGATCAAAAAAGTACTGTTTGCTATTGAAAAAAACAGCAGCTATCGTTTCCTGTTTGATGAAGAAGTCGTCAAGGGCAGACCCCCGGTAAGCATTGAAGTAAAAGATGCCGGTATCAATGAAGTGCTGTCGCTGCTGTTCACCAATACCGGGATCGCCTACCGCATATTGAATACCAACCTGGTGGTGCTGAAAGAAGCGGCTTCCCCTTCTGAGATCACTGTTAAGGAATTAAAAGTATCGGGTAAAGTCACCTCTTCTGCAGGAGAGCCGCTCTTAGGAGTGTCCGTCAACGTAAAAGGTTCCACCATCGGAACGACTACTGATAATAACGGGAGTTACTCGCTGACAGTGCCGGATGATGCTGTTCTTGTTTTCAGCTCGGTTGGCTATGCTTCGATTGAAGAAAAAGTAGCTGGCCGTTCGGTGGTTGATGTAGTGTTACAGGTCAGTACACAGACACTGGACCAGGTGGTTGTAGTGGGCTACGGCACACAACGAAAAAGGGATCTGACCGGTTCTATCAGCTCTGTAAAAGGAGAGGATGTAGCCAATATGCCGTCCACCAATCCTATTTCTTCGTTGCAGGGCAAAGTACCCGGACTTACCATATCAAATTCCGGCCGTGCCGGGTCAAGCCCCGTGGTTCGTATCCGGGGCGTGAATAGCACCAACAGTGCCAGCCCTGTTTATGTCGTGGATGGTATCCTGCATGATAATATTGATTTTTTAAATCCATCAGATATTGAATCCATAGATATTCTTCGTGATCCTTCGTCTATTGCCATATATGGTTTGCGTGGAGCCAATGGTGTCATTGCTATTACTTCTAAAAAGGCGGCAAGAGGTCAAACACGGATCAACCTGCAAAGCTCGGCGGGTGTTCAAAGGGTCAATGATAAGATAGCGGTCACAGATGCTGCCGGGTTTAAAAAATTATATAATGCACAACTGGCCAACCTGAATGCGGCAGTTTTTGATTATACCAATTATACTGCCAACACCAATTGGCAGGACCTGGTATTGCAGGATGCTTTTATCACATCCACCAACCTGAGTGTTTCGAACAGCGGTGAAAAGAGTACCACTTACCTGAATATCGGATATACCGACCAGGAAGGTGTTTTGAAGTATGATCATTATAAAAGATATCTTGCCCGGGTAAATGAAGAAATAAGATTCAATAATAAAATAAAGATCGGCGGGGATATAACCGGGTATCATTATGTCAGCAATCCACCGGCCGCCTCTATTACCAATGCCCTCTGGGCCGCCCCTATTGTACCGGTGCAGTTTGATGGGAATACTTATTACAGCATGCCTTCGTTCCAGCGGGCACAGGTAGGGAACCCGATCGCAACGCTGAACAGGAACAACCGGAATACGGTTGAGAAAGGATACCGGGTGATCGGCAGCCTGTATGCGGAAGTAAAGTTCTTAAGAAGTTTTACCTGGAGGTCAACTGTGTATACTGATATGGGATTTAATACAGGCAGGAGCTATACACAATTGCCGTATTCATTTATTAATCTTGGGGAAGGAGGTAATCCTACCACTACCACTTATGATAATTCAGCAAGAACCTCGGTGAGCCAGGAGCAAAGTGAATCAAAAAGATTTCAGCAGGATCATACCCTGACGTTTGATAAGAAACTGGGTAAAGGACATTCTGTTAATGCAGTAGCTGGTTTTACCACTATCTACAGCAGCAGCTCGTTTGTCAATGGTACCCGCCGGGATACGGCGGTTAATGTTCCTGATGATCCGGATTTCTGGTACCTGGGGATCATCAATGCCAATAATCCCAACTCGAACGATGGCGGTGGTTCGGAAAGCGCTATCGTAGGTGGTTTTGCCAGGGTGGGCTACTCTTATGAAGGCAGGTATTTATTAAATGCTACTATCCGGAGAGATGGAAGTTCAAAATTTGCTCCTGATAACCGCTGGGGCACTTTTGGCAGCATTGGTGTGGGCTGGGTAGTAAGCGATGAGAATTTTTTCGGAAATATAAAAGGAGTTGATTTTTTAAAACTGAGAGCCGCCTGGGGCGCTACCGGTAATGCCAACGGTTTTGCTGATAATTTATGGAAACCGGGAATACAGAATGCCTCCACTGCCATATTCGGAGATAACGTATATACTTCTATTCAGGCTGCTTATATTCCTGACCCCGATCTTCATTGGGAGGTGGTAAAGGGAATGGATGCCGGTTTTGATATCCGTGCGTTGAATAACAGACTGAACGCAGAAGTGACTTTTTATAATCGTACCACAACGGATATCTTAACAGCGGTGTCGCTTCCGAATGAAACACGCAGCTATTTCACCAATCTCGGTAAGATCACTAATAAAGGTATTGAGATCAATACCGGCTGGACAGATAAGATAGGAAAGGATCTTACTTATCGTGTGTCCGGCAATTTCAGTTACAACAAAAATGTGGTGAACTCTATCGGTGATAATTTCAATTTCTCCATTATCGGTAATGGTGGCGCTAACCTGACCACTACCGGACAATCCATCGGATATTTTTACGGGTATCAGCAGGTGGGAGTGTATCAATCTACCGCCGATATGACCAAGATGCCCGCATTTACCAACTCACTGCCTGGTGATATTGCTTATGCAGATATCAATGGCGATGGTGCGATCACCCCGGCAGACAGGGGTTATATCGGAACGCCTTTTCCACCATACAGTTTTGGCGGAAGCCTATCGCTGGGGTATAAAGGATTTGATCTTGAAATTGAAGGACAGGGCGCTGCAGGACATAAAATATATACACAACGGCGCACGGCTACGTTTGCAGTGTTAAACTACGAGGCAAACAGGCTGAATGCCTGGACCACTCCCGGTTCTACCAATGTTGAACCTATCCTGGATAATACAAGAGGAAATAATTTCCTGATGAGTACTTATTACCTCGAACCGGGGGATTATTTCAGGATCCGCACTTTACAAGTGGGTTATACTTTCAACCAGCGCCTGCTTTCCAGGATCGGTGTTCAAAAGGCGAGAGTATATATCAGCGGACAGAATATAAAGACATGGAGCCAGGTCACCGGTTATTCACCGGAGCCACTGATAGGAAGTATTCTTGGAGGCGGAGCTGATAATGGCGCTTACCCCGTTCCTGCTATTTATTCTGTTGGTATCAATCTTACTTTTTAAAAGTCTTTTAAATTCTTTTATATGACACTATTTAATCAAACATCCCGGCTGGCTTGCCTGGTTTTCATAGTTGCAGGCATATTGCTGTTTGCAACCGGATGCAAAAGATTACTGGATACAGAGCGCCAGGGTGGTTATGATGCGGATAATTATCCTTATCCCGGCGGTTCAGGTCCTTATGATCAGTTCATTTTCGGGGCGTATAATGACCTGAGAAGTTTTAATGTGCACAGCCAGTCTTTTATCACAGCTGCGAGTATCCGCAGTGATGATGCAGATAAAGGGAGCACACCGGCAGATGGCGGCTCCAATGCGATCACCATGGATAATTTTCCTGTATTGCCGAGCAATGGTTTTTGTAATACACTTTGGCTGGGATACTATGGATTGATCAACAAATGTAACAGTACGATCAAAGAGGTGAATACCAATACTACCATTGTAGCTACCGATGCTATTAAACAGCAGACACTGGCCGAAGCGAGATTTCTGAGAGCGTATGCTTATTTTAATCTGGTTCGTTTCTTTGGAAGAGTGCCTTTGATTGATACATTATTCAGCGATCCTGCAGCACAGAATAACGTACCACAAAGCACAGCGGCACAGATATATACTTTTGTTGAAAGTGACCTCACATTTGCGGCGGCTAACCTGCCGTTAAGCTGGGATCTCAAATTTGTTGGTCGTGCAACCAGCGGGGCTGCTAATGGGTTACTGGCTAAAGTTTACCTGACACAGCAAAAATGGGCGATGGCTATGGCCGCGGCTAATGCTGTGATCACATCGGGCCAGTACAATCTTTCCACAACGTATGATAAGATATTCCGTGAAGAAGGAGAGAACAGTAAAGAGTCTGTGTTTGAAGTGCAGGCTACAGCTTCGGCAGCTATTCAAACAGCCAACGGTGTTCAGTATGCGCAGATACAAGGGATCAGGGGATCAGGCGTATGGGACCAGGGCTGGGGATGGAATACACCCAGTACTTTTCTGGAGGCAGCCTATGAAGCTAATGACCCGAGGAAAAACAGGACAATCATGTACACCAGTACAGCTACCACTACGTACCAGACCATTTACGGGGAGAATCTGCCGGTTGGGTTACCCAACCCCCGGTATAATAATAAAGTATATACCAACCCCTCATTGCGTACATCAATCGGGCACAGGTTCGGTTACTGGATGAATGTCCGCATTCTCCGTTATGCGGATGTAGTGCTGATGTATGCGGAAGCTGCCAATGAAGCAGGTGGCGATGCCAATATTACTGCAGCAAGGAATGCACTGAATTCCGTACGGGGCAGGGCAAGAATTGGCGCACCGGCTGGTACATTGCCGGATATTACTACTACTGACCAGGCAACATTGAGAACTGCTATCCACCAGGAACGCCGGGTAGAACTGGCCATGGAGCATGACAGGTTCTTTGATATTGTCAGGTGGGGAATTGCACAGGACGCATTACACGCTGCCGGCAAAACCGCCTTCAGTAACAGCCGCGATGTCTTACTGCCCATACCGCAAACCCAGATTGACTTAAGTGCAGGTGTGCTAACCCAAAACCCGGGGTATTGATTTTTTGATAAACTTAAATTGTAAAAAATGAAATTCTTAAAATCATATATAAAAAATGGAGTTGCCTGTTTTGTTTTTATCGCCGTGGCGGTCACATCATGCAAAAAAGATGGCAATCCCAACAACCTGCCTTCGGTGAACCCGGCAGATTATGAAGGAAAAATAGATGGATATAACAGTTCTGATGAGGTGTTTCCTGAGAACTTAGTTGCCTACTGGGGCTTTGAGGATACCAAGAATGAAATGAAAAGCGGAACCGCTCCGGCATCATCTGCTAATGACAGCTATGTAGCCGGGGGTGTCAGGGGCAAAGCCCTGGCCCTTGCAGCCGGCTATGTTTTTTTCTCCAACCAGTTCAACGCCTTTAAAACAGATTCATTGAAGAACTGGAGTATCAGTGTCTGGGTAAAAGTGAAGAACAATGGATCTAAGAGAACTATGGTATTTCAGCTTGCAAGACCGGGGATATTTAATGGCAATATCAATTTTGCATTAAACACGAATGGGTATCCCGCTACTAACGACTCGATACTGCGGATCAATCCTACGTTTTTAACAGTAGGTGGTGGTACACAGGATAACCTCAATAATGTACTGGATAAAACCAACCTGAACAACTGGGTGCATATTGTGCTTAGTTATGATTACAATACCGGCGTATTCAACAACTGGATGAATGGCGTGAAGGTGGGCAATTTCCCCAACCGGGGTGTAGGAAACAATTTATTCAAATCGTATGAACCCAGCCAGGTATTGATAGGAGCGAATTACAATGCGGCGGGCATGCCCGTGAGTGCAGATGTTGCTTTTGCGGCTATGACAGGTCAGGTAGATGAACTGAGGATATTTAATAAGACATTGCCTGATGCACATATCAAAGCCCTTCATAACCTGGGCAAGGCGAATAAATAATTGAACCGGCAAAAAAGAGAAGCGATTTATTTAGCAGGCAGAGCAGTCAAAAAGAGGTTGCCGGTACATACCAGGCGGCCTCTTATTTTTTTAAAAACATTTCTTTACCATTGTACCAAAAAGAGTCCCGTCACGACTGGCAGGGTTCATAATTAAACCGTCATGAAGCAAATTATCTATTGGATTATATGCATAGTATTTGTTACTGCCTGTGATCCCGGAAAAAAAGTAATGACCGCAAATACTGATCCTGTATCTCCGGCCGACACCGCTTTGTTCAGAACGGTGCAGAAGCAAACATTTCAATACTTCTTTGAAGGGGCCGAACCTGTAAGCGGATTAGCAAGAGAACGGTTCCATGCCGATAATATTTATCCGCAGAATGATAAAAATATCGTCACCAGCGGTGGCGGTGGGTTTGGGGTAATGGCTTTATTGGTGGGTATCGAAAGAGGGTTTGTCACCCGTGCAGAAGGTATACAACAATTGGGAAAGATCATTCATTTCCTGGAAACAGCCGACCGCTTTCATGGCGCCTGGCCTCATTGGTGGAATGGGGAGACCGGAAAAGTAAAGCCTTTCAGCCGGAAGGATGATGGTGGCGACCTAGTAGAAAGTTCTTTTATGGCACAGGGACTGCTTTGTGTACGGCAATATTTCCAAAATGGTACGGCAGAAGAAAAGACATTGGCGGCAAGAGCCGATAAGCTATGGAAGGAAATAGATTTTAACTGGTATCGCAACGGTAAAAATGTACTGTACTGGCACTGGAGTCCTAACTACGGATGGGAAATGAATTTTGACGTGAGAGGTTATAATGAATGCCTGATCATGTATGTGCTGGCTGCCTCTTCTCCCACGCATCCTGTACCGGCAGAAGTATATCATGAGGGATGGGCTGAGAACGGGAAAATAAAAGATGTGAACAAGACCGATAGTATTGTTTCATCTTATCCATATAAGTTACAGATGAAACACCAGGGTGATGCATACAATGGCGGGCCTTTATTCTGGGCACATTATTCTTATCTTGGTCTTGACCCGAGAGGACTAAAAGATAAGTATGCGGATTACTGGGAAGAATGTGTGAACCAGGCTATGATCAATTATCAATGGTGCGTGGACAACCCGAAAAAGTTCAAAGGATACGGCCCGGATAGCTGGGGACTTACATCAAGTTACTCAATAAGGGGATATGCCGGACATGCACCTACGGTGAAAAGAGACCTGGGAGTGATATCCCCTACAGCGGCGCTCTCATCTTTTCCATACACACCACAGCCATCTATGGCAGCGATGAAACATTGGTACACGGATAGGAAGGATAAACTCTGGGGACCTTATGGATTTTATGATGCCTTCAGCGAAACAGCTGACTGGTATCTGCCGCATTATCTCGCTATTGACCAGGGACCAATAGTAGTAATGATGGAAAACTATCGCAGCGGCTTATTGTGGAATTTATTCATGAGTTGTCCTGAAATAAAGCAGGGGTTAAAAAAATTAGGATTTGAAAGCCCGCATTTGAAATGATTGCAGCTTGCGATGGCGTAAGAAAAGCAGAAAGGTAAAAGATATTATCTTTAAATGTTCATGGAACGCCTCATTAACGGTATTTTCTTTCCCGATAGTTTTGAAACGAATTTTTCATATCATATTCTTTGCCGGTCTTGCCTCCTGTAACAACAGTGAAAAGAACAATAGGGCGGAACATGCTGACAGCCTGATAGCTTGTGAGTCAAACCTTCCGTCCCGGATCCCATCTGTAGCAGATACCTCAGAAATTATTCCAGGAGAAGCTTCAACTTACGGGATGATAAAAATTCCCGGTGGAAAATTCATGATGGGAGCATCGGACGATGAAGGAAGACCGGATGAATACCCACAGCATACAGTGACAATAGATCCGTTCTGGATGGATGCTGGCGAAGTAACGAATGCACAGTTTGAAAAATTTGTAACAGCGACCGGCTATTTCACTACTGCTGAAAGAAAGCCTGACTGGGAAGAATTAAAAAAACAGTTACCACCGGGTACTCCTAAGCCGCATGATAGTGTATTAGTGGCTTCTTCACTGGTATTTACGCCTCCCGCTCATTCTGTTCCCTTGAATGATGCATCGCAATGGTGGAGCTGGACAAAAGGCGCAGACTGGAAACACCCGCAAGGGCCCGGTAGTCATATCAAAGGAAAGGAGAATTACCCGGTAGTGCATATATCATGGGATGATGCGATGGCCTATTGTAAATGGGCAGGTAAGAGATTGCCAACAGAGGGAGAATGGGAGTGGGCGGCAAGGGGTGGTTTACCTGATAATAAATATCCATGGGGAAACGAGGATATTGAAGCCGGGGAGGTAAAAGCCAATACCTGGCAGGGAAGTTTTCCGGATAAGAATACCGCGTGGGACAAACATTATAATGCTGCGCCGGTAAAAACATTTGCCCCTAACGGATATGGCTTATATGATATGGCGGGTAACGTTTGGGAATGGTGCAGCGACTGGTACCGATCTGATCATTACCAACAGGTAAAAGACAGGACAGGACAAAACCCCAAAGGGCCTGCTGATAGTTATGATCCCATGGAACCCACCGTACCGAAGAAAGTAGTAAGAGGAGGATCTTTTTTATGCAATGCTTCTTATTGCAAAGGTTACCGTGTTACATCCAGAATGAAAACATCACCTGATACAGGGTTAGAACATACGGGTTTCAGGTGTGTGAAAGATATTACTGCCAAATAAAGTTTATGTTGAATAAATGGTTAATGTCACTTATTGTGCTAGTGTGGATCAATGAAGCGGCATCACAGGATCTCAACCTGTATGAAAGACATTGGTTCATACAAAACGGAGATACGCTTCCTTACAGGATTTTGTTCCCGGAAAATTATGATACAGCCAAAACTTATCCGTTGGTTTTGTTTTTACATGGAAGAGGCGAGAGCGGAAATGATAACCAGAAACAACTGACGCATGGCGCCAGACTTTTCCTGGCGGATAGTTTTCGGGCAAAACATCCGGCTATTGTTGTCTTTCCGCAGTGCTCGGCCAAAAGCTATTGGAGCAATGTACAGGCGGTGACTACAGGTACTAAGGACAGCAAACGGACATTTTATTTTGTACCGGATGGAGATCCTTCTTCGTCCATGAAACTGGCGATGAGTTTGCTGGAGAATTTATCTGTCAGGTATAAGATACGAAGGCAACAGGTGTATGTGATGGGTTTGTCTATGGGGGGAATGGGTACGTTCGAGATCGTCAGAAGAAAGCCGGATTATTTTGCTGCCGGGATTGCCATTTGCGGTGGTGCTCATCCTGCGACGGCTGTTAAAATAAATAAAACGAAATGGTGGGTATTTCATGGCGCAAAAGATGATGTGGTATTGCCTGCTTATTCTGAAAAAATAGTGGAAGCAT
Source organism: Chitinophagaceae bacterium (assembly GCA_016787085.1). GTDB lineage: Bacteria > Bacteroidota > Bacteroidia > Chitinophagales > Chitinophagaceae > VBAT01. The sequence goes on along the minus strand of JAEUVJ010000059.1, from coordinate 58,117 downwards.
TGAGAAAGGCAAAAGTATCAGTGAAATTTACAGTGTATCCTGAGGCTAATCACAACAGCTGGGATCCCGCTTTTGCGGAACCGGGATTATTAGACTGGTTGTTGACACAGCGTAAGTAAGATATTTTATTTGCCAGCCTTTAGTATATCGTATCAAAAAATGTGTCCTTACCGTTAAAAGAATTGCCATGTCAAAAAGATTGAATGCCTCTTTGGTCCTGCTTGCATTTATTGCTCCGCTCACGGTATGCATAGCACAAAAGAGAACCATTGATCAGAAAGTGGACTCGGTGCTGAAGCTGATGACGCTGGAAGAAAAAGTGGGCCAGCTCAATCAATATTCCGGCGACTGGATCTCCACCGGCCCCATCACCAATGATGGCGACAAGCAAAGCCAGATACGTAAGGGTCAATTAGGCTCTATGCTCAACATTATGGGGGTAAAACATACCCGCCAGTTGCAACAGATGGCGATGGAATCAAGATTAAAGATACCGCTGCTGTTCGGGCAAGATGTGATACATGGGTATAAAACAACCTTTCCTATACCTCTGGCAGAAGCGGCGAGCTGGGATATGGAAGCAATTGAGTTAGCTGCAAGGATCGCAGCCACCGAGGCATCGGCGGCCGGCATTCACTGGACGTTCGCACCGATGGTGGACATTGCCCGTGATCCGCGCTGGGGAAGAGTAATGGAAGGAGCAGGAGAAGATCCATACCTCGGCTCTCTTATTGCGAAGGCAAGAGTAAAGGGGTTCCAGGGAAAAGGCCTGGGAAATACCGACGCCGTGATGGCCTGTGCCAAGCATTTTGCAGCGTATGGTGCTGCTGTGGGTGGCAGGGATTATAATAGCGTTGATATGAGTTTGCGCCAGTTGCATGAGGTTTATTTACCACCTTTTAAAGCGGCGGTAGATGCAGGCGCAGCCACCTTCATGAATTCTTTCAATGACCTGAATGGGATACCCGCTACCGGTAATAGTTATCTGCAACGAGATATTCTGAAAGGACAATGGAAGTTCAAAGGATTTGTAGTAAGCGACTGGGGCAGTGTGGGTGAAATGATCCAGCACGGTTTTGTAAAAGATAATTATGAGGCGGCTTTAGCTGCGATCAGGGCGGGCAGCGATATGGATATGGAAAGCCGCAGTTATAAAGACCACCTGGCCAAACTCGTGAAAGAAGGAAAAGTGCCGATTGCTTTGGTCAATGATGCCGTGAAAAGAATATTGCGGAAGAAATTTGAATTGGGTTTATTTGATGACCCCTATCGTTTCAGCAATGAGGAAAGGGAAAGAAAGGCTTTGAATAATGCAGATCATGCGAAAGCTGCAAGAGAAGTAGCTGCTAAAAGCATTGTTTTGCTGAAAAATGAGAATAACCTGCTGCCGTTATCAAAGCAAACAAAAAAGATCGCCTTTATCGGCCCTTTGGTAAAAGAGGTGAAACAGAATCTTGGTTTCTGGAGTATTGAAATGCCGGATGATTCATCCTATATCGTTTCCCAGTGGGATGGATTAGTGAATAAGATGAGAACGGCAGATCTTTTGTATGCAAGAGGCTGTGGTATTGAAGATACTTCGCGGGCTGGTTTTGCCGATGCGGTGTCGGTGGCGCAACAGGCCGATGTGGTCATTATGAGTATTGGAGAAAGAAGGGATATGAGCGGTGAAGCCAAAAGTCGCAGTAATATTCATCTTCCCGGCGTACAGGAAGAATTGATGAAAGCCATCTATGCAACGGGCAAACCGGTGGTAGTACTCATCAATGCGGGCCGTCCGTTGATCTTTAACTGGATCGCTGATCATGTTCCGGCTATTTTATATACCTGGTGGCTGGGCAGCGAAGCGGGTAATGCAATCGCTGATGTGGTATTCGGCGATTATAATCCTTCGGCAAAGCTGCCCATGAGCTTTCCGAGAACAGAAGGGCAGATACCTGTTTACTATAATTATTACAATACCGGCCGTCCGGCTACCAGCGATAATGATCGTTTTTACCGTTCTGCTTATATTGATCTGTCTATTCATCCTAAGTATGAGTTTGGCTACGGGCTCAGTTATACTATCTTTCAATACAGCGACCTGCAATTGAGTAAAAAGAAGATAAAGGCTGATGAGAAGATCGAAGTCAGGATGACGCTGACAAATACGGGCCGTCATGCCGGTGAGGAGGTGGTTCAGCTATACCTACGGGATAAAGTGGGCTCCGTTGTGAGGCCCGTGAAGGAGTTAAAGGATTTTCAGAAAGTAAAGCTGCAGCCAGGTGAATCGAAAACGATCCGTTTTGTTATTGACAAAGAAAAACTCTCTTTCTATAATGATAAGCTTCAATGGATAACCGAGACGGGCGATTTTGACCTGATGATCGGTTCTTCTTCAGCAGATATACGGCTGAAAGATTCGTTTGCGCTGGTAAAATAAACGGAGGATTTTATTTCGCATCAAAGTCCACCACCACCTTTTCCGTTTTCGGATGACTCTGGCAAGTAAGAATGTATCCCTTTTCTACTTCCTCATCTTCCAGCCCCCAGTGAACATCCATGGATACTTCGCCTTCGAGCAGTTTGGCCTTGCAGGTACAGCACATGCCGCCCTTACAGGCATAGGGCAGGTCGGCGCCCTGTTTCAAAGCAGCATCCAGTAAAGTGGTATCGCTATTGAGCGGGATAGTAAAATCAACACTTCTTCCATCAAGCCGGATGGTGATATGGCTCTTGACGCTTGTGTCTTTGATTATCGGTTCCAGATTACTGGTTGCTGGTTTGGGCCCTGATGAGGTGGTAAAAAGTTCAAAATGGATCTTCTTTTTATCAATACCTTTTGCTTCGAGAAATGCTTTGACGGTAAAGATCATTTCTTCCGGGCCGCAGATGAATGTTTCGTCCATGGAAGTATAATCAATCAGTTTTGCAAGATCATGCAATTTATCTTTATCAATTCTTCCAAAATGGATGACTGAATCAGTTCTTTCCCGGCTCAGGATATTAATAAAGCTGAATCGCTGCAGGTACTTATTTTTAATCGCTTCAAGTTCTTCAAAGAAAATAATGGAACTGCGGCTGCGGTTTCCATATATGAGGGTGAATGAACTTTCCGGCTCTGTTTGCAACGTGGTTTTGATGATGGAAATCACAGGTGTAATTCCGCTGCCTGCAGCAATAGCGAGATAGTTCTTTTTATGTGAAGGATCTAATTCAACATAGAATTTGCCAACGGGAGGCATTACTTCCAGCACGCCACCTTTTTTCAATTGCTCATTGGCAAAAGAAGAGAACAGCCCGCCATCCACTTTTTTTATCGCTACCCGCAATACATTTTCCAGGGGAGTGCTGCAGATAGAATAAGTACGCCTCGCTTCTTCTCCGTTGATGGTGGTACGCATGGTGAGACTTTGTCCTTGTTTGAAACGGAAGATTTCTTTCAGGTCATCAGGTATATCAAATACAATGGAAACACAGTCTGCAGTTTCTTTATTGACCTCTTTGACGGCAAGTTTATGAAAGTGAATTGACATTCTCGGATCGTTAGGTGCAAAGCAAAGTAACAGGGTTTTTGCAAAAAGGGGGATTTGAGTTTGCTCAGGAAAGTCAGTCTGCAGGCAGTTATGCCTTTAATCCACCGATCAGGTAGGCTACCATATTCTCTTCAAGCTCCTCGGGAGTATATGTCTTTTGACTTCGGTGCCAGAATTCCAGCCCCCTGACGGCTGATAAAATAGTTAAAACAGCTACGTAAGGAAGTATCGGCTTTATTTCTTTGGCTGCTATGCCTTCGCTGATAAAACTCTCCAACCGCTGTACATAGTTGCGGCGCTGGGTAATGAAATCAGCGAGAGGTTGTGCTTCCAGATGTATCCATTCGTTGATCATGACATGGTATTCTTCAAACCTTGTCAGCATCATTTGTATATGAAAACGGGTAATGGCTTCCACCTTCTGCAGGTTGCTCATCCCGTCCTTTTCCAGTTCATTGATATGGTTATAACAATCATCGGATATGCGGAAGATGATCTCCTGCAGTATCTCTGACTTTGACTGGATGTGGTTATACAAGCTGGCGGCTTCTATACCTACACTTTCAGCAAGATCACGCATAGAAGTAGCGGGAAACCCTTTTTCCCGGAACATGCAAGCAGCTTTCTGAACGATGAGTTCTTTCTTGGAAGCTTTTTTTCGTTGGGCCTTAGCCATGAACCAAAGATAATGAGGAATAGGTCAAAATGGTCATATAGGTCAAATAACCCCCAAAGGATCAAATATGTCAGTGCAGACGGGGTTGATGTTGTAAATTCATGTAGGTTTGCACGCCGAAAAGGCAAAGGTCAAATGCATCATAGTAGTCAGTATGTCAACCGGTGGCAATGGTGAGACAGTTTGAGCCAAATGACTTTTATGATTTATATGACTCAATTGACCTGATCTTTAAACAACTTCAATAAGCAAACATGTCTCTTATTTCAGTAGGCACTATGGCCTTCGATGCAATTGAAACACCCTTTGGAAAAACCGAAAAGATTGTAGGCGGCTCTGCTACCTATGTGGCGTATGCAGCTGCCAATTTTGTAAAACCGGTTCAGCAGATATCTATTGTGGGTTACGATTTTCCGAAAGATGAAATGGACGAACTGAGAAAAAGAGGTGTACACTTAGACGGAGTAGAAGTGGTACCGGATAAAAAATCCTTTTTCTGGAGCGGCCGCTACCATGAGGATATGAATAACCGGGATACATTGGTCACAGACCTCAACGTACTGGCCGATTTTGACCCCAAAGTGCCCGACAGCTACCAGGGCGCTGAGTTCCTGATGCTGGGCAACCTGATGCCGAAACTGCAGCTAAATGTCATACAGGAGTTGAAGAAACGGCCGAAACTGATCGTGATGGATACAATGAATTTCTGGATGGAATCAGCGATGGCGGAACTGAAGATCGTATTGAAATATGTGGATATGCTGCTGGTGAATGATGCAGAGGCAAGACAGTTGACAGGCCAGTTCTCATTGGTAAAAGCCGCCAAAAGTATCATGGCGATGGGCCCGAAATACCTGATCATTAAGAAAGGGGAGCATGGGGCATTGCTTTTTCATGGTGATGAAGTGTTCTATGCACCCGCCCTCCCATTGGAAGATGTATTTGATCCCACCGGCGCCGGCGACACTTTTGCCGGAGGTTTTATAGGTTATCTTGCCAAAACACAGGATATTGGTTTTGAGAATATGAAAACTGCCATTATCGTGGGTTCTGCCATGGCCAGTTTCTGTGTGGAAAAATTCGGCCCCACCCGGTTAAAAGAGATCACCAAAGAAGATATTGACAGGAGGATACAACAGTTCAAAGAACTGGTGAATTTTGAGATTGAGTTGATATGATCTCATTGAAGATTAATAAAGGGCCCTTCATATGGAAGGGCGTTTTAGTTTAGCTTCCTTGCCAGCACTATTGTGTTCTTAAATCTCTCTTTCTTCCCCTGCAAATTGAATATCTCAGTAAAGATGATATAGGTGCCGACCGGTAATTTCATTCCTTTATTATCCAGCCCGCCCCAGTTCCAGTAGCCGCTTAAAGCCAGCGTACCATTACGGACAAGATTCTTTACAGGCCGCCCTGAAGCATCAAAGATGGTGATATTGGCTACATAGCCCGGCTCGTCAATTTTGTATTGAATGGTAGCGATATCATCGAAACCATCGTTGTCAGGTGAAAATACTTTCGGACTTACTTCAATAACTGCAGCAATGCCGGGAGGTTGCCTGAACTGGGAATTTTTATAGGTGGGTGTTCCGTATCCGGCTGTGGAAGCAGCGCTGTGCCAGTTGGCTTCATCCTGTGATGGCCCGGCCGGGTCAATCCTTTCCAGCGCAACGCCTTCGGCATTATCAATCAGTTTGAAATGCCAGTCGTCTTTATACTTCACTTCGTCCACTATATTGCCCTGGAAATTCAGCGTCACTACAATTCCTTCATCATCAGAAAAGGAAGGTGGCGATGATACCACCAGCACATTCTCCGGGTTTTTTACCAGGTAATTCAGTGCAAGATTATCTGCATCTTCTGTTACTACGATATGATCTCCCGGGAACATATAATGAGGCGTTGAGCTTAATGTTTTTATTGAACTGATCACCCCGCTGCTGTTACGGTTGGCAATATAGAGTTTGGCTGCATCAAAAACCTTGGTACTGCTGTTGTAGAATTCCACATAATCATATCCGTTTGGTTTGGGATTGAAAAGTATTTCATTGATGATCCACTCACCCGGCGCTGCATCTGATGGAAGGCCGACCCTTGCTTTGTTAAATGAACCAATGACGTTATTCTTACAATCCGTCACGTTACCGGCAGTAATTGTATATACCGTATTTGCGGCTAAAGGGTTGTTTACCTTTAATTGAACTGTATTGAATAATGTGGGTTGTGTGACAGCACTGGTGATCGTCAATCCGCCATCAATACTATAGTTGGCAACTGTAGCTCCTTTGAGGCTATCTACAGGCTCATCAAATACAAGAATGATCGTCATATTGTCTGTCGTGTAAGCTTTCTTTAACTGTGGCCCGGCCTGGTCATTATTGATGGCATCAACGGAATTCTTTTTACCGGGTGTGCCACCGATGATACTAATACCGGCTTTCCAGTTGCTGAAACCGGCACACGGACTTTTGGGGTCAATCATCTCCAAAGTCCAGCCACCATCCTTCTTTATTTCGTTCTGGTACCAGAAAGATGAGTAATTCACTGCATGAATGACCATACCGTTCGCTGCTTTCAGAAATAACTGATCACCGTCGTTATCCAAAGAAGGGAAACTGGTAACTGAAATCGTGGTGCCAAATGCAGACAAGGCTGCTACAGCACTGCCGGTACAAACAATCACAAAGCTATCAGGTTGTAAAACGAAGTTCGGCATCGGGCCGCTCTGGCTGGTAGCATCGCCGATACGCCAGTTTTGTAAATTGACAGGAGATGAACTTGTATTCTTGAGTTCTATCCATTCGTTATTGGGTAAACCAACCTGTGGTGTCGGATCTGCCATGATCTCATCTATCACCACATCATACCTGCTCTGTGCATGGATACATGCAGGAAAAAGAAGGATAAGCAGTGTTTTCAGATAAGGTTTCATGCTTACTAAGTTAAACTAACGGTTGTTTCAGATAAAATAATTGATGAATATTTTGGCGGAAACCTTTGCCAGCCTATTTTTGCACCCGTTATGATGACAATGAAGCATACAAAGCGCATTAAGAAACATTCCTGATGGAAGGTTTGCAGCGTTATGTGTGTATCAACATAAAATCTTAGCAGGCCTTCCTTACGGAGGGCCTGCTTTTTTTACCCTCAGCCCCTAAAGGGGAGGGGAGAAATGGACACAAACTCTATTACTTAACAATTAAAATCCTCCCTTCAGGGAGGCAGGAGGGTAAAATGAAAGTTGCAGTCGTTGGCGCCACAGGTCTGGTGGGCTCAAAAATGTTACAGGTATTAGCGGAAAGAAATTTCCCGGTAACCGAACTGGTTCCGGTAGCTTCTGAAAGATCAGTAGGTAAAGAGGTAGAATTTAAGGGCAAGAAGTATAAGATAGTAAGTATGAGCGATGCGATAGCTGCCAAACCGGCCGTAGCTATTTTTTCAGCAGGTGGTGGTACCTCATTGGAATGGGCACCGAAGTTTGCTGAAGCGGGTATCACTGTCATTGACAACTCCTCTGCATGGAGAATGGACCCTACCAAACCATTAGTAGTACCTGAGATCAATGCTGATATACTGACAAAGAATGATAAGATCATTGCCAACCCGAACTGTTCCACTATACAGATGGTAGTAGCTTTGAATCCCCTTCATAAAAAATATGGCATCAAAAGAATTGTTGTCTCTACCTATCAGAGCGTAACAGGCACCGGTGTAAAAGCGGTCACCCAGTTATTCAATGAAAGACAAGGCGTAGCTGGTGAAAGGGCTTACAAATACCCGATAGACCTGAATGTGATACCGCAGATAGATGTATTTCTCGATAACGGATATACGAAAGAAGAAATGAAGATGGTGAAAGAAACCTGCAAGATCATGCGGGATGATTCGATCCGTGTTACAGCAACAACAGTCCGTATACCTGTTGTCGGTGGCCACAGCGAAAGTGTGAATGTAGAGTTTGGAAAGGACTATGAACTTGGAGAAGTAAAATCGCTATTACAATCCGCCCCGGGTGTGGTAGTGGTGGATGATAACGCCAACCAGCTTTACCCCATGCCGATGGATGCCCATGAAAAAGATGAAGTGTTTGTCGGTCGCTTACGCAGAGACGAATCACAGCCCAATACATTAAACATGTGGGTGGTGTCTGACAACCTCCGCAAAGGGGCCGCCACCAATGCTATCCAGATAGCGGAGTACCTGCTTTCTAAGAATTTACTCAACTAAAGCACTATTGATAAATTCCAGTAACGGTTGCAATGCCTCAAAGCCTGCAACCGTTTTCTTTACCAGTTCTTTTGAAGTAAGGTCAGTGTCTTTCAGGTTCGTCAATGATACAAAGCTTTTCAGCTTCAGGTATTCGGCAGCAGGGTTATCCGGTTCATAGCCTTTAGGCACCCGGCTTAAGATATATTCTGCATCACGGGAGAGATCGCCATAAACAGCTTTGAATTTTTTACCGGTGATCACCTTTTTAAAAGCAGCAAGATTGTAATCTATCTCTTGTCTCACTTTATTCAGTTCCGGTGGCATGGGCATCCACAGGCCACCGCCCACAAAACTTTGTCCCGGCTCGCAATGGAAGTAATACCCGCCAAACAAAGATTTTTTTCCTCCTTTATTTATATAGGCGCCCATATTGGTTTTGTAGGGAGATTTATCTTTTGAAAAACGAACGTCCCGGTTGATACGGAACATACAGTCTTTCGCTACCAGTGATTTGATGGCAGGGTCATTTTTGGAATGCTTGTCTATTACAGCCTGTACAAAACCGGCAAAATCGCTTTTGGCGGATTCGTATTCTTTCCGGTGGCTATCAAACCACGGTTTATTATTGTTTTTCTTCAGGTCTTTCAGGAATTTTAAAGTGGAAGATTGCAACATGATCTTTGGTTTTGAATAGAGTTAAAACAAAATGACGATCGAAAAAGCATATAAAGGACAGATTCAGGATTTTTATTTTTTCCCGATCAGCTTCAGAAATTCATCTTCCGAAATGATCTTTACTGTATTTAGTTTCTTTGCTTTATCCAGCTTACTTCCGGCGTCTTCACCAACTATAAGGTAATTGAGTTTTGCACTCACACCCGACAATATCTGCCCTCCCTGCGCCTCTGCCATGGCTTCAGCTTCACTTCTTTTTAAAGTCGGTAATGTACCTGTAAATAAGAATGTTTGACCCGACAAACTTCCCCCGGCTTTCATTTCTTTTTTTTCATTCTTTAAAGTCAGACCCAGGTCTTCGAGTTCTTTCAGCATCCGGATATTGTCTTTACTGCTGAAAAAATGATGAATACTGCCGGCCACCTTTGGCCCGATGTCTTCGAGATTTTGCAGGGCTTCCAATGTATAGTCTTTAAAATCCAGTAAGTGATTCACGGCCTGTGCCAGCGTTTTGGCGGTTGTTTCACCTGCAAAGCGGATACCGAGTGCATAGATCAGCCGGTGCAAGGGCTGTTTCTTCGACCCTTCAATGGCCGCCTGTAGGTTATCAATTGATTTCTGGCCAAAGCCTTCCAGTTCGCTGATCTTTTTAAAATCTATTTTATAGATACCCGGAATGTCTTTCAGTAATCCCAGTTCATAAAACTTTCTGACATTGGCCTCCCCGAAACCCCGGATATCCATGGCGTCTTTGCTGACAAAATGAATGATGCGTTCGACTACCTGTGCCGGGCATTCGATATTGATACAACGCCAGACGGCCTCTTCTTCTTCTTTGAATAATTTACTTTCACATACCGGGCAGTTCTTAGGGAAATGAATCTTTTTTTCATGACCTGTCCTCACATCGGCCAATGACTTCACGATCTGCGGGATGACATCACCGGCCCTTTCTATCAATACGGCATCGCCGATCCGCAGATCTTTTTCTTTGATGTAATCTTCGTTGTGTATCGAAATACTGCTTACAGTAACGCCACCTACGGCAACGGGTTCCAGCTTGGCTACCGGTGTCACCGCCCCGGTCCTTCCAACCTGGAATTCTACATTCAGTAATTTACTGGTTGCCTGCCGGGCCTTGAATTTATAAGCAATCGCCCATCGGGGATGATGCGAGGTCATACCCAGTTTATCCTGCAAGGCAAAATCGTTCACTTTGATCACCATGCCATCTATTTCGTAAGGCAGATCATCCCGTTTCTCTTCAAATTCAGTGCAATATTTTATCACGCCTTCGATACCTTTAAAAACCTTCTTTTCTTTTTCAGGACTGCGGAAACCAAGATCCCATAACAGCTTTATTGAGTCGGAATGATTAGTCAGTTCCCCGGGATTTTTTTTCCCTTTAGTCAAGGAATAGTAACTGATATGATAAACGAATGCTTCGAGGTTTCGTTTACCCGCTTCTGCCGGATCTTTGATCCGGAGCGTTCCGGCAGCCGCATTACGTGGATTGGCTAAAGGTGGAATGCCCTGTTCCATCAGGGCTTCATTGTACTTTTTGAAATTGTTTTTATTGATCAGCACTTCGCCCCTGATCTCCACCTGCTGCAACCCGTATCCGGAGAATTTTGCTGACAGGGGTAATGAACGGATCTGTTTGACATTGGCGGTCACTTCTTCCCCTTCCACACCATCACCCCGGGTTGTACCGCGTGTCAGCAGATCATTTTCGTAGATCAGTGAAATACTACCGCCGTCAAATTTTGGCTCTACACAATATTCAATTTTATCCAGGCCTGTTGTTTCTCTTGCTTTCCGGTCAAAATCTATAAGGTCATCGCTGTTATAGGAGTTGTCCAGGGAAAGCATCGGAACCAGGTGCTGTACGGTCGGAAAGGCTTTCGTCAGCCCTTTGGCTACCCGCTGGGTCGGTGAGTCAGCAGTAACAAGTTTTGGATGTTCCGCTTCTGTTTTTTCAAGCGCCTTATACAACTGGTCGTATTCGAAATCGGAGATCAGCGGATCATTTAATACATAATACCGGTATTCATGAAAGCGCAGAATGTTCCGCAGTTGTTCAATATTCTTAGTATCGAATTTTGCTTCCTTGACTTTTTTTAAAAGGCTAATCGTTTCTTTCTGAAGCTCTTTGGTGCCCTGGGAGGAATACATAGCATTATTCTTTCTGGCTTAAAGTTAGTTCCAAAGCGTATACGCTTTTTGACGGTGGAAAGAAGAATTAAAAAATTAATGTGTCGTAAGTACATATTATGTATCTTCGGTTATTATTAATTGCCAATAATTGCTTTTATGAAACGATTGCTGCTCGCCGCGGGGTGCCTGTTATTCTTTTCGCCTGCACTTCTTTCACAGTTATTGACCTGGACCCCCGACTTTGCCAAAGACAATGATAATATCGTTATCACTGTTGATGCGACAAAAGGCAACCAGGGTTTGCAAAACTATAACCCTACAACTGATGTATACGTACATGTAGGGCTCATCACCAGTGCCAGCACCAGCAATTCGGATTGGCGGTACTCAAAATTCACCTGGGCTACGACAAATGCGGCCGCACAGGCCACTTATCTTGGCAGTAACAAGTGGCAATATACTATCACCAATATCCGGGCTTTTTTTAATGCCCCGTCAGGGGTGCCTGCGGGAGAGACCATCCGGAAGATCGCCATCCTTTTCCGTAACGGGGCCGGATCGGTTGTTCAGCGGAATACCGATGGCAGCGATATGTATATTCCTGTGTATGATAATACCATCGCTGTTCGGTTTTCTGTTCCTCCTTTTCAACCAACATTTACTCCTGTACCCGAGCCGATCAGTAAACAGGTTGGGGACAATATCAATGTTACAGGTATTGCGAACCAGTCTGCCGATATGAAACTATACCTCAACGGATCAGTGATACAGACGGCAACAGGCGTAACCACTATTTCTGCCAACCCGATGATCACGGCATCCGGCACTACTGAAATAGTGGTGGAGGCTACCGCCAGTGCTGTTACCAAAAAGGATACCCTCCGGTTTTTTGTGGCTCCCGGTGTAAACATTGCACCATTACCTGCGGGTGTAAGAGATGGTATTAATTATGGAACGAATAATACAGAAGTTACACTCGTTCTCTATGCCCCGGGAAAAAACAGGGTATCGGTGATCGGGGAATTTACAGGCAGCAACTGGGCAGAGCAGTCTCAATATGTGATGAATAAGACACCAGATGGCAATTATTGGTGGATAAAGATCACCGGCCTTACATCCGGCCAGGAATATGCTTTTCAGTATTTGGTGGATGGTAATTTGAAAATAGCAGAACCATATGCTGAGAAGATTCTTGATCCGGGTAATGATGGTTCTATCACATCTGCTACCTATCCTAACCTGAAGCCTTACCCGGCCGGTCAAACCGGTATGGTAAGTGTATTGCAAACGAATCCGCCTGCTTATACCTGGGCGGTTTCCAATTTCTCAAGGCCTGATAAAAAAAACCTGGTCATTTATGAACTGTTGTTGCGTGATTTTATCCAGGCTCATGACTGGAAGACACTCAAAGACACGCTTAATTACCTGAAGAATCTTGGTGTCAATGCGATCGAGGTGATGCCGTTCAACGAATTTGAAGGCAACCTGAGCTGGGGTTATAACTCATTCCAGTATTTTGCCCCGGACAAGTATTATGGACCTAAGAACAACCTGAAAGAGTTTATTGACAGTTGCCATAAAAAGGGTATAGCAGTCATTATGGATATAGTAATGAATCATACCTACGGTCCTTCCCCGTTGGCCCGTTTATACTGGGATGCGCAGAATAACAGGCCGGCTGCCAATAATCCCTGGTATAACCCGGTAGCACCGACTGCTTTTGGTTTTGGAGAAGATTTTAATCATTCAAGTACGGCCACGGTGAATTTCTTTAACCGGGTATTGCAGCATTGGCTTACAGAGTATAAAGTTGACGGATACAGGGTTGATTTTTCAAAAGGGCTGACACAAACGCCTTCTTCCAATGATGCAGCATTTTCTGCCTATGATGCGAGCCGTATTGCCATCATCAATAATTATGGGAATACGATCAAAGCGATTTACCCCGATGCCTATATTATCCTGGAACATTTTTGTGCAGATAATGAGGAGAAGGAGTTGGCTGATAACGGTTATTTACTCTGGTCAAATGTATGGACGCAGTACCAGGAGGCATCTATGGGCTTTCTCAGTAATTCGAATTTTGAAAGAGGTATCTACACGGTCAGGAATTTCAACAGCCCGCACCTGGTGACATTTATGGAAAGCCATGATGAGGAAAGGATCACCTTCAAGAATATAAAGTATGGCAATTCTTCGGGAAGTTATAATATACGAAGCGAGGCTACCGCGTTGAATAGAATGGAGCTGAATGCCGCATTTATGCTTACTACTCCCGGTCCCAAAATGATCTGGCAATTCGGCGAACTGGGATATGATTTTTCTCGTTGCCACCTGGCAACAAATGGAGAAGGGGGGGATTGTAATACGAAAACAGATCCCAAACCCATTCGCTGGGATTATTTACAGATCATTCAGCGCAAAAGGGTGTATGATATTTACAGCAGTATTAATAAACTGCGTTTTCATGGATGGTACAAAGATGTGTTTACTGGTAATAACATAAATCTTACCCGCAGCCTGTCAGGAGCTTTTAAGACTATTACGATACGCAGCGCCAATGATACATCCCAGCTTTGTGTGATCGGCAACTTTGATGTAACGGCACAAACAGCCAGTTTCACTTTTCCTGCTGCTGGTACCTGGTATGACTACCTGAGCGGAACAACATTTACAGCTACAGGGGCTGCACAGTCTATCACATTACAGCCGGGAGAATACCATATATATCTGAACAGGAACCTGGTGAATGCCGTGACAACGCCTGTAATAGATATTACTAACCCGGGCAATGACCTTCGGGCCTATGTTTATCCCAACCCGGTTGATAATAATTCGATCGCAGAGATCTACATTCCGGAGAGAGGAAATGTGCATCTGGATATATGGAATGCGCAGGGGCAAATGGCGGTCAATGTTTTTACCGGGCTATTGCCTAAAGGAAGGCATATTATTTCTTTATCAGGAAAAACAAATAATTTGCCGGCAGGTATGTATGTGTTAAGAGTGCAAACAAAGACCAGTACCCGATCCGTAAAGCTTTTACTGGGCGGGTATTAAACGTGACAGCTATGACAGAGAAAGAACTGAACTTAAAGACGGCGGCGCTGGAGAAGATCAGCCACCTCGACTATTTTAATATTGCGATCTCGGTGGACTGTGTGATCTTCGGATATGAGAACAAAGAACTGAAAGTACTGCTGATCAAGTCTGACCTGGAAGAGTTCTCCGGTTTATATTCTTTGTTAGGAGATCTTGTACGTCCTGATGAAGATCTTGAATCAGCCTCTTACCGTGTATTAGCCGAAAGAACAGGACTGGAAGATGTTTATTTAGAACAGGTACATACTTTTGGCAGCATTGCCCGTCACCCTTCAGGCCGTGTTATTACCACCGCTTATTATTCCCTGATTGACATTACGCATCATAAACTACAGCTGAATCATAATGATCTGCATTGGCACGCTGTGAATGATATAAAAAAACTCGCTTTCGATCATAAACTTATATTGAATACCTGCTTGAAACGCCTGAGGGACCAGATCATGGAGAACCCGGTTGCGTTTAATCTTTTGCAGGATAAATTTTCATTGCGTGAACTACAGGAAGTGTATGAGGCTATACTGGATACAAAACTGGATCGCCGGAATTTCAGGAAGAAAATTGCACTAAAGGACTGGTTGCAGGATCTGAACGAAATGGAAACAAACCTGTCACACCGGCCCGGTAAATTATATGCACTGAAACAACAGTTCAAGATCACGGGAGCGGGAACCATGGCGGAATAGCAATTCAGGATTACACGGGTATCACAATGATCCGCCTTCCACTAATCTTGAGGGAAGAATAATGGATTTTGGAGCTGTTTTGCTTTCCATATTCTCCAGCATTCTTTTGATAGCCAGTTTGCCCAGTTCATACCCGCTGGTTTCAATATAGGTGATCTCCGGTTTAAAAAGGCCGGGAATAAATCCGTTACTGATTGCTAAAACAGAGACATCTTCCGGCACGGAAAGATCAGAGTGATTGAGAGCCTTCATAGCGCCGATCAGTATTTCATCGCTCATGCAAAAGATATGATCCGGCCGTGACTGTCCGCTGATGGCCAGCGATACGATCTGCCTGGCTTCTTCACTGCTGTTGCAAAACCTGACCTGCGGTTTTGTTTTGACCCTGTTCTTATTAAAGACGTCTGTAAACGCTTCTTTTCTTTTCCTGGTGATGGATAATTCAGGATTGCCGAACAATGCCAGAATTTTCTTCTTATTGTATTTAATAATGGTATGTGCCGCCATAACAGCAGCTTCTTCATCAGCCAGGCATATTTTATCAAACGTATCAGACTCCGGTACTTTATCAAAGAAAATAACAGGTATGCCTGATTGCTGGTATTTCACAAACAGTTCTGCAGATCTGGTATTGGGGATGACCGATATAAAGATGCCATCTACACGGCTGTGTTTGCAGAGTTTCAGATTTTCTGCTTCCTGCGAAGGATCATCTCCGGACTGAAGGATCAGCAATGAATAACCTTTTTTCCGGGCCTCCTCCTCTACAGCAGAGATGAATGAGTCATAGAACATATTGGAAATAGCCGGCACAATAAGGCCAAACACATTGCTCTTGTTGGTACGCAGGTTAATGGCATAGGTATTCGGCTCATACTCCATCAGCGCTGCGAGTTCTTTTACTTTTCTTTTGGTGCTTTCGGAAATGTCCGGGTGGTTCTTCAATGCTCTTGATACGGTGGAGATACTCAAATCAAGCTGAACAGATATTTTCTTTAAAGTGGCATTTTGTCCCATATACAGGCAATCATGTTAAAAATACATCCAATATTTTTTCCACCGAAAACATTTGCGGAAATGTTTGCGGCTATGCCGGAACCTGAGTGCAGGTGCCTGGGTGTTCTTTCTACACATTTTAGCCTCTAAATTTAACTATTGAATGATTTTTAACAGTGATTTTTTGATTAGTGCAGCCAATTGATTTATAGAATTGCCTTAATAGCAGCATCCGGGATTTAGGCGCTGCTGCACCAAGCGGGTTATTAATCTTCAAGCCATCAACATCTTGCTTTCTGTCTGTAGCCGTATGTACAGCCATGAAGAAGCGATACTGATTTAACAGGGATCAACACACTGACTATAACTTCAAAAAACGATTGCTTATGTCTGCAAAAACACTGCTTTCTGCATTATTTTTAGCTGTATTCGTTTTTATCCTCCAGGTATCCTATGCGCAGGATAGAACGATTACAGGTAAAGTGACCGACTCTAAAGATGGCTCGCCCGTAGTTGGCGCCTCGGTCCAGGCCAAAGGTACCCGGATAGGTGCATCTACAAAAAGCGATGGATCTTTTAGCATTACGGTGGGTTCCGGGGTCACTACGCTTATCATTTCATCTGTTGGGTTTGAAACCCAGGAAGTTTCTGTAGCTGGTCAAACTTCTGCCAGTGTTTCATTGGTTCAGTCTGCTACCGGCAACTTAAACGAAGTAGTAGTGATCGGCTACGGTACGGCCCGCAAAAAAGACTTGACAGGTGCGGTAAGTTCTGTCAAGGCAAAAGATTTTAATAAGGGTATTCAGCCTGCGCCCGATCAGTTGATACAGGGGAAAGTGGCAGGTGTGCAAGTCATCAATAACAGTGGGGCGCCCGGAGCAGGAACAACAATCAGGATCAGAGGCGCCTCCTCTATCAGGGCCGGGAATACTCCCTTATTTGTTGTGGATGGAGTTCCTTTGTCAAATACTAATGCCAGACCGGGTGCAGATATCTCTGCCGATATTGGCGGCTCACAGGGAGGTGGTAATACCCCTTCAGGTAACCCGCTTAACTTTATTAATCCTGCCGACATTGCCTCTATGGAAGTATTAAAGGATGCATCCGCAGCTGCTATTTATGGTTCAAGAGGCGCCAATGGTGTTATCCTCATTACTACCAAACGAGGGCAAAGCGGCGCAGCCAAAGTAGATTTTAATGCTTCTTTAGGCGTTAGTAATATTCTTAAACAACTGGAAGTATTGAACGGGGACCAATACAGACAGGCCCTGGCTGATTTTGGATTTCCAAATACTGTTTCAACTCCTGCAACGCCCACCGCTAATTTTGGGAGTAATGTTGATGCATTAGGATCCGTATTACAAACGGGTATTACTCAAAACTATGGGGTATCGCTTAGTTCCGGCAATGAAAATGCCAGGTACAGGCTGTCTTTTGGTGTTCTTGATCAGGAAGGAATTATAAGAAAATCTGATTTTAAAAAGTATACTGCGGGCCTCAACTCTAATTTCAAACTGCTTAATAATAAAAAATTAGGCGTTGATTTTAATGTACTGACATCCCAGACAGTGGAGAATATTGCACCGATATCCAATAATGCCGGCTTTAAAGGCAGTTTGATCGGGCAGGCTTTACAATGGAATCCAACTAAATCACTCTATAAGTCTGACGGCACCCTGAATATTGAATATGGAAGCGACAACATCAATCCCTTAGCGTACAGTGAAGCCTATAACGACAGGGCGAGGGTCACGACTGTATTGGCCAGCGTGGCACCAAGTTATAAATTCACCAATGAACTGGAATGGAAAACGCAGCTCAGTATTAATTATTCAATAGGTTCCCGCAAAGCATATACAACTGCATATATTAACATCAATGATATAGCGATACAGACTGATCCGACAAAATCAGATTTTGGCAAAGGGGGTGAAGCTTTTGTTTCAGAGAATGAACTGCTCACCAAGCAGGTGACCAATACGTTGTCGTATGTCAAAGATCTGACATCCAGCGTAACCCTTAATGCTGTTATTGGTCATGAATATCTTAAAACAGATTTCAGCGGGAATTCCGAATATGGACGGGATATTATTCCAACCGACAGGCCCTATTATTATTTTCTTGCCTCTTCTGATCCTGGTACCAGAAGAACTAATGGCTTTGCTGACCCGACCCAGGAGCTGCAGTCTTTCTTTGGAAGAGCCATTGTCAACGTCATGGATAAATACGTACTCACTGCTACCATGCGTGCCGATGGGTCCAGCAAGTTTGGTAAAGAGAACAAGTATGGATATTTTCCTTCATTTGCCGGCGCATGGAATATCAGTAAAGAAGATTTTATGAGTGGGACAAAGGGTTTTCTAAATGATTTAAAGATAAGAGCCAGCTGGGGGATTACCGGTAACCAGGAATTTCCGGCAGGAGCAGCCCGCGAGCTATATACTCTTACCGGGGCTAATCCGGCTACACTGGCGCAAAGCCAGTTTGCCACACCCGATCTTAAATGGGAATCTACTACGACATTTAATGTGGGTGTTGACTTTTCTTTACTTGGCGGCAGGTTATATGGTAACATAGACTATTTCAATAGGAATACAGAAGATGTGTTATACCCCCGTGAAGCAGCCGATCCCGTTACACCGATCAGCGCCGTTAAATGGGTGAACCTTCCCGGCAATATTATCAATAAAGGAGTGGAATTCACACTTAATGCCGGTATCATCCGCAAAACGGATTTTACCTGGGATGCAGGCATCAACATGACCTTCCTGAAAAATAATGTAGAAAACTTTGGTGTTTTCCAACTGCCAACCGGTGAGATACACGGACAAGGCCTTTCAGGAGCTTATGGCCAGTTGCTGGTAACTGATAAGCCATTAAATACTTTTTATCTTAAGAAGTTCATTGGAATAGATAAAGCGACCGGTATTTCTCTTTATGAAGGCGGTGAAGCCAAATTTTTCCTTGGCTCGCCCAATCCAAAGTTCCTGATAGGCTTTACCACGAGTGCTTCTTATAAAAAGTTTTCGCTGGAAGTGGCTTTCAACGGAGCATATGGGCATTCTGTGTATAATAATACAGCTAATGCGATCACTTCTTTCAATAATATCGGCAAAAGAAACCTGGGTGTAAGAGAACTGGAGATCGCAAAATCTCTTGGCGAAAAACCGGTCAACCCGACCAGCGCCTCTTCCCGTTACCTGGAAAAAGGTGATTACCTGAGAATGTCTAATGCTACGTTAAGTTATAATCTCGGCAGATTGGGGAAGAACATCAGTGCTGCCAATATATTCATAACAGGCCAGAACCTTTTCATCATAACTGACTTTACAGGCTTCGATCCGGAGGTGAACGTTAATAAATCATTGAACAATATCACTTCTTTCGGCATGGAATACACTCCGTATCCCTCAGCCCGTACAATCAATTTTGGTGTTAATTTCTCCTTATAAAAATGATTAAACTAGCTTATATGAAATACGTAAAACTAACAATCATAGCAACTGTTACGCTGTTCAGTTGCACTAAACTGGAAGAAAAACTGGGAAGCCAGGTGGCTACAGGGGGTGGTAGCGGCGGTGCGGTAAGCCCTGCCAATATCCTGGCGGGTACTTATGATGCTATGCGTACACCTTACCAGGATCAGTCAAGAGTATGGGCATCGCAGGAACATACTACTGATGAGTGTATAGGGCCTACAAGGGCCGGCGACTGGGATGATAATGGCGTATGGCGTGTGCTACATTCACACCAGTGGGATCCAAACCATGGTTTCCTGGCAGATACTTACCGCGACCTTGGCCGTATTATTTTTTCTGCTACCGATTTGTTACGATTCAGCCCTTCTGCCCAGCAGGCTGCGGAAGGTAAATTTCTCAGGGCCATGGCTATGTTCTCCTTGCTGGACGGATGGGACCAGGTTCCTTACAGGGATAATACAGCTGATCCGGAAGAGGTTCCCAAAGTGAGAAAAGGTACAGCTGCGATGGATTATATTATTTCGGAGATCACAGCGGCATTGCCGGGTTTGCCTGATGCCCCTGCCCGGATCTGCAATAAAGATGCAGCGAGGGTATTGCTCATGAAATGCTATCTGAACAAAGGGGTATATGGAAATCGGGCCGCTCCGACATTTGCAGCAGCCGATATGAACCAGGTGATCACATTGGCTGACCAGGTCATGAATAGCGCAAGAGGGTATAGCCTGGCTGCCAATTTCTTTGACAACTTTGCGCCAGGTAATGATAATGCTACACTGGCCCGGGAAGTAATATGGTCTGCAGAAAACATTGGTGGAGTAAGTAGTGGTAACGTACGTTCACGCTGGTTCTGTGGTTTACACTATAACCAGAACCCCAGCGGATGGAATGGGTTTACTACTTTATCTGATTTTTATGACAAGTTCGAAGCCGCTGACAAGCGGCGGGGAGGGGCAGCTTATCCCGGAATGACACAGGGAGTTCTTCCCGGTTTCCTGATCGGCCAGCAATTTAACGGCGCCGGCCAGCCATTGAATGACAGAACCGGTGCGCCGCTTGCCTTTACAAGGGCAGTAAAATCAATTGAGGTTGGCAGTAATCTTGAAGTAACGGGTATCCGTGTTATCAAATACCCGATTGATTATACCTCCGGCGATAACTCTAATAATGATTATGTTTATTTCCGAATATCTGATGTGATATTGATGAAGGCAGAGGCTATTCTTCGTGGCGGTACAGCTACAGCCAGTCCTGCTGCTTTTGGAGGCGGTAACACAGCCCTGGCACAGGTTAACTTTCTGAGAACACATGTCTCAAGAGGAGCCTCAGCGCTGACGTCGCTTACATTGGATAACTTACTGGATGAAAGAGGACGTGAATTGTATTGGGAAGGCTGGAGAAGAAATGACCTGATCCGGTTTGGCAAATTCCTGAATGCATGGCAGGAGAAGCCGGCATCTGACGCCAGGAGCCTCTTGTTCCCGATACCGGCCCGCTCTTTGGCTGCCAACCCTAATCTTACTCAAAACCCTGGGTATTAAATTTTTCGAGCAAGCAGTTAGTAATTTTAGCAATTCAAAAAAGCCATTGTCTAATGGCTTTTTTCTTTTATTCATTCACTGTATTTGTTTATTCCCATATACCTGCAACTGGAGTAAAAACAATAGATTTGAATACTCTACCTTAAGCTGACTGATGAAGAAGATTGCTTTGCCCCTGCTGGCGCCACTGATCTTACTGTCAATGATAACCTGCCGTACAAAGGAAGCCAGTCCTGCATTATTCACAGTAATGGACAAAACCGGGATAGCTTTTTCTAATATTATTCAAAATACGCCTGAATTCAACATTTTCAGTTATCGTAATTTTTACAATGGCGGCGGCGTAGCTATCGGCGATGTCAATAACGACGGGCTGGCAGATATTTTCTTTACTGCCAATATGGGAAGCAATAAGCTTTACCTGAATAAGGGCAACTGGCAATTTGAAGAGATATCGGCAAAGGCTGGGTTTACAGATAAAAAAGACTGGAGTACCGGCGTGGTGTTCGCGGATATCAATGATGACGGCTGGTTAGATATTTTTGTTTGCAATGCCGGTTATATTGATGGTAATAAACCTAAGTGCCAGCTATTTATTAATAACCATGATCTCACCTTTACAGATAAAGCAGAAGAGTATGGCCTGACCAATGAAGGCGGCTATACCACGCATGCTGCCTTTTTTGACTACGACATGGATGGTGATCTCGATTGTTTTATCATTAACAACAGTTTTATTCCTGTCAACACGCTGAACTATGCCAATAAAAGAGGGTTGCGGGCAAAAGACTGGCCGGTAGAAAATTTTCTAAAAGGCGGAGGCGATCATTTTTACCGAAACGACAATGGCCGGTTTACCGATATCAGCGAAGAAGCGGGCATCTATGGAAGCCTTATCAGTTTTGGACTGGGTGTTACTGTAGGCGATGTGAACGGTGACCATTACCCGGATATTTATGTTTCCAACGATTTTTTTGAAAGAGATTATCTCTATATCAATCAAACGGACGGAACCTTCAAAGATGAACTCGAAGAACGGACACAGCATATCAGCCATTCTTCGATGGGGGCTGATATGGCGGATATCAATAATGACGGGTATCCTGATATTTTCACTACCGATATGCTGCCGGATGATGATTACCGGCTGAAGACAACTACTTCGTTTGATAATATTGATATCTATCGCCTGAAACAAAAATCAGGGTTTTATCATCAATATACCCAGAACACCCTGCAGGTAAATAACCGGCAGGGCCGTTTTATGGAAACAGGTTTTTTCAGCGGAGTGGCGGCGTCAGACTGGAGCTGGGGTGGATTGATATTGGATGCCGACAACGACGGTCTCTCAGATATTTTCGTATGTAACGGTATTTATCATGATGTCACCAACCAGGACTTTATTGATTTTTTTGCCAACGATGTGATACAAAACATGGTGATGACAGGTAAAAAGGATCAGTTTGATGCGATTATCAGCAAAATGCCTTCGCAGCCTGTTCCCAATAAGTTTTATCGCAATATGGGCAACCTGCGATTTGCTGATGACGGTGTGGCCGCCGGGCTGGCCCGGCCTTCCTTTTCCAATGGGTCTGCCTATGGGGACCTGGATAACGACGGGGATCTGGACCTGGTGGTTAGCAATGTCAATAGCAAAGCATTTATCTACCGCAATCAAAGCAGGGAAATCAACAACAATAATTATATAGGGATAAAACTGAAAGGAAATGCCGGTAATGTTTTTGCGGTAGGCGCTACCATAAAAGTATACCAGGAGAACCAGATCATCAGTCGGGAACTGATCCCTACCCGGGGTTTTCAGTCATCCGTTGATTATAAACAGATCATCGGGCTAGGGAAAGGAAAGGTTGATTCTATGATCATCATCTGGCCCGGTCTGAACGAGTCAAGAATTTATGCGCCGGCTATTAACCAGGTTCATGAGATCAGCTATGCAGGAAGCACAAAGAACGGCCGGGTTGCATCGCTTCCGCCTGCATTATGTATACCTGTAGCTGATGCCTTTGAAAAACACCGGGAAGATGATTTTATTGACTTTTATAATGAGCGAAATATACCGATGATGTTATCGAGAGAAGGGCCACGTGCCGATACGGCCGATGTGGATGGCGATGGCCTGACCGATATATATATTGGCGGGGGGGCCGGCCATGCCGGCCAGCTTTACCTGCAGTTGCCTTCAGGTAGTTTTGTAAAAAGGATAATACCTGCATTTGAGACTGACAGAGATTTTGAAGATGTAGCGGTATTGTTTTTTGATTGCGACAATGATGAGGATAAAGATCTTTTGATCGGATCAGGTGGCAATGCACAACCATACGGTAGCCGTCTTTTACATCATCGCCTGTACCGGAATGATGGGGATGGCAATTTTGAGATCATCCCCGGTGCATTTCCTGAAAACAACATGAATATTTCTATAGCCATATCCAATGATGCGGACGGGGATGGCGATCTGGATATTTTTGCCGGAGGCAGGGCGGTACCCCAGGCCTATGGCACCATACCGGATAGCTATATATACCGGAATGACGGAACAGGAAAATTTACAGTGGCCGTACAGGAAAAAATTGGAATGATAACGGATGCAGTATTTGCCGATATCACAGGAGATAAACAAAAAGAGCTTATTGTAACAGGCGAATGGATGTCGCCGCGGGTATTTTCATTCAATGCCAATA
Organism: Chitinophagaceae bacterium; assembly: GCA_016787085.1. Classification (GTDB taxonomy): domain Bacteria; phylum Bacteroidota; class Bacteroidia; order Chitinophagales; family Chitinophagaceae; genus VBAT01. The sequence goes on along the minus strand of JAEUVJ010000059.1, from coordinate 34,379 downwards.
AACTGGTGGAGGCGTATACAAATATACAGGGCCTGAAGGGTTGGTGGCAATCAGTTACCGTATCAGACCTGGATGCAGATGGTAAAGCCGACCTGGTGCTCGGAAACATCGGGCAGAACTTTTACCTGCAGCCTTCAGCTGAGCGGCCGGTAAAATTATGGATCAATGATTTTGACCAGAATGGCACGTTGGATAAAGTGCTTACACGCACCATCAATAAAAAAGATATGCCGGTTTTTCTGAAAAGGGAATTGACAGAGCAGATGCCGGGGTTAAAAAAACAGAACCTGAAATTTGAAGAATATGCCCTTCGTTCGGTACAGGATCTTTTTTCTAATGAGACCATTGACAAATCACAGGTACAGGAGTTCAATTACTCTTCTTCCTGTATTGCCTGGAATAAAGGAAACGGGAATTTTGATATACAGGAGTTGCCGGCAGAGGCTCAGCTATCATCAGTCAATGCTATTTTGTGCACAGATATCAATGGCGATGGCAGAAACGATCTTATCATGGGCGGGAACCACTTTTACCTGCAGCCCCAGTTTAGCAGATTGGATGCAAGCTATGGCCATATCTTATTAAATGATGCAAACAGGAAATGGATACGACCGGCCAATACAGGTCTTGCCATAAGAGGCCAGGTAAGGGATATTATTGGTTGGCCAGCCCCATCTGGTTTGCGGCTGTTGTTTTTGCAGAATGACGATTTTCCTGTTTTTTACAAAATCAATAAATGACCCGACCTTTTGAACCAGATCAAACATTACAGTAAAAAAATATGTGGACTCCTGTTGATGGTTGTGGCCATATTGTTTGTACCCGGCTGTAAGCAGGAGCCGGCACAGCCTTCTTATTATTTGTTTGAAGTGTTGGACCAGCAGCAAACAGGCCTGGCTTTTACCAACCGGCTCACCGCTACGCCCGGTTTCAATATGCTGAAGTATATGTATTTCTATAATGGGGCGGGTACAGGTGCAGGAGATTTCAATAATGACGGAAAGGTTGATCTTTTTTTTGCCTCCAATCAGTCACAGAACAAAATGTACCTGAATAAAGGAGGGTTGCAATTTGAAGATGTAACTACCCAGGCCGGCATTCCTGATGATGGAGGATGGTCAACCGGGGTATCGGTGGCTGATGTGAATGATGATGGCCTGCTGGATATTTATGTTTGCCGGGTAGGCCGCTACGAAACATTGAAAAGCCGCAACCAGTTGCTGATCTGTAAAGGGATAAGGAACGGGATCCCGTTCTACCAGGATGAAGCCGTTGTGTATGGACTGGCTTTTTCCGGGTTTAGCACACAGGCGGCATTCTTCGATTATGATCTCGACGGTGACCTGGATATGTTCCTGTTGAATCATTCTCTCCGCTACAATAGTACATTCGCCCCGCGAAATAGCTATGAAGGGTCCTATGATTCCCTGTCTGGTGATTACCTGTTCCGCAATGACGGAGGCCATTTTTCAGATGTTTCCGGGAAGGCAGGCATTAACCGGTCTGTCATTGGCTACGGACTGGGTATCGTAGTATCTGATATTAACACAGACGGTTACCCGGATATATATATCGGTAACGATTTTCATGAAAACGATTATCTCTATATCAATAACAGGGAGGGTGGGTTTACCGAAGAGCTCACCCGCAGTATGATGCACACCAGCCAGTTTTCGATGGGCGTAGATGCGGCGGATATTAATAATGACGGCTACCCGGATATCATAGCAGCGGATATGTTGCCCTCAGACCCATATATTCTACGAAGATCGCTGGGAGAAGATGAGTACAATACGTTCCAGATAAAAATAAGAAACGGGTATAATCATCAATATGCCAGGAATACACTGCAACTGAACCAGCGCAATGGTCTTTTCAGTGAGACAGGGTTGTATTCTGGTATCTATGCTACAGACTGGTCGTGGGCCACTTTGTGGATGGATTTTAATAATGACGGGCTGAAAGACCTCTTTGTTTCCAATGGCATACCTAAGCGGTTAAATGATATTGACTATGTAAACTATGTATCCAATGATGAACTGCAAATAAAGATCCGGGTTGATCAGGTCGGGTACAAGGACATGGCGCTCATAGATAAGTTTCCGCAGATAAAACTGCCCAACCGGTTTTTTATTAATAAAGGAAATGCGGCTTTTGAAGATGCCCATACACTCATTAAAGGAGACAGGGATACGTATTCTAATGGCGCCGTATATGCAGACCTGGACAATGATGGTGACTTGGATATTGTTGTCAATAATATTGATGAACCGGTATTGATTTACCGGAACAATACTGAGAAGACAAACGGAAGGCCTGCCTTACAACTGGTACTCGAAGGCAATGCCGGTAACAGGAATGCTGTCGGCGCCAGGTTCATCTGTTTTTCTGATAGCAGTATCCTTACGTTTGAAAAATATCCCGTCAGAGGCTTTCAATCGGCTATGGAAGTACCACTGCAAGCGGCCATCGGTGATCATCCTGTTGATTCAGCTTTCCTGGTATGGCCGGATAATACTTTTCAGCGGGTGACCTTGAACCGCGACTCGTTACATCAAAAGTTTATCTATAAAAAAGGTCTCCCGGATTTTGACTATGCAACAGTAAAAGACTTTTACCAGGCAAGATCTTATAGTTTCCGGAACATAACGGATGAAACCGGCCTTTTATACAAACATGATGAAAATCCTTTTGTAGAGTTCGACCGGGAGCCGCTTATCCCCTTTATGCTTTCCCGCGAAGGCCCGGCGCTGGTAACAGGCGATATAAATGGAGATGGTCTTGATGATGTGTTTGCTGGATCTTCCAAAGGGAATAAAAGCGCTTTGTTTTTTCAGCAGTCCAACGGCGATTTCAAAAGGTCAGATCAGCCGTCGTTGGATAACGACAGTACCTGGGAAGATACAGACGCCTGTATAACCGATGTAAATGGTGATGGCGCGATGGACCTGGTGGTCGCCAGCGGTGGTAATGAGTATTATGGTAAGAGCGAATATTTATTGCCGAGAGTTTACCTGAATGATGGGAAAAGCCTGTTAACAAAAAAAACAGATGCTTTTGAAGAGATCTATGTAACGGCTTCCTGCGTAGTGGCGGCTGATGTTAACCGTGACGGGTACATTGATCTTTTTATCGGCGGCAGGTCTGTGCCATGGGAATATGGCAAAGTACCTCCCTCTTATCTTTTAGTGAACGACGGAAAAGGACGATTTACGGATATGACGCTTCAGTATGCTCCTGAATTGAAGAATGCAGGTTTTGTCAAACATGCTTTCTGGACTGATATGGATAATGACGGGGATAATGATCTTGTCTTATCATTGGAGTGGGGCGGCCTCTGTGCCTTTATGAATAATGGCGGCCGTCTCGCAAAAAAGTACATCACGGAAAAAAAAGGCTGGTGGAATTTTGCACTGCCCTGTGATATAGATAATGATGGGGATACGGACCTCATTGCCGGTAACCAGGGCCTCAACAGTCGCCTGCGGGCTTCGGCGGATGAGCCGGTACGGCTTTATTATTATGATTTTGATAATAATGAAAAGAAGGAGCAGGTAATCACCTACTACCTGCAGGGAAAAGAACTACCATTTGCCAATAAAAGTGATCTGGAAAAACAAATGCCTTCGCTGAAAAAAAAGTTCCTGTATGCAGAAGATTTTGCCAAAGCCGCATTGAAAGATGTATTCGGATCTGAAGCGCTGAAAAAGGCTGACCTATTATCTGCAGATTATTTTACCAATGCCGTGCTGATCAATGATGGCAAAATGAACTTTACAGTAGTTCCGCTGCCCTGGCAGGCGCAGTTGACGTCTTACAGGGATGCTGTAGTGGCTGACGTCAATGGAGATGATTTACCTGATATTTTGCTGGCAGGAAACTTTTATCCGAATAATATCCAGATGGGGCGATATGATGCTGACCCGGGTTCTTTACTCATCAACCAGGGTAATGGAATATTCCGCTATGAACAGATACCGGGGCTGTATATAAAAGGGGAAGCAAGACATATACGCAAGATCATGATCAGCGGTGGCCAGGAAGCCTTTATCATAGCCCGTAATGAGGACAGCCTGATGGTGATCAGGAAACGCTGATCTCAGAAAACAGGATAATACACTTTCATCTGCACTACCTGGTCCTCTGCAAAATCATATCCATCGCTCAAAAACTGCTGATAGGGTATAGCCATACTGGTCAGCTTATGATCGGTTTTAAAATTTTCCAAAGCGGTATAGGCTTTGGCTACTTCACCGTATGGCCCCTGGTATGTAGCCGTAAGCAAATTTTTTCCCAGCGGCATCTTCTTATATTGAAAGGGTTCACCAGGCGCTGTCTGTACCCTGTTGGTAATACCGATACTGGCAAAAAGCATCAGCTGGTCTTTGCCATAAGGCGTTGAATAAAATATGCGGGTACTTGTATAACCGGCACCTTTTTCCTGTGCATAAGCTATCAGCCGGTCAAAGAGATCTTTGGTGGCTTTTCTTTTTTCAGCTGTAGGTACAGTAACGGATAAAAACAGGAAAGAAGTATCGGCTACAGTTGTCCGTTCGATCTCGTAGCCATAAAATTGCCTGGTGTCTTCCATGAAAGTTTTCAGATTCTCTAAACTGAGTTTCGCTTTTTCTTCCAGGCCTCCTTTATCAGTCCAGCGGGAGAACAAAGTGCTTCGCCAGTTCATGGTGACAGTACAGGAACTCATATCTGCCGGATCAGATGCTGCCGTAAAAAGAAATTCTTTGGTGGTATTCCTGAAAGCTGACCGCAAAACTGCGCTGATGGTGGAAGGCTCGGTTATCTCCAATGCGTATTCTCCGGCAGTGATATATTTTGAGTTTTTGTCCAATACATTTCTTTTAGCCGTATCATCGGTGGCAAATGGCAGGTACCAGCGGACCACTCTTTTGGGCGTATTGAACTGTTCCCCTGTTTTCAGCATCGGATAAGGAACGGTAACCTGGTAACTGTAACTGCGTACTACAAAACCTGAGTAGAAGATGAATGCAGTCAGTAAAAGAATAACAGCTGTCAATAAGAATTTCCTTTTTCTGAACATAGTATCCGCTTAAAATATGGACGGTAAAAATAGATGCTTTTTGATTTATCCATTGCAGGCAGGCAGTCAAATAAGTCTATAGATAGGGTTGTTAATTTCCTCACAGCAAACGTTTGCAAAATTTATGCTCCTGTTGTACCGGTTATATGCCCGGACTGTTTTTGTATTTTAACCCACTAAACGATTGTATATGTCTTTCAAGCCCCGGCTCAGTTTCTGGCAGATCATCAATATGAATTTCGGGTTCTTTGGATTGCAGTACAGTTTTGGTTTACAGCAAGCCAATATGAGCCCTATTTACTCTTACCTGGGGGCTGAAGAAAGCAAACTGCCTTATCTGTGGCTGGCCGGGCCTATGACAGGGCTGATCGTTCAGCCGATCATTGGCGCATTGAGCGATAAGACAATCACGAGATGGGGACGAAGAACACCTTACTTCCTGATCGGAGCTATTTTCTGCAGCCTCGCCCTGTTCGCCATGCCGCATAGCAGTTCCGTATGGATGGCGGCCAGTATACTCTGGATATTGGATGCAGCTAATAATATTACGCAAGAGCCTTATCGGGCTTTTGTCAGTGATAAGTTAGACAAAAGTCAGCATTCCATTGGTTTTTTAACGCAAAGCGCTTTTACCGGGCTGGGACAAACCTTGTCGTATCTCACGCCTTTTCTTCTGATCAACTTGCTGGCCTTTTCCGAATCATCCAGGGTAGGCAGGATACCGCTGACAACCTATATCGCTTTTATGATCGGCGCGGTGGTGTCTATCGGTTCTATCCTGTGGACATTAAAGACTACAAAAGAGATCCCTTTGACGGAAGAAGAAAAGCAGAAGATACGGCGATCGCCCAAAGGTGTTGGCGCTACTTTCAAAGAAATATACCTGGCCTTTAAAGAAATGCCGATGACCATGAAACTGATGGGACCGATGATGCTCTTTAGCTGGTATGCGATGTTCATTTACTGGCAATACATTGCCAAATGCCTTTCCAAATCGCTCTACAATACAGTGGATGCGGAAAGCCCGCTGTTCAGAAAAGCAGAGTTGTGGGTAGGGCCCATGGGTGCCTTTTACAATGGTGTCGCTTTTGTATCTGCATTCGGGCTGGCATGGCTGGCACGGAAATATGGACCGAAATACATTCACATGGCCTGTCTTTTCCTGGCAGGAGCCGGCTTACTGGCTATTCCGCATATACAAGACAAAAACCTTTTGTTCATTCCCATGATCGGGATGGGGCTTTCATGGGCCAGCATGATGGGCAATCCTTACATCATGCTGGCCGGCAGCATACCGCCCGAAAGAACAGGTGTGTATATGGGCATCTTCAATATGTTTATCGTGATACCCATGCTGCTCGAAACATTTACTATTCCATTGTATTATGAGTCATGGCTGAGGAACGATCCCACGAATGCTATTACCTTAGCAGGCATTCTTCTTATTCTTGCATCTTTATGCGTATTACTGATAAAGATGAAGAAGAGGGTGGAAGGAAGCGTGGATGAGATCGTACATGGACTGGTACATTAGGTCATCATAAAACTCCTTACAGGGGCTGGCGTATGAAAAAAATACTTTGTATCGGAGAAGCGCTGATAGATATGATCTGCACGGACAAAGGAAAATTATTGTCTGATGGCCAGAATTTTCTGAAAAAACCTGGCGGGGCACCAACTAATGTAGCGGCTGCTATTGCTGCATTGGGTGGCCAGGTAGAACTGGCTGCTAAAGTCGGCGCTGATCCTTTCGGAAAACACCTGGTTGATGTGATGAAATCATTTGGTGTTTCTGACAAATGGATCATGAAAGACAAAGATCATTTTACCACGCTGGCTTTTGTGTCGCTGATGGAACACGGGGAAAGGGATTTTTATTTTAACCGGGGGGCAGATGGATATTTAAGCCGGACGGACATAGAAAGTATTGATCTGGATGATGTGTCCGTCATTCATTTCGGATCAGCCACTGCGTTTTTACCGGGCCCGCTGCAGGCAGCTTATACCGGCTTACTGCAAAGAGCATTAGAGAAAAGCATTTTCATCAGTTTTGATCCCAACTACCGGCACCTGCTCTTTCATGACAATATCCAATCCTTTATTGACCAGTCGTGGAACTTTCTGCGCTCCTGCCATTTCTTCAAAGTAAGTGATGAAGAAGCGATGCTGCTTACCGGCGCTTTCTCAGTACATGCAGCAGCAGGCATATTACTCAAAAAAACCAATGCGGTATTCGCCATTACTCTTGGTAAGGAGGGTACAATGCTCGGATATAATGGCCTAACGGAAATCATTCCCAGCATACCGGTAAAACCCGTGGATACAACAGGGGCCGGCGATGCCTTTGTCGGAGCTATGTTATATCAGTTAAATGCCTATACTGTCACTGAAATGAAAACATTGCCTGCAGACACCTGGAAGAGGATCGTAGCTAATGCTAATAAGGCCGGCGCCCGTACCTGTGAGTATCTCGGGGCGATGGAAGCATTCAAGCACCTGAGCAGCGATATCTTTAAATAAATTACAGGAGTGTATAACCGCCTATTACATACTCATATCAACGAAGCTCTTCACGCCGGGGAGATAGATATGGCCGGGGAAGACAATATGTTCTTTACCCGTTTTATTGCCAATGCTACGGCTATTGACGCATTGTTCCGTGATCTCTACGGCAACCAACCACGCAGTCCTGAGTATTTTGAAAAATTGATCAGTTTGATCACCCGTTCCTATATCAACCGGTCGGCTGTGTTGCGGCAGAGAGATGAAGAAAAAGAAATGAAGGGTAACTGGTTCCTGAGTAATGAGATCACCGGGATGAGTTTGTATGTGGACCGTTTTTGCGGAAGTATAAAGGGACTGGAAGGGAAACTGGAGTATTTTAAAAAACTGAGAGTTAATTTCCTCCATCTGATGCCGGTGTTTGAAAGTCCGGAAGGTGAAAGCGACGGCGGCTATGCAGTCTCTGACTTCAGAAAAGTAGATACACGTTTTGGTACACTCGAAGACCTGCAACGCCTGCAGCAGCGGATGCAGCAGAAGGGCATGTACCTGATGCTGGATATTGTATTGAACCATACTTCTCATCAGCATGAGTGGGCGATAAAGGCCAGGAAAGGCGATAAGCAGTACCAGCAGTATTTCTATATGTTTGATGACAGACGGCTGCCGGATGAGTATGACAGGACCATGCCGGAGATATTTCCTGAAAGTTCTCCAGGCAACTTTACGTACAACGCAGAGATGAAGAAGTGGGTAATGACAGTCTTTCACCGCTATCAATGGGACCTGAACTATACCAACCCGGAAGTGTTCCTTTCTATGCTGGAAAATATTTTTTTCTATGCAAACCTTGGTGTGGATGTTCTTCGCATAGATGCGCCGGCTTTTATCTGGAAACAGCTGGGTACTACCTGTCAGAACCTGCCACAGGCCCATACACTGCTGCGACTGATCAAACAATGTGTGCAGGTAGCAGCGCCGGGTATGGCTTTATTGGGCGAAGCGATTGTAGCACCGAAAGAGATCATGAAGTATTTTGGCACAGGATTATATACAGCGAAAGAATGTGATTTTGCCTATAATGCTACCCACATGGCCCTGCAATGGGATGCACTGGCCACAGCTGACACACGGGTGATGCTGGCGGCACAGCATGAGATATTACAAAAACCTTATGGCACTTCCTGGATCACCTATACCCGTTGTCATGATGATATTGGTCTCGGATATGATGACTATATGATACGGCAGGCCGGGTTTAATCCGTTTGAACATCGCCGTTTTTTAAAGGATTATTATTCGGGCAATCATTCCCACACGCCAGCCAAAGGGGCGCTGTTCTCTGTAAACCCCAAGACCAATGATGCCCGCATCAGTGGCTCGCTGGCCTCCTTATGCGGACTGGAAAATGCTATCATCGCCAAAGATGAAACAGCCATTGACTATGCGATCCGCCGTATCATCCTGATGCAGGCGCATAGCTTTTTCATTGGCGGCGTACCGATGATCTTTTATGGAGATGAAGCCGGTTATACCAATGATTATTCCTATTTGAACGATCCCGGCAAAAGTTATGACAACCGCTGGATGCACCGCCCGGTGATTGACTGGAAAAAGAATAAGAATATAGATAAGGCCGGGACAACGGAACAGCGGATATTTTCAGCAACACAGAGACTGATCACTTTACGCAGGAAAATATTTGCGGTCGGTGATTATAAGAACCTGACCTGGCTGACGCCGCATAATATTCATGTAGCCGGCTATCTTCGCACCTTTGAGGACCAGAAGCTATACTGTCTTTTTAATTTCTTAGATAAACCCTCTTATGTTACCTGGCATGCTTTCAAAGAACATGGTGCAGAACCGCATGTATTATTTGACCACTGGCAGGAAAAGGAATACCAGGTAGGGTATGATCATGAGTATCTCGTTATTGAGCCATACCAGTTTTTACTAATGGAGGTGAAATGAAGGCAATTTAAACAGCGTCGTATTTCCTCATCAGCGCCAGCAATACTCCGTTCGTCCAGCCAAAACCATCCTGTCCTTCATACTCGCCGCCACCGGCTTCCAGGTGGGTGTCTACTATATTATATTTTTCCATCAGTTTGCCGGTACGTTTGAATACATCCTTGTTCAGTTGTATCCATCGCCTGGCTATATCAGCAGCCAGGGAATGATGACCGTAATTTTCTAACCCGGTTATGGTCATCCATTGCAAAGGTGCCCATCCGTTGGGGGCATCCCATTGCTGACCGGTTGTTTCCAATGTGGTGACAACACCTCCATCCTTCAGGAAATGTTCTTTAATGATATCTGCACAGCTCTTTGCCTGCTGTTCGTCAGCTAAGTTAAAAACCAGTGGAGCCAGGCCGGCCAGTGTCAGTATTTCTTTGTGTGTATTGCCTGCCGCATCATAATCAGTATAAAAACCCCTGGCGGCATTCCAGCAATATTTCTGAATGGCGTCTTTCCTCTTTTCAGCCAACGAGCTGTACCGTTCAGCCTTTGGATCATCTTCTTTTAACCGGTACGCCTCCGCTATGGTTTTTTCCAAATGCCATAAAAGGCAATTCAGGTCAACCGGCACAATATCTGTTGTATGAATACTGGCAAAGGAGTGCACATCTTTGAACCAGCGGCAGCTATAATCCCATCCCGATTCAGCTCCGGCCCTTAAATGGCGGTACAGGTCCATGGGTCTTTGCTCTGTCAACAGAGCCAGTTCCACATCTTCCCGGTATGACTCGGGCCGTGGTGTGTTGTGCTCATCCCAGTAGCGGTTCATGATCTCTCCGCCAGGCATTCGTATGACATGACCCGAAGCACTATTTGTTTCAGTCAACTCACCAGCCCCTTTCATCCAGAACCGGTACTCCTTTTCCATCTCCTGCAGGTACGTGATCAGTATATTTTTACCTTTTACACCCGCCAGCAACTGTATCATCAATGAATAGAATGGCGGTTGTGAACGACCGATAAAATAACTGCGGTTGCCATTGGGGATATAGCCAAGTGTATCTATCAGGTAGGAAAAATTCTTCACCATGTTCTCCAGCATGGTATATTGGCCTGATACTTCCAGGCCAAGCATGGTGAAATAGCTGTCCCAGTAATAGATCTCACCAAACCGCCCGCCGGGAACGATATAGGCCCAGGGCAGAGGGATCAGGCTGCCTCCTCTTGTATCCGGCTGGCGGGTCAGTACGTTCCAGAGTGTTTCTATATTTTCTTCTACCGGCCTGCCGGTATCGCTGTGATAGTGGTTGGAATGAGGAACCGGAAGTTCAAAATTTTCCAGTACAAATGTTTTGAGGTTGAACCCGGGTCTATCTTTCAGCAGCAGGTATCTTTTTTGTATCTCTTCTTCAGGAAACCTGGCCATACAATCCACAAAGATTTTACCGTCATCAAAGACCCGGCTCATCTGTACATCTTCAAATAACGGGGACACCTTGTATGCTTTTGTATCGTACATGGTTTGAATAGTTGGTTTCAAAGACCCGGCTGAGGTATGTTCTTCTTTTGCTCCTGGCGAAAAAAGAAAAGACAAAGCAACAGGACAGCCATGGGAACGAGCGAAAAATAAAAAGCTTTCTGGCCGCCAATATTCTTAAACAGGTACCCCACCAGCCTGGATCCCAGTGTGCCGCCGATAGCAGAAAAGAAAACAAGCAGGGAGGCCATCGGGCTATGCAATACTTTTTCGGTGGAACTCAGGACAAACGAATTTATCAATGGGTAGATTGGCGCCAGGAATAAACCAATAAGAGGGAATACGTAGGCTATCACAGGTACATCGTTCAGTGTTTCGATCTTTTTAGGTGATAAATGTTGAGTCTGCGGAAGTACAAATAGTACCATACAGGCTGCACCGGCAAGAGAAAATGCAATAATGGCAAGCCACGAAACTTTTTTTACAAGCCGGGCAGCAATATATCTTCCCAGGGCTACCGATAGAAAAAGTATCACAGTCATGTATATGCTTGTTTTTTCAGGGAGCAGAAGAACCTTTTCATTAAAAGTAGGCAGCCAGCTCATGATCCCCTGTTCCGTCATGACATACATAAAAGCAGAGATAGCAAATACCAGCACTAATGGACGTTTCAACAATTTTATCATTTCTATAAAATCCTTCCCCGGACTGGTACCCGGAATATCATATTTTATTTTAAAAGGAGAAAATAACAGTATAAAAAATGAAACGGCGACTATACCCGCCAGCAGCAGGTAAATACGTAGCCAGGCGTCAGGGTCTGTATCGCTGTAAAAGAAGGGGAAAGCGATAAAACCCGCAGCAATCCCGATCATAAAAAAACTTTCAATCGAGCTTAATACACTTTTATGCTCTTTATCATTATTCGTAATCAAACCGATCATGGAATAAACGGATACCTTGATAATAGCAAATGAAATACCCACACAGGCAAATAAAATCCTGACTGATGTAAAAGAATTGCCCCAGTACATGCCGAGACAACCTGCGAACACGAGCGCCAGTGCGATCAGCATCCCTCTTTTGTAGCCAAGCCGCGGCAAGAATGAACCTACCAGGAATGATACAAAAGCAATGGACAGGTCTTTGAACGCCTCGAGAGAACTCGCAGTTATTTCGTCCACATGGTACCTGTTCTGCGATTTTTGAATAAGAATGCCCACACTGTTGAGCAGAATGGCAAAGACAAAATAATTCAGGAACAGTGACAGTTTGATCTTGAAATGGGACATGCCGCAATCGTTGGTGACAGAATGATACGTAGCATTCTAAAATAAGCCACTCTAAAATGAAAGAAAAGCAAATGAAAAAACTATAACGTTTGCGGTGTAAAAAAACGATGTTTTTTGAAACAACAGTTCTGAAGGCCTAAAGTGAACCCCCTTCGATCAGTAATGATTCGACGGTCACTTCTTCGGGTGTATTATCGTTGCGGAGACAGGAAAGCATCTGTACAAAAGCCAGTTTGCCTAATTTATACCCGCTGGTTTCCACGTAGGTGATCCTCGGGTCATACAAAGTGGGGAACAATCCATTGCTGATACCAATAACGCCGATATCACCCGGTACTTTCAATCCTAGTTTATGGATAGCGTACATCACGCCGATCAGTATCTGGTCGCCCATGCAAAAGATCGCATCAGGTCTGTTCTTTGCTTTCAGCGCTTCCAGCGCCACTTTTTTGGACTCGTTGATCGTTTCCGGGTAATCAATCGTCAGTTTCGTTTTGGGAGAACGTTTTTCGAAGGTTTCTTTGAATGAAGCACAACGGATCTTTGTAATACTGAGATGCGGGTGGCCAAAAAGTCCCAGTACTCTTTTCTTTTTCTTTTCAATGATGGCTTCGGCGGCAATGCGGGCTGCTTCGGTATCGGCTAAACATACTTTATGATAACCGTCCACTTCCGCTACACGGTCAATGAATACTACCGGTATTTTCTGCTCTTCCAGCTTCCGGAAAGGCGTCATGTCTTCTGTCTCTATGGAAATGGAAGCAAACAATCCCATTACCATGTTTTTCCTGAACAAGTGCAGGTTAGCAGATTCGATCTGTGCTTTATCCCTTGATTGCATGATCATGACCGAATAGCCATGCAGCCGGGCATCTTCTTCTACCGCCGCAATGAATGAATCATAAAAGAAATTATCAATGGAAGGTACCAGTATTCCGAGGACATTACTTTGCCGGGTCCGCAACTGAACAGCATAATTGTTGGGTTCATACTCCAGGGCTGTGGCGAGTTCTTTTACCTTGGTCTTGGTATTCTCAGAAATATCGGGGTGGTCTTTGAGGGCACGGGACACAGTAGAAATACTGATGCCCAGCACTTCAGACAGTTTTTTCAAGGTGCTCTGCTGCATTCTTCAGGGTTTAAGCAATCGTGCTGTTAAAATAGGCATTTTAAAGTTAGCATTTTTCTTTTTGGTGATTATTGTTCTGGTAAGGGCTGCCGCTTATGGTGGTGAAAATAGAAAGGCGCCGTAAAGAATTACAGCGCCGTGTTTATGCTTATAGTCTGAAATGTTTATCCTCCGTCTGTCGTAGCTCTTTGTACTGCATAATTACCGATGTTTTCTCCTACGGTAAGGCCTACTTCACAATCGCTGCGGTAATGAATGCCCCCGTACATCCTGGAAAGTGATGCTTCTTTGGCCATTGCCTCGTAAGCGACCGCTTTTTCCGGGATAAGATGGCCCAGTATGGTAGCTGCTGCCCCGCTGAAAGTAGAATGCCCGGATATATAAGAAGGGAAATTAGGCAATCCGGTCAGCGTCTTGATAGCGGGATTGAGCTGGGAAGGTCTTGGATTGAAATAAAAATTTTTCGTATCCCAGCATACTATAGCGGCATCCATCATAGCCATATTCAATAAGGCCATATTCCTTGCCCACCTTACTTCGCTGTAGTTTTTAGAAATGAAATCTTCAGCAGCAACAGCATCCCAATGACCCGGCGGGGTATAGGTATTGATACCATCAGCCCAGAAATGAACGATCCTGATATTTTCCCTCGAAGGGTTCTTTACAAAATCGTATATCTCTTCTGTTTCATCTTTCATCTTCTGGCTGCCGGTAGACGGGGGTGGACCGGGACGAAGTGATACAGCGGTCAGTGAATCAAACAGGAATGTTTTTACTTTTCCAAACAGAGGCAGCATCGGCGGACGTTTGGGTGTTTCCTGGCTGATCCAGGGTATTTCTCCCCTGGCGATGCAATCTGTTTCTAATTGTGTCCATAATGTCTGGTTGCCTACAGCGGCGCCGGCACGGTCGCCTCTGGCCCTGGCCACAAATTTTTGCGCCACCTGTTTACCTAAAAGTTCGCCTGCTTCCAGGTCGCTGCGGACATTAGCGCCTGCGATCAGCCTGGCCCTTTTATGCTCTTCTACTTTTTGCTGAATGAAATCCTGGTCACCTGGAAACAACAGTTTCATCAGTTCGGCGGCTGCACCTGCTACCACGGCATCTTCTGACGGGTAAGAAGGAAGATCGGATTGCGGGATCAATACCTGCAGTGTATTATCCACTTTGTACGGTGCCGGACGATTATATAATTTTTTATAATGCCAGGCGGCTACTAATGCATCATATTGTGCAGCGCTGATATAGGCATAAGCCCTTGCTGCATACGGCGGGTTGGCAAAAGGGAATTGCGGATATGCCAGCGGGTTATTGGCACTGGGAACAGGATATGTACCGTCCGGGTTTTGGTAAGGTGGTAAATTATGTTTGGCAACCAACTCCCGTAATATTTCATTCCAGCGCAGAACAGCGCCGGCGCTCCAGTATTTTACTAATCTTTTTTCTTCACTTGTCAGTTCGGCCTGCCATGTTTTTATTTCGCTGATCTGTATGATGTAGTCAGGTACTGTGGTTGCAATGGGCGCCGCTACAGGGAACTCTGTCGGAGTGGTGAGTAAAACAGGTCGCCATGTACCGGCATTGATATCTATATTAGCCGGATTCAATGCAGGGATATCATCTGTTCTGTTCACTACTTCTTTGCTGCAGCCGGTGATGAGTAAAACGGCTGCAGACAAAAAGGCTATCGGAAGGACAAAAGTTTTTTTCATATTATTTCTTTTTAGCAGCAGTTTTTGCTTTGGGTGAAAAATCAAGCACGTAGAAGAATGAGCCATACACCATAGTGGACTGGCCCATATTTCTTCCGGCCACAGTTGTATTGCCACCGGTCACAATAGATAATTCCGGCAGCGAGGGTATGACATACTTTATGTTGACGCCAACCGTTGTGCCATTCATCTTGTTGCTGGGAAAAGGCATATTGTTCCTCGTGATATCAAAACCGCCAAGCGTGGTCCAGTTGTTTGCAACTGCTTCGGCGATCAGGCGGTGATTCCGAAAACCCGCACGGAAATTCCAGTTCATCGCATTGGGCATTTCCACTTCATTGGTATAATGCATTTCAGTAGTGTAATAGGAAGTACGGTCAATTTTGATATTATCACGAAAAACATAGGTACCGGAAAGGGTGGCAAACAGGTTCCCTTTCTGGTAGTCGGCCATTAGCCTGGCAGAAGCGGTTTTACTTCTTAACCCGATAGAAAGAGGTAAAAAGTCGGCAACATAATTACTCATCGGGAATGATAGACCCCCAATGGCAAACAAGGAAAGCCGTCCGCTGCCTATTTTTTTCTGTACCGGTCTCCATTTTAAAAATAAGCTCAGGTCCTGGATGCCATCCAGACCGCTCATAGTACCCGCAGAAGCTTTTGTTTTTATATACGGCACACTGAACAGTGCATTCAGTTTGCGGGTGACGCCGTAATTGCCCATCACGCCATACATCTGTGTAGATACTCTTCCTAAGTTCAGGTTTTCACGCTTTAATGTTCCTTCCCAATAGTTCTTCCAACTGCTGTAGCTGTACATGGGGCCTACGCAAAAAGCATTTTTTTCCATCATGATGGCATCTATGTCTGTCTGTGCAACAGATACCACCGAACAGGTAAGAAGAAAAGCTATGATAAAAAGCCTTTTTCTTTTTTTCTCAATATTTTTTTTCATAAATGATTTCTTGTTGATTGGTGATACATGACTATTTTTTCATTTTCAGCCGGTCAATGATAAAGTTGCCTACCCTTTTTCCGTAATCTGTACTGATGATACAGGAGTTGTGAAAATGAATGCCTCCGTAAAAACGGGCCCAGTTATTTTCGATCGCTGCATCCCTGAATGATTTGAATGACCTGCTTTTGATACCAAATTCCAGCTCTGATGTATCTGTATAGGAGAAATTGTCTCCGAACACATGGGTCAGCGCCTCTGCATTGGCGGATGAAACAGTAGAGTGCCCGCAGGTATATTCCGGGAAAGGAGGTGTTTGCAGATAGGGCCGCCAGTCCTGGTCAATATATTTATTGATCACTGTCTCAGGCCGGGCATAATTGCTCCTGTACTTTTCATCCCAGCAATGGATAAAAGCATCAAACTGCGTGATGGCTGTGATGGCATACGCATACACCGTAGCGGCAAAATCGTAATTCGCTTTTTGTGCGGCAATGCCGACTACACTCATCCAATGGCCGGGAGGAGAAAATTTCTTGGTGCCGAACATGACATGCCCGCTTACATTCAGCTTGAAAGGGTTGTCATCCCAGAAATCAGCAATATGCTTTTGCTCATCGGTCAGGGTGTCTACTGCATTTTTTATAGCCATCACTTCCTGGTAATATTTACTGTTTTTATCCGTGATATTAAAAACAGGAGGCCTGGGCGGAGTAAACTGTGATGCACTGTCAAGTACTAATGTCCTGATCTTATTCCAGTGAGGTTCCATCGCCTGCGTATAGGCAGGCGGTGTAGGTACCCAGCGACCGGGTGTGTCAATCACATTGTACTTTGGATAAGTTCTTGTTTGCGGATAGTTATCTTGCTTGCTCCATTTGAGGATAACAGCGGACACAGTATCTGCAAACGCAACGGTATTCCTGAAAACGTCTCCGGGCATACCATGATCCTTTGCCAGTTTTTTCAGGCTGTCCACATAGTCGGACATACTTCCTTCGGGAAAAGTAACCGCTTCTCCTAATTTGGAAAAGGCCAGTAGCGCTGCCAATTCAATATCTACTTTCTTGTCTGCTTCAGGTGCCGGTACTTTGCCTAATCCATGAACCTGTCCTGCCAGGGATTGATATTTGTCCGGGTAACCGGCAGCGATCACTTCATATGCCGCCACACTGGCATACATATAATTCCGTGAGGCAACGATGGGGCTGAAATTATTACCCATCACCACACTGTTCAGTTCATACACAGTATTGGAGAACAAGATCGGGTCATGAACGATCTTTTCATAATCATTCTTTTGATTGCAGGATACCGATAGTAACAATCCTGCAATAGCTATTAAAGCTATACGCATACTAGGTCAGTTAAAAGATAAAAGTGTTGGTGAATAAAAGCGTTGACCGGTGATGGATTCGCTTATCAGCACTCCGGGGGCTGATGGGGAGTATTCGCTGCAACTTGCGGCAGCGGTAAACTGTTATGTAAGGGAATGTTTTTATTAAAAGCAATAAGTCGGACAGACTGGTACGACTGGTTATGGTCATCATAGTCGCTCAATACATTTTTGGCAAACGAGGAAGGTGCTTTTTTCGATTGCCCGGAATGATCCATATCAGCAGTGCTACCGGCTTTTGCCAAATCATGCTGTATAGACCTCAATTGCTGTTTGGATTCATTGGGGATACACTTGAAAATTACGATATCTCCTTCTATTTTCTTTTTTACGTATGTATAGGAGACACCTTCTATATCAATTTGTCCATAGTGTCGTTCATACTCTGTAAAACGCTGCTGGTAGGGCATGTTTAATGCCACCCTGAACTCAATGAGTTGCGATTCATCATATTCTTCATTATCCAGTAGAGATTCCAGTTTGCGGTCAGCCTGTTGCTGAAGCAGGGGAAATATCAGCCGGTAACCACCGAGGTTAAAAAATAAAATGGCAATCAGCAATATGGCAGCAATCTTTTTCAAATCTTATATAGGCAGCACAATTTAGCCGGAATCTTTGAAAAAAAAGTAAGACAGGTCAAAAAACAGCGACGCTGCTTTATTATTTACCCACTGCAAACGTTTTCTTTTCGGGGCCGATACCCGTAATGGTTAGTTTTTTCCAATGTGATGGCAAGGCGGACTTTATTTGTATCAATCCTTTTGGTGTTATTTCAATACCGCCAAAGCCCATAAGTATGCTTTGTAAAATACCGCCGGCCCCGGTCGCAAAATAGGGGTTGGTACCTCCTTTGGTTTCAGCTATTACCCGGAATGGCGGATTAAGATTGGGCAGGTAAGCATCTTTGAACCAGTGATAGGCTTTTTCACTTTCTCCCAGTCTTGCATAGAGAGTAGTAAAAACAGCCTGTGTCATGGCAGGTGTTCCTTCATCAGGCACTCTTGTTTCATAGTAGGCGAGATCTTTCCGGATCTGGCCGGGGTCGGTGATCTCTTTTAATGGATAAGCAAGGAGGTTTACATCTGCCTGTTTTATCCCTTCTCCATTATAGGTGGCGTGTTCTTTTGTTACGCCATCGGGAAGTTTGAGTATAGGAATATTATTGGCCACGTTCATCCAGTCTGCATCAGGAGTAAGTCCCAATACTTTCGCTGCCTCAGCGGCAAACTGAAGATTGGCTTTTGCAGCTGCATTGGTGAAAGCATCGTTGTCAACATTCTCTGCCCATTCGTCAGCTGCAACGACATTCCTGATATCATATTTGCCGGAGCCATTTCTTTCTACCCTGCTTGCCCAGAATTTCGCTGTTTCGGAAAGTATCGGCCACCCTTTTTCTTTTAGCCATGTTTTATCCTGTGTGACGCAATAATAATTCCAGGCGGCAATAGCAACACAAGCCGTAATGTGATGCTCAAAAGGCCCGCTCAATGCCCATACAGGGGTTTCTTCTACACCAGTCTCCGCACTTTCCCAGGGATACATAGCTCCCTTGTAACCTTTGCTGAATGCATTTCTTTTGGCAGCCTCCAGTCGCTGATACCGGTATTCCATCATGCTCTTTGCGAGTTCAGGATGTAATACCAATAAGGCGGGATACATCCATAATTCGGTATCCCAGAACACATGACCATTATAGCCAAGGCCGCTTAATCCCATAGGGGATGGAGACAGAGCCGTTCCCTCCCGGGTAAAAGAGTATAAATGATACAGCATACTGCGCACATCCTGCTGTGCCTGCGCATCACCTTCGATAGTAATATCACTTTTCCAGAGCTCGTCCCATGCTTTTTTGTGAAAATTGATCAACCTTTCTCTGCCTTCTAATTTGGCAAAGATGGCCGAACGCTCAGCCTCATTCAGCGGGTCCTCATGATGGGCTGAAGTAATAGAAGAACCGGCAATGGAAAAATGATATGTCTCACCCGCTTTGATTTTTTTAGCAAACTTCATCAGGTGCACATTGTTATCCCACATTTCATGTATTACCCTCGGTTCTTCGCCATGTTTTTCTCCAAAAAGAAAAGTATTTGATGCACACATCAGCAGTTTGCCTGTCGGGCTTTTGGCAGATGATGTAAGCAGGCTGATGGCTACATGTGGCCTGTCTATTTCGTTATAATAATTTTGTACGTCTTTCAATGCATCCGGGGCTTCCATTACACTGGCCCCTGTGATACTGATATCTTTTTTGGCAGAGATCATCACATCCATTAAGACTGTATAGGGAAGATGCCGTAATGAGTAGTAAGTATAGCTGATCGTGGCTTTGTCCGTATAATCGAAAGTAGATGAGAAACAGGCGTACCGCATATCGAGTTGCTGCTGCATATTTTTTGCGTCAGCAGTACCAATCCGGCGGCCATCTATTTCCAGGTACATATTCAGCAGGTTGAAGCTGCGGAGGAAATTACTGACCCTGCCCCGGCCGTAAAGGTCATAAGCTCCGGCGAGTACAACATCTTTTACCTTAAAGGGCTCGGGTGAAGAAACAATGCCGATCATACCATTGGCTACTGTAATACCATAATATTCGGCTGGTTTGATGGTCCCGGCAGATATTTTCCATGGATCAGGCTGGCAGGAAACAGTAAAAACGAGAAAAAAGCTGGCCAACGCAATAATGATGCTTTTAAAAGCCATACAAAAATATTTCGCTAGTAATTGATTATAAATATCCTATATAGGACTGAATGCCCAAAACCCCAAACGATTGCAGTTAATAATTTTTCTCTTTATTAAAAGAGAAAGCAGCCAGATAGCTAAAGAAATTGCCCTGTTATGAGGGAAATTATTTTTTTGTAATTAAAAAAACCTTAACATTGTGTCCTCAATACACATTATGTGTATTGATCTAACTGAATTGCTTAACTATTAATGATTGCTTATGTCCTGCAAAAAAATGCTAAAGGCAAGTGTATTGTTTACCTTCCTTTTGCTGACTCACCTTCTCTCTTATTCCCAAGACAAAGTAATTACCGGAAAAGTAACTGACTCCAAAGATGGTTCAGGCCTGGCTGGTGTTACGGTTGTTCCCAAGGGAGCCGCGGGCGGCACACAAACAGCAAATGATGGTACATACCGATTATCTGTTGGTCCGTCAGTGACAGTCCTCGTGTTTACTTCTGTTGGTTTTGTAACCCAGGAGATCAATATTGCCGGGAGAACATCCATTGATGTTTCGTTAGCTATCAGCAATACTTCACTCGGTGAGGTAGTGGTGATAGGATATGGTACAGCCAGGAAAAGAGACCTGACCGGTGCAGTGACCACCATATCGGAAAAAGATTTCCAGAAAGGAAATATCACTACTCCCGAGCAATTGATTGCCGGCAGGGTAGCGGGTGTACAGATCACTTCTAACGGAGGTGCTCCGGGCGCCGGAAGTACGATCCGTATCCGCGGAGGTGCATCACTGAATGCCAGCAATGATCCCCTGATCGTGGTAGATGGTGTACCGGTTGATAACGGTGGTATTTCGGGTTCTGCCAACGCACTGGCATTGATCAACCCGAATGATATTGAATCCTTCAATGTGCTGAAGGACGCTTCTGCTACTGCCATCTATGGAGCAAGAGCTTCGAATGGTGTTATCATTATTACCACTAAAAAAGGGAAAAGCGGCAAACCGAAATTCAATTTCAGTACACAACTTTCATTATCTACCCTCCCTAAAAAAGCAGATGTGCTTTCTCCTGAAGAATTCAGGAGTTATGTAACGGCAAATGGTACACCTGCGCAGGTTGCTTTGCTGGGAAGTGCCAATACAGATTGGCAGGAAGAGGTGTATGATAATGCGATTTCTACAGACAATAACCTGAGTGTATCAGGTGCTTTCAAAAATATTCCTTACAGGATCTCCGTAGGTTATTTGAGCCAGGATGGTATTCTTATCACCGGCAACATGAAAAGAAAATCGGCTTCGATCAACCTGAACCCAAGATTATTCAAAGATCATTTACGGGTTGATTTTAATGTGAAAGGAGCGATCAACAATTCAAGATTTGCAGATGAGGGTTCGATCGGCAATGCCGTAAGGTTCGATCCCACCAAGCCTGTGACCACGTCAGACAAAAGATATGGTAGTTATTTCGAGTGGCTGGATGCTGCCTCGACAACAGGGCTCCGGGATCTGGCACCACTAAACCCTGTAGGGCTGTTGGAGCAAAGGCAGGATAAAAGTGAAGTAAGAAGAAGTATCGGTAACATGAAACTGGATTACAAACTACATTTTTTACCTGACCTGCACTTAATAGTCAACCTGGGTTATGATGTTTCGACAGGTGAAGGAACTATCAGGGTCCCGGATAGTGCCGCATCATCCTATCGCCGTTCGCCCGATGCAAAACACGGGGGAGTAAATAACAGGTACCTGCAGAAAAAAGCAAATACATTGCTGGAAGCTTATGTGAACTATGTAAAAGAAATTAAGCCGATCAGCAGCCGTGTAGATTTTACCGGTGGTTATACTTACCAGAAATTCCTGACCAATAATATTAATGCGGAGCGTAGCGCCAACGGAAAATTATATGCCCAG
Source organism: Chitinophagaceae bacterium (assembly GCA_016787085.1). GTDB lineage: Bacteria > Bacteroidota > Bacteroidia > Chitinophagales > Chitinophagaceae > VBAT01. The sequence continues at coordinate 12,301 of JAEUVJ010000059.1, read as the reverse complement.
GCAGACGGAACCCTGGATACGATCCCGACCAGTGGCGAAAGATGGTCACCCTTTTTTGACATGACCACAGACGGGACATTGCTCTCGTTCCCGGACTATCCTTTTGATAAACCTCAAAAGGAACTGATCTCTTTGTTTGCCAGGCTGAATTATACTTTCAAAGACAAGTACATACTGACAGGAACTATCCGCAGGGATGCTTCTACCAGTTTTTCTGAAGATAACTGGGTAGGCTGGTTCCCCTCAGCTGCTTTTGCCTGGAGGATCAAACAAGAGAGCTTCCTTAGGAATTCCAATGTGCTGAGCGATCTGAAACTGAGACTTGGATATGGTATTACCGGTCAGCAGGATGGGATCGGCTATTATGATTACCTGCCCCGCTATTCATTGTCCAACAGCCAGGCACAATACCAATTTGGTAATGCATACTATCCTTTATACCGCCCTGCCGGGTATAATCCCGATCTGAAATGGGAGGAAACAACTACATACAATGCCGGTATTGATTTCGGATTTTTGAATGGAAGGATATCCGGTAGTGTAGATGTTTACATGAAGGAGACTAAAGACCTTCTTAGTGTAATTGACCAGCCGGCGGGTACCAATTTCTCAAATAAGATACTGGCCAATATCGGCAGTATGGAGAATCGGGGAGTGGAGTTTACGCTTAATCTTCAGCCCGTCAATAATAAGACAACAACATGGGATCTTGGATTTAACCTGACGTACAATAAGAATGAGATCACTAAACTCACTTTTGCGAACGATCCAAACTTCCCCGGCAACCTGACAGGGGGTATAGCTGGTGGTGTGGGCAGTACCATTCAGATCCACAGCATTAGTTATCCGAAGAGCTCATTCTATGTTTATCAGCAGATATATGATAAAGATGGACGGCCGATCGAGGGATTATTTGAAGATATAAATCGTGATGGTGCGATCAATGTAGATGATCTGTACCGCTACAAGAGCCCGGATCCTTCTGTTTTCCTGGGAGCTTATTCTACCGTAAACTATAAAAAATGGTCAGCAGGATTCACGCTTCGGGCCAACGTCAACAACTATATGTATAATAACAGGTTCTCCAACACGGGTGTGAAAAGAAATATCATTGACCCGCTTGGCTTCCTGGCTAATGGTTCAAGAAATATTCTGGAGACCAACTTTACCGGTAACGGCGATACGTACCTGTTATCTGATTATTACATAGAGAATGCTTCCTTCCTGAGGATGGATAACATGAATATCGGGTATAATGCGGGCGACCTTATCAGGCAGAACACAAATCTCCGGATCGGAGTAAACGTTCAGAACGTCTTTACCGTTACTAAATACAGAGGCGTGGATCCGGAAGTTTCCGGTGGTATTGATAATAATTTTTATCCCCGGCCAAGAATATTCGTTCTCAGCCTGAATCTTGATTTTTAATAAAACGATTGCTAAAATAGTTGCAACATGAAAAAATTAATTTATAAAAGTAGTGCTATCCTCGGGTTGGTTGCGTTGACTGCTTTGCAGTCCTGCCTGAAGCATCCGAATGATCTGCCTACCAATGATGTGACATCCGAAAGTGTATATGCTACCCCTGCCGGATACAAACAAGTACTGGCAAAAGTGTATGGCAGTTTTGCATTGACAGGAAACCAGGGCCCGGCAGGTAATGGCGATGTGCAGGGTATTGACGAGGGTTTTTCTGATTTTTATCGTTTGTTCTGGAAGGCCCAGGAGCTGAGCACTGACGAAGCTGTGATATCATGGGGTGATGTAGGTATCCAGGATTTTCACCGGATGAACTGGACCTCTAACAACAGTTTTCTGACGGGTCTTTACTATCGTTGTATGTACCAGATCACACTCTGTAACGAATTCATCAGGCAATCTGCCGATGATAAATTAAGTGAAAGAGGTATCAGTGGTGCCGATGCAGATAATATCCGGCAGTACGCACGGGAAGCAAGGTTCCTCCGGGCTTTTCAATACTGGGTACTGATGGACCTTTATGGTAATCCTCCTTTTGCTACAGAAGCAACTGTTATCGGCGGGGCACCTCCTCCACAGGCTAAACGTGCAGAAGTATTTACTTATGTTGAAACAGAACTAAAGGCTATTGAAGCAACCTTGCCTGATCCAAGAACAAATGAGTATGGCCGTGCTGACAAAGCAGCCGTGTGGGCTTTATTGGCCCGCCTCTATCTGAATGCCCAGGTCTATACCCAGGATCCCGGCACAGGCACACCGGGTGCTGAGAGATTTTCTGATGCCGCTTCCTATGCTAAAAAGGTAATTGACGGCGGCTATTCGCTGATCACAAACTATACGTGGCTGATGCGTGCAGACAACAATCTCAATACAAGTGAATTTATTTTTTCTATCAATTATGATGGATTAAGGACACAGGGTTATGGCGGCACCACTTTTCTTTCTCATGCCTGTGTAGGTGGCTCAATGCCTGCTTCCACTTTTGGTATAGCCGGAGGATGGAGTGGAACCAGAACTACAAAAAATCTGCCCGCACTGTTTCCTGATGTAACAGGCACAGCCGATAAGCGTTCACAATTTTATACAGCGGGCCAAAGCCTGGAGATCGGTGATTTGACATCGTTCATAGATGGTTATGGCGTAACAAAATTCAGAAATGTAAAAAGAGATGGTTCAGCCGGCTCAAGCCAGGATTTTTCAGACATTGATATGCCTTTGTTCCGTTTGGCAGAAATGTACCTGATCTATGCAGAATCAGTAGTAAGAAAACCCGCTGCCGGTGATGCGGGACTTGCATTGGGCTATATCAATAAACTCCGTGGCCGTGCTTATGCCAACGATCCCAACAGCACAGCGGGAAATATAAGCGCAGGCGAACTGACGCAGGATTTTATTCTTAATGAAAGAGCAAGAGAATTATACTGGGAAGGATTCCGCCGTACAGACCTGGTCAGGTACAACAGGTTTACTGAAGGCACCTATCTGTGGCCATGGAAAGGTGGTGTAGGCTCAGGAACAGGTGTAGCTTCTTATCGTAAGCTTTATCCTATCCCTTCCAGAGACCTGAACACGAACACCAATCTTGATCAAAATCCCGGTTATTAATATCACCAAATAATTAATTGTATATGAAAAATAGATTGCTTATCATATTTCCATTCCTGCTGCTGTTTTTCTTTGTTTCATGCTCCAAGGATGAGAATAAGATATATTACGAGCAAAGCACGGCACCCGTCCTGACAGCTTCTTCTACAACTCCCATGGTGTTAACGAATGCTAATAAGGACAATTTTGCCATCAAGTTTACCTGGACCAACCCTAACTACCGGTTTACTACCGGTATCAGCTCACAGGATGTGACCTATACCCTGCAGGTTGATACAGCCGGAAAGAATTTTACCAGTGCGGGTAAACAGGAAATGACGATCGCTAATGAAAACGAATTATCACTGACAGTAAAAGAATTGAATGGCTTTTTGTCAAAAATGGAATTGACCGCAGGCAGACTTTATAATGTCGAAATAAGGATCAAATCAGCGTTGGTAAATAGCAGTGTTCCGCTTTATTCAAACGTGATAAAGATCAATATTACGCCTTATCTCGACTTTGCCGTTGAGCCTCCGGGTACTGCTGCCGGTAACTATTTAGACGCAAATCTGTGGGTGATTGGTGACTGTTTCGGCACCCCGAACTGGTCAAACCCGCTTCCTTCTCCGCAAGATGTTAATCATAAGTTTACCAGGGTAGATGTTCTGCACTATGAACTAACGATCAATTTTGTGTCTGGCGGCGGTTATAAAATGATACAAACCCAGGGTGTATGGGGAACGCAATACCATGCGCTTGTCGCCAATACGGCTTTGTCAGGTGATTTCGAAAAAAGAGATGCCGATCCTCAGTTTGCATCCCCGGGTGCAGGCCGATACAAAATAGAGGTCAACTTCCAGACTGGTAAGTACAAACTAACTCCTCAATAATAAAATCAGTCAAATGAAATATATTATCAATACTATAATGATGGCAGCCCTGGGAACGCTTGTGTTCTCCGGTTGTCAAAAAGTGGCTGATTTGCCATATTATAATGACGGGAAAGCGGTAGCACTTACATCTTCAAAGACCACCGTTGTGCCTACGCTTGCAGACAGCACCACAGAGGTCGTCAAGTTTTCATGGACAAGCCCTGACTATGCAACCGATACAAGCACGTATAAGTTTATTCTTGAAATAGATTCTACGGGCAGGAATTTTTCAAAGAAAATGACCAAAACAGTATTTGGCAGCCTGGCAACAGGATTGACCGGACGTGAATTAAATAATATCCTGCTGAACAACGGCTTTACTTTAGGCTCGCCTTATGAGATAGATGTAAGGGTCATCTCTTCTTATACCAATAACAACGAAAAATACCTGTCAAACGTAGTAAAGATATCCGTTACGCCATTTAACGACCCTTCAAGACTGACCAGTACACAGACATCAGTTACGTTGGCTTTAGCTACAGCCTCGCAACCTTCTAATACGTTTAACTGGACAACCTCATTTGCCGGATACACAGGAGTCGTTACCTACACATTGCAATATGATTCTGCAACCAGGAATTTTGCAGTGCCAAAAGAAATGGCAGTCGGCCCCTCTATTCTGACCAAAGGGCTTACACAGGGAGAAATGAATACCACAGCTTTGAACTCAGGCATACCTGGCGGCAACTCCGGCAAAGTAGAATACAGGATAAAATCTGTGACCGCACAGGGAGCTGTTTCTTATTCAAATGTGGTATCGGTAACTATTCAAAGTTACTTGCCGATCCTGCGGTTTTATATGCCCGGTGGCTACCAGGCTGCAACAGGCAATGGTAATGACTGGGATCCCGGTACTGCTCCAGAGCTCATCCGTGACCTGCGTTCATCAGTGTTCAATGATATGTACTATACATACGTTTACCTGCCTGCCGGCGCTGAGTTCAAAGTGACACAAGGCCGTGCATGGGATGTAAACTATGGCGGCACAGGCGGAAACCTGGCACTGAATGGCGCCAACTTCACTGTAGCAACGGCAGGTGTTTACAGGGTATCAATTAACCGTACCACATTGAAATATGATATACGGGCCGGTAGAATGGGATTTGTTGGTGGAGCAACCGGTGCTGACTGGACCCCGGGCAATGTTTTCCCGAATTATGCTTTAGGCGCACCTGCAAATAATTTATTTGTCGGGCTTACCACTTTCGCTACCGGTGGATGGAAACTCATTGACAATGACCAATGGAATAATGGTTCCAATGCGGTGGATGAGACAAGGAGCTATGGTTCATCTGGCGGAAGCGGAAGCACTATGGAAATAAATGGCCCTAATTTCCCCGATATTACAACGGCCGGAAGATACAGGGTGATCTGGGATGGCCGCGATGTAAACAATATCAAATATGAAATGAGTCCGGCAACCGAAATGAGAGTGGTGGGTAACGGAATACAGGGAGTACCTGATTGGGATCCGGGCACTTCTCCGCAGATGACCTACAGCGGTAATGGTGTTTGGACAGCTACCCTTACTCTTGTCGGCGGAAGAGATATAAAATTCCTCGCCGGCAATGCCTGGGGCGCTTTTGACTATGAGGATAATAGCGGCGGAAGTACAGCCACCGGTACTCCCAGGAAGATCAAATGGGAAGGCGGCGATAATTTCAAAACACCTGCGGTAACAGGATCGTATACCATCACTTTAAATGAGAATACACAGACGGTAACGATTAACTAATATCATGTAATTTTATATTTATAAGAGGCTGCTCAATTTTGATGCAGCCTCTTTGGTTTCAGATCATCTGGCATTAAAAAAACCGGAATAATGAGAATGGTCATACAGCTAGTTTCAGCGGCATTTATTTTTCTGTTTAATGGGTGCAACAAGGGGAGTGACCCCGCACCCAATCCTCCTGTGACGGATAATTTTGCCAAAGGGGCCGATGTGGGATGGCTGACAGAGATGGAGGCTGCCGGAAGAAAATTTTATAACAACAGCGGGGCCGAACAGGAATGCATGGCACTACTAAAAAGTCTTGGTATGAATACCATCCGGCTGCGTGTGTGGGTCAACCCGGCTAATGGCTGGAACGGCAGCGCTGATGTGGTAGCCAAAGCAGTGCGTGCAAAGAACCTTGGCATGCGGGTGATGATAGATTTTCACTACAGTGATACATGGGCCGATCCAGGCCACCAGACAAAACCGGTTGCATGGGCAGCACAGGATTTTGCAACGCTTAAAACTTCTTTATATAATCATACATTCAATGTACTGACCGATCTTAAAAACAATGGGGTTACACCCGAGTGGGTACAGGTAGGTAATGAGACCAATGACGGCATGTTGTGGCCGGAAGGCAAAGCATCCACCAATATGGCCAATTTCGCACAATTAGTAAATGCCGGCTATGATGCGGTGAAGGCAGTGAGCCCATCCAGTAAAGTGATCGTTCATGTATCGAATGGTTTCGACAATAGTTTATTCCGCTGGCTCTTTGACGGATTGAAAAACAATGGCGGTAAGTGGGATGTGACCGGCATGTCTTTATATCCCTCACCTTCTGCCTGGCAGACGTTCAACAACCAATGCTATACCAATATGACTGATATGGTAGCCAGGTATGATAAGGAGGTAATGATAGTCGAAGTGGGCATGAGCTGGGACCAGCCGGCAGCCTGTAAATCATTTATTGCCGACCTCATCGTCAAGACAAAAGCACTGGCAGGAAATAAGGGACTTGGAGTACTGTACTGGGAGCCGCAAAGCTATAATAACTGGCAGGGTTATACTTTGGGTGCTTTTGATAATTCAGGCAAGCCCACCGCTGCCTTAAGTGCATTTAATTAGGGAGTATATCAGGCGTTGCTATTTGCACAGGATGTATCTTTCCGGTATGAAAAACGCATACCTTTTTTTACTGCTTGCCATTGTAGTCAATGCGCCGCTTTTTTCTTCCGCTCAGAGACAAAAGATCAATTTTGATAACGACTGGAGATTTCATTTCGGCCATACTGCCAATCCGGAAAAGGATTTTAATTATAGTATAGCGACCATATTTTCTAAATCAGGCGGAGCGGCGAATACAGCCATAGATCCCCGTTTCAAAGACAGCGCCTGGAGAAAACTGAACCTGCCGCATGACTGGGCGGTAGAACTGCCTTTTGTCAATGTGAACAACAGGGATGTCGAATCACATGGGTATAAACCGGTCGGCGGTTTGTTTCCGGAAACAAGCATTGGATGGTATCGTAAGCATTTCACCATTGCCAGAGCGGATTCAGGACAACGGTTTCAGCTACAGTTCGACGGTATCTTTCGTGACGCCAATGTGTGGATCAACGGTTTTTACCTTGGCAATAATCAAAGTGGTTATGTAGGTGTTGCGTATGATATCACTGACTACATCAACTTTGACAGGGATAATGTAGTGGTGGTAAGAGCAGATGCCACACAATATGAAGGATGGTTTTATGAAGGTGCCGGTATCTATCGCCATGTATGGCTGAATAAGTATGACAATGTACATATTGCTCATGACGGCGTATTTGCCTGGGCTGCTATCAACAGTAATAAAGCGGTCGTTAACGTAGAGACAACAGTAGAGAATCAATCTCTCTCATCATCGTCCTGCGTGGTGTCGGCCTATATCACCAGCAGGGAGGGGAAGGTATTGGCAAAGGCAAAAGATCAAACGCTGGCTTTGAATATTAATAAATCAGTTACGACGGTCAGCAATATCTCCATGGCCAATTTCAGGGAATGGTCTTTGGAAGATCCATACCTGTACAGGGTAGTAGTGGAGGTGAGATCTGGCGGCAAGATGCTTGACAGGCAGGTGATGCGTTATGGGATCCGGCAGATAGAAATAAAAACCAATGGAGTATTTCTTAATGGTAAGCATATAAAACTGTTTGGTGTCAATTGTCACCAGGATCATGCGGGAGTGGGCAGCGCTTTGCCCGATTATTTACAGTACTATCGTATTGATCTTTTAAAGAATCTTGGGGTCAATGCCTATCGCACCAGTCATAATGCACCGACACCCGAATTACTGGATGCCTGCGATAGTCTGGGAATGCTGGTGATGGATGAACAACGTTTGCTGAACAGCGGCCCTGAATATATGAACCAGTTTGAACGCCTCGTGAAACGTGACCGCAGCAGGGCTTGTGTTTTCATGTGGTCTATCGGCAATGAAGAAGGCTGGATACATACCACTACTGTCGGCAAAAGAATAGCACAAACATTTATTGCCAAACAAAGGGAACTGGATCCTACAAGAACGTGTACCTATGCAGCTGACCTGGCAAATGTTTATAAAGGCGTAAATGAAGTGATCCCGGTAAGAAGTTTTAATTACCGCCATTTTGGAGTAGCCGATTATCATCGTGATCATCCGGAACAACCGATCATTGGTACAGAGATGGGAAGTACTGTTACGACAAGAGGTATTTATGAAAAAGATACCATAAGAGGATATGTACCCGATCAGGATATAACAGCCCCATGGTGGGCCAGTAAAGCGGAAGACTGGTGGACATTAGCCGCAGTAAATGACTTCTGGCTTGGAGGTTTTGTTTGGACCGGGCTGGATTATCGCGGAGAGCCTACGCCTTATTCCTGGCCGAATATCAATTCGCATTTCGGCATTATGGATATGTGCGGCTTTCCGAAGAACATCTATTACTATTATCAAAGCTGGTGGACAGATAAGGATGTATTGCATATCTCCCCGCATTGGAACTGGAGAGGCAAACAGGCAGGATGGAATAAAAAAGTGGGCGACCCGGTAGATGTATGGGTAAATACCAATGCTGATAATGTAGAACTTTTCCTGAATGGAAAAAGCCTTGGTAAAAAAGATATGCCCCGAAACAGTCACCTGCAATGGACAGTGAATTATGAACCGGGAAAATTAGAAGCAGTAGCATATAAAAAAGGGAAGAAGCTGACAACGAAAGTAGAGACCACCGGCGCCCCGGCTGAGGTGGTGGTGACGCCCTATAAAACCACCATACTCGCTGATGGGAAAGATGCAACGATCATTAATATCAGTGTGGTGGACCGGGAAGGCCGTGAAGTACCGGATGCAGATAACCTGATCAGGTTTTCGGTCTCGGGAGATGGAAAGATCATCGGAGTAGGGAATGGTGATCCCAGCAGTCATGAGCCGGATAAATGTGCTGACGGCGCCTGGCAAAGAACCTTGTTCAATGGCAAATGCCAGGTGATCATACAGGCGGGCACAAAGCCGGACATGATAAAATTTGAAGCAAAGGCAACAGGGTTATGGTCAGGAGGTACAGATATCCAGACTATTTCTCCTGAAAGTGTTGCTGCTATTACAATTGATCCGAAGTATAAAGTTCCAGCCCCGTCAACAAAGAAAGAGGTAGATAAAATGATCGGCGCCGACATTTCTTTTTTACCTGAACTGGAAGCAAGGGGAATGAAGTTTTCTGATAACGGTATCGAAAAAGACGCCATTCAGATATTAAAGGATCACGGCTTTAATTATGTACGGCTCCGTATTTTCAATGACCCCGCAAGAGATAGTGGCTATTCTCCCGGGAAGGGTTTTTGCGACCTGGCCAACACCAAAAAGATGGCAAAGAGAGTGAAAGAGGCGGGTATGAAGATGTTACTTGATTTTCACTACAGCGATTACTGGGCCGATCCGGGTAAACAATACAAACCTGCTGCGTGGCGCAGCTTATCATTTGAAGAACTCAAGAAAGCTGTCTATGATTATACAAAACAGGTGATAGTAGAATTAAAAGCACAGGGAACCACGCCGGATATGGTGCAGATCGGCAACGAGATCAACCACGGTATCATCTGGCCCCAAGGAAATGTAAGCAACCTGGATGGGCTGGCACAACTGATCAATGCAGGTACGGCTGCAGTAAAATCGGTGGATCCCTCCGTTACCATGATGCTGCATGTGGCGCTGGGCGGACAGAATGATGAATCGGTCTTTTTTATTGATAATATGGTTGCAAGAGGAGTGTACTTTGATGTGATCGGCGAATCATATTATCCCAAATGGCACGGCACTTTGGATGACCTGAGGGACAATCTCAATGACCTGGTAAGGCGATATGGCAAAGATGTGATCGTGGTGGAGTATTCAGCATTGAAGAATGAGGTTAATAAGATCGCTTTTGAGGTGGATGGCGGTAAGGGGAAAGGCACTTGTATCTGGGAGCCATTAAGTACATGGGAAAAGGTGTTTGACAATAACGGCAAGTCCAATGACCTGATCAAACTCTATGATGAGATCAGTAAAATGTACTTAGGTAAATAAATACTCAGTCAACATCTTTCTGGTGATCAATGATGAAATATATAAGTTCTTCCAGGGATATATCAATGCGGGATATCGCATCATTGATATCTTCACGGCTTACCTGGGCAGCGAAAGAAGGTGTCTTTAATCTTTTCAACACACTTTTGGGCTCCAGGCCGTCGTATCGTGTTGGTCGTATCAATGCGGCTGCATGAACAAATCCGGAAAGTTCATCTATCGCATAGATCATCTTGTCCATTTTGCTGACGGGCTCTACGCCAAAATAATTGGGCCCGTGAGAAGCTATACAACGGATAACATCCGGGTCTGTATTCCTTCTTTCTAACTCTTCTATAATGATGCGGCAGTGATCATCGGGATATTTTTCCCAGTCAGCATCATGCAACAGGCCAGCGAGTTCCCATTTCAAGGCTGTTTGTTCGTCTGCATTTTCTTTTTCCATTGCCCATGCCTTCATATTGGCGGCCACCTGTTTCATGTGCAGGCGTAGGCGTTCGTTGGGTACCCATTCGTTTAATAATGAATGAGCTTCTTCGAGGGGTATCAGGTTGCCGGCATTTTTCGAATCGCCGAAGGAGGAGCGGTTAAGATTATGGGTGGCCATCAAACGTTTTTAGCTATAAAAATAAGGGTCAAATAGAACTGAAATACATTCTTTTTTCGGCCAATGAATTAAATCGGTCAAGATTTTTATTGAAAAACAATCATTTATAAGGGTCTGATGAAAATTATCTTTCAGATTCTTAGGTTAGAAAGATGTACAAACCTATCTTCGCAGCCCATTTAAAAAACCGGTTGCCGGGATAGCGGCAACCACAAATACAGAACAAAATGAGCAAACTACATTTCACTACCAAACATGCGAACGAGGCTACCGTTAAGCGCAACTGGTATGTTGTGGACGGTACTAATCAAACCGTTGGTCGTATGTGTGCCAGGATCGCTGCGATACTTCGCGGTAAGAACAAGGCATGCTACACCCCCCATGTTGACACCGGCGATTATATCGTGGTGATCAACGCTGAAAAAGTTGTTTTAACCGGCAACAAACTCCAGGAAAAAATTTATGACCACTTCACCGGTTATCCCGGCGGTCTGAAGGAGGAAACAGCCATTACTTTACAAAAACGTCGTCCCGAGGTACTCATTGAAAGGGCTGTTAAAGGGATGCTTCCTAAAAATCGCCTGGGCCGTAAGATGTACAAAAAACTATTTGTATATGCCGGCGCTGAGCATCCGCATGGTGCACAACAACCTAAAGAATTAAAATTTTAAAACTCAGTTCACCCTTCGGCAAGCTCAGGGTGACAAATGAATAAATATGGAAAAGCAAAAAAATAGCGTGGGTCGTCGTAAAGAAGCTGTGACAAGGGTTTTCCTGACAAAGGGAGATGGCAAGATCACAGTGAACGATAAAGACTACAAAGAATATTTTCCGCTCGTTTACCTGCAAAACCAGGTCGAGCGTCCTTTAAAAACGGTTGAATCTGCTAATAAGTTTGATGTAAAGATCAATGCAGCAGGTGGTGGTGTAAAAGGACAGGCGGAAGCAGCTATGCTGGGCATCGCCCGTGTATTAGTTGACCTGAACCCTGAGTTTCGTCCTGCATTGAAGGCAGCAGGCCTGCTGAAACGTGACCCGAGATCGGTGGAGCGTAAGAAATTCGGTCATAAGAAAGCAAGAAGAAGCTACCAGTTCAGTAAACGTTAAAAGCTTCGGGCCCTTGGCTGCGAGCTACGAGTTAATGTCTCGACGCTCACAGCTCATTGCTCACGGCTACACAATTCTAATAATTATTACAACAATAGAAAATGGAAAATAATACATCCTTACAACAGCAGCTTCTGGAAGCAGGTGTTCACTTCGGTCACCTGAAAAAGAAGTGGAACCCCAAGATGTTGCCTTACATCTTTGCTGAGAAAAAAGGTATCCATATCATTGACCTCAACAAAACGGTTGAAGCGCTCCAGGAAACAGCTGCTGCGATGAAA
>JAEUVJ010000044.1 GCA_016787085.1 Chitinophagaceae bacterium | reverse complement strand
CAGGTGAAATTTTGGGAAATCCGTCCTGTTCTAAAACGCCTTTTTGTCCTTCAAATTGCGCCTTTCTACGGGATATTTGTATGGTCATCAATTCGGAAACGGGAAAATACAACAAATCCGTTAGCAGGGGAAATTTGCCCCGGGTAAATAGGACAGTCACCAGGCTGGAAAAGCTGCTGGTCACATCTGTACTTTTACCCCGAAGGCGAGGTCGCCGGCATCGCCAAGACCCGGCACAATGTACCCTTTGGCAGTCAGTTCGTCATCAATATCCCCGCACCAGATGGTCACGGAAGGAGCTTCCCGCTTAACGTATTCAATGCCAACGGTACAGGCAATGGCTGCTACGATATGGATATCTTTCGGGTTTCCTTCTTCTTTCAGGAACTGTATTGTTTTTACTAAGGAAGAACCCGTTGCCAGCATGGGATCGCAGATGATCAGTTCCCGGCCTTCGAGGTCGGGGCAGGAAATATAGTCGAGGCTGATCTCGAAACTGCCATCTTTATTGTGTTTGCGATAGGCAGAGATAAAGGCATTATCGGCTTTGTCAAAATAGTTCAGAATACCCTGGTGCAGCGGAAGACCGGCCCGCAAAATGGTCGCAATGACAGGCTGTACGCTTAATACTTTGCTGGTAGCCGTACCCAAAGGCGTTTCGACTTCCACTTCTTTAAAAGGCAGGACCTTGCTGATCTCATATGCAGCCACTTCACCGATACGTTCCAGGTTACGGCGAAAACGCATCCGGTCATTTTGTACGGTCACATCCCTCAGTTCACTTACCCAGTTGCTGACCAAAGAATGTTGCTGGCTCAGGTTTACAATCATCGTGATGGTTTACTTTTGACATCCTTTTCGGCATACAGGACGCCGGCGGTTATTAACTCCGGCAAAGCTAACTTAAAATCTGATTCATGGTTTACAGGGTTATTGGTTTAATGAGCGGCAGTTCACTGGATGGGCTGGATATTGCATTCGCGGAGATACATGAGAATGGCGGCAAATGGAGTTATGAGATATTGAAAGCTGATTGCTATCCTTACCCGGAAGAGTGGATAGGCCGTTTAAAGAGTGCCATATCCTTAAATGCGCTGGATTACCAGTTGCTGCATACGGACTATGGTCATTATCTCGGGCAACAGGTTAACCGGTTCATCCGGGAAAACGGACTGCAGTATAAGGTGGCGCTGATCGCTTCGCACGGGCATACTACTTTTCACCTGCCTGCAAGGAAGATGACAGGCCAGCTCGGCGATGGCGCTGCTATTGCCGCAGAAACACAATTACCGGTGGTCAGCGATCTGCGTGCCATGGACATTGCTTTTGGCGGACAAGGTGCGCCAATAGTACCTATAGGAGAGAAGCTGTTGCTCGGTAATTATGATTACTTCCTGAACCTGGGCGGTATCGCTAATGTATCCGTCAATGCAGATACATACATTGCTTTTGATATTTGCCCGGCCAATCGGGTATTGAATATGCTGGCTAATGAAGCAGGAAAAGAATATGATAAAGGTGGTGAAATGGCCTCCCGGGGAAACGTGAATACAGGATTACTGGAAAAATTAAACTCGCTGGATTATTACAAGCAACACTATCCCAAGTCTTTGGCAAATGATTTTGGAACAGATGTGGTGTACCCTGTGATAAAAGAAGCAGCTCTTTCTGTACCTGATGCGCTCAGGACTCATGTTGAACATATCGCTGTGCAGATCGCAAAAGATATTGCTGCATTAAAGAACAGCAAACAGCAAACAGGCGGCCAACGGCTTCTTGCTACCGGCGGCGGTGCATTCAATACTTTTTTGGTCGATCTGTTAAGGAATAAACTATCCGCATTGAATATCGAAGTGGTTGTACCAGATAAGAACCTGGTGAACTATAAAGAAGCATTGATCATGGCGCTGATCGGTGTACTTCGCTGGAGGGAAGAGTACAGCGTGATCGCTTCAGTAACCGGGGCGGCAAGGGCCAGCATCGGCGGAGCCTTATGGCTTGGTCAGGAAGCCTGACCAAAATCATTGCTCCCTTTCATTCAGGTCAGACTATTGTCATAGTTTCTGCTGCTATCTTTCAGGAAACAGGGTGGGTATGTCATATCTTTTTCCGTCGGAAGAAAGAAATACTGGCTTTGTGCCCAGGCAGTCAAGCCGTTTCCCGCCACCCGGTTCAACAGAAGAGATCAGGCAATTCAAAGAACTGCAGCAAAACTTCGTTTACCAGTTCAGGGATGTCTTCCCCGATAAAATGGCGCCCAAAGCCGTTATCATCATTCCAAGCCTTACGCTTGACAAGGACATTCTGTATAAGATAGAAGGCATCAACTATTATGAAGAAAGATTATTATGCCTTTTGATGCTGCTGAAAATGCCGAGAACACATGTCATCTTCATTACCAGTGTCACTATTGACCCTGTCATCATTGACTATTACCTGCATTTGCTTCCCGGCGTTACAGGCTATCATGCCCGTCAACGGCTCACGATGCTTAGCTGTGCAGATGTCTCCCATCTTTCGCTGACAGAAAAAATTCTGGAAAGGCCCAGGCTGATAGAAAGGATCAGGAACAGTGTTCCTCCCGGTTACGCGGCACATATCACCTGCTTCAATGTGACAGATAAAGAAAGGACGCTGGCGGTAAGACTGGGAATGCCGGTATATGGATGTGACCCCGATCTTTTGTATCTCGGCACGAAGAGCGGGAGCCGGATGTTATTCAGAAAGGCGGGTTTATTGCTACCGCCGGGTTTTGAGAACCTGTCCGGGGAAAATGATATAGTGGAGAGCCTTTTTGCATTAAAACAACAGTTCCCCTTATTAAAGAGGGCCATAATAAAAATGAATGATGGCTTTTCCGGAGAAGGGAATGCTGTCTTTTCTTACGAAGAAACAACTGACCGCACTGCTTCAAGAGAATGGATAAAAGAACAACTGCGGCATATGCATATTATCGCACCTGATCTTAACTACCGAAGCTTCATAAAAAAATTTACCCGCATGCAGGGGATAGTGGAAGCGGCTATTGAAGGAGACATCAAAGCGTCTCCTTCTGTACAGTGCCGGATCAACCCGCTGGGACAGGTGGATGTCATTTCCACCCATGACCAGTTGCTGGGTGGTGATGCAGGGCAGGTATTTCTTGGTGCTAACTTTCCCGCCTCTTCAGAATACGCTGTTGAGATCGGGCGATTGGGAAAACTGGCGTCAGAGGAAATGAGAAACCAGGGAGTGCTTGGCCGCTTCAGTATTGACTTTATTTCAGTAAAGGAGAATGGTATGTGGAAGCATTATGCTATTGAGATCAATTTGCGGAAAGGAGGCACCACCCATCCTTACCTGATGCTGCAATTCCTGACCGGCGGATCTTATAATGCCCATACCGGTGAATTCGAGATGCCGGATAAAAAGAAAAGATATTACCTGGCCTCGGATAATTTCAGCAGTGAGAACTGTAAAGGATTAACTGCGCATGACCTGGTTGATATTGCCATCAGCCATGAGATCCATTATAACAGTACAACAGAAGAAGGAGTGATGTTCCACCTGGTCGGTGCTTTATCGCAATATGGTAAACTTGGTATTGTCTGTATAGGAGAATCGCCTGACAGAGCCTCTTTGTTGTACAAGCGTACCGTGGATATCCTGCAACAAACAGGCAATGAATAAAGATTATATGCCAAGGATCGCTTTTAGTTTTCCATAACCACTGCGGCTTACAGGAACTTTTGCGCCGGTACGCAATACGGCCACATGGCCGTCCTTTTCATACGGATCGATCCGGGTGATCTGCTGGATATTGATGATATAAGAGCGATGAGAACGTACGAATTGCTGTTCATCCAGCGTCTGCTCAAAATGCCCCATTGTTTTATTTTTCAGGAAATACCCTTCTTGTGTATGTATCTTCACAAAATCATCAGCCGCTTCAAGGTAAAAGATATCATGTGCCGGTATGATCTTGATCTTGCTGCCATTTTTCACTACCACCCGCTGGCTTTGCGAAGGGGAATGAGAAGCGGTTTCCAGTAACTCTTGCGTTGACTTTTCAATGACAGCCGGCTTTTGTTCCATCCATTTGGCAACGGCTTTATCAAATCTTTCCTGGTCAAATGGTTTTAACAGGTAGTCTATAGCATGTGCTTCAAATGCTTTGATAGCATACTCATCAAATGCCGTAGTGAAAATAACAGCAGGCGGGTGTTCGATCAGTTCCAGCATTTCAAAGCCATTGATCTTGGGCATTTGTATATCCAGGAATATCAGGTCGGGCTGGTGCTGCTGGATGGCTTTCACTCCTTCAAACCCATCGCCGCATTCCGCCATCAGTTCTAATTGCGGGTGCTGCTGCAGGTATTCTTTTACAATGCTCCTTGCCAGCATCTCATCATCTATGATCACTACTTTACCCATACTATTATTGTTTAACACGGATGTCAGACACTCTGTGATGTGTCAGACACCTGCGGGATCTTTACTATTGTTGTGAATATATTTCCTTTCGCTTCTGTCGCCAGCAGGTCGCTGCGGCCGAATAAAAGATATAATCGTCTTTGCACGGATTTCAGCCCGAAACCCGTCCCTTGTTTGGGGGCCGATGTCTCCGGGTCAAAGGGATTGCTCACTTTTACGATAAGTTCACTACCTTCTTTGGATGTAAGTATGCGTATCACGGTCTCGCCGGTGGTGTCATACAAGCCGAACTTGATCGCATTCTCCACTACCGGCTGCAAAAGTAAAGCAGGTAATTTCATTTGCTGTACTTCTTCATTTGTTTCTGTCACTGTGGCGAGCCGGTTGCCAAAACGAACCTTTTCTATTTCCAGGTACAGTTGAAGATATTGCAGTTCTTCCTGAAGGGTCACCCATTGCGTTTCTTCCTTTTTTAAAGTGCCTCTCAGAAAGTCCGACAACTGCTGCACCATCTTCCTGGCTTCAGCAGGCCGGGTCCCGATCAGGGCATTGATGGAGTTTAAGCTATTAAATAAAAAATGCGGCTGTAATTGCTGGCGAAGTTTGAACAGCTCGGCTTCTTTTGCCAGTTTTTCTGCGTCGGCTTTCCGTGACTGGTCTTCTTTCTGCATATTCCAGGTTTGCCACAGTACGCTGATCATGGTGATACAGCCCAGCAGCAGGAAGGCGATGCTGAACCGGATAGAACCGGAACGGGACAATAATTCTGCATAGCCGGGATGGGAGCCTAAAGAAAGTTTCAGCAGCCATTTCGTCAATACAAGCCATACGATCGAAAATGTCACACACCACGCAAAGATGTTGATCAGTTGTTCCTTTTGCGGCAGGTAATAACGAAGTGTATTCATGATCAGCAGGCAGAATAAGAGCAGCAGGCCATTGCTGATACAGCTATCAATGATCGCTTCTTTCCAGGGCAATTCAAAATAGTGCAGTACCATGGCATGGTCGGCCATCAATACCAGCCAGCTGATACCGAAAGTGAGACGAAACCTGTTTGCCGAAAGAGGCGAATTAGACATGATGCATTATGCCAGTTGTAAAAGCTGGTGGGTTTGGGTAAAGAAAATATTCTCCGCTTTTTGGTTCACAGTATAGATATACGCTTCAGCATTATCCCTTTCTTCGATACGGGAATACAATTCAGCCCCATCTATGAGGTCGCTGAGCCTGTATAGTTCACTGATGTTGATGAATTGCCATTGCACCAGCTGGTCTTTACGATTATAAAAGGTTTCTTGCTCTTTTTGACCGATCTCCTGCGCTTTGCTGAATGCTTCTTCCTTCGAAGAAGCCGCTACCAGGCGAAGTTGTTCATCAAACTGTGCAGTATGATCGCCATCGCCACAGACGATACGAAAAACCATTTTTGCGAGATACCAGTTCATACAAGTTGGTTTATGGTAAGCCCTGCCGGGTAAAGCGGGTGCGGTTATTGTACTCTGTTCTTTACCGGGCCGGGCATTAATTATTTATACTTCATTGGCAGAATTTGCTCCAATGAAACAGAAGTGTTTTAATAACTCCTGATCTCTACGCCGCCGAATATGATCGTTCCATCCAATATCAATGTCTTGCTGGCGGTCTCCGGTACATTGGGAAACTTCCGTTTGTCACTGATGCCGCCAAAAATGGTGACAGAATCTGTTTTGACCGCCCAGTTCGACGGCAGGATCAGCGTAGCGCCGCCAAAGATGGCGGTGATATCTATTACGGCTGATTCAGGCATATCGGCCTGTGTCAGGTCTATTTCACAGCCGCCGAAAATATTGGTAAGGTCGCCGCCTTTGAAATTCTTGGAAAGCACTACTTTCTTTGTGCCGCTGAAAATATTGGTGCTGTCAATAATATCATCTTTACTGTATTCAGCTTCACTTAACGGAGTAACTGTTTCGGCCTGCGCTCCATCGCTTTTTTTTTCACTCCAGCCCTGCCATTTTTTTTTGCGTGGCCGGAAGATGAATAAAGCGCCGATAACGATCAGGATCACCGGCCAGATATGACGGCGCAATTCTCCATGCAGGAAATAATCATTGACCAGGAAAGCGCCACCGATGATAATAGGGATGAACCAGCCACCGTCCCGGAATCCTTTCTTTAGACCCATGACCAGGCCGATACCGATGAGCAGCATTTGCCAGGTAAACAGCCAGACCGGCATAGGTACACCAAAGCTCTTCGCTAATGCCAGGCCACCTATCACCAGCAGGAAAACACCTGTCCAGATATGCCCTTTTCCGTCATGGCGGTCCATCCTTGTCTCACAGCGGGCCTCCCACCGGTCTCTCCTTTCTCTCATTCTGTCTCTGTAATCACTCATGTGCGTTTCTAATTTTCTGTAAAACTATAGGGGGAATAGTGAACGGGCAACAGGCAATGGGTCATAGAGAATGAAAAGTCGGTGAACGGGGGATTGGAGGGGGTAGAATACAACCAAGCCTTTACTAACTTTCTTTTATTTACCTTCCCAGCCCTAAAACTATCTTCATGATGCGCCAACTATTTGCTGCAACTGTATTGCTGTTTACTATTTCATTTATCAATGCCCAGGAAAAAAAAGATGCCAAAAAATGGGATGTGTCCAATCCCGATGGGCCTTATAAAGAGGTTTCCTTTACCGTCAGTGAAGGCACCTGGATGAACGTGGATATATCTCCGGATGGAAAAGAGATCGTCTTCGACCTGCTGGGTGATATTTATACCATTCCTTCAACAGGTGGCGAGGCAAAAGTATTAAGAGGCGGCCATGCCTTTGAAGTACAGCCCCGCTTCAGTCCTGACGGCAAAAAGATACTGTTCACTTCCGATGCGGGCGGCGGCGATAATATCTGGATGATGAACCGCGATGGCAGCAGCGCCAAACAGATCACCAAAGAAAGTTTCCGTTTACTGAATAATGGCGTATGGTCGCCCGATGGCGAATACATTGTGGCCCGCAAACATTTTACCTCTACCCGTTCATTAGGCGCTGGCGAAATGTGGCTGTATCATACCAGCGGCGGAAATGGTTTGCAACTTACAGTGAGAAAGAATGACCAGCAGGATGTGAACGAACCTGTCGTTTCTCCTGATGGGCGTTATGTATATTTCAGCGAAGACATGTACCCCGGCGGCTTCTTTCAGTATAATAAAGACCCCAACAACCAGATCTTTGTCATCAAACGTTTTGACAGGGAAAAAGGAACCACAGAAACTATTACAGGCGGACCCGGTGGTACTGTTCGCCCGCAGGTATCGCATGACGGGAAGCTGTTGTCATTTGTAAAAAGGATAAGAACAAAAACGGTTCTCTATCTCCGCAACCTCGAAACAGCAGAGGAGTGGCCTGTCTATGATCAATTGAGCAAAGACCAGCAGGAAGCCTGGTCCACATTTGGGTTATACACCGGTTACTCATGGACGCCGGATGATAAACACATCATCATCTGGAGTAATGGCAAGATCATGAAAGTGGATGTGAATAGCGTGAACAAAGCAACGGAGATATCCTTTACGTGTAATGTCAAGCAACGTATCTATGACGCCGTGCGTTTTCAGCAGGAGATCAACCCGTCCACCTTTACAGCCCATGTGATCCGGCAGGCGGTTACATCTCCCGATGGAAAGTGGTTAGTGTTTAACGCCGTGGGTTATTTATGGAAAAAGGAATTGCCTTCCGGTAAACCGCAGCGCATAACCAACGGTACAGACTTTGAATTTGAGCCTTCATTCTCAGCAGACGGGAAGACCTTACTATACACCACCTGGAATGATACAGCATCAGGCGCAATCTGGAAACTGAACCTGCAGCCGGCAACCGGAAAAAATGCAGCAGTACCTAAACCTGTTAAACTCACCAGGTCAAAAGGCATTTACCGGTTACCTTCTTTTTCAGCAGATGGAAAAACGATCGTATTCCGCAAGGAAGGAGGCAGTAATGCGCTGGGCGAAGCTTATACGGCAAAGCCGGGTATCTATACTATGCTACAGGATGGCAGCGGTGAAAACCTGGTAACAGAGCGGGGAGATCTTCCCCGTTTCAATAAAGCCGGCGACAGGATATACTACCAGGCAGGAGGCGGAATGAGCAGAAACTATGTAAGCTGCAAGTTGGATGGCAGTGATGAACGTGTACACCTGAAAAGCACGTACGGGAGCCAGTTCACACTTTCCCCGGATGAGAAATGGATCGCCTTTATTGATCTGTGGGAAGTGTATATCGCCGCATTCCCTAAAACGGGGAGAACAATAGATATAGGCAGCGGTACCAAAGATTTCCCGGTGAAGATCGTCTCCAAAGATGCAGGCATCAACCTGCACTGGTCGGCTGATAACAAACAACTGCATTATACCCTTGGCAGCCAGTATTACACCATTAATCTCGATGAACGTTTTGATTTTATCGCCAACAAACCTGATTCGTTATTTAAGATACCTGAGAAAGGAACAGATGTAGGACTGGAAGTAGCTGCAGATAAACCCAAAGGAGTGGTGGCGTTTACCAATGCCCGTATCATCACTATGAAAGGTGATGAAGTGATAGAGAACGGGACACTGATCGTGGAAGATAACCTGATCAAAGAGGTGGGAAAGAATGTAACGATACCTGCCGGTGCAAAATTGATTGACTGCAATGGTAAGACAATATCGCCAGGATTCATAGATGCCCATGCACACGGTAATCATTTCCGGTCCGGCATCACGCCGCAAAAACACACGGCCTACTATGCCAATCTGGCTTATGGCGTTACTTCCATGCATGACCCTTCAGCGAACAGTGAAATGGTGTTTGCACAAAGTGAACTGGTAAAGGCCGGTTTACAGGTAGGACCGAGAGTATTCTCGACCGGGACTATCTTATATGGAGCGGACGGCGATTTCAAAGCAGTTGTCAATTCCATTGATGATGCAAGAAGTGCTTTAAGAAGAACTAAAGCCTTCGGCGCTTTCTCCGTAAAAAGTTATAACCAGCCACGCCGGGAACAAAGACAAATGATCATACAGGCGGCAAGGGAACTGCAGATGGAAGTGGTACCCGAAGGCGGGTCATTCTTTTACCATAACACCAGTATGATATTAGACGGGCACACTACCATCGAGCATAATATACCGGTAGCGCCATTATTCAATGATGTGATCCAGTTATGGAAGAATTCAAAGACGGCTTATACACCTACGCTGATCGTGAACTATGCCGGTATGAGCGGTGAGTACTACTGGTACCAGCATACCAATGTGTGGGAAAATGAAAGATTGCTCCGCTTTACACCAAGGTCAACGATTGACACCCGCAGCCGTCACCGTACCATGCTGCCGGAAGAAGAATATATAAATGGGCACATCCTGACCTCAAAAAGTCTAAAGAAACTAGCAGATGGAGGCGTAAGAGTTAATATGGGTGCTCACGGCCAGATACAGGGTATTGGTGTACATTGGGAAATATGGATGATGCAGCAAGGCGGTATGACCAATCACCAGGCATTGCAGACGGCAACCATCAACCCGGCAGTGAGTTTAGGTTTGGATAAATGGATCGGTTCATTAGAAGCAGGCAAATTGGCTGACCTCATTGTCATGGATAAAAATCCGCTGGAGAATATCCGCAATACGGAAAGTGTACGCTACACCATGGTGAACGGAAGATTGTATGATGCAGAACAAATGAATGAGACAGGTAATTACAACAGACCCCGGACAAAATTCTTCTGGGAATTAAATAAGAACGCTGACAGTTTTCCGTGGCATGATGAAACGGAAGTAGAGGCTTGCAGTTGCGGAAAGCATTAAAACAGCAGGCAATAAGCAATTGACAATTCAATCGTAAAGTCACTATTGCTTATTGCCTGTTTATTATGACAAGGAGGCCCCCCAGGAAAGTTTATAAGGATCGTTGTTTGTTTTGATACAGGTGAACAGGAAACAAGTGATGAACGGCATATTGATGATCTCCCCGTTATCTTCTATGGCTACCGTTCCGCTGACATAGGTTTCTGTGGATGATGTTTCCAGTGCTTTGCGTCCACCGGCCAGTTTTTCTTTTCCATAACCGATATCAACCCGGCGGTAAGCTAATTTCTCCACCATATCCTCCAGCAATGCCGGCTGGTCGAGAGAAGTGCTTATGTGAAGTGACTTGTTCATAACCTTGTTTTTAGCTTCTTCATGCTTTGTCGATGGTATCATTGGCACGGCTCCTGTATCCTTTGTCTGTTTATAGGATGCTAATGTAACCGGAAAGATTACAGTCTGACTGTGAAAGTTTTCAAAAAGCCCGGAAATACAGGTTGAATTGAAGAAACAAAGGGATGAACGGCTGGCGTTCATGAAAGAGAACAGCTCCATGATACTTTATAATCATGTTCATTATTATGGATACAAAAAACAATGAAACGGGACGCAACAGGTACGCTCATTCGTCTGAGTCCTTTCTTGTTCTCCGGTATATAAAATATTTCGACAGTACCTGTGACCGGTGTTTCAGCGGCGCAGTATTCAACCTCCTTATATTGTTCTGTGAATCCTGTCATGCCAGAGAGTTTACTTTGTTTTGGCGGTATAGGTGGCAGGTTCTGCTGCATAAATTTTTCCAGCAACATTTCCTGGAAACCAACCTTGCTTTCTATTGATGTGATACCAGTTGTCTTTTTCATAAACCGTAGCTTTTATAACTACGATGCCAAAGGGGGTGCCAGATTTTTGGGAGCAATAAAAATGTTTGAATACTAATTGAGTAAACCAGGTAATGTCGGATGGATGACATATGCCGGGTTGAGCAAATTCCCAATATTTGGTGAGAGTTACGAATGGTTGGGAAGAATAGCCGGTTTTTTACTGGACAAACTCAAACCTGTCCCCGTCAAACAAACCCATGTCACTCAGTTTAAGATGCGGTATCACCAGCAGGGCCATGAAAGACAACGTCATGAAGGGAGAGGCGAGAGTGGAACCGGCTTCTTTGGCAGCTTTGTCTATCAGTGAATATTGCTCCGCTATTTTATAACCATCTTCATTGCTCATCAACCCGGCCACAGGTAAAGGCACCACCAGTTCTGTATCATCATTCACACAGCTTACACCCCCTTTGTGTTCGACCAGCAGGTTCACAGCTGTGCAGATGCTTTCATCATCCACACCAACAGCTATGATATTATGACTGTCGTGAGCAACAGAGGAAGCGATAGCCCCCCGCTTCAATCCAAAATTTGTAATAAATGATTTGGCCACCGGGGCCTCATTATAGCGGTTCACTACTACGATCTTCAGAATATCTCTTTCCGTGTCGCTAACGATATTACCATTCTCAGTTTTGGGAGCAAAAGAAAGTTTATTCGTAATGAGTTGCCCGTCGAGGGCTTCAATGATCTGTATTTCTTTTTCTCCCTGCCATTTTATCTCAAAACCGTTTATGTCTTTTTTATTACAGGAAAAATTATTGATCACTCCTGATTTAGTGGTCTCTATTCCGGACACCCCGTTTTCGGCCACCAACTTTCCATTAATGAACGTTTTTGCCACCTGGAACTTTTCCAGATCCCTGACCAGAATAAAATCCGCCGGATCGCCCTCTCTTAAAAGACCAACATCTAACTTATAATGTAATACGGGATTTATGCAAGCCGCTTGCAATATCTTAAAAACGTCAATTCCTTTTGCAACGGCTCTTGCACACAGTTGATTGATGTGTCCGAGCACAAGACTGTCAGGGTGTTTGTCATCACTGCAGAACATGATCATGTCCGGATAATCGTTCAACAGATCAATAAGGGCCTCAAAATTCTTTGCAGCGCTCCCTTCCCGGATGATGATCTTCATCCCGTATTGCAGTTTATCAAGTGCTTCTTCCCTGGTAAAACATTCATGATCGGTATAGATGCCGGCCTCAATATATTTTTTAGCCTCTTCTCCTCGCAGTCCCGGGGCATGTCCGTCCACCGGTTTGTTCAGCCTGTGTGCTGCAGCGATCTTCTTCATCACCTCTGCATCTTTGAACAACACTCCGGGGAAGTTCATCATTTCGCTCAGGTATTTTATTTCATCTCTTTGCAACAGTTCTTCTACATCCGTTGCATCCAGGGCAGCGCCTGCCGTTTCGAATGTGGTGGCAGGTACACAGCTTGGCGCCCCGAAATTGAATTTGAAGGGAACGGTCTTTCCATTTTCGATCATGAATTCCACCCCTTTCATCCCGCAGACATTCGCTATTTCATGCGGATCGCTGACAGTAGCTACCGTACCATGCACCACAGCGAGCCTGGCAAACTCAGAAGGTACCAGCATAGAGCTTTCGATGTGAACGTGACTGTCTATGAAACCCGGAAGCAGGTAATGGTGAGTAGTGAGTGGTGAGTGAGGAGACTCATTGATGGAAGTTATCTTTCCATTTTCTACCGTGATTTCTGCCGGGTATATGTTCTGTTTATGTATATCAACCAGATTGCCGGATATAGTAAAGGAAGACATTCGGTATTCATTTATTTTATGGATTAAAGATAAATGAATAAACCTAACAGGCTGATCAGTATTGACGATTAAGCGGTATTCCCTGTCAGGCCGCAGCGGGAGGAGATAAACGTTTTGTTCTTTCTTTCATGACAGCGATCGCTTCTTCCTCGCTGCTGAACATATTATTGATGTTGACGAGGTTCTTTGCCAGTTTATCGTATCGCTTGGTCATCAGCCATACAAAAATGTGGAGATAGTGAATGCCATCGAAAACCAATACTTTTTGACTGGCAAATTCATCTTTTTGTTTCAGGAATTCAACCGGTATCTCTGTATAATGAAGAGCAGGGCGAACATGGTGAACCGCATGATAACCATCATTCCAGCAAACTTTATTGTATTTGGTGTTGATACAGTTGATCGTATTGTCGTCCAGGTTGGCCGGATCCACAAATGCATGTTGCGCCCAGTTGCCAAGCATCATCACTACACGGGCAAATAAAAACGGTATGATGAAGATGAATAGGGTGGCTTTCAGGTTCACAAAACACATGGCTATACAAAAAACATAGAATGACATTTCACCCCAGGTCAGCCGCATATACAATTTTTTCCGTTTACGGTTAAACAGGTACATGAATGTATCCCTGAAGCCAAGGAAAAGAAAACGGGTGACATAGCTGATAAAACCACGGAGACTGTCCCGTTTGTAAGGCAAGGTGCTGCTCGCATCATCATACATATTGTTCTCTACATGATGCATCGCCATATGGTGTACAAAATATGTTTCAGGCGTATGTCCGAAGAAGGGGCACACGATCCAGATGATCCAGTGATACATCAACGTATACGCCTTTTTAAAAAGTTTGCGGTGGCTGATGCAATGCAGCATCAGGCCAAAACGGCCTTTGAAATACATTTGCGATACATAGAAATAAGGGATATAAGCTGCCCACCAGTACCATCCTTCCAGCAACGGGGTGTAAAGAATGATGGCTGCAGGGATGACCAGAATATGAATGGCTGTCAGCAGGTAAATAAAAGGAAGGTCTCTTGGGTCATTAATGAAACGGAGCCATAAATTATCATACCAGCTATATTTCTCTTTGGGAATATAAATGGGATCTGTAATGGTGGTCAGCGCCTTCATGCTGTTTGTTAAGTGGTTAGGGGTCTTTTAGTGCAAAAAAATGAACAAGTTTTATGCAGGACAAGGATATTGGTCAAACCTTGCGAATGTAAGCCTTTCAGGGGTAAATATGGCCTATTTTTTACTGATCTTCATCAGCAAGAACGTTTTCTCCGGCCATTTAATGCGGTGGAAAGTTTATTTAAAAAAAATTAGCGTTACCACAAGTTTGCGTCCATTCCCAGTCGGGGGTAGGCAAGACTGAACTTCAGGTATACATAGTAGCCCTGGTTATATAAAAAGCCACCTATGGTATAAAAAATGAACAGTATGTGGACGGCCAGCCAATAAAATGTACGGCCAACGAGATGTTTTTTTAGCAGCTCCATATACTGAAGAATACCATACCCGCTGACAAATGCTACAAAGACACCCATATGTTTTATAGTAAAAGTGTGCACAATGGCGTGTTGTGGCATGACGAATATCCAGGCGATCCCTGCCAGAAAGAAAATGATGGCCATTTTAAAATGGGTACGGTGATGAAAATACAGGCTTCTTAAGGCAAAAGCTGCTATGACAATAATAGAAATGGCGGGTAATGCAAAAGTCCTGCCCATGCGAAACCAGAATTCATAGGTCCACATCTTGACAAAGTCGTACGATTGAACAGCCCTGCCAAGTTCATTTCCTGCCTGGCCGGTAGTTCGTTTCAATAAGGCGGCTTTCATATCCGCTATCACTGCAGACCAGTCGCCGAAGTATAAATAGTTCTGAAAAAGATGCAGTGCTACTCCTGCAATGGGCATGACCAGCAATAAAAGACAGGCTGGCGAGAACAGCTTTTGGTCGAAGAGGATAAAGAAGCCAACTGTAATGATCGCCAGGAAGGGGATGGATTCAAACGTCAGCCACGATTGGACAAAGTAGATCATGCAAAGAGATGGCAGCATCCATCGTTTTCTTTGCTCAGTGAAATACAGGTAAAGGATGTAGATATACACCCATTTCAGCAGTTCAGTGTACAGATGCTGGTGCAGGTCGTCGGCCCAGCAGATAAAGTAACAACTGATGACCAGCAACACCCATGAAATAAAAGCGGATTTGCTGTCAGGCAGTATCTTCTTTAATACAAGCTGTAAAATGAAAAAGAAAATAATAGATAACAGGATAGGGAAAACAGCGATCTTGTAAGGATCTTTTGTATTCAGTGTTCTTGCATATACACCGCCAAGTATATCCGGGAGAGAAGGATAATGGGTATATACCTCTGTTCCGGATTGATTAAGGTTGCCTGTATAATTGAAAACAGGCAGGCCTTTCGTTTTTGTGTAGCCTATATCTTTAAACCACATCGCCGCCGAATGAACATTGCGGCTGCTGAACGCATCACCATAGACACCCACCCTGGCTTCTGTTACGGCATCTGCAATAGGGATATTCAACCAGCGGAAAAGGATGAGGCAGTAACAAAACAAAAAAGCAAGTATGGTGATGGTTTTCCGTGTCATCCGTTCAAATTACTCATTACTTCACCAACTTTTTGCATCACCAGGGCCGGCGTCATATTTTTCATACAAATATTGTTGCCGCCGCAGGGGAGAACTGTCGTATGATGTGCGCATGGCGAACAGTCCACAGAAAGGTAAACAGCTTTGAACAACCGGGACTCTTTCATTCGGGTGGCCGGATGAGTAGGACCCCATAATGAAACGGCGGGCACTCCCAGCCTGAAAGCAAAATGCAGTGGTGCGCTGTCTACGGTGACCAGAAGCCGGCAGTCAGTATATAACAGGGATATAAATGCTTCCATGGAATGATCGCCGGCAATATTCTGTACGGGCACTTCTTTCAGCAGATTATTTTGCAGGAGCCTGTCATAGTAACTACGGTCTGCTTTAGTACCTGATAATAGCAAGGGGCAATGGTATTTTTGAAAAAGATGAATACATAGTTGCACCAGCAGGTCATCCGGGTACAGCCTTTCCCTTGCCAGTTCACTGCAGGTATTGCTGATGATGATATATTTCCTGCCGGAAAGGGCTCTGCCTGCTTTTGCATGGTCGTCAAATTCAAACGATATTTTTATTTCCGCACCAAGTGCTTCTGCCATACGGTCGTAGTTCTCATGAGCAAGGGAAAACTGGTTGAAATAGACGGGGTGTGTATTGATGTTTTTGCGGAATGATACTTCGTTAAAGAAAAAATCGAAACGATTGCGGGCGCAGGTCCATAGTGAAAAGATGGTGGTGAGCTTGGAATACACTTCCATGTTGCATACCCATAATTTCCTTTTTTGCCATGAACGGAATAGGTTTTTTATTGTACTGCCTGCTGCTTTCAGGAATGAAGTATCATGGTATGCCCAGTATTCATCAAACAAACCGGCGGGCCGGATGCCGCTGATCACAGAAGGATTGCCCAGTAATATCAGCTTCGCATCCGGGTATTTGTTCCTTATTGCGAGTATCCCGTCTGCTGCCATCAATACGCTGCCTATGCCCATGATCTTAATGAAGAGAATATGTTCAGGTGCGGGTTGCAGTGTATGATTTCTTCTCAATATGAATCCCAGTATTCTGGCGGCCACCAGGTGAATAGCGATGAGAAAATTACCAAGATATTTGTCTAATTGCTGTTTGTAGCGGAGCGTCACTGCATTATATTCAGATTCAATATTAATGCAGTTGCTGAATCCGTCCAAACCGGTTTCCGGGTTAGTCGTAAGGTTACATTTTACCTGCTGTATTTTCAGGAATACCCTGTATTTCTCCTATGTGGATAAGCTGCTTTTGGCATGACTCATGCAACTATACACCTGAATCAAATCCGGAGCTTATGAAAATGACCATTACTATCAACCTGGTGCTGATCCTGCTGTATTATTTCCTTTTAAGCATCATGCTTCCTTTCTGAAAGGACGCCCTATAACTGATCGGGGAGATCAGGTCTTCTCTCCTGGGTACGCTGCAGTGATTGTTCATGCCGCCACTCTTCGATCTTTTTATGATCGCCGCTCATCAGAATGGCCGGCACCTTCCAGCCGCGGAAATCTTCCGGCCTTGTATAAACCGGTGGGGCTAACAGGTTGTCCTGGAAAGAATCGAACAACGCAGATGTTTCATCATTTAAAACACCGGGCAACAACCTGCCAATTGAATCCACGAGTACTGCCGCAGCCAGTTCGCCCCCGCTGAGTACATAATCACCTATAGAGATCTCCCTTGTTACAAAATGTTCACGTATCCTTTCGTCAATACCTTTATAATGACCGCATATAAGCAAAAGGGTTTGTTTTAGAGAAAGGGTGTTGGATATTTTCTGGTTCAGTGTTTCACCGTCAGGTGTCAGGTATATGATCTCATCATATTGCCGGTCAGCAGAAAGCGCCTCAATGGCTTTGGCCAATGGTTCACACATCATCACCATCCCGGCGCCACCCCCATATTGATAATCGTCCACCTGTCCGTATTCATTTACTGCCCATTGACGCAGGTGATGGACATGCACCTCCAGCAAACCCTTTTCCTGTGCTCTTTTCATGATGCTGTGTTTAAAAGGGCTTTCTAATAATTCGGGCAAAACCGTCAGAATATCTATCCGCATGGAGCAAAGATAGAAAGGCTGTGCTTATCCTGCACCTGTTACGCTATTGCCTGAAATAATATGTTTCTAATTGTGACGGAGCTATCCTTATCCTAACCCTCGTTATCTTTATCAAAAGAAAACGTACATGCAGGATATAGATATTCTGATAGTAGAAGACGAGAAGAAAATTGCTGATGCATTGCGGCAGGGTCTCGTGGAGAATTCATTCCGGGCTGAAGTGGCATATGACGGGACAATAGGCCTGAAGCTTTTTCAGAATAAGCCATTTCACCTCGTCATACTCGATATCAATCTGCCGGGTATGAACGGTTATGAACTGTGCAAGGCTATCCGGGCTGCCGATCCCGCTGTGCCGGTGATCATGCTGACGGCGCTGAATACCCTTGATGATAAGATCGAGGGTTTTGATGCAGGAGCGGATGATTATATCATTAAACCGTTCGACTTTCGTGAACTGCTGGTGAGGATCCGGGCGTTGCTCAAACGTATTCATCGTACAGTGGCGACCGGCACCCTGTTACATGCAGGGAGCCTGCAGATGAATCTTGATAGCAAGGAAGTGACAAGAGAAGGAAAACATATTTCACTTACTGCAAAAGAATTCCAGCTGCTGGAATTTTTTTTACGGAATAAGAACCGGGTGGTCTCAAGGTCAGATATAGCACTGCATGTATGGGATATTGATTTTGATACCCGGACCAATGTGATAGATGTGTATGTAAATTATCTCAGGAAAAAGATAGATAAGGATTTTGACGAGCCCCTTATTCATACCCAGGTGGGAATGGGCTATGTACTGAAAGACAAAAGCTGATGAAGCTGGCTTCAAAGATCAACCTGCTGTTCACGGTTATCGTTTCCTGCATTCTGCTGGGAATGGGGATCATTATCTATTTTGTTTCCCGCCAGCGTGTCGAAAATGAATTTCGCCAGCGTTTAGAAAGCCGGGCCCGGAGCGCCGCAAGACTATACCAGGTGTTCAGGGAAGACTCGGTCAGCCTGCTGAGATCACTGGATGCTTCTTCACCCGCTTCTCTTTTTAATAAGAACATTGTCATTTACAATAATGATCATATCCCTCTCTATACTTTTCGTGATAAGGATACAGATGACCTGACGCCGGATACCACCCGGCTGATGCAGGCAAAAGAAGATGGAGAAAGTTTTTATCATGTCGGCCAAAAGGAAGTATTGCTGTACTATTTTCAGCAGGAGGATCAACTGACCGTTTTGGTAGCGGCTGAAAACGTCATTGGCCGGGAATACCTGCAAAATCAGAGGAATATCTTTTTTATCTATTTCCCGGTAGCGTTGGCGGTGACGCTTATTGCCGGTTATCTTTTTTCCAAAAGACTGGTGAAGCCGGTAAAGGAAACGATCCAGGATGTGAACCTGATTACCTCGCAAAACCTATCGCACCGCCTTTATATTGGAAATAATAAAGATGAACTGGCCGACCTGAACAAAACCTTTAATGACCTCCTGAACCGGCTGGAAGAATCATTCAATATTCAAAAGCGATTTATCGCCAATGCCTCCCACGAATTGTCAACGCCACTGACTTCTATTTCCAGCCAGATAGAAGTAGCCATGCTGCAGGAACGCCATCCTGAAGAATACCGGAAGGTCTTATCATCAGTACTGGAAGATGTGAAAGGACTTCATCAACTGACAAGGAATTTACTGGAAATAGCCAAGGCTGGTACGCATGGCGCTATTCAACTGGACAAAGTAAGACTGGATGAAGTGATACTGCGTACACATAGCGAAGTGATCAGGCAGAATCCCGGCTTCCGGGCGGTACTTGATTTTCCTGATCTGCCGGAAGATGAGAATGAATGTATGGTTTTTGGTAATCCGCATTTACTGCATATCGCTTTTAAGAATATCATAGAGAATGGCTGTAAGTACTCGCCGGATAAAACTGTTAATATACAATTCATACTGAAAGGAAAAAGCGCAGAACTTATTTTTTCCAATAAAAGCGATGTATTACCAGATGAAGAGATCGAACATATTTTCGAGCCTTTCTACCGGAGTGTCAATGTGGTGACCGAACCAGGCTTTGGCCTGGGGCTGACAATGACGAAGCGTATCATCGGGCTTCACAAAGGAACTATTGACGTACGCTCAGGTGCCGATAGCGGTACAGTTGTCACCGTAGTTTTACCTACTGTAAATAAATAACCCCTTTTAATTATATTCTAATAGCAGCTTAACGGTCTCCTTAACCTTGCACTCTATATTGCGGGGAATGACGTTTTATCATTGAATAAACTTTTTAATCATATACTGGTCCCGGTCTGTTTTAACCGTAATACCTATATGGCATTGGAAAAAGCGATCGCTATTGCCAATGAATTCAAGTGTGATATTTCTTTATTGTATTGTCATTCCTCACTTCTTCCCGTTTCATTTCCTTTAGGCGGGTACATGGCAGGAAATATCTTTCAGGAGACCGGTGCGGAAGAAAAGATGGCAGCGCTGCTTGACAGGTATAAGAACAGCCTGTCAGATGGTTTGACCATGCAGGGCGAAGTACAGGAAGGAAACTGGTTTGATCAGTTAAAGCAGTTCATTATCACCCGGCGTATTGACCTGATAGTGATCCCAAAGAATGCGGCTGGTTTCCATACGCTATTGAATCATAAACTGGATATCAATACGCTGGCTAAGCAGACCAATTGTCCGGTGCTTGTTGTTACCCGGCAGTTTGATATCATTCACCTGAAAAGCATTGTGGTGCCGGTCAATGATTTCCTGCCTGTCAAAAAATTGACTGCCGCTACCTATATAGCCGGGCGGTACGATGCAATCATTCACCTGATGGGATATAAGAAAAATTTTCATGATAAAGATCCGGGGGATACCAAATGGCTGGCCAGGGCTTACCAGTTACTGAGAGACCATACCCGGCTAAAGATACATCGCTCTTCTACGTACGGGCATAATGTAGCCTATAATACATTATCCTATGCCAAACTGGTGGAAGCAGATCTTATTGTCATCAATACCGGGAAAGAGTCAGTACTTGGAGGATGGCTGAGTCGTGTATCGGGCAAGTACCTGTACAAAGAATCAAATATATCGGTGCTTACCATTGCGCCGCTGCAACAATAACTTAGTTGAATAGGGACGGTTAGAAAAAAGGCGGTATCTGTGAACCGCCTTTTTTCTTATGATCGCTGTTAATTTTCATCAATTGGCGTTACTCAGCTCTTCAGCCAGCCTGATCGCTTTTGGGAACAGGATGTTGTTTTCCAGGTGAACGTGCTGATGAAGGTCCATTTCAAATGCCTGTAAAGCAGCATACAGCAGTTTGTAAGTAGTGCAGGCATCCTGTGGCGGTGTATAATTACCGGACAGTTCTCTTATTTCGGCAAGCAATGCCCCTGCATGGTCATGTTCATGCTCCATCATAGTGATCGGCGCCCGGAGGTAAGTCACACTGATCCTTGCCTGGCCATGTTCATGACCCGCCAGTTTTTCGAGTTCCTTTATGCGGGGAAATAATACGACCTCTTCTTTGTGCATGTGCATCGTCATTTCTTCCTTTACAGCCGCCACTGCTTCAAATATCTTGAATAGTTCCGGGTGCCGCTGTCCGTGTTTGGATGCTACCTTTTCAGCATAAGCCATTAGCTGGGTCAGTTCGTTTTTGACGTAAGTATGGTGGGTGGATACTATATGTTCAGCCAGCTGGGATAAAGGAAGTTTGTCAAAAGGAAAGACAGTTTGAGTGCCGGAAGCAGCGCCTTCCAGTTCTTTCAGTAATTCATCAACGGATATGTTTTGCTCCGTGCATGCCTGTTGTAATGAGCGCTTGCCTTTGCAGCAGAAATCAAGATGGTATTTTTCAAAAACGGCTGCCGTACGATGATTGCCGGTAACGATCTGTGCCAGTGTCCGGGATGCTAATTCATTCATGGTATTCTTTTTTATATAATGAGTAAATGATTGTCAGAGGTCCTTTCGCTGGAATATCTTCAGGGCCCGCCATAGCGGAAGAATGATCCACAGGAGCATGATACCCCCTGTATAAAGTATGCCTGTAGCACTGCCGAAGAAGTCTTTGTATAAGGCACCGGTGTAGCCCATCAGCGCACTGATGTCCATCTTCAGCATGATGAAGATCCGGCCGAGGTCAATCGGGTTCAGTGCGGATAACACCAGCGTCAGTTTCTCCATAGGGTAATCGCTGAAAGCAAAAAGGATAAGCAGTAAAAGCCCGTCAAAGATGAGGGCAAAATAGAACCACAGTAATAAAGCAGCCCCGATGCCCCTTGCTTTATCCCTGGCTTTTACGGAGGCCAAAAAAGCGATGGAAGTGAATACGAGTGTCAATGCGGCGCCGGTAAATAATAAAGCCAGGCCTGTTTCATCAAAAGCAAATACCAGGACAGGAATACCTACGCCAATAAAAAAAGCACTGAGCAGCGACAGCGCCACACCGCCATATTCGCTTAGGAGTATTCGTGTCCGGCTCAGTGGTTGCGACAACATGAGTTCAATGAACTCGTATGAATTGTAATAATGAATGGTGGTGAAGATCATGCCGATCAGTGGCACCACGATCAACACGATATTCAGCAGACTGAGGATGGCTTTACTGTCATTCTCCTCCAGTTGGAAAAGACTCAGGGAGACAATGAACAGGAACAGGGTATAGGCGATGATCACTTTACTCCTGAGTATATCGTACAATACGTATCGTGACAGTTTTAGCATAAACATTATTTTTAATCAGGCTGACCGGTTGTTTTTACCGCCAGCACTTCATCTATCCACAGGGCCTCTTTTTTCCCGCCTTTCATCACATAAGCGATAGCCTTACCTAGTTTTTCCTGGCCGGTTTCATGCCGCAATGTTTCTATATCTTTCAGGAAGATCATTTTTCCTTCCTGCAGGTACATGACGTGTGTGGTGAGCTCATCCAGGTCGCTGAGGATATGCGAGGTGATCAGGATGAGTTTATCCTTTCTTTTTTCCTGCATGATCTTTTCTTTCAGTATTTCTGATGAAAGCGGGTCAAGTCCCGCAGTGGGTTCGTCTAATATCAGTATGTCAGGATTGAAATAAAAGGCCAGGGCAGCGCTTACTTTTTGTCTTGTTCCGCCGCTCAGGGTACGCATGGGTTTATCAAAGATTGAAGCCAGATTGAATTTGACCAATAGGTCTGTGTCCAGTTCTGCATCCGTCATTTTCCGGATATTCTTCAGCATGCGGAAAAGCTGTCCCACTTTCATATTATCCGGATAACGGCCTATCTGCGGCATGTAGCCGATCTGTCCACGGTATGAGGGGTCGCCATTGATCTTCTTTCCGTTCACATAAATGGTGCCGCTATCGGCTTTTACCATTCCCAGAATGGATTTGATCAGTGTTGTTTTGCCCGAACCGTTCGGTCCTATCAGGGATACGACCTGCCCGGTACTGAACAGAGCATTGATGTCATCCAGCGCCTGCAGTTTTTTAAACCGTTTGGAAAGATTCTCTATGCGTATCATAATTTATTTGGCTTCATAAAGGGTTTGTCGTCCACCAGGTTCTCCGGTGTCAGGCTGGGTATGGCTTTTTCGGCTTTATCTAAAAGCGATACCATAAAGCTCCTCATCAGGATCAGGGTATTGGGGTTTTGCTCAACGATCATGGCATACATGCTGACAGGATGATAGGGAATATCACCAATGCCATCCTTGTTGATATCATACCCTTCATACTTATCCCAGTAGTTATGAAAGAATTTATTCAGCACCATGGTGCCGTTGGTGGCTACATCAAAACTGTTGCCGTGGAAATTATTATTGTAAAAATTGTTGTCATCACAACTGGCCTGTACTTTCATGGCCCACCCATTATTCCGGAATGAGTTTTTCAATACTTCAGTGCGGCTGCTGCCTTCCATGTAAATGCCAACCGTATTTTTCAGGAATGTGTTGTTGCTGATGTAACTGTCCGTGATCTCTTTCAGCAGGATACCATACGCTGATGGCCCCCAGTTCTCTTCAAAACGGTTCAGCTCCATCTTCACTTTTTTGGAATACATCACCGCTACGCCGGCGCCATTGTTCTTAAATGTATTGCCGATGTAGTGATCATTATGTGAGAACATGAAATGGAGCCCATAGCGAATGTTCTTTTCACTCAGGTTCTTTTGGATCACCGATTCGGTGACAAATTCAAAATAGATACCGTCCCGGTGCCCCTGGATATGATTGCCTTCTATAAGGGCATGACCGGATTTCCACAGGTGGATGCCATTGCCGGTCAATTGTTCTGTTTTCGGGTTGCCGCTAATGGTATTGTTCCTGATCGTACACCAGGTGGTGTTGGAAACATGGATGGCGAAATAGGCGTTGATGACAGTGTTGTGTTCCAAAATGACGTTGGATGCGTCAATGATCTTGATAGCGGCGAAATCGTTAAGCGCCGAGTAGCCGGCATTCACGAACCGGATATTCCTTATGGTTATATTTCTTCCGCTTATTGTCAGTGATTCGTGTTTGTTTTCTCCGTCTAGTATGACATTGTTCTCACCGATAATAGTGATAGACTTTGTGACAAGGATATTTCCCTCTTTATACACTCCGCTCTTCAGCCGGATAGTGTCTCCGTCCTTTGCCAGGCTTACGGCTTTTTTCAGGCTGGCGATATCCTGGCCTGTACCGGCAATAATTGTACGGCTATAGCAATTTAAAAAAGCAAGTATTGTTAATATCGTCAGTATATGACGCATCTATTGTATTTTGTTATAAAGCTCCTGCCAGTTCAACTGTTCGGCCTGTTTTTCCTTGCTGTAACTTGTGGCTGCCTGCTGGCCGGCAAAACCTGCTGTATTACTGCCCATCGGGCTTTTCAGTTCGGGACTGGTCACAAAAACGGCAGCAGATACATCTATGAATTCATTCGGTCTTTCAAAATTGATACTTACTTTTTTGGCTATGTCTTTTTCGGCTTCTCCGCCTGATTTAAGAAAATGGATCATGCAAAGCAGGTCGTCGAACTTATGGATCTTTCCTTTTTTGGTGATCACTTCTCCGCCAAACCTGGTATCGGTGATGCTCATTTTGCAGAAACGGCATTCATCTTTGCCAATGGCAAAAGGCTGAGGTTTTGTATCGCAGGAGCTAAATGCAAACAGTACAAATGCTGAAATGACAGCAGTTGCCAACGCTGCTTTCTTTACTGATTTCCGGTGGCGGTACCATTCGGTGAACCAAACCACGAAAGCCAGTATGCCTGCTCCGATAACCACCCATCCGCCTACATCAGGAAAGGAGTAGGAATCAAAATTCAACAGCCTTTTGTGACCGATAAGCGGTGGCTGGTAGGAGAGGCCGGGTACCTGTATCGGGGCCTTGGGATCAAGGTCGTGGCCATATTCGTACCCCCAGGAATAAAAATCGTACATGGCCAGGACACCGCCGATAGCGCTTAGAACAAGATAAAAGAAAAGCAACTTTCTTTTGCCGGTTATCGCCACCATCATCCCGAAAAGCATAAAGAACCCGACCACATACGGCAGGAATTTAAATTCAGGAAACATGTCAACTGTGATATGCTTCATACCTATGTAGTGATTAAGGCCATTGATGATATCCACATCGCCGGATAGTCCGTTGATCCAGATATTCATGGTCAGTCCTTCCGGGTATTGCGGGGCAAAGAGGTCAATTCTCCAGGCCGGCAGGAAAAATACTGCTACCAGGGCGCCGCTTGCAAATGCTACCAGTATCCGGGAAACGATGCTAAGATTATTGCTCATGGTACTTCTTTTAACAACTTCCGGGGCTACGTCGCCCCGGAAGAAAATTCACAAATGAAAAAGCGACTAAAACCAAAAAACTATTTTTTTGCTGGCGGCAGCAGTACGGCGTCAATTATGTGAATGATACCATTTGTAGCGGTAACAGACGCAACAATATTGGCTGTTCCGTTCACCATTACTTTACCGTCTTTTACACTCAGCGTAATATTGTCACCGTTTGCCTGTCCTATTATCTGCCCGTCCTTCATGTTTTCTGTTTTATATACAGCTACGGCTACATGGTATTGTAAAATGTTCTGGAGGTCGGCTTTCTTATCATCTTTCATTAACCCATCTACAGTGCCTGCGGGTAGCTTATCAAAAGCCGCATTGGTTGGCGCAAATACAGTAAAGGGCCCTGCATTAGAAAGTGCTGTTACTAATTCTGCCTGTTTTAATGCAGCAACAAGTGTTGTATGATCTTTAGATCCAACAGCTATTTTTACCACGTCTTTTGCAGATTCATCGTCTTTTACAGCTTCCTGGCCACCGGTTGTTGTGGCAGCATCAGCAGCAGTAGTTTGTTCTGTTGACTCTTTATTGTTATTGCAACTGCCAAGAATAAATGACAGTGTAATTATTGAGAGACCGAATATTTTTTTCATAACCAGTTATTTTACTCATTATGGCATTAGTAAAGAGCAACTCCGTATCCTTCGGCAAGCTCAGGACGGAGTTGCTCTTTATTGGTTTATTGTTGTGCGCCGGGCGTGGCTGCAGGTTCTGTTTTGCCGGTGCTGAATGTCAGCGGTACATTGGAGCCTGCGGGGCTTACCCTGATGTATCCCTGCATTTCCTGGTGCAGCGCTGAACAGAAGTCTGTACAGTACATCGGGTATACACCGACCTTTTCAGGAACCCATTTCAATGTTTGTGTTTCACCCGGCATGATCAGTAATTCGGCATTGTTGGCGCCTTTTACAGCAAAACCATGCGGGACATCCCAGTCCTGCTCAAGGTTGGTAACATGGAAGTAAACCACATCGCCGAGCTTTACGCCTTCAATATTGTCGGGAGTGAAATGCGAACGGATAGAAGTCATGTACACATGGATCTCGTTTCCTTTACGTTCTACCCTGGCATTGTTATCGCCAAGAGCGGCAAAGGGGTTCTTGTTTTCCTCTATTTTAAAGATCTTCTGGCTGTTCTTCATGATCAAGTCAGCCGGAATGGCTTCTGCATAGTGAGGTTCACCAATGGTCGGGAAGTCAAGCAACAGTTTCATCTTGTCGCCATCAATCGAATACAACTGTGCACTCTGGGTCAGTTCAGGCCCGGTAGGCAGGTAGCGATCTTTGGTGATCTTATTGTAAGCGATCACATATTTTCCATGAGGCTTTTTGGTGGGACCACCGGGAACGCAGAGGTGACCAATAGAGTAATAAGTAGGCACACGGTCCAGCACTTTCAGGTCTTTGATGTTCCATTTTACGATCTCAGAGGAAACAAAGAATGATGTGTACGCATTGCCGTTGCCATCAAATTCAGTGTGTAAAGGTCCAAGACCGGGTTTTTGTACTTCACCATGTAAAACGGCATCATATTTTAAAACAGGGATGCCGTCATATTCACCATCATAGTTTTTGGCAGCAATAGCCGCTTCTATTTTGGCAAAAGAGAATACAGGAATAACAGCGGCGAGTTTACCACTGCCTACTATATATTCACCTGTCGGGTCCGTATCGCAACCATGCGGTGATTTCGGACAGGGCATGAAATAGACCATATCCGGGCAGTCTTTCGGATCCAGTACCAGCACTTCATTCTCAATAGTGGATGTGGCGGAATGAGTAGCATCATCATATGTATTGTGTGCATACTTTACTGCTTTCTTTACGCCTTTCCCGGCTTTTGCATATTCTTCCGCTTTTTTCCAGTTTACGGCCATGATGAAGTCTTTGTCTTTCTGTGAAGCGTTGACTTCTAACAGCGTATTGGCTTTTTCTGAGTTGTAGCAGCTGAAGAAGAACCAGCCGGCAGATCTTCCTTTCCCGGCGCGGGCAAGGTCAAAATTGATACCAGGCGTGAGTATCTGGAAGGAAATATTCATTTTGCCAGATGTTTTGTCCACACCAATGAAACTGACAGTTCCTTTGAAGTTCTGTTTGTAAGTATTAATAGGAACATCCTGGTTATCGCCAATAGGTACAGAAAAACGGGTGCCCGCTACTACGTACTCAGAGTTTTCCGTAATAAAAGGAGAGGAGTGGTTACCGGCACTATTGGGGATCTCGATGATCTCAGCGGTGCGGAATGTTTTCATGTCAATACGGGCAATACGTGGCGTATTGTTGGCATTGCCAAACGCCCAGCGGCCATCATGTGCGCCATCCGTTACGGATAATGCAATATGGTGAAGATCATCCCAGGGAACAAAACCATGTGAAGTGTTCAGCATGGGCTTGGTTTCTTCACTGTATCCCCATCCTTTTTCCGGGTCAACAGAAAAAACCGGGATAACGCGGAACAGGCGACCTGACGGTAATCCATACACGGACATCTGGCCGCTGAAACCACCGGATACGAAATTGTAGAACTCATCATACTTGCCGGGGGCAACATATACTTTAGCTGCGGCATCACCACCTACAGCCGACTGGGCGCCTTTGGGTTTACAACCCTGCATAAAGGCAAAACCAACCGCGATCAGTGATAGTGCCAGCATTGATTTGGAAAACAAGTGTTTCATATGTAATTTTTAGCAGTTAAAAAAGTTCTTTCCTGTTGATTGGGTGATGATGACAGGAATTTATTTTTCGCCGTCATTGCTGCGCATATACTCCAGTACATTACGGGCTTCGTCTTTGGAGATATTTTGATTGGGCATTCTGACCATACATTGTTCCAGTAACTTTTGCGCTTCAGCATCGCTTTCCAGCATCATGTCCACATTAGTGATCATGTTCATGATCCAGACCGGCTGTCTTCTTTTGGTTACATCCTTCCATCCGGGGCCAACTAATTTTTCTCCCGTCAGGCGGTGGCACGACTGGCATTTTAATTCATAGGTACTTTTGCCGGTGCCAACCATTTTCTGATCCAAAGGAGTACCAAGCGTAATGTCTCCTTCTTTGATCTCTGTTCCGTGCACTTCGGGCTGATTCTTTGTTAGCTCCTGCACATCAACAGGTTTTTCATCCTTCTGAACCCCGCCTCCACAAGAGATAAGGGATAGCCATCCGGCTGTGAGAATAGCTTCGGCTGCAATTGTTTTCAGTTTCATGTCTGATGATTTATTTGTGAATTAAGAGATGAGTGCGTCTTTTTTGGATACTCATGTCCTTTTTTGCGTGAACAAAAGTATTTCTGAGTGCTCCGGCCTCAAGTGACAGCCATCATTGCCCGGGGTGATTTTGGTCAGGCAATGCGGGGTGTCTCAATTATAGCTTTGCTTATTCATGTTGTCCAGATAATATAAAATTATGATTTTTTCAAAATCCTTTGGATACGCCCTTAGAGGGATATTATATGTATCCATGCAGAAAGACGAGAACCGCAAGGTCTCCATAGAAGAAATAGCCAAAAGACTGGCAGTGCCCAGGCATTTTCTTGCCAAGATCATGAAGGCCATGGTCAAGGCCGGCATTATAAGTTCCACCCGTGGCCAGCAGGGAGGTTTTTATATCAATGAAGCCACACTTGGTACGCCGATCATTTCAATCATTCTGCTAACGGAGGGGAAAAGTTATTTCAATACCTGCATGCTCAGCTTGCGTAAATGCAATGCAGATAACCCCTGCCCGATGCATGCGAAGGTGGAAAAGTTCAAAGGTGATATTATGGAAGTGTATGGCCACACCACTATCGGCGATCTGCTGAGAGATAATAAGCCAGAGTTCATTAAAAGCATTGCGATTTCCCTTCCTAATCCCGCTTAGTTACAGGTGATATCTGCAGATTTCACTGCTGAATTAGATGATGCATCATCGGCTATCACTCTTATTTTGTAAGATATGCCCGGCTGTATGGTCAAGGCCTGGCTGAAGTTGAAAGAACGGGCTGCAGGATGTATATGCACATGCAGGTATTCTGCGGCGGTTACCAGGTTAGTGATCTCAATATGTATCTCTTCAATGTATTTATTGTCGGTGACCGTTCCGGTGATCATGATATTCTGTCCACCGGTAAAAATCTCGTTATGGACCGGGGTGTTCAATGAAACGACAGGCGCTTCACGGTCTTTTTCCCCGCTGCTTCCTTTGGCACAGGCGATAAAGAATAACAGGACAAAAGGGGAAACATACTTTTTCATGCGTACGAGGGTAACAGTAAAATTATCTTTT
Organism: Chitinophagaceae bacterium; assembly: GCA_016787085.1. Classification (GTDB taxonomy): domain Bacteria; phylum Bacteroidota; class Bacteroidia; order Chitinophagales; family Chitinophagaceae; genus VBAT01. The sequence continues at coordinate 28,027 of JAEUVJ010000044.1, read as the reverse complement.
TTGTGCAAGAAGAGGAAATGAAAATCATGTGTATCATTCAGTATCCAGAAAATCATCCAGTTCTCTTCGTTGCTTTTTGGTAGGCCGGCCTATCTTACTGGGCCGTTTACCGGTATGGAAGCTGGCAGCCTGGAATTGCAGGCGCTGTATCTCTTCTTCGGGGGTAATGTCTGTATAATATTTGATGGCTTCGGAATAGGCCACCCTGTTATGTAAAAGCCCGGTTACTTTTATCCTCCAGCGTTTGGCTTCTGTTTTTATTTCATACTCATCTCCCACACTCACACTTCTGGAAGCCTTGGCCTGTGATCCTTCAAATTTTATTTTACCGGTGTCACAAGCCGCGGCAGCCACCGTTCTTGTTTTAAAAAGACGGATGGTCCAGAGGTATTTATCGAGACGGAGTTTTTCTTTTTCAGCCATACCCCAAAAATAAAAAACCTCACCCGGTTTGAGTGAGGTTTTCCTTTCTCCCTTTTAGGGATAAAGATGTTATTCTTCTGCAAAATACTTATGGAAATAAGGAATCGTTTCAATTCCCTTGTAATAGTTCTCGATATTGTATTTTTCATTCGGTGAGTGAAGATTGTCGTTATCTAATCCAAATCCCATGAAAATGATCTTAACGCCTAATTCTTTTTCCAGGATAGAGCAGATGGGAATACTGCCACCCCCCCGGACGGGGATCGGTTTTTTCTTAAATGTTGTTTTCAATGCTTTGGCTGCTGCCTCGTAGCCTTTGCTGTCTATCGGTGTCATATAAGGTTCGCCGCCGTGATGCAGCTCAGCTTTTACTGATACACAGGGTGGCGCAACGGACCTGAAATAATTCAGCAATAATTCTGTGACCTTATGCGAAGATTGATTAGGGACCAATCGTGCAGAGATCTTAGCATAGGCTTTGGAAGGGAGAACGGTTTTTGCACCCTCACCGGTATAGCCGCCCCAGATGCCGTTTAATTCGAGAGTCGGACGAATGCCTGTCCTTTCATATGTAGTAAATCCTTTTTCGCCCCAGAGTTCGTTGACGCCAAGGTCCTTCTTGTATTCTTCTTCGTTATACGGCGCTTTCTTCAGCAATTTTCTTTCTTCTTTGGTGGGCACAGCCACATCATCATAAAAACCTGGAATAGTGATGTGATTCTTTTTATCATGACAACCGGCGATCATCTTGGCTAAAATGGTGATCGGATTGGCGACAGCACCCCCATAGGTACCGCTGTGCAGGTCACGATTGGCTCCGGTCACTTCTACCTGTATATAAGAAAGACCACGCATGCCGATATCCAATGACGGATTTTCCATACTTAATAATGCACTGTCGCTGATCAGTATCACATCCGTCTTCAGCAGGTCTTTATGAGCAGCTACAAATTTTCCCAGGTTAGGAGAACCGACCTCTTCTTCTCCTTCTATCAGGAACTTGACATTGGTGGTCATGGTATTGGTTTTTACCATGGTCTCCATTGCCTTTACATGCATATAGAACTGTCCTTTGTCGTCGGCAGAGCCACGGGCAAATACTTTTCCATCTACGATGGTGGGTTCAAAAGGGGGATTCGTCCAGAGTTCCAATGGCTCAGGCGGTTGCACATCATAGTGGCCATATACCAGTACCGTCGGTTTTGACGGGTCAATAATCTTTTCACCATATACTACAGGATGACCATCGGTGGGCATCACTTCCGCTTTGTCAGCACCGGCTGCAAGCAAACTGTTCTTTACGGCTCCTGCACATCTCAGCATATCATCCTTATGCTCGCTTTTAGCACTGACAGAAGGAATGCGGAGCAGGTCCAGCATTTCATTTAAGAAGCGATCTTTGTTTTTATCTAAGTAGGTACTCCAGGCTTTTGACATGATAGATAGTTTTAGGGAGAACGAAGATAGGAGGTTTTGGGTTTTCGCCGGGTGACCAAAATACCGCGGAACACTGACGGGTATCTGTAATGTCTTGTGTATTTTTAGACCAGAATGATGAAATGTTTTTTTTGCAGTTGCTTGCTGACGGGTATTTTTATATACTCCGGAGCACAGCCAGCGTATGATAGCATCACGATCAGCCGAAGCAGCATTGAGCATACATGGTATGACGGTAATTGGCCGGATACGCTGAACGCCGGCAGGTTTCAGCAGTATATTCAAGAAGAACGAACGGTTTGAGTAAGAGCTATAAAGAATAATAAAATATTACACCCGGTGATCTCATTGGTCAGCCGTATCAAAAGCAATGGTACAGAAGATGTGGCTAAATGCTTTATTCCCCGCCACAGCATTAATTTTTATAAAGGAGGAAAGATCGTACGCTATCTCCTGGTTTGCTTTGAATGTGATGGCGTCCGCTTTAGTGATGAACCGTCAAAGACGTTCATTAAAAGTGTGAATGCAAGAGATAGGCAAATGACAGAACTGAAAAAGCTGTTCAAAGATATTTTATGATGCTTTTTTGACTGTTCACCACTCACTTCTATTCCGTTTCTTTCTTCTTATTATGCATAGTGGTCTGTTTATTAGTGCCCTCATTGAGTTTTGAAGTGACAGCTTTCTTGACCGCTTTACTTCCGAACCTCTCCTTGATATCGTCAACAGCCTGGTAAAGCTTCAATTTCTCAACATTGTTATCAAACAAACTCATTTGCGTGGTAAGCGGGATCATGTGGCTGAAGCGTACGCCGAGTAAACGAACCGGTCTGTTTTTCTGATAACTTTTATTAAAGAGATCCTTTACTTTGGCAATAAGCACATCATCCAGTGCTGTATAATCAACTGTTTCCTGCCGGGATGTTGTTTCAAAATCGGAGTAACGGATCTTTACTGTGATACAGCCTGTCATTTTTTCATCCGCCCTTAATGAATACGCTGTTTTTTCTGTCAAACGCACCAGTTCGCTGTGAAGGAATTCTATGTCAGTATGATCTTTGTCAAACGTATTTTCATGGCTCATACTTTTTTGCTCCCAGTCGGTAGTGATCTCTGCACTCCCGATACCCTGTGCTTTGTGCCAGAGCGACTCTCCCCATTTACCTGCATACCGCTCCATTAATTCAATGGGAGTTCTGGCAATGTCTTCGATCGTATAAAGTCCGAATCCTTTTAGTGTCTGTTCCGTCTGCTTGCCCACGCCATTGATCTTTTCAATCCCCAGCGGCCAGAGAAAATCTTTTTCTTTTCCATGCGGCACTTCCAGGAAGCCATTCGGTTTTGCTTCATTCGTGGCCATCTTGCTGATGAACCGGGCAGAAGATAAACCACCGGAGATCGGCAGGCCGGTCTCTTTTTTAATGAACTCTCTCAATTCCTTCGCATACTTACTGGCGCCGAAAAACTTATCCATGCCGCTAAAATCAATATAGAATTCATCAATGCTGGCTTTTTCAAAGAGGGGCACTTTTCCGGCTATGATATCAGTGACCCATCGCGAATACTTACTGTACTGGCTGCGGCTGGCATTGGTCACAATCGCCTGCGGGCAAAGCTGCATAGCTTTTTTCATAGGCATGGCAGAATGAATACCAAACTTCCGGGCTTCATAGCTGCAGGCGGCTACTACTCCTCTTTCGTATCCTCCTACAAGCACGGGTTTTCCCCTGAGGGCAGGGTTGTTTAGTATTTCTACGGAAACGAAAAAAGAATCAAGGTCAAAATGAGCAATATGTCGTATATTGGTATCCATCGAAGAAGTACAAAGCTACGTTTTTCACTCCCCTAAGCATTCTATGAATTTCTCAGTAGTATGGTTGTTGCCCATCCGGGCAAAGGTAAATGTCCAATATTGTTATTGATCTGCCGCAATTTTCGTCCCTTCGATTACCCGCCATCATCTTTGTAAGATATCATTATCCTGATACCAGCAGGAATGTACATAACTTAAATAAACACTGACTATGGGACAAGACAAAGTATCCAGGAGAAAATTCTTCGAATCGCTTCGTCAGAAAGAAACCAACATCCCGGTTGAATCTATGGATGAAACCGGTTATTTCCAGGAAGACCCCCTGTTTGAAAAATATTCCAGGAAGAAAGCGGGTCGCCGTTATTACGGTACGGAAATGATCAGTGCGGAAACCGCAAGGGCAAATGATATGAACGGCTCGTTGCGTATAGGTAATGTGACCAGCGGCCTTGCGCCTTACAACGGCGCCTGGACAGAGTGGGAAGTGCTGCACCTGCTGCGCCGGACAGGGTTTGGGTTTAAGAAAACGTATGTGGACACTTTATTAGGTATGAGTACCGGAGATGCGGTGGATCATATCATGAATATTGATACCACAGCACCTGCCCCGCCAGTGAACTGGTATCAGAATACGGTGGCCGATCAGGACAATGTGCCTTATGGAGGAGATGTGACCACCAGTTTTTTTGCTACCAATGCAGCAGGCCAGGATACCAATGTGCAGCGCAACCAGGGCATGCGCCGCTGGCTGTTTGGACTGATGCTGAACAGCGACCATACTATTCGTGAGAAAATGACATGGTTCTGGTATCATTTTATCCCGATTGATTTTGATGATGTATATCAGACTTCCAATTCATTTATCAAATCCAACAGCGCCCGTGTTTTCTATTCTTATTTCAAACTATTCCGGGATAATGCACTGGGAAATTTCAAAACGCTGATCCGCAATGTATCTACTGAAGCCGGTATGATGTACTTCCTGAACAACCAGCAAAACTCTGCTTCAGCGCCTGATGAGAACTATGCCCGTGAACTGATGGAACTGTTCACGCTTGGCAAAGGTGCGGACAGCCAGTACACGCAAAGCGATGTGGTGGAAGCGTCGAAAGTACTGACCGGGTGGCGTGTACAAAACCTGAATACAGCGACATTCAGCACCAATTTCGTGACCGGCTCTCATAGCTATGCGACCAAGCAATTCTCCGGTTTTTTCAATAACCAAACGATCTCTTCAGTATCTCCTAATGGAGCTTCTGAACTGGATGCATTGATCAATTTGATATTCAGTAAATCGGACGTCGTGTCAAAATACATCTGCCGGCGCATTTACCGCTACTTTGTGTATTATGATATTGATGCCAATATTGAAGCGAACGTGATCACTCCGCTGGCCCAAACCTTTGTCAGCAACAACTGGGATATATTGCCTGTGCTGAAACAGCTTTTCAAAAGTCAGCATTTCTTTGATGCGGCCAACCGGGGCGTATTCATTAAATCGCCTTTTGACATGGTAGCCGGTTCTTTACGGGCTTTTAACATCAACACAAATGTAGCCGACCCCGCTAACTATGATGCGCAGTATAAGGTCTGGAACTATTACAACAATACTATCTGCAATGCGATAGAACAATATGCAGGGAATGTGCCCAATGTATCGGGATGGAATGCTTTTTACCAGCCGCCTGCCTATCACCAGTACTGGATCAATACCAATACAATTCAGAAAAGGTTCAAGTTCCTGAATGATATTTTCAACGGGTACAACCTTAACTACAACGGGCTTGTCACCAATATCAAGGTAAATGTGATTGCTTTTGCCCAGCAGTTTGATAACGCTACCTGTTCCGACCCGAACCTGCTGATAGGGGCCTTTGTCAAATACCTGCTGCCGGTTGATCTGAGCACGGATCAGAAAAATGCGATCAAATTGCAAACCTTGCTCAGCGGGCAAGCATTAGACAGTTACTGGACAACAGCCTGGGCCAATTACATTGGTGCGCCCGGAAATTCAAGTTATACCAATATAGTAACGACCCGTCTTAAGAACTTGCTGACGACTATCGTTCAACTGGCCGAATATCAACTGATGTAATAACCATGTGAGAACCGGAAAAAATGATCATTCACATTTTGAAAAATAATGTATGAAACGGAGAGATTTTATAAAAGCAGGATCGCTGGCCGCTGCGCCGCTGATTATCAACGGAGTGCCGGTGCATGCCGCCCCGGGTACAGGCAACGCATTCTTTGATTTCCTGGCGCAGAATGCTTATGGTTGCGGACGCATACTTGTGATTATTCAGATGAATGGTGGTAATGATGGCCTGAATACGATCATCCCCATTGATAAATATACCCATCTGAATAATGCGAGACCCAATATCATTTTGCCCGAGGCATCCATTCTCCCGCTGAATAATAATATCACTACGGGCATGCACCCGGCCATGAGTGAACTGCGTGACCTTTATAATAACGGAAAAGTGACGATCGTACAAGGCGTTTCTTATCCTAATCCTAATTTCAGCCACTTCAGGGCTACGGATATATGGTTCTCTGCCTCTGATAGTAATGTGACATTAGAAACAGGCTGGCTGGGCCGTTCACTCGATACACAATACCCTAACTATCCGGCCGATTACCCGAACGCAGAAATGGAGGATCCGCTTGCCATACAGATCGGTTCTACATTACCTTTCTCCCTGCAGGGACCTGTTGTCAACATGGGTTACAATGTGGCCGATCCGCAAACCTTGCTGAATGTGATCAATGCCACTACCGACCCGGCGCCAAATAATGATTATGGCAGGGAACTCAGTTTCCTGCGATTGATGAAGGATCAGAGTAATGCCTACACAGGGAGGATACAGACTGCTTATAATGCACAAGCTACCCTGTCAACTTTGTATCCGGCAACCGGTAATACGCTGGCTAATCAGTTAAAGATCGTGGCACGCCTGATCGGTGGAGGAATGCAAACACCGGTGTATATTGTGAATCATCCTAATTCACACGACACCCACGTAAACCAGGTGGTAGCTGGTGATACTGCTACAGGAACACATGCCAACATACTTGGTATTCTTTCCAAAGCGATCAATGCTTTCCAGGACGATATCACATTAATGGGCAAGGCGCTGAAAGTGACAGGTATGACCTTTAGCGAATTTGGCCGCCGCATTATTAATAATGGCAGTATAGGCACCGATCATGGAGTAGGGGCACCGGTATTGTTCTTTGGGGCTGCCGTTAATGGCGGTATGCTTGGGACATCGCCCAATATTCCGTTGAATGCAACGGGGAGCGACCAGGTTCCGATGCAGCATGATTTCCGGCAGTTGTATTCGACCGTCATGCAAGACTGGTTCTGTCTTTCATCGGTCCAGTCACAAACAGTGTTAGGCAGCGCTTTCAACAAAGTGCCCATTTTCTCGGCCGCTGCATTGCCGTTAGAGGATATTACTCTTACAGGCCAGTATTACAATGGTACATCCAAACTTAATTTTAAAGTAGAGGACAATACCCATTATGAGAAATTCGTCATTGAATTTTCTGCCAATGGTCTGCGGTTTGAAGAACTGCACCAGTTATCAAGGGTAAGCCTGAATAACCTTGAAACCTACAGTTACGATCATATGGTAACGGCACCGAAAATGCATTACCGGATCAAAGGATTCTTGCTCGGTGGTCGTATCAAATACTCCAACACCGTAATGCTGCGTACCAACGATAAGCAACAACTGATCAGTGTATTTCCGAACCCGGTAGTGAACAACCAGATCAATGTCAAACTCTTTGAACGACCCGAAACATGGGTGGATATAACGATCTATGACCTGATCGGGGCTAAAGTATATTACAACCGGTTCAATGACCGTTCACAACAGATCAGTTTCCGGGTGCCGCCGTCTTTTGCCAGGGATACACATTATATCATTGAGGTGAAATACGGAGCTACTACAGCAAGAGAGCAGATCATATTCAGGTAACAGGCCTGTAGTATTGTATATTTGAACCCAAACGGTTCGTTTTGGAAATAGTTCAATTGCAACAGTTCATTGCACCTATTCATACGTTGAATGAGAAAGAGCGGGCTGCTTTTTCGTCTGTCTGGAGCCCTTTTTCCTGCAAGCGAAAAACAGTATTAACTGCTGCCGGTGAAACAGAACGGCATTTGTATTTTGTATTAGAAGGTGTACAGCGGGCATTTTATATCGGCGATGACCAGCGGGAAGCCACCATTGTCTTTACGTATCCTCCATCTTTCTCCGGCGTTGCAGATTCTTTTCTGACACAAACCCCCACAACCTGGTTTTTTGAAACACTCACTGCCAGTAAATTCCTGCGAACCACCTATAAGCAGGTGGAAATACTAATGAATGAATACCCGGCTATCCAGAAACTGATCTTAAAGACCACAGCATTTGCATTGAAAGGAGTATTGGCAAGACAGGTGGAATTGCAATGCTATAGTGCGGAAGAGAAATTCAGGACGCTTTTGAAGCGCAGCCCGCATTTACTTCAACTCATTCCCCATAAATATCTCGCATCCTATGTTGGCATTGACCCCACGACTTTCAGCAAACTGATGGGGTCAGTAAGAATTTAACCGGGCATTACTTTAAAAATCTTGGTATTTACCAATATTTTCTCCCATTCTCGAAAATAGCTTTGTATAAAATTTGACAGTTATGAGAATGCGATCAATTGAACTACTGGAACAATTGCAGGCCGATGTGCGGCAGTTGATATTAACGGCCAGCCATCTTCAGAAAGAACAGGTGTCTGTACTGACCCTGCAACCGGCTGCAGGGAAATGGAGTGTGGCACAGGTACTGGAGCACCTGAATAGTTACGGGAGGTATTATTTGCCGGCTATTGAAAGAAGCCTGGCCAAAAGTGAGGCAACGGCAGCAGAATGGTTTAAGCCGGGCTGGATAGGCAATTATTTTACTAAGATCATGCAGCCCGGTAATGACGGAAAACTTACCAACAAATTCAAAGCGCCAAAGGAACATACCCCCGTACTGAAGCTTGACGTGAATACAGTCATCCATACATTCCTGGAGCAACAGCATCATTTGCTCAACCTGCTGGATGAAGCCAAAGGAAAGAATATTGGCCGCATCCGCACACCGATATCCATTTCCCGGGTCATCAAATTAAAAGTGGGGGACACATTTCGTTTTTTAGTGGCGCATGAGCAGCGGCATTTTATACAGATACGTAATGTCGTCAGCGAGTTGAAAAGTACCGGTGCATCCCGGTCAGTGACTCCCCTGTACCGCCAGGTAGTGTAAGGTATGCAGGCGAATGATTATTTTAGGGGATGCAATTAGAATGGCTGAAGACCGGCATCGCCCCGCTGAAAGACCTGCTCACTTTCCTGAACAAAGAAGGGAAGACCAATGATGTATTAAAAAAACAGGTGATCCGCGAGTTGCGGAACAATCTCAATATCTTTCACAATGCCTACCTGAATAATGTGTCGCCGGATGTGATGATAGATATGCTGGCTAACGAAGCGATCAAGGAAGCGATCAGGAATAATTTTAAGTTTAAGAAACTGAAAGCCGGAACGATAGAACCCTATCATGTACATGACGACCGGAACAAGAAATATATTGGCTGGGACGCTGACAAACTTATAGACAAGATAGATGAGAAAATAGAGGAAATGAAGAACATCAAAAAGATGAATGACAATAGCGTAGAGAAAGTGAAAAATAATGTTTCATTGATGCTAAGTAATCTATATTACAGGATGAAGCTGCTGGCGGATTTTATCAAAGGGCCTAAGTAAGGTAAATATCCAGCAACCCCTCCGGCAATGCAACGATCACCTGTCTTTTTGTATGGTTTATCTTCTGCAGGGTGCTTTCATTCACGGGTATCAATACCTCTTTTCCTTTTATTTCCAACCGGCATAAGAGCTGGTGCGGCTGTTCGATCACTTCCTGTATTTCGCCGATGGGCTCACCGCTGTTGATGATGGTATAGTTCAGTAAACTGATAGGAGCTGTTTTTGCTGCCAGCTTTTTAAAATCCGCTTCGGCCAGCCATACTTCTTTCTGCGACAGTTTGCCTGCTGCTTCTCTCGTATCAATACCTTCTATCATAATATAGACTTCTTCTTCGCTTTTGATACGGGTGGATGCGATGAACCAGGGAATAAAGGAGTCTTTTCTTTCTTCTGTAAAAAGGGCCTGCACACCTTTAAGAGACGTCTTTTTACCAAGAGTATGTTTTACTAACAGTTCTCCTTTCAATCCGGTAACAGCTACGAGTTTTCCTATTTTGAAATATTCTGTCATAGTGATCGGGTCTGCAAAAATGGGCAATTCATGACAACAAAAAAGGCAGCATGGGAAAATGCTGCCTTAAGAACTTTCAGGATTCGGACTGGCTCCGGCATAGCGGAATTTATCCTTCGTTACCGCTGCCTTCGGTCCTTCTCTCAGGTCTGCGACCTGGTCCCTGGCGTCTGGCTCTTCTTTGGCGGTTAGCGTCTTCCTGGCGTTTTTTCACCTGGGCATCATGTTCTGCGCTCCATTTGGTGAACTTCTCCATAGCGGTAGCCTCATCAAACAGACCCAGCCCCACACCGCGGAGCAGGTGTTTCAGGTACAGTACTCCTTTAAAGCTCAGGATACGGCGAACAGTATCAGTGGGTGTAGCACCCTTGTTCAGCCATTCCAATGCCTTCTGACGATCAAGCTGAATAGTAGCCGGAACGGTCAGTGGATTGTAAGTACCTAATTTCTGGATGAATTTCCCGTCGCGGGGGCTGCGGGCATCGGCAACTACGATGAAGTAGAAGGGTCTTTTTTTCGACCCATGACGTTGCAGTCGGATTTTTGCTGCCATTTTAAATAGACATTTAAAGGCGTTAATGAATAATTGTTAACTCCGGTAGATACCGGACGACGAAGATAAGGTGCGAGGGGTAAAATACCAAAGCTAATTGGCTTATATTTAGAATGCTGAAGGCCAATGAGGCAAGACACAGCCATCTCCTGGCTCCCGACTCTTATCTCTCGTTTCACTTCTTCATTCCCGGCATCATTTTGCCGAACATTCCCATTTTGTTCATGCCTTTCATCATCCCCCGCATTTGTTCAAACTGCTTCATAAAGGCATTTACTTCGCTGATGTCTTTACCGGCGCCTTTGGCAATACGTTTGCGGCGGCTGCCGTCTATCAGGTCAGGGTCATTTCTCTCTTCGGGTGTCATAGAGTTGATCATGGCCTCTATGCCTTTAAAGGAGTCTTCATTCACATCGAGGTCTTTGACCTTATTGCCCATCCCGGGTATCATGCCTAGCAGGTCTTTCATGTTACCCATCTTTTTGATCTGCTCCAACTGCATTTTGAAATCAGCAAAATCAAATTTATTCTTCCTGATCTTGCCTTCTAGTTTCTTCGCCTGTTCTTCATCGAACTGCTCCTGCGCTTTTTCCACCAGGGAAGTGATATCACCCATTCCCAGGATACGCTGCGCCATACGTTCGGGATAGAATACATCCAGCGTTTCCATCTTTTCGCCGCTGCTTACAAACTTGATCGGTTTGTTCACGGTGTATTTGATGGAGAGAGCGGCTCCACCTCTGGTATCGCCATCTAACTTGGTCAATACAACACCGGTAAAATCGAGGCGGTCATTGAAGGCTTTGGCCGTATTCACAGCATCCTGGCCGGTCATGCTGTCCACCACGAACAATATTTCCTGAGGCTTTACGGCATTCCGGATATCCGCCACTTCGGTCATCATGGCTTCATCTATAGCCAGCCGGCCGGCCGTATCTACAATGACCACATTCTTGTTCTTGCTTTTCGCTTCTTTGACAGCATTCTGTGCAATGGAAACTGCGTCTTTATTTTCTGCTTCTATATGAACGTCCACACCGATTTGTTCGCCCAGTACTCTCAACTGCTCCATCGCTGCAGGGCGATAGATGTCGGCAGCCACCAGCAGGGGGGAGAGGCCTTTTTTGGTTTTCAGATAATTCGCCAGTTTGCCGCTGAAAGTGGTTTTACCGCTACCCTGTAAACCGGCGATCAGGATGACAGCCGGGTTTCCCTTTGCGTTGAAGACTGCTTCCTGCCCGCCCATCAGGTCCGCCAGTTCATCTTTGACGATCTTGGTCATCAACTGGCCGGGGCTGATCGCATTGATCACTTTTTCGCCGATCGCTTTGTCCTTTACTTTATCGGTAAACTCCTTGGCGATCTTATAATTCACATCAGCATCCACCAGTGCCCGTCGGATCTCTTTTACCGTGGTGGCAATATTGAGCTCGGTGACCCTGCTTTGACCTTTTAATCCTTTAAAGGCACTTTCAAGTTTCTCTTGTAAGGAAGCGAACATGATCCGGAATTATTTTATCAGTTATTACAAAATAAAAAGTGAACATCATCATGTTCACTTTTTAAGAAATGTAAAGATAGGTAGAGTATAAGTTAAATCATGCGCCTAAATAGGTTCTTAATAGTTTACAACGATTGGTAGTCCGAAGTTTGGTGATGGCCTTATCCTTGATCTGGCGTACACGTTCGCGGGTCAGGTTGAACCTTTCGCCAATATCTTCCAGGCTCATGGGATGATCAACACCAATGCCAAAGAAATAGCAGATCACTTCTTTTTGCCTTTCGGTCAGTGTTTTCAGCGAGCGGTCTATTTCTGTTTTCAGGGATTCTTTATGATCCAGTTCGTTGTCAGTTCTGTCTGCATTGGGGTTTTCCAGCACATCCAGCAAGGTATTGTCTTCGCCTTCAGATAAGGGAGTGTCCATGCTTACGTGGCGGGAAGAAATATTTAAAGTGGCAGACACTTCTTCCAGGTCCATATTCAGCATTTCGGCCAGTTCTTCAGCAGAAGGCTCTCTTTCAAACTCCTGTTCTAACTGCGAAAACGCCTTTTGTACCCGGTTGGTAAGACCTACTTTATTGAGCGGTAACCGGACGATACGGGATTGCTCGGCCAATGCCTGTAAAATGCTTTGACGGATCCACCATACAGCATAGGAAATGAATTTAAAACCGCGGGTCTCATCAAACCGCTGGGCAGCTTTGATCAGGCCGAGATTTCCTTCATTGATCAGGTCAGGAAGCGAAAGTCCCTGGTTCTGATACTGTTTGGCGACGGAAACCACAAAACGAAGATTGGCTTTGGTCAAGCGGTCCAAAGCTCTTTGGTCTCCTTGTTTGATTAAAGTGGCTAATTTTACCTCTTCTTCCGGGGTGATCAGTTCTACTTTACCGATCTCCTGCAGGTATTTTTCGAGGCTTTGAGATTCACGATTGGTAATGGACTTCGTGATCTTCAATTGTCTCATACTCATAGGTAGGGGTTGGGTTTAGGGTTATTTAAAGGGTTTTAGATTTTACGTTTTGGTTGATAGCCCTTAAAAAGTACCCGGCACGGTTTCGGTTTTCCTCAGAAATTATTGGACTTCAAAGCAATTTAAGGGATTTATCCAGAATCCGACAAAAAAACTTTGTATTTCTTTAACGTATGACAAAGGGATTTATTTTAAATATGTCTCTCAGGCCTTTAAATACCTGAAAAAGCGGCGGAAAAATATTTTTTGGTGCAAACATTATTTAGTTATTATTGCAGCCCACAGGTATTATTAATAAGAACAGATGAGCAAGCAGCTATATACTTTAGAATTTCCCGTCAGGTGTTCGCCTTCTATACTATATGAATTTCTTTCCACACCGGCCGGCCTCGGCGAATGGTTTGCAGACAAAGTGGACGAAAGGGATAACATTTTTTATTTTGGCTGGAACGGATCTTATGAAAAGGCGGAAGTGCTGGAGAGTGAGCTGGACAAATACATCAGGTTTCACTGGCTCACGACGCCCAAAGACGAGTATTTTGAATTCCGGATAGAGAAGTCAGAAATCACTAATCAAACCATACTGATCGTAAAGGACTTTGCCGAGAAAAAAGATATCAAAGACCAGAGCCTCCTGTGGGACCACCAGGTAAAAGATCTGTTTCATCGTCTGGGCAATTAATCAGCCAGCCACTTCAATAATTCATGAAAAGAAAGCAGGAGTTTGTCTCCGGCGGTGTCCCATTCATCCAGCGAATAGGTTTTGGCTATTTTTAAAAAATCCTTTTGACGTATCGTATTTGTGAATACAGCAGCGTTCATGTTTTGTACCGGCTGGTAGTTGCCTGCTTCAAAGTGATGCTCCCATTCCCGGGTGTTAATGCAAACCGAGTAACTTGTTTGTTTTAACTCATCGAAGTGCCGGATCAGCGCCGGTTCATATTTGAGTTGATATTTTCCCGATAAGTGAAGGGTAATGCTGAAGAAATTTCCCCACCAGAAAAGGGTGCGGATAGCAAAATGATTTCCCTTTTCAAAATAGCGGGGGTGATCCAGTACGAGATAAGGTAAACCCCGGTAATTTTCTCCTTTGGATATCTTGGGGGACACCCTTATTACTTCTGCAGGAAGCAGGGGGGCATATTGGCGGATGGCTATCTCTTGTTCCATTTGCAAATGCTCAAGCAGATGCTTTACTTTTAGAATGATGCGGTTCTTTGTTAAAATCCAGCCGGCATTGGAAACCAGTTCAGCCTCCTCTGGTGAAAGCCTTATTTTTGCCTGATCCATAATTAAAGATAGTGTTCAAAAAATTAGATAAACTGGTTGTCAAAGCATTTGTGGGGCCTTTTATTGCCACTTTCTTCATTACCCTGCTGGTACTGATCATGCAGTTCTTTTGGTTATGGATAGATGATTTTGTAGGTAAGGGTCTGGGTACTGATATTATTTTCCGGTTCATCTGGTACCAGAGTGCGGCGCTGGTTCCGCTGGCTTTGCCGCTGGCAGTGCTGCTTTCTTCGCTGATGACCTTTGGCAGTCTTGGAGAAAGTTTTGAGCTCGTGGCCATCAAATCGTCAGGTATTTCCCTATTGCGGTTCATGCGGCCATTGTTTTTTGTGTCGTTATTGATATGTGTAGTTGCTTTTTTATTTGCCAACTACATTATACCTGTTGCTAATCTGAAGTCGAGGACCATGCTGGCTGATATTGTACAGGCGCAGCCTGCATTCGATCTGAAAGAAGGGGTATTTTATGATAAGATAGACGGATTTGCCATAAAGGTCGGAAGAAAGGAAGCTAATGATACCGTGATCCGCGATGTGATCGTGTATGAACAGGGCAATAGTGTGCAGGATAATTTCATCATTGCTAAAAGCGGCATCATGAAGGTGTCTGATAACAAACGTTTTTTGGAGTTCAACCTGAAAGATGGCTGGCGCTACCAGGAAAGGGCCGATAAGTACGGCGGGCAAAAAACGGATTATATACGGTTGCGATTCAAAGAATATAAAAAGCAATTTGACATAAGTACTCTTGGTGTGAGTAATATAACACCGGATAGCGTGAACAGGAATAATGAAAAGATGTACAGTATGCGGCAACTGGACCAATCCATAGATTCATTTAGTAAAGAGATCACGACTATTTACGGGCAAATGCCGCAGACCCTCTACAATGCGTTTGCCCATACACAGTTCTTTGATACACTTGGCAGCCGTACACTGCCGGTGGATACCAGCAGCCGGTTAAAAAATGCAATAACCTTCATGCATTTCCTGCCTGACTCTGCCCGTACAGGTGTGCAGCAAAGGGCGGTAAGCCAGTTCAGTTCTATGCGGTCAACCGTAGAGTCAACGCTGCTCAACGTAAAGGATAAGGAAAAAAGACTTCGTAAACATAAGGTCGAATGGCATCGTAAGATCGTGCTGTCACTGGCTTGCCTTGTTTTATTCCTGATCGGAGCGCCTCTTGGATCTATTATCCGCAAAGGCGGTTTAGGAACACCGCTCGTTTTTGCTATCATCTTTTTTCTGATTTTTTACTTTTCCACCAATACCGGAGAAAAATTTGTTGGTGGTGGCAAACTCACGCCTTTCGCCGGTATGTGGCTGGCTACATTCATTCTGACCCCTGTCGGTATTTTCCTTACTTACAAGGCTATGCGGGACTCGCAATTGTTCAGTAAAGAATGGTATTACAGGATCGCCGGGCTGATCGGCCGCTCCGTTGATCATATTCGCAACCGGAAAGGCCTGAAGAAAGATTAACTTTATTCCATACAATAATGTTGCTATGAAAAAGAATACATCACGCAGAATGTTTATCACTGATTCTGCAAAAGCTACATTGGCTATCACAGCCGGGTTGACTGCAGGAGGATCTTTAATGGAGGCTTGTGCCGGGCCGAAACATATTGTCAGTTCATCATTCGGTACAGGCTTTACACAGGAGCCTTTGCCTTATGCATACAATGCACTGGAAAAGGCGATTGATGCCATGACGATGGAGATCCATTATACCAAACATGCCGCCACATACGCTACGAACGTACAGGATGCTGCTAAAGCAGAAGGAGTGGATGTATCGAAACCACTGGAGGATGTTTTGGGAAAGATATCGAAGTATTCTGCCAGGATGCGGAACAATGGCGGAGGGCATTACAATCACGAGTTATTCTGGAAAAGTATGACCCCCGGCGGTACAGAAAAACCTTCCGGCAAATTGTTTGCAGCGATCGAAGCCGGCTTCAGTTCATTTGAGGCGTTTAAAACACAATTTACGGATGCAGGTAAGAACCGGTTTGGCAGTGGCTGGGCATGGCTCTTCCTGGATAGCGATAAAAAACTTCGCATCGGGTCTACACCAAACCAGGACAACCCGCTGATGGATGTCAGTGATATTAAGGGGTTGCCTGTACTGGGTCTCGATGTATGGGAGCATGCTTACTATCTCCGTTATCAGAACAAACGCCCCGACTATATCGCCAACTGGTGGAAAGTAGTGAACTGGGAATTTGTACAGAAACGGTACGAGTCTTTTCTTTGATCTTCCCGGTACCGGGAGCCGAAGCTGCTGCAATGAGTTAAGTGGTTTATGGCATTTTTTCGATTTGCCGTGTCTTTTCGGTTTAGCGGGAGGCTGTCAGCCTGCCGACAAAAAGTTTTACCTAATTTGCCTCTCTTGAAAAAGCCGGATCAGAATCTGAATGTTCAAAAATGGGTAGCAGGTGTCTCTGTTCTTTTGCTTGCGGTAAAAGGCATGGCGTATTACTTTACAGGTTCTGTTGCCATCCTTACCGATGCATTGGAAAGTATTGTCAATGTAGCGGCTGGTTTTATCGGGTTGTATAGTTTATATGTGGCGGCCAAGCCGAGAGACAAGGATCATCCTTATGGCCATGGCAAGGCAGAATTTCTTTCAGCAGCAGTGGAAGGGACACTGATCGGGGTTGCTGGTACGGTTATCCTCTATGAGGCGATACAGCATATCATTCACCCTGCCACATTGAAAAAGATTGATACCGGTATCTGGCTGGTAGCCGCCACGGCAGTGGCCAATTACATAATGGGCTATGTCTGCATTCAGATCGGAAAGAAAAATAGTTCACTGGCACTGGAAGCCAGTGGCAAACACCTGCAAAGCGATACATATTCTACCCTCGGCATCATTGCCGGGCTTTTGCTTTTATATTTCACCGGTTATTATTGGATCGACAGCGCTGTGGCTATCTTCTTTGGCGCTTTTATCATATACACCGGGTATAAGATCATCCGGCGATCCATTGCAGGCATTATGGATGAGGCCGATGAACAATTGCTGGGTAAAATGGTTGATGTATTGAATACTGCGAGGCGGGAGAACTGGGTGGACCTTCATAATTTGCGTGTCATTAAGTACGGCAGTGTGCTGCACCTGGATTGTCACCTGACCGTTCCCTGGTATCTGAATGTACATGAATCGCACGAGGAAGTGGAGGTCTTATCTGCTATCGTCAAAAAGGAGTTTGGCGAATCGGTGGAAATGTTCGTACACTCGGACGGCTGTATGCCTTTTCAATGTGCTATCTGTGATAAGCCAGACTGCCAGGCAAGACAACATCATTTTGTAAAACGAATATCCTGGACATTGGGGAACATCCTGCAGGATAAAAAACACCGTTACGAAGAATATGACAAAGACTACAACAAAGTGGAAACATGACCGGGTTTTTGAAAGCCACATGATCCATGACAACAACCCTCCGGGAATTGTCATGGACAGCGACCGTAAGGAAGGACCGGGTCCTAAATCCCTGCTGTTATCCGCTATTGCCGGCTGTTCAGGTATTGATGTGCTGGATATTCTGGATAAAATGCGGGTCGCCTATGCTGATTTGTCCATGGACGTGGAGGCAGAGCAGACGGACGAACACCCCAAAGTGTATAAGGATATCACTATTACCTATAAACTACGGACAGAAGCTGCCAATGAAGAAAAGGTAAGAAAGGCAATTGAACTATCTTTAGAAAAATATTGCGGAGTATCGGCCATGCTGCGAAAGAATTCGGCCATCAATTATAAACTGCAATTATTGAAGTAAAATGCTCTCAAAAAAATCACAGTACGCTTTCAAGGCACTGGCTTACCTGACAGAGAAATATAACCAGGGGCCCGTTCTCATTTCAGAAATATCAACTAAGAAGAAAGTCCCTTTAAAATTCTTAGAGAATATCCTGCTGGAGCTCAAGAAAGCGGATATTCTCGACAGTAAAAAAGGGAAAGGAGGTGGGTATTATTTAAAGAAAGACCCCGCACAGGTGAAGGTGGCAACCATCGTTCGCTTAGTAAATGGACCGATAGCCATGCTGCCCTGTGTAAGTCTTAATTTTTACCATCGCTGCGAGAACTGCGATGAAACTGCTTGTGGTCTTCATGACATTATGATCAAGGTAAGGGATGCTACTCTTAACGTTATGGAAACAAAGACCTTAGTTGATCTGCTTCCCATGAAGTAAAACGAACAACCGTTTTAGTCCACATGTTTGGTGGGGTAAAGTGATTGCCTTATTTTTGTAACCTTAAAATTGTTTGATATGGCACTTCGTCTTGGGGATGTTGCTCCCAATTTTAAAGCACAGACCACAGAGGGTGAAATTGATTTTTACGAATACCTTGGCAATGGCTGGGGCATCCTGTTCTCCCACCCTGCTGATTACACTCCTGTTTGCACCACTGAATTAGGAAAAACAGCTTTGCTGAAAGAGGAGTTTGCCAAACGTAACACCAAAGTGCTGGCGGTAAGTGTGGATCCGCTGGATAAGCATTTTGGCTGGCGCAATGATATCAATGAAACGCAGCATTGCCATGTTGATTTTCCCATTATTGCTGATGAAAGCAGGATAGTGGCAGAATTGTATGATATGATCCATCCAAATGCATCGGCTACGGCTACGGTTCGTTCACTCTTCGTGATCGGACCTGACAGACTAGTGAAGCTGATGATCACTTATCCTGCATCTACCGGAAGGAATTTCTATGAAGTGTTGCGTGTATTGGATTCACTGCAGCTGACTGCCGGGTTTAGTGTAGCTACCCCTGCAGATTGGAAAGCAGGTGAAGATGTCATTGTTGTGCCTGCCGTTTCAACAGAAGATGCCATTAAAAAATTCCCGAAAGGGGTTAAAATAGTAAAACCATACCTGCGCTATACGCCGCAGCCGAATGTATAATGCTGAGCCCTGAACAGATAGCGAAGATTGAGAGCAGCCCGGTCATTGAAGCGATACGATATGTCACGGAACAGTTTCCCCATGGCGTTGTTTTCTCTTCATCACTGGGTCAGGAAGACCAGGTACTTACGGATATCATATTCAAAAACGATCTGCCGGTTTCCATCTTTACGATAGATACCGGCAGGTTATTTAATGAGGCCTACGAATTACTCGATCGCACCACGGCCCGATATAAAAAACCTGTGCAGGTTTATTTCCCTGATGCAAAAGATGTAGAAGAATTTGCTGTTGTCAAAGGCATCAATAGTTTTTATGAATCAGTGGAAAACCGGAAAGAATGTTGTCATATCAGGAAAGTAAAACCATTGAACAGGGCATTAAAAGGGGCATCGGTATGGATCACCGGCCTCAGAGCCGAACAATCTGCTAACCGGCATGATATGCCGGTGATTGAATGGTCGGAAGAAAAACAATTATACAAATTCAATCCTCTCATCCGCTGGAACTATGATGAGATGATGGAGTATATAAAGAAGCATAATGTGCCGTACAATCCCTTACACGATAAAGGATTTATCAGCATTGGTTGTGCACCCTGTACCAGGGCTATCGAACCGGGTGAAGATGCAAGGGCCGGGAGATGGTGGTGGGAAACATCGCAGAAAGAATGCGGCTTGCATAGCGATACCCCAGCCCCTGAAGTGGCTTTACAAGTATCAAAGGAGTAATGATCAGTTTAAAAAAAGAATATGTCGAAGAGTGAAAAATCAAATCAGGAAATCTTTCCTTCTCCGCAGGCCGGCAGAGTAAGGGGTCTTGATTACCTGAAGCAACTGGAGGCGGAAAGCATTCATATTTTCCGCGAAGTGGCAGCACAGTTTGAACGACCCGCTTTGCTTTTTAGCGGAGGTAAAGATTCCATTACATTGGTTCACCTGGCCCGAAAGGCGTTTGCCCCGGGAAAGATCCCTTTCCCGCTGGTGCATATTGATACCGGGCACAATTTTCCCGAAGCATTGGAGTTTCGTGACTGGCTGGCTAATGAAGTAGGCGCTACGCTTATTGTCAGAAAAGTGGAAGATACTATCAAACAAAAAAGCCTCACAGAACCAAAAGGAAAATTTCCCAGCCGCAACTGGCTGCAGACCTATACCTTGTTAGATACTATTGAAGAGTTCCGGTTCGATTGCTGTATCGGCGGCGCCCGCCGGGATGAGGAAAAAGCAAGAGCCAAAGAAAGGATCTTTTCCGTTCGTGATGAGTTTGGCCAATGGAATCCGAAGCTGCAACGGCCTGAGCTCTGGAATATTTATAACGGACGTATCCATAAAGGAGAGAATGTCCGTGTATTTCCGATCAGCAACTGGACAGAACTGGATATCTGGAATTTCATACGTAAAGAAAAAGTTGACCTTCCTTCTATTTATTTTGCCCATGAAAGAAAAGTGATAGAACACGAAGGCCAGTTGGTGGCGATCAGTGAATTTGTGCAACCCGATGCATCAGATGTAGTGCTGACAAAGAAAGTCCGTTACCGTACGGTGGGCGACATGACCTGTACCGCAGCGGTGGAGTCTAATGCCTCCACACTAGATGAAGTGATCAATGAAATTATTTCAACAAGAATAAGCGAGAGAGGCGAAACAAGAATAGATGATAAAGTGACAGAAGCAGCGATGGAAGACAGGAAGAAGAACGGGTATTTTTAAATACCCCCAGCCCCTAAAGGGGAGTATATTATTTTGCTAAATAATAATATTTTCTAACATTTTGGTCTTTCGATGATGAAGGGCTATACAAACCAAGTCCTCCCTTCAGGGAGACAGAGGGTATTATGGATCTATTGAGATTTATCACCGCAGGCAGTGTGGACGATGGCAAAAGTACATTGATCGGGCGTTTGCTGTACGACAGCAAGAATATCCTGATCGATCAATTGGAAGCATTGGAAAAATCAACAAAGAACAGGACAGACGGTTCGGTTGACCTTGCCCTGCTGACCGATGGCCTTCGTGCAGAACGGGAACAGGGTATCACTATTGATGTGGCTTATCGTTATTTTACAACTCCCAAAAGAAAATTCATTATCGCCGATGCACCCGGGCATGTGCAGTACACCAGGAATATGATCACCGGGGCATCGAATGCCAGCCTCATAATCATTCTCATTGATGCCAGGCAGGGTGTAGTAGAGCAAACTCGACGCCATTCCATCATTGCTTCGTTGCTGCAGATACCGCATGTGGTGGTAGCGGTCAATAAAATGGACCTGGTAGAATATTCTCAGGATATCTATAATAATATAGTGATAGAGTATGCTGAAGTGGCAAAGCAACTGGGCTTGCAGGACGTGACGTATATTCCTATCAGTGCCCTGGATGGCGATAATATTGTTGACCGATCTGAAAAGATCACCTGGTATGATGGCAAACCCCTGCTGGAGTTTTTGGAGGAAGTGGAGCTGGACCATGATATCAATCTTACCGATGCAAGATTCCAGGTGCAATTTGTGATCCGTCCTCAAACAGAGGAACTGCATGATTACCGTGGCTATGCCGGAAAGGTGATCAGCGGTATTTATAAAAAGGGGGATAAAGTAACTGTATTGCCACAAGGCATTTCTACTACGATCAGTAAACTGGAAGTGAATGGTAAAGAAGTAGAAGAGGCTTTTGCTCCGCAGCCGCTCGTCATACAACTTAGCGAAGATATTGATATCAGCCGCGGCGACACGATCGTAAAAGCGGATAACCTTCCCCGGGTGAGCAATGAACTGGAAGTATTGCTCTGCTGGATGGATGATAAACCCCTGATAGCTGGTAACAAATACCTGCTTCAGCATAACAGCCGCCTGGTAAGGGCTGTAGTGCGAAATGTAGAATACAAACTGGATGTAAACAGCCTGCAGCAGCAACCGGTGGAGGGAAATGTGAAACTGAATGAAGTGGTAAAGGCTACGGTCAAAACGGCATCCCCTTTGGTATATGATCCCTATACAATACTCAGCGTCAATGGCAGCGCAATACTGGTAGATGAGACCAGCAATAGCACAGTAGCCGCTGTGTTGTTGCAGCAATAAGCCACGATTATTTGTCTTACCTACGAACTTCTCTTCAAAGCTGTTGTTGAAGAGGTACAAGTATAATATGCCGGAACAGAATTTACATAATGATAACAGGCTACAGGGTGGTGGCCGGGTAATACTTGCCGGGGCCGGTCCCGGTGACCCGGAACTGATCACGCTGAAATTGCTACGCCGTATTGCAGAAGCAGACGTGATCATCACTGACAGGCTGGTGAACCTCTCTGTTATCAATGATCATGCACGCAAGGAAGCTGAAGTCATACTCGCTGGCAAACAGGGTTACAATGATGCTTCACTGGTTCAAAAGGAAGTGACGGCACTGATCATAGAGCATGCGCTGGCCGGCAAAACTGTTTTGCGTTTGAAGGGTGGCGATGTGGCTTTCTTCAGCAATGTGCTGGATGAATTACTGGCCTTGCAGGAAAACAATATCCCTTTCGAGATCATACCCGGTATCACAGCGGCCTCAGGCGCCTCTGCGTATGCCGGCATACCATTGACAGCAAGAGGCTATGCGCAGGGTGTGCAGTTCATCGCCTTCAACCCCAATAATTATTTCAGTACCGATCAATGGAAGGCTATTGCGACCAGTACGGATACCCTGGTTTTTTATATGGCGGCCAAAAATATCATTGAACTGGCCGAAATGATGCTGCAGTATTCAAAAAGACCTGCTACCGGGCTGGCTGTGATCGAGCAGGCCACTACGGTACATCAGAAAGTACATATTACTACATTAAAAAAATGCGCTGCTGATTTCGCTGATCTTTCTTTCAGTTCTCCTTCTCTTGTCATTATCGGCGATGTGGTAAAGCTCCATAAAGAGTTCAACTGGTTCAACGCCGGTGAGAATGGCAGTGTTTTCCAGGAATTGGGCAAGTGACATCTTTTTTTTCATTCTTCTGTATTGGCTGCAGCCGGTTGCTGACAAATATCAAGAATGATGGCCCTCTTTCCCAAAAAACTCATCGGGAACAGGTTCCTTACAACAATTTAGTTATATTCACTACAAGATACTGTGATGATGCGTCATGTATCCACTGAGAATAGTGTTTCCGCACCACTCGTGCCACTTGAAACAAATTTGGTAATTCCCCTTCAGGAAACGAAAAATTAACCGCCCCTCTTTATTTTACCTGCTACCCGGTTGAAAAGAAATTCACATGATTCTATCACTTTTAAACATACAAACATGGCAAACATCAATGTTTCGATCGACGCAAGAGGTAATTTAAAATGCGATGATCTGGTAGGCTCGCTTGGTGAATCCATTACCTGGGTGCCTGATCCTAATACCATAACGTCCATTCAAAGCATTACACCAACGGTAGGCAGTTTTAACCCCGCCCCGTCTGCCAGGAATAACTGGACAGGTACAGTTGCAACGGATGGCCCGGTTGGTACAGGTGTAGGGCTGACCTATACAATTGTGGTAAATGGGAAAGGATTGGGAGTAGGTCAAAAACAGAAAACACCAAAGATTACAATTGTATCTCCAGTACTAACTAAAAAGTGATTGATTCAAATGCGTAAACATTGCCTACCGCAAAAAACTGCGTTAACGCTAAATGATAACTAAACTTTTTATTGAAAAAGCCTGTTATTTGTTAGCAGGCTTTTTTTGCTTTATCAGTCAGTTTGTTTTCGGGCAAGATCAGAAACTGGCAGATAGCCTTGCCAAATTTTATAAAAAGACCGAACTGAAAGATACAGCGAGGATGGAATTGCTCCGGCAATTGTCTTTTAATGAATCAAGAAATCTTAATCTTGGCTTAAAGTACGCCGAGGAGTTAATTGAATTATCCATTCAAACCAATAACAACTTATACCTTTATAGGGGCTATGCTTTAAAGGGAGTTAAAGAACAACTACTCGGCAATCTTGATGAGGCACTGGAGGCCTATTTCAAAAGTGTTGAAGCTGCAAATAAAATTCGTTATTCACTTGGTGAAGCAAATTCCTATATGTCCCTTGCCGATATATATGCTGGATCACAGAATCATTCAAATGCAATGCTTTACTATCGTAAGGCAATTTCTACACTCAGGACATCAGGAGACTCCACTGTATTGGCGGCAGCTCTTACCAATGCAGGTGCTGAATACAACGACAACCATAAGTATGATTCTGCTCTCATATATTTCAAAGAAGCAACAATCATTTCTGAAAAGATTAATTATTTAATTGGTAAAGCATACAACCTCGGCAATATTGGAATGGTGTACGCTAATATTGGTAAAAATGACCTGGCTGAAAGGAACATCAATGAAGCCATAGCGATATTGGAAGAAAGTGAAGTGTATGACCCTATCTGCTCTTACCTGATGTCCATGGCAGATATTTATCTTGAAAAAGGCAATACAGATCAGGCTATATCTGAAGCAAGGAGAAGCCTTTCACTGGCGGAAAAATATGGACTGAAAGACCAGGTCAGCGATGCCAGTCTTAAGCTTTCAGAACTGTATGAGAAAACAGGCAACCGCGACGAAGCCTTCAAATATTACAAGAATCATATCCTTTATCGGGATAGCGTAAATAATGTCCAATCGGTACAGAAAATGGCCGATCTCCGCACCGATTTCGAGGTCTCACGCAAACAGGTGGAAGTGGATCTGCTCAACCAGAAACGACGCAACCAGCGCAACGTCCTTATTTCTTTAGCCATCATTGGAGGTTTGGCAGTAGTACTACTTGGTACTTTGTACTGGTACTATAAGAATATTTCAAGAGAAAAGAAAAGATCAGAAAGCCTGCTGTTGAATATCCTCCCTGCCGAAACGGCGAAAGAGTTAAAACAGCACGGCAAAGTAGAAGCGGTAAGATTTGACAAGGTCACGGTATTGTTCACTGATTTTGTACAGTTCACTAAGATAGCGGAGCGTACAGAGCCGGAGCAACTGGTAAAAAGTATTGATGACTACTTCCGGGAGTTTGATGCGATCACCACAAAATACGGTTTGGAGAAGATCAAGACAGTGGGCGATTCGTATATGTGCGCCTGCGGTCTTCCTACACCTGATCCCGCCCATGCCCGGCAGGTGGTACAGGCTGCCAAAGAAATGCTTGGTCTGGTGAAAAGCAAATTAGATGCAGCTGATGGCCTTAGCCATTTCGAGATCAGGATCGGCATACATACAGGGCCGGTAGTAGCCGGTATTGTGGGTATAAAGAAATGGCAATATGATATCTGGGGCGATACAGTGAATATTGCTTCCCGCATGGAATCTATGTCAGCACCGGGACGGGTGAATCTTTCAGAAACAACTTACCAGGAGATCAGAGATGAGTTTTCCTGCGAATACCGTGGAGAGATCGAAGTAAAGAACCGCGGAGCGATGAAGATGTATTTTCTTTCGTGAGCTTTCACATTTAGTACTACCGTAGTTGTGGTCTGTATTCCATTTACTAGTACAAAGAATGGTAGTGACTGTCATGCGGGTTGAATCACACCAACAAAAAAGGGCCTGTGCAATCACAGACCCTTTATAGAAGTTTATTTATCCTGATCTTTAGTAACGCTTCGCAACATAGAATAAGAACCGCTTCGGTTCGCTGGTCAATCCGCCGGCTTCTCTTCTTTTCTTCAGCATATCCGATTTATAGTAGGCAAAAGCTTTCGTCGTATCCATTACTGCCGTTACGAGCACCACTTTTTTATTGTCGTCTGCCTCATGGCCAACGACACGATCAGTAATGCCATTATCCATTCTCTCCTGTTTGCCATCTGCAAAATTCTTTTGCCAGTTATCCCAGTCTTTGATGGTAAATGTGGTCATAGAACGGGGTACTGAACCAATATTAGCTGTATCCTGCCAGGTTGCATTGACAAAAGAAACGGAAGGCTGGCCTGTTACGCCGGCTTTTTGCATGGCGGCTTTCAGTCCGGGATCTTTGGAAAATGATTTTGCTTTGGTAATATCATCTGCTTTCAGGGCAACCATCACCATATTGGGGTCCTGCATACCGCGGCCGATGACGTAATTATGCAGCCCGTTAGCCAACCGTGCGGAGTCATGGGCTTCGTAGGCCACTATCCATTTGTCATAATCGGCCACTTTGTGGATGATGATCGCCATGTTCTCAGGAGTGGTAACAATAGTGCTGGGCGGTGTCACAGGTTCAGTGCCCGTGGTTGCATTGGTGTTGGTATCAGCGCCGTTCTTTTCTCCACTACCGCTTTCACCGCAGGAACTTAAAATAAATACAAGGGCTGCACAAAATAGCAGGCCGTTACATCTTAGCTGTTTCATTGGTTTTGTGTTTTAAATAATTAAAATAAGAAGAGGGCGGAAAAAATTGTTGCAAGGGGTGAAGACAATCTAAATGTAACGTTTATTAACAGATTGCAGAATTTTTGTTCAGCACACAAGTCGTCGCAGGTTGATGCTGTTATGGGAGCTGCCTGTAAATAATCGGGTACCATCAGACTTATGCCAGGCACCGGCATTCCGGATCATGATCAGCATAACAGGGTAGCCAATGTCTTCAAGTAAAAAGAACCCATTTTCGTGAGTGTCCCGCCGCTCATGGAGATATAATCATCGCTACAGATACCATGTTTGTATTTACCGGTCACACTCAGGTTGCCTCCTCCGCTGATCACTAATTGTCCTTCGCTGAAGAAAGCAGCTTTCTGGTCTTCGGTGCTGGTAGCATAGGTAGCGCTGTCGATCAGCCGGTTATTGGTACCTTTCAGGATGGTGATCGTATTCTTCTTGCCGCACTGTATATTGATAGCCGGCCCGTCATCATTGACGATGCTGACGCCATTCAGGATAAGACCGAACTTATACTCGCCGTAAAGTTTGAACAGTCCATAACTGGTCTTGCCCGATAATACATAATTGACCTCGGTACTGGTAGTCGTTGAAGTGACCACTACATCACGGTTGGTAACAGCCACTGTCACACCGCTGCTGATGAAAGGATGGTGACGGTAACGGAAGTATCCGTGTATTTGATCACAACAGCATTGATGAATGTGGTGTCTTTTGTATTGGTCACAAAACCATTATCAGCGGTGTTAGTGGTATCATCGTCATCATCGGCGATCACATCATCTTTTTTGCAGGATTGTATTATCATGATTGCTGCAACAGCAAGCAGGGCCGGGTAAAGGAATGTATAAAGTCTCATAACCTGTGTTATTGAATAAACAGAATGGTGGATTGTTTTCTGTAACGTGAAAGTAGAAGCGCAGGTGCTAAGGAATAGCTAAGTACCCGTGAGTAAGGCTATTGCACCGACGAAACGAAACAGTATGATTTTGGTCATACTATCTTCTGAAAGATAAAATGCCGGTAACTTTGGGAAAACTTATTAATATGAGAGCCATATGGATATTGCTGGTGGTTGCCTTTGCCACCATTGCTGTGTCAGCACCTGCACAGGATAATAAAGAAAAAAAGGACGAAAAAGTGAAAGTTGCTGTTTACAGTTGTCCTATGCACCCGGAAGAAAAGAGTGATAAGGCGGGCAAGTGTTCCAAATGCGGGATGGACCTGGCTAAAACCCCCAAAGAGAAAATGAAGATGAAGGAGATGAACAGCTATCGCTGTCCCATGCATCCTGATGAGAACAGCGACAAACCGGGTAAGTGTTCCAAATGCGGCATGGATATGACCCAGTCACCGAAGGAAAAAATGAAGATGAAAGAAATGCATGGCTACAGTTGCCCGATGCATCCGGATGAAAAGAGTGATAAACCGGG
>JAEUVJ010000043.1 GCA_016787085.1 Chitinophagaceae bacterium | reverse complement strand
GTCTTGAGATAAAATATGATAGCTGTGTCTGACGGGGGTTGTGTGTAAACAGCCAACCCCTGCTGTACCTCAACCCCATTAATACGCTCAAAAAGTTTACTTTCGACGAAATCAATCGCTGATTCATTTACAGCCTCATATTTGGCCTTAAATTCCGGGTCTGCCTCCAACCACTCATAGAAGGTAGTTCTGCCAACCTTGGCGATCTGGCAGGCCCTGGTGATTATCCCATGAGATTCATCCAACGCTTCCAGCATTCTTTTTTTGTTGTCCGCTTGTTCGGCTAATTTTTCCGGGTTAAATGCCATGATTCAAAGTTAGGGGAATAGTTTGGAATTAGTAAACCATGCCTGTACTGGTAGCATTAGGATCAATGTATCTGTCTTTTTTTCCTGCAGGAAAAATTGTATTACTTTTTTCTTTCTTTTCTTTTCCTTTAATAGCATCATTTCGCATACCAACCGCATTGCCATTGGTATGCGTTCGCATTGCGTTCGCATTGCGTTCGGTATTATTCCACCTATAAGATGCTGATTCTCTTGCTTTTTCTGATTTTAATTCCATTGATCTTTTTAGTCTTTCGCTCCAAAAAAACTCGTCATTTGATGCAAAAAGTCCAAAATCTGAGATTACTTTTTTTAGAATATTTTCTTCGACATTCCACCTTTTTGCGAGCGCTTTTACGATGGAATGCGGTAGCATAAAATCGCATTGCGTTCGCATGCGTTCGCATAAAGCCCAAAAAAGACCGTACCCGGCCCAGCCAAGTTCATCAATAAGAGCCATACATTTTGGGTCATCCTGTGCGTTTGAATCGTGCGAGAAGTAGTAGGCTTCCTTTTTCATATAGCATGTATTAAAATTTTAGAGCCGGATAACTGTGTGCGTGATTTATACGGGGGGTTGTTGTATTTACGCCATTGGTAAAAGGCAGATTTGACCCGGTTAATATCTCCCTTGTTGGTTATATCAATTACAAGTGTGTTACCAGGCGAAAGGTCCTTAAATGGATACTTCGGCTCCCTGCCCCTGTATAGCTCTTTTATAGGAGTCTCTGTTTTAATTATCATCATTAAGTAAAGATAAGTAAATAAAATATACTACAAACTATTGTATTGTCTTTTTAAAGTATCAAAAGAATAACAGGCCCAGCCAACACGGCCCAACCAGGAAAACCTAACCTTTTGCACATACACAGTAACCACATTGTTGCTAAAATCACGGTGTATGGAAATTCCATTATCTGTTTTATTAAAAAAGTGCGCTGATCCCGATACATCATACATTGTAGCAACTGGGTACTGCCCCGTTTTTTGATCTTTAATTAGCTTACGGGGGTGTGCCACAAGAAATAAATGTACATCGTTTTTAATACAAAACTCTTTGATTAATGTAAGTGTCTCAGATATGTATTGCGTTTCGGTTTGTCCTGCAGGCACCTTGTGTTCAATATAATTCCACGGGTCAATAATGGCGCCTTTGATACCAAACCTTACGACAAGCTCACGCATCTTTGAAAGAATGCCATCAATCGTTACGTCTGCCTGCGATATGTTAATGAACTGGAAATAATCTTCAACGTATAAAATACCTTGCTCAAACTGTTCCTTGTTCATCCTGTTGTCTGGGTCTTTCCTGAAGTCAAAGGCCCTTCCCATGAACTTTTCCATCAGCTTAGTAGCGTGTATAGCAGCCGGGTTTTCAAAGGAGCACACGGCGAATTTCCAACCATGGTTTTTTGCCAGCGACGTTGTGATGTAGTCAATAAATTCTGATTTGCCCGAACCAGGGGAACCGGTAACAGTGGTATATTGACCAGTGCTGAATTGCAGAATATCATCGAATTCGCCTATGCCTGCTGAATATCCTTTAGGGTATCCGTGTTCATAGTAATTAACGATGTCGGTAAATAAGTCTTCCATATTTAAAACGCCTTCAACCGGCCAACGGCGGGCGTTTTCGATGATAGCGGCAAGACCTTGTTTACTGTGTTTTATAAGTATATCATTAGCGTCCTTGCAGTCTGCTGGTATATCAACCCGGTAGCACTTATCCTTACCAATACGGCGGGCCAGCTCGTCTCTTAGTAGTAACCCGGGCTGATCATTATCGGTCATTATAATGACCTTCTGTTTGTTCTCGAAATATTGCCAACAGTTGTCGAGGTATTCAAGACGTTTCGATTCGGCGCCGTTGGGAACGGAAACAACGTTGTAAATTCCGGCCTCATGTAATGATAGGCAATCTATTTCCCCCTCAACGATCACTGCCGTATCGTCATCTTTAATAGCATCGAGGTTATAGAATATAAGCTGAGCATCTTTTGACAACTTAAAGTCTTTGTCTTTAGCCCTGAATTTTATATTGACAAGCTCTCCGTCTTTATAATAATTAAAGCAGATTGTGCGTACTTCTTTTTGTACCTTCGGCATCCATTCAATTGCCTCTGTTATATTGAGGCGAAGTAGTGTATTATTTGATATGCCTCGCTTCTCAAAATACTGAATTGTTTCTGGCGAAAGTTTTTCAAGACGTGGAATTGGTTTGACGAACTCCTTTGATCTTGTTTCTATTTCAATAGAGTATTTCTTAGCCAGTAGTTCAATAGCCTGTATGTAATTAAGGTTCTGATGGTCATTCAGGAATTGAATAACATCACCGCTGCGCCCGCACCCAAAGCACTTGTACCTGTTGTTATGGATGGTAAATGATGGCGTTTTTTCATTGTGGAACGGGCAAAGGCCTTTATAATCGTTGCCGTGTTTCTTCAACTTAACGTACTGCCCTATAACCTCTGCTGCGTCTGCTGTTGATTTGATCCGGTCAATACAGTCTTGTGAGATCATATAAAAAATAGTCCGTTAGCTTTCGGGGTAGCAGGCCCTACTCGCTAACGGACTTTAAGTTAAAACGTTACTGGCCGCTGCTACCCGGCGGGTAAAGATACAACTATCCATACATCAATGAATCAATAATCTGAAAGAAATCTTCCGGCGTTCGGATGAACTCATACACACCGCCCGCTCTGCGTTCCCTGGCTTGTTCTGCAAGCTGGTATTCTGACGGCTTATCTCTGCCCGTCTTAATCTCAAACATAACGGATCGGCCCCGGATGGTTGAAGATATGTCAGCCGTCCCTTTACGGGTTGATGATTTAATATACTTCTTTGTCATCAGCGATATGCCGCTGGCTTGTCTCTGTGGTTCAGATACCAGCCGACCCATTGTGTTAATACGGGTAGCCCGGCATCCGATCCATGTAATGTAGTTGATGATAAAAGTTGTCAGGCCGTTTGACTTTGTTACGTCAGGCATCTTCGGCGGGCAGTAGTGGCCGTCTTTGAACGTCTGCGGGTATTGCTGCATGAACCACAGTCGATGAGCTTCGTTATATCTGGCGGTGGGGGTCATTTGTGTTTGGTTTGGTGAGCAACCATTCCCACAGGGCACGAATCACCGGTTATTCATATCATAGCCTCAATGCGTTTAAGATCATCAGCCAGTCGGTCACCGTGTTTAATGAACCCGTACACCGATTGTAAAGATACTATGATCGTTGAATGATCGAAGTTAGTCATCCTTCCGATCTCTACAGGTCCCATCCCGGCAAGTGTTGTCAGGAAATAACGGCAGGCCTGTTTCGCTGATACGGATACGGTGTCGTGAGACTTGCTGCACTGGTATCCTCGCTGCAAGTTATAAAACACACGAACAGTCTCAATTATCTTATCAGCGAGCATGTAGTTATGATCGTACTTGCGATTGTCGCTGGCCGATGTTGGTATTATTGCTGAGTAGGGGTACATAGTTCAACTCTCGATTGATTTAATAATCCAAATGAATGGAGATTATTGC
>JAEUVJ010000042.1 GCA_016787085.1 Chitinophagaceae bacterium | reverse complement strand
GTTTTTGGCAAAAGACAACTTACTGAACTGTTTTTCGATGGAAGAAGGCAAACCCTGAATTAAGAGATTCTTTTCGTCTGCCAATTGTAATTTCTCGAAAACTGTTTGTGACATGCTTTAAAAGAATTTTAGGGGTTCCTGTCAATTATTCCCGGTACGAATGGGGAATTGACAGAGTTCTCATTAGCAGGGAGTGCAAAAGTAGGGTAAAATCCCTGTTTGATAAAGGATTATGAAAGAAAAAACCCATCCAGCCTGAGGCTGGACGGGTTTTCTTAATGAAAATCAAGTTTTTACTTACCGACGGGCTTATAGTACTTTAATGCTTCCGGCATCAGCTTTTGCAATTGCTCTATTCTTTTTCCTTCAGATGGGTGAGTACTAAGGAATTCCGGGGGTTTTTGACCGCCGCCTGCTTGCTCCATTCTTTTCCAGAGATTGATGGCTTCCTCAGGATTATAGCCAGACATGGCAGCGAATATAAGACCATAGCGATCTGCCTCAAGCTCATGCTTCCTCGAAAAGGGCAGCATCACTCCTACCTGTGAGCCTACACCGTATGCGGTCATAAACAAATTCTGGGTTTCCTGTGGCTTATTAGCCACTGCGACAGATAATGCAACTCCTCCCAGTTGTTGTATCAGTCCCTGGCTCATACGCTGGTTCCCATGCTGCAATAGCGCATGACACACCTCATGCCCCATCACCGCCGCTAATGCCGCCTCATTCTGTGTAATCGGCAACAGACCGGTATATACAACGATCTTGCCTCCCGGCATGCACCAGGCATTGACTGCTTTATCATCTACCAGGTTATATTCCCATTTGAACCCGGCCAGTTTATCAGATATTCCTTTTTCTGCGTAATAGGTTTCCACTGATTTTGTGATACGTTGGCCTACCCTTCTTACCATCTCCGCATCTTTATTATTAGTAGTAGCTACCACTTTATTGGTGGACAGGAATTGCTGGTATTCTTGTGTAGCCATGGTTTGCAATTCGGTTTCGGGAAGCAATGTCAATTGGTTCTTCCCGCTCAACGGATTTTTAGAACAGGCGATCAACAGGGCTGAAGCCAGGAAAAATGAAGTTAAGGTTCTGATCATCTCAATAGTTTTAGACAGGTGCAAAAAACAATGATTGTACCAAGTTAGGTACAATCATTCTATTTCATTTGATTGTTAAAGATTTTTTGTAATCGGGTCAGGAGTGCTGCGATTGTTTTCTTCGTTGCCTGCGGCGGTCCCTGTGTTTAAGGATCGGTACTTTGCTCTCAGCACCTTTTAGCAACCTGCCAATATTTTTCTGATGGGTGAGTATGACCATTAAGGCCACAGCAATGGCAAATACCCTGTAAATATCATTATCTACATTAAAGATTACGAGAATAAAAACCGGGAATGCAACACTGGCAAGTATTGAACTCAGGGAAACAAATCTCGTCAGGTACAGCACCAACAGAAATACACCTGCGCAACTTAAAGCAGTCCACGGAGAAACACCTACCACCATACCGAACAAAGTTGCCACACCCTTGCCTCCCCTGAAATCAGCCCATATAGGAAAAATATGTCCTACTACGGCAGCAAGTCCCAGTCCGATCTGGAAGTTGGTAAATTGCGTGTCGCTATCAATATACTGGGGAAACAGAAGTGCCAGTTTTACAGCCAGCATGCCTTTCAGCATGTCCATTATCATAACGAATGTGCCCCATTTAGGGCCAAGAACCCTGTACGTATTTGTAGCTCCGGCATTGCCACTTCCGTAATCACGGATATCAATACCAAAAAAATAACGGCTCACCCATACAGAGGTGGGAACGCTACCGATAAGATATGCCAGAACTATCATCAATAGTTCATTCATAGAAGTCTGGGTTGAGTTGGAATAGCGAAACTACGAAAAAAAGGGTCAGCTGGTAACATTAAGTTAACATGAGGGTCATTCCCCGCTAACGTGAATACTTTATACACAGCCAGTTAGCTCTAACATCTGTTCGGATTAAATGTAAAGAGTACTCTTCATTTTTGCGGAAAATATCATCCTTATCTTCCGGTAAAAGGCCGCTCAGCAGCAGGATACCGCCAGGATTCAGGCTGTTGACCATAGTAGAAAAATTATCCAGGATAACATTCTTGTTGATATTAGCCAGAATGACATCGAACGAGTTATCCACATTTACGGAAGCAGCTTTTTGAAGACTGATCCGGGAACAATGGTTTCGCCGGATATTCTCGTTAGCATTTTCAATACTCCATTCATCAATATCTATCGCCAAAACCTCTTTTGCCCCGAGCTTTTCCGCCAGTATCGCTAACACCCCGGTTCCGGTGCCAAAATCAAAGACCGTTTTATTCCGAAAATCAATTAGCCGCATTTGCTGAACCATCATATGTGTAGTAGCATGATGCCCTGTACCAAAGCTCATTTTAGGCGTGATGACGATCTCATGCTCTACTCCTTTTGCCGGCTCATGAAATTCTGCTCTCACTGCAACAAAATCATCCACTATTACCGGGTCAAAATTAGATTCCCATACTTCGTTCCAGTTCGTTTCTTCGATGACCGTTTTGTTAAATGAAACCTGCAGCCTGTCAGCAATTTCATTTACCAGTGAGATGCTGCATACGTTCTCAGGAATGAAAGCCTTTAATGCGGTATCATTTTCTTCAAACCCTTCAAAGCCTGATGCCGCCAGTGTTGCTATGAGTATGTTCTTTTGTTCAGTGCTAACGGCTACAAACTCTATCTGTACATATTTACTCATGCCCGTTCCTGTAAAGTAAAAACCCCGATATATGTCGGGGTTGATTATTTATTAGTTGGATGATTCTTCTGTTCGTGGTTTGCTTTCTGGCTTGGGTATCAGCACCTTCCTCGACAGTTTGAACTTACCCGATTTCGGATCGGTACCAATCAGTTTCACCTTCACTTTATCGCCCTCATTCAATACACCGTCCAATGTTTCCAAACGCTTCCAGCTTACTTCGCTGATATGCACCAGCCCTTGTTTACCAGGCAGAAATTCTACAAAAGCTCCGAATGGCATGATGGACTTGACCGTAGCCTCATACACATCGCCAACTACCGGCACAGCTACGATACCCTTTATCCATGCTTCTGCTCTTTGAACGCCTTCTTTGTTGGCGCCAAACACACTCACCTCACCCATATTGTTCACTTCCTCGATATTGATAGTCGTTCCTGTCTCACGCTGCATTTCCTGGATCACTTTACCACCGGGCCCTATCACCGCACCAATGAACTCACGCTCAATGAACATCTTGACCATGCGTGGAGCATGAGGTTTCACTTCTGATCTTGCTTCCGGAATACAGCTATACATCGCATCAAGAATGTGCAAACGGCCGCGGCGTGCCTGGTCCAGTGCCTGTGCCATTACTTCCATGCTCAATCCATCTACTTTGATATCCATCTGCACACCGCAAATACCATCCCGTGTACCTGTTACTTTGAAGTCCATATCACCGAGATGATCTTCATCACCCAGTATATCCGTAAGTATAGAATATTTACCATCCTTGTTGATCAGCCCCATGGCTACACCCGATACGTGTTTAGGCAAGGGTACGCCTGCATCCATCAGTGCCAGCGAACCGGCACAAACGGTC
Source organism: Chitinophagaceae bacterium (assembly GCA_016787085.1). Classification (GTDB taxonomy): domain Bacteria; phylum Bacteroidota; class Bacteroidia; order Chitinophagales; family Chitinophagaceae; genus VBAT01. The sequence goes on along the minus strand of JAEUVJ010000042.1, from coordinate 26,781 downwards.
GCCATAGAAGAAGAGCCGTTTGACTCAAGGATATCGCTTACCAGCCTCACTGTGTAAGCAAAATCCCCTTTGGGCATCATTTGTTTCAACGAACGCATCGCCAGGTTGCCGTGGCCAACTTCACGACGACCAGGCCCTCTCATCATTTTGACCTCCCCGGTTGAAAAAGGAGGAAAATTGTAATGCAGAATGAATTTCGTGTAATCAGATTTAGCAGCGCTTTCCACCAGCAACTCATCCAAAGGAGTTCCTAAAGTAACTGTGGTAAGCGATTGCGTTTCCCCTCTTGTAAACAACGAAGCCCCATGGGGTGAAGGAAGAACATCTACTTCCATATCTAACGGACGCACTGTTTCAAGGTCTCGTCCATCAAGGCGAACCTTTTCATCAAGGATCATATCACGTACCACATCATACTGCAGGTCGCCATAATATTTTCCCGCCAGCTTTTTAGTGAGATCAGGCAGGCTTTCTCCCTCCGGAAGATTCAGGTCTTTTTTCAGAAATTCGATCAACTCATCTTTAATGGCACTGAATTTATCGCTCCTGTCATGCTTGCTTAATCCACCTTTGGCTACATCATATACTTTTTGTTTCGCAAAAGCATACACTTTGCCCTGCAATGTTTCATCTTGTTGCGGTTTCTTGTAGTCTCTTTTCCCTTTCACACCTGCCATATCCCTCAATTCCTCCTGGGCCTTTACCTGTATGCGAATAGCATCATGAGCGATCTGTAATGCTTTTACCAGGTCAGCTTCACTGCATTCAGCCGCCTCACCTTCTACCATCATCAGGTTCTTTTCTGTAGCCGCAATGATGAAATCCATTTCGGCCTTTTCCAATTCAGAACGGCCCGGGTTTACTTTGAACTGCCCGTCAATCTTCGCTACACGTACTTCTGATATAATCTCTTTGATAGGAATATCGGAAACGGCTAAGGCTGCCGACGCAGCCAGACACGCCATAGAGTCCGGCATTACTTCCGGATCGCTGGAAATAAGCGTGATGAGTACCTGCACATCACATAAATAATCCTCAGGGAATAACGGCCGAAGAGCCCTGTCAACCAACCGGCTGGTCAATACCTCATAGTCATTCAACTTGGACTCTCGTTTAAAGAAAGATCCCGGAATACGGCCTGCTGAAGCAAATTTTTCCTGGTAGTCAACGGAAAGCGGGAAAAAATCCTGCCCTTCTCTGGGGTCTTTGTTTGCAACGACTGTTGCGAGTATCATGCAATTGCCCATGGAAACCGTAACGGAACCATCAGCCTGGCGTGCGAGACGGCCTGTCTCTATCGTGACCTGGCGTCCATCACCTATATCAAATGTTTTACGAATCTTTTGCTGTAACATAGTTTTTGAAGTTTACTGTTTGAGGTTTGTATAAGCTCAAACGAATTGAAGATTTTAATTTTTCACATGACGCAGCACTTCTGCCGGTATGGCTGCTTCCTGGTTTAAAAACGAACTCTGTCGTGAAACTCAGAAACAGACCTGTGTAAGTACTGCTGCTAAAACGACTATTCCCAACACCTGTTCAGACATTGGGAATAACCATTTATATAAAGTTCATTTCGGGAGTTCGAGAGAACTTCAGAATAAAAGACTTTCCCAAATTCTCCGCCGTCCGGCGGATAGGGAATGTCTTTACTTTCTTAATCCGAGTTTCTCGATCAACTGGCGATAACCGGTCAGGTTATGCTTTTGCATATAGTTCAGTAAACGTTTACGTTTACCAACCAACTGCATCAGGCCACGGTGAGTAGAGAAATCTTTTTTGTTTTGCTGAAGGTGATTACTGATCTGCGCAATGCGCTCAGTAAGCTGGGCGATCTGCCCTTCAATGGAGCCGGTGTTAGTAGCATTACCACCGAATTCCTTAAAAATGGCTGCTGTTTTTTCTTTTGTTAAAGGCATCTTTGTTTTTTTTAATTTCCCGGAAGCATTCCCACCGGGGCATCCTATTAAGTATCCAATAATTATTTTGTGGCGGCAAAGGTAAGGCAATGAAATCGAACGGCAAAAGCCGGAAGCCCCTATTTTTTAGTTGCAGAGAGGTCAAAGCAGCCTGAGCCTCTTACATTTGCAGCTATGGAACTCTCACAGGACACCAAAAATATTCTCGGCCTCCGTCTACCAACCGACCCCCGTTGGGTAAACCTCGCTGGCAGGTCACTTGAGGAAATACTGACCGACCACGCCTATTGTGAGCAAAAAGCGGCTACTTCCTGTATCTCCCTGATCCAGAAATACAGTGACAAAGAGAAACTGGTATCGGAATTATCGCCGATCGTTACAGAAGAATGGGGCCATTTCCGGCTGGTACTGGCTGAATTACATAAAAGGGGGCTCAGTTTGGGAAAGCAACGAAAAGACGAGTATGTCAACAAGCTGCTCAGCTTCCAGGCAAAGGGTGGGCATTGGGAAGATCGATTCCTCGACCACTTACTGACGATGGCATTGATCGAAGCCCGAAGTTGTGAACGTTTTAAAAGACTGAGCGAAGGGTTGGAGGATGAATATCTCTGTAATTTCTATCGCCGCTTCATGGAAAGCGAAGCAGGACACTACACGTTGTTCATTGAACTGGCAGAAACTTATCTTGAAAAAGAAAAAGTAAGAAAGCGCTGGAAAGAGTGGCTTACCTATGAAGCCAATGTGATGAAAGAATTAACTGTCAGGGGTGACAGGATTCACTAGTAAGCCAAAAAAAGCGAACACCCCGCTTTTTACTTTTGCATTTTGACTTTAGTTCAGTTCCCTCACTCCATCTCCTATTGCCGACGCAAATACTCCCGGAGCATAACCAATTTTCTGCGTATAGTATGTTGTAAGCTTGCCGGCAAAATCATCAAATTGGTCTTTCTTCACCAGTGCAATGGCGCAACCCCCAAAGCCTGCCCCTGTCATCCGGGCGCCGATACAACCATCATACATTTTGGAAAACTCAACGATCGTATCCAACTCCTTTCCCGATACTTCATATAGATCCTGTAATGACTGATGCGAAGCATACATCAGTTCGCCAAACCGCTTCACCTGACCTGCAGACAAGGCCTTCTGCGATTCTTTCACCCTTTCATTCTCACTTACAACATGCAGGGCCCGCTTTTCGAGTACCGGATCATTGATCAGCGATCTGTTGTTCTCAAACATATTTGTATCAATAGCGCAAAGGTTCTCAGCATGTACTCCTTTTTTCAATAGTTTCAGTGCTTTGCCACATTCCGCAAACCGCTCATTGTACTTTGAATCAGCCAACGCTCTTTGTTTGTTACTGTTGATGATCACCAGGATATAATCACCGGTTTCAAACGGGAGATATTCATACTCAAGCGTGTCGCAGTTAAGCAGGATAGCTTTGTGTTCTTTCCCCATAGCCACCGCAAACTGATCCATGATACCGCTGTTCACACCGATAAATTCATTTTCCACCCGTTTGCCAAGAAGTGCAATATCCTTATTGCTGATGTCTATACCGAAAATGGTCTTCAATGCATATGCGGTCAGCACTTCGATGGAAGCAGAAGAGGAAAGACCGGCACCGATCGGCAGGTTGCCATAATACAACACATCCAGACCGGAAAGCGTATAACCCTCTTTCAGGAACTCATTGATCACACCCAGCGGATAGTTGAACCATTCCTTCCCAGTCTTTGAATAAGAAGATTGCAGGTGAATATTGGCTGTTTCAGGAAAGTTAAGGCAACGGAAACGAAACACTTTATCCGTATTTCTTGAAATTACAAGGTATGTACCCAGCGAAATAGCGCAGGGCATCACTTTCCCGCCATTGTAATCAATATGCTCACCGATCAGGTTGACACGACCGGGACAGAAAAAGCTAAATTCCGGTTCTTTACCAAAATGTTCTCTGAACTTCTTCCCAAGTTCTTCTTTCATCGCTGTATCCGTTTTGGCCACGAAAGTAGGATGCGGAATATTAACCACAAAAGACTATTCACCATTGTGAAAAATAATTCAGCTCTTTGCTGAGATCAAGAAAAGGATATTTCGCCTGCAGGGCTTTTACTTTCTCCAGGTGGTCTAACAAAAACTGCTTATGGGCTTGGGTGGCCGGCTGAAAAGCTTTATGGTTCTTAGCTATTGTTATCTTTTTCAGCTCCTGCATCAGCGATTGAGATGGTTCATCAATACAGGATGCAGAAAATTTCTCCAGTACGAACTCTGTAGCCATGTAATTCGGATGTGCCAGGTCAATATCATAAAAACGATAGTCCCGCAAGACATCTATCACCAGTTCATACGCAGGAAAGTAATAAAGCCGGTCAAACTTATTCACCATGTGGTGAACCGCTTCTATCAGTCTCGCTTTACTCCGGTTGTTCTCCACTACCCCGTCCCGCAGATGACGTACGGGGCTTACTGTAAAAATGATATTCAGCTTCGGGTTGAACTGTAGAAGCCGGTGATAACAATTATCCAACAGCGAAACGATCTCGTCAATCTCCATCAGGTGTTTATTGAACCACTTTGCCGGGGCCCGGTGACAATTGGCTACGCCGCTCCCCTCTCCCGGAGAAAGGCTGGTAGCGAAATTTGTTAATCTATACGAAAACGACGATCCAAGTGTCACAATGATCCAGGTCGCATCTTTTAGAAAATGATGTGCCTTATTTTGTGATGCATTGACCATTTTCAAGGCTTCTGTTGCATCAATGTGAGAGAAACGGGAATGATGGTCCCAGCTGGTCCAAACCTCGTTCAACTGAAAAAGGTCTGCTTCATTATATTGCCTGTTCTCTATATAGGAAACAAGGCTTTTACAGACACTGGCAGGGTCAAACAAAATGCCATGAGGGTTTTGTAAAACAGAAAACCCGGATGCCTCCAGTGCATTGCCGATATGCTCGGTAAAACAGGACCCGATCAGCAGTATTTTATCACGGTAACTGATAGGTTCTGGCAACTTTCGGATATCAATGTCAGCCATGTATCTCATCAGGTAAAGATTTTTCCGGCTATGGCCAGGCTTTCCGCCAGTGCTTCTTTGTTCAAGCCGGTCAATATGCCTTTTGATTCAAAATATTCAATGATCGTTTCCGTATTCATGTTCCCCACCAGTTCATCATCCGCCATCGGGCAGCCACCGATCCCTTTCAGCGCACCGTCAAAGCGGGTACAGCCGGCTTTAACAGCGGCCTCCAGTTTTTCCCTCCAGTTGTCAGGCGTAGAATGAAGATGAACGCCGACGTCAACACCTGGTAAAGACTCGATCAAATAGCTTGTCATATCAAAGACCTGCTCCGGGGTGGCCACTCCTACCGTATCAGCCAGTGAAATGATGCTAATATCCATTCCTACTATCCTGTTCACCCACTCAAAGACGATCTCCTCATCATAAGGATCGCCATAGGGGTTGCCAAATCCCATAGATATATAGATCACTAATTGTTTTCCCTTCTTTACACAAAGATTTTGTATCTCTTCCACCCGGCTTAAGGATTGCTCAATGGATGAATTGGTGTTACGCTGCTGAAAGGTTTCAGAAACAGAGAATGGGAATCCGAGATAAGTGATTTCATCATAGACAACAGCAGATTCAGCTCCTCTGTAATTAGCCACGATTGCCAATAGCTTCGTTGAATTATCCGGTACCTGTAATCCCGCAATCACTTCATTTGTATCTGCCATCTGCGGTATGGCTTTTGGCGAAACAAAGCTTCCGAAGTCAAGGGTATCAAAACCGACCTTCAGCAATGAATTGATATATTCGATCTTCGTTTCTGTAGGTATAAAAGATTTCCATCCCTGCATAGCATCGCGGGGACACTCGATCTGCCTGATAGATTTGTTGACCATTGAAATTTCTCCGGTGCAAATGTAAGCCAGCCGGGCAAAATCAGTAATTCATATTCAGGGTGATCTTTTTGCGACGGTCTATATTCTCCCGCATTTCATTGAAAAACCGTGCCCTTTCCTTTTCTCCGGTAGAGCTGATCTGCAGTGATCGCTGCATAGTATTCTGAATAGACTGAAAGATGTGATCACAGAATTCGGTATTTCGTGTGCTCATGTAGTTAATGACGCTATGATTAATGAAAGTTATTCTGAAAACAGGAGCATCAACGAGAATGGTATTGTCACCGATAAAAACCTCGTTATTGTAAAGCCTATAGGAAGCACCGCCCCAGCTTTCATTCAGGAACAAGGGATACTTCTTCCCCGCAGTCGCCTGTTTCTCTACATGCGTTAGTATCTGGTGCATGCAATCATAGATGTAAAGGATATCCTCCTTCTTCTCAAACGCCCTGCTATCCCTGTAATAATCTATCTGCTGAAGAGTGGTTTCAATACCATGGACGTTCCATATTTCGGTGGAAGATACCTGGCAATAAGTATCTGCCACCTTTTTGCCGATCGTTTTTAATGACTCAGGTACCTTATCAACCGAAAATTTTTCAAAAGCAAGGTCAGGGTAACTCAGAATGGTCTTCATAAAAAAGAAGAACTTGAAAGCTGCCAGTTCTGGTATCTGAAAATGATGAAATAACGGGATATCCTTGTTTACAAAGTAAAATTCCGCCTTTTCAAATGACTTTACCATTTCCAGGTCTGCCAGCATTTTCTTCAGGTACAATTCAAAATGGAAGGTGGAAGGACTTACCAGTTTCCCGGAAAAAATATAATTGTCAGTATCAAGATGAAAAATGCTGTCAAGAGATATATTGAAATGAACACATAATTTTTGTACCTCCTCAAATGTAAGAGGCTTATCTCCCCTCATGCGCCTGTAGGCACTATCATTACTTATGTTGAGCAGGTTGGCTACTTCATCTACTATGGACAAATGATGGGGCAGAATACTCTTTATATGGTTAAAGAATACCTGTTGAACACCGGTGGATGTCATGTCAGTTTGTTTTGGTGATAATCGCAAACCGGCCTGGCAATTTTGGCGAAAACCGATTACACAAATAAAAAATACCGCATTTTTTGCAAAAACCAATATACCAGTTGGCAAAACATACCCGGTAAGTAGTATTTGTTCAGATTTGTCAAATAAGCCGGGCTATTTGCCAATTAGGAGTTAACTGTAATCCAAAATAGTTTTAGGTTGAAAAAAGATCAGCTACCAAAACCTGAAAAATGAAAGATGTCACAAAATACACCTGTGTCATTCTACTCCTGCTTTATTATAAACCAGCAGCGTGTCAGCCCTATCTTGACCTGGTGAATATCCGTTATCAGTTTGCTTCTGATGCGGGACTCTCAGCAAGCAATAGCTCCAATGAATTCAAATATGTTAATGCCAGTCTGAACTTTCCGGTAATATTCAAAAAGGACAGCAGTATGATCGTATTAAGCCCTTTTTTCGAAAGATGGGATATTTCCGGTGATGGATTGAATGACATTCCCGGCTCACTGCAATCACTGGCATTACCCATTACATTGATAATACCTGCCTCTGATCAATGGAGCATGGGAATTACTGCGATTCCCAGGTGGAATGGATATGAATCAAATGTATTCCGAAAAAGTTTTCAATGGGGCGCTGCTTTTCTGGCAACTTATAAAAAAAATAGTGCCATTAAGTATAAGTTTGGACTGTATTATAACGCAGAGTTTTCGGGAGCCTTCTTTATGCCATTGCTGGGGATAGACTGGAAGCTGAGTGAAAAAAGTAATCTTTTTGGAGTATTACCAGGTCACCTTGTGTATGAACATCGGGTAAATAAATGGCTTTACTATGGCGCTTCTTTCCGGTCCATTACAAATACGTACCAGGCTGGTTATATCAATTTCAATCTCATTCCGAAATACCTGCGTGTACAGGACAATCAGCTGGCAGTATTTGCTGACATTTATGTTTCTAAAAACATCCTGCTGAATATAGAAGCAGGGCATTCCGTCGCAAGAAAATTCAGGATCGGGATAGAAGATGAAGAACCGAAATACTTCTTTGATGCCAAAATGAAGGCCGGTTTGCTTTTGAAAGCTTCACTGGCTTACAGAATACGATTCAGATAGGTTCAACTCCGCTGCTTCATCACTTCATACAATATCATCCCCGTCGCTACCGACACATTCAGGCTTTCAAAATCCCCTTTCATGGGGATTTTGATCTTTTCATCGCATATTTTTAATAAAGCAGGATAAATACCTTTTTCTTCGCTGCCCATCACAATAGCACAGGGCTCTTTGAAATCACAATCATAAAGATTTTTAGCCGCCTTCATTTCACTGGCAAAGACTTTTATCCCGTTCATATGCAGTTCATCTACCGCTTTCATTAAACTGTTCACCCGGCAAACCGGTATCTTTTCCAGGGCGCCGGCAGAAGTGAGTATCGCATCTTCGTTAAGTGCCCCTACCCCTTTATCCGGTATAATGATCGCATGAACGCCACAGCAAAAGGATGTTCGTGCAATACCACCAATGTTCCTGATATCTGTTATGCCGTCGAGGATCAGGAATAAAGGAGTCTCGCCCTTTTCAACAGTAAAAGAAATGATCTCCTGCAGGTCGTGATATTGCACTTTGGCGATCAATGCCACACATCCTTCGTGATCACTGATATTAAATCCATCCAGTTTGGCCACCGGTACATAATTGACAGGGATATGATGCTGAGTAGCCAATCCTTTGATCTCATTAATATCCTGCCCAAGTGCTTTTGTATCCAGGTATATCCTGTCAAGCTGCCGGCCAGACCGTATCGCTTCTATTACAGCGTTACGGCCAATGACCATTGAACTCTTTTTGGGGCGATGCTGCTGTCTGAAATTTTTCACCTGTCAAATGTATTAAACAAGATTCAAGGAGCAAGGCACACGGTACAAGCCGCAGCACAAATGATTACTAAAAAGACAAGGCACAAGAAGCATGTTTCTTGTGCCTTGTACCTTGCGCCTTACTGCACTTTATTTTAACCCAAAAGCTTTTTTCACTTTCCCTGCATAATCCAGCTTTTCCCAGGTAAACAATTCCACTTTCTTTTTGGCCACTTTACCATCAGGAGAAACGAATGATTTCTCTACGATCTCGGGCTTACGGCCCATGTGTCCATAAGCCGCTGTTTCGCTGTAAATGGGGTTACGCAGTTTCAGGCGTTGCTCAATAAAGTAAGGACGCATATCGAATACGGTCTCCACTATCTTGCTGATCTGTCCGTCGGTCAGGTTCACTTTAGCCGTTCCGTACGTGTTAACGTTAATGCTCGTAGGTTTAGCTACACCGATAGCATAAGAAACCTGCACCAGTACTTCGCTGCAAAGACCTGCCGCTACTAAGTTCTTAGCAATATGCCTTGTTGCATACGCAGCGCTGCGGTCCACTTTTGAAGGATCTTTTCCGCTGAAAGCACCACCACCATGCGCCCCTTTACCACCATATGTATCAACGATGATCTTACGACCGGTCAAACCTGTATCACCATGTGGTCCACCAATCACAAATTTTCCGGTTGGATTGATGTGGTATTTGATATTATCGTTGAACAGCTTTGCGTACTTTTTATATTTGGTTTTAACCCTTGGGATCAGGATGTTGATCACATCACTCTTGATCTTGGCCAGCATTTTAGCTTCCCCATCAAAGTCATCATGCTGGGTAGAGATCACGATGGCATCTATGCGGACAGGCCTGTTATTGTCATCATATTCCAATGTCACCTGGCTCTTGGCGTCCGGGCGCAGGTAAGGCATTTTTGAGTTCTTCTCGCGACGGATAACTGCCAGTTCGATCAGGAGATTATGTGCCAGGTCAAGAGCGAGTGGCATATAATGCTCTGTTTCGTTGGTAGCATAGCCAAACATCATTCCCTGGTCGCCGGCACCCTGCTCTTCTTTTTTCTTGCGGTCAACGCCCTGGTTGATATCAGCTGATTGTTCATGGATTGCAGACAGCACACCACATGAACTGGCTTCAAACATGTATTCACTTTTGGTATAGCCGATCTTGCGTATCACGCCGCGGGCTATTTCCTGTACATCAAGATAGGCTTTCGATTTCACCTCACCCGCCAATACCACCTGGCCGGTTGTTACCAGTGTTTCGCAGGCTACTTTTGACTGGGAGTCAAAAGCAAGGAAGTTATCAATCAGGGCATCAGAGATCTGGTCGGCTACTTTATCCGGGTGGCCTTCAGAAACACTTTCAGAAGTAAAAAGGTAAGGCATAATTAAACTGGGGATTTTTAATTGATGGGTTAGTATGTCATTTTAATCGGGTGCAAATATAGCACCCGATCCAGTTATTTTATAAAAACCTTATACACTAAAGTTTGGAATAAACGATACGCAGGCGCATCTTTTGAGGATTAGTATCAGCGGGCCCAAGGTTACCGGCTATCCTGACCCTTCCTTTGGCTATAGTAGGATTGATGCCGAACTGGGTAGCCGATGGGGTAGAACCTATAACGGGTGGCCGGTACTGGTCACTCACTATAAACGGAGCATATAGCCTGAGGTCATATACAGTCGGTTCGGTATCATTCACTATATGCTGCACCCAGCGGGAAATATTGAACCGCCAGCTCTTTACTACGTTAGCTGAACCATCCAGTTTATTGACCGGAGCTATGCCGAAGCTTCCAAGATTCAGGTCACCCGAACCATCATAGGCCAGGTCAAAAGGAATGGTCATGTATTTGGAAATAGCAGGCACATAGGCGTCAAGGAACAGGTAATTGGGCGGTGTGAATGTGGCATCACTGGGATCATACACCTGTTCGGCGATCAGCTCGGCCCGGTGAATGATTCGGTTATTCAATGCTGCCAATCCGGGGATCTTTACCGTAGCAAAAGAACCGGGCGTATTCTGCAGATAGATAACCGGATCAGGAGAAGTGCCTCCCTGCGCAGCGGCTATAGGATAGCCTGCATAATCTCTTTTTATATAATTGTGCGCTGCGGAGCCAGTTAATCCAAAGGAAGAAGAGGCCCTGAACCTAAAATAATCTACCGTAGTATCCAGATCTAAGTCGGGCTTGCCATGACGATGCCTGTAATAAATGGCAAGTTTTGTATTTTCTCCCTGCAGGTTAAAACCCATAAGGGCATTGCCCGCCACAGTTGACTTTATTGCAAATCCCTTGAAATATGATTTGAATGCAGAGTCAGTTGAATAGGCATTTAGTTTCCCGTTAGCTGAAGAAGTATCAAATGTATTAAGCAGTTTTTGTCCAAAGGCATCATCCAATCGTATGCGCAGCTGACTTTTTGTGGTATCCAGGAACACCTTAACAGAATCATCGAGGCCCGCCGGAATAATTGTCGCGGGTGCAGCTAACGAAGCCCCGGTAGTTATATCACTGTTTTTTCTGATGATATAAGAAGTATCAACCCTGAAATTGCTGGTGATCTCTGATACCGATAATGTTTGAGCAGCCATACTGTCACCATACGTTTCCACGTAATCGAGCACCAGTACAACAGAATCGAAATAAATGCTATCAGGCCTGTTGCGGAAGGTGAAGGGATAGAACTCCGGTTTCAGTTCAAAATACATTTCTGCTTCGGTCTTCCCGAAAAAAATATCATTGTCAATACGCCCCAGGAATTGCTCATCAGCATAATTGCTTCGCAAAGAATCTTCCTTTAAAGGATCGGTGCCGCCTAAGGTAAAAAGATCATTATAAGCCTCTACAGACAGTGTTGTATCGAATGTGTTGATATTATCTATCGGCGGTATCAGATCGCCGCCTAACTCGGTGGATTCGTTTATCTTTTTGCAGGAATTAAGGATAATGACAAGACCGGTAACTAATGCCCCAATCGTAAAAGCCAGTTGTCTTCTCTTCACAGATAAAATTTAAAGCAGGGTTAGAAATTTACTTAGACGCAAGATCGTTATACAGTTGTAAATAGTCTGTTAAATCAGACTCAGGGTTAAACGGCAAGGTCTTCTTCCCCCTTACTTTAGAGAATTCCTCTGTCAGCTTCTTTTCGATCTTTTCTGCCCCGAAAGTAATCGCATCGGCGAATGTGGCGCCACCACGGAACATGGCTGTATTATTGGCTTCTTTATACACTTCAAGGTCTTTATCTTTCAGCGACTGATGGATCAGCGCTTTGCTGACAAAATCACTGCCTAATTTTTCTTTGAACGTATTCTGGCCGATAGTGTAAACAATTTTGCTGTGAGAGAATACAGGCTCTTTCTTATACACCGTTTTCAGGTATGCTGGTACAAGACCAGTCATCCAGCCACTGCAATGAATGATATCAGGAGGCCATCCGAATTTTTTGACGGTTTCCAAAGCGCCTTTGCAAAAGAAGATCGCCCGCAGCCCGTTATCATCAAACCATTTCTCCTGCTCATCATGAAAAATGAATTTCCTTTTGAAAAGGTCTTCGTTTTCCAGGAAATAGACCTGTAGCCTGGCACTGGGCAGAGAGGCCACTTTGATCTGAAGGGGCATATCGTCATTGTCCACCGACACATTGATACCCGACAAGCGTACTACTTCGTGCAAACGATGACGGCGCTCATTGATAGTGCCGAACCGGGGCATGATACAGCGGACCTCAAACCCGTTGTCATTTGCCTTGATGGCCAGTTTGTTCACGATCTCTGAAAACTCAGTCAGCTCCAGGTAGGGCGACATTTCGTTGGCGATAAACAAGATTCTTTTCTTAGCAGACATGTGCTCCCTTTTATTCCTTTTTAAAAAGTGGGTGCGAAGGTACTATTTTTATCCTGATTAATACGTGATTAGGTAAGTTTGCAATCATTCAAGCATTAAACCAGCCTTTTTAATGGTATTATTCAAGAAGTCGGCAGCCTTGCAAAAATGGCTGGGGAAACAGCGCAAAAAGGGAAAAATCATCGGTTTCGTCCCTACCATGGGGGCTTTGCATGACGGGCATCTCTCTCTTATTGAAGCCAGCAAGAAGCATAATTCAATAACCGTTTCCAGCATTTTTGTCAATCCCACCCAGTTCAACGACCCGGCAGATTTTGAAAAGTACCCCATCACTTTAGAAAAAGATATTCAGCTATTGGAACAGGCAGACTGTGATGTTCTTTTTTTGCCGTCTGTATCTGAAATATACCCTGAATGGGCTACTGCCAATGAGCAGTATGATCTCGGCTATCTTGAAACTATTTTGGAAGGCAAATACCGGCCGGGACATTTCCAGGGGGTTTGCAAGGTGGTCAAAAGGTTATTGGAAAAAGTACAACCCGGCAATTTATACCTCGGTCAGAAAGATTACCAGCAATGCATGGTGATCACTAAACTGACAGAACTGATGGGCTGGAAAAACACAATGAAAGTAAACATCTGCCCTACCCTCCGCGAACCCGACGGGCTTGCCATGAGCAGCCGGAATATGCGATTGGATAAAGAAGAACGGGAAAAGGCCCCTGCTATCTACCGGGCATTGACATATATTAAAAGTAATTTGCAGAAAGGCGATCTTCAGCCTGTAAAAGTAAAAGCACTGCAAATGCTGGTTGACCAGGGCTTCAAGCCCGATTATATCGAAATAGCTGATGCGGCTACCCTTCAGTTGTCAAATGAATGGGATGGTCGTCAGAAATTAGTAACAGTAGCTGCCGCGTTTCTGAATGAGGTACGTCTGATAGATAACTTGTTGCTTAACGACTGACATTCCTGCTTCGGCCCTCTTCTTATCTTTACCACTTATGCAGATAGACGTTCTAAAATCGAAGATCCACCGCATTACCATTACAGAAGCCAACCTGAATTATGTCGGCAGCATTACTATTGATGAAGACCTGATGGATGCCGCCAACCTGATCGAAAATGAAAAAGTGCAGGTAGTCAATATCAATAATGGCGAAAGATTAGAAACTTATGTGATAAAAGGCAAGCGTGGTTCGGGTACCTGCTGCCTCAATGGGCCTGCTGCCCGCAAGGCAGCCGTCGGTGATATTGTGATCATTATTTCATATGCCCACATGGAGTTCGAAGAAGCCAAACAGTTCAAGCCACGCATCATTTTTCCGAAAGAAGGAAACAAGATGTAACCATCTCTTATCATTTCCGGCTTTGAGATATAAGTTCAGCACTGTACTTTCGGTATGATGAACAAACGGCTCGTCAACATATTACAATACATATTCTTCTTTTCGCTGGGGATCTTTCTGGTGTGGTGGTCCATCAGGGACCTGGGCAAGGCCGAAAGGTCGCAGATCAGGGAAGCGATGCATGGGCTCAGGTACATTCTCGTCATTCCCGTTTTTGCGATCCTGCTCTTCAGCCATTATGTACGTGCCCTGCGCTGGCGGCTGCTGATGGCCCCTCTGGGATATATACCATCAAAGACCAATACTTTTTTTGCTGTCATGATCGGCTACCTTGCTAACCAGGCGGTACCCAGGTTAGGTGAAGTATTGAAATGCACCGTGCTGGCCCGCTATGAAAAAGTGCCGGCAGATAAACTCGTTGGCACTATCATTCTTGAAAGATTAATAGATGCTATTTGCCTGCTGGGAGTGTTCGGGATAACCTTAGCGATCCAACCGGGGTTATATACGCAACTGGTCAATGAAGTATTTAACTCATCCGGCCAGCAGGAAGCCCAAAAAATATCCGGCAACCTCATCCTGCTGATCACATTCGGGATCGTTGTGCTGATCATTGCAGGGTGGATGATCATCAAAAAGAAAAACTTTACCGATCTTTTTACTGCCATCAAAAAGGTAATAGCCAGAATATGGGAGGGTATCAGCGCTATCCGCCACCTGAAAAAGAGAAAGGCATTTTTGTTTTACACGTTGCTGATATGGTCACTGTATCTTTCAGGTGGGTATCTTGGCTTTCAGGCATTGAAAGAAACTGATCATTACGGACTCAAGGAAGCTTTTACCGTATTATCGGCAGGCAGTGTAGGAATGATCATTACGCCCGGTGGTATCGGCGGCTACGCCGTATTGATCGAGAAATGTATGATGATCTATGGTTTGCCCAAAGGTATCGCCCTTGCTTTTGGCTGGTTATTGTGGCTGGCCAATACCGCCGTGATCGTCATTGGAGGTCTGTTTAGTTTTATTGCCTTACCCTGGTACAATAAAAAGAAAATGCAGCAATCGCCATTATAAAAACAACACCATGAAACAGGCAGATGCTATCCCGGAAAAAATTCTTTCCTTCCCTGAAGCACTCCACCGGGTCACCCAATGGAGAGTAACGGGTAAAAAAATTGCCTTTACCAATGGCGTTTTCGACATCCTGCATGCAGGACATATTTTTTCGCTTTCACAGGCAGCCAAAGAAGCTGATCTTTTAGTGGTCGGGCTGAATGCAGATGCATCCGTCAGAAGATTAAAAGGAGAGACCAGGCCCGTGAACGATCAGGACTCAAGAGCCCTGGTATTGGCATCCCTGGTCATCGTAGACGCCGTAGTACTATTTGAAGAAGACACCCCGCTTCAACTGATCAACCTGCTGCTGCCGGATGTATTGGTAAAAGGCGGCGATTATACGTTTGAGCAGATCGTTGGCGCCAAAGAAGTCACGGCCAATGGTGGCCGTGTGGTGATCAACCCGATCGTAGAGGGCTTTTCTACCACAGAGCTTATCCGCCGCATCCGGAGTAATTGAACAGTTTATCAAAACTTAACAGGCTATCATTCCGTTGTTGCTTAATTTTATCGGAAGGGCTGACGAACGACTATGACACAAGGAAAAAGAAAAACAATCGCCAGGGATGTAAGCTGGCTTTCATTTAATGCAAGGGTATTACAGGAAGCGGCCGATCCTGCCGTTCCGCTGAAAGAACGTATCCGTTTTCTTGGCATCTTCTCCAATAATCTCGACGAATTCTTCCGGGTGCGGGTAGCTACGCTCAAACGCATGATCCAGTTTGGCAGCAAAGCCAACATGCATCTCGAAGAGAATCCCCAGCAGATACTCGATGAGATACAGATGATCGTACTCAGCCAGCAAAGTGAATTTGCCCGGATATGGGATGAGGTGCTGCTCGAACTGAACCAGCAGAGTATCTTTTTAAAAACCGAAAAGGACCTGAATCCGCAGCAACAGGAATTTGTACGCAATCATTTTGATGAAGAGGTAAGTCCGAATATCATCCCGCTGATGATTGAGAACATCCCGGTATTTCCTAACCTGCGTGATAAGTCCATCTACCTCGCCGTAGTGATGTGGAAAAAGGAAAGCCCGCTGAACAGGAAGTATGCTTTGATAGAAGTGCCGAGCCGTGTACTGGGACGGTTCATACTGCTGCCTTCTCCTGCTGAGGAGCACCAGATCATACTGCTGGAAGATGTGATACGGTTCAATCTGCCGGATATCTTTTCTTTTTTCGGATATGATCAATACCAATCACATATCTTCAAAGTGACAAGGGATGCCGAGATAGATATAGATAACGACATTTCCACTAACATCATCCTGCGTATTGAAAAGGGATTACGCAACCGGCGTAAAGGAAAGCCCGTTCGTTTTGTATATGACCGTGAAATGGACCCCGGTCTGCTGGAGTATCTTATCAGGCGTCTTAATCTAAGCAAAAGAGACAATCTGATACCCGGTGGGCGCATCCACAATTTCCGTCACTTCATGGATTTTCCCGACCAGGTCTTCAAAGAAAAAAGCAGGCGGAAAAAACCATTCTATCACCCCTTGCTCGAAGTTAGCCGTGTATCCGAGGTGATAATGAAAAGGGATATCATGCTTCACCTCCCTTATCATTCTTTTGCCCCTATTATTGATCTGTTGCGGGAATCGGCTTTTGATCCCGATGTGATATCTATCAAAATAACCTGTTACCGGCTCGCACAGCAATCAAGGATCATCAATACACTGATCAACGCAGCCAGGAATGGGAAACACGTAACCGTAATGCTGGAGTTAAGAGCCCGTTTTGAAGAAGAAGCCAACCTGGAATGGAAAGTAAGGCTGGAGGAAGAAGGGGTGAAAGTGCTGGTGGAGATCGCTAATATGAAGGTCCATTCAAAGGTCTGTGTAATCAGGAAGAAAATAAAAGATAAACATGTCAATTATGGGTTTGTGAGCACCGGCAACCTGAACGAAAGAACGGCTAAAGTATATGCGGATCATTGCCTGCTTACTTCCAACCCTGCGATCATGGCGGATATCAACAGGATCTTCAACTTCCTGGAAGACCCGAAGAATGGCAGCCATCACCTGAAGAACTGCCAGGCGATCATACCAAGTCCCCATATCGTCCGTAAAGAAATTTTCAGACTGATAGACCATGAAAGAAAACAGGCGCTGAAGAACAAACCCAGCGGCATAATCCTTAAAATGAATTCCCTTTCGGATGAAGAAATGGTGCAAAAACTATATGAAGCCGGCCGGGCAGGTGTACCCATCAAACTGATCATTCGTGGCATCTTCTGCATGTTATCAGAAAATACAAAGTTCAGGAAACCGATCAAGGCGATCAGTATTGTGGACGAATATCTGGAACATGCACGGGTGTGGGTATTTCACAACAAGGGCAACGAGAAAGTTTATATATCTTCGGCCGACTGGATGAAAAGAAACCTGGACCATCGTGTGGAAGCCACTTGTCCCGTGTGGAATGAAGAGATCAAGCAGGAACTGAAAGAAATACTCAATATTCAGTTGCGGGACAATGTTAAGGCGAGGGTGTTGAACAATGAACTCACCAATGAGTATGTGCAGGCAGCAAAGAAAAAGGTACGGTCGCAGGTAGAGACCTATAATTATTTATATAAAAAAACACTGACCCTCCGTGAGACTGGCAGCCATTGACATCGGCAGTAATGCAGCAAGGTTATTGATCAGCGATGTGATACCCGGCACAAGCAACAACCCTGAGTTTATCAAGATCGCCCTGATCCGTGTGCCCCTCCGTCTTGGATTTGATGTATTTGACAAAGGGGAAATATCTGCCACCAAAGTAGAAAAGATCATCAAGACCATTAAGTCCTATAAACTTTTGCTCGATATCTATGATGTCAGGCATCTGAAAGTATGCGCCACTTCCGCTATGCGGGATGCGGCCAACGGCCAGGCGATCATAAAGAAAGTAAAAGAAGAGACGGGTATTGAAATAAGGATCATCAGCGGGCAGGAAGAAGCTTCTTTTATTTATGAGAACCACGTTGCCGAAAATATGACGACCGAGGAGTCATATCTCTATATAGATGTAGGCGGCGGCAGCACCGAACTCACTTTTTTCAGCGATGGCAAACTTGTCTTCAAAGAATCATTCAATATCGGCACTATCCGCCTGTTAAAAGGCCAGGTCACAGAAGCCTCATGGGATGAGATGAAAGAGTTTATCAAATCAAAGACAAAAGGCTATCATCATGTCACGGCGATCGGCTCCGGTGGTAACATCAACAAAATATTCTCCCTATCAAAAAGAAAAGAGGGAAAACCGCTTTCACTGGATATGCTGCGGGATTATTACAAGGAATTCAGCGGCATGTCGCTCCCCCAGCGTATGAGCATGTACAAACTGCGTGAAGACCGTGCCGACGTGATCGTGCCGGCCCTGCTCATTTATATCAATGTCATGCGCTGGACAGATACGGAAGAGATCTATGTCCCTAAGATCGGCCTGGCAGATGGACTGATACAAACATTGTATCATGAGGTATTGCTGAAGGAAGTAGAAGTGTAATTTTAACTACTTTTATTCTTCAAAAACTTTTTAATGTCAACAGTTCCTAAGGAGGTCAAGAAAGTTACGACCAACACTATTCAAAAGATGAAGCAAGCCGGTGAAAAGATCTCAATGATCACCGCCTATGATTATTCGTTTGCCAAAATATTTGATGCCGCCGGTATTGATATAATTCTCGTTGGTGACAGTGCCAGTAATGTCATGGCAGGTCATGCTACTACCCTGCCCATTACACTGGATCAGATGATCTATCATGCTCAAAGCGTGGTAAGGGCAAGAGAAAGAGCACTGGTGGTGGCGGACATCCCTTTTGGTTATTACCAGTCCAATTCAGAGATAGCGCTGGCATCTGCCATCCGCATCATGAAAGAAAGCGGGGCCAATACAGTGAAGTTGGAAGGCGGTGAAGAAGTGATTGATTCAGTCAAGAAAATTGTCAGTGCCGGTATCCCGGTCATGGGACATCTTGGCCTCACGCCGCAATCCATTAATAAATTCGGCACTTACGTGGTGAGAGCCACAGAAAAAGCGGAAGCAGACAAACTTAAAAAAGATGCATTGCTTTTACAGGAAGCAGGCGCATTTGCCATTGTACTGGAAAAGATCCCGGCATCATTAGCCAAAGGTGTCAGTAAAAGTTTAACGATTCCCACTATCGGTATCGGTGCAGGCAAGTATTGCGACGGGCAGGTGCTGGTGATGCATGATATGCTCGGCATCAATACAGAGTTCAAACCAAGGTTCCTGCGCCAGTATCTGAACCTGAATGAGCAGATCACCGGCGCTATCCAGCAATACATCAAAGATGTGAAATCGGTGAGTTTCCCCAATGATACAGAGCAGTACTGAACTGTAAAGCATTTGTCACATTATTGCAAAGCATAAACTGATTACCTGTACTTCCCTATTTTTGCAGCCGCTATTTCGCTGCTATGAGGAACAAGTTAGTTATTTCAGCTACCATATCGGGTTTGTTGCTTTTACAAACCGGCCGTACACAGGAAAAAGAAACTGAGTTAGATCCGGTCACCGTGACGGCTTCCATTGCTCCTGAAAAAGTTTCCAGGACAGGCAGAAATCTATTCGTCATACCCGGCGAACGTTTCAGCAAGCTCCCTGTTCATTCTATTGATGAATTGCTGAGGTATCTTCCCGGCATTGAAGTGCAGATGAGAGGGCCTGCGGGTTCGCAAAGCGATATTGTATTGCGCGGCGGCACATTTCAGCAGGTGTTAGTGATCATTGATGGTGTAAGGGTGAACGATGCCAACACCGGTCATTTTACTTCTTACATTCCTATCTCTCCCGCAGAAATTGAAAAAGTGGAAGTGCTCAAAGGTGCTTCATCGGCTATCTACGGCTCGGAAGCAGTAGGCGGCGTCATTCATGTCATTACAAAGGCCTTTGCTGCTAAACAGGGTAAAAAGAGTGCTTCATTTACCGCACAGGGAACAGCAGGCCAATACAACCTGCTTAATGTAAATGCCGGCGGAGTTCTTTCAGGAGAAAAGTCAGTATTGAATGCCGGTTTTTTATCCACCAATGCAGACGGACAACAGCAACGCGGTATCAAAGGGTATTTTCATAACAAAACAGCGTCCGCCTCCTTTGGATATTTCATTACGCCGCAATGGCACCTGGCTTTGCGTACTTCATGGGATGAAAGAGATTTCGCCGCACAAAACTTCTACACCACTTTTGCCTCTGATACTTCTACCGAAAAGGTCAAAACCTCCTGGTCGCAGCTGCAGGTGACGAACCTGCAAAAGAATAATAAGTTGCAACTAGACATCGGGTACAAATTCCTGGAAGATAAATTCATCTTCAATTCCGCTTCTGCTGCCAATCTTAACAAGAGCTATCTTCTGCAGGGACTGATCACGGATGAGTGGACGATCAATAATTCGTCTGTATTGACATCTGGCATTCAGTTTATCAATAAGCGGATCAGTTCCAACGATCGGGGGAAACATACTGTCGGTCAGGCAGCCTTGTTTGCGGTGCTGAATAAAAAATTAGGAGAATATTTTACAGTAAGCCCCGGCCTGAGACTGGAGTGGAATGAAAGAAGCGGAACACAGTTGATACCACAAGCTAACTTCTCTTACCGGAAATCGAAATGGCAGTTACGGGCTAGTGGTGGCAAGACCATCCGCGATGCAGATTTTACAGAGCGGTTCAATAATTATGGGCGTGCATTGGTTACAAGCGGCCGCATCGGCAACCCTGGCCTGGAAACGGAGAGTTCTTTCAGTTATGAGGCAGGCGCCGATTATTTTGCTACAGGCAATATAAAAATAAGTTCCACTTTTTTCCAGCGCTATCATAAAGACCTGATTGATTACGTCACCACTCCCTATGCCGATATGCCCAGGAAAGATAACCTTTCGCCTTCCGGTACTTATGCTTTGGCCAAAAACATTTCGAAAGTAACCACCACCGGCTTAGAAACCGAAATACAAGTGTCCAAAAAGATCAATGAACGGCAGAACATCTGGTCAACTATTGGGGTAGTATGGTTAGAAAGTAAAAGCAGCAGCGCTACTCCCTCTTTTTACATTTCCTCCCATGCCAGGTGGCTGGCGAATTTTAATATTATTTATTCGTACAAATGGCTCTCTGTTGGCGTGAACGGTTTGTATAAAAAAAGACAGCCACAGGCAACAGCCAATCCTGCCATTGCCACAGTAAGTGCAGACTATTTTTTACTGAATGTAAAACTAGAAGCCTCCTTCTGGCAACAAAGAATAGCCGCATTCGTTCAGGCCGATAATATCCTCGACCGAGAGTACACGGATATACTTGGCTCCCGGATGCCGGGGCAATGGTTGATGGGCGGCATTAAACTCTCATTGTATAAATAATACCTCATTCATAAGCTGGCTCCTGATGCTTACCTTTGCCTGCTCAAAATGATTGCTATGGACTTTTTGAAAACATTACATATCCTGGCAGAAAACCAGGGAGTAAGTACAGGTTTGCAATGGATCAACTCAACAGGAAAAACGATCCCCTCTTATTCTCCTGTTGATGGCAAACTGATAGGGTCTGTGATCGCAGCAGATAAGAACAGTTATGAAACTGTCATGACAAAAGCAGAAGAGGCTTTTCATCAATGGCGGATGGTACCCGCTCCTAAACGGGGCGAGGTCATAAGACAGATCGGCGAAGCTTTACGGCAATACAAGGAGCCTCTTGGTAAATTAGTTTCGTACGAGATGGGCAAAAGCCTGCAGGAAGGTTACGGTGAAGTGCAGGAAATGATAGATATCTGTGATTTTGCTGTGGGATTGTCAAGGCAATTGCATGGCTTGACGATGCATAGCGAACGCCCCGGTCACCGCATGTATGAACAATATCACCCATTAGGTATTGTCGGTATCATATCTGCTTTCAATTTTCCTGTCGCTGTATGGAGCTGGAATAGCATGCTGGCCTGGGTATGCGGTGATGTATGTGTATGGAAGCCTTCAGAGAAAACTCCTTTATGTGCGATCGCCTGCCAGCATATTATTCAGGAAGTTTTTCGTAAGAATAATGTATCGGAAGGAGTATGCAATCTTATTATCGGTGGCAGAGAGGTTGGCGAGTGGATGGCGAAAGATATAAGGGTCCCTCTTGTATCGGCTACCGGCTCTACAAGAATGGGCAAAGCAGTAGGCGCTGCTGTCGGCGCCAGGTTAGGAAGGGCATTACTGGAACTCGGAGGTAACAATGCTATCATCATTTCAAAAGATGCTGACCTGGATATTGCAATAATAGGTTCCCTGTTTGGCGCGGTAGGTACGGCAGGCCAGCGCTGCACTACCACACGCCGGCTGATCATTCACGAGGATGTATACGAAAAAGTAAAAACAAGACTCATCACTGCGTATAAACAATTAAAGATCGGTGATCCGCTGAATGAAGTGCATCATGTGGGGCCGCTGATTGATAAAGATGCTGTAAATATGTATCTGGCATCTATTGAAAAATGTAAAGCTGAAGGCGGCTCTTTCATCGTAGAAGGTGGTGTACTGGCAGGTGATGGTTATGAAAGCGGTTGCTATGTAAAGCCATGCATCGCTGAAGTAAGACCTGGTTTTGAAATTGTAAAACACGAGACCTTTGCTCCTATCCTGTATCTGATGAAATACAAATCATTGGCAGAAGCTATCCGCATACAGAATGAAGTGCCGCAAGGCTTATCATCTTCCATCATGACCCTGAATATGCGGGAAGCAGAAGAATTTCTTTCTCATAATGGCAGTGATTGTGGTATCGCTAATGTGAACATAGGAACTTCCGGTGCGGAGATAGGAGGAGCATTTGGCGGAGAAAAGGAAACCGGCGGGGGCCGTGAAAGCGGAAGTGATGCCTGGAAAGCCTATATGCGTCGCCAGACTAATACTATTAATTACAGTAATAATCTCCCCCTGGCGCAGGGTATAAGATTTGATTTATAAGGATTAAGATAAACGAAGGTCAGGATCCGGGCTGCTATCCGGCTTGTGCTTTTGGCATTTTTTTATCATATTTACCTGTAGTAACCAATATCTTATACAAATCCAATTATCTGTACGATGAAAAAGCTCTGCAACCTGATTGCGCTTTTATGCTGTTTAGCTGCGCTTTCCCACGCACAAAATTATAAGGTAGCCCTTGTGGCCGGACCGCATCAATCAAAGGTGATGGAGGATAATGACCTTCCGGGCTGGAATGATATGAAGAATAGCTTCTCACCAAGAACAGGCATTCATTTTGGCGTGATGGGTAATTTTTCCCTGAACGCTAAGTCGAGTCTCTTTTTCCAGCCAAGCATCCAGTATTTTAATAAAGGCCGAAAATTTGCTGCGAGGTACGACACTACTGTAAGCGATATCCTTTCTGTTAATGCGATCGAGCACACCAATTACCTCGAATTGCCATTGAACCTTGTATACAAATTCAAGCTTTCAAGAACAGCAAGATTCATTATTGGTGCCGGCCCGTATGCTTCATTCTTTTACACCGGCAAGACTAAAACGGAAACCGTGACCAAACAGGGAGGATACGAGGTGGACGAAAATAAAAATCTTGAAGTGGGTGATGCTCCGGGTAAATATGCCGTATGGGATTATGGAGTAAACGGCCTGGCTGGTTTTGAGTTTGGCCGTGTTTTCCTGACGGCTAATTACAGCCAGGGCTTAAAAGATGCTTATACCCCCGATGGATATACCGGCACTTATAAGCACCAGGTAATGGGTATCACACTCGGTGTGTTTGTGGACAAACTGAATAAGCCCGAAAAAGCAGTAACCGATAAAGACAGCGATGGAGTATTTGATAAAGAGGACAAATGCCCTGACCAGGCCGGGCTTGCTAAATACAAAGGCTGTCCTGATACGGATGGCGATGGATTACAGGATAGTGAAGATAAATGTCCCGGCGAAGCCGGCTTGCTGGCCAATGCAGGTTGCCCTCCTGCTGATAAGGACAAAGATGGTGTGCTGGACAAAGACGATAAGTGCCCGGATGTAGCCGGAGTCAAAGAAAACAAAGGCTGTCCCCCTGCACCAAAAGATACGGATAAAGATGGGGTGGATGATGAAGACGACAAATGTCCGGAGATGGCAGGTTTTGCCCGCTACAATGGCTGCCCGGTACCCGATACCGATCTGGATGGGGTAAATGATGAAGAAGATAAATGCCCCAATGTAAAAGGATTGAGATCAAAGAATGGTTGTCCTGAAGAGGTAAAGAAAGAGATCGTTCAGAAAGTAAATTATGCAGCAAGAAGAATTCAGTTTGCACAAGGCAAAGCAACGCTTCTGGCTGCATCACACAAAGTACTGGATGAAGTGGCCGGCATTCTGAAACAAAACCCGGGTATTGTAGTAGCGATTGAAGGCCATACCAGCGGCGATGCCAATTATGATGCCAACATGAAATTGTCGCAGGACAGGGCTGATAACGTAAGAGCCTACCTGATCGCCAAAGGGATACTCGCATCAAGGCTTACGGCTACCGGATTCGGGCCTAACAAACCCCTGACTAAGGGCATCACTGAGACAGAAAAAGCTAAAAACCGGCGTGTTGAGCTTAAGCTGAGCAACCAATAAAAACATATGGCCGTCATGGCATTCAAAACCCCTGCATTTATGAGTCTTGCAGGGGTTTTTATTTAGCAAAATGTATGAATGGTAAGCCCTAATTTTGCGGCTTTACGCAATTTTGTAATTTAAAACAAACGCATAAAAAATGAATATTGCAAAGAGATGCTTGTCTCTGGTAATAAGCGGGTTCATCACCCTTACCGCTTTTGCACAGAAAAATGAAGTACCCAAAGGATGGCACCTTCTCAGCCCCGATAGCGGATATTACGGGATCAGCCTGGCCAAAGCCTACGACTTCGTAAAAACAAAGAACCTGAAAAGCAAACCTGTCATTGTAGCGGTCATAGATTCAGGTGTAGATACCCTGCACGAAGATCTGAAAACAGTGCTTTGGAAAAACCCAAAAGAGATCCCCGGAAATGGTATTGATGATGACAAGAACGGATATGTGGATGATGTGTATGGCTGGAACTTTCTTGGTGGCCGGGATGGACAAAATGTAGAAAAGGACACGTATGAATCTGCCCGAGTATATCATAGCCTGAAAAGCAAATATGAAGGAAAAGAAATAGATGAAGAGAAATTGAGCCCGGCTGAAAAGAAAGAGTACTTGATGTGGCTGAGGTCAAAAGCGGAAGTAGGAACAGTTGACCCTTCCTCACTGCTTAACCTCCGGATCGTAAAAGGTGTTTTAAAAGACGCTTTAGCTGCAGACTCGGTTTTAAAAGCAAGACAATTGAAAGAGAACTATACAGGCAAAGATGTAGATGCCTACACCCCTGCGGCCGATGATGAAGCAGGCAAAAAAGCTAAAAGAAATATCCTGCGGCTTTACCGTGGTTTTGACCTTGACCTGGAACAACCGGTATCACAGGTTTTGACAGAAGTAAAAGAGTATGTAACCAGTGAGGATACCAAGGCACAGGCGGCTGAAGCAAAACCCGTCCCTTATCGTGCCGATGTCGTCAAAGACAATTATGATGACTTTAATGACAGGTTTTATGGTAATAACAATGTTATGGTAGGCAAGGCTGCAGCCCTGCATGGCACTCACGTATCAGGCATTATTGGCGCAGCAAGAGGTAATGGTCTGGGTATGGATGGCGTAGCTGATAATGTAAAAATTATGACCATACGGGCTGTTCCTGATGGTGATGAGCATGACAAAGATATTGCCCTGGCCATTCGGTATGCAGTGGATAACGGTGCCCGTGTTGTCAATATGAGCTTTGGGAAAGGCTTTTCCCCTGAAAAGAAATGGGTGGATGAAGCCGTAAGATATGCAGAAAGCAAAGGTGTACTGTTGGTTCATGCTGCGGGAAACAGTGCTGAGAATATTGACACATCATGGAACTTTCCTACCCCTGTTTTTGATGATGAGAAAAGGGCAACAAACTGGATCACAGTAGGTGCCAGCGCCCCTAATACTGATCTGAAAGCCGGAGGGTTGACTGCCAGTTTCTCCAATTATGGAAAGAAAGAAGTAGATGTCTTTGCACCGGGCGTTAAAATTTACTCTACTGTGCCGGGCGGCAATACTTACCAGAATTTGCAGGGTACCAGTATGGCCTCACCGGTCGTAGCAGGTTTAGCTGCTTTTATTATAGAGCATTTCCCGGCGCTAAGTGCACGGCAGGTAAAAATGGCGATCGAAAAATCGGCACAGAATCCTGGTATTAAAGTAAAGCAACCCGGAAGTGGCGAAGAAGTAGATCTTACCGACATCAGCAAGACAGGCGGTATCATCAACGCTTACGAAGCAATAAAGATAGCCTCAACGCTAAAAGGCGAGCTAAAGCCCGCCATACCTGTAAAACCAGTAAAGTCTACGGTGAAGCCGAAAGTAAAATCCTGACCGTCCAACCTTTAAACGGTATCATACTTTGATGACAGCATAAAAAACCCGCACCGTAACCGGTGCGGGTAATCATATAAAAATCTGCTTCTTTTTACTGTTTGACAAACTTACTGGCAGCGGACTCACCTCCTTCGGCCGAACGGCTCAGTACTTTGACCAGGTAGCTGCCTGCTGCCAGTTCTCCGATCTGCAGCGGTATCGTGTTGGAGCCCATCTCCACATTCACCAGCTTTTGTTTGATCGTCTTGCCGCTCACATCCATCAGCACCAGT
>JAEUVJ010000051.1 GCA_016787085.1 Chitinophagaceae bacterium | reverse complement strand
AACCAATACTTATCTTTCAGCGGAATTTCGCTTTCAATAATAGATTCAAGCGACACCGGATCAGACGCCATGAACGAGCAAGACATTAACTGTTCTTGCGTATAGCACCCGCAATTGTCCTTCATGTATTCGTGTGTGAATATCATAATTTTTGATTTAATATTTAACATCAAGCCTGGTACGTCTCCGGCGCAACGGCGCTCAACCTGTTGAGGTATTCAAGTTCGATCTCGTAATGATAGATGTCTGACTGGTTCATACCGGCAGCCCTCCTCCATGCAATTCAGCAACCTTTGAGGTGAACGCTTCTGCCTGCGCATCGGTAAGCTCCAGCTTATCCATTGTATCACGGACGATCTGATCAATGTCGGCGCCAGGTACATTCAATCGGGCAATCAACTTGTCGAATGCGGCGGTGGTTACAGGCCTCTTTGCAACTACCTGCATCTCCTTATCTTCAGCAGTTTTGGCGTTATAAACACCGGCGTCTGTCACAGACACAGGTGTAATATCTTCTGTTACCTCCATTTCTTCAGGCACATATACGGGGCCAGCGAACACATCAGGACAGAACCATTTCACGCCGTTGCTCATGGCACGGGCGAATAACATGTTCTTTGCAAACTTATCCATATTCTTTGTACCAGCCCTCTTAGCATCTTCAGCGGTGAACGTGCTGTTGCCTATCTTATCCTTTCCTTGGTAGAAGTCAATCGAACAGGCCTTTTCGTCTTGCTGCACGACCCGGTAATCATACTTTCCTGACGCCTTTACTGATGATGCCATTAGCCCGGCCCCGATGGACGGCTTGCCCTGTATGATGTGGATTCCGCTCATGGCGGCGAAGGGGGGAATTCCAATTTCGGCACCGGCTTGAATTTTAACGATGGCCTGAGCCGCTGATTTAATGTCTGGGAACATTTGTGATTCGTGGAACTGCTTACCCAATGCGATTGCTTCGGTTGCAGACACTTTCATGATCTCGTTTGACATGATTTATTTTTTAAGGTGAATAATTATTTAATCCTCCATGTCCGTACGCCGCCTTCGACGGTTCGGGAGGAGAAGGCTTTCCCAGATTTTTTGTATTTCTTTAAAATACAACTGACGCTGGTTACTATTTTTCCCTCCATAAATATACTATCACCTACTTCCATATCACCAATAACAGCATACTTAGAATTAGTCTTACCAGCTTCCGGCAGCGGGATGTTTTTTTCTATTTTGTACCTCATGATTATTTGTTTTGAAGGCAATATTACAACTCGTAAAACAATAAAACAAATTTATTTTTGGGTTTCAGTAAAAAAGTTTTACTTTGCAGTAAAAATATCATTATGGCAAATAAAGTGATTATAAACTGTAAGGGGTCAAGGGTACTGAAAGAGGCTATCCGGGTGGTGGCATTCAACCAGGGCCATAGCAATAGCAGCCGCACGGTTGTGGAGATACTCGAGGCTAACCCGTTGATAGCCAAAGAGGTTAAAAAAATGCAACAAAAGTTCAAAAATAAATCCGTTACTGTTTGATTGTTTTACCGTTTTACTAACTATATTTGTTATGTCAATCGCAATTAATAACAGGGGAGTGCGATGGTTCGCTAAAGTCTGGACAAATGGGTTCGATTCCCTTACTCTCCACAATGCAACCCAAGAAAGGGGCTAAAGGTTGTTTGCAATGGGTCATGCAATAAAGATGATAGCCTGATTTTAGGTACACCGTTTAACAGAGGAAAAGAAAGGAAAAAACGGGTTCGGCTCGCAAACGATACGCCCCTTAAAGTTCTTTCAAACTACCCG
>JAEUVJ010000041.1 GCA_016787085.1 Chitinophagaceae bacterium | reverse complement strand
TGTGATCGCTATTTTATACCAGCTATCCAGAAAACCGCTTGCGGTCACTGTTGATACAGAAAAGATCGTTTACACTTCCTTCCCCAAAAAGAATATTACATGGGGCCAATTGAACAATGTTATCCTGAAAGACGGCCTGCTGACTGTAGATCTCAAGAATAATAAAATACTGCAATCAGAGATAAGTAACCTGCAAAAGGAGGCCGGAGAAAAAGAATTTAACGACTTTTGCCAAACACAATTGCGATCCGCCAACTGACTCATTTGACCCATTTGACTTATATGACCGATTAATTTTATGTCCCTATCATCATCTCCATATATTCTCTACTCTGACGGCAAAGGCAACATCTTTGAGGATACTTCCTTATATGTAACCGGACGAAGCGGATGGGATGCATTACCAGTACCCGAAGACGAGTGGATCGAATTGCCCGATGGCGGCTCTTTATACGAGTTGCCGGGCAGAAGAGGGATCGGTATTGATGTAAAGACCGGCGAGATGCGTTTGTGCGATAAAGGCTGGGCGGTGGCGGCATTCATTCCGCCGGCACATACAGGCTTCTATCTCGCCGCCTATGAAACAGCACCGGATGCTCCTACCCTTCCGTTGTTTTGTTATACGGCTGCCGGATGGTATGATGATAAATTTTATGTGCCTGCTACAAGGATAGAACCCGATATACGGCAGGATTGTGCCGGGTATGACCAGGAAAAAGTAAAGGAAGGTGTAAAAGAATTACAGAAACATTATCCGCATAACCGGCTGGTAACACATCTCACGAATAATTGTGCCCTCACCTATCATTGCCCGGCTGCCCGGAATTTTGCTTTAGGCAGATGGGAATGTCCCGTGCCGGCATCACCGGCCTGTAATGCAAATTGCGTTGGTTGTATCTCGCTGCAGCCGGATGAAGAACCTATCGTTTCCACGCAGGACAGGTTAACATTTAAGCCGACGCCGGAAGAGATCGTTGAATTCACCGTACCGCATTTGGAATCGGCTCCATACCCGATCATCAGTTTTGGCCAGGGCTGCGAAGGTGAGCCCTTGCTGATGTGGGAAACGATCCGGGATGCCATCATCGAGATCAGGAAGCATACAAAAAAAGGCAGCATCAATATCAATACGAATGGCTCCAAACCTGATGCAGTAAAAGCATTGTGTGAAGCGGGGCTTGATTCAATACGGGTGAGCACCAATTCGGCAAGAAGGGAGATATATATGCCGTATTATCGTCCGAACAATTATGACTTTGATGATATCGTGGAAAGCCTGAAAGTGGTGAATTCATTCGGTGGCTGGACATCTATCAATTACTTCGTTTTTCCCGGTATGACCGATTCCGTGGCAGAATACGAGGCCTTGCGGAAGCTGATCAAAGAAACGGGACTGAAGATGATCCAATGGCGCAATTTCAATATTGATCCCGACTGGTATCTCGGAAAGATAGGTGTGACAGACACCGGCGAATGCATGGGGGTAAAACAATTGCAGGAGCTGATACGGGAAGAATTTCCCAGTCTGCGATACGGTTATTTCAATCCCCCGATGGAAAGGATCAAAGGGAAGTTTGAAATGGATTTTGCGCATCACTAACAGCAAAGAGAAATTCAAACATCTCCATAGCTATCTTCGTATTCTTTTCATGTCAGCTTATCAAAGAAATATTTATATCGGCATCAGTCTTGCCATTCTCGCTGCTTTCATCTGGTCGGGAAATTTCATCATTGCCAAAAGTGTGAATCAACAGATACCTCCGGTAAGTCTAGCATTCTATCGCTGGCTGCTGGCATCAGTGATTATCCTTCCGTTTGCTGCAAAACAATTCAAAACAGAATGGCCTGCCGTGAAGCGGTCATGGCACTACCTTTTCTGGGTATCACTGACCGGCGTGGCGTTGTTCAACACCTTTGTGTATATCGGGGCGCATCATACTTCGGCCATCAACCTGACCCTGATCGGTACCACCACTTCTCCGATCGTCGCTACCCTGCTTGCCCGCATTTTTCTTAAAGAACAGATCGGATGGATGCGGTGGACCGGTTTGCTGTTCTGCATTGCAGGCGTCTTATTCCTTTTGTCAGGGGGTAACTGGCAAAACCTGCTCACACTGACCTTCTCCACTGGCGACCTGTGGGTGATGACGGCAGCCTGTTGTTTCGCCGTATACAATACTTTGGTGAAGAAAAAACCGGTCTCCATATCTCCTGTTAATTTCCTGTTCGTTATCTTTTCCATTGGCACGTTGCTGTTGCTGCCTTTTTTTCTATGGGAAATGAACAGGACAACGGGTATTGTATGGAACAGGGAATTGCTGTTCTCTGTCCTTTACCTGGGTCTCGGCGCTTCCGTCATCTGTTTCTGGATATGGAATATTGCCATCAGTAAGATCGGGGCAGCGAGAACTATCCTCTTTGGAAATCTTATTCCTGTCTTTGGCACTATTGGTTCGGTGGTGTATTTGAATGAAGAATTTACACGGGTCCATGTCATCGGGATGCTGATCGTTTTTACCGGTATCGTGTTAGCTAATATCCGTTTGCGGCACTAACTTTATCGTATAAAGCTGTTGTTTGCCCTCCAGACCGAAATACATTCTCCCGCTGATCATTCTCTCGCAGTTTGCCGGCACTTCCCTGTGGTTTACAGGTAATGCTATTTTGCCGGAATTAAAACAGTCGCTTCACCTGAGCCAGTATGCGGTCAGTCATGTTACTTCGGCCGTTATGCTGGGTTTTATTGCAGGCACACTCACTTTTGCCTTTCTTTCATTGGCCGACCGTTATTCTCCTGTCCGTTTGTTCTTTACCAGCTCGGTGGCAGGTGCACTATGCAATGTCGTTATCATCTGGTGGGCAAAAGATGCGGCTTCGCTTTTCGTATTTCGGTTTCTTACGGGATTTTTCATTGCCGGCATTTACCCGGTGGGTATGAAGATAGCGGCAGATTGGTATGAGAAAGGGTTAGGCAAAGCGCTGGGCTTTTTACTGGGTGCACTGATCCTCGGAACAGCTTTCCCGCATTTGCTGAAGAACCGTGATTTTGAATTACCCTGGAAGTCGGTATTGATCTGCACATCCCTGTTTGCCGTTGCAGGCGGGCTGATCATGATATTGTTTGTTGGCGACGGGCCATACAGGAAGAGGTCGGGAAGATTTCAGTGGAATGCATTCGCCACGATCTTTCATTCAAAAAAGTGGCTTCAGGCTGCTTCCGGATATTTCGGCCATATGTGGGAGCTTTATACTTTCTGGGGCTTTCTTCCCTTATTGCTTGAGTTGTATAGCGAAGCAAAGCAGGTTTCGCTGAATATCCCATTATTAAGTTTTCTCATTATTGCAGCGGGCAGCGCAGGCTCTGTGGCGGGGGGATATATTTCTCAAAGAACAGGCAGTGCGAAGGTAGCGGCCACTGTTTTATTGATTTCGGGTGTTTGCTGTTTTATATCGCCGCTGTTTACTTATTTTCCGGTATGGTTGTTCCTTGTATTTCTTTTTTTATGGGGGCTTACCGTCAGTCCCGATTCACCACAGTTTTCAACACTGGTAGCACAGTATGCGCCGGAGCATTTGCGCGGCACTGCTCTCACTATCTACAATGCGATCGGCTTTTCGATTTCTACGATCAGCCTTATCATTTTTGACCATGTATTTCATTCTACAGGAAACTTAGGGGGAAAAAATGCTTTTCTTCTGCTGGGTCTTGGCGCCGTCGTGGGTCTCCCGCCTGTCATACGTTTGATACGATCCGGGTCCGTCTGGTAAAACAGAATTCCGGCAGTGATGATAGGGTATTTCTAATGGCTGCCCGGGAATATTGCATGGTTTTTCCCTTTACAAAAATCTTAACATATAATAAACCTGTAGCTATGCAAGTTGCATGTGCTTTGCATCGTTAATAACAGGTGTGAAAAACAAAGACTTCAGTACCTGCTCACCAAATTTTAGATTTGTATGAATAATGCTTACGCTATGTCTGCCACCCTTGAAGCAAGAAAGAATACACAGGCTACTATGATCACTGCCGGGTTTGCCGGGCTGATGATATTGCTGATGTTTTTGTTGAAATGGGAATTGCCTGTCATCGAAAAGATTGTCGAGGAGCCGCCCATTGAAGTGGAGCTTAATTTGCCCGACGAACCTCCTACTCCTGTTTCAGGCGGCGGTGGCGGTGGCGGAAATGATGTTCAGGCACCCAATCCGGCCGGTATTGCCCAGGCCACACCTCCTACAGCGGGCGTGAATGAAGAGTCAAGGGATATTCAAACGGATGATAATGATAAGACAGAGCCTGCCGTAGTAAAACCTATTAATCCGAAGCCGGTAGAAAAAGTAGTAGAAAATACGTCTACGGTCAAAACTAACCCCAAGCCGGTTGAAAATCCAGCACCGCCGAAACCGAAGGCCGTTTTTAACGGAAAGACTACAGTTGGGAGTGCTAATGGAGGTAATAACACTGCCACGACTTATGACCGAAGTGGCGGAAAGGGTGACGGCCATGGTGTAGGAGATGGAAAAGGTGATGGCGGAGGTACAGGTGGCGGAAATGGTGGAGGTAACGGAACAGGCAGCGGAACGGGTAATGGCCCGAGGAGAGTGAGTGGCAACCGTGTTGTGATCAGTCCTAAGAATATGGATGCCGGGGAGAACCTTCGAGGAAAAGTACTGGCAGAAATAAAAGTATCACCGGATGGTATCGGCACATTTGTACGGGCCACGAGAGGTTCTACCTATACAAGCGGTCAGGCTATTGAGATCATACGGGAATGGCTGCGGAGAAACCGTTTTAATAAAACAAGCGATGAATCCACTGTTGTTTATGAGTTTAATTTTATAATGGGTGGCTAACCGTGAAAACAGTTTTGTTGCGAAGTGCCGTTCTAAGTGGAGCGGCACTTTTGTTTGATGGAAACCGTAGCCATGTTCCCTATTTTTGAGTTATGAATACAAGGATCGGGTTGATACAGGGCGATATAACAAAGATGCAGACCGATGCGATTGTAAATGCGGCTAATTCATCTTTGATGGGCGGCGGCGGAGTGGATGGCGCCATTCACCGGGCAGGCGGCCCGGCCATACTGGAAGAATGCAGAATGATCATTGCAAGGCAAGGCTCCTGCAAAACAGGCGATGCTGTCATTACCACAGGAGGCATGTTACCGGCCAGGTATGTCATCCATACTGTTGGGCCGGTATGGAACGGGGGCAAGAAGAATGAAGACGAAATGCTGGCTAATTGTTATAGTAATAGCCTGAAGCTGGCCCTTGCGCATCGCATTACAACCATTGCATTCCCCAATATCAGTACGGGGATCTATGGTTATCCTAAACGGGAAGCAGCAAAGGTCGCAGTGAATATCGTTTCCAGGTTTTTAGAAACAGATCACTTTTTGGATAAGGTTCATTTTGTGTGTTTTGATGAAGAAAACCATTCCTTGTACAAAACACTGCTTCAGTTGTGATGGATTACCAGCAAACACTCGATTATCTTTTTACCCGGCTGCCGATGTTTAGCCGGATCGGCGCTGCTGCATATAAGCCTGACCTGGGAAATACACTGAAGTTGTGTGAATTTTTAGGTAACCCGCATATAACATTCCGGTCAGTTCATATTGCAGGCACCAACGGTAAGGGGTCGGTGAGTCATATGCTGGCGGCCATTTTTCAAACAGCCGGATATAAAACAGGTTTATATACTTCCCCTCATTTGAAGGATTTCAGGGAAAGAATAAAAGTGAACGGGCAAATGATCCCGGAGCAATTCGTGGTGGATTTTACTGAGCGAATGAAGCCACTGATCAATGAAACAGACCCCAGTTTTTTTGAGATCACTGTTGCTATGGCCTTTGATCATTTTTCGCGGGAGCAGGTAGATATAGCCATCATAGAAACTGGTTTGGGTGGCCGGCTTGACAGTACGAATGTTATTACTCCTGAATTATCTGTTATCACGAATATCGGTATGGATCACATGAACCTGCTGGGTGATACCCTGGAGAAAATTGCAGCCGAAAAAGCAGGTATCATCAAGAAGAATATCCCGGTGGTCATCGGGGAGATATTACCGGAAACATTACCGGTATTTGAAACAAAGGCAAAACAAATGAATGCCAGCCTTACCATTGCTTCGCAACAGTGGCAGGCGACCGACTGGCGATGGGAAAAACAGGAGATGATCGTGGAGGTGGGTAATAAACATAAAACAGATCATACTGTTTATCATCTTGACCTGCCGGGTATTTACCAGCGAAAGAACCTGCTGACTGTGCTGGAAACCTGTCACCAGCTTAACAACAACGGGTGGAAATTAGATCATGAAGCCATACAAAAAGCCTTGCGTAGCGTAAAGAAATTAACAGGACTTCATGGGAGGTGGGACATTATTCATCACTCCCCTGCCGTGGTGCTTGATGTAGGACATAATGAAGATGGTATCAGGCAATTGCTGGAGCAGGTAGAATTAACAGACCATCATGAACTGCATATGGTAACTGGTTTTGTAAAAGATAAAGAAGTGGATAAAATACTTTCGCTGCTGCCTGAAACCGCCCGGTATTACTTTACGCAGGCGCATATTCCCCGGGCAATGGACGCTGAAAGTCTAAAGCTGAAAGCGGAACGCTATCATCTCAAAGGTAAAGTGTATAAAGACGTGAATTCGGCACTGGCATCGGCAAAATCAAAAGCCGCTGAGGACGACCTGATCATCGTTTGCGGAAGCGTATTTCTTGTAGGGGAAGTACAATTTTAAAATTTCAACTCTCCTAATTCCTGCATAGCATACAAGAAACAGGTAACATGCATAGACTGTATTATCTTATTGTCTTTTACCAGTTGCTTTACCTCATCTATTGTAAATAATTCTGTTTCTATTTCTTCGTTGTGATCCAACATCTGTTCTGACACTTTTTTCCCGCCGGTAGCCAGGAACATATGCATCAGGTTGTTGTTGGTAGAGGGATTGGCGGAAGTAGTGCCCAGTGATTTGACAGACGAAAAGGAGTAACCGGTTTCTTCCAGTAATTCCCTTTTGACGGCTTCTTCAAAACTGGCATCCGTATCATCCACACATCCTCCCGGGAATTCGATGCAGGTCTCTCCTATAGCATGGCGGTATTGATGCACCATGATGATCTTACCGTCTTCTGTGACCGGAACAGCTGTTACCCAGTCAGGAAACTCATATACATAGTAGGGATCAACGATCTTTCCTTGCGGTGTCCGGCAAACGTCTTTTCTTACTTTGAACCACAGGTCACGGAAGAGATATTCTGAAGAGAGGATTTCCCATTTCATATGGAAATGTAAAATGTAAAACGGAGAATGCAAAATGTAAAAGTCACTGCCGCCTTTAACCTGCTTTTTACATTCTTAATTTTTGAATTGATCATTTTCTATTGCTTACCACCCCATTCTTTCCCTGAGCGAAGTGATATGTGCCACATGATGGCGGCCATGCCATGAATACAAACCAAGGAGGTACCAGAGCCGCATCGTCTTTTTGGTAGCGGAATGAACCACTGTGCGGTTATTCCATTCGTCGTCTTTTACATACTTCAGCGCTTCATACCAGCGGGCGTGCAGTGCATGAAGCAATGTCATGGAAACATTAATGGGTAGCTTCTGTACGTCATTCATTTCCGCCCATAGCTGTTCTTCGTATGACTTTACCATGGGATTATCTTCCGTCAATGCAAGTTTGAACCGGCAGTAGGCGTTTATATGGCTGTCAGCGATATGGTGCACCAACTGGTGAACCGTCCACCCGCCATCACGGTAAGGTGTGTGCAACTGTTTTTCATCCAGGTCAAGTATGGCATTTTCCAATGCCAATGGCAGGAATTTAATATCTGCCAGCCACTCCACTTTTTTCTCAATCGAAAATGGTTGCGGCTCATACTGGCCGATGGGATAACGGGGATCTGTCATCGTTGCAGGCATATAGATAATTATTTTATGACGTTCAGTAATTCCACTTCAAATACCAGGGTAGCTCCTCCGGGAATATCGGCGCCTGCCCCCCTGTCGCCATAAGCCAGGTCAGAAGGTATCCACAATCGCCAATGACTACCTTCTTTCATCAGTGGCAGTACTTCCTGCCAGCCTTTGATCAATGAACGTAAGGGGGCAGTAAATGGCTGGTTCCTTCTGAAAGAACTGTCAAACTCTTTACCATCGAGCAGGGCTCCTTTGTAATGGGCCTTCACAGCATCACTGATCAATGGCTGGGCGCCGGTACCTTCTTTTAAAATCAGATACTGGACGCCGGAAGCAAGTTCTACTACTCCTTCTTTTTCTTTGTTGGCTTTTAAAAAGCCTGCGCCGGCTTCTTTCTGGGCAGCTATCTTATTACTCATAAATTCCTTTAGTTTGTTTTGAATGCTCATAGCGATTATAAATTCCAAATACTAAAAACAAATTTCTCCGGAAGAGTCCTTTGGACAAGTATCATGCTCAGTATTACTCTTCCCGGAGTGAGTGCCCGGTCAGATGAATGAACACATCTTCCAGGTTCGCTTTCTTTACCTCTTTAGGTCTTTCAAAACCCGAGGCCACCAGTTTATCTATCATATTGTCCGGGGTGTCCAATGCAACGATCTTTCCTGAGTCAATGATCGCTATCCGGTCGCAGAGGTACTCGGCTTCGTCCATATAATGGGTGGTGATGATGACCGTCGTTCCCCGCTCTCGGATATTTTTGACCAATTCCCAAAGGCTTCTTCTTGCCTGCGGATCAAGACCCGTGGTAGGTTCATCCAGAAAAATGATCCTTGGATCATTGATGAGGGTGGTAGCTACGGAGAACCGTTGTTTTTGTCCCCCGCTCAGGTCCTTGAATTTTGCTTTGGCCTTATCCTTCAGGTTCACCATTTCCAGCAGTTCCATTGGCTCTACCTGGCGGTTATATAATCCGCAAAACAATTCGGTCAGTTGTACCAGGTTCAACCCGGGATAATAACCGCTGCTTTGCAATTGTACGCCGATGATCTTTTTGATTTCCCCAGGTTGTTTATCAAGGTTAAGGCCATCTACTATCACTTCACCGCTTGTTTTGGGACGGAGTGTTTCAATAATCTCGAGCGTGGTGGATTTGCCCGCTCCATTCGGGCCAAGTAACCCGAATATCTCTCCTTCGAAAACGTCAAATGAGATCCCTTTTACAGCCTGGAAATGGCCATAGTTCTTTACCAGGTCTTTGACGGAGATGATGGTTTTGTTTTGCATAGGCCGGCAATTTACAGCAAAACAACTGGCTTCGGCTGCCTGAAAATGATTTTTTACCTGGCAAATACCTGGGTATAATATATACGGCCTTTGCGGTCTTTGGCCATACCGATGCCCGTGTATTTGTATTGACCAAGCATATTGCGGCGATGCCCCGGAGAGTTTTTCCACAGGGTGACCACTTCTTTTCCTGATGTAGCGCCATAGGCTACATTTTCAGCAAAACCATTAAACCCGGCTATCTTCCGTTTAGCTTCGTGATAGCGTTTATTGAATCCCCCGTGACCAAAACCTACCCTGCCCTTTGCCATATTGCTACTGTGTTTTTCAGCAATTGCATTCAGGTCTTCATGCAGGCTCAGGGCAGTCAGGCCTTTTGATCTCCTGAACTGATTGGCATGATTCAATACATCAACCGTAAGACTTTTGCCCGGGGCCGGCGAAAAGGAAACAAGACAGGCCAGTAAAGCGATAGAACAGGGACAGGTTAACAATAAAACACGTTTCATCAGGTAAAATGATTTTCCGCCTAACGGCAAGTTCTGTACCAATGGCGGGGAGAAACTGTTACTTCTGTTTTTGTTATTGTTAAAAAAAATGTCAAAGAACAAGTTCCATTCTTACATCTGCTGTTTCAAAAGGCGAATTATGCAGTGCTACATGCCTGAAACCGTATTTTGCATAAAGGCTAAGCGCCGTTTGCAATTGGTGATTAGAGAATAGGGATATTTTTTTTGCTCCGACCACTCTCGCTTTTTCAATACATTTTTCTATCAGCAGGTTGCTGATGCCTTTGCCACGATAAGCAGCGGTAACCGCCATTTTGGCCAGTTCATATTCTTCATCTTTTTCTTTTATGAGCGCAGCAGATCCCACTAGGTTTCCATCAGCTTCTGCCATCCAGATAAAACCACCTCTGCGGATTATTGTCGCATCCGGGTCGTCCAATATCATCAGGTCATGGCTTTCGGTCAGGTTATACAGGTCCAGCCATTCGAGGTTCAGTTGTCGGAATGCGTCATGATGTTCTTTTTTATATGGAATGATCTTTATGTCCATCTGAATACAGAGTTATGTTATTCTGTGAGCAAGATTAGTACTCGTTGTTTTGTAAAATACAGATCAGAAAATGCAAAATAAACCGTATCACATATGATTCGTTTCCGGGTGAGATCTATGCTGGTGGGTATAGCATAGACTGGTCAATGCAGGTAATGATATTGTACACCAGGCAGAAAAGCTTTGTATTATTATTTATCACCCGTGCAACTTTCCAGTTCATGCATCATATCCTTGCTGCCGATAAACATAGGTGTACGCTGGTGCAGTTCTGTAGGCTGTATATCGAGTATCCTTTGTTTGCCATTGGTAGCTTTGCCGCCGGCTACTTCTACTATAAAGGCAAAAGGGTTGCACTCGTACATCAGGCGGAGTTTCCCTTTGGGCTTATCTATGGTGCCGGGATACATGAATATCCCCCCCTTGATCAGGTTGCGGTGCACATCGGCCACCATACTGCCGATGTAGCGCTGGGTATAAGGCCCGCCTGTTGCTTTGGTTTTATTCTGGCAGATATTAATGTAGTTTCTTACCCCTTCTTCATACTGGAAAAAATTACCATGATTAACGGAATATATCTTACCCGACGGCGGGCATTTGATATCAGGATGACTCAGGGTAAATTCACCTATTGATGGATCCAAAGTGAAGCCATTCACGCCCCTTCTTGTAGCATATACCAGCATGGTGGATGATCCATAAATGATATAGCCGGCTGCCACCTGCTGTGTTCCTTTCTGCAAAAAATCTTCTTTTGAGGCAACCTCTCCCCTTTCGGTAACGCGGCGGTACACCCCAAAGATGGTACCAATGGAAACATTCACATCAATATTCCCGCTTCCGTCCAGCGGATCGAATAAACAAACATATTTGGATTGACAGCTGACCGTATCATCAAAAGCTACGAATTCGTCCAACTCTTCGCTGCCGATACCGGCGCAGCTGATACCATGGTGCAACACACCGGTAAACTGATCATTGGCAAAAATGTCCAGTTTTTTGACATCTTCACCCTGTACATTTACACTGCCGGCATCGCCCAGTATGTCCACCAGCCCGGCTTTATTCACTTCCACATTGACCCGTTTGGCAGCGAGACCTATGTCACGCAACAAGCCACTTAACTCGCCGGTAGCATTGGGTATATGGCGAAGTTGCTGGAGCGTAAACTCATCGAGGGTGAGAACTCTGCGGTTGACGTTCATACAAGCATGTTAGTTTGAAACAAATGTAAGGTGAAAGTTGATTAGTTGGCAGGTTTGACTGGTATTTCCGACATTTGCCGCAACTTTTTGACGAATCAACTAATCAATCAGTAAACTATACATGAAGGTTTTTAAATTCGGCGGTGCATCGGTCAACAGCGTGGAGAGAGTCAAGAATGTCGGCGATATACTCAAGAAATATACAGGGGAAAAGCTGCTGGTAGTTATATCAGCCATGGGAAAAACGACCAATGCGTTGGAAAAAGTAGTGCAGGCATTTTACCATGGCAATAAAGAGGAAGCCCTTCAGCTTTTTGAACAGGTGAAACAACAACACCTCACTACGGCAAAATACCTGCTTGTCACCGGGTATCTGGCCTGTGAGCAGCAATTGAAAGATTTCTTTACGGAGGCTGAATGGTTGCTGCATGATAAACCCGTACGGGAATATGACTATTATTACGACCAGGTGGTTTGTGTGGGAGAATTGCTTTCGACTGCTATCGTCAGCCATTACCTGAATGAAGCGTGTATAGCAAATTCCTGGACAGATGTCCGTGATATCTTCCGTACAGATGATAATTTCCGGGATGCTAATATTGACTGGGAGTTTACCCTGTCAAAAGTTCGCAGTTCTGTTGTTCCATTGTTCAATGAATCTGATATTGTTCTAACCCAGGGATTCATCGGAGCGACAGATGAGAATGAAAGCACCACTTTAGGAAGAGAAGGCAGTGATTACACAGCGGCCGTTTTTGCTAGTATGCTGGATGCAGACAGTCAGACGATATGGAAAGATGTGGAAAGTGTCATGAATGCCGACCCCAAACAATTCCCGGATGCGCAGCCGATCCATGAGCTGAACTATAATGAAGTGATCGAGATGGCATATTATGGCGCACAGGTCATTCATCCTAAAACCATCAAACCGCTGCAGAACAAAGGTATTCCGCTATATGTTAAGTGTTTTTTGGACCCGGCATTGGAAGGAACTGTTATCCATAGCCAATCATTGAAATACCTGCCGCCTATCATTGTGCTGAAGGAAAACCAGGTGATGCTGGAAATGAGCTCAAAGGACTTTTCATTTGTAGGCGAGCATCATGTGGGGCATTTATACCACCTGTTCGAAAAACTGAAAGTCAAACCCAACCTGACTCAGAATGGAGCCATCAGTTTTGTATGCGTACTGGATGACCGTGCGGAAAAGATAGAGAAGCTGGCCCTGGAAGCATCAGCGCTTTTTGATGTTCAGGTGGTAAGAGGGTTGTCACTGCTCACCATCCGTCATTACACAACAGAAGTATTGGAAAAGATGATCAAAGAAACATCCATCCTTCTGCGACAGCAAACACCTGAAACAATACAGGTGCTGATGAAACAGTAAGGATGGATGCACATAAGTGATACCAGTATCTTATTCTACATCTTCTATTTCAACCGGGCCGCCGCAACCAATACCTGTAAAGCTAACGGTGCAGCATGAAGTATTGCTGCCGGATTTATAATAACCTGTCACGGCTCCTGCAGCATAATCCTGCGTTACTACTAGCTTATAGTATGATCTGGCATTTCCTGAAGTACCGAAATCAAATTTCAATACCGGGGTGGTGAGACAGCCCTGGCTGGGATTTACTTCATACGAGGGGGTAAAGTTCGTCCAGTTCACACCATTACCGCTATAAGCTGCCCCGGATACAGAAGCCCAGTCAACACAGGCGCCAAGTTGCATACCCCAGTTACTAAGATCCTGTGCAGTTCCGTTATTCCCATTGCCTGGATTGGGATTTTCAATACTCCAAACCCATTCCCATTGCCCGTTGATATACGTACGGCTTTCCAATGTAATGATGTATGCATTCGGATTACACACTTGTCCGGAAGGGTTTTTCTTAGCATTTGCGGAAGTTTGTTCATAAGATTCTGCAGACCTATCGTTAGCGGTGATAACCGTATCGTCCAGTGTATCCCGCTGGCAGGAAGTAAACAGCAGTGCAGAAAAGGTTAATCCGCAAAGAAATGTTTGTAATGGTTTCATGAGGGTTGAATTTTGAATGAATAATTCCGGAAACATTAGTGACCGGGACAGACGTTTTCTGAAATATAAACCTAATGTCTATTATCTGGAAATGAAAGCAGGCAGGTGATTTTTCAACGGCCACACAGTATAAGCCGGCAGCATCATGAGAGATTACCGCAGATGACTATCGTAACACAACCCCGTAGTAAGGGTATTTGATTATAATGGAGAAAGAGATAATTGTCAATACGGAGTACCTGAGTGAGTAAGTTTATCCGCCTACATTAGCAAGCTCCTGCGGGATCTCTATAGCGATGGTCTGCACCATTTTTTTGGCTACCGGCTTGTCATTCAGTATGGCGGGTTGCCATTCAGGCATTTTTTCCATTTTGGTGATCAGTTCATCAATAAAATCCACATCGCTTGCGCCGCGAAGCACTTTGAAATTAACAGGCATGCCATCTTTATCCACGATAAACTCTACCTGGACGTAGGCTTTCCGGGTTCCCTTTGGCAGGTAACTGACCATGTCCCTGCCGAGTTCTTCCAGGTATTTGGTATAGGCATTTGCACCTCCGGGGAATTTTGGCCATTCATGCACAGCATCGGCCAATATGCCTAGTTTCCTTTCACGATGAGCGACAGGCTCTCTTTTTTTAGGCGCTTCATCCGGCTCAGGTTTGGTTTTGAGATTACCCGTACCGTTCACGAGGTAGTCGCCTTTATCAGCGATCATGATTACAGGCAGTTGCTTGTATTTATCAAAATAGTCAAAAGCATCTTCCAGCTTTGCCGCAAACTTTTTTAATTCAGGGTCATCTTTGACAAGATTGTTCAGGTAGTTGACGCTTTTCGGAACATTATAACGGACCGGGAAAATGTGAACCGGTATATAATCCTGCCCCTGGTTGCGGGCATGAGCCGCCAGGATGTACACTTCATCTATTTTTTCATCGGTAAGCGGTATGCAGCCAACAGTCACACAGCTTCCATGAATGTAGATATCGCCTCCGGGTCGCAGTGAATCGCTCAGCATCCTGTCTGACAGATTAGGATAGTTAATACCGAGCGATAAATAATATGTGCTTTTGGGATTGAACTCATTGATGTAATAAAAACCTTCGGGTACCTGGTAATCACCCTCCATTCTTTTGGGGCCCAGTGTACCGGCGAGTGCACAAACTTTGTATGTTTTAAACAGTTTGAACGGATCAGTAATGGCGTCTTTTACCCAGATCTCTAACTGGCTGTCGTATTTGAATGAGCGGATATAGATGTAATTGGCCGGCCATTTCAATCCTTTCGCCTCAAATTGTTTTTGAAGCGTGTCTTCTTTTTTTCTGAAAGATTCTTCCGGGCGGGTAAATGATCTTTGGTAGTCAATAAAGGAAGAGAAGGACACACCCGTTTTCTGGATGGGTGACGGCTGGGCTATTAAAAAGCCCTCAAAGCACAGGGTCAATAAAAAACAAAATACCAGGTTTTTCATTCGCTCAATTAACACCTTTGGGTAAACGATAAAAAAGCCGCTTTATGTCGTACGATCCGTAATTATTTGTAAAGATACCCTGAAATTAAGTGTAAAAAGCCAAAGCCCACCGCACTGCAGCAAAAACAATACTAAAAAAGGGATTCCCTTCGGGTTTTCCCGGTTCCGGGTACTGTTATCCACATATCATAATAAGCAGTATTTGATGAAATCGGAATGCAGGCTAATTGACAATTATAAGATTTTTCCCGGTGTTTACAGGTTACCCCTTGCTTCCTGCTCCCGTTCAATAGCTTCAAAAAGAGCTTTGAAATTTCCTTTGCCAAAACTTTTGGCACCCTTACGTTGTATGATCTCAAAAAATAAGGTAGGTCTATCCTCTACCGGTTTTGAAAACAGCTGCAAGAGGTAGCCTTCATTGTCACGGTCAACGAGTATTCCCAATTCCCTTAGCGGGGCAAGGTCTTCATCAATATGTCCTACCCTATCCAAAAGATCATCATAATAAGTAGTAGGAACCTTCAGGAATTCCACTCCACGACTCATCAACTCCCGCACAGTTTTGACAATATCGTTTG
This sequence comes from Chitinophagaceae bacterium, assembly GCA_016787085.1. Classification (GTDB taxonomy): domain Bacteria; phylum Bacteroidota; class Bacteroidia; order Chitinophagales; family Chitinophagaceae; genus VBAT01. The sequence continues at coordinate 32,212 of JAEUVJ010000041.1, read as the reverse complement.
TAGCTAGTGCCACATGCTGTACGCCTTCCCCGTTGTAAAATTCGAGGTATTCCTCTACCTGCGATTTCTTTTTCCCTTCGGCAGGCTCATTGATGGGGAATTTTACAAAGCCGTTACCACTGCTCATCACTTTGCTCATTAATGCAGAGTATTCAGTAGAAATATCGTCATCATCAAAACTCAGGATGTTCTTAAATCCCATAACATCTTCATAGAATTTTACCCAGGGATTCATCTGGTTCCATCCCACATTACCTACACAATGGTCCACATACAGCAACCCGGTATCGGCCGGTTTGAAATGCGGATTAGTCCATGCACGATAACCAGGCATAAAAGCCCCGCTATAGTTCTTTCTTTCAATAAACAGGTGAATAGTATCGCCATAAGTATATATGCCGCTCATGACCACTTCTCCCTCTTCATCCTTCAATGTCACCGGGGCCAGATAGCTTTTGGCACCGCGCCGGGTAGTTTCTTCCCAGGCTTTGGCCGCATCGTTCACTCGCAGTGATAATGATTTTACGCCGTCGCCATGCTTATAAATATGATCGGCTATTTCATTGCCCGGGCGCAATGGCGTGGTCAATACAAAAGTGAGTTTGTGCTGCCTTACGGCATAGCTGGCCTTGTCTTTCACACCGGTTTCAGGACCTGCATAGGCCAGTGCCTGGAAACCAAAGGCACTCATATAATAATGGGCGGCCTGTTTGGCGTTGCCCACATAGAATTCTACATAATCTGTTCCTTCGAGAGGAAGAAAATCGGGTTCAACAGCGGTATTCTTAGTGGGGAGTGTTGTAGAGGACATGATCGCGGATTTTGAAATAGTTAAAAGAGAAAAACTGTACTGTACCTGCCGTTAGTGTAACGGCGCTTTCAAAATCAGTAACTATCCATTGCCAATGTCTCCATCAGCAGGCTGAAGTGACAGCGATGGTCATTGAACAATTTGTGCGGATAATCCGGGCGCATAAGGCAAAAGTATAAAAACTAAACGTTTTCGTAAACAGGGTCAGCAGGGAATACTGATTCCGATCTTACAGCCATTTCCCGGGCTGCTGATTATTTTCAGTTCGCCATTAAAAGATTCTACCCGGTTGATCATGTTGGATATCCCGATGCCGGTTCTTTTGGCCAGCGGATCAAAGCCTTTTCCGTTGTCTTCGATAACTACGTTCAGTATTTCGCCGGCCGTCGTGATTCGTATGCTGATCTCCGAAGCGTTTGCGTATTTCAGGATATTGTTTACTTGTTCCTGGATGATGCGGTAAATATTCAGCTTAAGGTCGTCGTCGATCACTTTGTCCGGGGTGTATTCAAAAACAGTATGGATCGAGGTACTGTCATCCAGCCTGTCCACAATAGCCTGTATCATTTCTTTCAGATCTACCTTCATGACAGGTGTTACCTGGTTCTGGCTGAGCAGCCTTATTTCTTCAATGGCCGAGTCGAGTAGCTCAACGGCCCGGTTTATCAGTTTCAGTTCGTCCGGATTGCTGGTTTCCCCAGCCATTTTGACAAATAGTTTTGTACTGGCCAGGATCTGGTTTACGTTATCATGTAATTCCCTTCCGATCTTATTCCTCTCTTTTTCTTCGGCATTCAGCACGGCACGGGTAATTGTCTTTTGTTCCTGGACCTTTTGATTCAATATTTCCTGTTCCAGCCTGTATTTTTCCGTTACATCCATCATAGAGCCAAGCATTCTTACGGGCTTGCCTTCTTTATCATACATAATATAAGCCCTGTCATAAAAATGCCGGTAACCGCCGTCGGGCATACGAAAGCGGAACTCTTCGGAGACTATTTGTCCTTTATTTTTAATGGCGGTAATCATGCGTCCTTCTATCCTGCTCCTGTCGTCAGGATGAAGCCGCGAAAGAAAGGTTTCATATTTCCAGGTTTCATCAGGCCGGAGGCCATAAAATTCCCGGAAGCTTACATTGCCCCAATTCTGGTCGTTGACCATATCCCAGTCCCATACGGCATCGTGGGTAGCTTGTGAAACCAGGCTGAACCTTTCATTGGCCCTGATCATTTCTTCTTCTGCCATTTTGCGCTGTGTAATATCTTTCGCTGTAATGCAAGCCCCGATGATGACGTTGTTCTCATCCGTCACAGGTGTATAGGTGACCATTACCCATGCCGGCAATTCTTTTTTCGTAAGGTTCAGTTCGTACTCTACCCTTTCACCGGAAAAAACCTTCTCAAGACTTTCCCTGATCGGTTCATCTTTTGCGCCGGGGATCATGTCTAACAAAACGGAACCGATAGTGACCTCTTTTCCCCATGCTGTCCATAGGTTCCTTTGTGCCACTTCGTTGATCAATATCACCCGGTAGCTCCTGTCTATTACATAAAAATTGTCAGACATGCTCGTCAGGACATGCCGTAGGTTTCTTTCTGATTCTTCTATTTTCTTCTCTGCCTCTTTGCGGGCCGAAATATCCCGGATGATGGCCCATACGCCGACGGGGTCACCTGTTTCATTCTTTATTAGAAAACCCCGTAACTCGACCGGGAATACCTTCCCGCTTTTATGGATATATTCTTTTTCAAAAGCATCGGAAAAGCCACGGACCAATATTTGCTCTTTGCCGATACGTGTCTCCATCTCATACCACTTTGGAGGTGTGATGTCCCGGTAATTCAATTGCAGTATCTCTTCATCCGGGTAGCCGATCATATTCCTGAACGCCGGGTTGAACTCAATGATCCTGCCTGTCATATCGGTTTTGGCATACGCATCCATCATCGTTTCGAACAATGACCTGTATTTTTCTTCATTTTTCCGGATCTCAGCCGTTTTTTCAGCTACCTGTTTTTCCAGTTGTGTACTGAATTCTTTCAGTTTTTGTCCTGCTACCCGGGTGTTCGTGATATCACGGTAAATAAACCAGGCGCTGATCACCATGATCAGCGCTATGAGTACAGACAGTATCCTTACAAAAGAAAATGTCTCCCGGGTAAGGCGCACACTGTTGCTATATGAATTATTGAGTACCAGCCGGTGTTCATTTTCAAGGGCTGAGGCGATTGTGATAAATGTATTGGCCAGCGGAAGATCATGACCGGCTGAGGTGATGACGGAGCCCGGCATAGTCTGCATTACTGTGTTCCGGTAATTAAACATACAAAGCTCATGTATGATACGTGCAAGTTCAAGATATTGCTTACGGCCCTTTTGTAAATGATCTGCCAGAAAAGCAATGCCCGCGGAGTCTTCCTGGAGTTTGGCAGCTGCCTTATTAAAGCGTTCCAGAAGTCTTTCGTTGTTTGTAGCCAGGTAGCGGAGAGCAACTGATTCAAATTCTTTGACGTGAATAATAGCCGGGCCAAGTTTTTGCAATGCAGTACGGGATTGTTCAATTAAGACCTGTTCTTTTTCCTGCGACCGTAAGGCGGAAAAAGTATGTAACAAGATTAATAGCACCACGGCAATGATGATGGCAAAAACAAGGAGGAGGCTTCGGAGAGAGTAAACCATGAAAGGTTCACAATTTATATTCCTAATTTAAACTATTATAATAGTTTGACACAAATATTTTAAAAGAAGACGGTTTCAGGACATTGGCTGCCACCGGCAACGTAAAATCCCGTTCTCTTATCTTTGCGCCATGCAGAATCATTCGGCTTCTCCCAGGATAGGTATACTTGGTGGCGGGCAATTAGGAAGAATGCTGTTGCAGGCAGCGGCAAATTATGCAATGGAGACCTCTGTGATGGAAGGCGACCCCGAATGCCCGGCTGCTCATCTTTGCCATCGCTTTGTGAAAGGAGATATCAGGAACTTTGACGATGTGTATGCTTTTGGCAAAGGACTGGATGCCCTCACCATTGAAATAGAGAATGTAAATGTGGAAGCGCTGGAAAAGCTGGAATCGGAAGGAGTAAAAGTCTTTCCGAAGCCTGCAGTGCTCAGGATCATCAAGAATAAAATAAGACAGAAAGAATATTACAGATCTCACGATATACCTACTGCTGGATTTATCGTTACCCATAACCTGGATGAGCTGAAAGGGCAGGAAGATTTTTTGCCTGCGGTGCATAAGTTGGCCGAAGGTGGGTATGATGGCCGGGGCGTACAGATCATCCGTACCAAACAGGATATGGAAAGGGGTTTCCAGGAGCCGTCGGTACTGGAAAAGATGGTTACTGTTCACAAGGAGATCGCCCAGATGGTAGCCATTAATGAAAAAGGAGAAACAGCTTTATACCCGCCAGTCGAAATGGTATTTGACCCGCACCTGAATATGCTGGATTTCCAGATATGTCCGGCTGAACTAGAAACAAAAGTGCTATGGAAAATAGAGGCCATTGCATTGTCAGTGGTCAGGAACTTTAAATCGCCTGGCATATTTGCCGTAGAGTTGCTCGTGGACCGCAGCGGGGATGTATTTGTAAATGAAACAGCACCTAGGGTACACAACAGCGGCCATCATACTATCGAAGCACATTATTGTTCACAGTTCGATATGTTGTGGCGGGTGATACTTGGTTATCCTCTTGGAAATGCTGAGCAGGTATTGCCTTCCGTCATGATCAATATCGTTGGTGATAATGGCTATACCGGCGACGTAAAATATACCGGGCTGGAAGATGTGCTGAAGATCGAATCGGCTTTTGTACACTTATATGGTAAAAAGCAAACAAAACCGGGACGAAAGATGGGTCATGTCACCATTATGAGCCGCGATAAGCAGGAATTATTGCACCAGTCGAACAAAATCAAACATACTTTGTTCGCCCGTTCCTGAACCTCCTTTTATCCCCCGGCAAGGCCGTTTATACCTGTTTGATTCTGGAAGGAAAGGTTTCTTACCCATTTGACGTCAAAGGATTGTCTTATCCTTACCTTTACCGGCCCTGAGTATTTTAACCAACAGCACATGAAGATGAACCTGAAATATTTCCCGACTTTATTTAGTATTTCATTTTTAATAGCAGCCTGCGGAAGCAACGACAAGAAGACCACCCCATCACCGCAAGCCAATACTGCTCAGCCCGCCCTTTCTCTCGAAGGTTATATCATACAATCCAGGAGCATCAATGACAATATAGAAGTGCCGGGCACCATTCTTCCTTTCGAGTCAACAGAGATACACCCGGAAATATCCGGGCGTATTGTATTGCTGAATGTAAAAGAGGGAAGTTTTGTCAACAAAGGGTCATTGCTTGCAAAGATCTATGATGGAGACCTGCAGGCACAGTTGAAAAAATTTGAAGTACAATTGGGTATCGCCGAGCAATCAGAAAAACGTTCTGCACAATTATTGAAGATACAGGGCATCAGCCAGCAGGATTATGATCTGAGCTTGCTCAATGTGAATAATATCAAAGCAGATATCGAGATCACCAAAGCTTCTATTTCTAAAACCACGATTCTTGCCCCGTTTAGCGGCAAACTGGGATTGAAAAATATAAGCCCCGGAGCTTTTGTTACACCCGCCACTATCATTACTACAATTGGCCAGGTGAACCAGTTGAAACTGCAGTTCACCGTTCCGGAGAAATATGGCACCCAGATAAAGAACGGGCAGGATATACAATTTACTATTGATGGTTCAGAAGGTGTATTTCATGCTATTGTATCGGCAACAGAAGTGGCTATTGAAGAAAACAGCCGTAGTCTTTCCGTGAGAGCCATTGTAAAAGACAGAAACCCGGTATTGATACCCGGCGCTTTTGCCAAAGTAAAGATGATACTTGGCAAGAATGAAAATGCCATCATGATCCCCAACAGTTCTGTTTTGCCGCAGGGACGAAAAAAGATCGCCTATGTATATCGTAGCGGCAAGGCAGTTGTTGCCGATATTACTACCGGCGTAAGGGACTCGGCCAACATCCAGGTGTTGTCAGGTCTGAATACCGGCGATACGCTGCTTACCACAGGGATATTGTACCTGAGAGCAGGCAGCGATGTGAAACTTTCTAAGATCAAATGATAAAATAAGAGCGGATGAATTTATCAGAACTAAGCCTCCGGAGACCAGTACTGGCTGTAGTTTGTTCTATTGTCATTATCATTTTCGGGGCGATAGGATATAATTTTCTCGGCGTACGTGAATACCCGGCTATTGATCCTGCTGTCGTGAATGTGCGGACCTCTTATGCCGGTGCCAATGCCGACATCATTGAGCAGCAGATCACCGAACCGCTGGAAAAAGCCATCAATGGTGTGCAGGGTGTTAAGAATATTACCTCCAACAGTAACCAGGGCAGCAGCAGTATCACGGTAGAGTTTGAGATCGGCGTTGACCTGGAAAGAGCTGCTAACGATGTAAGGGATAAGGTATCACAGGCCGTGGGAAACCTGCCCCAGGATATTGATGCCCCTCCTATCGTCAGTAAAGCAGATTCTGATTCTGATCCTATCATGTTCCTGCAGATACAAAGCCAAACCAAGGGCCTGATGGAACTGACCGATTATGCAGAGAATGTGGTTCAGGAAAGATTGCAGACCATTCCCGGTGTAAGTTCTGTTAACGTATTTGGCCGCCGGTATTCGATGCGGATGTGGATAGATCCGGCTAAACTGGCTTCCTATAAATTGACTATTGGCGATATCCGTAATGCACTGGACAGGGAGAATATTGAATTACCGGGCGGTAAGATCAGGGGTAATGAAACACAACTGATCGTAAAGACCTTTGGCAAACTGACCACGGAAGAAGAGTTTAACAACCTGATCCTTCGTGAAGATAATAGTGGCATTGTCCGGTTCAAGGATGTAGGCTTTGCGGTATTAGGCCCGGATAATGAAGAACAGTCTTCCCGTAAGAATAATGTTCCTTCCGTGAACATGGGTTTGGTAGCGCAACCGGGCAGCAACCAGATAGAGATCACTGATGAAGTGTATAAAAGAATACAGGATATCAAGAAGGATATGCCGCCTGATATCCTGCTGGAAGTGGGATATGACCGCACTACGTTTGTCCGAAATGCGATCGGCGAGGTAAAGGAAACACTCATAATCGCTATCATACTGGTGGTACTGATCATCTTCCTTTTCTTCCGGGAGTGGGTCATTGCCTTTCGCCCACTGATAGATATCCCGGTTTCGCTGATCGGGGCATTCTTTATCATGTACATCATGGGCTTTTCCATGAATGTGCTCACTTTACTGGCCATCGTTCTGGCTACCGGTTTAGTAGTGGATGATGGTATCGTGGTAACGGAGAACATATTCAAGAAAATGGAACGGGGCATGAATAAACACAAAGCCGCCCTGGAAGGTTCCAGGGAGATCTACTTTGCTGTTATTGCTACTTCTATCACACTGGCTATCGTTTTCCTGCCCATCATTTTCTTAGAAGGTTTTGTGGGCAGTTTGTTCCGGGAGTTTGGTATTGTTCTCGCCGGCGCTGTATTGATATCTGCTTTCGTATCGTTGTCGCTGACACCGGTATTGAATATTTATCTTACTAAAAAGGATGTACATAAACACTCGTGGTTTTACCGGGTGACAGAACCATTCTTTGCGGGCCTTGAAAATCTGTATCGTAAAACGCTGCAGGGGTTCATGCGTCTCCGGTGGATGGCATTTGTCATAGTATTGGCTTGTGCCGGTACTATTTATTTCATATGGTCAGATATTCCTTCTGAACTGGCGCCGATGGAAGACCGTAACAGGGTACGTACCCGCTTGCTCGGGCCCGAGGGGGCCGATTTTGATTTTACGGATAAGGTAGCTTTCGAGGTCACGCAAATGGTACTCGACTCTGTACAGGAGAAAAATGTAATACTCACCTTCGCACCGGGCTTTGGAAGTGGGGGCTCTAATGCGGGTATGGTTGCCATTGGTCTTACCGATGCCGGCGACAGAAAGAGATCGCAGGATGAGATCGCCCAGCAGTTGACCCGTATGTTCAGGAGATATACTAATGTAAGGGTTTTTGTTACCCAGGAGCAAACGATCTCTGTAGGACTTGGCGGCCGGGGGGCATTCCCCGTTCAGTTCGTTTTGCAAAACCTGAACTATGACAAACTGAAAGAAAAGATACCCTTGTTCATGGAAGAGGTCAGGAAAAACCCCACCTTCCAGAATTTTGATGTGGACCTGAAATTCAACCAGCCTGAATTATTGGTCACTATTGATCGTCTCAAAGCAAATGAACTGGGCGTATCCGTATTGGATGTGACCAATACTCTACAGTTAGCGCTGAGCGGAAGAAGGTTTGGGTATTTCATCATGAATGGTAAACAATACCAGGTGATCGGGCAGGTGGATCGCCAGGACCGGGACGATCCTTTTGATCTGAAAGGTTTCTTTGTCCGCAATAACCGTGGTGAACTGATACAACTAGATAATCTCGTGAAGATGGAAGAAACGGCTAACCCTCCCACTATTTATCATTTCAACCGTTTCAAAAGTGCCACCATACAGGCCGGGCTGGCTCCGGGTAAAACCATCGGCGATGGGATTGTTGAAATGGAAAAGATCGCAGATAAAGTGCTGGATGAATCATTTGAAACAGCATTGGGCGGTGCTTCAAGGGATTTTCAGGAAAGCAGTTCCAATATCTTGTTTGCATTTGTGCTGGCACTGGTGCTGATCTTTCTTGTATTGGCTGCGCAGTTCGAAAGTTTTGTTGATCCATTCATTATTATGATCACCGTACCATTGGCGTTAGCAGGTGCCGTATTAAGCTTATGGGTTTTTGGCCAGACGTTGAATATCTTTTCCCAGATAGGTATGATCATGTTAATCGGGCTGGTGACCAAGAACGGGATCCTGATTGTAGAGTTTGCCAACCAGAAGCGAAGACAGGGTGAACGCAAAGTGCCCGCAGCCGTAGATGCAGCCGTAGCCCGGTTGCGCCCGATCTTAATGACCACGTTGGCGACGACTCTTGGGGCATTGCCTATTGCATTGGCTATCGGCTCTGCAGGTAAGAGCCGTATTCCCCTGGGTATCGTTATAGTGGGTGGTATGTTGTTTGCACTGGTGTTGACATTGTATGTAGTACCTGCATTGTATTCTTATTTATCTTCTAAAAAGAAAGTAAGCGACCTGGATGCAAAATTTGCCGAAGAATCACCGGAGGAATCCGTACACGCAAATCATTAACCTGAGCAGTTTAAATAACAGAACAGCTATGTTGCAGTTTTTTTTGAATAAAGTGAAAAGGTGTGTTCTTGTACCTGTTTTTCTGATTGCATCGCCCTGTCTGTTTGCGCAGAGAACGCTGACACTGGAAGAGGCCATAGCAACGGCGCTCAAAAACAACTATGACATACAGGTCTCCAAAAATGACTCGGCTGTGGCAGCGCTGGATTATTCGTACCGGAATGCGGTGTTTATCCCCCGGCTGAATGGTAACCTGGGCACGACATGGAACAATAATGCGCAGAAGCAAACCCTGGCTGATGGTAGCAAGCGGGAAAGTACCGGTATCAAATCACATAATATTGCTGCAGGGCTTGCTTTGAACTGGACACTGTTTGACGGGTTGAAGATGTTTGCGACAAGAGATAAAGCGGAAGAATTCATCCGACTTGGTGAACTCAATATCAAGAACCAGGTGGTCAATACGGTAGCCAACGTAATTAGCAATTACTACAATGTTGTCCGGCAGAAACAACAGTTAAAGGCTATAGAAGAGCAAATGTCCATCAATAATGAGAGGGTAAAACTCGCACAATACAAATTAGACATCGGTACCGGCGCCAAACCTGACCTGTTGCAAAGCAAAGTAGATCTGAATGCGCAAAAAGCAGCACAACTGAACCAGCAAACGCTTATTGCACAACTAAAGGAGCAACTGAACCAGGCGATGAATGTAGCCAACGATATCAGTTATGAGGTGGCTGATACGATCATCCTGGATACACAGCTTTCTCTTGGCGATATTCAGAATGGTATGGAAAAGACCAACCCGCTGTTGCTGATAGCCGGTAAAAATATTGATATTGCCCGATTCACACTAAAGGAAAGAAAGGCTGAACGTTATCCTGTTGTGTCATTCAATTCAGCGTATAACTTCAGCCGAACGGATAATAAAACGGTCATTAACCCTTTCTCTCCCCTGTTCAACCAGGCCAAAGGATTCAATTATGGGTTGACAGCCACGATCCCTATTCTGAATAATTTCAATGCCAGGCGGCTCATCAAACAGGCGCAACTGGATATACAATTCCGGGAATTGGTTTACCAGAACCAACGCTCCGTGATCAATCTCAGCGTACTCAATGCGTTTAAGGACTATGAAGCACAAAAACAGGCACTGAAATTAGAAGAAGAAAATATCCTGCTGGCCAAAGAGAATGTCAGTATCATTTTTGAAACCTACCGGCTTGGTGCTGCCACGTATATTCAACTGCGTGAAGCGCAGAATAGTCTTGAATTGGCCTATAATCGCCTGATCGCTGCCCGGTATAATACAAAGCTGGCTGAGACAGAGTTGCTGCGGCTGAAAGGTGACCTGGTCAGGTAAGTTTCTTTGTTAGCAGTTAGCTGTTTGCAGTTTGTTACTGCTGATTTGTAATTTAGCAATATAAATTCTGTTCATGGCAACTATCCGGCGATTTGAAGACCTGGAGATTTGGCAGAGAGCCCGGGAGCTTTGCAAAAAGGTATATTCATCGGTAATGAAGCCACCTATTTCAAAAGAATATAGGCTTGCCGATCAGATGAAAGGCTCCTCTGGTTCAGTGATGGATAATATTGCTGAAGGGTTTGACAGGGGAAGTAGGCTTGAGTTTGTCAACTCGCTGAGTATCGCCAGAGGCGAAGCAGGGGAATTAAAATCACAGCTTTACAGATGCCTGGACAATAACTTTATCAGCCAGGAGCTATTTGATGAGTTACTTCAGGAAACTGATGAATTAATAAGGAAAATATCTTCTTTCATAGATTATCTTAATAAATCTGCCATAAGAGGGCAGAAATTTAAAGACAGAGTAAAATGAGCGACCAGCTAACCGCAAACAGCAAACCATTAACAGTTCTCGTGGGTATTATCATGGGTAGCGACAGTGATCTGAACGTCATGCAGGCTGCTGCTGATATCCTGAAACAATTTGGCATTTCGCATGAAGTAACGGTCGTTTCCGCCCATCGTACCCCTTTGCGCATGGTGGAGTATGCCCAGAAGGCGGCTGACCGGGGATTAAAAGTGATCATTGCGGGTGCCGGTGGAGCAGCTCATTTGCCCGGAATGGTGGCCTCTATTACTCCCCTGCCTGTGATTGGAGTTCCTATCAAATCCTCTAATTCCATTGACGGATGGGATTCTGTTCTTTCTATTTTGCAAATGCCTAACGGCGTACCTGTCGCAACAGTGGCGCTGAATGCCGCAAAAAATGCCGGGATATTAGCTGCGGAGATCATTGGCTCGGCTGACAAAGCTGTTCTCAAAACAGTAGCTGACTACAAAAAATCCCTGAACAATGAAGTGATCGAAAAAGTGGAGAAGCTAAAAAAGGATGGATGGGAGAATAAGTTTGATTAATCTTGCTGAGAACGACGATAGTTTGTATCAAATCTTTCCGTAAATTCAATCAACAAAACATCGCCGTATGAGAAGTGTATCTGCTCTGCTGGCCCGCAAAGGTGCCAATATTGTCAATGTTTCGCCGCACACATCCGTATTGGATGCTCTTAAGATCATGGCTGAACGAAATATCGGTTCCGTTGTCGTCATGGATAATGACAAATATGTAGGTATTGTATCTGAAAGAGACTATTCCCGTAAGGTGATCTTGAAAGGAAAGAACTCTACGGATACTCATGTATCGGAGATCATGTCCACTGACCTGCCTGCCGTTAACCCTTCTGAATCTATTGAGCATTGCATGGCATTAATGACATCACTGAATATCCGTTATATGCCCGTTTTTGACGGAGGCAAGCTGGCCGGTATTATCTCCATGAGTGATGTGGTAAAAGAGACCATCCTGGCGCAACGGGAAACGATCAACCACCTGCAGAGTTATATTCAAAGCTAGTAAGTAAGTAATGAGCAATGAGCAACAGTGAATAGGCAATTAGTAAGTAATGAGTCTTTTGCATACATCTTCACTATTGACCATACAAGATCACAAATTCCTGCTCAAGACCATGTGAATTATTATGTAGTTGTTGAATGAACCCTTTCCCCCACCTGCCATAATAATGTAGCATATTGTCGTATCGCTCCTGTAAGCCACCAGCCGGAAATAATGCAGATTTTATAGTATGGATCTGGCGCTGCTGGTCAGCGAATTTTCTTTTTTCTGCCCGCAGCATTTTCTTTTCCAATTCCTGTAAACGATGAACAGCTTTTGTTTTTAATGCATCAACATGTTTAGTCAAAGAGACATCCACAGCCCCTGCCTGCTTTTTGAACAGATCATAAAGCTGCTCTACCTGCGTCATGGAGCCGTTCAGTTTTATCGGGGTCTTGCTTTCCCTTTGTACCAGTTTATTCAGCAATTCCTGTTCAGGTAAAAAGAAATCTTCGGTCATGAAACCAAGTTTGCTGATCTTTTCCTGCCAGCTTTTTTCAGCGACCAGGAAAGAATTACGTAACACCAAAACCGGGAAAGGGACCTTATAGTAGGCAAACATATCCCCGTATTGCAGCCAGTAGGCCAGTTCTCCTCCTCCGCCGATAAATGCCACATTGGGCAATATCATTTCCTGGAACAGACCGCGAAGAATGACATTAGGACTAAACCGTTCAGGATGCTCTTGTAATTCTTTCTTTATCTCCTCTTCTGTGAATTCTACACTTGTGCCCTGTACCTTATACTTTGCCTCTTTTTTTATTATTCGTTCCCTGACCGCCTCTTTCAGGTGAAACAGGTTGATCTCTCTCGGATTGGCCTGTACTTTATAGCCGGCTGCCTCTATTTTTTCGATCGTTTTTCCGACAAATACGGAGGCTGACTGGTTCAGCAGGTCATCTTCAAAAACCTTTGCAGCCAGTTCTTTTAATGCGGCATTATCCGGTATCAGTACGACGAGACCATATTCAGCAAACAAGGCATGGACAAAGCGGAACGTAGCCTCTTGTACGCTGGCTCCTTTCTGATAGCAATCTTTTACCATTGCCATGATCTCTTTACCAAAAGGTAATATGGCGATCTGCCCTTCTGTTGCATCAATCACCTGAAGGAATTCTTTGTCAATGATCATTCGCCCGACTGCACCGGTCTGTTTTGTTCCCCATTTCAGCTTCTTTCCTCCAAGATTAATGTAACCGAGTTCATCCAGGTCAGCATCTTCAGAACCCATGTAGTAAACAGGAACAAAATTGTATTGCGGCAGCGAAGTCTTCAGGTGCTCTGCCAGCTTTATCGTATGCAGTATCTTGTAAATAAAGTAAAGTGGTCCTGTAAGGATATTGGGCTGGTGAGCAGTAGTGACAGCGAATGTGTCTGCGGATAATAACAAACCGATATTTTCAGACACTTTGCCATTCAAAAGATCTCCGTATTGTTTCTTTAGTGCAGCGACCAGTACTTCCCTGTTAGTGGGAAAATTTTTCCTTGCATCAATGGCTTTCTGAATGCCACTTAGTGATACCGGGTGAGTGTAAAAAGGCTTCAGGGCTTCGGCCTGGTCAATATAGTCAATGACGATCTTTGCAAATGATCCCGTCTGCCGGTAAGGTAATCGTGTAGCCGTACAATCCATAAATGATAAAAGTAAAAAGATGGGTGCAACGGAAAGATCCGCCGTTCAAAATTAACGTTACTTTACCTCGTAAGCCACTACCGAGTTTTTCCAGAAAGTAGGAACATATAGTGACTTTGTCTTTGCATCCCAGCCAATATCAGCAGTATTCCTTTTTTCTTCCCGGGTGTCCAGCAATTTTTCCTTAGTGCCATCCGCATTAACGTACCAGATCACACCGGCCCAGCAGGAAATAATGAAATCATTGCCCGTCACATTTTCTATTCCGTCGGTCCCGCCATCCATGCCATCTGTTATTTTGGTCAGCGTTTTATCTTTTTCCACCTTATACATAGCTCCGGCATCGAGAAGATAGAGGTCGTCGCCTCTTACCAGCACGCCATTCGGCCCTTTGAGATTGTCAAGGTATAATTCAGTTTTTTCGTTTTCCACCCGGTACAGTTTTTTTCCCCTGGAATCTGATACATACACCACCCCATTGTTATCAATGCTAACATCGTTCAGCCCCTGTGCGCCCTCTACAGTGATCTTCTTTTCTATGCTGCCTTTGGCTATATCAATGACAACGAGGCTTTCCATATCTGCCACATATAATTTCCCATTATAGAGCCCCATTCCCTTCGGTGCATGAAAACCCGTTATCCATTCGGCATTGATTATTTTTCCATCTGTTCCGATTTTGCCTACTGACCCTTTTTCATCTTTGCCCCAGGGTTCCGTACCATCAATATTGGTAACATATAACACATTATTTTTTGCGTCGAAGAGAACCGACTCGGGCACTTTCAATACCGTATCGCTTTCCCATTTTTTGATCAGTTGGTGTTGCTGTGCATATAAAGCAGTCAGCGATAATGAAAAGAGGAGAACAAAGACAAGCTTTTTCATGAAAATGATTTTTGGCTAAGTTACTAACAGCAGCGGAAAGTAAAAGTTGATTTATCAACGAAAACGGTCAGGCCGGAAAGCTTCCAACGAAATGGTGGCCGGTTTATGTCCTGCGATCTCATCTACCAGTTTCCCGGTAGCTGCGGCGGCACTTACCCCCAGCATAGCGTGACCGCCTGCATAAATAAGATTACTGTACCGGCTATGGCGACCGATATAGGGCATCCCATCGGGTGTTACCGGCCGGTAGCCAAACCAGGCTTTACTTACATCCGGTTCAGGCAGGTTCATGGACGGATAATATTTTTTAAAGGCATGGTATATTGCCATGATCCGCTTAGGCAGTACATTATCGCTATGACCACTTAGCTCCATCGTACCTCCGATACGCAGCCAACGGTCTATCGGCGTGGTAGCGGTACGGTCGTCAACCAGTATGGATGGATACAGCAGGTTTTTTGGAAGGTCATTGTACATCATGCTATAGCCTTTGCCCGGCTGCATCAGCATGCGGATGCCTAATTGTTTGGATAGTTTTCCTATCCAGGATCCGTTGGCGATCACCAATTCTTTACAGGGCAGTTCATTTTTATCAGTGATGACAGCCGTTATCTTTCCGTTGCCTGTTTCAAACCTTTTTACTTCGGTGTTCAGCCAGAACTTCACTCCCATTTTTTGCAAATGGACAAACAATACCCGCATGAATTTGCCTGTATCAATATGGCAGTCGTCAAGATACAATACACCCCCGGCTACATTGACCTCTACTTCTGTTTCATATTCTTGTACCTGTTGCGGAGTGCAGACCATTGTTTTTAATCCAAGATCATGTGCCTGCTCTGCCAGGTGCTTTTCATGATCGCCTGTTTTTTCCAGTTTGTACAGCATCCAGCAGCCTTTTTCGATCATAGAAAATGGTTCAGGCAATTCATCCTTCAGGTCATTCATCAGTTCCCGGCTTAGCTGCAGAAGGTTATTCAGGTGGGGGATACTTTTCTCTACCTGCTGTTTAGTGGCCGATTTCCAGAAGGCGGTCCCCCATCGGATGAGATCAGTGTTCAATCTTGGTTTGATGTAAAAAGGGCTGGAAGAGCTCAACATCCATTTCAATCCCTGCGAGATAATGCCCGGCGAAGCCAGCGGGATAAAATGACTGGGCGACACATAGCCCATATTGCCAAAGGAACATCCGTCTGTGATATCATTCCTGTCAATGACCGTTACTTCATGGCCTGTCTTTCGTAAATAGTAAGCGGTACAAAGCCCGATAACGCCGCCGCCGATGATGGTTACTTGCATACCCCTAACCCCTGAAGGGGAATTTAATTGTAATCGTTCATGTTATTTGTATGATCTTTTAGCTTTATTATAATTTTAAACTTTAGGCAGCTTATAACCGTTGTGATACGGTGCGGCCAGGTATTTTTTATTGATCGCTTCATCTGTAAACCTGCCTTTGGCTTTATCCCAGTTCAGTTTATTGCCGGAACGGTAAGCAATATTCCCCATCTGGCTCAGGATGGCAATATGCGAGGCCGATTCGATCGGGCATTTCAGGTCTTCCATCTTGCGGGAACGGATCACACTCACAAAGTTTTCCATGTGTTTATCGAGCCCGTTATCCATCACTTTTTTTCTTTCAACCGATACTTTTTTCTCGCTGCCGGCTTCTTCCATCACTTCCCATCCTCCCCTGTCAAGTTCGAGTGTGCCATTGTCCCCGATAAATGCTATCCCATGCTCTTTTCCGAATAACCCGTTCTGGATGCCGATGGCATGATCCCATACCAGGTTAAACTTGTCAAACTGGTACAGGGCACACTGTGTGTCCGGTGTTTCCTGTGGCGATGAAGGATCGCCGAAATTGCCGCCCATGGCACTGATGGAATTGGGAGCAGTCGCATTCATGCCTAACAAAGCATAGTCAAGCAAATGAACTCCCCAGTCGGTCATCAATCCGCCTGCATAATCCCAGAACCAGCGGAAAGTAAAATGAAAACGGTTAGTATTGAAAGGACGTTTTGTGGCGGGACCTAACCATCTGTCATAATCCACGCCGGCCGGTGCAGGACTGTCGGCCACATATGGCAATGGCTTTTTCCATGCGATATAGCACCATACTTTTACAGTACGGATATTGCCTAATTTACCACTGGCGATAAAATCAACCGCCTCTTTGAAGTGCTGCTGGCTTCTTTGCCATTGACCCGCCTGCACTACTTTGTTGTACTTCTTTTGTGCTGCGATCATGATGCGGCATTCTTCAATGGAATTGCCGACCGGCTTTTCTACATACACATCTTTACCGGCCTGGCAGGCTTCCACCATCTGCATGCAATGCCAGTGATCGGGAGTGCCGATAATAACGGCATCCACGTCTTTCATATCGAGTAGCTGCCGGTGATCAGCAAATGTTTTTACTTTGGACGCATCTATGTTCATGGATGCGAGTTCCTTCATTCTTTTATCCAGTACATTTTTATCCACGTCACACAAAGCCACGAGGTTAATGCCCGGCACTTTCAATATGGCCTTCAGGTTTGACCAGCCCATCCCATTGATGCCGATCACGCCAATATTGATCTGATCCGACGGAGCTATCCTGTTTTTAAAAATAGCGAACACATCATTGCTGAATGAAGAGGCCAGTACAGTACCGGCAGTTAATGCGGAAGCCTGGTATAAAAATTTTTTCCTGGATGACATGATATATTTTTTATAAATGACAAGCTATGATTAAATAATTCATTGTTTACTTTATTCTTTGACCTTCTGTTTCCTGGCCATTCTGAAAAAGTATCAGCGAAGTAACCTCTTTTTTTTCGTTTCTTTTGAACCGGATCTTTGCTTCCACCACTTTCAGAAAGAAAAGGTCTTCTGATTCTGCAAATATCTCAAACCGGGGCTGCCCGGTGGCTTGTGCATAGGTCCTTCCTTCCTTCGCCGAGATCGTGATACTGAAATCAGGTGTTAGCTGGTACTCTCCTTCATATTGCTTCAGTACTTCAGCACTGAGTTGTATCTCCTTTACTTCTTTTTCCTTCCATCCATAAAGTATATTGATGACTTTTTGTACAGGCATCGGTTCCGTTTCATGGTTGCCAAGGATGATAATGGTCTTGCCAGTTTCCGGGTGACGTTCTATAAAAGTCATATAGCCGGGCCAACTGCCTCCATGGCTTAGTACCTTACCAATCTTTGGGTGCTGCTCAACCGCCCATCCGAATCCATAATTGCAAGTAGTACCGTTGTTCAGTTTTGCAGGACTGAAAGCCTCCTGCAGCATTTCTTTGCTTACTATTTTTTCGCTATACAAGGCCTGGTCCCACTTCAGCAGGTCGCCGGTGGTCGAGTTAACTGTTCCATCGCCCATTATACCATCCAGGCAATACACGGTTTTGGCTGTAGCTTCCAGATCATCGGGTAATACAAAACCATCACCGGTGGCATCCCGTACATACCCGTAAGCATAATTGTCTATTTTTCTTTTTTCAAATCTTCTCCTGTACACCACAGTTCTTTTCATGCCAAGTGGCTGGAAAATCTTTGCTGCAAGAAAATCACCAAAACCTGTTCCTGAAGCTTTTTCAATGATACTGGCCAGCAAGGCGTAACCAGTATTGCTGTATTCCCACTTCTCCCCCGGCTTAAATAGTGGTGAAGGCTTATGTTCGGCCAGCATGTGTATTATATCAGCATTCGTGGCGATCCTGGAAGTATCCCAATACTGAGCAAATAATCCCATATAATCCGGCAGACCGGAAGTATGATTCAGTAAATGCCGGATAGCAATATTTGAATAAGGGAGCTGCGGGAAAAATTTACGCAGACTGTCTTCATAGGAAAGTCTGCCATCTTTTTTCAGCAGCATGATGCCCATGGCCGTGAACTGCTTGGATACAGATGCCAGTTCGAACAGTGACTCGTCATTCAGTGAAACAGCAGGAACAAGCGAAGCGTTGCCAAGACTTGCCTTATATATTACATTTCCTTTTTCAGCCACCAGCACATTGCCATTAAAACGCTTTTCCTGGTGTAGTTTTTTAAACAGGCTGTCTAATTGCTTTGACTGATGCTGTGCCATGCTGCTGATGGTAAAAAGAAAGAATACCGGAAGGATCGTCTTTCGCATGCTGAATAGTTGGAATTATATTACCTGGAACCCGTACGCATACGGGTCATCGTCTTTATCAATCCAAATGGTATTATGGCCATATATTTTTGCCCAGCCTTCAATAGACGGACGGATGGCCGCATTACCCGCTACCTGTGTTTCCTCTTCAATACGTCCGGTAAATTTACTGCCGATAATGCTTTCATGAATGAATTCATCGCCTTTTTTCAATTTTCCTTTGGCATACCATTGCGCCATTCTTGCGCTGGTACCCGTGCCGCAGGGAGAACGGTCAATGGCTTTTTCCCCATAAAAGACCGCATTTCTTGCTGTAGATGTTTTATCCAGCACAGCGCCGGTCCACAGTATATGACTGCAACCATTGATCGTATCGTCTTCAGGGTGAATAAATTTATACTTCGCATTGATATTCTTCCTTAGCTCCCTTGCCCATGCGATCAGTTTATCGGCTGAATAATGTTCCAGCCCCTTGAAATTTTGCTGAACATCCACGATCGCATAAAAATTGCCGCCATAAGAGACATCAATAACTAATTCTCCCAATTCAGGACATTGGGCTGTAAGCTCTGCTGAATGAAGAAAGGAAGGTACATTCGTGAGCCTCACACTTTTCACTTTATCCTTTTGACTTTCGTAGCTTATCATTACCAGCCCTGCCGGCGCTTCCATCCGGATCGTACCGGTAGTTCTGGGTTTGATCAAACCTTCTTCAACGGCTATCGTGATCGTTCCGATAGTTCCGTGGCCGCACATGGGAAGACATCCGCTGGTTTCGATGAATAATACCGCTACATCATTCTGCGGGTCATGAGGCGGGTAAAGAATGCTGCCGCTCATCATATCATGCCCGCGGGGTTCGAACATCAGGCCGGTGCGGATCCAGTCATATTCTTTCAGGAAATGCTGGCGTTTTTCACTCATGCTATTTCCATGGAGGTCAGGCCCCCCTTCTTTGACAAGTCTGACAGGATTACCACAGGTATGAGCGTCTATGCAGTGAAAAGTATGTTTCATAATTAAATATGGCCACAGAGGTTCACAGAGGAAAAGAGGGCCGCAGAGAATAGCTCTGTGTATCTCCATTACTCTGCGGTTCTCTGTGGCCAAAAATAAGCGAATAACATTGAGAAACTTAATAGTCTGTCTATAAGGGGCTGCAAAATGAATTCTCAAAACCTTCCGGCAGCATAAGATTACTTTTATTAAATTTGTTACTTACTGCTTGCATTATGGAACAATACGGAAAAATATTACTCATAGCCATGCCGGCTTTTTTGTTGCTGGTATTATTTGAAAAATGGTATGGCTGGCGCAAAGGAAAAGACACCGTCCGCAATATGGACATGATCAGCAGCCTGACCAGCGGTGTCACCAATGTGACCAAAGATGTACTTGGACTTTCACTGGTCATCATTTCCTATCCTTTCCTGGTAAAGAACCTGGCATTGACCCATATCTCCAATACGCTGATCGTTTATATCATTGCTTTTTTTGCCCTGGACTTTGCCGGATACTGGGTACACCGCCTGCAGCATGTGGTGAATTTTTTCTGGAACGGTCACATTGTTCATCACAGCAGTGAAGAGTTCAACCTCGCTTGTGCATTAAGGCAAAGTATTTCTTCGATTGTAAAAATATTCATTGTCTTTTTATTACCGGCTGCTTTGTTTGGAGTTCCGGCAGACGTGATCAATATCGTGGCACCACTTCACCTGTTCGCCCAGTTCTGGTATCACACACAGCATATCAACCGGATGGGTTTTTTGGAAAAAATTATTGTCACCCCTTCTCATCACCGGGTGCATCATGCTATCAACCCGGAGTATATTGATAAGAACTATGGACAGATATTTATTTTCTGGGACAAATGGTTTGGCACGTACAAGGAAGAACGGCCCGATGTGCCGCCGGTTTATGGTATCACCAGGCCGGTACATACCTGGAATCCGATCAGGATCAATTTTCAGCATGTATGGTTGTTGATCAAGGATGCCTGGAGAACGAGTGACTGGAAAGATAAATTCGCCTTATGGTTCAAGCCGACCGGTTACCGCCCTGCTGATGTCGCTGCTAAATTCCCCGTTTATAAAATTTCAGATGTTTATCATTTTGAAAAATACAATACCAAAGCATCTCCTGCTTTGAATGTATGGAGCTGGGTGCAGATGCTGATGATACTGCTTTTTGTCAGTTACCTGTTTGGCAGTATTGCACTTATCAAACAACTGGATACAGCGTATATCTTCTGGTATGGTGGCTTTATTTTCCTGAGTGTATATGCCGCAACGGAACTGATGGACCGTAACCCCTATGCTATTATATGGGAGATGATACGAAGTGGTTTAGGAATCGGGTTTATTATTGATCAGGGCGACTGGTTTGGCATCTCTGTCTGGTATGCTCCTGCTGCTTATATACTCGGTGCTTACTTTGTTTTATCCGTTGTCATTACCGGGTGGTTCGTAATAAAACACAGGAAAGAAGATCAGCTCCGGGTGGCGAATGGATGAAAGGGGCCTTCGATACAACTCAATTCTGATTTTTTACTTTTGACTTTTCAGCGATCCACCTGTCCACCATTTGTTCCAGTATTTTCAGTGTGACAGTTCCTTGCGAAAGAACGAGGTCGTGAAATTCGCGGATGTCGAATTTGTCTTTCAACGCTTCTTCTGCTTTTCTACGGACTTCTTTTATCTTCAATTCTCCCATTTTATAGGCCAGTGCCTGTCCCGGCCAGGAGATGTAGCGGTTGATCTCGGTATTGACCTCGTGTAATGATAAGGCTGTATTTTCTGCGAGGTAGGCTACGCCCTGTTCCCTTGTCCACCCTTTGGTATGCAATGCCACATCCAATACAAGACGGCATGCACGCCACATCTCATAGGTCAATCTGCCAAAGAGTGCATAAGGGTCTTTATAAAAACCCATTTCATACCCAAGATACTCCGCATACAATCCCCATCCTTCTCCGAACGCATTCACATATAAGTTTCTCCGGAAAGGCGGCAGCTCATTCAGTTCTTTTGTCAAAGCGATCTGTAAATGATGCCCCGGCACTGCCTCATGTAATGTCAGCGATTCCAGTGCATATAAAGGACGGCTTTTAAGATCGTATGTGTTTACCCAATAGTTACCGGCTCTCTTACTGTTGAGCGGCGCACCGGAATAACGTCCTGCTGTATAGGTGGGTGCCAGGTGAGCAGGCACCGGTTCCACACCATAAGGCTGCCGGGGCAGTTTGCCAAAGAACTGAGGCAATACGCCATCGGCTTTCTTGGCGAGATAAGAAGCTTCTTTTAATAGTTGCTCTGCTGTTGGTGCATAGAACTTCGGTTCGGTACGCAGGTAAGTGATGAATTCCTGCAACGTGCCTTTGAAATCCACCTGCTTGAGCACATTCATCATCTCATTTTTGATCCTGGCCACTTCCTGCAGGCCTAACTGGTACACTTCCTCGTAAGTAAGATCGGTGGTGGTGTAATGATGTGTCCGCTCCTGGTAATAAGCCAGCCCATCCGGAAAATTTGAAACACCGATGGACGTTCTTGTCCTCGGCAAGTATTCCCTATCGAAGAAGGTTTTGATCTTCTTAAATCCTTCGATGGCATATTGCTGCACAGCGATCTTTCCTTCTTCCGTTATTTTCTTCCAGTCCTCATCGGAAACAGCAAAAGGTTTTTTCAAAAATGGTTTCCAGAAAATGCTTTTTTCTATGTCGACCACGATGTGCTGCTGGTACGTATTCTCATAACCATTTAGTATAGCCCGTGGCTGGCAGATACCGAGCTGAAGTCCTTTTCTCATCAGGGTTAACCGCTCCTCTACCGAACGTGGAATATCTTTCAGGCGTTTGATGTAATTCTCGAATTCTTTTTTGGTAGATAATACTTGTGAGCCCATCGCCGCCATGCCGGTATGAAATCCTTCATCGGCGAGAATGGGATTGAGATAGGACCTGAATTTCCAGGTGGACAACTCATCTTCCACATCATATTTTATCAGTTCGAGGTTGATCTTCGCGTCAAAGGATAAAGTATCACTATTCACTTTGTTCAATACGGTATTTACCGAATCATAAAATACAAATCGCCGCTGATGATCCTCTTCGCTGTTCGATCCGAGAGGATGATTCAGTACACTATCCCGTTTGTTTTCCCGGTTTTGGAAATGGCTGATCGCCTGGAGTAACTGGTCAATGATGGCCGATCCACTTGAATGTTGTTGTGCTGAAGCAGGTATAATACCGGCCAAAGCAATCAGTGACAACAAAACAGGTTTTATCATATTACTTCTTTACTTGATTGATTGTCGTCTTTGACAGGGGGACAATGCCGGTCATTATATCACTATCCCTGCTTTCTTACATATTTAGTCAGTATCACGATCAACTGCCCTTCTATTCTTCCTTCTATTTGTGCTGTATTATCGGACACTAAGCGAATATTGCGTATTACCGTTCCCACTTTTGCATTGACCGTCGAACCTTTTACATCCAGCGATTTGGTGAGTACCACATTATCGCTATTTTGCAGGATAGCGCCATAACAATCCCGGTGCAGTTCTACCACTGCATCACTTTCATG
The DNA here is from genome assembly GCA_016787085.1 of Chitinophagaceae bacterium. Taxonomy (GTDB): domain Bacteria; phylum Bacteroidota; class Bacteroidia; order Chitinophagales; family Chitinophagaceae; genus VBAT01. Next base: position 8,982 of record JAEUVJ010000041.1, on the reverse strand, counting down.
ATCGCCGGTCGCTTTAGCCCAGGTTAGTTTTTCATCATCCAGGTACAGCATGTCCAGTTGTTCGGCAGCCCAGCTTTCGTTACGTAAACGGTTCAGCATACGCCAGGCCATTACTTGCACGGGTGTTACTTCGCTCCACATACTGGTGGTCAGGCATTGCCAGTGGGTACTGTCCGGTTCCTCTCTTTTTTCTATTTGTGCCAGGCATTTGGGGCACACCAGGATCGCATCCTCCATATTACCGGTGGCAGGCGGTACTTCATATACTTTCAGTTCTCCTGTTGCTTCGCAAAGTTCGCATTTGTTGCCGCTTCGTTTAACCAATAGTTCTTCTTGCTTCATAGTTACTTTATAAATGGCGGCGAATGTAGAGAAATAAATCCCTTCAGAAAAATTCAACAGAGACCGAGCAGGCCGATAGTATTACCTGGTCAATTCGTTATTCACCGTTCTCCATATTCCCAGGGGATTGTTGCTTTTAAGTTCATCCGGCAATAATGCATCAGGCCAGTTTTGGAAAGCGACGGGTCTTGCAAAACGTTTGATGCCATCTGCTCCTACCGACGTAAAACGTGAATCGGTCGTAGAAGGGAATGGTCCGCCATGATGCATACTTAAACAAACTTCCACACCTGTAGGCACGCTATTTAAAATAAAACGTCCACAGATATTTTTAACGGCTTCCATCAATTCATCATGATACCTGATATCCGTCTCTGTGGCCATCATAGTGGCGGTCAGTTGTCCTTCGAGATGGTTGACCACGGTTATCATCTCCGTCATATCCTTACAGCGGATCACCAGGGAATAAGGGCCGAACACTTCCTGGTGCAGCACAGGGTTGTTCAAAAATGCTTCGCCGCTTGCCGATGCAATGGTGGGTGCTCCCTGGTTCAGTTGTGGTTCGGCTTCAGACACGGCTATCGTTTCCACTTCAGCCTGCGATAATGAATTGGCTCTCCGCTCGACATAATTTTTGAAAATACCGGGGTGCAGCATGGTGGCCGGTGCGATCTTTTTTATTTCCTCCCCCAGTGCCTGGATGAATGTTTGCAAGCCTTCACTTTCCAAACCGATGATCAGTCCTGGATTGGTACAAAACTGCCCGACGCCAAGTGTAATAGAACCTGCATACATTTTTGCCACATCTGCAGCTGATTGTTTCAGTTTTTCAGGTAACAGGAAAACAGGATTGATGCTGCTCATTTCTGCAAAGACAGGTATCGGTTCTTTACGCTGATTGGCCCAGTCGAATAATTGTTTACCTCCTGTATAAGAGCCGGTAAAGCCAACGGCTTTGGTGAACGGGTGCTTGATCAATGCTTCACCGACGGCAGTACCTGCACCATACACATGAGCGAAGATACCCTCCGGCATGTTTGTTCTTTGAGCAGCTTTCAGGATAGCGGAAGCTACCATCTCAGAAGTACGCGGATGGGCAGGATGAGCTTTTACAATAACAGGGCAACCTGCTGCAAGAGCACAAGCGGTATCACCGCCTGCCGTAGAATACGCATAAGGAAAATTGCTGGCGCCGAAAACTACCACAGGACCAAGCGGAACAAGCATTTTCCGGATATCAGGTTTGGGCGGGTTGCGGTCAGGAATGGCTGTATCAATTCGTGCCTCCAGCCAGTCGCCTTTTTCACAGGCATCGGCATAGGAGGTCAGTTGGAACATGGTTCTCGCCCTTTCATTTCGCAGCCTGGCTTCGGGAAGGTTGGTTTCTTCACCGGTCACTTTCAGTAATTCATCACCAAGGTTTTCTATCTCTGCAGCAATGGCCTTCATAAATGCGGCCCTTTGTTTCAGCGATAATTTGCGATAAGCATGGAATGCTTTCCATGACTGCTGCATGGTCAGTTCAATTTCTTCAGGTGTAGCGTCTTTATACATGGGGGTGGAAAAATTAAGTATTAAATATGAGATAATGCCGGCCTTGTCTTTATACCATCGTTTATGACCTTCAGGATGCGTTCCCTTTCTTCACCTTCTAACCGTAACCGTGGGGCCCTTACATACTCACTTCCCAAACCTGCCTGTGTTTCCGCCAGTTTGATATATTGTACCAGTTTAGGGTGAATGTCCAGTTCCAGCAATGGCATGAACCAGCGATAGATCTTCAGCGCTTCTTCTATCCTTCCCACTTTTACCAGTTTATAAATGGCTACTGTCTCAGCCGGAAATGCACAAACCAACCCGGCCACCAAACCATCGGCACCGAGGCATAATGCTTCCATGGCTAACGTATCAACACCACAGAGAATGGCATAGCGGTCTGCAAAGCGGTTCCGCATCCTCGTTACATTCGTGATATCTCTTGTGCTGTCTTTGACGGCAGTTATGTTTTTACAACTGCTCAGTTCTTCGAACATATCCAGCGTCACTTCGATCTTATAATCCACCGGGTTATTATAGATCATGATGGGCAGATCAGTAGAATCGGCAATGGTTTTAAAATAAACCACTGTTTCCCTGTCATCGGCTTTATACCGCATTGGTGGCAACAACATCAGGCCGTCGGCGCCCCATTTTTTCGCAAGGGCTGCCTGGTTCAATGCTTCTTTGGTGGATCCTTCCGCAATATTGATCACGACAGGCACTTTGCCATTTATTTCTTTGATCGCAAACTTTACGAGCCGTTCCTTTTCATCTGTGGTGAGCACACTAGCCTCTCCTAATGTCCCCCCGAGAATGATACCTTCTACCCCGGCAGTTAATTGTGCCTCCAGGTTTTTGGCAAACAAGGGCAGGTCTAATTCATCGCTGACAGTAAACTTGGTGGTAAGTGCCGGGAAAACTCCTTTCCATTGAAAATCCATCATAGCTCTTATTTGTATAATCTGGTAATGTTGTCGTTGCTTCAAAGTTAGGGGCATTCTTCTTTTCTCCCGCCTCTTGTTTGTTTCTGTAACTTCAGGCAGAAATGACCTTCAATGGCTGATAGCAACTATTTCCGTCAACTGGCCCTTTCTTTTCCCGGAGCCACAGAGTCTCCGCATTTTGAAAAAACTTCTTTCAGGGTGAATAAGAAAATATTTGCTACACTGTCAGAGGGTATAGGTGTTGCCTGTCTCAAACTATCGCCGATTGACCAGTCTGTCTTCTGCGCTTATGACAAGGCGGTCATTTATCCTGTTCCCAATAAATGGGGACAACAGGGCTGGACATTTGTCGTACTAAGTAAAGTGAAGAAAGGCATGCTGAAAGATATCCTTACTACCTCTTATCATGAAGTAGTAAAGAAAAAATAAATATCTCCTACCGGTTCCTCCTTATTTAAAACATCGCCACTCATAAAAAAATGGGCTATCCCATAATTTATTTTTGGCCAATCCACGAAAACTGTCGTATATTAAGGGTATTAAAACCAAAATAGCATGAAACCTACAACTCTACTCCTGCTCGTGACCTCCTTGTCCATTATCACCACCCATGCACAGAAAAAAGAAAAGCAACCTCCGAAAGGATATGCCATTACCGCTGTAGAAAAAGGCGGAAGGGCATGGAAAGAAGTAAAGATGGTAGATGTTACCACCGGGCAAGAAATGCGATCCGTTTACCAAAGTACCAATGAAATACAACCGTTGAATGCAAGAACAAAAAAACCAGTTGTAAAAAAAGAGAATCCCGCGCCAGCTACGCAAACCGTTTCTGTTGCCCCGGTTGAGCGCCGAAAAGTGGTAAACCTGGATGATGAACTGAATAAAGGAACAGCATTGGGCACGACTACCCGGCATACTGTAAGGCGTGTAGTAGTGGTGCGCCACAAAGAATCCCGCGAAAAGCCGTTTGCCACCAATTCTGCTGCGATGGCCTATGATAAAAAACATGACCGCCTTTATTACACACCCATGAACATAAACGAGCTTCGGTATATTGATCTGAAGTCCGGCAATATCTATTATTTCGAGAATGAAGCCTTCGGTGCTGTTAACGGTTATGGCGATGCGGCCAACCAGGTCACCCGCATGACCATTGCTTCTGATGGTGACGGGTATGCGTTAAGCAACGACGGCAACCATCTTATCCGTTTCACTACCGGTAAAAAACCGGTGATCACTGACCTGGGCGCATTGACCGATGATGCGGCTAACGCAAAATTGTCCATCCATAGTCCCGGGTTATATGGCGGTGATATGATCGCCGATGCGGATGAGAATCTCTACCTCGTCACTGCTAACAGGAATGTCTTCAAAATATCCATGCTACCAAAGTAGCTACTCACCTGGGTACGATCAAAGGATTGCCCCGGGGATTCAGTACTAACGGAGCCATGGTGGAGGAAGGAAGCAAAGTGATCGTGGCCAGTTCCGAATCAACAGAAGGATATTACCGTTTTGACCTGAACACCCTGCAGGCTGAAAAAATATCAAAAGAAGGAACAGTATTCAATGCATCTGATCTTGCCAATGGCAACCTGGCATTTGACAAGAAAAAGAAAGATAAAAAAGCAGAAGAACCCGCTGTATTAACAGATGTGGCGAAGACGATAACACCTGCCGAAACTGCCAAAACCCGCAAACCGGAAGCATCATTTGAAAATAATATCGCTGTTTACCCTAACCCTGTCACCAATGGAACAGTAAAGGTATCGTTCAGTGATCTGCCTGCTGGTAAATACCAGGTGCAGTTGCTGGATCTGTCCGGAAGGCTGATCAGTTCCCAGGAAGTGAACCTTGCCAATAAACTCCAGATCGCCGATGTGAATCTGCCCGAGGTGGCAAAAGGCAATTACCTCATTAAAGTGGTAAGCGAACCCAATAAAGTAGCTGTTACTAATAAGGTGGTGGTACAATGACGGATCAGCCATCAACAGTGTCAGAAAGGTCTTGCCGCAGGCAGGACCTTTTTTGTGTACATGATCCTGTCATGATGCTATGTTTTTTTCTGCCAGAACTCGTTCTCCCATTTGTCATGGCAATGGGGCTGGTGTTCTAACTGCCGGTAAATACTGTTTAACTGGCCGGTCGCTAATGTCTTTTCTATATGAGGGAATAGCTTCCTTTCTTCAAAACGGATGTGATCATTCATTTTATCCGCCAGAACAGCAAGGGAAGAAACTGTAAGCTGAGATGAGATAATTTCTTTTATAGTCCGGTGCTCGTCTTTTAGCCGGATGGCTATATCATCCGATTCCGGCAGATGGGGTAACAGCAAGTGCTCTTCCTGGCTGAAATGTAATTGCAGGTGATTGTTCCAGTACCAATGCACATAAGCGATCATCTCCTGTTCAGGGGTTCTGTTTTTGAGCCCCTGCCGTATTTTCCATACAAAGAGCAGCGCATCATGATGATCACGGGACAAAGGCGCCAGTTGCTCACTTCGTTTTATCGGTTTGGGCGTTGCCATGCTGCAAAAGTATCAATAACTTTATCAGGATGACTTTATCTTTTATACCCTCATACCTGTTAGTATTATGACTATATTCTACCTGCATTGGAATGAAAAAGAATTGAAGGAAAGGGTACAACCGCTCCGCCAGCTGAAGCATACCATAGATTCACACTGGAGTTCAGCGGAAACAGTAAAGTTCGGCGATACGTTGCCTGATATTTTTATCATCTCGCTTGACAGGCTTCCCTCGCATGGCCGCCAGTATGCACAGTGGCTGTGGGAAGCAAAGAAACGGCAGCATATTCCGATCGTTTTTGTAGATGGCAAACCGGAAAAGGTGGAAGAGACGAAACAGAAATTTCCGAAAGCTGTCTATTGCACAGCGGATACGCTGCTGGATACAATCAGCAAAATATCCGTGACGATAAAATAATCCTGGTCTTATCAGTCGGCGGAAAAAAGAAATACCCGTTTACCCTGCGCTCACCACGTTGGCCGTTACTAATAACTGACCGGTATGCCGCATGGTATGTTCGGCGGCATGGAATAACAAGCCAAGCACAGTGGAAGGAATTTTTGCCCGCCCCACTCCTCTTGTTTCCGTGAGTGTGCTTGCATCCGTAGCTTTTAATTGCTGCAAGGCTTTTTCCACCTGTTGGTGAAATGCATCCAGTAATCCGGCGACTGTTTCATTGCCTTCATACGGTTTTCCTTCCAGGGATAGTGCTGCCAGTTGTGGCTGACTGAGCGGTTCATTTTTTGCATAAGTGAATAAGCGGTCAATTACTCCCCGCAGGTGTTGCAAATGAAAGCCCACTGATGCCGATCCTGCCGGTTTCTCCCATAGTTTTTCATCCGGGAAATGCTCCAATGTTTTTGTCACTTCATCCCTGGCCTGCAACAGCGCATGGGCTATTGGTTGCAGTAAGGCGGGAATGCCTTCTAACGGGCCACGAAGCCAGTATTCACGGTTATCCTGAGTGGACATATGCAAATGTAAAGACAATGGCGTTGTAAGAAAGGGCCTCCCTGGACCTGGCAAATAATATTGACAATAAGGAAAAAACAGTTGCTCAGGTTTGATTTAAAAAATATCTTCGGAAAAGGAATTGAACAGGCCCGGCTGTTAAACCCGCCCGGATAAATTCATTCAAAGCCCGGCCACCAAAACGAACACCATGCTTCGCTGCCGCAACACCTGTCTTGTATTTTGTATTGCTACCTTGGCCGGGATCACTGGTTTTAATTCCTGTAAAAAAAGTGATACTGCAGCGCCAGCCGATCCGCTAGCCGCACTGAACCTGCCTGCTACGCCCTTCATCTATGCGAACCAGCCCCTGCCCAACTACCTGCGTACACCGAATATCAATGCACAGGATAATACACCCGCTGCCAACCCGGTCACCGACCAGGGAGCTACACTCGGCCGTGTACTGTTTTATGATAAAATACTTTCTGTCAACCATACGATCTCCTGCGCCAGTTGCCATAAACAAAGCGCCGGTTTCTCAGATGAGCTGGTATTAAGCAAAGGATTTGCCGGTGGTAATACGGGCCGTCATTCCATGTCGTTGATCAATGCCCGGTATTACCCCAATGGCCGTTTCTTCTGGGATGAGAGGGCTGCCACTTTAGAGATACAAACCCTGACGCCCATACAGGATCATGTGGAGATGGGTTTGAGTCTGGACTCGCTGGTGAACCGCCTGAAGACAAAAGCGCATTACCCGGTATTGTTTAAAAGCGCATTTGGCGACAACAATATTACCAGCGGCAGGATCGCCGCAGCGCTGTCACAGTTCGTACGTTCTGTTATTTCGTATCGTTCAAAATTCGATGCGGGACGGGCATTGATCGCCCCGCCGCAGGACCCGGTACAAACACCTTACCCGAATTTTACCCTACAGGAGAACCTCGGCAAACAACTTTTCTTCAGCCCGCAGACGGCGTGTAACAGTTGCCATGGTACTGAAACCTTCACTGCACCGGGGCCCAGGAACAATGGCCTCGAGAACCCGTCGGTTGACCGCGGCGTGGGTGCAGTGACGAACATACCTGCACAGAACGGCACTTTCAAAGTGCCTTCTTTAAAAAGTATAGCGCTGACGGCGCCTTATATGCATGACGGCCGTTTTGCCACATTAGAGCAGGTAGTGGAACATTATAATTCGGGGGTGCGGCCACATCCTAACCTGGCGCCGCAATTGAAGAACCCTGACGGTACACCACGAAGATTAAATCTCACCCCTGACCAGAAAGCAGCATTGGTTGCTTTTTTACGAACACTGACCGACACCGGTATTGCCACAGACGAGAAGTTCAGCGATCCGTTTAAATGATGCTGAAAGCAGAAAGCGAAATGCTGATCTTCCTGCTGGCTGAGAATAGCGTGAGAGAGTTGTATTTGCGAAAGTACCGGTTGACCTGGTTGTATTTGCGAAAGTGGCCGGGGTCTAAAACAATTTTTGTATAAATTTGGTTTTAAATTATTTACACAAAAAAGCGAAAGTTTGGAAGACAGGGACTTTCGCATATTTACGAGTTAGCGGTAATTCAATGAAAGAATCTGCCATTCTTGTAATTCTCATTTTTTGCTTCTTGGCCAGTGGATATTCTCAGGCTAAGTTTAAAGTTATTAATGGCATAACTAAACAGCCAATTAAAGATCAATATTGCAATATTATTCAAGACAACGACACTTGGGTTGACATCGGTAACACTGATGATCAAGGAATATTTAAACCGGATGTTTCCGCCGATAGCAATAAGAATTATCAATTATGGATTTCAGCCGAAGGTTACAAGCCTTTCAAACAAGATATCAATTTACATTCAGATAAATTGGTTACTGTATCAATTTATCCCGACAGTGGATTTATTAAAAAAGTACCGAACCTAGTTTACTCAGGTTGTTCCTCGATTTATTTTGGTAAATACCGACCAAAAACACCAAATTCAATTGACGATTTACCAGACAGTATAAAAGAAAAACTTGTAAATCATCTAGTAGCCCGCCTGGGTTACCAGTTTTATTTAAATCTAAAACTTAGTGGAGGGCAAATTGTAAATCTTGAAAGGCTCTATATAGTTGAAATGAATGCCAAAAATTATAAATGGATTCCTTATAGCTATTATCTCTGCTTTTCGTTTCAAGATGTGTCTAAAGGAATTGGATTATACACAGCTCAAATTGTGCTCGATAAAAATGGAAATATTGTTAAGGAGATACAATTTCCGAATATCGAATCAAATCCTGAAAAAGCAAATCTAATATCCCGCGAATCTGCAATAACAATTGCAAAAAATAATAATTTTGATATTGCGCCTGGCAGAATCAGTTTGGAATATGATTTAGCTAAAGGATCACTGGTTTGGTGTTTTGAGAAGGTGACCGATGACAATGGACTATCATTTTCACTTGAAACTTTGATTGTTGATGCGCATACCGGAAAAATACTTGGAACGAAAAAAGGTAGTGGCATACGATGAACTACCGCTAACATATGGTGACCGATGCACAACTACTTTCAAAAAAATAAGCAGGTAAGGACAGGTTGGATTTTGCAGGCTGGGTAAGCGGGTTTTCTTTTAGCGCTTTTTTGAGGTTATGTTGATGGATAATGCCTGACGGAGTAAAAAATATAA
>JAEUVJ010000009.1 GCA_016787085.1 Chitinophagaceae bacterium | reverse complement strand
TTTCGGTTAAAGCAGAAATGAGCAGCGAAATTCCGGTAGCTCCGCCATCGATAAAGCGATTTGTTAATAAAAACCCTTTAAACCCAAATGATGCAGAGAAAATACCAATTGTAATTAAGATAAAGTCTTAAATGTGTCGCTTGAGAGTGATAAGAAACTCTCTATAGCTTTTGGCAAGTTTGTAATTTGACAATTCTTTTTTGTCCACAGGTTTTTTACTCTTATGCCTAAGAATAGTTTGAATAATAACTTGTGTCCCAAATGGGTTCATATTTTACTGTTTGTCGTTAAGCTTGCATGCAACTCGCCGCTTATAGAACCGTTTTGTATAACTCTTACTTTGATTCTTAGAGTATAAATATACAAAAAAACAGTTAGCCCTACCTCACTTACCTCTCAAAATCTTTACTTGGTAGCATAATTGCAGATTATACAATTGTGAGTTCGAAAATGTGTGCATGATGTTCCAGAAAACAAAAAATATTGATACAGCTTTTCGGTATATCCGCTTCTTCAGCCTGGCATTTCTGGCAGCCTGTGTACTAATATCAATTTTTATCGCTTACAAAAGCTACCAGCTTTCTTCCCAATCACAAAACAAGGTTTTCATTCTCGCCAATGGCAAAGCATTGGAAGCCTACGCCGCTGACCGAAAAGATAATATACCTGTTGAGGCAACAGACCATGTAAAAATGTTTCATCATTTTTTCTTTTCTCTTGACCCGGATGATAAAGTGATACAATCCAACATTACAAAGGCTTTGTATCTGGCGGATAACTCAGCAAAACAGCAGTACGACAACCTGAAAGAGAATGGTTATTATTCCAACTTAATCAGTGGCAATATCAGCCAGGAAATTTCTATGGATAGCATTATCATCAATACCGATGTTTATCCTTTCTACTTCCGGTATAAGGGAACTCAAAAAATAATCAGGCCAACTACTATCGCTATCAGGAGCCTTGTTACGGAAGGATATTTAAGAAATGTTTCCAGAAGTGACAATAATTCGCATGGCTTTTTAATTGAAAAATGGAGGACACTGGAAAATACTGACATCAACATTCAAAACCGGTAGTATGTGGTTATTCAAAAAAAAGAAAAAAGAATTGCAGTCAGAAGAGAACACTACAATGTCAGATAAGGTTGCCGGGAAAATTGCTGGTGTTGGTATTAAAGCACAGCGATTATTTGCTGAAAGAATGAATAAACTATTTATGAAAACAGATTATAAACGATTAAAACTAATACTGATATTTTTCTGCGTTTCCGCAGGTGGCTATAGTATTTATCTTATTGCCAACAGTGTTTTTAGTGCTGAAAGAAAACAGAAATCTTTTGAGATACAGCAAATGGATATTCCAAAGCACTTTAATAAAACAGGAGATGAAACCGTAATGCCGGAGGCAATTATTGATGAACAAACTTATTTACAAATACAGGACTTTAGAAAACACATGGATAGTTTAAAATTGAATAGAACGACTGAATACGACAGCATTCTGCAGGCCCGGCCGGGTTTGATGGATAGTGTGCAGGTGCTGGAACAAATTTATTTATCACAAAAACAAAAATGAAGTGTATGAGCAGTGTGCAAAGGTCGCAGGCCTTTCTGCGTAAAAGGAAAATGATGCTGGTGTTACCGCTGCTGGTAATACCATTTCTCACAATGGCATTTTGGGCAGTAGGTGGAGGAAAAGGTAATGAACCTGTTATTGCAAACGAGCAGAAAGGGTTGAATCTAAACCTTCCAGATGCTAAAATGAAAGATGAAAATCTTACTGATAAACTTAGCTTTTATGATAAGGCTGATAAAGACTCAGCCAAGCTGGAAGAATGGATGCGGACTGACCCGTATTACCAACAGAAAGAAGATACAGGCTATAGTCCTGCAAACGAATTAGAACTACTTACACAGAACTCAGCTTCCAAATACAACCAGCGGCTCAATGCATCGCCGTATGAAACATCGTCAAATAATCCTGAGCAAAAACTGCTGCAAAAATTAGCATTGCTGCAAAAGGAAATCAACAAACAGCCTGAAGTACCGGTCAACGAAGACGGTGATGTATCAAGTTATAATCAGGATGGTGAACTTTCCGGTGATATGGACAGGCTGGAAAATATGATGGTGACCATGAATAAAACCAACACCGGCGACCCGGAGATGCAACAACTCAATGGAACTTTAGAAAAGATATTAGACATACAGCATCCTCAACGGGTAAAAGATAAACTCAAAGAAAAATCTTTACAGCAAAAGCAGGTGGTGTTTGCTGTAACCACTTTACCCAAACTGGCGAATGTATCGTTGATAGATACGATGAAGAAAAAGCCAAACAGCAGCAATCAATTTTTGGGAGCAACAAACGAAGCAGAAGAAACTACTGAGAGCTTTTCTATTGAAGCAATCGTTAACAGTAACCAATCATTAGTGAATGGCGCCGTTATCCAGCTACGTCTTTTTACTGATGTATTTATAAACGGTGTCCTTATTCCAAAAGGTACACCTCTAAGTGGTATTGCTTCGTTAAACAATGAACGGCTGGAAGCGGAAATAAATTCCATCCGTTATAAATATCAACTGTTCCCTGTGAAGTTAGAATTGTACGATATGGATGGCTTGCCCGGTATTTATATTCCAGGGTCTATTAGCCGGGATGTGGCGAAGAACTCTGCCGATAACAGTTTGCAGTTAATGGAGCTTACCACACTTGACCCATCGCTAAAAGCACAGGTTGCAGCCGCAGGTATCAATGCAGCAAAAAGCCTGCTAAGCAGAAAAGTAAAACAAGTGAAGGTGATTATTAAAGAAGGGTATAAAATTCTATTGAAGGATAAGAATACCGAATCTGATTAATAAACTATAAAATTTAAAAAATGAAACGATTTGTGTGTATGATTTGTGTAGTAGGATTATTCGTTTCCGCTAAAGCACAAACCAAACTATGTATAACAACTGACAAAACCACCAGCCTGGTATTTCCATTCGCCATAAAGCATGTTGACAGGGGAACAGCTTCTGTGCTGGCACAGCAGGTAAAAGAAGCTCCTGAAATATTATTAGTAAAAGCCGCTGCAAAAGATTTTACAGAAACAAATTTAAGTGTGATAACAGATGATGGCAGTGTGTATGCTTTTACAGTGAATTATGATAACAGACCTGCCGCCTGGGTTTATTATTTACCTGTAAACAAAACGGCAACAATTAGTTCCTATGCTAATATGATACTGGATAATGCCAGAAATACAAAAGGCATAAAAGCTAAGAAGTATAACATGAAGGCCGAAGTAAAAGGCATTTACATCAAAGACAATATCATTTATTATCAGCTATACATTAAAAACAAAAGTACGGTGGATTATGATATTGATTTGCTCCGTTTTTTTATTAAGGATAAAAAGAAAAGCAAAAGAACTGCCGTGCAGGAAATAGAACTGAAGCCGGTTTATACAACTGGTAACTACTCTAAAATAAAAGGCAACACCAACACCTTATTTGTAGTGGCACTTGAAAAGTTTACTATTCCTGATAAAAAGTACCTGGCAGTGCAACTAACAGAAAAGAATGGCGGCAGGCATTTTTTGCTTCGGTTAAGCAATAAAGACATTATGCAGGCTAAAGTATTACCCGACCTGAAATGACAACTGGACATCCCATATCTGATGAAGTATTAGACTTTGTAACTATTGCTTTGTCAAAGGGAGAGCATTACATGGCTTACAATAATAGCCTGTACTTTATTGATAAAGGTGATGTGCATTTTTTTAAAACCAACGATGCTGCAAATGAATTTGCAGAAAACAATATCAGCGACAGGGATAGCTACGCCGTTCTTCATATCAATTCAATTAGGGATGTGCTGGCACAAATACCTTATGGTGAAGAATTAAAGCATCAACTAAACTTAGACCCTGATGTACACGGATTATATAATAAAGATGGCAACCCATTTACCGATGCATTGATTGACCATTTTGAGTCACAGCAATTATCATTATTCGATAAACAATCAAAAACAAATGTTATGAACAACGACAATCTTCAGTATTTGAAAGACAACATCAAATACATGGGCTTTGGTGAAAACATGTACCGGGAACTGAAACGGAACCTCGGTGAAGGTAAAGCAGAATTCCAACTTCTTTTTGCTGCCGAAATCAACAAGAAGCCGTTTGAGGCTACGCTGAATTTCCGAAAGTCCGATTCTACGGACATGTATTTTTTCAACAATTACAATGCTTCATTAGAAAAAAGCAATGGCGAGAAAAATGAGCAAACATTTTACCTGAACAAAGGGAAAGGTGTAACAGCAAAAGAAGCCTATAATCTGCTGGATGGCCGGGCTGTTCACAAAGACCTTACCACCAAAGAAGGCCAGCCATATAAAGCCTGGATACAGCTTGACTTTGAAAACAAAGACAAGAGCAACAATTTTGAAGTGAAGCAATTTCATGAAAATTATGGTTATGATTTGAAGGCTGCAGTAGAAAAATTTGCAGTAGCAGATTTGAATGACCCGGATAAATCAAAGGCTTTGATGCAATCATTAGAAAAAGGAAATGTACAGTCAGTAACCATTGAAAAAGATGGCAGCAGCCACAAGATGTTTATGGAAGCCGACCCACAGTACAAAAAAGTTACCATGTACGATTCCAACATGAAGATGGTTGCCAGAGAATCGCTGGAGCAATACAAGTCCGGAATTGATAAAGGCAGCAAAGAAGTAAAAGAAGGCCAGGAAAATGATAAAAAAAAAGAGTTGAAACAGGAGCCTAAAGCAGAGAAAGAAAAGCTGGAGAAAAGGAACGGACAAAGTCTGCTGCCCAAAAAACGGGAAAGTAAAGGCAAAGGTTTAGGGGTGTCTTAGTGCATCCCTAAATCATTTTGGTAAACAACAAAAGTTGAACAATGAATATTCAAAATATAGCAGAGCTGAGTAAGCAATTAGAGCTATTCGGCTTTCAAGATGCTGGTAGCTTGCTGTTAAAACGAATCTGTTTTAAACCTGCTAATTTTTATCTGCTCCAGAGATTGATTAAAGAAAAAGATGTAATGCTTTTCAGTTTGTATTTTGAACTGGTACAAAAAACTGATAACTATCGGTTGCAATACTATGATGTAACACTGCAAAAAGTAAATGTCGGTTTAGCTTTGCCTGTTGATGGGGTAAACCCTGCAGAATTAGATAAACAGATGGCGGTTATTGATTGGAAAAAAGCATTTAGCCTTGATGATAAAAAGCCATGGAGCGTTGAAGACAAGTCAACCTGGGAAACAGAATTGAAAATTTCCGGCATCATTGAAAGCCTTTCTGTTCTTGAAAATTCAGAACAGGGAAAAGCTTTTGCATCTGCATTGAAACAAAAATTCTGGCAAGGATCATTATATCAGGAAATAGTTGGTTCAATCACACTTGTTAAAAACAAAGCGGATGTTAGCCAACGATTTTATATATCTGAAGATGGTGGTGGAATAACAACAGACGAAGCTTATCGATTTCTGCAAAATAAATACATGGAAAAACAATTGCAACTTAAAAGAAAGCAAACTGATAATGGAGATGAATCAACTTCGCAAGAATCAAATGGCTCATCAAACAGCGGTCTATTAACGAAAAAACGAATTGCAGGCAAAGGAAAACGAAACAGGGTTAGCAACGATTAAATAGTATGGACATCTTTCCACCTTTAACAGGCTTTTATACTGCCATTGCCGCTGATACCCGTATCGGCTCATCGCATATCAGCATATACATGGCGCTGCTGCAGCAATGGAATGTAAATGGTGGAAATAATCCATTCACTATCGAACGGAATCTTGTTATGCAAACTGCTAAAATAAATTCGAGGCAAACATATAACAGGTGCATGAATGAATTGAAGAAGTATGGCTATATTAATTATGAGCCATCCGCTAATCAGTTTGAATCAAGTGTGATTTACTTGAAAAATATCGAAATGAAAACATAATCATGAATCAATTTCAATCAAAGGAGGTGTGATATGGCAAGTGTGAAACCGGAACAGGTAATTGAAATTTTAAAGAGGCATAATGTGCATATCTCGTTGGAACAGGCAGCACTCATACTGGACTTTATGTTTAAATTTGCTAAGTTAACATTAACGCAAAACAGAAGCACATGACAGCAGATTTATACATCCGGGTGAGTACAGATGAGCAGGCTGATAAAGGCTACTCACAACGGGACCAGGAGGAACGTTTAAGGAAGTATTGCGAAAACAACCAGATAAAAGTTAGGCAGGTAATTTTTGAAGACCATTCTGCAAAGACGTTTAACCGTCCTAAGTGGAATGGTTTGTTGTTTGATTTAAAAAAGAAAAAAAATGCAGTTGATTTTGTTTTATTTTCTAAATGGGACAGGTTTAGCCGCAACGCTGGTGATGCTTACCAGATGATAAATATTCTTCGTAAGCTGGGAGTAGAACCCCAGGCAATTGAACAACCTTTAGATTTAGCAGTACCCGAAAATAAACTGATGCTGGCATTTTATTTAGCTGCACCGGAAGTTGAGAATGACCGCAGGGCGTTGAATGTTTTACTTGGAATGCGAAAAGCAAAAAAAGAAGGCAGGTGGATGGGAGTAGCTCCAGTGGGTTATGCAAATAAGATAACTGAAGATGGGAAAAAATATATTGCACCAGTTGAGCCAGAGGCAAGCACCATGAAGTGGGTTTTTGAAACCTTGGCAGAAGATCAATTGAATGTTGAGCAGATAATGAAACAAGCTTTTGCAAAAGGAGTAAAATGTTGCAAAGCTAATTTCTGGAATCTGTTGCGAAATCCTGTTTATTGCGGCCGTATATATTTATCAGGTTACAAAGATGAAGAAGCAACGCATGTACAAGGATTGCACCAGCCCATCATTTCAGAAGCACTTTTTTATGATGTGCAGGATTATTTGAATGGCAAGAAAAAAACTTACCGTGCAAAAGTGGGTAGTATGGATGAGCTTCAACTGAGGGGCTATCTCATTTGTCCAAAGTGCGGTAAACTGTTAACAGGAAGTGCATCGAAAGGAAGAGGTGGAAGATATTATTATTACCATTGCACCTCATCCTGCGGTGCCAGATTTAAAGCAGAAAATGCTAATGGTCTTTTTTCACAAGAACTGAAAAAGCTTGTGCTGAAACCTGGTATGTCAGAAGTTTACAAGCTTGTTTTGCAAGAGGAATTTAAAGCCCAAACAAAAGCACAAAGAGAAGATGTAAAGCAAGTTAAGGTGGCTTTAGAAAAAGCAACTATTGAGCTTACAAATGCCCGTAAACTTCTTTTAAGTAATGAAATAGAGCCATCAGAATACCGTTCTATTAAATCTGAATACGAAAAGAAAATAACCGGATTAGAATCAAAATTGATAGAGCTTTCTCAGGAGGGAAAAAGCATAGAACCCTTACTGAACAAGGCTTTGACAACGCTTACTTGCCTGGACAAACTTTATGAAAAAGCAGACAACAAAGCTAAGAGAGAAATTATTGGTTCGATATTTCCCGAAAAACTCATTTTTGACGGATTTCAATATCGAACCACCAGAATGAATGAAGCCGTTTCGCTAATATACAGTCTGGACAAGGGTTTCAGCCAAAATGAAAATGGACAAACCGAATCAATTTTCGATTTGTCCACTTCAGTGCCCGGAACTGGATTCGAACCAGCACACCTCGCGGCGCCGCCACCTGAAGACGGTGCGTCTACCAATTTCGCCATCCGGGCTTTTCGGGGGTGCAAATATAAAGAAAGAGAGCTGACAATAAGCAGGCGGATACATTTTGTTTTTATCCCCTGTCATTTTGCTGGCTATCACTTAAGAAATTGTCCAGCAGGTTCTCTTTAGCCTTTTTCCTGATCGCTTTTTTCCGCAATCTGTAACCTGTTACCACTAAAATAATTCCTGTGATCAAAAAAATATTGTACCCGATATAATAGGCAATGATATTGACCGTCTCTGTCTCACGCGGAGGGTTCTTTGAACCCAGGTAAGCCAGCAGGTTCAAAAGGATCAGGAGCGATCCAAGAATCATTAATATAATGCCTGTGATCTTCATAGCTGCAACGATCAGACAGATACGTTGAAGTCCCTCAGCGCATCATTCAAACTCGTTTTCAGATCGGTGCTAGGTTTACGCTGCCCGATGATCAAAGCGCAGCCTACGCCATATTCGCCTGCGGGGAATTTTTTGGTATACGACCCGGGGATAACCACACTCCTGGCGGGCACCCTTCCTTTCAGTTCAACAGGCTCACTGCCACTGACATCAATGATCTTTGTTGACTGCGTTAGTACGACATTAGCTCCAAGAACCGCTTCTTTCTCTACCCGTACACCTTCTACCACTATGCAGCGGCTGCCGATAAAACAGCCATCTTCAATAATGACCGGGGAAGCCTGCAGCGGCTCTAAAACGCCACCGATACCCACCCCGCCACTCAGGTGCACGCCTTTACCGATCTGGGCACAACTGCCGACAGTGGCCCATGTGTCCACCATGCTGCCTTCGTCCACATACGCCCCGATATTGACATAAGAGGGCATCAGCACCACGTTCCGGGCGATAAAAGCGCCATATCTCGCCACGGCATGAGGAACAGCACGTACCCCCAGGTCCTTATAGTTCTTCTTCAGCAACATCTTATCGTAGAATTCAAAGGGCTCCACGTTCCAGGTCTGCATGGGTTGTATGCCAAAATACATGAGTATCGCCTGTTTTACCCATTCATTTACCTGCCAACCATCACCAGACGGGGAGGCTACACGCAGCCGGCCTTTGTCCACCTCTTCGATCACCGCCCGAACAGCATCGCTGTACCTGGCTTCTTTCAGTAATTCACGGTTGTCCCATGCTGCTGCTATTAACGATTTCAATTCCATTGAAAAATTTTTGCGAAGGTAACGGTACAGCGTCAATTTTGGTGGTATTACCATTTGAGTTCCTGGTTTTCAAATAAACTCTTTTGAAGTACTAGAAACTAAATCCCTGAATGTTTATCTGGTGTGCCCAATGCGGTTATGCGGTTTAATTTTTCATTCGTAAGTAGAGGTCTGCGTTACCAGGCAATTGCATTTCTGTTGAATTGGCTATTTTCACAGCTTAAACAGAGAGAAAAAGTTTTTTTCACAGACTATGGAGTGGCAAGTTTTATCATCGGAATACCTGACTAAACATCCGCCTTTTTTTGTTACACGCAAAGATGTTTGCCGGCGTGATGATGGCACCCTCATTCCTGCTTATTATGTGGTTGAATTGCCGCCTTCCGTTCTGGTTTTTGCTTTGGCAGAAAATGAAAAGGTGCTGATGGTAAAGCAATATCGTCACCCGGTGAAAGAAATTTCTATTGAATTCCCGGGTGGCTTTGTGGATGAAGGTGAAACACCGCTGGATGCGGCAAGGCGGGAAATGCTGGAAGAGACAGGTTATGTTTTTGGTGATTATCAGTATCTCGGCAAGATAGCGGCTAATCCAGGGGTGTTGAGCAACTACACTCATTTTTTCCTGGCGACGAATGTTATGGAAAAAAGGCCTCAGCAACTTGAAACATCAGAGGAAATAAAGACAGAGCTGTATCCTATCCATGAAGTAATTGAACTCGTAAAAGAGAACCGTATCATCCAGTCGCTTCATGCCAATGCCTGTTTTTATGCGTTGATGCATTTGAATAAGCTGCACTTTGATACTAAAGCGAGGCAATGATCCCCATGAGAGTTTTTGAAAAAGATATTGAACCATGTTTGCAGGTTTTGAGGAAGGGAGGTATTATTCTTTATCCCACTGATACTATCTGGGGTATTGGATGCGATGCAACCAATGCGGCAGCGGTGCAAAGGATTTTTGAACTGAAGAAAAGGGCGGAAAGCAACAGTATGATCATTTTACTGGCAGATGAAAGAGCCCTGCTTCATTATGTAGCGGCCCTTGACCTGGAAGTGTTTAATTATCTCGATACCGTTACAAAGCCTACCACCGTCGTCTATGAAGGAGCACTTCATCTGGCCGATAATGTAATAAACGCTGATGGTTCGATAGGCATACGCATTGTAAAGGATGAGTTTTGCAAGGACCTTGTTTTGCAATTCCGTAAACCTATTGTTTCTACTTCGGCAAATGTATCAGGCACGCCAACGCCGAAATGTTATAGCGAAATAACAGATGAAATAAAAAGCGGTGTTGATTATATCGTTAAATACAGGCAGGACGATACAACACCCCGGCAGGCTTCGGCTGTAATAAAATGGAAAAACGGGGGACAGGTAACGGTGATACGCCCCTGAAAGAAAATGATCATGCAACGATTTCTTATCATACAAACAGCTTTTATCGGCGATGTGGTGCTGGCCACCGGTATTATTGAAAAGCTTCACCGGTATTTTCCGGATGCGCAAATAGATTTTTTACTGCGCAAAGGAAATGAAGGTTTGCTGAAGGGACATCCGTTCTTACACGAGGTGTTGATCTGGGACAAGCAAAAAAATAAATTAAAAAACCTCTGGAGAATATTAAGACAGATAAGGGGAAAAAAATATGATGCCGTCATCAATGTGCAGCGTTTTGCAGCAACAGGCATACTTACCACTTTTTCCGGCGCCAAAGAAAAGATCGGTTTTGATAAAAACCCGTTCAGTTTTTTGTTTACTAAAAAAATAAAACACCACATTGATAGTAAAGCGGCAGTGCATGAGACAGAACGTAATCATAAACTGATAAAGCACCTGACTGATGATATGGCTGCAAAGCCCCGGTTGTATCCCTCGGAGAAGGATATTGAGGCTGTGCGGCACCTGAAGACCCGCCCTTATATCGTAATAGCGCCGGCTTCGGTCTGGTTTACCAAGCAATACCCGGTCCGCAAATGGATTGAGTTTATTCATCTGCTGCCGCAGCATTTGCAGGTTTATCTTATCGGAGGCCCGAACGATGAAAAACTCTGCAATGAAATACTGACAGAATGTAAAGACGGTCAGGTCATGAATCTTTGCGGGCAGTATAATTTTTTACAATCAGCTGCTTTACAAAAGGATGCTGTCATGAACTACGTGAACGATTCTGCACCATTGCATTTTTCATCCGCTATGAATGCGTCTGTCACGGCGGTTTATTGTTCTACCGTTCCTTCATTTGGGTTCGGGCCATTATCGGATAAAAGTTTTATTATAGAAATTCAGGAACAACTAAGTTGCCGCCCCTGCTCATTGCATGGTAAAAAAGCTTGCCCGCTTGTACATTTTGATTGTGCCTATAAAATAAAAGCTGCACAGTTGCTGGAAACCCTCAGCATTTAACTGCCTTTCTTATTTTTGCCTTTATGGAGATCAGTTGCACAGAAAAGGATCTGCTGATATTGAGTAAGGTTGCCACAGCGGCGGAAGTGCTGGGTGCGGAGACGTACCTGATAGGAGGTTTTGTCAGGGATAAGTTACTCGGAAGACAAACAAAAGATGCAGATATTGTTTGTATCGGGGATGGTATTGAACTGGCCAGAACAGTTGCCAGGCTGTTCGATCCCGCCCCGCATGTGAACTATTTCAAGAACTTTGGTACGGCACATATAAAGGTCAATCTTTCAGGCAATGAAGTTTTTGATCTTGAGTTTGTCGGTGCCCGGAAGGAAAGCTACAACTTCAATTCCCGTAAAC
Organism: Chitinophagaceae bacterium; assembly: GCA_016787085.1. GTDB lineage: Bacteria > Bacteroidota > Bacteroidia > Chitinophagales > Chitinophagaceae > VBAT01. Next base: position 57,336 of record JAEUVJ010000009.1, on the reverse strand, counting down.
CCGCTGTAGAACCAGGAACACTGGAGGACGATCAGAAAAGAAGGGATTTTACCATCAATGCCCTTGCCATCAGTCTGAACAAAGAGAATTATGGAAATCTGATAGACCCCTTCAACGGATCAAACGACCTGGAGAGCAGGATCATCCGCACACCGCTTGACCCGTTGCAAACATTCAGTGACGATCCGCTGCGTATGATGCGGGCCATCCGTTTTGCCACACAGCTTGGTTTTATCATTGAAGAAAAGACCTTGCAGGCGATCAAAGATGATGCACATCGCATTAGTATCATTTCGCAGGAAAGGATAACGGATGAACTGAATAAGATCATTGCTTCACCCAAACCTTCAATAGGTTTCGATCTTTTGTATAAAACAGGATTGCTGCAGATCATTTTCCCGCAAATGGTGGAACTGGCGGGCGCCGAATACAAGGACGGACATGGCCACAAGGATAATTTCTATCACACCCTGCAGGTATTGGATAACCTGTCCCTGAATACTGATGATCTCTGGTTGAGATGGGCTGCCATTCTGCATGATATTGCCAAACCAGCTACCAAACGGTTTGAGGAGGGGCATGGATGGACCTTTCACGGGCATGAAGTTGTAGGAGGAAGAATGGTGCCGAAGATATTTGGTAAACTGAAGCTGCCGCAAAATGAAAAAATGCGATTGGTGAGAAAACTGGTGGAGTTGCACCTGCGGCCGATCAGTTTAACAAAAGAGAGTATCACTGATTCGGCGATCAGGCGATTATTATTTGATGCGGGAGAAGATTTTGAATCGCTTATGTTATTGTGCGAAGCAGATATCACGTCAAAGAACAAACAGAAAGTAAAACGATATCTGGAGAATTTCCAGTTAGTGAGGCAGCGATGCAAAGAGGTGGAAGAAAGTGATCATATCCGCAGTTGGCAGCCGCCGATTGACGGGGAAAAGATCATGGAGATTTTTAGTTTGCCGCCATCCAAACCAGTGGGTATCCTCAAGAATGCGCTGAAAGATGCTATTTTAGACGGGGATATCCCTAATTCCTATGAGGCGGCCTATGACTTCCTGGTGGCCAAAGCCGGTGAAATGGGATTAAAACCAATAAACTCTTAAATTTGCGTATGACCATTTTAAAGTTCAGGATATATCTGGAAGAGGATGAAAGTGTTTATCGTGATGTAGTGATCAGGCATACGCAGTCATTTCTTGACCTGCACGAGGCGATATTAAGAGCTTACGAGTTCGATAGTAAGCATAAGGCCACTTTTTACAGGAGTAACGACCATTGGCAGCGGGGCCGTGAGATCAGCCTGGAAAAATATGATAAAGAGTATAAGGCACCGCCGCTGATCATGAACGATACGACTATCGGCTCTGAGATACGTGACCCCAACCAGAAGTTCATTTACCAGTACGATTTTAATAAGAACTGGACATTCCTGGTAGAACTGATCAATGTATCCAAAGATGAGAATCCCAAGATCAGTTATCCTTCTACCGTAAGAACAGAAGGTATTGCCCCGAGTCAGTATGGCACCAAAGGATTGCTGGGAGAGAAGTTTGCCGATGTTGAAGAAAAATATGACCTCTCAAGCGTGGGCGATGGTTTTGCTGAAAAGGGTGAAGAAGGTGAGGACCTGGGAGTAGAGGAAGAGGGTGCGGCCGGCGATGAGGAGGAAGTGTAAGCAAAAGGTACCGATGTACTGATGTATGGATGAGCCAATGCCAGATGAATAGTTGTCAAAACGTAATTGCCCCGATCTTAGTCGGGGTTTTAAATTAAATAAAGCGATTGTCCTCAGGTAATAAAAAAGTGATCATAATTGCCGGGCCTACTGCCGTGGGCAAAACGGCCGTGGCGATTGAAGTGGCGAAACATTTCAATACAGAGATCATTTCTGCAGACAGCCGCCAGTGTTTCAAAGAGCTGGCTATTGGCGTGGCCAGGCCATCGGATAGCGAATTGGAAACGGTGCCACATCATTTCATCGCTTCTCATTCCATACAGGAGGAAGTGAATGCAGTGACATTTGAGCAATATGCTTTACAGAAGGTTTATGAATTGTTTGAAAAGCATGATACAGTGGTCATGGTGGGAGGAACAGGGTTGTATATAAAAGCTTTTTGTGAAGGACTGGATGATATCCCGGCTATTGACCCGGCGGTACGAGAAAAGGTCATCAAACAATATGAAGAGAATGGGGTGCAATGGCTGCAGGAGGAAGTAAAGCAAAAGGACCCGGCATTCTACAAAGCCGGAGAGATACAGAACCCGCAGCGGATGATGCGTGCATTGGAAGTGGTTGAAGCAACCGGGCAGTCTGTTTTGTATTACAGAAAAGGAGAAAAGGCAAAGCGGGATTTTGCTATTATTAAAATCGGGCTGGAATTGCCAAAAGAACAATTACATCATCGCATCCATACCAGGGCGGACCAGATGATCGGGGCGGGGCTGGTGAATGAAGTAAAAGATTTATTGCCTTTCAAAAACCTGAATGCCCTGCAAACCGTTGGGTATGCAGAAATAATTGACTACCTCGATGGAAATATTTCATTGGAAAATGCTGTTGAGCAGATCAAAACGCATACCAGACAATACGCCAAAAGACAAATGACATGGTTCCGGAAGGATAAGGAAATAAAATGGTTCACTCCTTTACAGGTAAAGGAGATCATTGAATGGGCAGACAATAACTGATCAGAATTTTTCTTTGATCCAGGCGGCCAGTTCTTTTTTGATGGCAATGCCGATCTTTTTCCTGCCTTCATCACTTAGTAATAATTCACGGCTGGCAGCATTATCGCCTACTTCCAGTAATACACGGTAAGGCGCATTGTTCACATGTTCATCAAGACTGTAGAAGCTGAGTTTTCCTGTTGCGGCACATCGGTAATCATTTCTTCCCGTTGTACTGTCTAACCATACGCCACGGTCCTCCAGGTCGCTGACGGAACTGATCGCTTTGGTCAGCCTGGCTGCCAGTTCACGGTTATCCTGTTCATATTTATCGCCGTAATGGATAAAGCCCCATACGGCATTGCGCCTGGTGCCGCCGTTATTATGTACGGAAATAAAAACAGCTGGCTTCAGCTTGTTTGATTCCTGCAGCTCGTAAGCGTAGCCGGATATTTTACCCTCTATGATAGCAGTAGTATGTAAGATCCTGGTATTACTGCCTGAATCGGCATGGTGATATTCAGTTTTCCCAAGACTCCAGACCTTATGTTCCTTAAACTTTGGTTTGGTTGTCATCGCTGATGCAACAATGGCATTGCAGGTGGCCGCTTCACTGAAATCCTTGCCTGTATCTGTTTGATGGGAGGGTTGCCATACAACAACGATCTTCTTTTTATCAAAGAGACTGTTATGGTCAAAGGATTGGCCGATCAGAAAGATGAGTAGTAGCAGCAGGGATGATGGCTTTTTCATGTTGACATGTTTAATGATTGATCTTTGGCAAAGATATGTTTGACGGAAATAAACACATTGAATTTACACATCAACTGGTCTGCCGCATGATCCGGGTCAATATCATTCATTTCATGCTTGTAAGTGAAGTGATGGGAGGATTTGGTACTATTATTGGGTGTTTGTGATATAATCGTATCATAATTTCATAATAGTTATTCACACTTGAGCAATAAAATAATGACCGGCGATGTTCTTTGATCACTGATACAAGCCTGCCACGTGTTTCTTTCCACCTGAGAATATAACTTTAAAACCAACACCTGTTAAAAACATTCATGCCGTAACTCTACTCTAAACAACATGGAGGATGCTGTTAACCGTTGAGCCCGCTGCCGGATTTGTACAACTTTTTCAGATTCTTTGCTGGATCGTTTTGCCTGTATTGTTGTCAACCGTACTGGTAACATCCCTTTTGCATTACCGCCGCAAGAAAAAGGGAACGGCGAAAAATAATGAAGAAGAGGATGTTCTGCTCCGTGCATCACCCGAACAGCTTGGCTATACCAGGGGAGATGGTGAGTACGTTTTCTTCGATCATTCCCAGCTGATACAGGAATACAAACACAGGCTTTCACTGAATCATGCCCGTTACACTGCCCTAAGGAAAGATTTTTCTGATATGGAAAATAAATACAGGGACCTGGCTTGTTCTGCCCAAACCCGATCGTTAACCGCAAACAATACAATTATGGAATACTTACAGGATCAGGCGCCATCACCAATGGAAATAACAGCCGGTAAACCCGGGGAGGAATATACAGCAGAAAGAAAAGAGTTGCTGGGAAGGCTGGAGCAATTGAACAGTTCTTACGAAAGCCTTGAGCAGGAGAATAAATCACTGCAGGATCAACTACGAATGACCACAGCTACCGATGAAGAGCGAAACGATCTCATTAAGCGCTGGACGGACGAAAATGCTTTACTGCGGGATAGAATAGCAGAGCAGGAATACCTGGAGGATATCCTCGGGGAAAAGAATGCAGAGATCGTTTTTTTGCAGTCACAACTGGAGCAACGGGTAAAGAACCAGCACCATGCTGAGCGACGGGTCGGGCAAATGAACGCTGAGATGGAAAACCTGCGCAAAGCAAATCAAGAATATGCCGGACTGGCCGATTCGCTGAGGAATGAATTGCAGCAGAAACAGGAGGAGGCAAACAAACTGCAGGCATTGCTTTATGCAAAAGAAGAGCAGTTAGCAGAAAGGCAGCAAGCAGTCAATACTAAACAGGATCATATCATTTACCTGGAAAATATGTTTGGCGAAACCAGGCAGCAGAATGAATTCCTGAACGCAGAACTGGCAGATAAGAAGGATTTAATAGATGTATTCCAGCAGCAGGTAAATGAGAGGGAAGCCGCATTGCGGTCCATGGAGCAAAAGCTCCGGTCGCAAAGGCAACTTATGCAGAAGTTGTATAAAGAGTTTACGGCGTGTATGGAGGAAGAAAAAAGAATGCCACCCGTCATACAACTCAATACGGAGTACCGGGACCAGGAAAATGAAGGGGTAATGATTCAATAAGAGTGATTTTATCAATCCACAGTTTCCTCACATCCATTCACCATTTACCATTCTCCATTCACCTTTTCGTAACTTGCGCCCATGCAACAATACCTCGAACTGCTTCAGCATATATTGGATACGGGTGTTCATAAAAGTGACCGTACCGGCACAGGTACACAAAGCTGCTTTGGCTACCAGATGCGGTTTGACCTGCAAAAAGGATTTCCGCTGGTAACCACCAAAAAAGTACACCTGAAAAGCATCATTTATGAATTGCTCTGGTTCCTGAAAGGAGAGACCAATATTGCTTATCTGAAAGAGCACAATGTCAGAATCTGGGATGAATGGGCGGATGACAACGGCGAACTGGGCCCGGTATATGGTAAGCAATGGAGAAGTTGGGAAGGGAAGGAGGGTAAGGTAGTAGATCAGGTCACGGAACTGATACAGCAGATAAAGAAGAACCCTGACAGCCGCCGTTTGATCATCAATGCATGGAACGTTGCCGACTTGCCGGAAATGGCATTGATGCCCTGTCATACCATGTTCCAGTTTTACGTAGCCAATGGTAAACTGAGTTGTCAATTGTACCAGCGATCAGCAGATGTGTTTTTAGGAGTGCCTTTCAATATTGCGTCATATGCTTTATTAACGATGATGATCGCACAGGTCTGCGACCTGGAGCCGGGTGAATTCATTCATACGTTTGGCGATGTACACATTTACAGCAATCACATGGAGCAGGTAAAACTGCAATTGAGCCGTACACCTTATCCATTGCCCGCCATGACGATCAATCCGGCAGTAAAAAGCATCTTTGATTTCACATTCGAGGACTTCAAGCTGGAGAACTACGAGAGCCATCCTGCGATCAAGGCGCCGGTAGCAGTGTAAAAGCCCCCTGTCCCCTAAAGGGGAACTTAGATCGTATAATCATTCTTATAGTTTGAATGACTAAAGGGGCAAGAAGCTTACTTGCAGCCATGAAACATATATTCTTACATTTGTCGTAAATGAAGTTTTCAATAACTCCCCTTTAGGGGCGAAGGAAATTTCTTTTTTAAAGAATAACTATGGGGGTCTCCATTTCTCTCGTCGTCGCTGCAGCCAAAAACAACGTTATCGGTAAAGACAACCAGTTACTCTGGCGTTTGCCGGAGGATATGAAATTCTTTAAGAACGTGACCTGGGGTATGCCGGTGGTGATGGGAAGAAAAACCTTTGAATCTTTAGGAAAACCGCTTCCGGGAAGAAAGAATATTATCATTACCCGGCAAAACGGCTGGAATGTGGAAGGAACGATCCCGGTAAAAAGTCTTGACGATGCGATATTCCTTGTAAATAATATGGATGTAAAGGAAATGATGGTGATCGGCGGGGGAGAGATCTATAATATGGCCTTTGCCAAAGCCAAACGAATTTACCTGACCCGTGTGGATGCCGAGCCGGAAGGGGATACCTGGTTCCCCGCAGTGGATCCGAAAGAATGGAAGTTAGTCAGCCAGAAAGACCACGAGGCGGACGAGAAACATAAGTATGCTTATTCATTCCAGGTGTGGGAGCGAATATTCAAATGATAAACTCTGAATGTAAAAATCAGGCAATAGCCTGCGCCGATTTTATATTTTACATTTAATATTCTCCATTTTACATTTACTCCGTGTACAATCATTTTACTTTATCGCTGAAATATCTTCGTTACTATCTCACTGCCTTCAACGGTAAAGGGCACGCCATGCATTCGCCTTTTGTATTTGATCTGATCACAAAAGTGATGAATGATAAGACCACTTATCCGGATTACAGGCAGGTAGAGGGTCTCCGGGAAAATTTGTTAACTGACCAGGCATTACTGGATATCGAAGACATGGGCGCCGGTTCCGGCGTTTCCAAAACAAACCAAAGAACGGTAGCGTCCATCGCAAGGAATGCGGCGAAACCGAAAAAGTTCGGGCAGTTGCTGTATCGCATGGTGAAGTATTATCAACCCCAGATGATCATCGAACTGGGAACTTCGCTGGGCATAACCACTTCTTATTTGTCATTGGCAAAATCCAATGCAAACCTGATAACAATGGAGGGAGCAAGATCTGTTGCGGCTGTGGCCCGGAACAACTTTGACCAGCTGAGGTTGAAGAATGTTTCGTTGACTGAGGGCAACTTTGACGATACACTGCAGCCGGTACTTGAACCGTTCTCATCTGTTGACTTTTGTTTTGTTGATGGTAATCATCGGCAGGAACCCACCGAAAGATATTTCAGGCAATTGCTGCCAAAAACGACCAATGACTCCATACTGATCTTTGATGATATACACTGGAGCCAGGAGATGGAGCTGGCATGGCATACCATACAACAGCATGAAGCTGTAAGATGCACGGTGGACCTGTTTTTTATCGGTATCGTTTTTTTCCGGCAGGAGTTTAAAGAAAAGCAGCATTTCAAAATAAGATTTTAGTATTGTTTAATTTTTTCAGCAGCGAACAGGAAGATGAAGTGTCCCGGCGATAAATGTCGGGATGCTGACCAAAGCGTCAGCATGCGACGCAACCAATGCCCGGCAGAATTACTGCAGCCCGGAACAAAAAAATCAATATCTTCAACCCGAAAATCAGAAGTCTTAAATCGCAAATCTGCTTAATGGAATGACTATAGGCCTTCTCAAAGAACCCGCCCATGAAACTAGAGTATCGCTGCTGGCAGAAGCGGTTGCCACACTGACGAAAAAAGGGATCACAGTTTTGGTGGAAAATAATGCAGGTGACAGATCGTTCTGCAGCAATGCGGATTACGATAAAGCCGGTGCACAGGTAAAAGAAAGAAATGAAGTATTGCAGGCCTCTGATATCCTCTTAAGTATTCATCAGCCATTACAGTCTTCTATTGCAGCGCTTGAATCGAAGATCCTGATCGGTGTTTTTCAGCCTTTGTATAATGCGGGCATCATGCACCAATGGGCTAACCAGGGCATCACCACTTTTTCCCTCGATATGCTGCCCCGCACCACCCGTGCGCAGGCCATGGATGTATTGAGTTCGCAGGCGAATATTGCAGGCTATAAAGCCGTATTGACCGCTGCGAACTTATATGCCCGTTATTTCCCGATGTTCATGACGGCTGCAGGAAGTATTGCTCCTGCAAAAGTGCTGATATTGGGAGCAGGAGTGGCAGGATTACAGGCTATTGCCACAGCCAGAAGAATGGGTGCCGTGGTGGAAGTGTTCGATACCCGGCCGGCAGTGAAAGAAGAGGTGATGAGTCTTGGCGCCAAATTCGTGGAAGTAGAAGGGGCTGCTGATGCCAGCAAGGCCGGTGGTTATGCTGTTGAACAGACAGAAGAGTATAAACAAAAACAACAAAAGCGTATTGCAGAAAGTATAGCGAAAGCTGATATAGTGATCACGACAGCACAGATACCCGGCAAAAAAGCGCCGGTACTGATCACCGAAGACATGATAAGACCGATGCGGAGTGGTTCTGTCATTATTGATATTGCTGCGGCAACAGGCGGTAATACCCCCTTCACCAAAAACAACGAAACGGTGATATATAATGGGGTGAGTATTGTGGGTAATTCTAATCTGCCGGCTACCATGCCCTCTGATGCCAGCAAGCTATACGGGAAGAATGTGCTGAATTTCTTACAGCTTATCATTACCAAAGAAGGGCAGATCAACCTGAACTGGGAAGATGACCTGGTGAAGGGTTGCTGTATCACGTTCAATAAAGACGTCATGCATGAAAGGGTGAAGCCATTGGCTTTGCCATAAAACCCCTGTCCCCTAAAGGGGGGACTTAGGCTGAGGATGTTGCATTAATCGTTGTACTCTTTTTGCAGGCAGATGGCTTAAATATCGTGTTAGCTCTTTTTGGAACAATTTTCTTAATAATAGTTACTTACACCTTTTAGGATTGTGAGTGGCAACCTTCCCTGCGGGGGAGGATGGAGGAGGCTTTATGGAATCATTTTTAAACTGGATTACCACTAATCAGCAGATCATCTACATTGTCATCCTGATGATATTTGTCGGGATCGAAGTAATTGGCCATGTTCCGAGTGTATTGCACACGCCGCTGATGAGTGGCGCTAACGCTATTCATGGCGTAGTGATCATCGGAGCGATCATTGTGATGGGTAAGGCGGAACATGATAATTACCTGGCATTGATACTCGGTTTCCTGGCTGTCGTATTAGGTACACTGAATGTAGTGGGTGGTTTTGTAGTTACGGACAGGATGCTGGAGATGTTTAAGAAGAAGAAGAAATAGTCTGAACCATGATTTCGGAGATTAAGAGATTGTAAGATACAATTCCTTAAATCCAGGAATCTTTTTAAATCCGGGTTCAGACAAAAAATATAAAGATGGAATTGAATATACTTACTATTTGTTATCTCATTGGTTCGGTCACGTTCATTCTCGGGCTGAAGATGTTGTCCAATCCTGCCACGGCGAGAAAGGGAAACCTTGTGGCCGCTGCAGGTATGACCATTGCTATTATCGGAACTATCTTTTTATATACAGATGAAGAAGGCAACAAGCTGCACAACTATGGCTGGATATTCGGCGGTATTGCTATCGGCGCTATCATTGGCACATTAGCGGCAAAGAAAGTAAAGATGACGGCCATGCCGGAGATGGTGAGTATGTTCAATGGTATGGGCGGGGCTTGTGCGGCGTTGATATCGGTAGTAGAGTTTAATCATTTACAACATTCAACTACTATCGTAGAGACATTTGAGGGAATATCAGGGAGTGGCTATTTTGCCAGACAATTATCAGTCTCTCCAAGCTTTTTACTAATCATTGTTTTAGGTCTGATCATTGGTTCAGTTTCTTTTGCTGGCTCAATGATTGCCTGGGGTAAATTAAACGGAAGTGTAAAAGATTTTTCATTCAAAGGTCAGCACATTGTAAACATTCTTCTGTTATTGGTCATTTTAGGCTTGGCAACTTACCTGGTTGGCTGGATGCCATCCAATAGTCAGTTGATATTCTACGTCATTTTTGCTTTATCACTGCTATATGGTGTTTTCTTTGTCTTCCCTATCGGCGGCGCTGATATGCCGGTTGTTATTTCTCTATTGAATTCTTTTACCGGTGTCGCCGCTGCCTGCGGTGGTTTCCTGTATGACAATAAAGTGATGCTGACGGGTGGTATCCTCGTTGGCGCTGCGGGTACTTTACTCACTATACTGATGTGTAAAGCGATGAACCGTTCACTGCTGAATGTACTGATCGGTTCATTCGGAGGCGGTGCAAAAGCAAGCGGTCCTGCGGGGGCAAAACAACAGGGTGCTTACAAAGAGATCAGCCTGAGTGATACCGCTGTGGTGATGAGCTATGCGAATAAAGTGATGATCGTACCGGGATATGGCTTGGCCGTAGCACAGGCACAACATGCCTGTCATGAACTGGAGAAACTGCTGGCTGAAAAAGGAGTAGAAGTAAAATATGCTATACATCCGGTTGCAGGCCGTATGCCGGGACACATGAATGTATTGCTGGCTGAAGCTGATGTGAGTTATGAAAAACTCCTGGAAATGGAACATGCCAATGAAGAATTCCCTACTACCGACGTAGTGCTGATCCTTGGCGCCAACGACGTAGTAAACCCTGCCGCCAAATCTGATCCCTCGTCTCCTATATACGGTATGCCGATACTGGATGTGGAACTGGCTAAAACTGTTATCGTCAATAAGCGAAGCATGAAGCCTGGATATGCCGGTATTGAGAATGATCTTTTCTTCCGCCCTAAAACCTCGATGTTGTTTGGTGATGCGAAGAAGGTACTGCAGGACCTGATCGGGGAGATAAAGAATTTGTGAGGCCCTTCCGACCTCCCTTCAGGGACGCCATCCATGCACAAGCCCCGCTTTCCGAAAATTTCTTTTGCCGCACAATTATTCTTTAAGTTTGATACGTGTTGCCCCAATCATTACTTGATTCACTCAAAGAGATCAATGGCTTCGATAAAGAAGTGTTTGAGTCCGTACATGCCTCCGGCGAACAGATCACTTCGATACGATTGAATCCGGCAAAGGTGCAAGCTGGCATGGGATTTTCAACACCAGGAAACCCCACTCACCCGTCACCCAGAGCGAAGCGAAGGGCACCACTCACCACTCCCGTCCCCTGGTCCCAATACGGTTACTATCTTGACAAACGTCCTTCCTTTACCTTCGACCCTCACTTTCATGCCGGCTGTTATTATGTGCAGGAAGCCAGCAGTATGTTTCTCGAACAGGCGTTGAAACAAACTGTTGACCTCTCCAAACCATTAAGAGTGCTTGATCTTAGTGCAGCGCCGGGAGGTAAGTCCACACATATACAATCGCTGATCTCAAAAGATAGCTTGCTGGTCAGTAATGAGGTGATACGATCAAGAGCCAATATTTTAAAAGACAATCTCATCAAATGGGGTAGTGGAAATGTAGTGGTCACGAATAACGATCCGAAAGACTTTGCCAGGCTGGAGAATTACTTCGATGTGATCGTAGTGGATGCGCCCTGCAGCGGCAGCGGCCTTTTCCGCCGTGAGCCGGAAGCAATAGCTGAGTGGAGCCTGAACAATGTGGCATTGTGCAGTCAGCGCCAGCAACGGATACTGGCGGATGTATGGCCTGCACTAAAAAATGACGGGATGCTGATCTATTCTACCTGTTCGTATTCTAAGGAGGAAGATGAGGATATTCTGGACTGGCTCTGCGGGCAATTTAAAATTCAAAATTTAAAATTGGAAATTGAAAAGGACTGGGGCATTGTCGAAAGTGTTTCCAAAGCCGGTAATGCAGGTTATCGTTTCTGGCCGGATAAGGTAAAAGGGGAGGGTTTTTTTCTGGCCTGTTTTCAAAAGAAGGATGGCGGAGAGGAGAGTGCTTTTAAAACCAAAACAAAAGCAACACCCGTTTCAAAAAATGAAATGGACGTGATCCGCAAATGGGTGAATGCGGAAGGATATAGTTTCATCAAACATGAAAATACGGTCTATGCGTGGCCTGAAGGATTGGCGGGTGATATGCATTTTATTTTATCTCACCTGCGGGTGATCTATTCCGGTGTCCGTGTCGGAGAATTGATGCGGGATAAGTTAGTACCTGATCATGCGCTGGCGATGAGTGGATCGGTGTCTGCTGACATATCTCCGCTGCCTGTAAACTATGAACAGGCGATCCGGTACCTGCAGCGGAAAGACCTGTCATTGGATACAAAAGAAAAAGGCTGGCAACTGGTCAGCTATGAAGGGAATGTGCTGGGATGGGTGAATGTGCTGCCCAATCGCATTAACAACTATTACCCGAAAGAATTAAGGATACAGAAGGACACTAATTGACCAATAATGGTTAATTTGCTGTACTGAAAACAAAGGTGTACCCAAACTCAGACCGTATGAAGAACCTTTTGCCGGTATTACTCATTTCCATTGCCTGGACAGGTATTTCCTATTCTCAACAGGGGCAGCTGATCGTCAAAAGCGGGGATAAAGGCCTCCATCTCGATCATACCGTGGTGGCCAAAGAGGGTTTCTTTTCTATTGGCCGCTCGTATAATGTACATCCCAAACACCTGGCTTCATACAATGATCTTGATATCAATAAAGGCCTGAACATCGGCCAGACGATCCATATACCACTTACCGATACCAATTTTTCCCAACAGGCAGGTAAAGGCATACCGGTATATTACAGGGTAGGAGACAAGGAAGGACTGATGAAAGTGAGTAATGCCAATAACGGGGTGAAACTGCAAAGTCTTAGAGACTGGAATAAGCTGCCCAATGATAATATCAAGGCTGGTTCGAGACTGATCGTCGGGTTTCTTGTGCCAGGCGAAGCAGTAGCTGTGTCCAACCCTTCCAAAGAGGAGATAAAAAAAGTATCAGAGGAGAAACCTGTTGCGAAGACGGAGCCTGTTGTAGAAAAACCTGTGGTAAAAAAGGAGGATGCACCAGATAAGCAAATCATAAAGGAGGAAATAAAAAAGACTGATACCCCGGAGCAGAAACCTGTGGTAAAAGAGGAACCGAAGAGAACACAACCGGTTCCCGTGAAGCAGCAGGTGACAGCAAGTATGTCGGGGCAGGGGTATTTTAAAGCCCATTTCGACCAGCAGGTAAAACAACAGCCTGTTTCAAAAACCGAAACGGTTACATCCGGGATATTTAGAACCAGTTATGGCCTGCCGGATGCCAAATACTACATGCTCACTGACGGTGTAGTTCCGGGTACGATTATACGGATCATCAACCCGGAAAACAACCGGACGATCTATGCCAAAGTACTTGGAGAAATGAGCGGCATACGCCAGAATAAGGGACTGGATATCCGTATCAGTGAGGCTGCAGCCATTACACTGGGCATTACAGATATGGAAAAGTTTATTTTGAAGATGAATTATTAAGCCCCCTAAATCCCCCAAAGGGGACTTTAGAACCGATACCCGTTTAGGAATTCCTCAATATTCATTTTCTTTTTTCCTTCTAATTGTAATTCTTTTACGAGGATATATCCGTCGCTGCAGGCGAATTTCAAAAATGTCCTGCTATCCGTTTCAAATTCTCCCGGTTGTATAGCAGGTGAAGCAATCTCTTTTTCACTTCTGTAGATTTTCAGCGTTTTCCCATTTAAAGATGTAAAAGCGCCGGGGAAAGGGGAAAGGCCACGGACCAGGTTATGAACTTCAGCTGTAGTTTTAGTAAAATCAATTTTGCAGGTTTGGGTGAATATCTTGGGAGCATGCTTTAGTTGTGAGCCGGATACTGGCCACTCACCACTCACCACTGACGATTGCGGAGTTTCTTTCAACGTGCCTTCTGCTATTCCTTTCACAGTCTTTACCAGCAGTTGGGCACCGGTCTCTTTCATCCTGTCGTGTACTTCACCGGCTGTTTCATTTTCACCGATCGGGAAAGATTCCTGTAGAAGAATATCACCTGTGTCTATCTCATGTTTCAGTTTGAAAGTAGTGACGCCTGTTTCCTTTTCGCCGTTGATAACAGCCCAGTTGATCGGCGCAGCACCGCGGTACTGTGGCAGCAATGAACCATGAAGATTAATTGTTCCTTTTGGCGGCATATTCCAGACCGCTTCCGGCAGCATTCGGAAAGCAACAACTATTTGCAGGTCGGCTTTCAATGATCGTAATTCTTCCAGGAATTCAGGGTTCTTTAATTTCTCCGGTTGTAATACATTCAATCCATGCTCAATAGCATATTTTTTTACAGCGCTTTGCTGCAACTGCATTCCTCTTCCCGCCGGTTTATCAGGGGCCGTGATCACGCCAACGATATTGTAGCCCGCCTTTACCAATGCATCTAATGAGGCTACCGCAAACTCCGGCGTGCCCATAAAAACAATACGCAATGCATGAAGGGCAAGGTTAAATGTCGCCGGGCCTGTATCCTTTTGTTTCAACTGGTATTCGATCATGGCTGCGAAGGTAGCAAACCAGCCGTAACCGTGAGGAAAGCATACATAATCATGCAGGGAAGACGTAGTGAAGTACACTTAAATATTCCCTGAAACAGAAATCAGAACACGGATGACACGGATTGGATAGATAATATTTCGGCAATTTCAGAAAGGACTTGGTGTTCCGTTTTGCCAAAGAAACCTGTGAAATCCTGTTGATGAGGCATACCCGATCAGGTTTAGTGACTACTTCTAAGAGATAGGTTTCCCGGTTGTCTATTAAAATCTGTGTAGATCTTTATAATCCGTGTCATCCGTGTCAAAAATTGTTAAGGTTTTAATGTGTCTGCCCTGACATATCCTGCTCAGGAAGCTTCAGTCTGCTAAATAATTTTTATCTTCACTTAACCCCTTTAAATTCATATAACGATTGCCCTGCCCTCTTTTGACTCTAAATCACCAATATGGCTATCAGGGTAGCGATCCGGCACAAAACAGTTTATTCTTACGACAGGTTAGTGGCTTTGTCCCCGCATGTATTCAGGCTGCGGCCTGCTGTGCACTCGAGAACGGCTATCGAGTCCTATTCATTTAAGGTAGAGCCAAAAGATCACTTTATCAACTGGCAACAGGACCCTTTTGGCAATTACCAGGCAAGGGTCGTATTTCCTGAAAGGGCCAGGGAACTGAAAATAGAAGTGGAGGTCATCGCCAACCTCGTCAGTATTAATCCCTTTGATTTTTTTGTAGAGGAATATGCAGAGAACTACCCTTTCAAATACCGGGACCAGTTACCTAAAGAGCTGATCCCTTATCTTGAAATAAAGGAAAGGGGACCCCTTTTGCTCCAATGGCTGGATAGCATAGATAAAAGCACAAAGAGTATCAATGATTTCCTGGTCTATCTCAATCAGCAACTGAATAAGGATATCAACTATTCCATCCGTATGGAAGCGGGGGTGCAGACCTGCGAAGAAACGTTGGGAAAAGCATTAGGCTCTTGCCGTGATTCAGCCTGGTTGTTTGTACAAATACTACGTCATCTGGGACTGGCTGCACGTTTTGTTTCTGGCTATTTAGTGCAGTTAACAGCCGATGAAAAATCGCTGGATGGTCCCTCGGGCCCTGAAGCGGACTTTACAGACCTTCATGCATGGACGGAAGTGTATATACCCGGCGCCGGCTGGATCGGCCTTGACCCCACTTCCGGTTTGTTTGCAGGTGAAGGGCATATCCCGCTGGCCTGTACACCTGATTATGCAAGCGCTGCTCCTGTTGTAGGCGCAACTGATAAATGTGAAGTAGAGTTTTCCTTTGAAAATACCGTTACCCGCATTTATGAAGATCCCCGTGTCACCAAGCCTTATACCGATCAGCAATGGTTTGAAATAAATAAATTAGGGGAACAGGTAGATAAGGACCTCGAAGCAGGCGATGTAAGAATGACGATGGGTGGCGAACCGACTTTTGTTTCCATTGATGATATGGAATCAGCGCAATGGAATACGGCAGCTGATGGGAAAGAAAAGCGCATCCTTTCCCATGATCTTATTTATCGTTTGCGGGAAAAGTTCGGCCCTGACGGATTGATCCATTATGGACAAGGCAAATGGTATCCCGGTGAGCCATTGCCCCGCTGGCAGTATGGTTTATTCTGGCGAAAAGATGGTTATCCTGTTTGGAAGAACATTGAACTCATTGCCCATGAAAAAACAAACCGGACCTATACTGTTGCTGATGCAAAAAAACTAACAGAAGAATTGGCGAAGCGTTTAGCTGTTAGTCCTGATAATGTGAGCCCGGCGTATGAAGATGTGTTTTACTTTTTATGGACAGAAGGAAAGAACCCGGTGAACACGGATCCGTTAAAATCAAATTTAAAAGACCCGTTAGAACGCCGCACATTGGCGCAACTGCTCAACCAGGGACTGGGTGAACCTGTTGGATATGTGTTGCCATTGCAATGGAATTACTGGAACAATAAATGGCTAAGTTGTAAATGGGTCTTCAACCGTGACTATCTTTTTTTAATTCCCGGTAATTCACCCGTTGGGTTGCGTCTGCCATTGGATTCATTACCTGTGGTTGCCAAAACCAAAATGCCGCAACGGGTAGAAAGAAGTTTGTTTGAAGAGCTGCCGTCCCTTGAGCATTTCCATGAAACCATTGTATCCCGCTATGGATTGATAACAGATCATAGCCGGCAGCCGAAACAACGGATACAACCACAGGTGCTGGAAACAGCAGCAAAGGAAAAAGATAAAAAGAAAAAGGATCTGTGGAATACAGAAAAGGAAGAAGAGCCTGATGTAGAGATCACATTCGAAGTGGAAACGATCAAAACAGCACTGAGTGTGGAACTGCGGGACGGGTTCCTGTATATTTTCATTCCACCAATGCAGTACCTGGAGCATTACCTGGATATCGTTGCCTCCATTGAAGCAGCTGCTGATAAATTAGATATTCGGGTTCGTATTGAAGGATATGAGCCGCCCCGTGACAACCGGATGGAACGACTGGTGATATCGCCTGATCCCGGAGTAATAGAAGTAAATATTCACCCTGCCAAAAACTGGAAAGAACTGCTGCATAATACAGACACATTATATGAACAGGCCCGTTTGTCAAGGTTGGGTACCGAAAAATTCATGCTCGATGGAAGACATACCGGCACAGGTGGCGGTAACCATATTACTATCGGCGGTTCATCACCTGCCAATAGTCCTTTGCTGAGACGACCTGATCTTTTACGCAGCCTGATCACTTTCTGGCAGCATCATCCCGGGTTATCGTATTTGTTTTCGGGCTCTTTTGTGGGACCCACCAGCCAGGCGCCAAGAATTGATGAAGGTCTCGAGGATAATTTGTATGAAATGGAGATCGCTTTCAGCCAGGTACCTGAAAAAGGTTTCATTCCTTTTTGGGTAACGGACAGAATATTCAGGCATCTGCTCACTGATATTACCGGCAATACACACCGTTCTGAGTTTTGTATTGATAAACTATACTCACCCGATTCCTCATCTGGCCGCCTGGGTATTTTAGAGTTCAGGGCCTTTGATATGCCACCGCATAAGCGGATGAGCTTATTACAAATGTTATTGATCCGTGCATTGATCTCCGCATTCTGGAAAAAACCGTATAAGCACAAACTGGTAAGATGGGGTACGGCTTTGTATGATAAATTTTTATTGCCGCATTATGCCCAGGAAGATATTGCCGATGTAGTGGAATATTTAAACAATGCCGGTTATGCATTTGACATCAACTGGTTCAAACCATTCTTTGAATTTCGTTTCCCGCATTACGGATCCGTGCGCATACAGGATATAGATATGGAACTCCGCATGGGTATTGAACCCTGGCATGTACTGGGTGAGGAAATGTCCAGTTCGGGTACAGCCCGTTTTGTTGATTCTTCCCTGGAAAGGGTGCAGGTAAAGCTGAAAGGCATTAATGACAGCCGCTATATTTTATTATGCAATGGGTTTCGGGTACCCCTTACTGCTACGGATGTCAAAGGTGAATATATATGCGGCGTTCGTTACCGTGCGTGGCAACCGCCGAGCGCATTGCATCCTACTATCGGAGTAGATACACCGCTTACGTTTGACATAGTGGATGCCTGGAACAGCCGGTCTATCGGGGGATGTACCTACTATGTCTCGCATCCCGGCGGCCGAAGCTATGATACATTTCCCGTCAATAGTTTTGAAGCCGAGTCACGCCGTGTCAGCCGCTTTGGGAAAGCAGAGCATACACAGGGTCCGCTGTTTGTCCGTTCTTATTTTTCCGTTACACAACATTATGTGGAGAGTGGCCGGGCGCCGTTTTATTATGATGCCCCGCCTCCGGAAATAAACAATGAATTCCCGTGTACGCTGGATCTGCGGTTGAAGAAGGGAAGTTGATGGTATTTGTATTATCGTGATATAGACGTGTTGAAGAACCTGAATTGAGTGGAAAAAAAATGTTCAGAGCCAGGACAACTATAAGGGTAATTAGTGATTTTATCTTTTTTGTACCAGGGTAAGTGAGCAGGCAATCTTATACTGATGCAACCAACACTCTATCGGAATGATCTACGCTTCCAGTTGTTCCCAGCGAAATGTTTGTCGCCAACAGATTTTGTAGCCTAATGCCATCCCTTCGGGATTTTGTCCTTTTCCTCATTTATGGTTTTATAGTATTATCATCCCTTCGGGATTTAGAGTATTGCAAATGGAAAAAATGATCAATATTCAACAAATTGTGCTGCTGCCTCCCTGCATTGCATAATCTGTGCTGACTGTAGATTTTGAATTGAACGTCATCTTTCAGGAAGTACAACCTCGAAGAGGTGACATTATTATTAGAAAGGAACGGATATTGGCTACCCAAACCCCGAAGGGGTGATAGTAGGATTTGTTTTTGGTTTGATACGCTATGGTATTATTGCTGAGTAACGAACAAAACGGTGAAGTGAGTGACACAACAGATGATCATAGTAGTACTGGAGCTGGCTAAGCTATTCCTCCAGCCTCTTCACATCTACCGATACTTTTAACTCATGGGAGTTGCTGCTCATGATCACACCTTTTAGCGGAATGATATCGAAGTAATCACGGCCCCAGCCAATAGTGATATATTGTTCGTTGGCTAATTGATCATTGGTGGGATCCATATCCACCCATCCATTTCCGGGAATAAAAACTGATACCCATGCATGTGATGCATCTACCCCGGTGAGTTTTTCTTTACCTTCCGGGGCAACGGTTTCCAGGTAGCCGCTGACATATCGTACAGGCAGTCCCATAGAGTGAATACAGGAGATCGCCAGATGGGCAAAGTCCTGGCAAACACCTTTTCGTTCTTTCATCACTACAGAAAGAGGGGTAGATATAGTGGTAAAACCCGAGGTAAATGTAAAATCGATATAAATACGCCGGATAAGGTCATGTGCGGCTTCAAACAAAGGCTTGCCCGGGGTAAATGATTGCCGGGCATAGTTCTTAATATCATCGTTACCGGCTGTAATGTCTGTCGGGTGAGTGAACTGCCTCACCTCCATGTATTCGCCGGTAGAGCTAAGCAACATATCCCTCACACTTTCCCAGCTTTGTGATGGATAGGTTGGAGTGGTGTCTGCTATTATTTTTTTCTCCACCTGTGATCTTACTGTTACAGTCAGTTCCTCATGCTCCTGTTCGATGACGAAATAGTAAAGTTTGTTGCCAAAGAAATCTGTGTGTTCTTCCAGGACTTCCGGCAAGGGTGAAATAATAATGTTGAATGCCCTGCAGGTTTGTGTATCTGTATTGCGGGGAGCCAATGCAGCAATATTATGACAAAGGCTTACCAGCTCGTGGTATTGATATCGGGTGGTATGTTCAACAGAATAGAGCATGCAGGATCATATCAGGTTGGCCGTGAACAATTGTTTTTGTGTCTGGCTGTGCTTAAAATAAGTTTTGGATATCAGTACCGACGTATCAGAAACCAATGAGTATAGTTTGTCCAGGAATTTATTCAGTGCGGCATATTCCATCGTATCAGGATCATGCTGCGCCAGTTTGATTACATCAGCCAGTTTTAGCAGTGAATCGGCCTCTTCGATATTACGTTTTTTATCGCTCAATGGCATTTCCTTTCCTTCTTTTGGGAGAAGTGAAACGTAGCGTTTTATCTTTTTGACTAAGTAGGCCAGCGATTTCGGGTAGTTGGTGTCGAGCATCAATAGCTCAAGTGCCAGCGGAAGTTGCAGGTGATCACGGTAAGTATAGCGATAAGTGATCAAACTCTGGCTGGCGATCATGACGGATTCCATCAATTCATGTTCTGCCTGTTCTTCCTGTTTGACCTGAAACACACTTCTTAATAGGGTAATGATATAGAGTACCTGTTCTAGTTTCCGGCCAAGGTCCATGATGTTCCATCCCTGTTCCCGGCGTACACTTTCCCGGTTCATCCCCAGGAAGGCGAACATGGATGTGTTCAATGTATCAATACTGCTGATCATGCGGAGGTGATCCCCGGGGCTATCCTTTTTTGCATTATCCCATTCTTCTTCCATTTGCCGCAATACACGCCATGTATCCAATGCCCAGAAGTTGCGGACACTATATACTGCATTTTTCAAAAGAGACAGGTTGTGGCTAAGGCTGCCGCTTCTTTTTTCGTTATATAAAACATCTGTTAGCTCTTTCCAGGGATTATCATAGGTATCCCGTTTCTTTAATATGTCAGTATTCTCGAAGAATCCCGGGAATGTATAAGTACATTGAGTTAATGTTTGTAACAATATGGATTCAGACCCGCTGCTATCAACGCTAAGATGCCTGTTACTTTGCAGTATGCGCTGCATCACTGTACGCTGCAGCCTTGCATTGTAGATCACCCTTTCTGTATAACGGCCTACCCAGAAAAGATTTTCAGCCGTATGACTTGGCAGTGACCGTTTAAGTGTTTTATGTTGTAAGGTATCCGTATTCAGTTGCAGGCTGACGGGTTGTTCCTGCTCTTCATTGGCAGAGAGTACCCAGGTGTCTTTACTGATGCCGCCAAGCTGGTTGGAGATGATAAAATTGTTTTCTCCTGTGCTGGTACGTGTAAGGCCACCGGGCATAGCTATGTAACTATCCTGATGACTGACCAAAAAGCTTCTGAACAGCGAACGCCCTGCTTCTATCTTTCCATTATGCCACGATGGGGTAGAGGAGAAATTGATCTTTTCCTGGCCAACATATAACCAGGGACTGGCTTTTATTTTTTGTATTAGTTCTTTTGTTTGAGTGGCACTAAGAGAAGCTCCATCAATAGTTGAACTGGTGCCCGGCACATTCCTGAATATCTTTCTGACCACTAAAGTCTTTATATTGTCAATGACATATTGCATTTCTTTGGATTGCCCGCACCACCAGGTAGCAATGGCCGGCATGACCAGGTCTGTCCCGAAGAAATGTTTTGCCACAGCAGGCAAAAATGGAACAAGCCCGGCATTTTCTATAATACTGCTGCCCAGCGGATTGGCAATCGCTACATTTCCTTTTCTTACTGCCTGTAACAAGCCGGGTACTCCCAGTAAGGAGTCGCTTTTTAATTCCAGTGGATCACAATAGTTATCATCTACCCTTCGTAGTATAACATCTACCTTTTCCAGTCCGTCAATAGTCTTCAGCCATACATAATTATCTTTTACCATCAGGTCGTTGCCCTGTACCAGCGTAAGCCCGAGGTAAGCAGCAAGATAGGAGTGCTCAAAATAGGTTTCGTTATCCGGGCCGGGAGTAAGGATGACCACTCTCGGGTTATCGGTGTTGTGCGGGGCTATGTTTGTCAGCGCCTGTTGTAATGAATCAAAATAAGGAGATAGTCTTCTTACATTCAGGTTCGAGAATAATTCTGGCAACACGCTTGACATGGCAAACCTGTTCTCTAATGCATAACCGGAACCAGATGGCGCCTGTGTGCGGTCGCTGATGATCCAGAGGCGGCCGTCATTGCCTCGAGCCATATCTGCGGCGTATAAGATCAAATGTTGTGATCCCGGCAACTGGATATTGGCACATGATCGAATGAAACCCGGATGCAGGTAAATAAGCTCCTGCGGTATTATGCCGTTTTTAATAAGTGTCTGCGGCCCATAAATATCTTTCAGCAACAGGTTAAACAATTCGGCACGCTGTATCAAACCTGCATTGATCGTTTCCCATTCATCAGCAGTGATCAGTTGTGGTATCGGATCCAGTTCCCAGGGGCGGCTTTGCCCGGAAGGATCGTTATAAATATTATAGGCAACACCGTTCTCTTTCAGCAGGCGGAGTATATCGGCATTGCGATTCTGTAATTCTTTATGACCTAACTGGTGAAGCGAGGAAAAAAAAGTCTGCCAGTCGGGCCTTATAGTATTATCAGCGGTGAACAACTCGTTGTAAGAACTAAGGGCCGGAATGTATTGCTGTAGCAGGGAATAGATCGCTGGTTGATCGGGCATGTTTGTTTAAGCAGTTTATTGCTTAAAATTACAAAATATACTGATAGCCGCAGTCTGTTCAGGGTATTATGTAAAACATCTGCAATAATGTGAGTAAATACACTCAGACACGGGGACAACTGCATAGTGATTACTGAGCTTACAACCGGCTTTTATAGTATGATCTAAACACTGTTCATTTTTCTATAACCAACGTATAGGCTATCCCTTTGGTATATTTACCCTGATTATTTATTTTTCAATAACTGCTGAACAAGTTGTTTTAGCTCATTGACTTCCTTCTTTAGTTTTTCAACTTGCTGGTGCTCTTCTTTGATGCTTTCGACTAACAACGGAACCAGCTTTGCATAATCCACTCCTTTGTAACCATCCGCTTCATTGACAGCTTCAGGAATTACTTTCTCTACATTCTGAGCTATTAAACCGATTTGCCTTCCTGGTTGAAAATTATTTTTGGCAAACTCAACTGTTTTCATTTCGTATTCTACACCATGAATCTGTAATAATTTTTGCAAAGGAGAGGAGATGGGTGTAATATTTTGTTTAAAACGTTCATCGCTGGCATACGTAATTCCATTGGCCCAAAGGCTGCCATTTACTTCGAATGTGTGAACGCCGTTTTGCCGTGCCCTCGCTAATTCAGTATACACTCCTGCATTGGACCGTGTGCCGAACGAAACTCTCGATCCCGGTTGGTCAGCGTGAATTCTAAGTTCACCACCTTCAATAGCCATTCCATATTCACCGGCTACAGATTGATAGAATTGTATTTTCTGCCCGGCTGATGATTCGAAAGTGAGTGGACGTAGCGGGTCGTTATTTCCAATACCGACATTCCCGTTTTCTTTTATAATGAATCTTCCACCGGCAATTCCGGGCTTATCAACGGATACATCCCCAAATCCACCTACAGCTATTGCAGTACCACCTGCCACTGAAGGACCTTCCGCTCTTAATGTGCCATAGCCTACGTGTAGTTTATACGCAGGGTCAATGCCAATACCTGTATTACCATTTTGTAAGACAGTCATCGCGTTGCTTCTTGCATTATCTCCTGTTCCATTACCTATTTCAAACAATCTTCCCGTTGCAGTTGTATCGTTATACGTGCCAATGACCAATGAATAATCTGATTTTGCTTTGGTAGAGCTGCCCATTACTGTTGATCCTACTCCTGACGCAACGGTGCCGGCTCCCATCGCCGTAGTCAGGTCACCTGTGGCATAGTTACTGTAGCCTATTGCCATGGCATAGTTGCCGGAAGCAAATGAAGTATAACCTATAGCGCCGGAATAAAGTCCTGATGCAACGGAACCGTATCCCATGGCAACTGAATTTTCACCGGAAGCGATTGTGCCAAATCCCGTGGCAAATGAATATCTGCCTATGTTGTTTTTGTCCCATTGTGTAGTTGCAACCGAACCGGCCCTGAAAGCCGCTTTTTGCGGGTACCACATCATACGTGTACCTGGACCCTCAATGGGCGGATTATATGATGTGGAAACAGGAATAGATGCAGGCCCTGTGAACACCACATTACTATCTGCAACCTGGAGCCTTGCAGAAGGAGAAATCGTTCCGATACCTGTACTGCCGTTTTGCAAAACAGTCACTGCATTACTCCTTGCATTATCTGCTGTACCATTACCTATTTCAAACAATCTGTTTGTGCCTGTTGTATCATTATATGTTCCGATGGCCAATGAATTATCTGACTTTGCCTTACTAAATGAACCCATTGAAACGGAAGCAAAACCTGCTGCTTTGGTATTATAGCCTGTAGAAGTAGCAGCATTATTGGCCGCCATCGTGTGATAACCCATCGCCGTTGAATGCATGGCTGAAGCGATTGTACTATCGCCCATAGCAGTCGCCAGCCGGGCTGATGCGAGAGTAAGGTATCCTAAGGCCATCGAGCTTTCTCCCGTTGCCCGGTTTGTATTGCCGGCAACAAAGGATGCATATCCTTCGGCTTTATTGTAAATCCCTAAAGTAGTTGAATAGTCTCCCAATGCATCATTGAAAATTCCAAAAGCAGCGCTTCCTTCACCTTTTGCTTTTACATCAAATCCTGCCGCAAAAGAAAACCTTCCGATACTATCTTTATCCCAATGTGCGCCATCCACGATACCGGTTCTGAAGGCAGCCTTTTGCGGATACCACATCGTACGTGAACCTGGGCCTTGCAACGGCGGATAAAAGGTTGTTGAAAAGCCAATGGTCGGGGGACCCGTAAAAACCACATTGCTGTCTGCTACATGAAGTCTTGCTGATGGTGTTATAGTTCCGACGCCTGTATTACCGTTCAGCAAAATAGTCATTGCATTGTTTCTCGCATTATCTGCTGCTCCATTTCCAATTTCGAACAGGCTATTGGTTAATGTCGTGTCGTTAAATGTTCCGGCTACTAATGTATTATTACTTCTTGCTTTATTATAAGATCCCATTGCCGTCGAAGTAATGCCTGATGCAGTGGTATAAGCTCCGGTAGCGGTTGAATAAAGTCCGGACGCTTTTGTTGTAAATCCCATTGCTGTTGAATTATCTCCTGTAGCAATAGAAGATTGTCCCATTGCCATTGAAACACTTCCTGATGCAAGCGAAGAATATCCCATTGCTGTCGATAGCATGCCTGATGAATTTGTTTGCCAGCCCATTGCCGTTGAGTAACTACCGGAGGCGACTGTTTGATATCCCATTGTTGTTGCAGCTCCCCCGGAGGCAACAGTCTGGTATCCCATCGCATTCGAAACCTGACCAGATGCGACGGTCTCGTACCCCATTGCAGTCGAGGCATTGCCCGTAGCCTGAGTCTTGTTTCCGATTGATGTGGCCACTTCACCAGAAGCAACGGTAAGTAAGCCGGTAGCCAATGAATAAACATTCGATGCAGTACTCCCTCCCCCCATTGCAGTTGAATAGAGGCCAATGGCTTTTGTGTTTATTCCTGAAGCAAATGAATAATTGCCGATACTATCCTTATCCCAATGTGTTCCGGTTACAAACCCGGTCCTGAATGCCGCTTTTTGCGGATACCACATCATTCTTGTGCCCGCACCTTGTATTGGCGGATTGAATGTTGTCGAAGAAGGAATGGTCGCCGGACCAGTGAATACCACATTGCTGTCAATGATGTGCAGTCTTGCCGCAGGTGTTGTAATTCCAATTCCTACGTTTTGAGCAACGATATTTTTTGTTGCAACAAGTGCAATAAAAATGGTAACTATCTTTCTCATTTAATTTTTTTTAAAAGCAGTTCAATTAATCTGCCCTGTTCATCAATTTGTTTTTGCTGTTCTTTTATTGCTTCGAGCAACACCGGCATCAAACTGATATAGTTTACGCTCAATTCTCCCTTTTCATTTTCTTTCACCAACTGCGGATAAACTTTCTCCACTTCCTGCGCCAGCAGGCCTATTTGCAGTTCTTGGTCACGATAATTGTCTTTCCAGTTATAGGTATAGCCGTTAAGCTTCATTAACTGCCGGATGGGATTTTGTAACCGGTGAATATTTATTTTAAGCCTTACGTCGCTGGTTTGCGTAAGTGTACCCATAAGTACTGCGTTGCCATTGCCATTTATTCTGAATAATTCATTGGATGCAGAAGAAGATGTGCCAGCATAAAAAACATGAGCAGCTGCTATTGCATCAACCTGGTACCGTAATATACCTCCGTTAATGCCAAAACCATAATATTGATGATCGTTATTGTTAAGATCGTATAATACCAGTTTTCTGTTTACAGTAGTATTGGCAAGCTGTAATAATGCATTGGATGTGGTGGTGCCGATGCCCACATTGCCGTTAGTTAATATAGTCATTGCGTTGTGCCTTGCATTATCGGCAGTGCCATTGCCAATTTCAAAAAGTGTATTTGTGTTAGTGGTGTCGTTGAATTGACCACTTACAAGTGAGTAATTGGATTTTGCTTTTGTTTGATAACCCATGCTGGTTGCGCTATAGCCGCTTGCCAGGGTACGATCGCCTAAGCTTGTAGTAGCAATTCCACTTGATCTTGTCTGGTATCCCGCACTGATTGTGTAATTTCCACTTGCAATGCTTCTATCTCCTAAGCTTGTTGAGAAATCACCACTGGCGATCGTTTGAGATCCCATGCTGGTAGCAACAATACCTGATGCAGTTGTCTGGTTACCAAAACTGGTAGAACCATCGCCAGTTGCATTGGCCCCATTGCCTATACTCACCGAAGCATAGCCGCTTGCAGTAGAATAATCTCCCATACTGGTTGAATAAATTCCTTTTGCTTTTGTATTGAATCCGGAAGCAAATGAACTTACACCTATGCTGTCCTTATCCCAATAGGCTGCCTCGACATTGCCAACGCGGAAAGCTGCTTTATCCGGGTACCACATCATTCTTGTTCCTGCTCCGCTTACAGGAATATTGCCCGGAGAAGCAGGAAGAGGATACCGGCCGGTGAATAATACATTGCTGTCTACGTGAAGCCGTGCAACAGGAGTATTTACTCCAATACCGATATTACCATTAATTAAAACATTCATCGCATTCTTTCTCGCATTATCAGCCGTTCCGTTTCCAATTTCAAAAAGAGAATTGGCGATAGTAGTATCATTAAAAAGCCCGATTGTAAGAGAATAATCTGATTTTGCTCTTGTTCGGTTCCCTAAGCTGGTTGCACCAAAGCCGCTCGCCATGGTACGATCGCCTAAGCTGGTAGTAGCAATTCCGCTTGATTTTGTTTGATATCCCGCACTGATCGAATAATTTCCACTGGCAATGCTCCTATCCCCGAAACTCGTTGCGAAATCGCCACTGGCAATAGTCATAGATCCCATACTTGTGGCCACAAGTCCTGATGCGGTTGTCTGGTTACCAAAACTGGTAGAGCCATCACCGATAGCATTTGAACCATTGCCAATGCTTACAGCAGAAAGGCCGATGGCAGTTGAATAATTTCCTATGCTCGTGGAATAGATGCCTTTTGCTTTTGTATTGAATCCTGAAGCAAATGAGCTTACACCTATACTGTCTTTATCCCAATATGCTCCATCAACATTGCCAACGCGGAAAGCAGCTTTACCCGGATACCACATCATTCTTGTCCCTGCGCCACTTGCAGGAGTGTTGGCTGGAGAAGCAGGAAGGGTAGCAGGCCCGGTAAACAATACATTGCTATCGGCCACATGCAACCGTGCAATCGGGGTTGTGGTGCCAATCCCTACATTTTGGGCAATTGAAAGAATGTAAATTAATAGTGAGCCAACGGTCAACAAAATTCTCTTCATACAGTTTTTTTTGCTGCTTAAATGTAGAACTGTACTGAAAGGCGAGCTATCCCTTAAAAACAGGATTTATTTGGCTTTTACCAGTTGCTGAACAAGTTGTTTTAACTCACTGACTTCTTTTTTCAGCTTTTCTATTTGAAACTGTTGTTCTTTGATGCCTTCCAATAGGATCGGGGTGAGTCCACTATAGTTTACGCTCAGTTCGCCATCTCTGTTTTCTTTCACCAAATGCGGATAAACTTTTTGTATTTCCTGCGCTAATACTCCTGTTTGCAGATCGTGATCCTTGCTTTCATCGATCCAGCGATAGGTATAGCCGGTAATTTTAATTAAATTTTTCAAAGGAGGTCGCAGTGGTTGAATGTCTGTTTTCATTCTTTCATCACTGTTTTCAGTAAGTGTGCCGGCCAGTGTAGCATTTCCATTGCTAAAAAGAGTTAATACATCCGATGTGCCTGCTCCGAGATAAAGTACATTAATGCCGCCTGCTGCTCTTATTCTGCCGGCGCCGGCGCCGCCACCATCTAATGCAACCCCCATTTTTATCCGGTAAGAACTGTTACCAATTCTAAAATCTCCTTCTGAGTTGGTCAAATCCCAGTTATTAATACCGGCTATATCAAGCTTTGTCGTCGGATTGGTACCAATACCCAGGTAACCATTGCCTTTTATTCTTACACGTTCAACAAAACTGCCGCTGCTGCCATAGCCAAAGGCAATATCATCAGTTGGCTGGTTGCTGTGTATTTGTAATAAACCTGATTGTACCCCTATGCCATAGTGATTGCCACTTTCTCCCCATAATGAAATTTTATCACCGAGAGTTGAAGCGAAGTTTAAAGGAAATCCTGGTGTTGAAGTGCCAATGCCAACATTGCCATTTCCTGTTATAGTCATTCGCTCACCAAACGATGCGCTATTGTTACGGGTGTAAAACGTGAGTCTTGCAGCGTTGGATGTTTCATACATGTTTCCTATAAAAGCTGTTCTTCTTTCGCCGGTAAGATTCGTACCTGCCCATGTGATGCCACCCAATGAACCACTTGTGCCCGCTGAAGAAAGTATAAGATGACTTTGTATCGTGCCGCCGGATGCTGGATTGTTTAATTCAATTATTTTATTAGTCCCGCCATGGCCATAAGCTTGTGGAAAAACAGTGCCTATACCAACATCACCATTACCTTTTATACGCATTCGCTCAGTAAAAGATGAGCTGCTACCATAACCAAACCCAATATCATCGGCTGAAAGATTGCTGTGTATTTGCAATAAGCCCGATTGCACTCCTATTCCATAGTGGCTACCACTTTCTCCATACAATGATATTTTATCCCCGGTGGTTGAACCGAAGGTTAAAGGAAATCCTGGTGTAGTTCCAATGCCAACATTTCCCATCAGAGAAGTATTCCCTGCAACTGTGAGTTTGGCGTCCGGCAATGCTGTACCTATTCCAACGTTTCCATTACTTTTTATAAAGACCGCATCACCGTTCGAGCTGATCTCATTCATGACCGTTTTTGTCCAGATACCATCAGAAAAATTATTTTGTGAAGTGTTATTTGTAAAAGAGGCAACACTGTAACCCTGCTGATTATACTCCCATAGGTCATTTTTTGGATAGTAATTATCAGCACCCGTTGCCACGTATCCTTTATTGCCGATAGAAAACGTAGCAGTGAGAGTTCTTCCGCTTCCTGCAAAATCTGTTTTTTGTGACCATAGATTACTTGCTGGATTGTATTCCCAGAAATCGTTATAAAGGGTTAAAGCCGAGGAACCGGAACCAATGTATCCTTTTCCCCCTACTGAAAAGCCAAAAGCTACAGCTCTTGGTGCCCCTGTAAGATTTGCTTTTTGTGTCCACGAATCAGATGCAGGATCATATTCCCAGAAATCATTTCTATGACCTGTTGTGTCAAAACCAGTTCCTATATAACCTTTACCGCCTATTGAAAAACCAGTTGCTGCATATCGTGCGGTTCCGGCAAAGTTTGCTTTTTGTGTCCAGGAATTAGTTGTAGGATCATATTCCCAGAAATCATTTTTGACAGAATTGCTATCTGCGCCGGTTCCAATATATCCTTTCCCGTTTATTGAAAAGCCAACAGCCAGGTATCTTTGATTGCCGGGAAAGCTTGTTTTTTGAACCCACGAATTATTTACAGGATCATATTCCCAAAAATCTTTTTTAAAAGATAATCCATCATAACCCAAACCAATATATCCTTTGCCTCCGATTGAAAACCCTGTAGCAGCATATCTTGCTGCGCCCGGAAAACTTGCTTTTTGTGTCCATGTATTATTTAGCGAATTATATTCCCATAAGTCATTCATGAAAACGCCGTTGTTGGCACCTGTCAGAACATATCCTTTGGTGCCAATAGAAAAACCCACTGCGCCTGCCCTCGCAGGTTGCCCTACATTAGTTTTTAATATCCATATTTCTGCCGACACTGCAACAGAATCTCCCTGCAATAACCCACAGTTTTTTAACCAGCCTGTTCCATTGAATACATCTGTGCACTGATCATCTGTATTATAGATCATAAGACCGGTGGCCGGATGTGCTATTGCATTACGTTGTACCGTTGTCATTCGCGGCAGCAGCATTCCTTTCGTCGTACTTTGAACATGAAGTATTGCACTGCTGTCTGGTGTGGTAGTGCCAATACCTATGCTTTGTGATACTGTATGTTTTGCATAGCAAATGAGTAATGTAATAACAAGGACTGTTTTTTTCACTGCACTTAGTTTACTCAAATATGGCGAATACGGTTGTCGCCCGGACTCCCTTAAAAACAGGATTTATTTGCTTACTTGAATAGACCGGGATATTTTTTCCTTTGCTGAAATGATTACCAGGTTATATATGCCAGGAGCGAATGAATTTATGTTCATCCCGAATGTTAACTGATCAGCTACATTTTTTTCAAGCAATAACTGCCCGGCTTGATTAATCAATTGAACAGTTCCAGTAAAAGCCTTGCTTCCAAAATTGATGTTCACCATTTCTGTTGCAGGGTTAGGATAAACCGTAATGTCAATACCAGTCATGTTGCGATTAACTAAAAGGATTTTTGAATACTCGTATTTGCCATCTATATCGGTTTGTTGTAAGCGATAGTAAGATTTACCGTTAAGAGGATGATTATCGTCCCAGTTGTATTTGTGTATGGATGACGTAAGTGGCTGTGCTGTTACAAAACCAATCTTTATCCAGTTAATCCCATTATCACTTCTTTCGATACTAAAGCCTGCATTGTTTATCTCATTGATTGTTTCCCAATGAAGCTTTACCACATCAGCCGCTTCGCTGATGCTGAATCCGATCAAACGAACCGGAAGCGTACCATTGCTTAACAAACGTGAGCCGTAAATATCATAGTCGGCGGCGGTTCGCAAATCACGCCAAACGATAATGGCATTGTCGCTGCCATCTGCTATCATAGCAGGGGCTGCCTGGTCATTGGTGGCATTGGAAACAGGCACGCCATTAGCTGCCCATTGCACTGCACCTGAACTATTGAGCTTTTGCGCATAAACATCACCCGGTGAATTCCTGTAATCACTCCAGCAGATGATAGCGCTTCCGCTACTTGCAGGTATCATTTGTGCTTCTATTTGGTTAGCAGGATCGCTGCATACAGCCACACCATTGGCCGTCCATTGCACCACACCGGATGTATTGATGCGTTGCGCATAGATGTCCTGCCCTGTCCGCCGGTCTTCCCAGCAAATAATAGCGCCACCCGCACCGTCACTTATCATTTGCTCATTTATCTGCAAACCGCTTGCATTGCAAATAAGCACTCCATTGTTTGTCCATTGCACAACGCCATTCGTATTTATTTTTTGCGCATAGATATCATCAGCGCTTGAGATTCTTTTATCCTGCCAGCAAATGATAGCATTACCTGCTCCATCGGCGACAATTTTTGTATTGTATTGTGCTCCATTTGCTTCCGTGCAAATGGCAACTCCCTGATATGACCATGCATAAAACCCGTTTGAGCTTACTTTCTGCGCATAGATATCTGCCTGGCCAAAATTTCTCCAATCTTCCCATGTAACAAAAAAACCTGTTCCGCCATCCGTCGTTAATTGAGGAATGTTTTGAAGACTTCCAACAAAATTTATAGCTTCTCCATCAGTAGCCCATTGCACAACTCCTGAAGCATTCACACGTTGTCCATAAATATCTGCATTGGGGCCGCTTGTTCGTCCATCGCACCATACTATAAAAGCGCCACCACTGCCATCGGCCATTAATTGATGAGCATTTTGATTGCCTGTAGCTGTACAAATGGCAACCCCGTCGGTTGTCCATTGAACAATGCCCGATGCATTGATACGTTGCGCATAGATGTCATAATTACCGGCACGGTTATCATACCAGGCAATGATGGCGCCGCCGGCTCCATCGGACACAAGCCGTGGTGCATATTGATCCTGCGTGGCATTACATATTGCTACGCCATCAACATTCCATAGTGAGGCGCCAGATGCACTGATGTGTTGTGCATAAACATCCATAGCAGTTGAAATATTTCTTCCATCACGCCAGGTGACAATAGCACCGCCGCTTCCATCAGAAACCAACTGCACGTCCATCTGATGACTGGTGTAGGCGCAAATTGCATTGTTCAATGATGGGTTGGGGCTCCACTGTGCCAATGCACAATGGCCGGATAGTATGTAAAGGAGTGTAAATAATTGTCGCATGGGAATGATATTTCAGCAAACTTATTTGTATAGTCCATGTTTTTTAATCCCGGAAAAACAGGATATTTACTGCGCAGCCTAAAATCATGGAAAAAGAGGAGAAAGCTTTTTATTATAAAAAATATTTTTGTAGCATGAGGCTTAGATTTTTTACTTCTTTAATTTTCATGGCACTGGCTTTTGTCAACGTAAAAAGTCAACCATATAATAAAGACAGCCTTCAAAAAATTATTGAGCAAATACGAAAGCGTCCGGCTGACACTGCACATATACGGCTGTTAAGAGAAGCGGGATACTCCATTATTGAAAAAGACAGCGCTCTTTCAAAAGCGCTTTTTGAAGAAACCCTGACAAAAAGCTTAGCTGTAAAAGATGCAGATGCTATAACTAACAGTTACCGTATGCTGGGCATCTGGTATATGGCTTTCGGGAATAAAGACAAAGCATTAGACCTCTACCGGGCATCCTTACACTCAGCTACCAGCAATAATCATTATTACCTGATGGCCGGTGCGTATTTTAATATTGGCATTATTAAATATCAAAAAGGGGAGTACGATAGTTGCGCCGGATATTACCTCAAAGCGGCAGAAATATTTGAAAGCCCGAAAGTATTTGAAGACAAAAACCTGCAACCACGGGTGCTGGATAAGAAAAAATCTGACCTGTATTATAATATAAGCGCCACATTTAATACCCTTAAGAACCTTCCCAAAGCTGATGAATACATTGACAAGGCAATTGCTATTGCAAGAAGTTATAAAAGCACCATCACTATAGCTAACTACATGCAGCAAAAGGCACATAATTTTTATGAGAACGGGGATACGGAAAAAGCGTTACGCATCCGGCTGGAAAATGTACAAGAATTAGAAGCCGGGAATTTCAGTAAAACACCTTTGCAGGGAGCCTATCAGAATATAGCACAGGAATATTTTGAGCTGGGCAAAATGGATTCATCTGAAATTTTTGCGCAAAAAAGTTTACGAACCGCTGAAGAGCTTGGCATTACAAATGGAATCGCTAATGCTAACTGGCAACTGGGCCGGATAGCCACGAAAGAAAAAAAATTTAAAAAGGCCGAAGAATATTTAAATAAATGCAGCGCTTATTTCCTGCAAAGCGAAGCCCCTGATACAAAACGGAGTTATTATGACGTGATGAGCCAGTTAATGGTGGCAACCGGCAGGTACAAAGAAGCATACCAGTATTTTAAAACTTATCACGATTTGACTGATACTGTTCTGAACAGTGAGCGGACAAATCAGTTTTCCGAGTTAGAGGCGAAGTACCAGTCGGAAAAAAAGGATAGTCAGATAAAACTGCAACAGGCAGAAATTCAACGAAAGAATACTTTTAACTATATACTTATCGGCGGTGCGGCTACCTTATTTATCATCTCATTACTTTCTTATCGTACTTACAGACAAAGGCAAAAACTGCAAAAGCAACGGATCGCTGAACTGGAAACAGAAAAACAATTAGCCGCAACAGAAGCTGTTTTAAAAGGAGAAGAACAGGAGCGAACCCGCCTGGCAAAAGACCTTCATGACGGACTGGGAGGTATGCTGTCGGGCATAAAATACTCACTCAATACTATGAAAGGAAACCTGGTTATGACGCCTGAAAACGCACAGGCTTTTGAACGCAGTATAGATATGCTGGACAGCTCCATCAAAGAAATGCGGAGAGTAGCGCATAATATGATGCCGGAAGCCCTGGTAAAATTTGGGCTGGATACAGCACTCAGGGATTTTTGCAATGATATTAACCAGAGCGGGGCATTAAAAGTAAGCTACCAGTCTATCGGGCTGGAGAATGCAGTAGTGGAACAAACAACGGCTATTACCATCTATCGCATTGTGCAGGAGTTGCTGAATAATACAATTAAGCATGCTGCAGCCACCCAGGCCATTGTGCAGGTAAGTAAAGCAGATGGGTTATTGTCGGTAACGGTGGAAGATGACGGGAGGGGTTTTGATACCGGCATACTAAGCCGGGCAAAAGGAATAGGATGGAGCAATATTCAAAACAGGGTGGAGTTTTTGAAAGGAAAACTTGATGTAAATTCACACAAGGAGAAGGGCACCTCTGTTTTAATTGAACTGCCGGCATAAATGGGTACAAAGATTTTCATAGTAGATGATCATTACATGGTAATAGAGGGCATTCGTTCGCTATTGCAAAGTGAAAAGAGTGTAGAGTGGATGGGTCATGCCATGAATGCGGCATCCTGCCTTGCCTTTCTGCAGCAGCAGTTACCGGATGTGATACTGATGGATATCAGTATGCCGGATAAAAGCGGGATTGACCTGTGCAGGGAAGTGAAAGAAAGATATCCTTCGGTATTTATTATCGGCCTCAGCACCTTCAACCAGCAGAGCTTTATTCAAAAGATGATGGACAACGGCGCTTCGGGTTACCTGTTGAAGAATGCGACACAGGAAGAATTGATGGAAGGGATCAATACGGTGATGAAGGGAAAAACCTACCTGAGTGGTGAGGCTGCCCAGGTATTAAGAAAGAACGGCACCGGCAATACACCTGTTCTGACCCGCCGGGAGAAAGAAGTGCTGGAACTGATCGCTGAAGGCATGACCAATAACGAAATCGCACAAAAACTCTTTATCAGTATTACTACGGTGGACACACACCGCAAGAACTTACTGGCTAAACTCGAAGCAAAGAATACCGCTTCTCTCATACGTATGGCTGCGCAAATGCAGTTGATCTGAACTACTTCGCCTGGTCATGCTCCGGGCAATCAGATCTTAGATCACCTTCGGCAATATGAATTGAAGGAGCATATTATTTCTTTCTCATTGTAATGGAGAAAACTTGCCAGGGTATCCGCAGGTGTGAACAAACAACGTTGTCAATTTTGTGGTATTACCTGGATGTTCAAAAAACTTGGATAAACAGTTGGTGGGGTAAGAGCAGCTCTAATATCCGGCCCGACGAGGTTATTTCCTGATAGTTTAATTTCATAGTTGCCGGGCGTTAGTGTAAATGTCCGGATACCGGTGGCTGTTCCATACGTATTATTTTCATATTGTGACCTGATCCTTCCGGTAGATCCGCCGTTCAGTAATATCATTATATCAAGACTGGAATTGCCACAGAAAGCGCAGGAAGGTGTATTAATCATAACCATAAACTGAACGATCACTTTGGATGTTTTTGTCAATGAAAGGTTTTTTACCAATCCGGGAATATCTGCCGTTTGACCGGCGGCAATGAGCACATCTGCAGTTGCCGCTATTTCTTCTGTATTGTTATACATATCGGATACAGGATTATTAACCCAACCCGGGGACACATTGGTCCCATTGCTCACCAATACCTGACCCGGGCTACCGGCATTCCCATTTATTACAAAACCACCATTGCCTTTGAAGCGAAACCTTTCTGTAAATACACCGGCAAGATTTTCATGACCGAATGTAATATCGGCCGGTTCATAGTCGCTGTGAATACGGAATTCATTATTATGGACCCCGAGCCCGACATTGCCTGTTGCTCCCGGAAAGAGTGTGATCTTGCGCCCTGTTATAGCAGGAAATGCCAACGGTGCATTGGGATTCTGATTACCAATGCCTACCCGGCTGTTGATAGCGTCATAGGTAAATCCCCAGCCGGCAGGGCCACCATAGAAACCCAGGTTCTGGTTATTGTGTACACCCATAAAGCCCAGCAATGCGCTGTTATCCGCTTTATACATCCATATACCGCTGCCATAATTAATATCCAGAGGGTTTGTTCCGTTTCGCAATGTGATCCTTCCGTATAAGTCCAGCCCATTGCCCCCGCTGTTTATGACCCGCATCCGTTCAGTAAAACTTAAGCTTGACCCATATCCAAACGTAATGTTTGAGTTTGACAGGTCGGTATGTATCTGGAGTAACCCGCTTTGGATACCTAAGCCATAATGGTTGCCGGTATTGCCCCACAGGGCGATCTTGTCACCAAGGGTATTGGCAAAGTTGAGCGGGAAACCGGGGCTGTTTGTACCGATACCGATATTTTGTGCAGAAGAAATATACGTGTACAATACGAGCAGGATACAGGCAAAGTATTTATTCATGATTTATTTTTTTAAAAGTTGTTCGACGATTTTTTTCAGTTCATCAATTTGGTGCTGCTGTTGTTCTATCTGTTGCTGCTGTTCTTTCACCGCATTGATCAGTAAAAAAGTGTAAGCCTGGCTATTCACACTTCTCATATCTTCCATTTCTTTGGTGGAAGTCTTGTCAACCATATAGGGGGCGATCTTTTCCAGTTCCTGCGCAATGATGCCGATCTGTTGTTTACCGGTGCTGAAAGGAGAGAGGTCGTTATAACTAAAACTTACCGGGTTGATCTTACGGATCACATCAAGCCCGGCTGTGAAAGGGGTAATACCTGACTTCAGCCTTGCATCACTCCAACTGCTAACTGTTCCGGTTGAAGTATAGGTTATCCCGTTCCGTACTTCGAGTCCTTTTACACTCCCATAAAGATTTCCGGAACCTGTTCCGTTTGTGTAAATCTCTACTGAGCCGGTAAAGCCGCCGGCATCATTGCTGCGGATATAGCCGGGGCGCCATTGGCTTGCTAAGCCATAATCGCTGACAAATTCCATAGCAGCGGGACCAAATCCGCCACGATTACCGATGACCAGTGTGACAGGTATGGCACTGGCAGGACCGATTATTTCTGTTTGTTTGGCGGGAGTACTCGTGCCGATGCCCACCAGGCCTGTTCCTTTTATCCGCACCAGTTCATTGGAGGTAGTACCGTTTACACCGGCATAAAAAACATGATCTGCCACCGTTCCATCTGCCTGGTACCGTAATACACCGCTGTTCACTCCAATGCCGTAGAACTGGTGATCATTATTGGCTGTTTCCCATAACACCATCTTCCGGTTGGCAATGGTATTGGAGAATTGTAAAGGAGCATTGGCATTGCCCGTGCCGATCCCGAGATACCTGTTAATAGTAACATTGCCCGGAACAACACTGTAAAGATCATTGCCAAGACGTTTCCAGCTTCCGTCAGTTACAGAAACTCCCACGGGTAAATTATTGTTGGAATAGGTATTTACATTGATGGGTTGCGTATTGTATTTCCAGAAATCAGTTCGCCCGGATCCGATACCAATGTACCCGTTGGTCCCTATGGCAAAGCCGGCGGCTCCGGTCCTAGAAGCGCCGGGAAAACTGGCCTTTTGCGTCCATGTATTGGTGGCTGGACTGTATTCCCAAAAATCAACAACATTAAAACTTCCGTTTTCGCCAGGACCAATGTATCCCAGCGAACCGATAGTGAATGAGGGGCACAAACGACGGCCACCCCCGCCAAAGCTGGCTTTCGGTGTCCATGCATTACCGGCAGGATCATACTCCCAGAAATCGGAAAGAATGGACGACTGTCCCAGGCCCATCCCGACATATCCTTTTGCATTGATGGATAACGCAGCCGGGCTACTTCTTCCGCTTCCCGGGAAATTGGCTCTTTGGGTCCATGTATTGGAAGCGGGATTGTATTCCCAGAGATCTACAGGAAAGGATCCGTCATAGCCGGTAGTGATATAACCATTAGTTGTTGAAGAAAAACCGGCTGCCCTGTAGCGACCCGTTCCCGGGAAACTGGCTCTTTGTATCCACGTATTGGTTGCGGGGTCATATTCCCAAAAATCATTTGTATATCCTGAAGTACTCAGCCCCGTACCTATGTAACCCTTGCTGCCAATTGCGAATCCTGTGGCACCGAAGCGGGCAGCCCCTCCAAAATTGGCTTTTTGTGACCAGGCATTGGTAGATGGATCAAACTCCCACAGCTCATTTGAGTACTGGAAAGAAGATGAGTTGATCAAACCTGTGCCTGCATAAGCTTTGCCGCCAATGGAAAAACAGACAGCTTCAGACCGTTGTGGTCCTGAAAAGTCACTGGCTTCAGACCAGTTGCCTGCAGGCATGGCTTCCATACCTGTTATTTTAAAGCCACAATTTCTTATCCAGTTGGCGCCGTCAAATACATCCGTGCAGTCGTCATCTGTATTAAAAATGACGAGACCTGTTGCCGGACTGACAATGGCATTGCGCTGTGCTGTGGTCATACGGGGAAGCAGCAATCCTTTCGAACTACTGCTGATATCGAGGATAGCGCTGGCATTGGGAGAAGCGGTGCCAATGCCTACATTGCCGGTATTCAATACTGTCAGTGCATTGGCTCTTGCGTTGTCTGCCGTACCATTGCCGATCTCAAAAAGCCGGTTGGTATTGCTGGTGTCGTTATTGAAACCTATGACTAATGAATTGGGCGACCTTGCTTTTGTATAACTGCCCAAAGCAGTTGACATATCAGCTTTGGCATAAGTGGCAAAGCCCAATGATACTGAAGCAAAGCCACCCGAAAGCGTATTGTTTCCCATAGCAATCGCATCCTGGCCAGCAGCAATAGTGTAGCTTCCCGATGCTGTACTATTGCTACCACTGGCTGTAGTAAAATAACCGAAGGCCGATGCAGAAGTGCCCGATGCTATCGTATTGCGGCCTAGTGCGGATGAGTATTGGTTGGTGGCACGGGTACTGTAACCGGACGCAAACGAAAAGTATCCGATACTATCCTTGTTCCACTGAGCATCATCTACATATCCCGCA
This sequence comes from Chitinophagaceae bacterium, assembly GCA_016787085.1. GTDB lineage: Bacteria > Bacteroidota > Bacteroidia > Chitinophagales > Chitinophagaceae > VBAT01. Next base: position 18,347 of record JAEUVJ010000009.1, on the reverse strand, counting down.
CGGAAAGCAGTTTTTCCTGCATACCATAACATGCGGCCGCCTGCTCCGCCGACCGGCACATTGCCGGTTACAGAAAGAAATGGATCACCGGCTGTAAAAACAACGTTGCTGTCTGCTACATGCAATCGGGCAACAGGCGCAGTAGTCCCAATACCTACATTTTGTGCTTTCGTAATGAAACAACAAAAAATGATGAGGAGACAAATAATTGCTTTCTGCATAAATTATTTTTTGAGTAGTTGTTCAACCAGCTTTTTCAATTCATCAATTTGCTGTTGCTGTTCTTTTATTCCTTCGATGAGTAATGGTACCAGCTTTGCATAATCCACTCCCTTGTATCCATCCTTTTCATTTATTGCTTCCGGGATAACTTTTTCAACATTTTGGGCAAGCAAACCGATTTGCCGGCCAGGCATAAAATGATATTGTGGAAATTCACCAACTCTCATCTCATATACTACTCCATTTATTTGCTGTATTTTTTGTAAGGGAGATGATATGGTTTCAATGTTTTGTTTAAAACGCTCATCACTTGCGTAGGTAGCACCATTAACCCAAAGAGTACCAAATATCGAAAAAGCATATGCTCCATTTCGTTCTGCTTTGGCCAGTTCCGTATAACTGCCGGTTGTTTCGATTACACCCATGCTCACTTTACCATTGGGTATATCATTTTGCAGACGCAATTCACCGCCATAAACACCGATGCCCACATCGCCATAACTACCATGGTACAATGAGATCTTAGTACCAAATGAACTGGCAAATGACAGTGGCACGGAAGGAGTAACCGTACCAATGCCAATATTTCCATTTCTTAAAACCGTTAGGGCATTACTTCTTGAAAATGAAGTAAATCCTCCATTTCCAATTTGAAAAATCCGGTCAGTAGACACTGGATCTCCCAGGCTCGGGGCATCCGTGTTGTCATTGGACATGCCTACGGTAAATGACCCATATGCTTTCGCTATAGTGGAAAATCCTATACTTGCAGAATGTTGACCACTTGCAATTGCTTCGTATCCCATACTGACTGAGCCTGAGCCGCTGGAAACTGATCTCAATCCAATACTGAGTGAATAATCGGCAGCAGCAGTGGCTTGATCTCCCATACTTATTGAATACCAGCCACTGGCTGTTGTTCTAAATCCCATGCTGGTTGAATAAAGACCGCTGGCATTTGTTTCACGCCCCATGCTCGTTGAATGTCTGCCACTCGCATTTGTATAATACCCCATACTTGTTGAAGCTTCCCCGCTGGCAATGGTGCCAATCCCCATACTGGTTGAATAAAGACCACTGGCAGTGGTGCCATATCCCAGACTGGTTGAAAGAATACCTATTGCTTTGGTATTATTACCGGATGCAAAAGAATAATCTCCTATACTGTCTTTATCCCAATTGTCGCTTACAACTGCTCCTACTCTAAAAGCTGCTTTATCTGGATACCACATCATTCTTGTTCCGCTACCAGATACTGGCGGATTTTTAGCTTCACCTAACAAATCATGTGGGCCACCTGTAAATACAACGCTGCTATCACTTACATGCAACCTTGCCTTTGGTGCATTGGTGCCAATGCCTACATTTTGCGCATTTGTACTGAAGTGGCAGGATGTGATGAAGAGATATATAATTACTTTCTTCATAAATTATTTTTTGAGTAGTTGTTCAACCAGCTTTTTCAATTCATCTATTTGCTGTTGCTGTTCTTTTATTCCTTCGAGCAGCACGGGGATCAGCCCGGTATAATTCACGCTGAGTTCGCCTTTGTCATTTTGTTTTACCAGTTGCGGGTAAACTTTCTGCACTTCCTGCGCCAATACACCAATCTGGACACCTGTGTCTTTGGTTTCATCCATCCAGTTATAGGTGTAGCCATTCAGTTCCCGGATATTTTGCAATGAGGATTGCAAGAGATGAATATTGCTTTTCATTCTTGCATCACTATTTTGAGTAAGGGTGCCGGTCAATGTAGCGTTGCCGTTGCTAAACAGCGTCAGCACGTCAGTGTTGCCTGCCCCTAAATAAAGTGTGTTGATACCGCCTGCTGCCCTTATCCTGCCGGCGCCGGCACCACCGCCATCCAAGGCCACACCCATTTTGATGCGATAGGTACCAGTGCCGACACGGAAATCACCTTCCGTATTACTTAAATCCCAGTTATTAAGCCCAGCAACATCTAATCTTGTTGCAGGAGCAGCAGTACCGATCCCTACATTGCTATTTCCTTTAATGCGCATTGTTTCTGTAAAACTGCTGCTGGTACCATAGCCAAAAGCAATATCTGACCCAATGGCATTGCTATGTATTTGCAACAGGCCGCCCTGAATACCAAATCCATAATGCGGCGCACCCGCAGTATTGCCAGCCAGCGAAATCTTATCACCGGCCGAAGCCGAAAAACTGATGGGGAAGACAGGAATCAAAGCCCCAATACCCACATTCCCATTCAATATAGTATTGCCCGTAACATGTAACGGTGCTGATGCAGAGACAGTAGCTATACCTACATTCCCGTTTAGATAAGTTGTTCCGGCCACATGCAGCCTGGCGGATGGATTGGTTGTGCCAATACCGGTATTCCCGGTAGCTGCGTTCACTACCCATCTCCAATTCCCACTTCCATAAAAACCACCGGTATTATCATCCAGCATGCCCATAAACAAAGTGGTATCGGTATTGGTATTATTGTTAAGCCATATACCTGCTGTCCTGGTTGTTCCCAGGCTTCTCAAACGTAAAGGACCTTTTGCATCAAAGGAAAACCGGGGATCATTAATATTTATGCCAACAAAACCTGTAGTGGTGATGGCTGGCTGATTAACCAGAAAGGATTTTGTCCAGATCCCGTCCGTTATTTGCCCGACCGAAATGGGTGGTGAAAATGAAGATGCAAATGAAGGGGCCTGGAAGGAGTTGCTCCGGTATTCCCAAAGATCAGCAGAATACGAAAAGGAGCCACCGGTACCGGCATAGCCCTTGCTTCCAATAGAAAAACCGATTGCATCAAATCTTGCAGTTCCTGGAAAATTTGTTTTCTGTATCCAGGAATTTGCAACAGGATCATATTCCCAGAGATCATTCAATGCACCATCTGATAAATTGTTCCCAAGTCCCAGGTACCCTTTGTTCCCGATCGAAAAACCCACTGCGGCACTTCTTCCGATCCCTCCTAACGAAGCCTTGGGCGACCAGCTATTCAGTAAAGGGTCATATTCATAGAAGTCGTTATTGTTATTGCCGGTACCCAGGTAACCTTTGCCTGCAATAGAAAAACCCACTGCATCATATCTGGCGAGAAAGAAATTAGTTTTTTGAGTCCATATGTTTGAAGCCGGGTCAAATTCCCAGAAATCATTAGTGGGGTTTGCTCCGTCGAAGCCTGTACCGATATATCCTTTATTGCCTATTGAAAAACCTACTGCATTTTCCCTCCCTGTTCCTCCAAAATCGGCCTTTTGCACCCAATTGTTTGCAGCCGGATCATATTCCCAGAAATCTTTCCTCGGCCCGGCATTCCAGCCTGTGCCAATATATCCCTTGTTTTGAATAGAAAAACCTACAGCATCTGCCCTGGGTAGTTGTGCAAAACCTGCTTTTTGTGTCCATATGCCTGTAGCCGGGTCAAACTCCCAGAAGTCATTTAAAAAACCGGATAGACCCACTCCGGCGCCGACATAACCTTTGTTCCCAATGGAGAACCCGACACCTTTGTTTCTTGCCGGCCCTCCTATGTTACTTAGCTGCATCCAGCTATTGGCAGGAACAGTGACTGAATCTGTTTGCTTAAACCCGCAATTCTTTATCCAGAATGCGCCGTCAAAAACATCAGTGCATTGATCATCTAAATTAAAAATGGTAAGTCCTGTTACAGGGCTAGCGATCGCATCCCGTTGCCCGGTGGTCATTCTGGGGAGTAATATTCCTTTATTGGTACTGCTTACATCCAGTATGGCGCTGTTGTTTGGAGTGGTGGTGCCTATTCCAATACTTTGCGAAAAGCCAGAGGTGGAATAAACTATCGCTAATAAAGCCAGCAGAATTTTTTGCATAATAAACTATTTAAGGGCATTCAATTTTTTTAACTCGGCAATTGTTATGGCAGGAGGTGTTTCTCCTTTCCTGATTTTTCGGATAACGAGCCGTGCTACAGAACCGGCGCTGGATGTATCGGCAAATCCTTTGTTCCCGGTTATGCCCGGTATAGCCGGCTGATTTATGTACAGGTTGCCATTAACAAAAACATTGTATCCATAAGTGCCGCTGGTTCCTTTGATAATAAAATATTGAAGTTGTGCTTTCGCTGCTGCGGCTTTATTTGAAAGGGTTGTATTTCCCTTTTTACCTGCGGATGGGTCTGTTAGTTTGTTATCAGGTTCCTGGGCATTAATAAATGATAGGGAGGTTATAAGCAGAACCGTGATAAGTAACAGGGTCTTTTTCATTCAAAAGCAGGTTTAGGTGCAGCAGTGCCTGGCTGTGATCAGCCAGTGCAAGAGGCTGTATAATCTTATTACTAAAATAGAAAGCCGGTCCGGAGAGGGAAATAGGTAAATCGGGTAAGCGGTATCGGTATTTTGTGGGATGCCGGTTATTGTACCCGGTTGCCGTACACCTTATTAATGGCTTCGGTCTTGTTTTGTACGTGGAGTTTTTCGTAGATCTTTCCTATGTGCTGGCGAACGGTGTGAAAGCTGATGCCTAATTGTTCGGCGATCTCTTTATACAATAATCCTTTGGCAACGAGCTGGAGTACTTCTTTCTCACGGGGTGATAAAACAGCAGCTTCCGGAGCGGGTGTTGTTTTATTCTGATCAACAAATACGGATACTAATTTTCTTGCAATAGAGGCGCTCATAGGCGAGCCGCCCTGGTACAATTCTTTTACCGATTCTATGATCTGCAGGGGAGGGGTTTTCTTCAGTAAATACCCGCTGGCGCCTGCTTTCAGCGCTTCAAATACCTGGTCATTGTTCTCATATACCGTGAACATCATGAACTGGATATCCGGCGATGTCTGTTTTACCCGGCGGATACATTCAATACCCGTCATACCGGGCAGGTTGATGTCCATGATCACAATGTCCGGCCTCAGTAATGGCAATTCAAGGGCAGCCGCTTCCGCTGTTCTGAATACGGCGATCAATTGCAGCTCATCATCCTTTTTGATAAAAGCGCTGAGCCCTTCGATCACCTCTTCCAGGTCTTCCACGATCGTAACACTGATCTTTCCCATGTTATACAAATTTACAGGCAGTTTTTGCACTACCTATAGGTATTTTGTTGGATGCCGGTATCCATAGTGATGGTGATAAGGGTGCCGCGGGCATTGCTGATGCTGATATGGCCGCCGGCTTCTTTTATTCTTTTTTTCATGTTTTCAATTCCATTGGCAAAGGGGCGTACGGATGAAGGGTCAAAACCCTTTCCATTGTCGTGTATCAGCACACGCAACTCTTTATCGAAACGGATATGCAGTTTTACCTCCGTGGCGTTGGCATGTTTTACCACGTTGTGAAGGGATTCTTTTATCACAAGGAAGATATTTCTCCGGGTCTCCCCGTTGATCTTTATATCTGCTGTTTCGCTGCTTTCAAAAAGGAATTTGATGTTCTTATCCGCCAGGTATTCTGAGGCGTACGAACGGCAAAAGCTGACCAGGTCGCCGGAAGAGTCATAGCGCTGGTTCAATGCCCATACTATTTCTCCCATCTTCTCCGCCATTTCATCACTGTACGCAGATATTTTTCCAAGATCTTCATTTGCTTTTTGCCCCTGAGTGTTTTGCAACTGTATTTTTTCACTAAGGAATTTAATGCGGGACAACGAGGCGCCAAAATCATCGTGCATATCCGTGGCAATGCGTGTCCTTTCTTTTTCCACGGCCTGTTGTTTTTCCAGGATGGCTTTTTGTTTTTCCAGCCTTCTTTTAAAATAGCTGCGCACAACCAGTATCACCGATGCGATGAATGCGCAGGTCAGTATCAGTCTGAACCACCAGGTCTGCCACCAGGGAGTGGCAATCGTAAAAGAAAAAGGTTCTTTTATTTCCGTCCATTCCGTATCGCCTTTTCTTTTCGCTCTTACCTTGAATGTGTATTTGCCCGGGTTCAGGCTGCTGTATAATGCTGAACGTTTGCTGCCGCTGTATATCCAGTTGGCATCGGCCCCTTTTAACTGGTAAGCAAATTCAAGTTCTTTGCCACCAGCTATATCGGCTGCGGTGAACTGGAACTGGAAATTATTTTCATCGTGCTTTAATGTCCGGGCAGGGGTCAAATCAATTTTACGCCCATTCATACTGATCTCATCAATATAGAGAGCGATCGTTCTTTTGTTTTGCGCCAGCAATTCATCCGGGTCTATCCGCAGCAACAGGTTGTCGCTGCTGATCCAGAGTTCTTTTTCATTTTTATCAAAGTAGATAGCGCTGCCGGTAAATTTATCTGCCGGCAGGCCATTCTCTTTTTTAAACGTGATGAATTTTTGTTCAGCAGGAAGATAACAGGCCAATCCATTAGGAGTACCCATCCATAGCCGGTCCTTATCATCAGCAGCTATGGAATGAATGTAATTGGTGGGCAACCCGTCTTCGATCGTCAGTAACCTTGCCTTATGCCCGGCTATATCGTAGGCAGCAAGCCCTAATCCTTCAAAACTTATCCATAATGTATCAGACCGGCCGGAATAGATGTATAAAATATTACTACCCATCGGGCTACTGATGCCGGGGACCGTATCAATATTTACTTCATTGAATGTTTTTTTTATCTGATCCCATTTTAATAATAGATTGCTTTTATTGACGGAGAACCAGCTATTGCCCTGCCTGTCTTCAACAGCATTCGCCAGGTAGCCAAAACTAAAACCGGTCCCCGCTGATCTCCTGTTATAATGCTCAAAGACATTTGTACCAGCGGGTTTGCGGACAATACCTCCTCCCTGGTTAAAGCTGAACCATTCATCGCCGTGGCTGTCTTTATATAGTAAGGTTACCAGTTCGGCATTTCCAAAATAAGGATCCAGGAAAGAGACCGGCACCGGTTTTTGTTTTATGATATCATAAGCGATCAGTTTCTTTTGCGGACCGCCGCCACCACCCATATAAAGGATATTGTTGCTGAGCATACTGCTCCAGGCCAACTGCACTTCTTTGTTATCAATAACTGTTATACTGTTTTTTTTTTTGTGAATGCGGTATGTTCCCAACCCATAAATGCTTGCGTACAGATCATTGTCATTACCGCTGATGAGCTTGTAGCATTCTATGCCAAAGATGGCAGCGTTAAGGGGTAGTTGGATGGTTTTAATGATACTATTTATATTATTCATCCTGCCCAGGCCTTCCGTAGAACCTGTCCATATATTCCCATCCCTGTCTTTATAAAAACAAAGGATATTGTTGCCGGCCGGGGAGCTCGTACTATTAACCTGGTGAAATAAACTTTCAATGACACCGGTGTTTTTATTAATGATATTCAATCCCGCTGACGTGCCGGTATATAAAATGCTGTCGTTAATCTCCAGGATGCCAAATATATGGTTGGTAGAAAGTCTTTTGCGGTCGGGGCCTGCCGCTGTAAAATGGCGTATGGTGCTGCCGTCAAAATTATATTGAAGCAACCCATGCCAGAAATTACTGAAATAAAGTCCTCGTTGTTTTTTATCATATCCCTGGAACTGGGTGATCCTTTCCGTTTCACTAAAGCGTGTATCAGGGGTAAACCGTGTAATACTGCCGGAATGGATATTGTATAATGCAAAATTCCGGCCGTCTTCAAAAAGCAAGGTGTCGCCTGTGACATAGGAGGCTTTTACAGGTGCATTAGTTTTATCTGAAAGCGCAGGAACGATTTTTTTTGTAATTGCCAGGTCATTGTTGGTGATAAAGACGGTATCCAGCGAAGAGAACAATAGACTTTTACCGGGCAAAAGCTCCAGGGATATCGTTATCTTGTTCTTCAGCGGGGTAGCGGGTTGGTAAAAAGTGCCCGAGACCGTATTCATACACCAAAGCCGGCCACCGGAACTAAAAGCAAGGTGTCCGGGTTTAAATTCTACGATATTACTTATAGCATTGAGTGGAAATGAAACAGAGCTGTTGCTGCTGGCAAAAAAATTTTTGAAATCAGTTCCGTCAAATCTTGAAAGACCTTCACGGGTGCCGATCCATATAAATCCCCGGTTATCTTGTGTGATGCAATTGATGTTATTATTGCATAGCCCGTTGGCTGTTGTATAGTTTTGAAAAAATAACTTCGGAGACTGGCTTTCTGCCCGTACCAGCACAAGGCAGGCCATGATAAAGCCCGTTACTTTAGCGGCAGTAGCCTGTTTCTTCATTCTTCTAAAATAGAAAAAAGAATGTGTAACGCATATTATTCAAAGTCAGGATACAGGAGATATTTTTTTCGGATCTGTTTAAACTCAGTCAGTGCAGGTTCCCAGCTTTTTCTTATTTCTTCTTCGCTTTTGCCTGCTTTGATCTGCTGCCACAGGTCATTATTGCCAGCGAGTTTGTTGAAAAAGGATTCTTCCATCTTCCCTGATCTTGGGAAAATGAAAAAGCTGTCTTTTTGCGGGAAGAGTTTGTAAGCTTCCATCAACCACTTCAGTTGTATTTTATTTTCCATTTTACCTGCTACTTCTTCTGGTGTTCCGGACAGATCCCATCCATAGCAGAGTTTCCCATATAGTTTGGAATTCTTCGCTCCTTCATTGGGGTTAGGGGTAAAGGAGTAGAGATGTTTGGGTAATGACGGATGGCCGAATACCTGGAATTGCTTGCTGGTTCCCCTTCCTTCGCTTAATACAGTACCTTCAAAGAAACAGGTAGAAGGGTACAAATAGATGGATTGAATGTTCGGAAGATTAGGAGATGGCTTTACCGGCAACACATATTTGCTTTTGTGTGTGTAGTTCCCGCATTTGATCACCTGGAAGTGAAAAGGCGTGTCAACTGAGTTTTGTGCATGATTTTTATAATATTCATATCGTGCATTGGCTTTTTCGCTCAGCCATTTTTCACCGGCGATCATAAAAGCGTATTCGGCGATGGTCATGCCATATACAATAGGTACAGGCTGCATGCCAACAAATGACTTGTATTTTTTATCCAGCACCGGGCCATCTACGTAAAAGCCATTGGGATTGGGCCTGTCAAGCAGCATCAATGGTTTGCCCGTTTCAAAAGCAAACTCCATGAATTCTTCCAGGGACGAAATGTAAGTGTAGAAACGGACTCCCACGTCCTGGATATCGAAGATCAGGATGTCAATATCTTTAACGTCTTCAGCAGCTGGTCTTCGTTTGCTGCCATATAATGACACGACCGGAATGCCTGTTTTTTCATCAGTATAGTTGCCGATCTTTTCACCTGCATCTGCCGTGCCGCGGAAACCATGTTCGGGCCCGAAGATTACTTTGATATCAACACCCAGCTTGCGGAGCGTATCCACAAGGTGTGTATTACCCACCATGGATGTCTGGTTGGCAAATATGCCCACTTTTCTTCCTTTGATCAACGGCAGATATACGTTCACTCTTTCTGCAGCAGCCAGTATCCGGGATTGACCGGGAGTAGCTGCCTGGTTATTCTGTGCGAAAGACGCTAAGTGTATTACAAGAAGAAGCAATACGGAAACGAGCAATTTCATTGTGTAAGATTTACCAGTTAATCAGCAAATTTCCACAATTATTCCCTATTTGATTGCCAAATATTCCCCGTTCATCATTTTCGGTTACCTTGCACAAAAGTTGCATCCTGCATGCAGCCATTTTAAATAAAAACATAAAAAGATGCAGCAAGTAAAAAAAGGAGATACAGTAAAAGTGCATTATCATGGTCGCCTGACCAGTGGGGAAACATTTGATAAATCAGAAGGCCGTGAGCCGCTCGAGTTTGAGGTAGGCAGTGGTATGGTGATCAAAGGTTTTGATGACGGCGTGACCGGTATGGCCCCGGGAGAAAAGAAAACGATTAACATTCCGTTCGGTGAAGCATATGGCCCGAGAAATCCTGACATGCTGATCGAAATGCCAAAAGAACGTTTCCCGAAAGATATGGAAATAGAAGTAGGTATGCCGCTGGGAATGAGTGACGGGCAGGGCCAGCAATTCCAGGTAGTGATCACAGAAATAAAAGAAGAGGTGGTCATGCTGGATGCCAATCATCCCCTGGCCGGTCAGGACCTGATCTTCGATCTGGAACTGGTGTCAATTGACAGTAAGTCGCTGATCATTATGCCGTGATGCAACGGACAACCGGCAATAGACAATAAGCAAAAGCCCATCAAGTTTGATTGTATAAACTTGATGGACTTTTTTTTATGGGACAGAGCAATAGTTTAGCTGTTTGTCATTTGTCTATTGCTAATTGTCCATTGTTTATTGATTATTTCCTGTTCAGCCACCATCCCAGCCATATTCCTACTAACCCCCAGGCGACCAGTGAATCAATCAAATGTCCGGTGATCGCTTCCATCGGAACCTGGAACCAGATATGAGCTGTATAAGGCCCGGCCAAAAAGCAAAATAACCCGGTAGCCACCGATCCTGCGACGACACGTATGGATCTTGGCGTCCCTCCCCTGGTAAGGATATAGATAAGTGTAAACACGAGGAAGAGATCAACGAGGAAACTTCTTATCATGGGTCGTATCATATCATGATTGTAAGCATTTTTGTACATGATAGTAGCCCAGGGTTTTCCATCCATTTTTTTACCCAATGCTTCGCCTGCATCCATAGATGAGCCGGGAGGCACTGTTGGTAACATGTAAACACCTTCTTCTTTGATGATCGAAGAAAGATAACTGATAATGCTGTCCTGCGCCGGTGTGTATTTGGCTTCGGCATCATGTACACCAAGCGTTGTCCAGGAAAGAAAATGCCATAGAAAGACAAGAATCGCTCCGACAAGGGAGCCAATTAACCATTTTTTCATGTTATGTTGGTTTTGGTTCAGGATAAAAGGTAGGAACATTCCCGGTTTTTTGCAAGCCCTGTCATTGCACCGGTGTGCATTATGTTGTATATTCGACGCCCCAAATAGGTGAGTATGTTTGAAAATTACACTTTTACAGCCGCCCAACGGTTTGTAAGATATGTGCAGATAGATACGCAAAGTGATCCGCTTTCTTCTTTACAGCCAACAACAGCGAAACAGAAAGAGCTCAGTAAATTATTGGCGGATGAACTGAAGAGCATCGGTATTACCGATGCACACATGGATGAGCATGGTTACGTCTATGCTACCATTCCATCCAATACGGATAAGCATGTGCCTGTCATTTGCTTTTGTGCGCATGTGGATACGGCGCCGGATTGCAGCGGCACAGGAGTAAAACCTATTGTTCATAAGAACTACCAGGGACAGGATATCGTATTGCCGGATGATACCACGCAGGTTTTGAAGATAAGTGAGTACCCCTACCTGCAAAAGCTGATAGGGCATGATATCATTACAGCATCAGGAACGACATTATTAGGTTCGGATGATAAGGCGGGAGTAGCAGAGATCATGGACCTGGCTAATTTTTTAATGACTAACAGTCAGGTAAAGCACGGCACCATAAAGCTACTGTTCACGCCTGATGAAGAAGTAGGAAAAGGAACTGTAAAGGTGGACCTGCAAAAGTTAGGAGCAGATTTTGGTTATACACTGGACGGAGGCGATGCCGGATCGCTGGAGGATGAGACATTCAGCGCTGATGGTGTGCAGGTAGTGATACATGGTGTGATCGCCCATCCCGGTTATGCAAAAGGTAAAATGATCAATGCGATGAAGATTGCCGGGCACATTTTAGATGCATTGCCTAAAGATCGTTTATCGCCCGAATCAACAGAAGGAAGACGGGGCTTCATTCACCCGGTGCGGATAGAAGGTATGGCTGAGAAATGCACCATAGATTTTATCATCCGTGATTTTGAGACACCCGGGTTAAAAAAGAAAGAGGATTTCCTGCGTACCATGGTAGCGGAAACGGTGAGAATATATCCGAAGGTGACGTTTGAATTTCATGTAACGGAACAATATCGTAATATGAAAGAAGTGCTTGACCTGCATCCGCAGGTGGTTGAATATGCAAAAGAAGCTATTGGCCGGGCCGGGCTGGAACTGAAAATGGAAAGTATCCGTGGTGGTACCGATGGCAGCCGTTTGTCTTTTATGGGATTACCCTGTCCGAATTTATTTGCCGGGGAGCAGGCCATCCATTCTAAATTGGAATTCATCAGTGTACAGGATATGAATAAAGCAGTCGAAACCATGGTGCACCTGGTGCAGATATGGGAAGAAAGAAGTTAATTTGCTGATGCGCCAGTTTGCCGGGAAGCTGAAAAAGGTCATATTCCTCTCTTTGATGCTGTTAACTTCAGCAACATCTTTTTCGCAAACCTTACTGGCAAACGGAGATTTCGAAGAAGAGAATATTTGCACAGAGTATAAAGTGAACTGTTCGCCTGAAGCATGGGTGACGAACAAGGATGGTTTCAGCACCTATATGAACGACAGCAGCAGTGCTTACCATGGCAAACGTTACCTGGCGATTGAGATCGGGCATACTACCAAGATCTATCAAAGGACATTTTACCGCTCACGTTTGGTTTGCGGCCTGCGCAAAGACAATCGTTACCGGCTGGAGTTCTATGTTCGCTCGCCTTATCCTGTTCTGGATAGTATGGGTATCATCTTCAGTTCCTTTGATTTTTTGTTAAGTAAGAAGAAACTGCAAAACCTTATTCCCACTATGTTCATCCGGCCGGCGGTGGGTGTATTTACTGCGGATAGTATCTGGCAAAAAGTAGCTATAGATTACCTGGCAACAGGACGGGAATCATTTTTGACCATCGCTAATTTTTGCCGCAGGGATATAAGAGGGGAGAAGTCCAATGCTGCAGGGGGCCACTTTTTTGTTTTTATGGATAGTATTTCGCTTACCCCGCTTGATGATCATGAGCGGTTGTGCAGTGAGGCGCAAGTTAATCAGCAAGCTATTTATGAACAGGATGAAAGACATGAGTTCCTGAGGCAAAAGATCAGGCAGAATAATGACGACCCGCCCATGGTAGTGATCCCGCCGATGAAAATGCTGCTAATAGATACATTGGTATTGCCGGATATGTTATTTGCCAGTGGTAAGGCGGCATTGCAAAGTGGCAGCTATAAAGTGCTGGAAGACTTTTTTGGCAAGCTTGCTGGTAAAAAAATAGATTCTATTGTGGTGGAAGGGCATACGGATAATACCGGGACTCTTTCGGCCAACGAAAAACTATCTGCCGAAAGAGCAAGGGCGATCAGGGATATTATTAAGCTGGAACCGGGTTTATCAAAGCTGACCTTCATTACAAGAGGGTGGGCTGATAAAAGACCTGTCACCACTAATACAACTGCATCCGGACGGCAACGAAACCGCCGGGTAGAGTTATTTGTATATGCTGCTGAATAAAATCATTTCCGTATCACTTCCTGTTAGCCTACCTTTATTTATTCTTAATATCTGATCTTTATTTATATCATTTCTACATTTAAAATTTTTTTATGGACTTCCCTCAGCTTCTTCAGTCTTATTGGTGGGCATTGGTGGCGCTTATCATTTTATTTGGTTCTTTTTTTACCATCAACCAGGGATATATGGGTGTCATCACCATGTTTGGTAAGTATAGGAGGATCGTCCGGCCCGGTTTGAATATGAAGATCCCGATACTGGAAACCGTGGCTAAGAGAGTGTCTATTCAGAACCGTTCCGTGGAGCTGGAATTCCAGGCGGTAACACAGGATCAGGCCAATGTGTATTTTAAAAGCATGCTTCTCTATTCAGTTCAGAATTCAGATGAAGAAACGATCAAGAAAGTGGCTTTTAAATTCATTGCTGACCGGGACCTGATGCAGGCCCTGATCAGAACTATTGAAGGAAATATCCGCTCCTTTGTTGCCACCAAGAAGCAGGCGGAAGTGCTGGGCCTGCGCCGCGAGATCGTTCAGTATGTAAAAGTGGAAGTTGACCATAGCCTGGAAGAATGGGGTTACCATCTGCAGGACTTGCAGATCAACGATATCACCTTTGATAAAATGATTCTTGACTCGATGAGCAAAGTGGTGGCCAGTAATAACCTGAAAGCTGCCGCAGAAAATGAAGGGCAAGCTTTGCTGATCACAAAAACAAAGTCTGCGGAGGCTGATGGTAACGCCACCAAGATCGCCGCTGAAGCAGAGAAGGAAGCAGCCCGGCTTCGCGGCCAGGGTGTGGCACTTTTCCGCCAGGAAGTGGCAAAAGGTATGTCAGAAGCGGCCGAACAAATGAAACAGGCCAACCTGGATACCAATGTTATTCTTTTCAGCATGTGGACGGAAGCTGTGAAGAATTTCGCGGAGTATGGTAAAGGGAATGTGATCTTCCTGGATGGCAGCCCGGATGGCATGGAAGGTACCATGAAGCAGATACAGGCACTCATGATCAAACAGGCGGGTACTTCGAAGAGTTGATCAGGTAAATGGTTAATTAGTTAATCCGGCGATGCCCGGCATTTTTCCTGACCAATTAACCAGTCAACTGATTAACTGCCACCCGGTCTTGTTAAAGAACTCCAAAACTTATATGCCACGTACAACGTGGCATTATTTTTTTCGTTCAATGGTCTTGAAATTATGGACTATACAAGTTATAATAGAAAGTAGCGACTTTCGGGATCTGGCTCCCTCTCTATTGGAGAGGGCTGGGGTGAGGCCGTTATTCAGGGTTGTTGATAATAATCACAGGAGCAATTAAACACCATACCTTACATTTACGCACCTAAAGAAGAATACTCTATGTTTGACCTTTTACAGATCGCAGATTCACTAACTAAGGCAACACAACAAATGGCCGGGGATGCTAACGGCGACGGCCATCTCAGTTTTTTTGAACTATTAACGATGGGTGGCTGGATCATGATCCCGCTGGGTATCATGCTGCTGCTGGCAGTATATGTTTTTGCCGAGAGGTCCATTGCTATACGGAATGCGACTAAGATTGACGGTAATTTCATGAACATTATCCGGGATCATATCGTAAGCGGTAATGTGACCGCTGCCAGGAGTTTTGCCAAGAATACCAGTAACCCGGTGGCCCGCATCATTGACAAAGGCATACAACGTATCGGTAAGCCTATTGACAGTATAGAAAAAAGCATGGATAATGTCGGGCAGTTGGAAATGTACAAACTTGAAAAGAACCTCGGTATCCTGTCTGTCATATCCAAAGCGGCGCCGATCTTTGGGTTTGTGGGTACGCTGGTCGGGTTGATGCAACTGTTCTCCCGTATCAATAATTCCAACGAATTTGAGGTAGGAACGATCGCCGGTGGTATCTATACCAAACTGATCACTTCTATTACAGGCCTGGTGATAGGTCTAGGGGCTTACCTGGCTTACAGCTACCTGAATACACAGATAGACAAGACCGCTAACAAAATGGAAGCGGCTTCGTCGGATTTCCTGGATGTATTACAGGAACCCACCCGTTAAGCGGCGTGTAAAATATATTCATGCCATTTAACAACTACTAATTATCACTGATGAAATTCAGGAAAAAACATAACGAAGCTTCGGAAGTATTTACAGATTCATTGAACGATATCCTGTTCATCCTGCTCATGTTCTTTCTGATCGTGGCTACATTGGCCAACCCGAATGTGGTGAAGGTAGGTTTGCCGCGAGGCACCAAGGATACCAAGGCCAAGCAGAATATCATGGTGTCAATAGATAAA
This sequence comes from Chitinophagaceae bacterium, assembly GCA_016787085.1. Lineage (GTDB taxonomy): Bacteria > Bacteroidota > Bacteroidia > Chitinophagales > Chitinophagaceae > VBAT01. Next base: position 2,597 of record JAEUVJ010000009.1, on the reverse strand, counting down.
GAACAGAACTATTATATCGGCTCCACCAAAGTGGATCATGTACAGATAGATACTCTCTTAATGCGTGAAATAGAAAAGTACCGGAAAACCCCGCTGGATACTCCCACCGTGGTTATTAATGCAGATACGGCATCCTATTATGGTGAGGTCTTTCGCATCATGCGTTTATCGAAGAAGTCCGGGGCCAAAGTAGTGGCAACCGTCAAGTAGATATCCTGTTGCAGGTAAAGGCCGGGGGCATTATTTTTAGCCTGCAAAGTCCCGGTCATATGAAAAGCAGGTTAATGACATACTGCCTCTTTCTTTTATTTTTCTCCTCTTCATGTAAAAAGGATGCCTTTAGCGGTATCCGGGGTCGTTGGATGAATGTAGCCGTCTATACCGAATTGCAAAACGGAGAATTTGGTTGGTACCCCGTTGAGAGGTTTCATGAAGTTTACCATTTTGACAGCGATTCCCGGTTCGGGGCATATACGGATGTACCCGGCGGCTCAGGCACTTACAAATATGACCGGTGGAAAGGAAAGCTCGAACTGAATTATGAAGCTAACCAATACGGTGGAACAACGCATACAATTGTGTTGAAAGTTGAAAAACTGGCTGGCAATAATATGATACTGGCCTATAGCTCTTCTTCCGGTTTCGTTTATAAAACAGAGTACACAAGGATAGACTAATGAAAAGCACGGATCATTCTTTCTTTTCCCTGCATATCTTTCTTCAATTCCACCCGGTAGCCATTTGAAATAAATAGTCCCGAAACAGTTTCTCCGGCTCCTTCATGGATCTCCATATAAATTGTCCCGTTTTCCCTGAGATGAGTTTTACCAAATTCAGCGATGGCTTTGTAAAAAATCAGTGCATCATTGTCGGGCACGAACAGGGCAGTATGCGGTTCGAAGTTCAGTACGTTGTGCTGCATTTGTGCCTTATCTTTTTCAGGCACATAAGGAGGGTTGCTGATAATAATATCGAAAGACGGTAGTGTATTTCTTTGTCCGGCATTTAAAAAGTCAAGTAAAAAAAAATGGACATCAACGCCGAGTGCGGCTGCATTTTCTTTGGCTACATCCAAAGCTGCCGGGCTTACGTCGCAGCTCTGTACTTCTGCTTTACGTAGTTTTCTTTTTAAGGCGATAGGGATACATCCGCTGCCGCTACCGATGTCGAGGATAGAAAGTTTGTCAACGGGAAATTTACAATTGGCGATCACCCATTCTACCAGTTCTTCGGTTTCAGGTCTCGGGATCAGTACATTTTTATCAACATAGAATTTCAGGCCGCAGAACCAGGCTTCATTCAATACGTATTGTATGGGTTCATGGGTCATTAACCGCTGCGTGATTTCTTCTAGCCGGGCCTCTTGCTCATGGCTGAGTGATTTTTCTCTATGAAACGACCGGTCCGTTCTTTTGATACCGGTGAGATATTCAATTATCCAGTCACTGATGGCAGATGCTTCTCCTTCTTCGTAAATGCTTTTTAGTTCATTGGTCACCCGGATGCTGGCCTGTAGTATGGTCATAGCGGCAAACTTACGATTAAGCGGTGAGTTGTGAGTGGTGAATGGTGAGTAGTGAATGGTCAATAGGCAATCAAGTATATTTGCAACGACCTTTGTTCACTATTTACTATTGACTATTCGCGAACAATATATGTATCGCTGCCTGCAACTGGCAGAAATGGCAGCAGGAAATGTGGCGCCGAACCCGATGGTAGGTGCTGTATTAGTGCATGAGGGGCGCATCATAGGAGAAGGATATCATGAAAAATACGGACAGGCACATGCCGAGGTGAATTGTATCAAACAGGCGGTGCATAATGGTTTCGAAAAATGGATCGCCCATTCTACTTTATATGTTTCGCTGGAGCCCTGTGCACATTTTGGCAAAACGCCACCCTGTGCTGATCTTATCATTCAATATAAGATACCCAGAGTGGTGATCGGATGCCGCGATCCTTTCAAAGAAGTGAATGGGAAAGGTATAGAAAAACTAAAAGCGGCAGGTGTTGAAGTGGAGTCAGGTGTTTTAGAAAAAGAATGCAGGGAACTCAACAAGCGGTTCTTTACTTTTCATACAGCACACCGGCCTTATATCATTTTGAAATGGGCGCAAACGGGAGATGGATTTATGGCCCCCCCACCCCCCAAAGGGGGGATCGCAGCGTCCGAAGATTTTAAAGAGGCTTTCAAAATTGAAGACTCTAAAGCCCCTCCTTCGGAGGGGTTTGGGGAGGCTCGATTGCTGATCACTAACGAATATACCAACCGGCTGGTGCATAAATGGCGAAGTGAAGAAGCATCTATATTGGTGGGTACCAATACAGCACTTCACGATGACCCGGAGCTGACGACAAGGTTATGGCCGGGACATTCACCGGTGAGACTGGTCGTGGATATGTCATTGCGCCTGCCGTCTTTTCTGCATGTGTTCGACAAGAAGGTAAAGACCATTGTTTTTAATACTGTTAAACATGAAGAACAAGGCGACCTGATATACTACCAGGTAACGGAGGATGTGAGTTTGGTGCACCAGGTCGTCAATGCTTTGTACCAGTTAAAACTCCAGAGTGTATTGGTGGAAGGCGGCGCCCGG
>JAEUVJ010000068.1 GCA_016787085.1 Chitinophagaceae bacterium | reverse complement strand
AAGCATCTAAGCGTGAAACCTTCCTCAAGATGAGTTTACTTTTAAGGGCCGTCAAAGACTATGACGTTGATAGGCTACAGGTGTAAAAGTGGTAACACTAAAGCCGAGTAGTACTAATTGCCCGTACGCTTTAATTTTTTTTCTTATTTTCTAAAAATAAGAGTTATCAGATTCCCTCTAACAACCCAATATGTCACTTTATTGAATAGTGGACAGAAGACCAAAGAACAGATGAATGTCGAAGTACTTCATCATTCTTCTTCCTTGTTCTTATTCTTAATTTCTTATGGTGGTTTTTCCAAGGGTGTTCACCTCTTCCCATACCGAACAGAGTAGTTAAGCCCCTTATGGCCGATGGTACTGCACCACAATGCGGGAGAGTAGGTAGCTGCCATATTTATTTAGCCCCGACGGTTTCGTCGGGGCTTTTTGTTTTTACAATCTGTTGACTCTTCCTGGCGTTTTCGGTTAGAAGTTTCTCCGGGGATTAAACGACATTTGCGTCTTATTACCCGTGACTTTATACTATGACAAAGAAAGAACGGATCATATTATTCCTGCTGGCAGGATTGAATTTTACCCATATCCTCGACTTCATGATCATGATGCCATTGGGGAATTACCTGATGCCGTCCTTTCATATTTCTGCCAAACAGTTCACCTTTCTGGTCAGCGCTTATTCCTTCAGTGCGGCGATCTCAGGTTTTATTGCCGCATTTGTGGTGGATCATTTTGACAGGAAGAAGATATTGTTATGGTCTTATGCAGGGTTTCTGTTAGGTACACTGGCCTGCGGTATCGCTCCTTCCTACGACCTGCTTTTCTTTGCACGCATACTGGCAGGTATTTTCGGTGGCATTATCGGCGCCCAGGTGTTTTCAATTATTGCTGACATCTTCCCGTATGAAAGGAGAGGTGTGGCGATGGGATCGGTCATGAGCGCCTTTGCTGTGGCTTCGATCCTTGGTGTTCCCTTCTCTCTATACCTGACCAATATCTTTCACGACGACTGGCACCTGCCTTTTTTATTTGTCGCGGGACTCGGGCTCATTCTCCTGCTTCTCATTGCAAAGTTCATTCCTGCTATGGACGGGCATATCAAAGAAGCCGGGCAAAAAGATTCACCATTGAAGGTGATCACAAATGTCTGGGAGTCTCCGGCGCAGCGTTCAGCATTGATATTCTCCTGCCTGTTGATGATGGGCCATTTCCTGATCATTCCTTTTATCAATCCTTACCTGGAGTTCAATAAGGGTTTTTCCCGTGATCTTACACCCATGATCTATCTCGTGGGAGGCAGCGCTTCACTAGTTGCTGCTATTTATCTTGGCCGCATTGCTGACAGGAAGGGAAAGTTGCCTGTTTTTTCGATATCGGTGTTTCTTTCTCTTTTCATGGTGGTGATCATTACAAGAATGCCCAATGTTCCTTTTACCATTGTACTGTTGTTTTTTGCTGTATGGTTTGTGTTTGCAACAGGCCGTGCTGTTACTGCTCAAGCCATGATCAGCGAAGTGGTAAAACCGGAACAGCGGGGAAGTTTTATGAGCTTTAACGGCAGTGTACAACAGCTGGGCACCAGTATTGCCTCTATAGTGGCGGGGTTCGTAGTATGGAAAGATAACACCGGTAAGCTTCACCGATACGAATGGCTGGGTTACCTGAGTATTGTTGTCTTATTGACCAGCCTGGTATTGGGACGTTATATCTTTCGGAAAATGGATAAAACTGCCAGCGAAATAAAACTTGAACGGAAGATGCTGCCGGAAGCAGAAGCCGTCTGATACTTCATTTAATCACCCGGTAAACAGGATAACGCATATATGCCGGTTCAAACCAGAGGGAGTGCTGGTACACAAAATTCAACTGAGCCCTTCCATCTTTGGCAAAAGCCGTATCGGTCAATCTTCGTTGCTCCAGTTTGGTTTTAAGATCTGTATTATTCTTTAAGTAGTCTGCGGCAATGTCTTCAAATGCATAAGCAGAGTATCCTTCTTTTTGTCCGAGTATCGCATCAAAATAATTCCAGGCGAAATAGGAATCTTCTGCCTGCGGCTCCAGTGTTTCTGTTAAGAAACGGTTCGCTACCTGGTTCATCGGGATATACCAGTCGCCTTTGCGGAATGTCACCTTTTGCACAGATGCCGCAATTTTTACTTCACTGTTCAGGTGATGCATTTCGTACTGTCGCAGTGAGGTTTTATAATCTTCGATCTTGTATGCTTCCACTTCGATGACGGTATCTTTTTTCAACGCAGTCATCTGCACTTTATTCAGCTTCAGCAGTTCAATTACTTTCCACCATCCCTGCGGTATGATGTAGGCCACCGGTTTTTTAACGGATGCTTTTACCGGGAAGTAATTGAATATGGGAATAGTTTTTTCAAAAGGCTTGCTGCGGTCGTAATATAGTCTTGGTAAACCGGACACTTCACTCGGCTTGCGGCTGGATTCATATCCCTTGTACAATACTTCTTTTGATCGTGAACGGTCCAGTGACCAGCTGATGGGAAATTCGGTAGCTGTTTTCACAGACTGTTTGGTTTGTTCCCGAAGTTTTTTGATCGCTTCACTGTTCTTTGCGGTGAATTCAATGAGCGATTGCATGAGTGCATAGGTGGCTTTTACCCGCTGATCATAAGGTTTCAGCATGTGAGTTTCGGGTACAAACGCAAACGTATGCCACAAAGCCGCATACCCGCTTGCATAGCGTGGACTGTCCCAGTATTCCGGCCAGCCATTCTCCGGTTTGTCGCCGAAATGATTGACATACGGAATAAGGTCAAATCCTTTTTGCTTCATGGAAGAATATAAAGCCGGTTCGAATTCTTTATCCAGGTATTCACCCATCTCGCCGCCTAACTTATTATGCTGGGTGGTGAGCAACGTCATCACATGCTGGTAATCGGCGCCGTTACTGACATGATTGTCCACGAATACATCGGGACCAGTGAGGTGGAATATCTCCACAAAGGCCCGGGCATCCTTTGAATCGGATTTGATGAAATCACGGTTCAGGTCAAGATTTTGCGAATTGCCGCGGAAGCCGAATTCTTCCGGGCCGTTCTGGTCCACCCGGTAATTGGCGCTGCGGTTCAGGCAGCCGCCGATATTATAAACCGGGATGATCGCCAGCACCACATTATCGGCAATCTTATATTTATTGGCCACAATATCCCTCACCAGCAACATGCTCGCATCTATACCATCGGGTTCGCCGGGGTGAATACCGTTATTGATCAAAATAATGCGCTTATTGTTCTTGCGGATATTGTCAAAGTTGTGATCGCCGTTATTGGAAACAACGATCAAATGCAACGGATAGCCCGCATCGGTCATGCCCATGGTCAGCATTATTACCTTACCTGATTGTTCATCCATTTTCTTCCACCAGTCAATGATCTCAAAGTAGGTGGGAGTTTGGGTGCCTTTGGATTGCTCGAAAGGGGTGGTGATGTTTTGAGAAGAGATAGTTTGCACTGATATAAAAAGTACTAACAGAAGAATTAAGATTTTTCTCATAACTGGTGATGTTTCGGCTTTGATCACTTACTCAGAAAAAGAGATGTGAGTAGTTCCTGATGAAGGTATGAACTTTTACTATGCAGTTGAGATTGGGCCTATAACCGGGCGACGGCTGACCGGCAATCAGTTTACATGACAGCTTCAACTAGTATTTAAAATAATTCTGTATCTCTTATGAAAATATCTTCGGGGCGAATCTTAGAAAAAAATTTTGGGTGGAATTAGTATGGTGATTAACTTCAGCATAAGATTAAACCTTATACTGTCATGAGAAGATTCCTCTATTCAAATCCTTTAGGAACATTAGCCTGCATTCTGTTTGCCTGCTTTTTCGGTTTATTTATTATTAATGCCTGCCGCAAAATACATCACCAGGAAGATGCTGACCTGAAAAACGCTTCAATAGTCCGCACGAAATTCTTTACAGTTCCTGCAAACACCCACCCTCTTGTAAAAGCTATTGCACAGAGTATAAAAAATCAGGACATTGAACAAGGTTTTGTCCCAGAACTGGTAAGAAATGCTGGTTATGCCATCTGGAACAAAGCAATGGTGGCTTCAGGCGAGGCTTCTTCCAATTACAGGGTAAATGGAGGGGGAACAAACTTAGGGCAGCTTATATATATACCATTTGTATTAGAAAACAAATACTCTACAAACGCCCTGCTGATCGTAAAAACTTCGCTTGTAGATACATTTTACCGCTTGTTCTATGGCACATCCTATGCAGCGCTTGGTTTCGGAGCTCCGCAAGCAGGCCATTGGAACGCCGCAGACCTTTTTCATACTTTCCTGACTTTTGATAATGAGATGTTCGGTTACACTAAATTTCTTGTAAAGGATAAAAGGATTATTCCTTCACTTTATGAAAAAGGTGATACCACCGGTGATGCAATTACAGTTGAACTTCAGGGAACTGATCAGAATTTCAAACTGACACAGGGAATATCCTGTCATCCCATTACTGTGTGCGGCTTATGTGCTTTCCGGACAACCGAATCGTACCGGTGCTGCAATCCAACTACTGAACTTTATTGCACTTCGTATTGGTATGATGACGGCTCAGGTGGGGTTACTCCCCCAATAGGAGGAGGTGGTGGCAGTTCCGGCGGCTGGCAGGACCCCTGCAGACCAATACCCGGGAATAATAACCCA
>JAEUVJ010000013.1 GCA_016787085.1 Chitinophagaceae bacterium | reverse complement strand
AAAAATTGATTGTGGATACCTTGTTTAAAACCTAAAATCCCTATTTTTGCTGCCCCAAAAGGAATTCCTCCTTAGCTCAGTTGGTTAGAGCATCTGACTGTTAATCAGAGGGTCGTTGGTTCAAGTCCAACAGGGGGAGCAAAGAGGTCTTCGGAACATTGATTCTGAAGGCTTTTTTATTTGTCGACCTCCTTAAAAAGACCCCTTTATTAGCGGAACAGGTTTCTAAATCGGTAACCATGCCTATCAAAGAAAGGTAACCATTTTTTCCGCCCAAATACAGTACAGGCAAGGGTTCTACATTTTCCATTGAAATAATGAGATTTCATATTGACCTCAAAAGAGGTAACACCTTAAAATTATTATTATGGCGACAAATAACTTGAACATACTGTTCTGGCTTTATAAATCCAAGCTGAACAAAAAAGGGGAAGCACCTTTATACTTACGAATTACTTATCAGAAAGAACGAAAAAATATCTCTACCGGATATAATATTAGCCCCGAAAAATGGGACAAAACTAAAAGTTTAATGAAGGGAATAAAAGAAGAAGCCAAACAGGTAAATGCTTACATCTTCCAGACAAAAGCTAAGTTAATGGAAGTATTCAATGACATGCTGAAAGAACGGGATATAAATCTGGACATACTTGTCAATAGATTTTTTGGCCGAGACACGAATAACATGACACTTCTTGAGCTTGTTAGATACCACAATAAGGATTTCCAGTTACGAATAGGAATAGATTATACCTTCTCAACGTTTGAGAAATACGATATTCTACGCCGAAAATTGGAAGCATTTATTCCCCATAGGTATGATAAAAAAGATGTACGATTGAAGGATCTATCACATAAGTTCATGTCCGATTTTGATTTCTACCTGAAAGATCATGATAAGAACGAGCACAATACATCCACCAAATACCTAAAGAACCTAAAAAAGACCTTAAACATGGGTGTCTTGAATGGTTGGATCGACGAGAACCCTTTTGACAATTACAAGGCAGTATATAAAGATGTAGATCGGATATATTTGACACAAACTGAGCTAACTGCCATTGAAAAGAAGGAGTTCAAGCTGAAAAGGCTTCAGTTGGTAAGAGATTTGTTTTTGTTCCAATGTTATACAGGCCTGGCTTATAGCGATATGGCCAGGCTCACAATGGGACATATTTCTCCGGGTATTGATGGTAATAAATGGATAATTATGAGAAGAAAGAAAACAGATGTAAGAGCCGCAATTCCTCTATTGCCAAAGGCAGAAAAGTTGATAAAAAAATATGAAAATGGTAATAGAGACAATCAGAGGCCTTTGTTTCCATTTTACTGCATTCAAAAATTCAACTCATATCTTCATGAAATAGCAGACACATGTGGAATAAACAAGAACCTAACTAGCCATGTAGGAAGAAGAACTTTTGCAACTACAATAGCCCTTGGCAATGGAATAAGCCTGGAAACAATCAGTAGGGTTTTAGGGCATACAACTACCAAAATAACATCCCAGTATGCCATGGTAACTGATTTAAAAATAAGTGAAGATATGAAGTTGCTAAGGACAATAGTTATATAAAAGTTTGCAAATAAGGCTGGTTTATTGGCCAGCCTTACTTATTGTCTGCCATTAACAATATTACTTCCTGTAACATGATCAAATGTCTTAATCCAAGCAACCAATCCTTCGTATGAAGTTATTCAGCGATGCGGAAGAGTCTTAATTTTATTTGTCTCATTTCTTTTTTAACCACCACTCTTTAAAATATCTACTTTTTGTTTTTTTGTTTTTCTTTCTTCTCTTTTTGACTTCCTTTTCTGTCCAGTTTAAAGAATACTCAATTCTATTATCTTTAATCCAGTAATGAGATCGGCAAGGAAAGCTCCAGTTACCAATGGAGGGATATAGCGAAATTGTCTTCCCGTCAAATGTCAGTTTCCAGTCCGTCGGTGACAATGGTGTTACGACTTCATGGCCGCAGCCACAGACACATTTATGTATTGCCGTACAATAAGCCAGCGACACATAAATAACCCCTTCCTCTAATTCGTCAGGAATTAACTCAACGAACCGATGTTGTAGTGTCTTCATTTCTTAACTGTGATACGTTTATGGAATAGGTTGTATGGTGCTCCTCCTTCACATCCTGGTAAAAGCCGCTCAGCTTCTTCCATTTGATAACCGCTAGCACTGCATTCAGGCAATTAAGATCTGCAATCTGAATATTGGTAGCATACTCGTTATTCTCATTGTCTTCACACGAAACCCTCAGGCCCAAATGATCATTCTTACCCGGAGTGCCGGTTGTTACTCTTACTGTTCCAACTAGGTTGTTCTCCGCAATATTCACTCCCAGGCCCACATCAATAAAGGGAATACCGGCTCCGATCAGGAAATCCATTATTTCCTTTCGTACAGGGTTCTTATCCAAGCAAATAAAAACATAACAGTAATTTTTTAACTCATGCATGTTTTCTCTGGTCACATAATAATCGTGTGGCATGATGTTTTTATGCATGTTTTTGTAAACAGAGCTGTGGTGTTCGGCTTTTCTTAGGCCTCCTTTGCTAAGTTGCTCCAGTGACACGGCGCCTGGGGACCGGAAAGCATTATGCTGCAAAAAAACATCGCCGTCGTATGGATGAATTTCCTGTACCGGCGTTTTTGATACCAGGTCAAGGATGTAAGCTCCCGTTCCTCCAAGTCCGATGATAGCAATTTTCTGTCCCTTGAACTTTGAGTTGATGACCTGGATATTTGCACGGCTTGCATTAGTGTCGTAATACTGGAAAACACTTTCGTCATCTTCGTTACTGATAACTTTGAACGTCTTTTCTGTTACCAGCTTATCCAGAGACTTTGCAGGCGCAGAAATAATATCAGCGTACCGCTTTATTTTCTCGTAGTAATCCGGATAGCCATTGAGGGGCTTATTGGAAAATTTGTGATTAATTATCACACCCTCGTAAAGCTGTTCATTGTGCGTGGCATGTTGAATGCCGGTAATGATGCATCCGTTTTTATTACAGGGGTGTTCCCCTATAAAGCAAATCACATGATTATTAGGTTTGGCCGTCTTGCCGTTGTCTCTCAAAGTAAGCTCACTGACAAGTGTACCATACTTCACCTCCTTTTTGCTGTTTACATAAGGGATGTGGTGGCTAAGTAAATAGCCACCTTTTATTTCAATTTCATACCCTTCGTCCCGGAGTCTTTTAAGGTCGGGACTATGATTTATCAGTTGCTGTTGCATTGAATACCATTTTATTTTTTACACGAACAAAATCTCCTTTCGTCATGGTTCCATCAGGGTTTTGGTGTGGTCCATTATCAAACGTCACCGTATAAACGATGTTCGGGTTATTATTATAACTCCCGAATGCGAGTATGATAACTTCTTCAAAACTGATGGTTCTTTTTTCCCAGAGCTTTTGCCTGCCGTTTACGATCAGCACCACTTTAACAGGGGTTTCCTTACTGATAAAATATTCTGTTCCCGGACGGGCAAGATCAACTCTTGTGTCATCGGCAATCAATTCGTCTTGGTGGGGACCCTTGATGTCAAGATAGATTTCATCATCCGCATCAATTTTTCCAAGTTCACGGATTTGCTTGCCTGTGATAAACTGTCTGTCCCATGCAAAAGGCTTTTTGTTAATAGTTAGCTGCAGTTTTTTCTTGACCAAAAAATGTTCGATTTCAGGGCGGGCAAGGTCAACCTTGCTATCATCTCTCACCGGTTCATCATCCCACGGTTCAGCAACAGTTAAATACAGTTCAGCTTCTGGTGAGATTCCCGCCATTTTTTTGATTTCAGCACCGGTGATAAATTGCTGACGACACTCAAATTCTTTACCCTCGATGATAAGGGTTAATACACGGTCTTGTTGACCGATTGCTTTGTTGTGAAGATTGTTGTTCGACATGGTTTCTTCTTTTTAACTTTTTCCTCCAATTGTTTACCGGCTTCTTATCGGAGGTGGATAAGTTACCAGCACAGCAATTATTCGCAGAGATATTGTCTAATAACAAGAAACCAATACTTTTACCTACGAATTCTCAAGGGTACAATTCAGGCCATTAGCCTGGAGAAAGTCCGCAAAAACTTTAACCCTTGCTTACCTGGGCACTTGCTGTAAAAGTGCTCGGGCTTTTTATTTTCACTTTTCTGTTTTTATCATTGTTTAATGAAAGAAGTTTTTAAAACTTTGAATCCTGTCTATTACTCTCAATCCACACCCATACACTATCAATCCTATTAAAAGGCACACTACAAAAGGAACCTTCGATGCCAGTAGTATCCCAGCAATAACACCACTTACCCAAACAAGTATTTTCTTAGCACGCAGTTGCCATCTGGTCAGGCTGCGATAATAGCGTCCTGTTAATTTTGATTGGCAGTGCGGACACATACGGGCATGGGCATGCATTTTCAATTTGCAAAACGGACATCGTATCCGGTTGTCTATTGCCGCGGCATAACCCTTCCTGAAATAACGACTACTCACTCTTTATGGATTGATGATGTAGAAAAGCATCTCTCAGATCTCCCAATCCGCCACAATCCGGGCACTGCTTATATTTTGGCTGTACGTCAGGTTCAATGTGATGCCAGATGGCATCAAAAGAAACCATCCGCTCATCTTTTTGTGTCAGGCTGCCAAAAGACTTGCTTTCAAAAAAGGGAGAGGTTCTTAATATGATTTGATTTTGGTCCCACTGAGCACCAAACCATTGACTGAATTCCAGTCCACTGGTTTCCTTATGCAATATGGCAAGCGACAACAAACCGATACAATTGTTCAAATAACCCGTGTGAAAATTGGTGCTGCCGGTGGATGTCACATCGTTGGTGTAGCCTTCGTTTAAATAGGCGGCATACCTGCTGCTGGTAACACAACGATGACAGGCAGGCGTGATACCCGGTATCATAAAGCCGATTTCAGCACCCCGTGCCCGTTCGTACATCATGGCAAACACTGTCGGCACCTGATATTTGAGCCCTATGATATTTCCATGCGCCTGTGCATGGAAATTATCAGTCATCATAAGCAGCAGGTCTGTTCCGTACATGATGTGATCCATTGTTTCATCATCAACAGTCGTAAAATCTCCGGCCAGCACTTCCACCTGCACGGCAGGATTGATGCGCCGAATCCGTTCTCTCACTGCATCTACTTTCAATTTGCCTATATCTTCCATGTAATAGCCCTGGGTCACAAGATTGCTTCCGTCAACCCTGTCGAAATCAATGAGCACAATTTTTCCGAGACCGCTTCTCACTAGGCTCTCACAAATTCCATTGGCCCCTCCAACTCCTACACACACTACTTTTGCACGGCGCATAAGTTCCGGGTCAACCGATCCCTGAAGGCGGGATATATTAAGGCGATACTCATTTTTGTTTTGTTCGGATGATGCCGGCACATAATCTTTATCTTTTATCAGTTTTAGATTGCCAGTAAAATAGTTTTCTTCCCGCCCGGGATATGCGATATAAGGGAAGAAGGTCAGTTCCCCGCCATCAGCCGGAGAGAAAATGATGGGCACAAGAAATTTTTTAAGATCGGGTATAGCTTTTAAAATGGCCTTCATATAGCCAATGTCTCCGACGTTACCCCCCCAATCACCGCTCAATCGGCTTAAGCCCCTCGGATGGGAATGGAGAAATCCTAAAAAAGCAAGCTTATTTTCGTTCCACTCTTTCTTTACTACTTTGTTCAAAAACTCAGTATTCGGGTCATATGCACCAGCGCTCATGGAACCTTTGTGGTCAAACACAAACTTCTGTACCACAAAATCCTCTCTGGAACCTAATAAAATTCCGCCCGATTCCGCCGGACGTCGGCCTACAGTGTTCGCTATCTCCTGGTAGGCGCTTTCCAGTATTATAAAATCCTCAGTTGATTTGAGCCGGTTTGGTTGACCTTCTTCGGCTTTGTTCTCTCTAGCCATTTTATGAGTTTTAAGGGTTATTGACTTTGTTTAAATTAATGATTGTTTTATGTGTTAGGAAAAGACCTTCCATGCCGGATATAGTTCATCGTGTGCTCACTCCACATAGCGGCCCATTGCTTGGCTGCGCTGAGTGTTGTTACGACAGTAGGATCGCCAAAGCAGATTTTATATCCCCCTCTGCCGGAGGTCAGCCGGTGGGTAATATGTGGTCCAGAATCACGGATACCATAACTCGGCATAGCGAGGATGTCGATCTCATAATAATCACCAACTTGGTAAAACCGGAATTTAAAATATCCTATGCCATCCTGAGTACGGTAAACATCTTCTACAGCCCTGAAACCCCCTACAGGAATTAACTCTCCGCCTTCAGTTTCAATACTTTGAGTTGTCACGGTGGTGGGGGCTCTCCAACCCCCTTTAGGAATCTCTTCACCACCACCCCTCCAGCCGCCTTTAGGAATTTCTTCCCCGCCGCCTCTCCAGCCGCCTTTAGGGATTTCCTCGCCACCACCTTCGGTTACTCTGCTCAGTTTTAGGTCTTGAGCTCGACTCTGAATTTTGCTTTTCATTTTTTTGCATTTATAATTATCTTTATAATCCCCTTTAAGTGTTTGCTTTTCGAACCGCCCTTGTTGTTTATTATTATAAAATACCCGGCGTCGTCCTCTTGATTCCAAAAGTATATTTCGGAAAAGACCTTGGATGGGAAGAGTTTGGGAATTCGGCCATTAGTTTGGAATTGACTGGGAAAAGTTTGGGAAAACACCACCAAAATGGATAAAGTTTTTTTAGACCAGGCTTATTGCAAGCTTATAAGAGAGGTGATTGACCTTTTGCTCCCTGCAACGGATTCTGCATTAGAGTCACATCAAATTAAAGGGCCGTCTTTAAGGACGTTTAGCCAAAAACTTTCCTCGTATACGGGTATTGGATCACAAATAAATCCAAAAACAATACAGAAATATTTTCAGCAAACTACCTACTCTGAAAAACTATATTTTATAAGTCATTTTGCAGCAGCTTGGCTTATTGCCACAAAAAAAATCTCAAAACTTGATTGTATACAATACTATAAAAACGGATCAGTTAAATCGGATTTTTTCTGGAACGAGTATTTGACCTCTCTTAAACAAGAAGAACAAGTTGAAAACCCAGGAGAAGTTTCAAAAGAAGAGATTAAAACAATTCTTTACGATGATTTGGCCCCTTTAGTTGCTTTGTATAGACCGCCTGAGTTTGGGCTTATTATAGATCGCGTCAGTTACTTAGATAAACTTTACAAATTCACCGAACAACAGAGATTAGTTGTCATTGATGGCATATCGGGCGTAGGAAAAAAATCATTGGTCGGTAGCTTACAAAACAAGTTGCTAAACTCAGGCAGATATAAACAGGTCTTATGGAGAATATTTGAGCTAAATGATTCTGTTGAGAACCTGCTACAGGAACTTGAAAAAATAGTCCCTCTTGGTGAAGGATCCGTTTCGGCAAAAACACAGCAGTTTATTGACTACCTGAAAGCTAATCAGCTTCTGTTTGTCTTTTACGGTTTGGAAAAGGTCGATGAGCGGTCATTCGAAACGTTTTTCAAAGTATTATCAGCAGGTACTGGAAATACACAACTACTCTTGATAAGAGACAATCTTACAGCCTTCAAATTCATTGAAGCCAAAAACAGGATAACAATCCAAGGGTTTTCGATTAACGATGTTAACATGCTATGTAAGAAGCTTAACTTGGTTGTTGATGATGCTACAATAAATAAATTGAGAGTAATATCAGACGGAATTCCCTTCTATATTAATTTATTAATTAGGAAAAGCCAGATTTCAGATAGTGATATTGACTCTCCTTATGATAATGCTGCAATTCTTGCTGAACTTGAATTCAAAGTAAGTCAATGGTGTAGCAAGTTCGATGCCGAGGATAACAAACTATTGCAGCTCCTAAGCCTGTTGCAAATGAATTTCTCCGAGAACGACGCACAGGCCTTAGCGACAAAGGCTGGGATAAGCGACTTTTATAAAGCATTTAAAACTCTCAAAGAATATCATATTGTATATCCGGTAAACAAAAATCATTGGCAGATTGTCAGACCGGTAGCCGAGTATTATCGAACCAAATACGACAAAAATGACAATAATAAACTACATGAAATAACTGCCGACTTCATGTCTCAGATTTCTTCACCGTCCCTTTTACGGACATTAAACCGAGAAGGATTAGTTTTACAATCCAAGTCTATTCACCATTATCAGCAGGCATTAAGGTTTGACAAATCTGCTCGATACTTGGATGGAATTATTCCCTTGCTGAAAAAGCACAATCTGTATCCCAGGTTATATGAATTGCTGTCTTCCGAGATAAAATACAACCAGGATCAGGACTACTGGAAAATATGGCATTTAGCCCATTGTTGCTTTGTCTTAGGCCGTTTTACCGAATGCAATCAACACTTGTCAGTCTGTATTGATAAATCGATCGCTTGGTATAATAAAAGGATTGACATAAAATCTGGTCTTTCCTTTTTTATTAAGTCGCTGCAGTTGTTTTCAGAACTGGTTGGTACTACTGTTTCGTATAGCGAAGCATTCAAAGTCCTCGTCGAATCCTTATCAATATTTGAAACCCCGGAACTTGAGTGGCACATTAGATCTCATGCGTTATCCGTTCTTTCCGGTTATTATGCCGAACTGGGAGAGTATGATAAAAGCAGGTCGATAAATGACACCCTTTTAAAGGAAGATTATGAAGGTTCAAGTTTAGCGAAGGCAACTACTTACACACATATTGCCATAGCGGAGTTTGAGTTGCGGCATTTCGATGTTGCGGAAGAGTTCTTGATGAAAGCTGATAAGCTATTCGAAGAGACTGTTGATTTGCGGGGAACTGCTTGGTGTTCGTCTTATTTGATAATGACGAAGATGAAACTGGGTCATCCTGTCTCTGTTAATGATGTCCAAAATGTTATTAGGATTAAAGAACAGGGCCAATTGTTCACCCACGGATATTCAAAATGGCTCAAATCGGTGAGTGTGGAAACTAAAGACGAACAAATTAAGTTACTGACTTCAGAAAGCTTAGCGTATGCCGAAAGCATGGAACAACAGGTCTTAGATAATACTCAGGTAAGTGAGATCAGGAAGCTATTACGAACCATTAATAGATTTATAGATACCCACCCAAGAAACCCATTTGATTTTGATACATTGATTAATCCCATTAGCGAAACAGATATACCTTTGGATTCAATTCTTCGCTCCTCAATGGTTAGGAAAATCAGAAGAGACCCATACTCTTATTTGGAAAAGATTGGGAAAAAGAACCCTGAAGACATATTTAAAAACGAAAAAAACAATAAGGCACTCGTAGAGTGTTTGGCAATGTATGAGTTTCAGGACAAAATAATAAAGGAGTTAATTCTTCCCAATTTGGGGACTATAATCTTATTGGAAAATAAGTATGACGAAACAAAAACAAAATATGCCCGGGCATTGCATGTCGCTGGTGACCATGATAATGCCATCAAGCTTCTTAAGTCAGTAGATGAAAAAAACCGGCTTTTTCCTTACTTAAATACAATGGCAAACTGCTTTTGGAAAAAAGGAGAATTGGAAAAAAGCGAATCATTTTATGAGTTTGCTGGGCAGGCAGCAAAAACAAATAAAGAGAAAGGAATACATTTTCACAACCTGGCACTAAGAATTTATGAGTCAAAGAAGCAAGATAAGTACGAGGAGGCTAAAAAACTTTGTAAAAAAGCTATTGATATCAGACAGGATGAGCCCCGGTTTATTAAATACCCGATCAGTACCCTTGTTCTTCTAGAGACTGAAACCACAGATTCGGAGAATGTCATTTCTGTTGTTCGGACGTTAAAATCTACTTACAACATTTCCTATGCGTTGCTTTCTAATATTATTAGAAATGTTGGGAGTAGGACAAAAAGACAAAAACTCCAGAAAGAGTTTTTGTAGGTGCTATCCTATAGAATTAATGCTTTATATTTAATTTTTCTTATGAGACCATTATACAATGTTTATTGCGATGAAAGCTGTCATCTTGAAAATGATAGCAGCAACACGATGGTTTTGGGAGCTGTGTGGTGCTCGGAGGCTAAAAAGAAAGAGATCTTTGATCGGATAAAAGAGATTAAAGAAAAGCACGGCTTGAAAAAAGGGTTCGAGATTAAATGGAATAAAGTTTCTGCTTCCAAAGTTGCTTTTTATAAAGAGCTAATCGACTATTTTTTTGACGATGACGACTTGCATTTTCGAGCCTTGATTGTTCCCAATAAGTCCTCTCTTGATCACGCAAAATTTGCCCAAACTCACGATACCTTTTATTATAAAATGTTCTTTGATTTACTTAAAGTTATTCTGGAGCCAGATAGTTCTTATAATATCTATTTAGATATTAAGGACACAAATAGCGAACATAAAATCCAGGAGCTGCAAAACATTTTAAGGCACAATCATTATGATTACTCCAAACAAATTTTGAAAAGAATTCAGCAAGTAAGATCTCATGAAGTCGCTGTACTTCAGCTCACCGATCTATTAATTGGAGCTATTGGGTATGTTCATAGGGAGTTGTCAGGAAACAAAGGAAAGCTTGAACTTATTGAAAAGCTAAAGAAAAGATCAGGTTATACATTAACGCATTCTACTTTGTATAAGGAAAATAAATTAAACCTATTTATTTGGAAAGGAAATACTGCCCAATGATGGAAATTACTTTACCAGAATTGATTTTATTGGCCGCTTACGGGGGGGATTATCATTTATTTATCGAGAGCGTATATGCTACTTTTGAAAAGGATTTTATTCTATACAAACCATCATTCAGAGGAAAAAGTCTTAGGTTAAAATATCATCCTGCTTTTCAAGGTAAGGCATATACGTTTTATCACATGACTCATATTGGAAACAATGAAAACGATAGAATTCCAGATTTAAGGCGATGTGAGAGAATACCATTTGCTAGGCCGGTTATAGAAAAGTGTGATAACTGGGAATTAAAAATATGGCCACAAAAAAGAGGAAATAAGAACAGGTTATGTATTTGGCTCGAACGGCAGGATGAGCCAGACTATTTTGTAATTCTAGATGTGAGAGACAAATATATTCTTCCTTGGACTGCATTTGTAGCAGAATATGAACACCAAAAAAAGAAAAAACTAAAAGAATATCAAGAGTTTATAAAAAAGCAAAAACCGCCAGCTAGAGACAGCCCAACGGTTTCGTAACTCCTTTAACTCGTGGTTAATGAGATTTTGCAAAGGTATAATCTAGATTTTAATTATAAGCAATTCTGTAAAAAATATTTGTTATTTAATTAAAAAGTCGTATTTCTTCTAAATAGATTTACTATATATCTACCTAATGGATTATATTTCAAACACTTATATTTGTTTTATTCTTGGCGATTAACTAGTTGAACTAATTCCGAATACAAGTATTTGTAGTGAAAGTAGACAAGTTAAATACTGCGGGCAATTTCAAAATCTGGTGTTTCCAAACAGTTGGAGTACGAGGCATGTCATTTTCTTAATTATAGCCATTCTTTAAATAAATAGTCTTTCAGGCTTTGTTTTCTAGAAAAATAATTTCAAAATACTAATTAGTATTTATTCAACTTTGGATGACTATCTGAAAACAAGTTCCAATCATTTTCTTGCAAAAAATTATGACTTTGTACAAATTTAATGATATGGATGAACAAGAGCAGGTTGAGACTATTGGGTCTAAGGGTGCGTCATATTAGTCATCGCTGGGGAAAACAAATTTGAATATGGGATTTATCAAATTGATGGGTTATACATTAAATCTAAGAGACAAAAGGTAAACGAAGCTCAATATTGAAATATTTGGATTGTTGTATTTAAAAACGAATACTGTTTAGGGATGACTCTTAAAAATCTTATCAAATACGGGTATTTTACAGAAGAATTACCACCCGCTTTTAATACATTATTGTTCGGCGATAACGTGAGGAGAGTTCAATCCATCATCGCATCATTAGACTCCCGGGAAAAAAAGAAGCTTAATGAAACGAATTTTGTTACTTATTCAATACCAAAGGTTGGTATTCATAGAAGACTAAATGGTATTCCCAATCCATATCATCAATTTTTACTTTCAAATGCGATATATAGAAATTGGTCGCAAATAAAAAAGCATTATAAAAAATCATCGTTATCGGCAAGCATTCCAGAAGTTGATAAAAGCAAAAAGAGGGCGATTGTACAGTTTGCGAAGTATGAGCTTTTTAAGGAAAAGTGTATAATCTCGTCTTTTGATGCTTTTTTTGAATTGCGTTCTGACATATTAAGGTATTTCCCATCTATATACACCCACTCGATTCCATGGGCCTTACACACAAAAGGTATTGCAAAGACTAGAAGAAGAGATAAAACGCTATTGGGAAACCTTATTGACGAGTATATTAGATATGCTCAGAATGGACAAACAATCGGAATGCCTATTGGTACAGACACCTCAAGGATCGTTTCGGAAATAATAGGTTGTGCGATTGATGAGCAAATTTCAAAGGCATTAAAAAGGGAGAATGTAAAATGTAAAGGATACAGGTTTGTTGATGATTGCCACTTCTTTTTTAGTAGCCAAGCTGATGCAGAAATAGCATTGAAATGTTTTCAAAAAATTCTTGCTGATTTTAGTCTAAACATTAATGAGGAAAAGACAAGTATTAGTAAAGCACCTTTTTTATTTGAAAATAATTGGAACCACCAGCTTGTAAATTTTAAGATTCGTAAGGACAAGAGGTTCCAAAGACTGGATTTGAGAAATTATTTCAATATATTGATTAATTTTTCTAAGCAATATCCAAATGATTTTGTGATTAAGTATGGAATTAAAACGCTTAGAAAAGTGAAGATTTTTAGAAATAATTGGAATTTATTTGAGTCGTTGGTTTATTCCCTGGCTATTGCTGAAGGCGCAATTTTACCTGATCTATTAGCGATATTGTTACAAAATCAAAAAATTGTAAATAGAAAAATGCTGGAATCGACAATTTCAGCATTGCTGAATCAACATGTTTACCGGGCAAATCATTTTGAGGTTTCATGGACTTTATGGATTGCTAAGTCTTTTGATATAAGATTGAAAAAGGAGGTCGCTCAAGCAATCCTTGAATCGAGGGATATTGTATCGATTTTAATATTATTGGACTTGCAGAGAATGAAACTTGTTACTTCTCGACTAAGACTCTCCGATTTAAGGCTTGAATTCAATCAGTATGGATTAACTAATGAATATTGGTTGTTAGTATATGAGGCTTCCCATAAAAATTGGATTTCAACAAACGCCTTAGCGACTGTAGAATTTTTCAAGAAGTTATCTGCAAACGCTATTTCTTTCTATGATAGTTCTAGACAAATAGAATTTGGGGACTCGAATATTGTGGGTAAACAAGCCGATTCTGAAGTGGACTTGGTATCAAAAAAAATAGAAGAGAAGCACACTTCGAAATACTAACACTCTTTTTATTGGAGCTTTTACAAGCAAGACAGCATTGAAAAAGAATTGTCTCATCTTTGTCGATTTGAGGGAAATAAGATTTTTTTTATTTTTTGTAGATATATGCGTAAAAGGGTAGCCATCCCCAACACCAACCCCCGGCACATAAAACAATCTCCGGTACCCCCGCCTTCTTTCTCCAGTCAGTTCCATAACATTACTATTTCTACCGAAATGCTTCCCCGTCTTTATCACGGTATAAATATTATTCATTAAAAACTCTCTGGTATGGAACTAAAAAAATCATCCCGAAAACGGGCTAAGATTCGTTTGGCCTTGCAAGGACCAAGTGGGTCAGGAAAGACGTACTCAGCGTTATTGATAGCGTTGGGACTTTGTAAAAATTTCGACAAAGTAGCGGTCATAGACACCGAAAACCACTCCTCTGAACTCTATTCGCATTTGGGTACGTTCAACGTTGTCACTCTTGAAGCACCGTTTACACCCGAAAGATATATCGAAGCCATTAAACTTTGCGAAAGGGCAGGAATGGAGGCGATTATTGTCGACTCGATTTCTCACCAATGGGAAGGATCTGGTGGAATCCTGGAAACTCACAGCTTAATGACAGGTAACTCTTTCACCAATTGGGGTAAGCTAACTCCAAGACACAATTCCTTTGTACAGGCTATACTTCAATCTCCTTGCCATGTTATCGCTACCATCCGAAGTAAACAGGATTATGTATTGAGCGAAAAGAATGGGAAACAGGTACCTGAGAAGATCGGCCTGAAGGGTGTAACCCGCGATGGAATGGATTATGAGATGACCATTCTTTTAGATATCGATATTAAGCACAATGCCGTAGCTTCTAAGGATAGAACAGGTCTTTTCATGGACAAACCAGAGTTCAGGATAACCTCAGCGGTCGGAGATCAGATATTAGCATGGTGTCAGGAGGGGATCGAAGAAACGAAGGACGAGTTCGCTGATAAAATCAAAGCCTGTGTTAGCTACGATCAGCTAAAAAAGCTTTACACTGATAACCCTCAACATCAGGCCTCCTATGCCGATCTGTTCGGAAGGCGAAAAAACGAAGTGCTAACGCCTGGCTTTGCAACCCCATCATTCACCCAAAACATTTCACAAAATGGAAACGGTACTCTTAAATAATACTGCGACTAATCTTTTTGATGAAACACTTATCCAGGAGGTGGAGTCGACAGTTAGACCATTTATCCAAGCTAATACAACTGAAAGTTCTTTGGAGGAGATCAAAAGCAGTCATGTTATCCCTGTGTTTATTAAAGATAATGAGCCTGTCATCTCTCATGGAGATTTTATTGAATCGGCTATTGAAGTTGTATCTGATATATACCCCTCAGAAACGATTTTAAGGCCCTCTATTCGGCTTTCTCATCCAGTAAAGGGAAGAATCCCTGAAGCCAAGGATAAGCCCGCTAAAGACCTTTTAGAACATGAGAAGACGCTCTATTTTGAGCGCATGGCCTTTATAGTTGAAATTCCTTCGATAACAGACGAAATTGATTATCAAAAGCTGTCCCTGACTATCGGAGGTGTGAAATCTTATCATCTTGACAACCTGTACAGCAAGAAAGGGGCTGATGAACATTTTAAGGTCTTTATTGGCTTTAAAAATTCAGTCTGTACCAATCTTTGTGTCGCGACGGATGGCTATCTGAACGACCTTAAGGTAAAGAATATCGGTCAATTAAAGGCGAGCATTCGAACACTGATAGAGGGATATAACGCCAATTACCACCTTCACTCGTTAAGGCGTTTGAATGAGTATAGTTTAACAGAGAATCAGTTTGCCCACCTGATTGGCCGGTGTAGGATGTTCAGTCATCTTCCAGGTGACTACAAAGAGGAGATACACCCTTTGCTACTTAGCGATACACAACTCAGTACTGTTGTTAAAGACTACTACAGGGATAAGTCCTTTTGTAAGGATGATAATGGGAACATCAATTTGTGGAGACTTTACAATCTGTTTACGGGGGCAAATAAGAGCAGCTACATAGACACTTTTGTGGATAGATCGGTAAACTCATTTCATTTTGTTGAAGAACTAAAAATGGTACTGGATCAAAAAACGACTTCGTGGTATCTAAATTAAAAGAAAGCCTGGTACAACGCCAGGCTTTTTCATTCAAAAAATTATGTTATGGAAAAGATTATCGATATCTCAGGACAAACAGTAGCAGAAATAGAGCTTATTTATAAGCCTTTTGTGAAGCTGTCGGTACAGCCCAAGATTTCTAGCTCAAGAGATGCTTATGAAATTTTCAGGGCAAAATGGAATCCAAACAAGATCCAATTTGTAGAACAGCTTAAGGTAATGCTGCTCACAAAGGCTAATACAATTATTGGTATTATCGAGATATCATCTGGAAACGCCGGTAGTACTATTGCAGATCCCAAATTGATTATTGGGTCGGCTATAAAAGCTAATGCCAGCGCTTTTATTATGGCGCACAATCACCCTTCTGGAAGTATTGCGCCAAGTTCTTCAGATATCAAACTTACCCAGAAGGTGAAAGAAGCTTCGAAATTCTTTGACCTTTCCTTTTTCGACCATCTGATAATAACCAATGACCGCTTTTTTTCTATGGCAGAGGAGGGTGTAATGTAAAAGACATTGCTTCGGGAAAACCTGGAGAGCTGGACGGTGGTCAATCCCCTTGACTGAGCGAATAATGGGACTAAAAGTACCTGAATTTTAGTGTTCTGCTTTCTCATCAAGAAGGAGGCCACAGGACTAATAAGCTCAAATGACCGTTCTGACTATTTACTGGTCCTAGTTTTTGATGGAAACTTGAAATCCATTAACTCTTTTAATGAAATTTCCAGGGCGATAGATAGAGCGTATACGGTTGAAATGGTAGGGTTTCCAATACCCCGCTCAATTTTGGAAAGCTGTGAGTGCTCAATATCAGCTTCTAATGCCATAGCTCTCAGGGAAATGCCTTTTTCCTTCCTCAAAGCCTTTATGTGTGCCCCAAAGGCCTGGCAGAGATCTTTGTTCTTTAGATTGCTCACACCGAAAGGTGGAAAGTATCATTCATTCAAATGGTGTCATATATGAACCGTTTTATTATTTTTATCAAACAATTTTCGTTATGAAGCTTTACTATGCATTTGCCTTTCTTGTTCTACTCTCCTGTAACGGGAATAAAAATTCGGAAGTATCGAGATTAAACAGGGTTATTGATAGTTTAAAAAAGAGGCCCTCAGATTCTATAGCGGGGAAATCAAATGAAGCTACCCCATATAAGCACGAATACCATGAGCCTAGTTTGGTCTATGCATTTTGCCAAATCAAGTTCTTTCGAAGGCATAGTAGGCAGGCCGAACTCAAGGATATTCTAGTTCCAGATGGCTACGGGGGTCTTAAAAAAGAGCAAATTTGGATAGACCGGCCAGACACGTTAATATCTGGTCAATATACGTCTGAGATTAAAATGATTGCTAACAATGATGATGAAAAGTACAAATACCTGGATGAAGTAGAAGATGATCTTACATCTCACGTTTCAACTTTTGGTGGGAGACCACAAATTGTTTCCCGAAAAATTTATCCATACGCTACTTATGCGGACGCTAGTAAGGCAAGATGGGAAATAAAGTGACTTAAAAATATTGTTATGATATTACTTGTAGAACGAATAATACCATGGCTACCTAATTTTTTCTTGTCAATACCATTCGCCATTTTTTTGATTTGGCTATTGGATAGTTCAAATAATAACAACGACACCAATGGAAAGAAAGGATAATAATTCTTATTTGTTGTGATTAAAATAACTCATATTGACGCTTACAAAGCGGTTCTAAAACCTGTTTCAATTTGTCTTAATAGTGTCGAAGATCTAAAGATTATAGGTAGCGGCACTGGTAAAAAGGCGGCTTTTGATCTATTACGGTCATTCCGACCTGACATTCTAACTAATTTCAGGAGCTTTTTGGGACAACGAAGAAATGGCCTTTAATTTTTTTCCTGAATTCAAGAACTCCTATCCAGCGATGAAAATAATTGTTCCAACAACTCATTTTAGTCAAGAATTATGCATATGGATTGAAAATGAAGGCTTTATAAATGCCATTGCACCAATTCTAACTTTAAGTTTGGAAGGAGATCTCAGGCATTATAAGTCTGGTTTCGAACGGAAGGAACATTTTTTACCCTAGCTTGTAAACTTTTTTAGTTTTTTTTCGTCATACCAACAGGATGTTTACCCCCATTGGCATCTAATTTGTAGATTTTGGTGAGATTTTTAAATATACTTTCAAATATACTTCAGCTAATTTGCTGATAATCCTGATATACTAGTTAATCTACACTGCGGCTAATAGCCGGCCTTTACTTTTTCAATATACTTGTTAGATATACTGCTCAAAAATTAAAAGAGCATGAAATTTTTATGTCCAGAAAACCTGGACGTGGCCAAGCTTTTGGCGGAACACCCGCCAGCTTTTAAATGCCGAAATTTAAAACCGCAGTATTTTTCGTTTTTAATTGACCTGTTATGCTCCCTTCCTTTAAAGCACCCCGATGCAGTCACGGAAGAGAACTATGTCCTGTTATCATCCCAAATCCTAAAGAAATGCATAAGTCAATATCAGCTTTATTTAAGGTATTTACTTACGCATGGCGTAATAGAGACAGATGGAACTTTCGTAAGCTCTTCCATAGCCACAGATAATAACCCAGCCAGATCTATCGGTTATCGTTTTACGAAAAAGTATCAGACAAAAAACAATCTAGTTGAAATTGATGATCGAAAACTAGAACGTCTTCTCAAAAGCGGTTTTAGACTATCGGAAAGACAGAAAGTCGAGTATCGCCATCTTATTAGATGGTTCAATCATCGACTTACAATCGACGTTGAACGAGCTTTAGAATGTAATCAAAAACATTACGATGGAATAAAAGATGATGAAGAAAAATGGGGCTATAAGAAGGTCGTTCATCCTGTATACGGGGAGGTAAATAGTTGTGAAAAGAAAAACCCTTTTCCGGCCTACCAAGCCTGCATAGGGCAGGTCCATGCCCTCAATCAGAAACAATATATGCTCTCTGTAGGGACAAATTCGAGACGGTTCTTTTCAAACCTAACAGGTTTAAATAAAAGGTTACGACCATTTCTAAGGTTTGATAATAAGGAGTTGGTTGGTTTGGATGTTGGTAATTGTCAACCGTACCTTCTATTGGTATTATTTAATCCCACCTTTTGGGAAGGTGCCGACAAGTCCTTTAATTGGAAAGAGGTGCGTCAATCTAATCTAATTAACAGATATAAGAAGTCCCTGAATAGCGCCTTTTCATCGTTATATTCAGGTAACTTCCCTATGTGCGCCAAATTAGCTGAAATTCGCTCCAGTAAAGGCTTTCAGGAGTTTCAAGCCCTAGTTAGCAGAGGGGAGTTTTATCAGACATTCTTCGAAAGGCATAAAGAAAGTTTTTATGACGAAATGATCTATGAGTTAGATGATTTGAAAAAAAGGTTTCTGAGGTATATCAATATCGGATATAGATGTTCAGATGTAGTAAGCAGAAAGTTTAAAATGGATTATCCAGAAATTGATGAATGGTTAACTTATTTCAAGAAGTCAGACTCTTTAGAAGCAAAAAAAAGGTCGGCGAAAATCGGTAAGAAGACAAAGTTTCCTGGTTTGTCGAGATTACTAATGAGCATTGAATCAAGTATAATGCTTTTTCGAATTCCCAGGGGGTTATGTGAATTCGGCTTCACGTCGCCAGTTTTCACGATTCATGATTCTTTAATTACTACCATCCAGGATTATACTGAGGTAGAAATAATCATGGAGCTCGTACTTGAAGAGTGTGTCGGTATAGAGCCTTTTATTAAAAAGGAAATATGGTCAGAAAAGAATGGATAACCTAATGTAGATATCCTGATAATATACTATTTACAATATACCTGTAAACAAAAAAAAATATGACTTAGTAATTGGTAAGACAAAGTAAAGGCTTATTGCATTGCCTGATTAAAAATGCGGCATAAGTAAAATAGAAAACTGAAGTTTCGTGGTTATCGTATGGACGGGCATATTTATAAGGGAAAGACATTATTTCGAATCCAGAAGAGTCGAATTTAATCAACCTTATCGAAGGTGACGTCCTAAATCTTGAAATCAGTCAAACATTTATTTAAACGATAAGTGAGTAGTAAATACCAAGTTGAAATTTAAAAAATACGAGTAAAATATATGGCTACAAGCAATAGAAAATTTGGATAACATAATTTGGAAGGATCTGAAAAATTTTGGAGGCCTATATCAGATAAATAATGAAGGAACAGTCAAGAGCCTAGATAGGTATGTGTATCACAACGGGAATGATAAATTTCAGTTCATTAGAGGGCGGAAAATATCAATGAGAGTAAATAACCACGGTTATTTATCAATCCGATTGAGTAGAGACTCGAAAACAGCAACAAGGTTTGTTCATAGACTGTTAGCCGAAACCTTTATAGAAAACCCATTGGAGCTGCCATTTGTAAATCACAAAGATGGAAACAAGCTCAACAATGCGCTTGATAACCTGGAGTGGGTCACTCATTCCCAAAATATGAAGCATGCCTATTCAATGGGATTGATAAAAGGAAAGAGTAAAATACCGTCGATATTAATAAAACCAGATCGGGTACTTAAAAAATACAGAGATATGAAAAAACAGAATTTAGGTATTGAAAAAAACGTTGTATAAGTCAAAAGACCCAATTATTATAAATGGATGGAAAAAAGATTGGGGTGGTAGGGGGATTGCTATTTTAAATCAAATGGAAACATTCGAGGTCCCTTCAAACACTGAAAATCTAGAGGTAATTTCAACCCGAGACAAACTAAATGTGTTGAAAGGAAAATACCGGTCCAATATATTTTATCAGAGTCTTAGTAACCAGATACGAAAAGGTGAAAAATTGTCTTTGAATCAGGTCCAAGCAATTGAGAAAGACTATCGGATAAAAATAAAAGAGATGGAGGTGAATTCGGCAAAGTCAGACAGTTGATATATTTAGTTAGCAAAGATGTATATACAAAAGAAGGGTTAACGCCCTTCTTTTTTTATTAATACAAAGCTTAAATTTGACCTGATACGATCTTTGTGAGGAAAAATTAGTTGTGGAGGTTTCTAAATAGGTAACTACATGAAAAAAAATATACATAATGCATTGAGACTGTTAATCAGAGGGTCGTTGGTTCAAGTCCAACAGGGGGAGCATCAGAAGTCGACGATAAGTCGGCTTTTTTTATTTGTTGTTGCGCAGACTCTGAGCCGGGTGTCAGTGTTAGAGCATCCCGACCGTGGTCGGGAGGATCGTTAGCTCAAGTCCAACAGGGGGAGCAGATATAATGAGATAGCGGTTATACTGAAAAAGTGTAACCGTTTTTCATTTAATGGCGTTCTCCAGCTTTTTAGCAAGATTGGTATTTCCCCAATTGGCTAGTTCATGGAGCAGGGGAATGAGACTTTGGCCTGATTTGGTTAATCGGTACTCTACCCTTGGAAGAAGTTCATTGAATTCCCGTCTTTCTATAAGTGCCAAATCTTCCAATTCTTTCAACTCACCCGATAATACCTTATTCGATATGGCAGGTATCAATTGATTGAGTTTTCCAAAGCGAAGCGATTTATCGCCGATACAGTTTAGAATTATCGGTTTCCATTTTCCACCAATGATGGACATGGTTCTGGTCACCGGACATTGATAAGGATTTGCTATATATCTCATAAATACTGGTTACCTACAGGTTACTACTATTCACTATTATGGTTACAAAAGTATACTACTATTGATAGTTTTGCATCTGAAATAGTAACTCCATGAATATTACTAAAAAAATTGTGGCTCTCATCTTGTTCCTCCTCGGAGCAACCGTTGGGATAAATGCTCAATCCAAGGGTGATGAGTTGAATAAGTGGAAACAATTGAGACTTGGGAAACACACTTTTGAACTGCATAATGTCAAAGGTGAGATAATAGATTTTCAAGGCAGGAAAGTTGTGAAAATAGAAAGGGATTTGGATGCCATTCCGTTTGATTCTAATAACGTCGAAAAAACGGTTGATGAACCTCACTATGCCAGACTTGCGGATTTAGATGATTTTGAGAATGGCACTATTGAGGTAACACTGTACAGTCAAATTCAAAATCCACCACCTTATTCTGGCGTTGCAGGGTTCATTGGAATGTTTTTCAGGATCGGGCAGGACGATTCAAGTTTCGAGGCGATTTATCTAAGGCCAAAAGTGGGGAGGGTCAACAATCAGCGATTTAGAAATCATACAGTCCAATATATCTCATATCCACATTATAAGTTTGACACCTTGAGAAAGATAGCTCCATTTAGATATGAAGGTTCGGCCCCTGTTGCTTTAAAAGAATGGATTAAAATGCGTATAGAGGTCAACGGTGAGACTGCCGAAATGTTTATTAATGATATGAAGTACTCTACTTTCATTGTAGATAAAATGCTTGGGAGTAATAAAAAAGGTGGAGTGGGATTATATATTGATATCGGTACAATAGGTTACTTCAGAGATTTAAGAATTACCAAGAGAGCCCTGAAGGTTGAAAAAGACGCAAGCAATAAAATTGACAAGATTTAGGAAGGGCTCTTAGACTTCCGGTTAATATTAACCGAAAGCTAAGCGTTGATTTCCAAACGATAGTCAGTTCAATTACCCTATCCAAGCTGCAGCTTGGTCAATAAGAGGAGCGGAAGGCTGACAGTTGTCGGCCTTTTTTATGTCTCTCAAGTGTACAGCATCCCGAACCTGGTTGGGAGAGTCATTGGTTCAAGTCCGGAAGTTTGACAAACGCAAATCATCTGGTTAAATACCGGAAAGAAAAATTGCAGGCCTGTTGGTTATCTTTAGATAGTGAAGACAATACCCGTCAGGCATATCACTTCTGCTCAGGGAGATCGGGCCAAAAGCGGCCGCTTCAGTATCCGCGATATTCAGCAGGTATTAAACGGGAAGGACCTGCTTCATGATCTGCACAAACACGATTTCTTCTTTATCCTCCTGGTGCAAAAAGGCAGTGGTATTCATGCAATAGACTTTATAGAATATGAAGTGAAGGACTATGCTGTATTCATCATTCGGCCCGGCCAGGTGCACCGGCTTGAATTGAAAGCAGGCAGTACCGGTTTTTTGATGGAATTTGATTTCGCATTTTACCAGCCAAAACACACGATCACCGAACAACGTTGGAAAAAAGCTACCAGTAAGAATTATTGTGACGTGGAAGCTGCCAGATTTATGAAACTGCACTCCGTCTTGGCCAATATATACAATGAGTTTTCCGCCAGGCAGGAAGGTTATACAGAAGCGATACAAGCCAGCCTCGATCTCTTTTTTATAGAGTACATCCGGCAAAGCCATGATCCGAAAGGCATTGCAAATACAAAAAAAAGCTATACCCAGCAACGTTTTGAAGAGCTTCTTCGCTTGCTGGAAACCAACATCGGGAGCATGAAAAATGTTTCGCAATATGCAGACTTACTAAGTCTTTCTTCCTACCAGTTAAATGCGATTACCAAAGCGTCTGCTGGCAAAACCGTATCAGACCTTATCAACGAACAGATAATCCTTGAAGCAAAAAGATATTTGCTCGCCACCACTAACCAGGTAAAAGATATTGCTGATCATTTAGGCTACGAAGATGTTTCCTATTTTATCAGGTTCTTTAAAAAACATACAGGACATTCTCCTGAGGCATTCCGGAAGAATTTCAAATAAGTCCTGTTCAACTGCATAATCGTCCTGTCGTTCCTCTTTCTGTCCATATTACTTTTGTGCCTGATAAGATAATTGATCAAAAAACCAATCAGCATGAAAGCAAAAGCAAGACTCTTAATGTCAGTAAAGATCTGGGCGGTGATATACCCCTCCATTACCCTGTTTCTTTTCTTTTTTGGACAACAGTTGTCGTCCCTGCCTTTATATCAAAGAACATTCATTCTTACCATCTCATTAGTTCCGTGGATGATGTTCATCGGGGTGCCGTTCCTTGATTTCCTTATTCGCCGCCTTTCAAAAGCCAGCGCAGCGAAATAAGGAGATCGTTTTTATGATTCAAAGACGTGGCTTTATCAGGCAAACAGGTATCGCTTTCAGCGGGATGATCGTCCCGCTCCCATTCCCGGGTAATTCAACAAACAAAAAGATGAAACAGGAAAAACAATATGATGTAATAATAGTTGGCGGCAGCTACTCAGGTTTGGCAGCAGGTATGGCGCTGGGCAGGGCGTTGAAAAAGGTGCTGATCATTGACAGTGGCGATCCCTGTAATAAGCAGACACCTCACTCACACAACTTCCTGACCAACGATGGAAAGACACCGAAAGAAATTACCACCTTGGCAAAACAGCAAGTGCAGCTATATGATACGGTAGCGTTCCTGGATGCTTTTGTAACGGCCGGCAGCAAAACCGAAACTGGTTTTCAACTAAAGGTTCAAACAGGTGAAACTTTCGCAGCCGGTAAACTGGTTTTTGCCACAGGCATTAAAGACATCATGCCCGATATACCCGGCTTTGCAGCATGCTGGGGCATAAGTGTGCTTCATTGTCCTTATTGTCATGGTTATGAAGTTCGACATCAAAAAACCGGCATCCTGGCTAATGGCGATGATGCATTTGAATTGTCCTCCCTTATTTCCAATTGGACAAGCAACCTGACTCTTTATACAAACGGCAAATCAACCCTTACAAAGCAGCAGTCAGAAAAACTTCAACAGCATAAGATCGCTATAGCAGAAAAAGAAATCGAGCGACTGGAGCATAAAAACGGGTATGCAGAAAGAATCATTTTCAAAGACGGAACAAATGCAGCTATAAAAGCGATGTATGCAAGGCTTCCTTTTGTACAGCATTCATCTGTTCCCCGGTCACTGGGATGTGAAATAACCGGGGATGGCTATATTAAAACAGATACGGCACAAAGAACAACCGTTCCGGGTATCTTTGCCTGCGGTGACAATACTACCCGGATGCGAACCGTGGCAAATGCGGTGGCGATGGGTACTGCAACAGGAATGATGGTGAATAAAGAACTGATTGAGCAAACCTTTTAACCAGGCAAATGAACAAGTTGATCCTGCAGACCGACCGGCTTTTGATCAGGAATTTAAAATTATCAGACCTGGCTGATTTTCATGCATACCGCTCTGATCCGGAAGTGACCAAATACCAGGGTTTTGATGTTTTTTCGATGAAGCAGGCGGAAGATTTCATCAAAGAACAAGCGGATAAAGAATTTGGAAATCCCGGTGAATGGGTACAGTATGGAATAGAGAGTAAGGTAACCGGTAAACTAATTGGCGACTGCGCCATCAAACTTGATCAGCATGATACCAGGCTGGCAGAGATCGGCATTACTATTTCACCCGGCGAGCAAAAGAAGGGCTATGCGAAAGAAACCCTGCTTTCAATATTGGATTTTTTATTCAGCCTTGACGACTTCCACAGGGTTACTGAAACGGTGGACGCAGAAAACACCGCTTCCATCCAGTTGCTGAAAAGTATCGGGTTCAGGCAGGAAGGTCATTTCATAGAGAATATTTTTTTCAAAGGGAAATGGGGAAGTGAATACCAATATGCGATGCTGAAAAGTGAATGGTTACAATTAAAAAAACAGAGGGCCTGAAATTAATTATTTACGTAAGCTCAAACGTGTTACCATGAAACGATTTCTTTCTGTGATACCTGGCATAGCTGCTGTCTTAGGGGTATTGTATAGCTCTGCCCAGGAATGTGGTAACCGGCAATTGAATCCTCAGATTGCCGGCTTTTTAAAAATGATCGGATATAAGGACCTTGCGTTGGAAGAACTCCGAAGCTTACCCATTGAGGAAATTAAATACCCGAAAGTACCATTAACACCCTATCCAAAAGAAGATGTCAAAAGAATAAAGGTTACAAAGGACAGCATTCCTGTTTTGGTTTTCAACCCGCTGCACAGGGAAAATCTTCCTGTCATCATTCATTATCACGGAGGAGGCTTTATATCACCTCTTGTGCCCGGGCTGGAATATTCATTGTGGCAGGATGCAAAGACCTATGAGGCCATTGTTTTTGCGGTTGACTACAGGGTCGCTCCCGAGCATAAATTTCCTGCCGCTGTAAATGATAGTTATAATTCCTTTAAATGGATTGCGGATCATGCGGGTCAGTTTGGCGGTGATACAGGTCGTATCGTATTGATGGGGAACAGTGCAGGCGCTAACCTGGTAGCTGTCATTGCACAGAAAGCGAAGAGGGATAACATCAGCCATAAGATAAAGCTGCAGATATTGAATGGACTTCCTGCTGATCTGCGGCCTCAGAATATGGAGGCTTCCATTTCATATCAGGAAAATGCCAAAGGATATTTTCAAACAAAAGCATTATGTTATTTCGCCGTGGAGACCTATGCTCCCGGTCAATACAGTAATCCCGAAGTATCTCCCATTCTTACGGAAGATCTTAGCGACCTGCCACCTGCCGTTATCATCAATGCAGAATTTGACCCGCTAAGAGATGATGGTTTCATGTACGGTTCTAAACTAAGAAAAGCGGGGGTGAAGGTTTGGGACAAGTGTTTTGCCGGGCAAATTCATTGCCTGATCGGTTTACCTCCGGATGCAAAAGAACAAAACGAATTCGAAAGCTTTGTGAAAACTGTAATGAAGGAAGTTTTAATACTTCAATAAAGTAATATGAAAGCATTTGCCAAAACTAAATACGGAGGCCCGGAAGTGCTTCAACTGGAAGAAGTAGAAAAGCCGGTAGTAAAAGATGATCATATCCTGGTAAAGATCATGGCCAATTCAGCTAATCCCGCTGACTGGCATATTCTGCGGGGCAAACCTTTTTTTGCACGTTTCTCCTTCGGATTATTTAAACCAAAAGACAAAATTCCCGGAGCCGACTTTGCAGGTACTGTAGAAGCAACAGGAAAGAATGTCACTCATTTTAAGATCGGGGATAGGGTGTTTGGCGAAACATTAAAGGGTGGCGCCTTTGCAGAATACGCTTGTGTTCCGGCAGATGTATGTGCCACCATGCCACCCGGAACTGATTTTCCTGAAATGGCAGGTGTACCGATTGCCGGGTTAACAGCTTTGCAGGCACTTATTACTCATGGACAACTGAAAGCAGGAGAAACTGTTCTGATCAATGGCTCCTCAGGTGGCGTTGGTCACTTTGCAGTACAGATCGCAAAAGCTTATGGCGCTAAAGTGACCGCGGTTTGCTCCGGAAAAAATGTTGAGTTTGTAAAATCATTAGGAGCTGAACAGGTTGTTGCATACGATAAAGAAAATATTCATCAGCACAAGGAGAAGTATGACCTCGTCATTGATACGAACGGCAAT
The DNA here is from genome assembly GCA_016787085.1 of Chitinophagaceae bacterium. Classification (GTDB taxonomy): domain Bacteria; phylum Bacteroidota; class Bacteroidia; order Chitinophagales; family Chitinophagaceae; genus VBAT01. The sequence continues at coordinate 147,545 of JAEUVJ010000013.1, read as the reverse complement.
CTTTCTCACAAAGACTTCAGGCGCATGGGCCGTCGGGGCGTTATGGTTGGTTTCACCACCATGGGGCATATGGTTTCTGTATCATTAAAGAAAGCAGTCAGCCGGTTTCCGTTAGTTCAGTTTACCGCGCAAGCCAACACAAAGGACCTGGAAACATTGGCATTACTGATCCGGGATAAGAAGATCAGGATTCACATAGAGAAAGTTTATTCCTATAAGGAGATTCCGGAAGCCATAGGATATATCGAAGCCATGCGCACAAAAGGAAAAGTGGTAATGGTCTGGCAAGATGTTGACAGCTTAAAAATTATTGACCAGGCTTGAAAGACCCGGCAGGTTTCCGGCCATAAGGCAGGGAGTATTTGTTTATTTTTTCCCCGTCATCTTCCTGATAAAATCAATCTCTTCCTGTTTATAGGGAGTATAATCGGCGTTAAAAAGTATATGATGCCATAGCGTGGGGCCGGCTGTATATCGTTTTTGCCAGCTATCCCAGGGATATTTTGTCTGCTCTTTTCCATCAGCAAACCCCCAGTTGATCATCCCGGTCTTGTACTGTTTGGCTATGGGCATGACAGTGATGACCGTGTTCTTTTCTCCTCTTGCCATATATTCTGTACAAATGACCGGCCTGCCGTATGCCAGCAAAGCTTTCATTTGCTTATGGAATATGGCGGAGTCATTATAACAATGAAAAGTGATGATGTCGGACTGCTGCAACTGGATCTTTTCCGTAGTCGTGAGATTCTTACTGCTGTCTTTATCCCATCCGTTCTTCCACCAGGTCCATACACCGGATGTCAGTGGCTGAACAGGTTTTTCGCTCCGGGCCCAGTCAAACACCTGCGGCAGGAGGCGGTTCACCATAGCTACTTTATTCGCCGGCTCTTTATCACGGTAGCTGTTATCATTGGTATTATCTGGTTCATTCCATACATCCCAGCACAGGATGCGTTCATCGTTCTTAAATGCCCGAACGATCTCCTTCACATATTGTTTTAATGGTTCGTACTTTGTTGAATCGGTCAATAGCAAAGCGCCGGGACTTTGTACCCACCCGGAATTATGCAACCCCGGTTGTGGTTCCCGTTGCTTACCGGCTTCCGGAAAAGGATCCCAGCAGCTGTCAAAGAAAACAAGCATAGGTTTGATACCATGCATGGCACAAATGCGCAGGAATGTGTCAATTCGTTTTATAAAACCGGCAGCACCCTTCTGCCAGAGTTTATCATGCAGGAAAACACGAAGTGTATTAAAGCCGATGCTTTCAGCCAAGGCCAGTTCTTTATCAATGGTAGCCGTATCAAAAGTTTCTGCCTGCCACATTTCCAGTTGGTTGATAGCCGTGACGGGTAAGTAATTACAGCCGGTGAGCCAGGGTTGTTGCTGATACCAGGTGTTTGCTTTTTGTTGCGTCCACCTGACTTGAGCGGAAACAGTGAGTCGGGTTCCGGGTAATAAGAACAGGCAACCCAGGAGCAGTGCAGGAAGAGAATATTTCTTATTTATCATCGCTTTTCTTTTTGATCGTAACTTATCTCAAAAGTATATTTTCACACAACGGCGTAAAGACGCTACGCCGTTGCGTCGCGGCGAGATATATTTTCAAGATTTTTTAGATATGGCATAATCAAAAGTAAGGATATACCGCCCATCATCTCTTAGTGATACAAAAATCCCTGAGTCCTCCTAATACAAAGCTGTGCAGTAAGGCACCAGAAGAAAAGGGACCAAAGACGCCAGCCCATTCTTGTAGTTATTTTACTACAGTCACCCTGCTTTACTAATTACTCATGAATCATGCAGTATTCTATTTCACAGGCCCCCTCCGGTTATTTACTTTGTATCGTCATTCAGGCTAACAACTAAAAAACATTCAGGCTATCCAATACCCATTGAAAGACCCTTTGAAAACACCGGACAGTCGCCGGTTGCAGCGGAGCATGAAAAACCCGCCTGATGACATTAATAAGTAACCGTCCATTACTTAATCAGACCCTGTTCATTTTCCAATGAGCAGGGTTTCTTTTTTGCAGCGCTATCCCCCGTCACAAACCCGGTAGTTATCTTTACAACATGCAATCCCGCCGCTTAGGCACTACCGATATACAAATCTCCGCTATTGGATTTGGCTGTATGTCATTACCTGTTAGCAATGAAAAGGAGTGTACGGCGCTGATCCACCAGGCCATAGATCTCGGCATCAATTATTTTGATACGGCCGACCTGTATGATAAAGGAATGAATGAAATAGTTGTTGGCAAAGCGCTGAAAGGAATAAGAAATAAAGTGGTAATGGCTACCAAGGCAGGCAATCAATGGCGCAGTGATGGCAGCGGGTGGGACTGGAATCCCCGCAAAGAGTATATTCTGAACGCAGCAGAAAATAGCCTGCGTCGCCTGGGAACAGATCATATAGATCTCTATCAATTGCATGGCGGTACCATCGAAGATCCCATAGATGAAACCATAGAAGCGTTTGAGCAACTGAAGCAGCAGGGAAAGATCAGGTATTATGGCATTTCTTCCATCCGGCCGAATGTGATTTTTGAATATGTGAAACGGTCTTCCATTGCCAGCGTGATGATGCAGTACAGTCTTGCAGACAGAAGACCCGAAGAAAATATCCTTGATCTTTTACAACAAAACAATATTTCAGTACTGGCAAGGGGTACGCTGGCGCAGGGGTTGCTGGTGAATAAACCGGCAAAGGATTACACGGGTTATGGCAAAGATGAAATAGCTGTTCTTCAAAAAGCCATTCATGAAGCTTCTGCAGATGAATGGACGCCGGCACAAACAGCCATTCAATATGTATTGCATCACCCGGCCATAGCATCGGCTGTTACCGGCATCAGGAACAAAGAACAACTGGAAGAAGTCTGTAAAGCAGCCCATCTTTTGCCAGATAAAGTGTACCAGACATTACAGGCTGTATTGCTACCTAATAAATATGAACAGCACAGAATTGATCATTGAGCAAACCAAAAAATGGATCACCGATGTAGTGATCGCCTGCAACTTTTGTCCCTTCGCCGCCAGGGAAGTGAAGCAGAACAGGGTGTACTACGCCGTAGAATTAAGCAGTGATCCCGGGGCATGCCTGCATTCTTTTTTACAAGAATGCAGACGGCTGGATGATAATGCCGGTATTGAAACCTCGCTCCTGATCATGCCCAATGCTGTTCCATTGTTTGAAACATATCTTGATATGGTGGCTGCTGCTGAGAAGCTCTTAGAGAAAAACAAGTATGAAGGTATTTACCAGGTAGCCAGCTTTCATCCTTTATATCGTTTTGACGGAACGCCGGCCAATGATGCGGCTAACTATACCAACCGGTCGCCTTATCCCATGCTTCACCTGCTTCGGGAAGAAAGTATTGAAAAGGCGCTGGAAAAATATAATGACCCGGAAGAGATACCCGAACGCAACATTGCTTTTGCCCGGGAAAAGGGCCCGGTGTATATGCAAATGCTGCTGGACGCCTGTATGAAATGATTATGATACAGAAAGAATAACCGTGACCACACAACCTTTGCCCGGCGCAGCTTGTACATTTACTGTACCATTATAAAAGCTGGCCCTTTCATAGATATTGGATAAGCCAATACCCTGGTGTGTTTGCCGGGAATCAAAACCCACTCCATTGTCACTGATCACGAGTTCTACAATGTTTGCTTTTGTTTGCAGCAAAATAGCGGCATTTTTTGCTTTACTATGTTTGAGGATATTTTTTAACTGTTCCTGTATGATGCGGAATAGGGTGATCTTTTTCCCGGGTGATAGAAGATCGCTTTCGATATCATGCGTGAATTGGATCCTGATTGCGTCGGTCATATGGATGTCGTCCACCATTGTCCTGATGCTATCCACCAGGCCCTGTTCTTTAAAATGAGGCACTACCAGTTCTCTTGACAGCTTGCGTATCTCGTCAATAGCGGTCCGGAGATACTCCAGGCTTTTTCCTTTTAATTGCTTTTGCTCTTTGCCTGATGCCTGGAGCATATCCACAAACAGCAGGGTACTGGAGAGTATCTGGTTCACGTTATCATGCAGCTCATGACCGATGCGGGTCCTTTCCTTTTCTTGTACACGTATCACAGTTTCCGACAACTCTCTCTGGCGCTCCAGTTTTTCATCGGCTAGTTTGTTTTCTAATTCTTTCCGGTCCGAAATATCCAGCAGTGAGCCGATCATTTTCACCGGTAATCCATTCTCATATATTACAAAGCCTTTATCCCGGATATGTTTATAATGCCCGTCAGCGCATTTGAAACGGTACTCATCCTGCCATGACTGCAGATTATTGTCTGTAGCTTCTTTTACTTTATCACCTACCCGGTTACGGTCTTCCGGGTGTATCCGGCGCAGCCACCAGGAAAGTCCTTTGGAGTGATCGGGCTGGTAGCCGATCATTTCCATCAGCGCTTCGTTACGGAATATGGTGCCGGTTTGCATATCCCATTCCCAGATCGCATTGGTAGTAGCCTGGCTGATGGTGAGCAATCTTTCATTGGCTTCACGCAGTTCGCTTTCTATGCGGCTGGTGTCGGGAAGGTTTACCGCATAGCCACCCACCAGTTTCCTTCCCTCTGTTCCTTCAACCGGGAAAATGTTTATATGTGAAATGTATTTGGCGCCATCTGCAAATCGTACCTTCTCTATGAATTTCATCGGCCGGCCTGTTTCCAATACATGTATATGTTTATCATAGAAGTTTCTGTAAACTGATTCAGGAACCAGTTTACTCATCTCTTTGTACAAGCTTGCCTCTTTATCTATACCGAAATAACTGAAGAAGGCGTCGCTGGCCATGTGCAGCCTGCTGTCCTCATCAAGTACCCATACCAGGTTGGGTGTTTGCCTGACAAATGCATCTATCAGCGCTTTTTTCTCCTGTACCCTGGCCGCCAGCTTTTTTTCATTGGTCACGTCAATGATATGGGATATGGCCGCACATCCACCGGGGTTATTGTCATGTACCGGCTGGGAGTGAAAGAACAGCCACCTTGTTTCACCGCTTTTCAATTCTATCATCAGGGTGGCGGTCTGGGCTATACCTGTTTTGATGGCCTTCATAAAAGGGGAATCCTCAAATGCCAGCGCTACTCCTTCCTCGTTGTTGATCTTCCAGTATGTTTTCCAGGGAATACGAATGTCACCCAGCTGGTATAATCTTTCCAGGCTTGTTTCCAGGATCGAGGATATCTGTTTATTTGCTGCCAGGATACTGCCGGAGCTATCATGGAATAAGATGCCGGTCACCCCTTCAATAATAAGCGGGTGGTGTGTTTTTACCAGGCTATTAAATTTTTCAAACTGGCCCGCATCAAGTACCTTATAACCGACGCAAAAAAGTAAGTGGCTGTCGCCGGTCCTTTGCTGCAGGCGGCTTATCTGCCACATTGTAGGATGGTAGTAACCGTTTTTGATATATAATTCGGCAGTAGCCGGGTCCTGTGAGCAACCTGCCTGTTGTATTGTTTTAATAAAATCGTTCTTGTGAGAAGGGTGGATCAGGTCGAAAAAACTGGTGTTTGCTTGTGCGGGAGCGGCATTCAAGAAATCGCGGCGCATGGGTGTATTGGCAGAAATGATCGTACCGCTTTCATTTATCAGCGACAGGTACAGATCGTTTTGTTTTCCTGTATCCAGGATGATCTTCTTCAGCGTTGTCAGGCTCATCATCTTCATAATCCGGAAATTTTCAATAGGCGATGCCTCGTACAATTCATAGCTTCATGAGCAACGACACATACAGTCCGGTGGAACAGCCAATATCGTTAACCCCCATTCTTAGTTATCGTTCCTCGTTTATAAGGACACAAAAAGAATAATTTTAATGGCTGAAAAAAATAGTTTGATAAGCCATTAACATGTCCGGTAAAGGATATGGTTCGTGTAGCTGATCAACTACATAAGATCACTTAGTGACAGGATTATTTTCGAGCAGTAGATACTATGCTCTTCACTGCAACGACGAGGAGGTCATCTGCTTTATCCTTATTGAGAAAGGCCGCCGCCCCTGATTGTATCACCCGCTGTGCATACTGTTCTTCCGGGTAAATGCTGATGATCAGGACAGGAATATGAGGTTTGCTTTCTTTGATCTTTTCAAGAGCTGCCAGGCCACCGCCTCCCGGCATTGCCAGGTCAGAGATGATGATATCCCAGTCCTTTTCCTGCGCCCTGTTCAACAATGACGGCGTATCAACTGCTTCTTCGAAATAAGCCCCTGAAAATCCTTCTGCTAATATTTGCACCAGTCTTTGCCTCACGAGCGGATGATCGTCGGCAATCAATATTCTGATCATATAGGGTTTGGCATTTTACGGGATTCTATCATCCAGCAAATACTCCCTCTAAACTACACAGGGAAGAAATGAATGAATGTAGCGAAGGTGTTTTAATGTGTGTAGAGTTTTTTCTACAACAAATATCAAATCAGGCTTTTTTCAATAGCATAACGGGTCAATTCTGCATTGGACCGCATGTGCATTTTTTCCATGATCCGGGAACGGTAGGTACTTACCGTAGTGGCGCTGAGCGATAGCTGTGCGGCAATATCTGAAATGGCTTTGCCGGAAGCCAGTAGTTTGAACACATCGAATTCCCTGTCTGAGAGAGATTCATGGGGCTGACGGGATATATCCTCTCCCAGGGCATTGGCTAATTTCTCAGCGATGGTAGGGGTGATGAATTTTTTTCCTAAGAGCACGGTCTGCACCGCTTTGATAATATCATCGTGTATATTGTCTTTTCCGAGATAACCGGAAGCACCTGCTTTTAATACCCGGAGAGCATACTGATCCTCCGGGTACATACTCATGATCAGTACGGGCAGGCGGGGAGCTATTTGTTTGATCTGTGTTAACGCATCAAGACCACTTCTGCCCGGCATATTCATATCGCATATCACAACACTCCATTCATCGCGGGTAATATCGGCCAGCAGGCTTTCTGCGTCCGACACTTCACTGATAGCGGCAGAGGGATACTCTTCCAGTAAGATCTGTTTCAGCCCTTTTCTTACGATGGCATGGTCGTCTGCGATCAGGATCTTTAGCATTCTGGCTTCGTTCGTTTAAGATTCAGTTTTTGCCACAGGAACTGTCACTGTGATGGTTGTTCCTTTCCCCGTGCTCCCGTTAATACTATATTCTCCGCCCAGCATCAGCGCTCTTTCCTTCATTCCCAGTAAGCCAAGCGTTTTTTTTGAGATCTTTTCTATATCAAAGCCGATACCGTTATCAGCGATGGTTAAAATTACTTTTTTATCTGTTTGTACAAATTCAATATTAACCCCAGTGGCGTTGGCATGCCTGGCCACATTCGTCAGCGACTCCTGCAATATCCGGTACAGACCGATCCTGGCCTCGTCAGCCAGGCCCGTCTCAGTTCCCTGCAGGTTAAAGGCCGTTTTTATGCCTGATCTTTTCCCAAATTCTTCAATATACCATTCCATGGCCGGAATGAGACCGAGGTCATCCAGCAGGCTTGGCCGCAATTCGGCAGCGATCCGTCGTACTGTTTTTACCGTGGTGTCAACCATAGACAAAAGCTCAGTTGTTCTTTCTTTCATCTGGCTGTCGGCCGGATCTGTTTTCTTGTTGATCCACGCAATATCCATTTTGAGTACGGTCAGTTGTTGTCCCAGTTCATCATGTATCTCCCGGGCAATACGGGTCCTTTCTTCCTCCCGCACCTGCTGCAGGTGATCCGTCAGTTTCCGGATAGCCTCATACGATTCTTTGAGTTTTTCGGCAGAAAGGTAGCTTTCGGTAATGTCGTTGGCCAACACCAGCCGTACTGGGGCATTGTTATAATACATATCGTGTGTGGTAATGTCTACATAAAGTAAAGAACCGTCCTTCCGCTTATGCCGCCAGGTTCCTGGCCGGTGAATACCCCTGAAAGAAGTGTCAATAGCCGCCTTGAATCGCTCGATATCTTCTTCGGGCCGGAGCTGAAAAACAGACAGGCGCAGAAACTCTTCACGGGTGTAGCCATATTGCTGTAAGGCTGCGTCGTTTACCTCGATAGGTTGATAATCGGGGAGGCTCAGCATCCACATCGGGAGCGGATTGCTGAAGAAGAGCAGCTTGTATTTTTGTTCAGATTCTTTCAGCAGGGTCTCTGCTTTTTTTTGTTCGGTAATATCTATCCCATTACCCAAAAGACAGGGCCGGCCTTCATAGTGGATCAATACGGCTTTGAAATAGTAGGAGATATTATCCCCTGTTTTGGTCATGAGGTTTGCCTGTGCGTCACTTACGCCTTTTTCAAATACCGTCCGGATCTTCCCGGTGATGTATTCCTTTTCCGTATCATCAAAAAAACCGGCCGGATGCATCCCGGCGATCTCTTCAGCTGAATAGCCGGTCACCTCTTCGAATTGCTTGTTCCACCGGATGAACTTACCGGTTTCATCATAGAAATAGAATACACCAGGCAGGCTGTCGATCAGCTTGTCAGCGAGCTGCTTTGCCTCAGTCACTTCTTTTTCCGCTTTTTTTCTTTTGGATATATCCCGGATAAAAACAGAAAGGCCATTAAGGGAAGGATAGATGTGGTTTTCATGCCATAGCTCCAGTGGCGCATAATGATCCGTGTTGATGATATACTGCTGCTCAGCCATAGCCCTGTTAAATGCATGGTATGTAGCAGATCCGACGGCATCGGGAAACTCAGCCCATACATATTTTCCGATCATAGTGGCCGGCTCCCGGTGAATCAATTCCCCCGCTTTCTTATTCAGGTAGGTGTAACAAAAGTTCTTATCTAATGCAATAAACGCATCCGTTACCCTTTCGAGCAGATCAGTGACCTCTTTTGTTTTTTCCTTTACCTGCAATTGCAGTTCCTCATTAAAATTTTTTAGCTTCTGCGCTGTTTTTTTATGTTCTGTAATATCCCTTACAAAGCCTACGAAGAGATCACAATCCTTCAGGTGTATATGAGCCAGGCGCAGCGCAATATCAAAAATTTCCCCGTTCTTCTTCATGGCGACCACCTCAACCGTTTGCCCGATGATCCGGCTTTCGCCGCTGTGTAAAAAATGCTGCACTCCTCTTTTATGAGCTTCCCTGTATTCTGGCGGAACAATCGTATCAGTCAATGACCGGCCAATCACCTCATTGCCGGTCCATCCGAAAAGCGCTTCTGCTTCTTTGTTCCATTTAACGATCCTGCTTTTGCTATCTATAACGATCACCGCATCCGGCGCCGCCCTGAAAATCGCAGCGATCTCCTGTTCACTGTTGCGCAGAGCATCTTCCGTTTCTTTTTTCTGAGCATCCCGTTTATTAAGAGTATAGGCAATATACCAGGCGAGAAATAAAAAAACGGCAATGAAGGCAAGGGCATACAACGCTGTGCCGAACTCAGAACTATAAATGCCTGCTTTATGGCCGTACAGGCGAAGCAACCCGAGCAGGGTAGGGAATATAATGGCGGCCGGCACCAGCAGCCTGGCAGAAAAGCTTCCGCTCAGGCTGCTGGTAAACTCTTTCATGATCCCTTTTCCGGGCTGAGCAAATAAAATGGCAAACGATAACAACAGGAAACAAATGGCGCTGTGAAAAGCCATCGGGATATACTTCAGCACACCATAGAAGGTCTTTACTTCATAGATATAACCAAGTACAGAGAACCAGCCGAAAAGGGCAACGATCACTGCCATGTATTGGGCCGGTACCCTTTTAACTGTTGCTTCCTTATTGAAAAGCAGCAAAGAAATGCTGATCAGTAAAAAACAAAAAGCTGTATTAGGCGCCATGCTGTTGGGGACAGTTCCTGTCAGATCCTCCTGCAGTTTGGTCTTATAAAAAAGCGTGTCAATTCCCCAGTCAGGGCCACCGGCAATCGCCATCAACTTGATGAGGGCTATTAGCAGTACCAAAGACGACAGGATGACCGCTGCGGATCTTGTATTCTTTGAGTGACCACCGGCATTGATATGTAACAGCAGGAAAGAAAGAGACAGAATAATAAAGCTGATGGCCGTGACAGGGTTCATGGCCACCAGGCCCGGCAACGGGTGTAATAATATGCGTACATCAAACTGCCAGCCTGCCAATGCCAGGAAAGCTATCAGGATGACCCCTGCTACCAGGTAGCGAGACCATCGCAATAATCTTACAACAAGAATCCGGTTGGCAGGCAGTTCCATGAAAAATGATTATCGTTGCTGGTAATGTTTGCTCATTACCAGAAATGAAAAAATCTCTTTGTTGTTGCTGTTGATACGACCGCAAGTCCATGTACCCGGGCGGGACAAACATGAAATTATACATGCAAGCTTCCTCATACCTTGATCGTGTGTATGGCGACATGCCGTATTATGAATTTTCATAAGCAGAAAAGAATAAGATTATACCAGAAGATAAGGACAAATTCATTTGTATCAAAGAATGCTCCCTTTTTTTGATACTTCTCAACACTAAAAATACACAAGAATACATCCTGAAACGCTTCGGTAGAAATATAATCAGCGTCAAAACCCCGAAAGCGTAGTGGCTATCTTTTGCAAAGCACCTGTCACAGCGCTGAGCTGTTGCTCAGGTGTCAGCAGGCTGCTTTGTTGTATCCCTGTTATTTTAAACCGGATAGTGCCGAGGTATTTATCAGAATAAACAAATTCTAATGCGGAATTAACCCCTGGAAATATTTTCTTCAGGCTGGCGAACCGGTAAAAAGGTAGCCTGCTCATCGCTTTACGGGCAATAACCGGATGAACTGCCGACAGTTTATGTTCATGAGTGGTTTTGCTCTCCGGCAGTGTTTCGCCGGAAGAGAACAGAATGCCCGTGTTCGTCTTTTCTGTGTATATATTTATCTCAAGCTGCTTACCAACTAATTTCCTTAAGCGTGTTATCACATCCTCCTTTGTATCATTGCTTTTGGGTTCCCGGCTGGGGTATGATTTCACCTCCGCTGATCCAGCCCTGATACCGCTTTCTTCCATCGCTGCACTTAGCTCCCGGATATAAGGTGGATCATATATACTATGATACCATAGTTCTTCGCATATCTTTAATTCATGCTCCGGATCATTATCAAACTTCCTTTCAGCGTAATGCTGTCCTTCTGTGAGCCGGAACGGGCAATACCTGGCTCCCCTTCCTATCAACTGTGCCTCACTCATGGTGGTCTTACTTGTCCCCGTAGTCTTTCCTTCGTGCAGCCGTACAATATCAAACAGGTTGAGTACATCCCAGCCTTCGTTTAGTTTATCTACCGCAAATATGGCCCGGTAGTGATTTCCTTCTTCTTCCAGTGAGTTAACGGCTATTTGTTTTTGCTCACTCTCTTCCCGGCTATTGACAGAAATGAGTTTATCCTCTGCAAGATCTTCTCTAAGTTCTCTTAAGAGGTTTTCAGCACTGATGCCGTGAGAACGGAAATACCGGAAAGCAGTTGTAAGAGGGATGTTACTGGTATCGTTACTTAGTTTCACTATCTCATCGGTGTCCAGGTTTCTGATCATTTCACTGAATTTGTTCCTGAATTCATGACTTTGCTGAATGGTCCTTGATTTAAACAATATAACAGGCTTGATCCTCTTTCCATATTTCTCAAACAGTTTTTTCCGGTACTGGCTTAAGATCACCGCGATCAACGCCCGGCTTATCGCCGGTCGGTCGGCCTGCATCACTTTTACTTCTTTAGAATATCCATCATTGCGAAATTGCCTGAGTGAATAATCATAGATAAGCTTGTCTGCATATTTGCTGGCAATTCCCGGCAGGGAAAGAGCCGCTGTTGCGGTGAATTCAAGAAGTATATTATACTGGTTGGCCCTGAACAGGCGATTGACCGTCCCTTCCCAGCTCAGGACCTCATCACTATACAGCGTTTTCCCTTTCTTGGTTTCTGCGTTGATATGATGAGCTTCGTCTGAGATCAATACTATCTTCTTATCTTCAAAATCCTCATAGGTGATGCTATTTTCGCCGGGAGTATTCAGCCGGGAATGCAAACCCTGTACGGTTGCAAAAACGACCGTGATATCATCGCCTGCTGTGCCTTCAAAATTATCCGCTTCTTTGATACGGATGGAATATCCGCCGATGCTGACAAGATCGGCAAACAGGTATTTTGAAGAAGCCCGGTTCAGGAAGTTATCCTTTGTTTTGTCAATGATATTGGCGCTGTTGACAAAAAAAAGAAAATGACGATATCCTTTTGCATATAAATAGAGGATCAGCCCGGCCATGATCAGTGTTTTTCCGCTGCCGGTGGCCATATGATACAGCAAATGAACAGGTGCTGTATTTTTCTTTCGGCTATACTCTTCCAGGTGATATACAAATCTCCCGAATGCCTCCTCCTGGTATGGCCTTATCAAAAAGCGTTCGTTGAGGCAGGAATAAACATACCCCGGCACAAGCTTTTTATAATGGCCAGGACTATGTTCTGATCTGCTTAATAGCTGATGAAGTGTTTCCATGGGATCAATGGGTGTTAAAATATTCAACAAGCTGCAAAAGCGTCATCGCTTCTTTGATAGGGCAGCGACGGTACACTCTTGACGTTTTACCGAAACTCCAGGTATCAGGCTGCAGCGTCCGGGCAAACTGTATGATGCTTTGTTTGGTATTCCAGCCAAAGAACAATGGCTGATCATATTTTTTGCTGTTGATGATGCGGTGCAGCGCCTGGTTATCTGCATTCAGGTCCTGGTGTAATGCCGCAAAATCACTATAGCCTTTTTTGTAGGGGCGGGCATAAAAATATACCTGCACGTGAATATCACTTTCCAGGTCAGCCGGCTCTATCCAACTATTCCCTTTATCATGGCTGGCGGTTACCTTGATATCCCGTTTATCAATGATGGCCTGCCTGCTTTCACTATGCGTAGGAATGGACGACTTCACTTCTGTTTTGATCTGTTCCTGTCCTGCTTTAAAATCCCAGCCCGGATCAGCATTGTGAAAATCATCGGTACGCACTTCATCATAATCTATAAATGGACAACATGCGTTTGCCTGGAGATAGTCCAACAATGAATTCTTGGCAAGGTCTCCCATGTAGATATTGTCCAGCAGCTCAACGGGAGCTCTGCCATACATCCTGGAGGGATCCGTATGATTGAATTTTTTTATTGTATTGACCGTTGTTTTGCTGATCACTTTTTCAGTAACAGGCAATATGACGACATCTCCGGTGGTCATGGCTTCATGGAATAGAATTGACGGTTCAGATCAATATCTTCTGCGGATACGTGATGATCACTGTCTTCTATTTCTGAAAAATGAACGTACAGATGATTCTTATCCAGCAGGTCAATGACCAGCTTTCGTTTGTCCTCATATGAAAGAGCGGCAAAATGATGTTCCGGATCGGCCGAGATAAAATCTGTAAACCGATAATTCAGGAATGGTGACTTTATGATGTCATAAAACAACAGCGCTATGTCATTATCTGTTTCTGCTCTTTCCAGCCTTTCCAGGACAGCCATATTGAGTTGCATCAGCTCCGCATAAATGAGACTGCCACCCCCTTTCCAGTTCACCTCCGCAGAGATACCTCCCTGCTCACCTTCCATTACTTTTTTCAAGCGGCTTATTACCACATCTTCGATATAATCCATCTGGTCAATGCCGATGTATCTTCTTTTCATCTTATGGGCAACCGCCGCCGTCGTACCGCTGCCGAGAAAGAAATCCAGGACAATATCATTCTCGCCGGTAGATAATTCTATGATACGCTTTAATAACCGTTCCGGCTTGGGTGTGGCAAAAACAAGGTCCCCGAACAATTTTATGATCTCACTTCTCGACACCTGGTTGTGACCCACCTCTTCATAGCCCCAGATACTTTTGGCTACCACTCCTTGTTGCACTTCGCTTAAAAACTGTTTCAGTTGTGGCTTACTGTCTCCTTTAGGACCAAACCATATCCTTTTATCAGCCAGTTTTTTCAGGTAGTTCTCTTTCGATGTTTGCCAGCAGCTTCCTTTGGGCGGATACACGGTTTTCCCGGATGGGGTTTCGATCGGGTAGTCATAGTCCTTTGAGTAGGTCTTTACAGAAAATCCGCCCGGCTTCCACGATCCCCTCGGGTCGTTATCAGGATTGGAATAGCGTTTATTCATTTCATCAGACCGGGGCAGAAGATTTGGCCTGAATGCTGGCTTATTCTTTGCAAAAACAAGAATATGATCATGTGTATCGCTGAACCACTTTGCATCGTTGGCGGGAGAGTATTTCTTTTGCCAGATAAAGTTGATCACGAAATTGTCGCGTCCAAAGATCTCGTCACACAATACTTTCAGGTAATGCGACTCTTTATCATCAATATTGATCCAGATACTTCCGTCTTCCCGCAATAGCTCCCTGGCTACCTGCAGCCGGTTGCGCATGAAGGTAAGCCAGGCAGAATGATTGAAGCTGTCATTATAATTGAACCCGTCATTGCCGGTATTGTAAGGAGGATCAATATAGATAAGTTTCACCTTACCTGCATAAACCTTGTTTATCGAATGAAGCGCAACCAGGTTATTCCCTTTAATAATAAAATTACCAGCAGAATCCAACTCAGTCGTTTTGCCTTCTCCGGCTGACGTGTATGTTCTGAAATGCGTAAAAGCCTTTTCGCTAAAAAGCCGGTCTATCTCATCCGGCGCCAATGTTTCATTCCAGAAAACTTCATTGCGCCGTTTATCTTCTCTTGTCTGCCCACCCTCCAGTACACAATCTTTATAGGGCCATGACAACAGCACTTCTTTAGCGGCAGAAATGAACTCATTATTCACTGTCAGGCCGATCCTGTTCTTAAATGAAGTATAACTGTCGGGAAGAAATGCTTTATTCGAAACAAATTGCTGAAACTTCAGTTTATCAAAGACCAGTACATCGTCAAGTTCCGTGAAAAAATGTCTTTTGACGGACTGCGACGATAACAATCTCCCGATAAGCATAGGATCGGTCTGCAAACCCAGTTCAATAACTTTATTCTTTAATAATAACCCGTCTGCCACCAGTCTTTCATCCTGCTGCAGCAATTCTTTCAGGTCATTAAAGAGGTTTTGCATCTTCTTACAAATTGGACCGAGTAACGAAAATAAGGAAGTTGATATAACAAAAAGACGATGCGACCGGCAAGTAATGCACATCCGGTAATGGAGTCTTTATCTTCGTGCCATGGCACAGATCTTTGCTTCGAAACTGATCCGTTTTTATCATGCGCTTGAGCCACCTCCCCGTTTACCGAAAAGGGTTCAGGTATTGTTGCCGCAACAAAAAAAGGAGGTGAGGGCTGCGATCAGTCTTTTTTTTCAGAAATATTATAATGACAACAATCCCAGGCATTTGCTGTTTGGGATCAACCCCGGTAGGTTTGGCGCCGGCATCACAGGTATCAATTTTACCGCACCAAGACAACTAAAGGTAAATTGCGGGATCGGTCACCCGTTTGGCGACAGCAGCGAATTGTCTGCCGAATTCATCTATGAGGTGATAGAAGCGTATGGCGGCCCCGCAAAGTTTTACAACGATTATTTCATTTCCGCGGTCAGTCCGATTGGGTATATAAGGGAGGGCATCAACCTGAATTATTATGACGATAAAGAACTGCAGGAGATCATCACCCCGTTTATTATTGCCAATATAAAGAAACAGTTATCCTTTAGGTTCAAAACAGACCGATGCATCTGCGTAGGCGGGGAGAAGAATTTCAGGTTCTTTGGTAAGCTGAATAAAGAACATGGTTTTTTCCAAACGATCATCCCACTACCCCATCCCAGGTTCATTTTGCAATACAGGAGAAAACAGAAAAGCGCCTATATCCGGCAATACCTTGATGCACTCCATGGGAAAGTATAGTACTCCTTTGCCGTTCATATAAGAAATGTTTGACGGATAATAAGAGCTTCCTAATTTTGCCCCTTCTAATTCTTCGCATCATGAAAATAATTGTCGCCGACCGTGTACGCTAAGGGCTAAGGTTTCAGAGCCGTTTTAATGAATGGGTTCTCCATTCGTATTTTCTTATATTTATTCATCACTATTAAGCATTTTATATATGTCGCAAAATTCTGTGACGACGGGAAAAACGTCTTTATTCTCTTTGATCAAACAATCACTTCGTGGCGGCGAACATGATTACACAAAGGGTAGTATCCGGGAGGCCATTGTATTATTAGCTATTCCCATGATCCTGGAATTAAGCCTGGAAAGTGTTTTTGCCGTAGTAGATATTTATTTTGTCAGTCATTTACCAAACAGCAAAAACGCTATAGCTACTGTTGGCTTAACTGAGTTCTCCATCACTATTGTTTATTCCCTGGCGATCGGTTTAAGTACGGCGGCTACTGCTGTGGTCGCAAGACGTATCGGGGAAAAAAATGCAGATGCAGCCGCTCATGCAGGAATGCAATCGCTGCTGATCGCTTTGATATCGTCTGTGATTTTTGGGGCACTGGGTATTATTTATGCGGAAGAGATACTTCAATTTATGGGAGCTGCACCGGATGTAATTAAAGAAGGAGCCAGCTTTACCCGCATCATGCTGGGCGGAAGCATCGTTATCATCATGCTTTTCCTGATCAATGGTATCTTTCGTGGGGCAGGCGACGCCGCTATGGCGATGCGCAGTTTATGGATCGCCAGTTTGCTGAATATTGTCCTATGCCCGCTTCTGATCTATGGGTATGGCCCGTTTCCTGAACTGGGACTGAAAGGGGCTGCCATTGCCACAACGATCGGGAGAGGCACAGGCGTTCTGTACCAATGCTATCATTTATTCAAAGGAAAGGGTGTTATCAAAGTAAAGCCCATACATTTTAAATGGGATGTGCCCGTCATCAAAACACTGATAGATGTCGGATGGCCGGCAACATTGCAGTTCATCATTCAATCCGGAAGCTGGATAGTAGTAGGAAGATTAGTGGCTGAGACCGGCAGTACCGATGGTGTGGCCGGCTACCAGGTGGCCATACGAAACATTGTGTTCTTTATTTTACCTGCATGGGGATTAAGCAATGCAGCGGCAACATTGGTGGGCCAGAATCTTGGCGCCAATCAGCCTGACCGGGCTGAAAGAAGCGCATTACTGACAATGAAATACAATGCAATTTTTATGGCTGGTGTAATGTTGTTATTCCTGCTCTTTTCTCCACCCATCATCAGCATTTTTACGAAAGACCCGGAAGTGCATCGTTATGGTGTCCTTGCATTACAGATCATTGGCGCGGGGTATATTTTCTATGGTATCGGTATGGTGATGATACAGGCATTGAATGGCGCGGGAGATACAAAAGCCCCGACATGGATCAACTTTGTTGGTTTCTGGCTCTTCCAGATACCCTTAGCATATATACTCGCTAAAGGGTTTGATCTGGGGCCGGTGGGTGCATTCATTGCCATACCTGTGGCCGAAACAGCTATTGCTATTGCCGCTTATTTTGTTTTCAAAAAAGGAAAATGGAAAGAGGTAAAAGTATGATCACTCATTGACTGGGATCAAACAATACATGGTGTTGTATAACGATACAGCACCATTTGTATTTATTACTCGTAATGAAACATTATTGTGTAGTAGTTTTTCAGCGAAGTAATATTCCGCATTCACCGTAATTATTCGCAATGTGAAGTAAAACAAAGGTTTATTCTTTGTATTTACTTTAACAGCATACTATTTTTACCCTGCATCACGTTTTCATAACCACGATCCTAAGATACTCTTTCCGAAAATCTGTACCCCTTGAGAAGACCTGTTGTATATATTGCCGTATCATCACTGTTCTTTTTACTATCGAGCTTCTCGGCAGTAAATAAACATACAGATGCTATTATTACCCCGCTTCACATTAATGCTTCAAAAAGTGTAGCTGCCCGGGCTTCGTTGTTATATGACCTGATGGAGCTGGACACAAAAGGATTATCCAAAGAAGCATTCGAATATGCCTACAGAGGCTACCTGGCATTACTGGATAAAGGGGTTATCCGGCGTTCTGAGTACCTGACCATTTGCGACATGAGCCAGTCTTCCCGCAAAAAGAGGTTATACCTGATAGATATTATCAACAACAAAGTGGTAATGCATACCTATGTAGCACATGGCCGTAATTCAGGTGGGGATTATGCAAGAAGATTTTCCAATAAGACATCATCACACCAAAGCAGTCTTGGTTTCTATCTTACACGTAATACCTATTCAGGTGAACATGGCCTGTCGTTAAGGCTGGAGGGTCTGGAGCCAGGCTTTAATGATAAAGCTTACAGAAGAGCTATCGTGGTACATGGCGCCTCGTATATCGGCGAGGGATCCGCCGGCCGGAGTTATGGTTGCCCGGCGGTACCTGCCAAAGAAAGTAAAACATTCATCAATACCATTAAAAACGGTACCTGCTTATTTATTTATCATCCGCAAGCGAACTATTTGAAAGCTTCTAAGATACTCAACGGCTGATTGGACACGACAACAAGGATGGATGATAACTTGCCCGGCTTACCCTATGGCCGGGCTTTGTTTTTTGCCTGATCAACTGAAGCTTTGCTGTATGGCGATCCAACTCATCCACACCATCAGCACTACTACGATCCAGCCGGCGGCCTGCATCCATAAAGGATGTTTGTAAGAGGGGAATAGTTTCTTTTTTGTAACAGCAACCAGCATGATGGCCAACGCTACCGGCAATATCAGTCCGTTCAATATGCCGGCGGCAACCAGGATGGAGGCCGGTGTTTGTTTCAGTATCACAAAAACAAGAGTAGAGACAATGATAAAAGCCGTAATCAGCCATTTTTGATTCTTTTCCAACGCAGGGCTGAATGTTTTCCAGAATGAAACGGAAGTATAAGATGCCCCGATGACCGATGTAATGGCTGCCGACCATAGTACGATTCCGAAAAACTTGTAGCCTATATCTCCCGCTGCGTTTTGAAAAACGGATGCAGCAGGGTTTTTTGCTGAAAGCACTGCACCACCGGCAACAACCCCTAACGCGGCCAGGAATAAAATGTACCGCATAACGGAGGTAATGATGATGCCCGTCACCGAACTTTTGTTTACTTGTGGTATGGCTGACCTACCTTTTACATCCGCATCCAGCAGGCGATGGGCGCCGGCAAAACTGATATACCCACCGACGGTTCCACCCACCAATGCCACGATCATTTTTACATCTGTCTTTTCTGGCCAGAAGGTATGCTGCAAGGCTTTGCTAAAAGGTGGATGCGAAGAAAACATTACATACAGTGTCAGCCCGATCATGGCGATGCCGAGAATTTTTACAAACAGGTCAATGGCTTTACCCGCCTCCTTTGTCCAGAATATAAATAAAGCGACAACACCACTGATGACAGCACCCCATTTGGTATCCAATCCTGTTATTGCTTCTATACCAAGACCACAACCGGCAATATTGCCGACATTAAATGCCAATCCTCCGAATGCTACTAACGCCGCCAGCATATAACCAAGTCCCGGTAATAGTTTATTAGAAAGATCCTGGGCCCTGTTCTCACTGACCGTAATGATCCGCCAGATATTCAACTGGGCGCCAATGTCAATAACAACAGAAATGAAGATCACAAACCCAAAACTGGTCAGTAATTGCTGCGTAAATAAGCTGGTATTATTTAGAAAGCCGGGGCCAATCGTTGAAGTGGCCATGAGAAAGGCGGCGCCGAGTATGGCGCTTCCTGCGCTGGAACGGGTATTATTGTTGTTTTCCGATCGCAATATTGTTCTCCGTTAATGCCTGGTGAATAGATGCTGCAAACTCAGCTGCATGCTGGCTATCTCCATGAATACAGATGGTATCTGTCGTGATGGGTATCTCTTTTCCCGAAACAGCGGTAACCGTTCCTTTTTGTATCATTTGCAATACCTGTTGTATGGCTTTTTTTGTATCACTGATCAGGGCATTGGAATGCGAACGGGGAGTGAGGCCGCCATCACCCTGGTAAGTGCGATCGGCAAACACTTCGCTGGCCGTTTTGAGTCCTGCTGTTGTTGCTTCCTGTACAGAATAACTTCCGCTTAGCCCGAATAATACAAGTGCGGGATCAAAATCTTTTACGGCCTGTGCAATCGTTTTTGCTATAAGCGGGTCTCTCGCCGATTGATTATATAATGCGCCATGCGGTTTCACATGTGTTATCCTGGTATCAAATGAGTCGGCTATCTCTTTGAATATGATCAGTTGCTGCTCCACTATTTCATAAATATCGCTGGCCGGCAGGTTCTTTTCACTCCGGCCAAAATTGGCCTTATCTAAAAAGGAGATATGGGCGCCAACAGATACATTATGTTGTATGGCCAGTTCGATCGTTTGCCAGATCGTCTGCTCATCGCCGGCATGATAACCACAGGCAATATTAGCGGAGGAAATAAAAGGCATGATGCGTTCATCGTTGCCCATCCCTTCTCCCATATCACAATTTATATTAATTACACGCATTCAGCAGTTCGTCTAATTTGAGTTTACATGCATTTTGCAATTGCAGCAGGTGTTGGTGTTGTTTCAATAATAATTGCTCGGCGGTTGACTGGTCAGTAAAACGGAAAATGAACAGGTCACCCGGTTTCATTTGCGCCAGCCGGGAATGATGCGCAGAAATGACATGCGCTATTCTTGGATAACCACCGGCGGTCTGATGATCGGCCATCAAAACGATCAATTGACCATCGGGTAATAATTGTACGGTTCCAAAACTGACGGGTGAAGAAACCACTTCTTCATCAACCATTGTTACCAGTGGCTCGCTTCTCAGCCGGTAGCCCATCCGGTCCGATTGATTAGTAATAAGAAAAGCCCGGTCAAAGAAAATCTCTTTAGATTGACCCGTTAGTCTTTCCCATTCATTGCCGGGTAATGCCAGTATTTCTTTTGCATGGTTATCATCGCCCCAGTTGCTATCGGTCTTCCAGGGTAATATCTCAAACTCTTTCTTGCCAAGGAGCGGACAAAGATCAACCGGTTTACGGAGCCTGATCTCATCATCTTTTTGCAACACTCTTCCTTTGTGCCCGCCGGTCTCTGCCTTCAAATGGGTACTGCGGCTATTCAGCCATAGAGGAATATCGAGCCCGCCGTGAACAGCCAAATAAGCTCTTGCCCCTTTTTCTACCCGGTGAAACTGGAGAATGCTATACTTATTGACCAATATTGGCCTGTATGAAGGAACTTCTTCTCCATTAACAGTAGCTGAAAAGTCAGCGCCGGAAATAGCGATCATGGAAGGCTGTTCAAAGAAAAAAGCAGCAGCCGGAAAGTGCATTTCGATTACCGCTTCCTGCCGGTTGTTGCCCACCAGGATATTGGCGATCTGTGCAGACAGCTTATCCATAGCCCCGCCCGGGTTAACACCGAGATGCTGCCAACCGTAACGGCCAAGATCCTGTATCGTGTCCATGACACCGGCTTTAATAATTCTCAAATTCATCTTTGCTGATTGAAAAGAACCGAACACTGTCACCAGCTTTTAATGCTACAGGGTCTTCTTTTTCCGGGTCAAACAATTTTACCGGCGTTTTCCCGATAATCTGCCAGCCCCCCGGACACTCCATAGGATAAATACCCGTTTGCCTGCCAGCGATTCCCACGCTGCCGGCCGGCACTGTTACCGGCTGTGATTTCCTGGCCATTGAAATAGCATCATCCACTTCACCCATGTACGTAAAGCCCGGAAGAAACCCAAGCATATAAACCCTGTATTCTTTTGATGTATGCAGTCGTATCAATTCTTCTATTGTAATATTTCTTGCCCCGGCCAGGTGCTCAATATCCGGAGCCATTTCCTTTTCATAACAAACGGGAATGCGAACTATTTCGGATGCCTTCTCTTTTTCCGGCAGCGACATTTCCATCAACTCCTTTGCCCGCATAGAGACAATATCAAAAGCAGACAGGCTACTATTCGATTTTTTTACTTCAGGAACATGATAATAAATGGCAAGTGAACTGTAAGCAGGAACAACTTCAGTCATTCCCGGCCAGGGGTTGTTTTTAAGTTCATCAAACAAACGGAGCACATGACGGTTAATAGATTCATCAATGATATTGCCGAAATCAACAGTAATAGCAGCATCGCCAAGAGGAAAAATACGGTATGGCAGTATAGCGGATTTCATAGTACTATGGTTTGAAGATACCAACTTAACTTTACTTCCTGATGGCAAGGTTTAACCGGAATGATAGCGTCAATCTTTTATTAAAGCTTACCCCCCGACGGGCCTGGAATGGTGTGAAAGTACTCAGCAGCTATTATATAAGCAAGTGGACAAAAAAACCCATTCAATGGGGCTACCCCGTGTCCATTTCTTTTGAGCCCACCACATCCTGTAATCTTCGCTGCCCGGAATGTCCAAGCGGGTTACGGGCCTTTACCAGACCTACCGGGATGCTGGAGAAAGATTTTTTCAGCGAGACCATAGACCAGTTGCATAGAGAGCTCCTGTATCTTGTTTTCTACTTCCAGGGTGAGCCATATCTTAATCCTGCTTTCTTAGATATGGTGAAATATGCATCGCAGAAAAGAATATATACCGCTACTTCCACCAATGCGCATTATCTCACAGATATCAATGCCAAACGCACCATTGAAAGCGGGCTGGATCGCCTGATCATTTCTATTGATGGCACCACACAGGATGTGTACCAGCAATACCGGGTAGGTGGCAGGCTGGACAAAGTGATCGAAGGGGCAAAAAACATTGTGAAATGGAAAAAGGAACTGAAAAGCAAAACACCGTTTGTCGTATTCCAGTTTTTGGTGGTAAAACCCAATGAGCATCAAACTGAGGATGTAAAAAGACTGGCTAAAGAGATCGGCGTAGACGATGTATGGTTCAAGACAGCGCAGGTATATGATTATGAAAAGGACCCCAACAACCTGATACCTGAAAATGATAAGTACAGCCGCTACAGGAAAACGGCCAATGGTTATGCATTCAAAGGCCGGCTGGCCAATCACTGCTGGCGGTTATGGCATGATCCGGTGATCACATGGGATGGATTAGTAGCGCCCTGTTGTTTTGATAAAGATGCGCAGCACCGGCTCGGCAACCTGAGAGAAAAATCTTTCAAAGAGATATGGAAGAACGGGGAATACACTAAATTCAGGACACAGATATTAAAAGGCCGGAAGAATATAGATATCTGCTCCAACTGTTCTGAAGGCACCAAAGTGTGGAACGATGACTGATCATTAAACCTTGAGCTTATGCAAATACCCTCCTCTGTCACTACCCGGCTGCAATACCAGCACAAATCCCTCTTAGATATCATTGAAGGTTTGTCAGATGAACAGATCAGAAGGAATGTAAATCCAGGTAAATGGTCCATTTTTGAGAACATCGTTCATCTTGCAACCTACCAACATACCATGATCCGCCGCATCAGGCAGATATTGGACGAAGACAATCCTTCCTTTGCAAAATATATGGCAGAAGCTGACCCGCTATTCCTCGACAATTGCCATAAAACATCAAGAGAGATCATGCAGGACCTCTTGTCGGTAAGAAAAGAGATGGCCTCCGGTATTCTTTCCTTTAAAGAGGATGATTTTGATAGGACAGGCATACACCCGGCGTATGGGAAGATGACCTTAGTGGAATGGCTGAACTTTTTCCTGTTGCATGAAGCGCATCATCTTTTCACGATCTTTAAGATGGCCGCTACGCTTAAACAAAGAGAGTAAAACAGGAAAAAGATCCTTCTGACCGGGCAAGCAGTAAACAGTGCGTAGAAAACCAGCTTCTTTTACCTTTATTCTCTTTCAGCCTGTTGGCTTACCAGCTTTTCATCTCATGGTAAATAGATGTGTAAAAGGAAATAAAGCCTTCATAAAAGCTTTTAATTGATTCGGACAGCAGCTTCATAAAAAAGTTTTAGATGATCGGCTCAAGGCGGGTGGTTCGTCGTACAAAAGAACAACGTTTCTGTATGCACGGCAATACTACAAAGAGGGGATTTTTACTATGAATGCTGCATTAAGTTGTTAAATAATTTTTCTAAGCCGCTGTTTCAACAGGCCCGGGCCGGGCCATGCAACTTCCATCAACTGAAAACGTTCTATTTTTGCAGTTCAAACGTTGATCGCATGGGAATAGATAAAGACATACATCAGGCGAAGTTTCGCAACGAATTCCAGAAGGCTTCCATCAACCTGATCTATACGTATAACTGGCTGACGGAAAAGTCGAAAGCATTATTTGCCCCCGAGGATATCACTCCCCAGCAATTCAATATTCTTCGCATATTGAGGGGCAGCTATCCCCAGCCCCTGTCCACTTTGCAGATCAGGGAAAGAATGCTGGATAAGATGAGTGACACCAGCCGCATCGTTGACAGGCTGATCGCCAAAGGCCTGGTGAAAAAAGTAACCTGCAAGGCCGACCGTCGTCTTGTAGATATAACCATAACGGATAAAGGAAAAAAACTGCTTGAGCGGCTGGATCAGCGTCAGGATGAAATGGATGGCATCATTGGCAACCTGAGTGCAAAAGAGGCTACAGCACTGAGCGAACTACTGGATAAGATCCGGGAAGGCAAAAACAGTAACAGTACTATTTAAACTGATTCATTAATACAATTCGGACCATGAAGATCTTTGCTGGCATATTCTTCTTATTAGTTATCCCTTGTCATATTTTTTCACAGGTAGTTAATGAGTTCAGGGGAGTGTGGATCGCCACTGTGGATAATATTGACTGGCCGGGAAGAGGTATGACCGATGCCGAAAGTCAGAAAACAGAGTATATCCGGCAACTCGATCTGCATAAACAAAATGGAATGAACGCTGTCATTGTCCAGGTTCGCCCGGCTGCAGATGCTTTTTATCCCTCACAATATGAGCCGTGGAGCCAATGGCTGACCGGGATACAGGGAAAAGCTCCGTTTCCTTATTACGATCCGCTCGAGTTCATGATAGAAGAAGCCCATAAAAGAAATATGGAGTTTCATGCCTGGCTGAACCCCTACCGGGCGAATTTCAATATTAAAAGCGCTTCGATCGCAGCTAAGCATATTACCCGGCAACATCCGGATTGGTTCCTGACCTATGGCGATAAAAAATACTTTGACCCTTCTAATAAACAGGGACAGGAGTTTGTCGTAAAAGTTGTCAGGGATATTGTGAGGCGGTATAAAGTGGATGCCATTCACATGGATGATTATTTTTATCCCTATCGTTTGCCCAACAAAGAGTTCCCTGATGCTGCCACCTACAAAAGATCGGGAAGCCCGCTGGCTAAAGGCGACTGGAGAAGAAGTAACGTGGACTCGATCATTGCCAAACTAAGCATTGCCATCAAAGCAGAGAAGCCATGGGTGAAATTTGGCATATCTCCTTTTAGTGTCTGGCGAAACAAGGATATGGATCCAATGGGCAGCGATACGAAAGCCGGGGTGACGAATTATGATGACCTGTATGCAAACATCATTTTATGGCTGCAAAAAGAGTGGATTGATTATGTGGCGCCCCAGTTATACCTCGAGATCGGCCATGATAAAATTGCTTACGAAAAAATGCTGGATTGGTGGAGCCGGCATAGTTATGGCAAACATATCTATATTGGGCACGGCATTTATCGAACAGCCGAAAGAAACAGCTGGGCCTGGAAGAACCCCAGGGAGCTGCCCGAACAAATAAAGTTGCTGAGAAAGTATCCGAGTGTGCAGGGAAGCATTTATTTCAGCAGCCGTTCTTTCGACAAAAATCCAAACGGCTGGAACGACAGCCTGCGGAATAATTATTATAAGACCCCTGCGGAAATTCCGGTCATGGATTGGTTGCCACAAAACGGAGACAGGTAACACATCCTTCAGGAAACCACTATTCTGGCTATCTCAAGCAAACACCTTAAAACAGATCCCCTGATTGTTTTGAAGTCGCTGCTGTTGATCTGGACAGCCACACACATCTTATGATCCGGGAAGTATAGCATTTCCGTCATATAGCCCGGAAAAAAACCACTGTGCCCATATGCTGTTCCCATGGAGGTTTGCCTGACGATCACCCCGAGGCCATACTTTACATCACGGCCAAGTTTGGCCGGTACAGCGTTATCCAGCATTAGTTTCAGCATGGCACTGTCCAGTACATTCTGTTCATAAAGTTGTTTGCCCCATCTTGCAAGATCTTCTGTAGTAGAATACACTCCGCCGCCGGTCCACTCAAACTGTGGGTTGATAATGAAAAGACCATCTTCACCGATCATTTTGTCTTTGCCTCCAAATTCGTTTTTTGCTCCGGCATATCCCTGTGCTAAACCGGGCAACTTCCTGCTATCCGATGGGAATGTGTTTAGAAGCTGAAACGGTTGCAATACCCGGCTTTGTAGCAGGTCATAATACTTCATGCCAGTCACTTTTTCCATGATCATTCCCAGCAGGATATAATTCGTGTCAGAATACTCCCATCCTTCGCCGGCTGCAAATGAAGCTTTCTCATCAAGGATGTATCGCAATAAGTCTTCCGGGGTCCATATTTTTGCGGGATCGGCCGTCAGGTCTTTGGTAAACTGCTCTTTGAACTCATAACGCATGACTCCGCTGGTATGGTTCATGATCATTCTTATTGTAATGCTTTCAGCATTCGGAATCCTTTTATACCAATCGTAGTGCCCGAGGTAAGCAGAAACTTTCTCGTCCAGGCTGATCTTACCTTCTTTTATCAACTGTAAAGCAATAGCGGCAACATACGTTTTACCTACACTACCCTGCAACATCCGGTCTGTAGATCTTAAGCTGGTTCCTTTCTCCTTATTGTTATAGCCGGAAGTCAGTGATATGATCGTATTGTCTTTAGCAACAAGCGCCACACTGAGCCCCGGAAAATTTCCGGCAATCCTTAATGAATCTACCATCACCCTGATCTTTCCCTTCTGGGCAGAGACACTGCTTGTCAACAACAGAAACAGTAAAAAGAAAGAAAAGCGTTTGTACATAAACCCATTTTGCAGGGTAAGTTGGGGCATAAATATTTAACCGAAAAATCGGCGGTAATGAAAATCAACCATTGATATAAAATCAGCGGGGAGGCGGTGCGTTTGGTTTTTGCTCCAGATAATTGACATAATCCAGGGAGCCCAGTCTTAACCGCAAAGGCACTGTAGTAATCTTCTCGATCTTTCGCTCCTGTGCACAAAAAAAGCTGAGATTTTGTATGTAGTAATTAACGGGTATCGCTCTCAGCGAAACAGGATATTTCCAAACGAGTAACGAATCAGGGATATTTAACGATATCGCCGGAAGAGCCCGGTCTGTCTTGTTGGTAATTGAATACAAAGGCGGTAAACCGGCATTTTTAACCGGTGTGTGTTGTGAAAAAATTTTCCCGTTTAAAAACACAACTAACACAACAACAAACCCCAAAACCCGTTGCGCCATTTGAATTGCTTTAGTTTTGTAAATTTACGGCCTGATTTTTGATGAATGGCCGGATTTTTGTCTAAAGGACTCCTTTCGGAGAGAAATCCTGCCGCAAAGCACCATTTAACGGTATGGCCCTTAGCCAATCATTACAGCAGAAGTTACTACAAAAACTGTCGCCTCAGCAGATCCAGCTGATGAAGCTGCTACAGGTGCCTACGGCAAACCTGGAAGAGCGGATCAAGGAGGAACTGGAAGAAAACCCGGCGTTGGAACTGGATGAAGAAAAACATGAGGACGGGCTGGACGATATGAAGGATGAATTCAACGAGAATGGCGAATCGGAATACGAAGAAAAGGATGGTAGTGAAGACGATTACCAGGATGTTGATGTGAGCGAATATGTAAGCGAGGGGGATGATGATGTAGCTGACTATAAACTACGGGATGATAATTACCCGGAAGATGACGATAAAAAACAGTTGCCCTTTAAAACAGAGACCAGTTTTTACGAAACCCTTCAGGATCAGTTGGGGCTTTTAAAGCTGGATGACACGCAAAAGAGAATAGCTGAACAGATAGTAGGCAGCATAGATGAGGACGGGTACCTTCGACGGGAAACCTCCGCCATTGTGGACGACCTGGCTTTTCGTCAGAATATCATGGCGACGGAAGATGAGGTGGAGGCCGTCATTCATCAGATACAGCAATTTGATCCTCCGGGTGTGGCGGCCAGGGACCTGCAGGAATGCCTGCTGCTGCAACTTCACCGGCAAAAGAATGAAGGCAAGAACGTGGATACTGCTATACTGGCGATCCGCAAATACTTTGATGAGTTTACCAAGAAACATTATGAAAAGATCCAGCGAGGATTAGGGATTGATGAGGACCAGTTGAAGGAAGTGATGCAGCATATCATCCGGCTTAATCCGAAACCCGGCGGAAACGTAGGTGGAGTCAACAAAGCTGAAAGTTATGTGGTGCCCGATTTTTTCATCATGAACAATAATGGTAAGCTGGAACTGACATTGAATTCACGTAACGCACCTGAACTGCGTATCAGCGAAGGCTACCGGGATATGATGAAGGAATATGATCGGGGCGCCAAAAAAGATAAACGCCAGAAAGAAGCCGTTCTTTTCATCAAACAGAAGATTGATGCGGCCAAATGGTTCATTGATGCCATCAAACAAAGACAGCATACCTTGCTCAGCACGATGGAGGCCATTATGGAACACCAGCATGAGTTTTTCCTGACCGGCGACGAAACCACCCTGCGGCCAATGATCCTGAAAGATATTGCGGAGAAAACAAACCTTGATATATCCACCGTCAGCCGGGTGGCCAACAGTAAGTTTGTACAGACAGAATTTGGCACCTATCGTTTGAAATTCTTCTTCAGCGAGTCGCTGAGTACAGAAAGCGGGGAAGAGGTTTCCACAAGAGAGGTGAAAAAAATATTGAGCGACCTGATAGAAGGGGAAAGCAAAAAAAGGCCGTTAAGTGATGAAAGACTAACGGAGCTGCTTCAGGAAAAAGGGTATAATATTGCCCGCCGTACTGTCGCCAAATACCGGGAGCAGTTGAATATCCCTGTAGCAAGATTGAGGAAGGAATTATAAACTAAGAGAGAAAGAGAAAAGGAAACAAAGAGGCTTTACCGCTCACCTGTTTAAAGGTTTGAATGATCCAAAAATTTTTTCATACTGCCGGTCTATTTTTTTTATTGTTCCCTGTATTATCCGCGCAGACCATTCCTATTACAGATAATAACCTCGCCCGGTCATACTCCTTTATTCACCCGGTATTCAATACTGTTCAGTATTCATCCGGGCTGGATTCTTTTTATTATAAGCTACACCTGCTTAAAAAAAATGCCGGCGATGTTGTTTCGATAGTGCATATCGGCGATTCTCATATACAAGCTGATTTTTTATCGGGCGTGGTAAGAGAAGGGTTACAGCAGTATTTTGGCAATGCGGGGAGAGGGCTGGTATTTCCTTATCAACTGGCACAATCCAATGCCCCTCCCGATATCAGTAGTTCATCTAATACAAGATGGCAGTTCAACCGGGTAGCCCACCCGGAGATACCCATCAGCTATGGCATTTCGGGGTACGGAATAAAAACAAATACCGATGGCGCTTCGGTCAGTCTTTCGCTAAGACCCGACGCCCTGGGTAGCCAGGCATTTAGCCGGTTACGATTTTTCTTAGATAGCAATCATTCCAATTCA
Organism: Chitinophagaceae bacterium; assembly: GCA_016787085.1. GTDB lineage: Bacteria > Bacteroidota > Bacteroidia > Chitinophagales > Chitinophagaceae > VBAT01. Next base: position 117,983 of record JAEUVJ010000013.1, on the reverse strand, counting down.
TGGATGTTCCGAACAGAGAATATGGTTACACCATTTGCTGTACAGAATGATTCTACTCCGTCACTATACAAAGAGGTTGTCCTGGATAGCTCAGCCAGCAGTTTCTCAATGACCTCTCTTCCTTCTGGTAATGCAAAAGAGCTTTATGGTGTATCACTGGAGAATTCCGGTCCGGGTATTCTATATCACACGATAGGTGTTAATGGCGCCCGGTACGATCATTATAACAAAGCGGCGCTTTTCTGGAAACAACTGACTGCGCTGAATGCTGATCTGTTCATTATCTCACTCGGAACCAATGAAGCACAGGCGCTATCTGTTAGTGAAAACATTTTCCGGCAGGAAATAGCTTCATTCATTGAAAAACTGAAAGCTGTATCTCCCGGCGCCAGTATCCTGATCGCTTCAGCAGCCGATTCTTATAAACGAAGAAGACTTAACCTGGCCATGAAACAGGTCAATCATATACTTGCTGCTTATTGCGAACAAAATAACGTTCCTTTCTGGGACCTTTATCGCATTACCAACGGGCATGGATCGGCCTACAACTGGTCAAGAAGGGGATTGATGAACAGGGACAGGATACATTTTACCGCAGAAGGTTACCGCGTGCAGGGTCTTCTTTTGTTCAATGCGCTGGCAAAGGGGTATAATAGTTTTATCAGTACCGACTAAGATCAGAATGGCAGATCATCATCACTGCTGGTAAAAGAAGTATTGTTAAAGTCATCTTCCTTTCCGGCAGGGGCTTCGGAAGGGGCAGCACCCGCCGCTTCGATCTTCCAGGCTTTCACATCAGTGTACCAGCGTCCATTATACTCCCGGCTCTCTACATCAAAATCAATTTTCAAAGAGCTGCCGATCTTTAATACACTTTCATTGATCTTATCACCCCAGATGGAGACACAAACTTTTTTCGGATACTGGCCATCCGTCTCTACAATGATATCCTGTTTTTTCCATTGGCCATTCTTTCCTGTACCGGTTTGCAAAGGAAGAAGCTGTATCAGTTTAGCCGTTAGTTGCATAAAAAACTTTTAATACCCGGCAAAATTAGAGAATTGCCGGTAGAACTCTTTTTCTCTTTCAGGCTTTTAGCCTAAAACTGTAAATAGATCGGCATAACCGGCTCCGCTGATTTGAATGCCCCATACAGCAGCACAAAGGCAAAGAAAATAACGAGATAGGCCACCATGGGTATTTTAGGGAACCGTTCGATGATCTTATCGGCATAATTATCAGGAATGGCATGAAGCACCGCTGCCAGCAACATCATCCACAACACATATTTGTAGTTGCTATAAAAACCATCCCATACAGTAAGACTAAAGTCGTGGGTGATCTGGTGGATCATATTATTGGCCGTCGTAAAATCTGCAGCTTTAAAGAAAATCCAGCAATAGCAAACAAAATGAAACGTGATAAAGATCATAATGGCTTTATACCACCGGCGATCATTAAACCTCTTGAATGCTTTACCTGTCAGCATCATCCATATTTTGTGAACGGCCAGTGCTATGCCATGCAGGCCACCCCATACAATAAAATTCCAGCTGGCGCCATGCCAGAATCCTCCCAGGAACATCGTTGTCATCAGGTTGAGGTTAGTGGAAACGCCACTCAGGTTTTTCTGTATTATCGAAGGCAGGATGAACAGCAATAAAATGGAAAAACTGATCACCAATCCGGTTGTTATGGACAAGCTCAGCGCATGGGTGGTGACCAGTAATGATGAGGCAAAGATCAGGGCTGTAAAGAAATACGTACCAAAAGTGGCTTTTCGGTTTCCGCCGAGGGGTATGTACAAGTAATCTTTCAGCCATGACGAAAGGGAAATATGCCATCGCCGCCAGAAATCGGTGATAGTGTGGCTTTGATAAGGAGATAAAAAGTTGGTGGGAATATGAAAGCCCAGCCAGCGGGCAATACCGATGGCCACATCGCTGTAACCACTGAAGTCGCAATAGATCACAATAGCATATCCATATACAGCAAACAGGTTTTCCAGGCCGGTATAACGGGAGGGGTCATCAAAGATGTAATTGACATAATTCAGTGTCAGGTAGTCAGAAATAATGAGTTTTTTGAACAAGCCGGATATGATCAGGTAAAAGCCTTTGGCAAAATCCGTTTCTGTGATCTGGTAGGGCTGGCTGATCTGCGGTATAAAATCATGGGCACGGACAATTGGCCCCATGACCAGCTTGGGAAAGAAGGAAAGAAACAATAAATAGTCTGTGAACTTCTTTACGGGAACAAAATGCCCCCGGTAAACATCCACCGTATAACTGATGTTTTCAAAAGTATAGAAAGAGATACCGACAGGCAACAACACATTCAAAGGGTTAAAGCCCGCATTAAAGGCATCATTGGCGGTAGTAATAAAAAAGTTGGTGTATTTGAAATAAACCAGGAGACCCAGATTGTAAATGATACTAAGCACCAAAAGACCTTTTTTGGTCGCTCTGTCCTGAGTCTTGTAAATGGTATTGGACAGGTAATAATCAACAACGGCGGACAGTACCACCAACAGCACAAATTCATTACTGGCTTTGTAAAAAAAGTATAAAGAGAAAAAGCAGAAGATATAGCTTCTTGCCCTGTAATGGTTCCGGAAGTAATAATACAATCCAATGAATACGGCAAAGAAAAAAACAAAGAACCCGTTGTTGAACAGCAGGGGATTCTCCGGGTCATACAGGAACTGTTTAAAGAATGCATGTATATCAAAAGAAGGCATGTGGTCCGGTGGTTACTTTAGTGACTGCACATATTTTTCGTAATCCTTCATCATGGCTTCAAAGAAGTACGTGGCCAGCACTTCAGCGCCTTTATGATTGGGATGGACATAATCCTTATTGGCCAGCGGCGGCTTACGACCGGCCCATTCAACGATCGAGTTAGTACCCCCCATCGTTTCAAACTGGTTATAAAAGCAGCTATTCGTTTCAAATGCCAGCGCTGCCTGTACTTTGATCAGGGAGTCAATACCTGTGGCTGATCTATACTGTGAGCCATAGCGGAATGCCCTGTCGGCGGTACTGACTATGATGAGGTCTGTTTCTTTGAAACAATTCCTGAACTTCCTGATAACGGGTAACATGCTTTTGGCATACCAGGAAAAATTCTTGTCATTAGGACGAAACAACAGGTTGACGCCATACTGAAGGATGATCAGGTCATACGGATTATTCTCTTCAACGGATTCTAAAAAGGAAGAATCAACCCCCGCCCATTCAATACCGGTAATGCCCCGAAAGGAGAAATTGTCAACTATAATACCAGACGTAGTTTCAAACGAAATGCCATACACAGGCAACTGGTCGTTGGCGACCGCCACTTTGATCCCTTTACTCCTGTCGTTGTGTAGTGTTATCCTGTTAAATGCCTTATCCGGGTTTAATGTAAAGGAAGCCCCATTTACAGTAATATTTACTTGTCTCGGAACATGACCACACAGAATGCTTTTTTCGATAATGGCCGCAGTATCGGTTACTGTGTGATCAATCATTTGTACCGAAGCTCCGCTGGTACGAAAGAGATGCCCTGAAAAGAACAAATGCTTACTGTTACCTGATTTGAAATTCGCATCTTCCCATCCATCGGAAAAATTATCTGTCACCGTTTGCCTGAATTGCGCTACCTGCGAAGTGACCGGCACAAAGCCGACACCACTGCCCCCGAATACCTGCTGTAATAGTTTGCGCAGGGTTTGCGTTAGCAGGTCACCTTCTATCATGCTGTCACCAAAATAAGCTATGCGTACCTTTCCTTTTTTCCCTGACTTAAGTGCATGCAATTTTTGCAAAAACCTTGAAAGGGAAGGGTCTGTTGTATCGGTATTAAAGTCGGTGATAATGTGGCCCTGCCTGTACAGAAAAAAATTCTCACGGGCTTTTTCAACTATTTCTATTGCCGGGGGATCGGCTCCCAAGCTGTCATCGTCAGTTACTGCAGGATCCTTCTTTAGAATATCTGCGATCAGGTTGATGTTATTTAAAGGAATGCTGCTTTTATAATGAAATAGTTCTGTCAGAAAAGAAGTAAGTAATAAAATGGCGGTGCTGCTTAGAACAAAGGCAAGCACCCGGCGATTACTGTTCATATATCTATTGCAAAGAGGCCAGTTTATTTTTCTTAATAATGGACAGTAGCCGTTGTTTCCATATTTCAGGTATCTCGGAGTAGCCCGCTTTACTGATAGCATCTGCCCACAACCGGTGATCCATATTACCCTTTAACCGGGTGTAGAATTTCTTTCTCGTCATGAGTTTACAAAAATCAACATAAGAAGCCAGTGCATCGGGGTATTGCTTGTAACGGGATCTGATGCCTTTTGTTTTAAGCAGGTTGTTTTTTCCTACTATACCAAAATGGTTGTTCAGAAGTTTGCAGTTACGGCTGGTACCAGAGCCGGACTCCATGATAGCTACTCCTAACATCACAGAGACCGGCACACCATAAATTGCAGAAAGCGAGTCCGCCATGGGACGGAATTTGCTCACATACTTTGACTGAGAAAGGGTCACCAGTCCTGTTACAAGTAGAGAAAAAAGTAATACGGTTTTTAAAGCCGTTGCCCGGATATAAAAACTTTTTTTGTCTATTCTGATACCTGCTATGTATGACGAACTTTTCATGGTCAGGCGTTAAATATACTAAATCAGTTTACTTTTTTATAATCCTTTACTTTGCAGAAAAGTTAAAGGGAAAATGAGCACACGGCTTATCGTTGACAGCGCTAACCAATTAAAGGAACTAAACGAGAACGATCTTTCACAAACCCCGGTCATCCGGCTGGCAGCAAAGGTCATTTCCTATGTTTTTCACCCAATTTTCGTTCCGCTTTATATTGTATTGTTCCTTTTATATGTTCACCCGGCCGTTTTTGCCGGGTTTTCCCCCCGAAGAAAAACACTTGTATTACTGCAGGCGGCCGGTATGTATGGATTGTTCCCGCTGGTAACGATTCTTTTATTAAAAGCCCTGAATTTTATTGACTCCATATTCCTGCGATCACAAAAAGACCGTATCATCCCTTATATTGCCTGTGGCATCTGGTATTTCTGGCTCTGGTATGTCTGGAAAAACCTGCCTGATTATCCAAAAGAGGTAATTATTCTTTCGCTGGCCATTTTCCTGGCCTCTGTGGCGGGTCTGATGGCCAATATTTATATGAAGATCAGCATGCACAGTATCGCCATCGGTGTTATGCTGGCTTTTATAAGCATGCTTGGGCTTACTCAATCTGCCAGTTTCGGGCTGTTTGTTTCACTTGCTTTCCTGGTTGCTGGTTTGGTTTGTACCGCCAGGCTGATCGTTTCAGACCATAGCCAAAAGGAAATATATGCCGGGCTTTTCGCCGGTTTGCTTTCCCTGGTAATTGCTGCCTGGTTTAGCTGACCGGTTCATTGTTTTATTCGTTCAGAAAAATATTCCAAAAAATATTAGCACTATATTGCTAAATCATTTAGTTTTGACGGGTTAATAAATTTATTCGGGCGGCAATACGTAAATCCTAATTTTGGAAATGGCAAAAACTGAAAAAAATACCGACATGTCAAACAATAATAACAGTGAAAAGCTGAAAGCATTAAAGCTTACGATAGACAAGATTGAAAAAGATTTTGGGAAAGGAAGCGTGATGATGATGAATGAGAGAGGAGAAGCGACACAGGAAGTTGTTTCCACGGGTTCTATCGGGCTGGACGTGGCGCTGGGTATAGGAGGCCTGCCCAGGGGCAGGGTGGTCGAAATATATGGGCCCGAATCTTCTGGAAAAACAACATTGGCTACGCATGTGATAGCAGAGGCACAGAAAAAAGGCGGGATGTGTGCTATTATTGACGCTGAGCATGCTTTTGACAGCTCATATGCGCAAAAACTAGGGGTAGATGTAGATAACCTTTTAATCTCGCAACCTGATTATGGCGAGCAGGCGCTGGAAATTGCTGACCGGCTGATCCTCTCCGGCGCTTTGGATGTGGTGGTGATTGACTCCGTAGCGGCATTGGTGCCTAAAGGAGAACTGGAAGGAGAAATGGGTGATAGCAAAATGGGTCTCCAGGCAAGACTGATGAGCCAGGCATTGCGTAAACTGACGGCCACCATTTCCAAGACCAATACGATTTGCATATTCATCAACCAGCTTAGGGAAAAGATCGGGGTCATGTTTGGCAATCCTGAGACAACCACGGGCGGTAATGCATTGAAATTCTATGCCTCTGTTCGTTTGGATATCCGTCGCAGTACGCAGATCAAAGATGGTGATGAAGCAATAGGCAACCGGGTGAAAGTAAAAGTCGTCAAGAACAAGGTAGCGCCTCCGTTCAGGGCAGCTGAGTTTGATATCATATTTGGCGAAGGCATTTCAAAAACAGGCGAGATCATTGACATGGGGGTAGAACTGGGCATTGTTCAAAAGAGTGGAAGCTGGTTCAGCTATAATAGTGATAAACTAGGCCAGGGTCGGGATGCTGTAAAACAACTACTGTTGGATAACCCTGAACTAGCCAGGGAAATTGAAACAAAGATCAGGGAGAAAATAAAAGAAATACAGACAGCATAAGCTGTTTGAATATTGTAAAACAATAGGTTAGTAAGTTGCCGTCCCGACTAAAGTCGGGACGGTTTTTTATGTGTAACCTTTATTTAACAGGTGAAAGTATACTTTCAATGTTTAAACATTGTATATTTGTATTGCCTTAGAACTTATTTATTGAAATCTTGTTAGACAAACCACACATGTCACAGCAAACTATAAAAAGAAACCCCTGGCGGAAACGAATACTGGTTTCGGTATTAATACTTGCTGTAGCAGTTGCCGGTATTTACTGGTACGTGGCCACAGAGAAATTTTCAGATACAAAAGACAGGAAAGCAGCTTACACAGTCAATGCTCTGGATTTCATTCGTGAGTTTCAGCAGGATGATAGCGCAGCGAATATGAAATACAGGGAGAAGATCATCACAGTCAATGGACGGGTATCAGCACTGGAAGCGCCGGATACTTCAACGGTAAATGTAAAATTTGTGGACACAACAACCGGTTCGTACATCATTTTCGCTTTTCAGGACACCCATCTTGCAGAAGGGAAAAGCCTCAAGACCGGGGATACAGTTTCCATTAAAGGTTCATGCAGCGGCGGAACGTACAGTGACATACTGGAGGTTACAAAAATTGATTTCAAAAGAGCAGCATTAAATAAATAAATTAACTATCACCAAACCAAAAATTTAAAACAAATGAAAAAGACAATTCTTATCTTATCCTTTATTGCTATCACAGGCGCTTTGTTTGCACAAAAGAAAACTACCACATCAGCTATCGTTAAGTTTGATGCCAGTACCAAGATTGACGACTTGCCCAAGGCAGAGAATAAAACAGTAATCGCCGCTTTGAATACAGAAACAGGTGCTATCGCTTTTGAAGCGTCAGTTAAGAATTTTGCTTTCACCAATCCTATGATCCAGGATCATTTCAATGGTGGAAACTGGATGAATTCAGATAAGTTCCCTTCTTTTACATACAAAGGAACCATCACCGATCTGTCTGCGGTAAACTTTACCAAAGAAGGCACTTACAAAGTAAGTACAGAGGGCACCCTTACAGTGAAAGGTGTTGACCAGAAGATAACTGCCCCTGCTACAATCGTGGTGAAAGGGACTTCTATCGTGGCTTCAGCAGATTTTTCTATTAAGCTGTCTGACTTTGGTATCACTGGCGCCCCGATTGATGCGGGGAAAGTAGCGAAAGAACCAAAGATAAGCGTGAACGCTGTTTTGTAATACCCCTACTATATTCTACTTTTATAGAGTAATGCCTTACCTGTTTGGTAAGGCTTTTTACTTTGTAATTCTTTTTATGACAACACGAACATTCAGCGTCCGGAAACATATAGCTCTGGTGGCACACGACAATAAGAAAAAAGAATTAATAGAATGGGCCTATTACAATAAGACAACATTAGCCAAACACCGGCTTTATGCAACCGGCACAACGGGAAGTATGCTGGAGGAAGCACTTGATCAGTCAATAACAAAATTCCTGAGTGGCCCTTTGGGTGGCGATCAGCAAATAGGTGCTAAAATTGCCGAAGGCAAACTCGATGTGCTCATCTTTTTCTGGGACCCCATGGAATCACAACCGCATGACCCGGATGTAAAAGCGCTACTGAGAGTAGCCGCTACCTGGAATATCCCTGTTGCTTGTAACCGGGCAACGGCTGATTTCCTCCTCACTTCGCCCCTCATGCACGATAAGTATGAGGTACTTCTTCCTGATTACTCTTCTTATACGACCAGAAAAGTAAAATAGTTCATTCTGCTCCGCCTTTTCGTCTATTCATGAAGACACCGATGTGCAGTAAATCAGGATTTCAAGCGTTATCTTTGCCGTCCTTAAAATTCGCGGATGTTCAATAAACGAATAAAGATCAAAGATCTGTTAACACAAGAGCCGGCTGGCCAGGAAGTAACAGTGATGGGCTGGGTCAGGACCTTTCGAAACAGCCAGTTCATTGCCCTGAATGACGGTTCTACCAATAATAACCTGCAGATCGTTGCCGGTCTCGGCAAATTTGATGACGAATTGCTCAAACGTATTAACACTTCTGCTGCACTAAAAGTAACAGGGACCATTGTTCCCTCATTGGGTAAGGGACAAAAAATGGATCTGAATGCAGTAACGATCGAAATACTTGGAGACAGCGATGCTGAAAAATATCCCTTACAACCCAAAAAACACAGCCTCGAGTTTTTGAGAGAAATAGCTCATCTCCGTTTTCGTACCAATACATTTGGTTCTATATTCCGCGTTCGCCATGCATTAGCATTTGCCGTACACAAATTCTTTAACGATAAAGGGTTTGTGTATATGCATACCCCCATCATTACAGCCAGCGACGCCGAAGGAGCCGGTGAAATGTTCAGGGTGACAACTCTTCCATTTGACAAGACCCCGAGAAATGAAGATGGCGGTGTGAATTTCAAAGAAGACTTTTTTGGCAGAAGTACGAACCTGACGGTAAGCGGTCAATTAGAAGGAGAATTAGGCGCTACAGCATTTGGCGAGATATATACATTTGGCCCTACTTTCCGGGCAGAAAATTCTAATACAGCCAGGCATTTGGCAGAATTCTGGATGATAGAACCTGAAATGGCTTTTTATGACCTGGAAGATAACATGAACCTCGCGGAAGAGTTCATCAAGTACATTATTAAGTATGCGATGGATAACAATAAAGAAGATATTGAATTCCTGGCTCAGCGGTTGGCAGAAGAGGAAAAACAATTGCCGCAGGATAAGCGAAGCGAAATGGGGTTAGTAGAAAAACTTGAGTTTGTGTTGACTAATAGCTTTGAAAGATTGACCTATGCTGGAGCCATTGAAATACTGAAAGAAAGCAATCATAATAAGAAAAAGAAGTTTCAGTATCCCATCACCGGGTGGGGAATGGACCTGCAAAGCGAACACGAACGCTATCTGGTGGAGAAACATTTTAAAAAACCTGTTATCCTGAATAATTATCCCAAAGAGATAAAAGCATTCTATATGCGGCAGAATGAAGATGGCAAAACCGTTGCCGCCATGGACATCCTGGCTCCTGGGATTGGCGAAATAGTGGGCGGCTCACAAAGGGAAGAAAGACTGGATAAACTAGAGGCCCGGATGAAAGAAATGCATATTCCGGCCGAAGAACTATGGTGGTATTTAGACACGAGAAGATTCGGGACCGTGCCCCACGCAGGGTTTGGATTAGGTTTTGAAAGAATGGTGCAATTTGTTACAGGGATGACAAATATCCGGGATGTGATTGCTTTTCCCAGAACGCCGAAGAGCGCTGAATTTTAGACTTAGAGAATAATAAATTGAGTGAAAAAGGAAAAGGAGTCTTCAACCTGACTCCTTTTCCTTTTTATGGCCAAAAATGAAGTGTTTAAGCCTATAATAACTCTTTTTCCTTTGGTCATTCATGTACACACATCACCGGCACATGTGATTCGAACACCAACTGCCTTGTTGAACTTTTCTTGAACAACCCTTGCAGTAATTTGTGTTTCTTCGGGATGGCAATCACCAGGTCCAGATTATTCTTTTCGGCAAATTCATTGATACCGTCTTCAATATCTTTATGAGTAATAAAATGATACTCCGGTTTCACTTCCTCCAGCGCTGTATGAAGTAACGCCGACTGTTCCGGTGTATCAGGACGGAAACCTTTGTTCTCATAATCTACGTTCATAACAAATAATTGCGCATGAAATTCCTTTACAAATTCTTTTATCTCAGATACCGGTGTTGTTTCTACTACTTCCCTGAAATCACAGGCCAGCCCGATCTTTTGTATTCCTTTCCCGTATTCCTTTCCTTTTGGCACGCAAATGACCGGGAAGGTCAAATGCCTGATGGCGGTTAACGTATTGCTGCCAAACAATGTTCTTTCAACCGCAGAGGTGCCGGTCGTACCCATCACTACTGCAAAAGGCTGCACTTTTTTACAGATATCTTCAAGTTCATCAATTACATTACCCATTCGTGTTTCTGTATAAATTTTCAGCCTCCCTGAAGTCAGATGTTCTACGTCCTTTTTCAGCCGGGTAATATTTTCTTCTGCGGCTTTCTTCATTTCGTCTACTGAAAGAAGAGCAACAGGAACATCACCGTAAGCAACCGGTATATTATACACATGCAGAAATAAGACACTGGCATTAACCGCCAGCGCCATATCCACCCCATAATTTACCGCATTAGTAGCAGCCGGGGAAAAATCCGTTGGAATGATAATTGTTTTCATATCCTTGGTTTTATATACTAAAGGTAACAAGAACCATGGACGGGTAAGCATGACAGACGTCACTTTCAGATATGACCTCATTATGGAAAAAGACCCGGCCAGCGTCTTTATTGGCAAAACCGCTTATGACAGAAATGAATACAGGTGCATGCAATCTGTACAGACCGGGTTTTGCACGCCAAAAGAAAAACAGCCTGCGGGTTGATATGACCCCTATGGTTGACCTCGGCTTTATCCTTATCACTTTCTTTGTCATGACAGTACAGCTTAGCCAGCCTGTTGCCCTAAACCTGGCCATGCCAAAGGAGGGTGGTGACCCGATGCCATTAGGGGAGTCGGATGCTTTAACTGTTTTATTGGATGATAAAGACCGTGTCTATTACTATCATGGACAATGGGCAGAAGCGGCAGCAATGAATAAAGTATACACTACCAGTTTTTCCGTGAAAGATGGCCTGGGCAAAGTGATCCGGGAGAAACAGTAATGGCTGGATCTGAATAATCAGAAAGAAGGACGGATGGGGCTGATGTTACTGGTAAAATCCGGTCCGGGCGCCTCATATAAAAATGTGATAGATGCACTGGATGAAGCCACAATAAATGGGGTGAAGAAATATGCATTGCTCTCCGCCGGCAAAGAAGAGGAAGATTGGATGTCCCGTGCACAAAGATTACTTTTTATTAAATGACCGGATACGCTGTCCGACGTTCTCCCTGATATTCATATAGAAGAGGTTGATGTCGCCGACGTGATAATTCTTTGTCAGGTATAAAAAACTCCAGGGAAACCTTGGTTTCCGGGTATATAAAAAACCGTTACCGATCCTTCCATCTGTCGTGTGCTTGTATAGCTTATTGAACTTTACCAATACACTTCCTTTATTCAGGCTTCGGGGGGCATATTGATTATCTGTTGTCCATGTCAATGGATTAGTGACAAAAGAGTTTCCCCTCTCAAACCTCAGGTAAGAAGGCACATAGCCGTTGCGGAACGTTCGCCAGCTGCAGATACATCCTGTTTGCACTGAATCGGCACACATCGAAAGTGATGTAAAATAATCTTTAGGTACAGACCAGCCGGCAATATAGGCTACTACCAGCTGATCATATAGTGGCTTGCCCTCAAAATAATCTTTTAACAACCTTTCCGCGAACTTACTGCCCTGGCTATGTCCTGCAATGATAACAGGCCTGCCTTTGTTCCAATGTTTCAGATAATATTCAAAGGCGTTTTTTATATCGTTATAGGCCATAGTAAAAGCCTGCTCATTTTGTTCTTCCTCTTTTGAAAAGAAAACTTTAATGGACGCCTGCCGGTATCGGGGAGCGAATACCCGGCAATACTGGTTGAATACACTGGCCTGGTAAAGGACGGAAGAGTAATCTGTTTTTGCGTTCAGGTAGTCGTTATCAATCGTGGCGTTGTTTGCTTTTATGCTTTGGGTATAGGTAGTAGGATGCAGAAAAAATACATCAGCCAGCGAATCCCTTGATTCCTTACGAAGCGGCTGGGGAATACTGTCTGAAGGGTCCCATTTTTCCGGATGGGCCGCCCAGTAATTCAGATCACTGTAATCAGGCATTCCATCTGTACTTCTGAAAGAATAGCGGTTTTGAAAAGCTTTGTATTTATCGGAACAGGAGAACAGAAGCAGAGCGAGTGCTATTAAGAATGTATTTAGCCGCATGTTACAAAGTAATAGAATTGGCCATTTTGGGATTCGTTTGTCAGTCAAATTAACCACTGGTAAAAACTTATTTCCAGGACAATTATACCATTTTAAATACTTAATTTATTGAAAATAAGTAAAATAAGACTTAAATACACTGCTATTCATTAGCCATTACCTTAAATTATTTGGTACTATGTGTTGCAAAGTACCAAATATCACCCTATCTTTGTTTTGTCAAACAGAAAATGGCAGATAAACAATTAAAACCTTACCGGCCATCATCATAAAAACTGAGTTATGAATATTGAAAATACACAGAGCCAGATGCGAAAGGGGATACTCGAGTTTTGTATTCTATCCGTTATCCGCCGCGGGGAGGCATATCCAAGTGATATTGTAGAAGAGATGAAAGCGGCGAACCTGCAGATACTGGAAGGCACATTATATCCTCTTCTTACAAGGCTAAAGAATGCGGATATGCTTACCTATCGCTGGGTTGAAAGCAATTCGGGCCCCCCGAGAAAATACTTTTCTCTTACAGAAAAAGGCGAAGCCTTCTATAAGGAACTGGAGCAGACCTGGAATGAACTTTCGAATGGCGTGAATGCCCTGGCAAATAAAAAACCGGATACAACCAACTAATACTTCAACCAAAAATATCTCAAAATGAAAAAGATCATCAACATAAACCTGAGCGGCCGGGTGATACCGATCGAAGATTCGGCGTATGAAAAGCTGCAGGCTTATATTGAAAGTTTACGCCGATATTTTGCACACGAAGATGGTCGTGATGAGATCATCAACGATATTGAAAGCCGCATTGCGGAGCTGATGAATGAAAAAGTTCGCAAAGGCGCCAGTTGTGTCACCGAAGCCGACATTGAAGAAATCGTCGCTTCTATGGGAAGACCGGAAGATTTTGATGCAGAAGCAACCGATGATACAAGCACAAAGAGCCAGGGTGCAAAACAGGAGTACGCTTACTCTGAAAGAAAAAGCAGGGGAAGGCTGTACCGGGACAGCAGCGATAAATTTATTGGCGGCGTGTGTAGCGGTATAGCCAATTACCTCAACACAGATCCGGCTATTATCCGCATTCTCTTTGCCATTATCACTTTCGGCGGCTTTGGCCTGGGCTTCCTGATCTATATCCTGCTCTGGATATTTCTGCCTGACCGGGACCTGGAGGGCTATTCAGGAAAAAGATTATTCCGCAATCCCGACGATAAGGTGATCGGCGGCGTGGCTGGCGGACTGGCCGCTTATTTCAATGCCAGAACATCTACCGTCAGGCTGATCTTTGCTGCCCCGCTTCTATTAAGCATTCTTCTCAGCATATTGAACGGATTTACCTGGAGAGGTGATTTTGACCTTTTTCCGAATATTGTCTTTGGCTCACTGAGCGGTACATTCTTCCTGGCCTATGTTATCTTATGGATGGTGCTTCCTGAAGCAAGGAGCCCGTATGAGAAAATGGAAATGAGAGGGGAAAAGGTGGATGTGAATACCATTCGCCAGAATGTAAGAGAAGGTATGGATAACGTAAAAGACAGGGTAAAGAACTGGAGCGAAGAAGTGAAAGAATCTGCTCAGAACTTTAGTAGCAAAGCGAAAGAATTCTCTAACACGAGAGGGCGTGCCTTTGCTTCAGAAGTAAGAGAAACAGCCCGTAGCGGCGGAAGAGGGATTGGTCATGTGATCGGTGTATTGTTCAAAGCATTCTTCCTGTTCATTTTTGGCACTATTGCTTTTGCTTTATTCGTAGCCATGATCGCCCTGATCTTTGGCGGCGTAGCCTGGTGGCCGGTCAATAATTTTTTATGGACCAGTAAATGGCAGCAGATCTATGCCTGGGGAACAGTGGTCTTCTTCCTGGGTGTGCCGCTGATCGCTTTTATCACATGGGTGGTGCGCCGTATCATGCGGGTTCGCTCCCGTCATAGTTATCTCGGTTGGACGTTTGGTTTTCTCTGGACCCTGGGCTGGGTGTCCGCTGTACTGCTGGCCGCCAGTTTAACAAAGGATTTTCGTGATGAAGGTATCGCCAGGGAAGAGATCGAACTGAATAAACCATTGGGTGAAAAAATGATCGTTGCCGTATCGCAACCTGAACTGGAATACACCGGAAGGTTTGGATGGATGAATGATGATGGCGAGGGATGGGATCTTTCTGATGATACCCTCAAGTTGTCTATGGTAAAGTTTGATATAAGAGCCAGTATGGATTCAGCCTACCATGTTGCTGTTCGTAAAATTGGTTTTGGCAAAACAGAAACAGAAGCAAAAGAAAGGGCAGATAAAATAGAATATACAGTTTACTCAAGGGACAGCATATTAGACCTTGCAAGCGGGTTCTCAATAGATAAAGGAAGCAAATACCGTGGCCAGCATGTTGAAATAGAAATACAGGTGCCCGTAAATAAAAAGATCCGCTTTGATGAATCTGTAACCGAAAAACTCAATATGGTCAACTTCAGGGTTAAGAGAAGATACCGGGGTAACAGGATTGTAGATATTGATATTGACAATGACCGTTCTTTCTACTTCAGGACAGGTGTTGATTATGTGATGGGAATTGACGGCGAGTTAAAAGACCCTTCTGGAAACAAACTATATAACAACAGGAGTAATTACCGCTATGACGGCAATGCCAATGAAGAAAGCGACAGTATCCGTATCCAGAGGGAAATTGAACGCAAGAAACAGGAACTGAAAGAACTGGAAGAAAGGCAAAACAAGAAACAATCGGGCAGGCGACCAGAAAGCATGGAAGATGAAGAGGAAGCTACCGCTGGTATTCTCACTCCCGGCTTCTCGCTTGTTAAATCATTTTTCTGAAATAGGTTGAAGTTGGAACCCGGTTCTTTGCCAGAACAGCCGGGAAAAAGAAAGCTCCGGGAACGGAGCTTTCGGTTTTCTATACCAGCGCTACATGCACGGCTGGTTCCTTTTCGACCTGTACTTTCTTGAGTTCTTCAAGAAACTCATTGGCCCAATGATCAATGTCAAAATACTTTACCGAATCAAACAACCTTTTCATCCGCATATTCTTCTCGGATTCTTCCATATTCAGCGCTTGCAGCAAACCATCTTTCAGCGATTTCCTGTCATAAGGGTTGGTGCGAAGCGCATAACCCAATTCGACAGAGGCGCCAGCAAATTCAGATAGCAACAATACTCCCTTACGGTTTTTTCTGAATCCCTGTGCCGCTATATACTCCTTTGCTACGAGGTTCAGGCCATCCCGAAGGGGGGTGATCCAGGCAACATCCGCAACGGCGTAGTAAGAAATGATCTCTTCAAATGGAAAAGAGCGGAAGAAAAAATGGATGGGTGTCCAGTCTAAACGGGAGTATTTTCCGTTAATCTTACCAACTGCCTGCTCCAGTTCCTGCTGTATCTTTTCATAAATCTTCATCCCTTTGGCCGGGGGCGTACAGATATTAATAAGTTCTGCAGACCCATGAAATTCCGGGTGTTCTTCCAGGAATTCCTGGAAAGCGTAGATCTTTTCTAAGGGCCCTTTCACATAGTCTAAACGTTCAACCGAAAGGATCACTTTTTTGTCGGCCAGTTGACCTTGTATATTTTTTACCGCGTCTACAGTAGCGGACCGGCTGAACAATTCTTCTATGTAATCAACATTTACACCCACCGGGTGTGCACCAAGTTTGACAGTCCTTCCTCCTGCTTCGATGGCGCGGGTCATACTTTCAACACCGAGCGGGCAACTGTATGTAAGGAACCTGTCTGTGCATCCTGATTCCTCCCTGACCACTACCGGCATATGACTTTTGACTACATCCACAAAATTCTCTACATACCGTGGAATATGAAAGCCTATATAATCACATTGCAGGAGGCTGCCGATAATTTCTCCGCGCCAGGGAATGATATTGAAAATATCCGCTGGCGGAAAACTGGTATGATGGAAGAATGCAATTACCAGGTCGGGTCTCAACTGGCGCAATACACCCGGAACCATCCAGAGATTATAATCATGAATCCATACTGTAGCGCCATGATCGGCCTCTACCGCTGTTCTCTCTGCGAACATCCTGTTTACTTTTACAAAGTGCTCCCAATGCTGATGATTGAAGGCGGCTTTATCAATAAATGAAAAAATTGTAGGCCAGAATGCTTCCTTTGAAAAGACTTTGTAAAAAATTTCGACATCCCTTTTCGTCAACCCAACCCGCGATACCAGCAGGTTTGGAAATCTTTTTTCGTCCGGGTAGATATTTCGCAGTGTTTCCTTACGATTTTCCACTTCTTCCCAGGCTACCCATGTGCCTGTTCGCCCACTGCTGAAGAAACCCATCAGCGACGGAATGATACCATTTGGACTCTGGGGCGGAATACGTTTCTTATCCCCATCTATTTCTTTTATATCATAGGGAAGCCGGTGATAAACCATTAGTAACTGGTTGTCACCATGTGCAGACACTGATCTTTGAATACCTTCCTCCGGGTAGTATTTTCTGAATGTATGAAAATGATTCAATGATTCCAGTATACCGCCACAACCAGTTTTTTCTGCCAGGTACACATGGTCCATTTCCCTGGTTATTTCGACTAGTTTATTCTCGGCGTTTCCTACTACAACCCCTTTATAGCCTGCCTCATACAATGACAAATCATTTAATGTATCGCCAGCAACAAGTATCTTATCAGCCGGGATGTTCAGGAGGCTGATCAGTTTTTTAAGGGATGATCCTTTATTTACTCCTGAGGGGAGTACATCTGCATACTTTCCGGCAGACAGGAGTACATCGCAAGCTGACGAAGATGCAATCTTGTACAGTTCCTCTTTGTCAGTACTTTCGTCATAAAAGAAAGAACATCGTCTTGCCTGGGGTACTTCCTGCCAGCGAAGCCCTTTCACTTTCTTAAGCTTGTTGTAAAGGTGTAAACGCCCTGGCCACCGGGACTCAATATCCGCTTGCAGGGGTTGAACAGGCTCAAGTGTTTGCCCATTGACAATGGTAGCCCCGACATCACAGATAATAAAATCCGGTTCCGGAATGACGGGATCTCTTAAAAGGGGAATCACAGTCTCCAAACCCCTGCCCGTCACAAAAACCAGACTTATTTCTTTGTTTTCCCTCACCAGCCGGTAAAGCTGTTGCTTATATACACTTAACCCTCCAAGAAAAGTTCCATCGAGGTCAGTTGCGAGTAGAAGCATAACTGTTCAATTTAAAAATTTGCGGAGCCATAAAAGACTAATTCAGGATACGAGCTTCTTCCTTTCCCTGTTTACTCATAAAAATTGTTTGGGTTGGGAATGCGAACTCTATTCCTTCTCTTTCAAACACCTCAAAGATGTCAAGACAAATGGCATGGTGAGTATCCATATAATCGACATAGTCTGCAGACTCCAAATAGTAAACTATTTCGAAATTGATACTGAAATCACCAAAACTTTGCAGGTGCGCCCTGTCAAATGTGGCCTTATCCTTCGTTGATATAATATTCTTCAGTAGCGACGGTATGCCTTTTAACCTGCCAGCGGAAGTATAGTATACCACCCCGAGGGAAAAAACAATCCTTCTTCTTTCCAGTCGCTTAAAATTGTGTATCACATCCTTTACCATTTCACTGTTGGGCATCACCAATTGCTCCCCGGTAAGGCTTCGTACATGGGTGGTCTTGATTCCGATCTTTTCCACCACACCACTGTCGTTTCCGGCTACGATAAAATCGCCTACTTCAAAAGGCTTGTCAAAAAATATAACGAGATAACTGAAAAGGTCACCCAGAATATTCTGTGCAGCTAATGCAATGGCAATACCCCCCACTCCTAACCCGGCGATGATAGTGGTAACATCATAACCCATATTATCAAGCAGCAGGATAAAACCAAGACTCCAGACGATTGCTTTGATCACGAGCAAAATCCCACTGAGCTGCTTTATACGCTCAGCTGGTTCATTTTTTTGCTCCATATAAACAACTACAGCACCGTGGAGAGAGAAATTGATCAGCCGGATGACAAAAAAAGTACTGACTACAAGCATAGCCACGCCCAGGACATTCTCTGTTCTTTCAGAAAGGTTCAACTGGCGGATGATATGGTAGTTGATGAAAAGATAGACAAGGGGAAGAATAAATTTTTCAGTTGCTTTGACCAGCAAATCATCAAAGTTTGTATGAGTACGGCTGGCGATTGTTTTCAACAAGCCGATGATTCTTCCTTTAATGATTTTCAATATTAGCCAGGCGATAATAATTCCAGCCGCTGTCAGCAGGTAAAGTAATACCGTATTTCCCCAGTAAACCTGGTTCCACATCTTACCCATGTTGATTGCTTTTTGTTAAGAAGAAATACTATTGCGGAATGGCAAAGGTATCCTGATAAAGCAGCGAATTCTAATTATAATAATATTAGAGTTACATTATATATACATTAACCCCAGAAATGGAATTGTTGTATTGACCTGAGAAACAGATTTTCGAAACAAGCAGCCAGAGAAAGCGTTTGCCGGATATGTTGCAATCTGTTTGCCACAGATGTCAGCCGGAACAGATTGACAAAGCGGGCCCCAATAATCTTACTATTGTCTTTCCGTCCAGAGTAGCCGGTATTCTGTCGTTTAGCAGGAGGTGTAAATAGACACAGGAAGAATCGAGAAGATGCCTCGATGCCGGGTTTGCTTTTTAAAAAAGTTGTTTACTGCCAGCAGTAGTAATCATTTCCCTTCACTGACCGGTAAAATAAAATATGACCGGACCCCGAAATAATGATTGTCATTTTCCCGCTTTGCCCCCGAATGAGTATTATCACAAAAATTACCTGCTTCATCCTACATTTGCGGACTAACAAAACTTGCATGAAGAATACTCCCTTTACAAAAAAGCACATAGCCCTTGGGGCAAAGATGGCTGAGTTTGCCGGTTATAATATGCCGATCAGTTACAGCGGTATCAATGATGAGCATGCGGCTGTAAGAAAAAATGCCGGAGTATTTGATGTCAGCCACATGGGCGAATTCATTTTGAAAGGAGAACATGCGCTTGACCTGATACAACGAGTGACCAGTAATGATGCGGCCAAACTAAAGGCCGGGCAGGCCCAGTATAGCTGTTTGCCTAATGATAATGGTGGTATTGTAGATGACCTGCTGGTTTACTGCATTGAAGAGAACAACGTATATATGCTGGTGGTAAACGCTTCGAATATTGAAAAGGACTGGAACTGGATAAGCAAGTACAACACGAAGAATGCAGAAATGCATAATGTTTCTGATAAGACAGGCCTGCTGGCCATACAGGGCCCGAATGCGACAAAGATCCTGCAGCCACTGACCAACATGGACCTGCTGAACCTGAAGTATTACACATTCGTCAAAGGGAAATTTGCTGGAGCAGACAATGTATTAATAAGTGCAACCGGCTATACTGGTGCCGGCGGAGTAGAAATTTACTTTGAAGACAAAGACGGTAATGCCGATAAAATATGGAATGCCATTTTTGAAAAGGGAACCCCGCAAGGATTAAAACCCATCGGGCTCGGAGCGAGGGATACGTTGCGGTTAGAAATGGGTTTTTGTTTATATGGGAACGATATTGACGATACAACCTCTCCTTTAGAGGCGGGGCTTGGCTGGATCACCAAATTCACCAAAGACTTTACTTCAAAAGCAATATTTGAAAAACAGAAAAAGGAAGGCCTGGAAAGAAAACTGGTAGGATTTGAAATGATCGAAAAGGGGATACCCCGTCATGGCTACGAGATAAAAGATCAATTGGGCGTTACGATTGGTGTCGTCACATCAGGCACACAATCGCCAAGTCTTGGCAAAGCGATCGGGATGGGGTATGTACGGACAGCCTTCGCCGGTATCGGAACGGATATTTACATCAAGGTGCGTGATAAATTACTACAGGCGCAGGTAGCCAAGATACCTTTTAGCTGACAAGCACAGAAGTGGTAAAATTTTTGCTGTAATTACGGCAAATCCGCCACCATGAAACTGCGTTCATTTACTGCCATGCCCACTATTCATCTTACAACTTTTATTGCTGCGCCTGCTGAACGGGTTTTTGACCTGAGCCGGAATATTGACCTGCACAAGCTCTCCATGACAAAACACAAAGAAGAGGCAGTGGCTGGTATCCGTTTTGGCCTGATAGAAAAAGATGAATCGGTGACGTGGAAGGCCAAACACCTGTTTAAAACAAGGCTGCTCCGGTCAAAGATCACGGAAATGGTCAAACCCACTCTGTTTGTGGATGAACAGGCGGAGGGGGATTTTAAAATGCTGAAACATGAACATCACTTCAAGCCCTGCGATAACGGGACAATCATGATAGATCTTATTTATTTCGAAACACCCTATGGTGCTGTAGGCAAATGGTTCAATCTTCTCTATTTTACACGGTATATGCGCAGCCTGATCGAACAGCGGAATAAGACCATCAAAGAGTATGCAGAAGGGGAGAAATGGAAAAAGTTGCTGGTAAAATAATCCATCATTGTATTATGCCGGCACATTAAATTTTGTTCCATTATTTTTGCTGCCTGAAGCAGCATGGAAAACAAGCCCACTTTACATACGTCCCTCTCGCCTACCCTATTGCATTTATACGATGTCAGCAACAGTATTGTCGTGATCATTGATGTGCTGCGAGCCACCTCTACCATCACTACAGCGTTGTATAACGGAGCCAGATCTGTTATTCCTGTTGACAGCGTAGCCCGTTGTATAGAGATTGGCAGGCAAATAGAAGGGGTGACAGCGGGAGAGAGAGATGGTAAGATCGCCGAAGGTCTTGAATACGGTAATTCGCCATTTGAATATCCCAGGGAATTTATAGAAGGAAAAACATTAGTACTTACCACCACCAATGGTACAAGGCTACTGCACATGGCCC
The DNA here is from genome assembly GCA_016787085.1 of Chitinophagaceae bacterium. Classification (GTDB taxonomy): domain Bacteria; phylum Bacteroidota; class Bacteroidia; order Chitinophagales; family Chitinophagaceae; genus VBAT01. Next base: position 96,637 of record JAEUVJ010000013.1, on the reverse strand, counting down.
TGGATAAAGGCGCTAAAGAGATCATCACCGGATCATTCCCCAATCTCTCTGCGGTATGCGATCACCTGGTGGGGATAAAACAGAATGTCATTCTTGGTTGTGCCGCATGGAAAGACCGGGTGAATATGGAAGACATGCTGTTTGCCGGCGCTGTTATAAGCAGGATAAGAGAACATTTTTCCATCAACTGTGACTCATCGCATATGGCCGAAACCATGTATGAGAAAGGGAAGAAAGACCTGTTTGGCTTTTTGAAAAAAAATGAGGCTTCACATTATCATCGCCTGATGGGTTTTGGATTGGAGAAAGATATTCGCTACTGTTTGGCGTCAGACGGTGCGAATGTGTTGCCTATCTACAAAGAAGGGAAACTGGTCGTAAAATAATTCTTTGGTTCAGTAAAAGAAAAGCGTACAAGATACTCCATTTTTCATTCAGTATTCCGGGTAAAAAATATTTTTTATTTCTCTGCCTTTCGCTGGAAATCCGCTTCATATTCCTTTAGTTTTGCCGATTGCCCTTTTTTATAAATAAGTAATATGCAAATGGCGACGGGCAAGCCGGAATGATACCAAAATGGCCTTTTGCTTATTGCCCATTGCCTATTGAATAATTGTTATGGCCTTACCGCACCTTATCAAGTATGTATATACCCATGGAACTGACGAAGTGATCCGCCGTGGAAAGAAAATACATGCCATCGGCTTTGTGGAACTGGTAGAGTATGACGACCTTTTCGGTTCTGCTATATTCCGCGTGAAAGATGACAGCTATTCCACTTTTTACAAAGTGTATATCCAGCAATTCAAAGACCCGAAATCCCTTTCATTACGCTGCACCTGTCCTTATAATCTCGGCGATATCTGCCGGCATGAATCGGCATCCCTGTTCCAGTTGCAGGAAATGCTGGACCGCGGACACCTGCAGTCAGATGATGTGAAGTATGACCAGCGGCATACAGTGGCTAAGATGAAAACGATAGATCTTAAAACACTTCGTTTGCTTTCATCGCCTGAAACATTTCAGGATGCAGAAACCTATCTCCGGACACATAAAGCAGTGATAGAATATGCGGAAAATGAAATGGTAAAAGCATCGGTGACATTGCACGGGGAAACCTATAAGGTCATTATCCGCAAGAATGAAGAAAGGAATTTTGATACCAGCTGTGATTATGATGATACGGATCATGTACTGTGTTTGCCCAAAGCGATCGTTTTTCTTCAGCTACTGCATACTCACGGTGCCGGTTATTTTGACAGTATCCGTAACTGGGATAAAGAAAAAAATAAGCTCCTGGAAGCCTACGGCTATTCTTTGAGTGATGACCTGAAAGGGAAATTCGAATTTGTCTATAAGGAAGGCAAACCTTTTTTACGGGTGCTGGATACCAGTATCAAAAGAGTAGCTGCGCCGATAGCTAATACCTATACTCCCAGGCCTGTACTCATTCCCCAGCAAAAAGTACAGGAAGAACCGGAAATAACAGAGGAAGAACCGGCCAGGCCATCACACAAACTCGGCATCGTTTTTAACTTCAATAAGAAGGGTTACCCGCATTTTGCCCTTGATGTGGTACTTGGTGAATCCAATGAAAGTGGCGATACTTTTATTGGCAAAACGGAGAAACTGGATATCAGCCGTTATGTAGAAACAGATAAATTGTCCGAGGAAGATAAAAATCTGCTTACATCCCTGCGCAAGCTGCAGGAATCAGAGATCAATAAATATATCAGCCGGAATTCCCCCTTTTCGGGTATCTGGGAAAACATCATTCACCAGGAAGAAGATGATCTGCCTGGTGAGACAAAGGAACTGATGGCGGAATACCTTTTGCCTAAACTGAAAAAAGTCTTTACAGACTCCGTCAATAATAAACTGGTGTTTTTGCTGCCGGAAGGAAAAGCTTTCAAAACAAATAACCTGGAGCCTTTGCAACTGATCGCTGAAGAGGCAAAGCCGCATTTCACCGTTAAGAAGAACTCTCATTATACCATCTCATGCCGGGTGCAGACGGGAAGCATGGAATATGACCTGGGTGACAATGAAAGCCCCGGTCCTTTATTCTTCCTGTATAATCACCAGGTGCACCTTTGGAAGAATAATGAAGTGATACATCTGGTTGAAAAATTTCTCGAGACCGGTAAAATAACCATACCTGAAGATGAGTGGAGCAAAACACTGAATGATCTTGTGCTTCCACTGACAAGAGAGCACAAAGTGGATTTTGATAAAGCAATGGTCAATGAGGTAAAAGCCGGCGAGCCGGAGGTAAAACTCTTCCTGGTCGAAAAAGGAGATTACCTGGTTTTCCAGCCCGCTTTTTCATATAAAGGCTACGAAACAAAAACAAGAGACCGCGACGAGATCATTGTTCCCCAGGGGGATAAAGTAATGATCGTTCACCGTGACCGGGTATCAGAAAAGAACTTTATTGACAAGCTGAATAACCTTCATTCCAATTTCATTATTAATGAAGAGACCGGTTCATTGGCATTGAAAGGAACAGACGTACTGAAGAATAACTGGTTCTTCCTGTTCGTAGATGCGATGAAGGATATGAAGACACCGGTATTTGGTTTTGAGGCGCTGAAGAATTTCAGATTTAACACCGCCAAACCACAAACCAAGATCTTTATCAGCAGCAATACTGACTGGTTCGACGCCAAGATTGATATTGTATTTGGTGACCAGAAAGTAACGGTGGCTGAAGTAAAAAGAGCATTGGCCAACAAGCAGCAGTTTGTTCAACTGAATGACGGCACACTTGGTATATTACCGGAAGAGTGGCTGAAAAAATATTCCTTATTGTTCCGTGTAGGAGAAGGCAATAGCAACAACCTGAAACTTTCCCGCTATCATCTGAGTGTGGTAGACGAATTGTATGAAGGCAGAGATGAAGAAGAGCTGACCGTTCAGCTGGAAGAAAAGTATGCGAACCTCCGCAACTTTAACCAGATACAGGAGATCGAACCGCCCTATCATCTGAAAATGATTTTACGCCCTTACCAGGTAGCTGGTTACCAGTGGCTGAATTACCTGCGGGAGATCAAATGGGGCGGCATATTGGCGGATGATATGGGTTTAGGTAAAACGGTGCAGGCGCTTTCTTTCCTGGATCATTTTAAAAATGAGTATGGAATGTTAAAAGCATTGGTTGTTTGCCCTACCACGCTGATCTATAACTGGGAAAACGAGATAAAAAAGTTCACCCCCAAACTTACTTATCGCATCCACCACGGCCCCGTAAGAACAAGGGTGAAAGAGGAGTTGGTAGATCATGATGTGACGATTACTACGTACGGAACATTACGCAGCGATATCAAACTGTTGATGAGCGTGGACTTCGATTATGTGGTATTGGACGAATCGCAGGCCATCAAAAATCCGGCAAGTAAAGTGACAAAGGCGGCCTGCCTGCTGAATGCCAAAAACCGGCTATGCATGAGTGGTACGCCGCTCCAGAATAACACGTTTGATGTATTTGCACAGATGAATTTCCTGAACCCGGGTATGCTGGGCACGATGGAGTTCTTCCGGCAGGAATTTGCAATCCCTATTGATAAATTTGGTGAGGCAGACAGGAAAGATCACCTGCGGAAAATTCTATACCCGTTCATCCTGCGCCGGACAAAAGAACAGGTCGCCAAAGATCTTCCTGAAAAACAGGAAATGATCCTGTGGTGTGAAATGGAAGATGAGCAGCGCAAGATATATGATGCATACCGGAATGATTACCGGGATAAGATACTCGGTACTATACAGGAGCAGGGCATTCAGCGCTCGCAGCTGACCATCCTGCAGGGGCTGATGAAGCTGCGGCAGATATGCGACTCCCCTGCTATACTCAATGAAGAAGAAAAATTCGAGAACCATTCGATCAAATTAGATGAACTGGCCAGGGAAATAGTGGAAAATATAGGCGATCATAAGGCATTGGTGTTCTCTCAATTCCTGGGTATGCTGGCACTGATACGGGCCAAGATGGATGAACTGGGAATCAAATATGAATACTTTGATGGAAGCACTACAGCTCCTGACCGGGAAAAAGCTATCCAAAGCTTCCAGAATGATCATGAGGTAAGAGTGTTCCTCATCTCATTAAAAGCAGGTGGAGTTGGTCTGAATCTGACAGCTGCCGATTATGTCTATATCGTTGACCCCTGGTGGAATCCGGCTGTGGAGCAGCAGGCTATTGACCGTACCCATCGTATCGGGCAGACCAAGAATATCTTCGCTTACCGGATGATCTGTAAAGACACCATAGAGGATAAGATATTGCAGTTACAGGAGAAGAAACGCATTCTGGCTAAGGAACTTATATCGGATGACACAGGTTTTGTGAAGTCGCTGACAAGAGAAGATGTGGAGTACCTGTTCAGTTAATACTAACCGCCTGATAATATATGAGCCTGAGCCTTGCAGTTCAGGCTTTTTTGTTTATATTAGGTGTCTGTTGTTACCAACAACACTCCTTCAAAATTCATTTCCTGTTTTATTCCTTCGTTCCCTGATTCCAATACGTTTGATAAGACTTTCCTTGGGCTGTATCATCCATCCTGTTTATGAGAAAGTTTTATACTATCATACTATTGTTATGGCTGGCAGGATCTGTTGCCACCGCGCAAACATTTTCCCTGGTAAAAGATATCAAACCGGGAACAGCTTCATCCAATAGTGGCGGGCTGGTGGCTTTTAACGGGTCAGTTATTTTCAGCGCCAATGATGGCATATATGGAGATGAGCTGTGGATAAGCGATGGCACGGAGCCGGGTACGAAAATGATCAAAGATATTTTTCCAGGGCCACTATCAGGAAGCCCGTCAGGCCTGATGTATGTGAACGGAACAGTGTACTTCATGGCTAATGATGGCATACATGGCGAAGAATTATGGAAAACGAACGGCACAGAAGCGGGTACGGTTATGATAAAAGATATCAATCTTGGTCCTGGCCACGCCATGCTGGCTGAGCTACGGGCAAATAATAACACCCTTTACTTTAGCGCCCATGATGGATCACATGGCGAGGAGCTATGGAGAACAGATGGCACAGCAATGGGAACGCTGCTGGTAAAAGACATTAACCCCGGCCCGGGCAACAGCAATCCGCAGAATTTAGTGATCATGGGCGATATATTGTTTTTCAGTGCAACGGATGGTGTTCATTCCGGCTGTGATCTGTGGAAAAGCAACGGCCATGACACCGGCACTGTGATGGTAAAAGATATTTACCCGCCGGTAAATAATGTAGTGATCGGAAATATAGTAGTCGTAAACGAAACGCTTTTTTTTGCAGCCGGTAATCCTGCCTCAGCGCTTTGGAAAAGTGATGGCACAGAAACAGGGACAGTCCAGGTAAAGAATCTTATATACCCGGCTGAATTGTGTGTATATAATGATGCTCTGTATTTCCAGGGTAAAGCCAGCGCCGAAGGAAATGAGCTCTGGAAAAGTGATGGCACCACCACAGGCACTGTAATGCTAAAGGATACTCGTACAGGCACCGCTTCCGGCAATCCCAATAGTCTTATCACTGTACAGGATAAATTATTTTTTAAAACAGATGAAGGCACGGGTTACAAGCTCTGGGTGAGTGATGGTACAGCAGCCGGCACACAGAAGGTGAAAGACATTGGACCAGAGTACCTGACCAATATTAATGGTACGCTTTATTTCAGCGCCTGGAAGGGAACCGGGCCGGCTACTGATCATGAGCTCTGGAAAAGCGATGGCACTGCAGGAGGCACTGTGATGGTACAGCGTATTGCCAATACCGGCGGCAGCAATCCTTCTGACATCGTAGTTACTAATTCAAAATTATTCATGATCGCCACTGATAATGCGTATGGCCGTGAATTATGGATGGCGGATCTCTTTACACCAGCAGGGGGGTTGCCACTTACTATGGTTGATTTCAAAGCGGTGCTGGCAGGACAGGGCATTCTGTTGAAATGGAAAACACTGGCAGAGCATAACACCTCTCATTTTGATATTGAAAGAAGTCTGGACGGGAACAATTTTGAAAAAGCGGTAAGTGTAACAGCCGCAGGTAACTCTACCATCACTAAACAGTATCAATATAACGACGCTGCTATTGCTGCATCCGGCGCTTCATCGGTGCGGTATCGGCTTAAGATGCTTGATCTGGATGGTAAGTTCACTTATTCAAAAATCATAGCAGTCAATATCAGCAGCCGGCAAGCTGTTGTTATGCTATATCCCAATCCTGTCAGCGATCATACTACATTGATGATCGCTGCACACAGTAATGGAACTATCCTGTACCGCATTACAGATCAAAGCGGGAGGATGATGCTGCAAAAAAATGTATTGATACAGGAGGGAAGCAATACGATAATCATTGAAACAGGCAAGCTGGTTGCCGGGATCTATACAATAACTATTTATGGAAAGGAGATACAGGACTATCTGCGTTTTATAAAGCAATAGCTGTCGGGGACAGTCATTCACACCAGTAAAAAATACCAGCATTTTTCTCGTTCATCTGTTCTTTTAAGAGGTTCATCCATTTTACAGGCAATTTTAACGCGGTAGAGCAGGTTATTCTGTTTTAATACGTCTAAATTCGTACACATTTTACCGCTTATGAGAAAGTTCTGTCTGTTATGCTTTATTGGCCTGCTGGCATCCTGTACCGTCATGGCGCAAAAAGCCGATGGCCATATCAAAGGGAAATTGACAGACACCGCTTCGAAACAGCCCATACCTGACGCTACCGTTTCTCTGCTGGCAGTAAAAGACTCCTCACTCATCACCTTTACACTTAGTAATAAGCAGGGTTTTTTTGAAATTAAGGGTGTAGAGACCGGCAACTATCAGATAGTGATCTCTCACCAGGCGTATGAAGCATTCAGAAAAAGTATTGTACTGACCGCTGATAAGAAAGCTATTGATCTCGGTGATCTGAGCCCCGCCAAAGATTACAAAGTTCTTGGCGGGGTAACCGTTACCAACGAAGCGCCAATAGTTGTAAAAGGCGATACAACGCAATTCAATGCCAGTGGTTTTAAAACAGCGCCGAATGCCACGGTGGAAGACCTGATGAAAAAATTACCCGGCGTAGAAGTAGATAGAGAGGGCAATGTAAAAACACAGGGGGAACAGGTACAAAAGATATACGTGGATGGTAAAGAATTTTTTGGCAATGATCCTAAACTGGCGACCAAGAACCTGACGGCCGATATGGTAGAGAGTATACAGGTGTATGATGATATGAGCGACCAGGCCAAATTCACGAAAGTAGATGATGGCAGCCGTACCAAAACCATGAACATTAAACTGAAGAAAGACCGTAACAAGGGATACTTTGGAAGAGCCATGATCAGTGTCGGAGACCAGGGCAGGTATGAAGGCAATCTGAGTGTAAACAGGTTCAACGGGTCGCAGCGTTTATCATTTTTGCTCAATACAAACAATATAAATAAGCAGGGTTTTTCTTTTTCTGATGTGGTGAGTTCGATGGGCGGGTTCAGCGGTTTTAACAGTGGTGGCGGTAGCGGCATGCAGATGAGTGTTGGCCGCGGCGGTGGTGGTTTTGGCGGATTTGGCGGCGGCGGTACAACAGGCATATTGAAATCTCTTTCAACAGGTCTTAACTACAGCGATGAATGGACCAGCAAGATCAAAGCAACAGGAAGCTATTTTTTTTCCAATACTGACAACCACCAGGAGCAAAACACTTTTCGCCAGACATCCTACACGGACTCTGTGGCCTATGAAGACAGAAACGCCTTTACTAATAATAAGAACCAGAACCACCGGTTCAATTTCAGGATAGAAGCGCAATTAGATTCACTGAGCTCTATCTTATACACACCTTCTATTACTGTACAGCATTCAGAAAGCTATAGAGAAGACACTTCTTTTACCAACGTGATCATTCCCGGTTATGAATACCCTGCATTGGTGGCCAAACGGATGAATAGCAATGAGCGGGATGGCATCAACTGGAATAACAACCTGCTGTACCGGAAAAAATTCAAAAAAACAGGAAGGACTTTTACTCTCGGCTGGTCCAACACATTCGGACAAAGCGAAAGCAGCGGGTTTAACCTGACCAACAGCAACTATTATGATACAATAGGAACACTGAAAAGAGAGATCAGGCAGAACCAGCAGAACAACCAGACCACGAATACGCATAATAATGTGATCAGTACTTCTTATACTGAGCCCATCGGCTTGAACAAGCTGATCGAATTCAATTATGTCTACACGCTTAATCACAGTACGTCGAACAGGGTGACGTACAACTATGACCCCGTTTCATTTAAGTACGACGATCCCAACTATTTATTGACAAACGATTTTGAAAATAATTTTAAAGCACACCGGGCGGGAACCAACTTCCGGGTGCAGAACAAAAAGTACAATTACCAGCTTGGGGTAGCTATGCAGCAGGCTACATTAGACAATACCAGTGTACGAAAAACCAATGCAGGCGCTGACTCCCTGGTGAACACCAAAGCTACCTATACCAATTATTTCCCTACGGCTAATTTCAATTACACGCCCAGTCGCAACAAGAATCTCCGCTTTAGCTATAACGGAAGAACCAACCAGCCGACGATTTCGCAGTTACAGAATGTGCCTGACGCTACAGACACGTTCAACATCAGGATTGGTAACCCCAACCTGAAACAGGAGTTTACGCATAATATCAACCTTAACTTTAATACATTCAATATTCTTACTTATAGATACATGGCCGCCAACCTGAATTTCAGTACCACCGGTAACAAGATCGTCAGCGATATCACTACCAGAGGCCCGGTACAGCAGACCACGTATGCGAATATCAATGGGGCATTCAGGGCCTCTTCTTTCCTTACGTTAGGTATTCCTTTTAAGGATCCTAAACTGAAGGGTTCCAGTGTGAACTTCAGCAACAATCTTTCTTATTCAAGAGACGTGAGCCTGGTGCAGCGGGTAAAGAACAATACCAACACGTTTGCGGTAGCACAGGGCGCCGGTGTCAATCTCAACAAAGAAAAATTTGACATAGGAGTAAGGGCCAACATCGCTTACAACAAGGTCACTTCTTCGAAAAGCACAAACCTGAACGACGATTATTATACCCATACTTACTCTCTCGATTTTTCCTATAATCTGCCAAAGAATTTCATCCTTTCTTCTGATTTTGATTATTACTTCAATACCGGAAGAGCAGAAGGTTACAACCTGAATGTTCCGCTCTGGAATGCCAGCCTCCGCAAACAGGTATTCAAAAAGAAGAACGGGGAGTTGCGTCTGTCAGTGAATGATATCCTGAACCAGAACCAGAGTATCAGCCGTACGGTATCGGATAACTACATACAGGATACCCGAAGCATAGTGCTGCGCCGCTACTTTATGGTCAGCCTGCTATATAACCTGAACAGGATGGGAGGTCGCAACCAGCAACAGCCTACAATGCCGGGTATGCCGAGGAATATGGAAAGAAGAATGCAGGATGTACGGGTGAATTAAAATAAAAACGCCCTGCCTGAGGCGGGACGTTTAGTATAATCAAGGGTTAGTAAAGAGACTTATTATTTCCTCCTGGTCACATGACCCGCCGCCGGTGATGAACCGGAAATGAATACACACAAAACAGCTTTCAGCAAACGGATGATGTTAAAGGAAGGTTTGTAGTACTGGTGATAGATCTTCGCTTCTTCATGCGCATGAACAATGTGCTTGTTTTTCATATTCGGGATCGTTTAATAAGATGGTTAACGGTTTATTCATGGTTAAAGTATGTAATAAACAGAAGATTTAATAATATTGCCCCTGATTTTTAACTGGTTAAATCCAAACTGATGAAAGCATTCGTAAAAGTACTTGCACTTTCTACTATTTTTTTCTTTTCACTGCATTCCGCTGAGGCACAATTAAAGCCTGGTGCCAACAGCATTTCAACTGATCTCAAAAAAGTGATTGACGATTATCCCAGTCACTTCAGTCATATTGCAGGTGACCTCATCATGCAAAACCCCCAGTCGACCGACTACCGCTGTAACTTCCAGGTAAGCGGCGCCGAAGAATGTACCATTACCCGTTACAGCGGAAAGAAAGGACAGGTCAGCAGCTGGCAGGCTTTGATGCTGACAACAGATGATTTTGAAGAAGCGAAGAAAAGATTCAAATCTTTGTACGGCCAGATAAATAATCTTTCTGTAAGAGCCATACAATTAAAAGGCGTTTACGAGACGCCTGTAGAAGAAAAAAAATTCACTAGTGTGATCTTCTCCTTCGACACAGCCGATGAATCTCTGAAAAAACTGAAAATAGAACTGATCATGGAAGCGGAACAGATGGACTGGAAAATAAAACTGGTCGTCTATGACCGTGACCGGGATGATGATGAAAGAGGGGAGATCATCGAGTGAGCTAAGAGAGAAAGAGGTCCTTCGGCAAGCTCAGGAGGGACAAAAGGTTTTGATACCTGCGAACTCCCTGACTTGCAACAAGTGTTTTAAGCCTGCTTTCTTTCATCTCTTTTATCCTCTTAGCCCGTTAACATTGATTAACATTAAAGCAAGACTGGTTAACCGCTATTGCCGCCGGGTAAGAATATTTTCGTAACAGAAACAACAGGTTATGAGAAAAATTTACCTATCCTTTGGCTTTGTTTTGCTCAGCATAATTGCTCTTGCGCAAAAGAACGGGAGCATTAAAGGAATAGCTTTTGACACTATATCCCGCCAGCCGGTTGCGGCCGCTACCATTACAGTATTAGAAAAAAAGGACTCTTCACTGGTCTCTTTTACCATGACAGATAATACAGGCCGCTTTGAACTGACCGGTTTGGCTAACGGGGAATACAGGCTGATGATCTCTCATGTCAATTACCATAACAGCAATATACCGGTGACCATTACCGACGAAAACAAGAAGCATGATCTTACCAATATCATTATGAATGATAAGAACATGGTGTTATCTGAGGTGATCGTCACCAATGAAGCACCCCCCGTTACCATGGTGGGGGATACTGTACAGTACAATGCCGGCTCGTTCAGGGTTCAGCCCAATGCCAGCGTGGAGCAGTTATTAAAAAAGCTACCTGGTGTAAAAGTGGAAAAGGATGGAACCGTAAAGGCACAGGGAGAAAAAGTAAGCCGGGTGCTGGTAGACGGGAAAGAGTTTTTTGGCAACGATCCCAAGATCGCCACTAAAAACCTACCTGCTGATGCCGTGGATAAAGTGCAGGTATATGACCGGCAAAGCGACCAGGCACAACTGACAGGGTTTGAAGACGGCAACTATGAAAAAACGATCAACCTGAAACTTAAGAAGGATAAAAAGAAAGGAGTATTTGGTAAAGTATCGACTGGCGGCGGCGATAAAGAAAGATATGAAGGCCGTTTCAATGTTAATTCATTCAAAGGGGCGAGACAAATGTCGGCTATCGGTATGGGCAACAATACCAATGCCGAAGGTTTTTCTTTTATGGACATTTTAAACTTCACCGGGGAACTGGCCCGTATGCAGAGAGGATCAGGCGGTGGGAACATTAACATCAATATTTCCGGCGATGATGCAGCAGCGATGGGACTCGGTGGCAGAAACGCCGGCATCAATACAGCATGGGGTGGCGGTATCAATTACAACAATATTATCGGGAATAAGCTCGATATGCAGAGCAATTACTTTTATAACCGGTTCAATCCAAATATTGAGAGACATATCAACCGGCAGAATTTTTTACCCGGCGCTACCAACTACTATAATCAGAATTCCTGGTCGGACAACCTGAACAATTCGCACCGCTTTAACCTGAACACACTCTACCAGATAGATTCGATGCATTCGCTGCGCATCAATCCTTCACTTAGTTATCAAAAGACAAGGAACCAGTCATCATCTGATTTTCAAACTTTGTCGGACGCAGGCGCTATGATCAATGAAGGAAAGAGCAACAACCTTTCCGAAACAGAAGGGTTCAACTTCCGCAATGACCTTATGTTCCGTAAAAAATTCAACCGCCGCGGGCGAACTCTGTCCCTTTCCCTGCAAACCAGCATGAACGAAAGTGACGGTAACGGGCGACTGAATTCTGTCACCGATTTTTATGATGCCTCTTCGGGCAGTATCTCCCGGCGGGATACGATCAGGCAGCAAAGAGAGAACAGCGGAAGTCTTTTCAGTTATAACGCTAGAGCGGTTTATACAGAACCGGTATTGAAGCGTTCCTTACTGGAGTTCAGCATTGGAAAAAGCAACAGCATCAACCGGTCAGACCTTGTCACTTATGATTACAATAATCAATCGGGCAAATATGATGAACTGAATGCCGTTCAGACCAACGATTTTGAGAACACTTATGGTTTTACCAATGCGGGCATCCGGATGCGTACACAGAAAAAGAAGTATAGCTATGCCATAGGCTTGAACTGGCAGCAGGCCGAACTGGAAGGCAAGATCATCAGCGGGGCCAAGGATTCTGTGATCAGCAAAACCTTCCGCAACCTGTTGCCCAATGCCCGGTTCCAATACAACTTCTCCCGGTTCAAAAGTTTTGCGCTGAGCTATACGGCCAATACTAACCAGCCGAATGTATCACAATTGCAGCCGGTGCCCGATCTGTCCAACCCGCTATACATCCGCGAAGGGAATGCAGACCTGAAACAGGAATATAATCACATGTTCCAGGCCAACCTGAATCTGCTCAGCCCGTATAAGAACAAGAATCTGTTTGGTTACCTCACTTTTGTGGGAACACGGAACAAGATAGTGAACTACGATTCGGTGAACGTGCAAACCGGCGTGAGATACACCAAACCCGTTAATGTGAACGGCGTGTATAATCTTAACAGCAACCTGAGTTACAGCATGCCGGTACGTGTCCTGAAAGCCACGCTGGAGGTCAGCGCCAGGACGAGGTACGCAAAGACCAAACAATTCATTAACTCGCTGGCCAATGATATCAAAACTCTCGGGTTTGGCCCGGAGATCCGGTTAGACATGAATGCCACTGACAAACTCAATATCGGTATCGGCGCCAGTGTAGATTATAATAAGGCAAAATACTCGCTGCAATCAGCCTTCAACAATGAGTATACGATACAGGAGTACAATACTTCCTTTGACTGGCAGTTGCCTAAACAGTTCTTCCTCTCGTCTGAACTTACCTATACGATCAACAACCGCCTGTCGTCGGGTTTTAATGCCCGGATACCGATCTGGAATGCGAGCATCAGCCGCCAGTTCCTCCGGTACAACCGGGGCGAGCTGAAGTTCAGCGCCTATGACCTGCTGAACCGGAATACCGGCGTGAGCCGCAATGCCAGCCAGAACTATATCGAGGACAGCCGGGTGAATACGCTCCGCCGCTTCTTTATGTTGAGCTTTACCTACAGCCTGAGCAAAACAGGATTGAACAATGCCGGTAGCGGGGGGATGAGGGTGATTACGAGGTAGGAGGAAAGTAACTTTAGTAGCGACTGCCTTTTTTCATTCTTTGTATGCTATGGATGGCGGCAGCATTTGCAGGAACAGATCTGCTTTTGCATAGTCAATTTTATCATAAAACATACCCATGCGGTTCAGGTTCCGGTAGTAATCATCTGCATGGTGATAATAATACTTTTCCGACTTGATATACCATGCTTTTTCACCCAGTTGTTCTGCCAGAAACCATTTTTCCAGCAACCGGGCCGCCCGGCCATTCCCGTCATTAAATGGATGAATAGCCACCAATACTGCATGAATAAATGAGGCATAATAAAAAATTTCTTCCACGGTGAGTTGCCGCTTCATCAAGTCATCTATATCATTCCAGAGTTTTTTCATTTCTGCCTCCACTATGCTGAATGGCGCCGCCTCAAACTGTATGCGACCGGTTTTATGTTCCAGCACCAGCATTTCACTTTTCCTGTAAACGCCTCTCCATTTTTCGGGTAACAGGTGCGCTGCAAGTGTTACATGGGTTTGCAGAAAACTTTCGGGGTTTAGTTTATTTTGTTTTGCAAAAAGATAAGCCCGGTACAGGTCATTGGGCTTCTCCACCAGTTCGGGAAGGTATTCAATATCCTGTATTTTGTGTTTTACATAACTGTCGATTTCCATTTGCTCGCCTTCGATTCGGGAGGAAGAAATAACTGCTACGGATGTGTAAAAGGTAAAGTTTTGTGCTGTCATTTCTATTTCATCCACTCTGGCCAGGGCTTGTACTACATCAGTGGCCAGCCGTTTTTTATATTCATTGAAATAGCTGTCAGACAGTATTTTCATGTTATGATCGTGTATTATTATATGCCCCGTTTCTCTATCTCTATCATTTTATCCTGAAAGGGTTTCCAAATTTAGTCACTTTGTATGTCAGATAGCAACCGGTATTGTATGATCTTACTGCGGCAGATGAGATCTTTTATCGCTTTCGGCCCTGAACTGTCGCTTAGTTTTATTCGCCTATTAAATTGCCCTTAAGTGCCATGAATTATTAGGGGGAGCCAAAACGGTGACCACCAACGCATGTATTTGTACTATTATTCGAAACTACAAAAAATCAAAACTTGTCTTTCAAACAGGTCCTGTAGTTCTTACTACCATCACTACAAAAAACCCCTTGCCATCGCAAAGGGTCTTGTATATGCAAATGAGAAAACTTTTAATTATTGATCCGCATCACCCGGCCGGGGCCGCTGTTATTGCGCTGCATTTCATCCATCATCTTGTTCACTTCCTTGCTGTATTCTTCACGGGTATAACGCTTCTTCCCTGCCGGCGCTTTAATGGAAGCAATGTCTGCTTTAGGAGAGATCTCCAGCGCTTTGAACACCTGCCGGCCATTGGCCACATCCATTTCTAATATTACACCGGGTAGCTGGCCCTGGTATTCCGCCGGTCCTGCCGATACAGGCATATCAGAGGCAAACCAGGCTATTATCAGCGAAGTGTCTTCCACCTGCTTTCTTTCCATTTTTCCGTTATCCACTGTCATCTGCGTGCGGGTATTGATCTGGGTGGCTGTTGCTTTTGTACAGGCGTGTCCAAGGATTGTCTTTGTTTCACCAGTCATTTTCCATTTCAGCGGGCGGATACTGTCGTCAATGATGAATTTTTTTTCAAACATATCCCGCTGTTCTACCCTTGTCTTACTGTCAAAATTATTATACAATACATCATCAGTACCCCCGCCGATCATCCGTATCTGCACACCGCCGCTGTTCCAGTCGCCGCCATCTTCCACTTCTCTCTCTGCCTGTTTCCATAATGACTGGTTGCTGCTGAAGATCAGTTCGAAGTTGTCCTTTCGCTGCTTCGGCAGCATATTTTCCATTCCTTCATGTCCGTCGTTGATGCGTATCTGCATCTGAGTGGTACGTTCATAGATCACGGTTCCTTCTTTTTGTTGTGCCTGTGTGATGGTGATGGCCAATACAGCCCATCCGGCCGCCAGTATTTTCTTCATATCGTTATATTTTGAAACAAATCTAAAATGGTCGGGAATGAAAGCGGGTTAACCCACCTTTCATTAAGGTTAATAAAGGTTAATACCGCTGTGAACCGGTAAAATATCGGGCTACCTTTGTGCGGAATCAGCAAACATGCAAAAACTCCGCTGGCTGGCGATACTGATGGGGATCACGATCCTGGGCATTACGGGCTTTCAGCTCTACTGGCTGAAGAATAACTATGACCGGGAAAGGACAGCACTGGAGTTACAGACCAACGCCTCATTCCGCCAGACCATCATGAAACTACAGGCAGCCAAAATGAAATTAGAGGCCATGGTATTTGAATCAGACCATGTTATTCCGGCTCCTGTTCCTCCTTCAAGGGTAATGATCAGGACGGCGAAAAGCGACAGCATACATGACCTGAAAAGAATAGCGAAAAAAGAACCCCCGATCACCATGATCAACCTGCTGCAGGAAAAGATGAAGGACTATCAGGCTGATTCCGGTGGCAGGAATTCGCTGACCATTTCAGCCCGTATTCCCGGCGATTCATCAAAGACAGGAGTAACCAGGAAACTCACCAGCAGGGTAAGCTCTGTGACCATTTCCACTACCGGCGATTCTATGATGAAGCTCGACCCGGAAATGATCCGCGAGGTAGCAGTGAAGAATATGAATAAAGAAGGTGGCGCCGGTGAAAAGGTCATTGCCATCGGCTATAGCAATACGCCAAAAGATTCACTGAAAAAAGATCCGGTAGTGATCCGCCAATCTGCAAACATCCGTCAAAAGAAGGCGCCTGAAATAATAACTGAGGATATCGTTCACCAGGAAGGGCGGATAAATATACCCGGTAAAGATGCCATATTCCGTTTCCTGTACAATGTAGATTCGCTTTCTGCCAAAGATTCTGTGACGGTCAAAGAGATCACCAGCGCCTATGCAGCAAAGTTGAACGAGGATAAAATGGATCTTTCCTTTGTTGTCAGCCGGATGGACAGCAGCCATACAGATTCTCTTGCTATGAATGAAGTTTCCATCGGTTTTACCAACCCGGTCACGTATAGCCTGTCACTACAAAACAAGACTGGCTACATTATAAAAAAACTGACCCTTCCGATATTGTTCTCCCTTTTCCTGGTCGGGATCACCATTGCTTCCTTTGTGCTGCTGTTCCGCAACCTGTTGAAACAAAAAAGGCTGGCTGAGCTGAAGAACCAGTTCATCAGCAATATCACCCATGAATTAAAAACGCCGATAGCGACAGTAGGCGTAGCCATAGAGGCTTTAAAGAATTTCAATGCCATTCATGATCCGCAGCGTACCAAAGAATACCTGGATATATCACAGAATGAGCTGCAGCGTTTAAGCCTGCTGGTGGACAAGGTGCTGAAGCTTTCCATGTTCGAGAAAAAAGAGATCGAACTGAAAAAAGAACAGTTCGATTGCAAACAGCTGGTGGAAGAAGTGATGAACAGCATGAAGCTGCAGTTTGAAAAATATCATGCAACAGTGAAATGGCATACAGAAGGTGATAATTTCATCATTGATGCCGACAAACTGCATATCACCAGCGTTATTTATAACCTGCTGGACAATGCGCTCAAGTATAGCAAGGAGGAGCCCATCATTGATGTAAAGCTTTCCTCTTACCCTGGTCATATTGAGTTCAGCGTCGCTGATAACGGTATTGGTATTGAACCCGCCTACCGTGAAAAAATATTTGACAAGTTCTTCCGGGTGCCGGCTGGCGATAAACACAATACCAAAGGATATGGCCTGGGGTTGAGTTATGTGTCCGAAGTGATCAAACGTCATCATGGACAATTACAGGTGGAAAGCGAATTAGGCAAAGGCAGTACCTTTATTGCAAAAGTTCCTTTTTCAGAATAACGGATATGGCAGTAAAAGTTTTTTATGTAGAAGATGAATTGTTCCTTGGCAAGATCGTAAAGGAAAGCCTGGAAAGCCGCGGCTTTGACGTGATCATGGAAAGCGACGGCGGCAAGGCCACTGCTTTGTTCAAAAAAACAAACCCGGATGTCTGTGTATTGGATATCATGCTTCCGAACAAGGATGGTTTTACTATTGCAGATGAGATACGGGAACTGAATGAGGAAGTTCCTATCATTTTCCTGACAGCCAAAACGCAGACAGAAGATGTGGTAAAGGGGTTTACTATCGGCGGCAACGACTACATACGCAAGCCCTTTAGCATGGAAGAGCTGATCGTGCGCATACAAAACCTGTTGCGTGGCCGTACAGATGGTCCGCAAAAGACCATTGGTGATAACATCACGATCGGCAAATACAATTTTCAGATACACCGCCAGGTGCTCAGCACCGGTAAAGAAGACCGGAAGCTTTCTTACCGGGAAAGTGAATTACTCAAATTACTATATGAGAACCGGTCAGCGATCATTGACCGCAAAGACATACTTAACCTGCTCTGGGGAAACGACTCTTTCTTCAATTCCCGCAACCTCGATGTCTATATCACCAAACTCCGGAGTTATTTAAAAGAGGACCCTTCGCTGGAGATCATTACGATCAAGGGGATCGGCTATCGTTTTGTGGTGGCCTGATTTTCATGTCTTATTTTTACAGGAAAAATACCTATTGCCTGAATTAAAAGCATATAGTGCAGACCGGATCTTCACCGGCGAGAACTGGTTGAGCGGCCAGGCTGTCGTTAAAGATAATGGGATCATTGTAGATATCGTTTCTTTGGCATCCCTGAGTAAAGAAATAGCGGTGGAGAATTTTCCGGGATGCTTTCTGGCCCCGGCCTTTATTGATCTGCAGATCTATGGCGCTTATGGTAAACTGCTGGCGGTATATCCCGAAGCGGATTCTTTGTATAAGCTGAATGAATATTGCAATAGCGGCGGCGCTGCTTTTTGTATGCCAACGGTAGCCACAAATACCTACGACGTCTTTTATCAATGTATTGATGCGGTGAAAGACTACTGGGGTAAGGACGGCAAAGGAGTACTCGGCCTGCATATTGAAGGTCCTTGGATCAACCCGGTAAAAAGAGGGGCTCATATAGAATCGCTGATACACTCCCCTTCTGTGAGACAAGTCGAAGAGTTATTGAACTACGGCAAGGGTGTTATCAAAATAATCACCCTGGCGCCTGAAGTGTGCAGCAAAGAAGTCACTGATCTTATTCTTTCTCATGACATCATTATCTCTGCCGGTCATAGTAATGCAACGTATAATGAAGCAATTACCGGTTTCTCCCATGGTATTTCAGCCGTCACTCATTTATACAATGCCATGAGCCCCCTACAGCATCGCCAGCCGGGATTGGTGGGGGCAACAATGGACCACAACTCAGTGAGGGCAAGCATTATCCCGGATGGCCATCATGTTGACTATGCAGCGATACGCATTGCAAAAGCGGTTATGAAGGAACGGCTCTTTGTGATCACCGACGCGGTAACAGAAACCGATAAGGGATATTATCCGCATGAACTGGCCGGTGATAAATACGAATCTTTGGGTATCCTTTCCGGATCGGCATTAACGATGGATAAAGCGGTCAGCAACCTGGTAATACACGCAGGCATATCTCTTGATGAGGCATTACGTATGTGCAGCCTTTATCCGGCAAAACTAATCGGCCGCGACCATGAACTGGGAAGGATCAGCAAAGGATACAGGGCCGCCATAGTAGTAATGAATGAACGTATGGAAACGCAGGGGCTACCGGGGTTCTGATCTTTTCGCAGGAACAATACACCAAAGAAAGTATTGTTTTTTTCTTCAAATTTCCCAACCTTTAACAGCCAACTATATTCTCCACTAAATCACCAATCAAATGAGAAAGTTCTTTGTGTTGGCAGTAATACTTGTCACATGTATGACTGCCATTTATTTCTCTTCCTGCAACAATGAAACAAAAGAAACCGGACCCGCCGAAAACAAAGACTCACTCAGCAAAGCCGCTGCCAGGGGCGAATACCTGGCCCACCATGTCACCATGTGCATGGATTGCCACAGCAAGAGAGACATCACAAAATTCGCTATGCCGGTAATACCCGGAACCGAGGGCGGTGGTGGCATTACCTTTGGCAAAGCAGAAGGTATTCCCGGGGAAGTAACACCTCCCAACATTACGCCTTTTGCGCTAAAAGACTGGACAGATGATGAAATTGCACGGGCTTTGACGGAAGGTGTCAACAAAAAAGGCGATACCCTCTTCCCGATGATGCCTTATCATCATTACAGCAAGATGACCCGGGATGATGTGTATTCTATTATCGCCTACCTGCGAACACTGAAGCCAATAGACAATACTACGCCCCCGCGAAAGCTGCTGATACCGCCGTCTATGTTTGGACCTTTGCCGGAAAATACACTGGCCAGCAATACCATGCCCTCCCCTTCCGATAAGATCAAATACGGCGAATACCTCGTCAATGCCGCTGTCTGTTCTGAATGTCATACTCCGATGGGGCCGCAGGGACCGGATTTCTCCAAATTATTTGCCGGAGGATTCTTATTTGATCTTGGCTTCTTAAAAGTAACCGTTGCGAACATTACGCCTGACAGTGCCACAGGTATTGGTACATGGAGTGAGGATGCATTCGTGAATAAGTTCAAAGTGAATGCTTCGCCTGAAAAAGTGAATGCAGACCCGGGTAAAGAAAACTCGATCATGCCGTGGTCCATGTATGGTACTATGAAAGAGGAAGACCTGCGTGCTATTTATGCTTACCTGCGAACCGTAAAACCTATAACCAATAAAGTGGAAAAATACCCGAAATAAATAACCGGTAATTAATATCTGGGGGAACGGCATGGCGCCATTCCCCCTTTTCTTTTAATACGGTAATCTCAAAATCTTGCTTTTTAAAAAATGAAATACGATCATTAAATTTGTATCGCTATAAATAAAAGCAATCGTCCTATGTCACTTCTCAACAACAGTAATAAGAAAGGCAAGAAAAAAGGTCAGCAGCAGAAAAATGCCCCCGGTTTTCCTTCGGTGAAAGGAAAGGCCAACTCAAAAGCCATATCAAAGAACACGAAGCTGACCGGCGGTTCTCAACGCGGTTCTTAACGGGGATAATTTTCCTTTTATTTTTTATTACATCCTCTCCTGCCCTCCTGTCTATGCTGTAACTTGCAGGCCTGATGCCCATTGCCAAAAGGCGGGGTGATGTACGAATATGGTGGATTATCTGAAAGGTTTAAATGAACGGCAGCAGGAAGCTGTATTGCATATTGATGGCCCGCTGATGATCGTGGCCGGCGCCGGCAGTGGTAAAACAAAAGTGCTGACCACCCGTATTGCCCACCTGATGGCGAATGGTGTGGACGCCTTCAATATCCTTGCCCTGACCTTTACCAATAAAGCGGCAAAGGAAATGAAAGAAAGGGTGGAAAGAATACTGGGCAACAATGAAGCCCGTAATTTATATATCGGCACTTTTCACAGCGTATTTGCCAGGATGTTGCGTTCGGAAGCACAACGGCTGGGCTATCCGAACAATTTCACCATTTATGACACCGATGATGCAAAGAGTGTGGTCAAAACGGTGATCAACGAGCTGGACCTGGATGACAAACATTATAAGCCCAATACCGTTTACAACAGGATATCTTCAGCCAAGAATGCGCTGGTAGGTCCGGCAGAATATGCCAATGATTATTACCTGCAACAGGAAGATATGCGGGCCAACCGGCCGGCTATTTCTCAAATATATGCAGCCTATGTACAACGCTGTTTTAAGAATGGCGCTATGGATTTCGATGACCTGTTGCTGAAATTCTATGAGTTACTGAAGAATTTTCCTGAAAGCCTGAGTAAGTACCAGCATAAATTCAAATATGTTCTGATTGACGAATACCAGGATACAAACCCGGCCCAGTACGAGATCATTAAATTGCTCGGTGCCATGCATGAGAATGTCTGCGTGGTGGGGGATGATGCACAAAGTATTTACAGTTTCCGTGGTGCTACTATTCAGAATATCCTGCAGTTCCAGAAAGATTATGACGATGTGAAAGTGGTGAAGCTGGAACAGAATTACCGCAGCACGAAAAGCATCCTGCATGTAGCCAATGAAGTGATCAGTAATAATAAAGGGCAGATCGAAAAAATATTGTTCACGGAGAATGGGGAAGGAGAAAAAATAAAACTGATACGGACAATGACGGATAACGACGAAGGCAAATTCGTCGCTGACACCATACAGGAGCAGAAACTGCGTAATCATTATAAGAATAAGGAGTTTGCCATTCTCTATCGCACCAATGCGCAAAGCCGTGCTTTTGAAGAAAGCCTTCGCCGTATGGGTATAGCCTATACGATCTATGGCGGCATCAGTTTTTACCAGCGCAAAGAGATCAAAGACCTGGTGGCTTATTTGCGTTTACTGGTCAATCCAAGGGATGAAGAAGCATTAAAGCGGATCATCAATTACCCCGCAAGGGGAATAGGAAAAACATCAGTGGATCGTGCTATTCTCGCGGCCAATGAAAATAATATTTCCGTATGGGAAGTACTGGAGAATGCAGCAAAATATGGTTTCAAAGCAGGTTCACTGCAGGCAATCGAAGAGTTTGTATTGATGATAAAGAGTTTTGCCAGCATGTTGCAGACAAAGAATGCTTATGAAGTAGCTTTCCATGTTGGCAAACAAACGAATATCGTCAGGGAACTTTTCAATGATAAGAGTACAGAAGGCGTACAGCGTTATGAGAACACACAGGAGTTGCTGAACAGCATCAAGGAATGGACGGAAAGCCCTGATAATGACGAAGGGGAGGTGGGCGACAAAAGACTGGGCTCTTATTTACAGCAGATAACCTTACTTACCGATGCAGACGAAAAGGACCCAGATGCAGATACGGTGAAACTGATGACCATTCATGCTGCCAAAGGGCTTGAATTTAGCTGCGTGTTTGCAGCCGGCCTGGAAGAAATGCTTTTCCCCAATGCGATGAGCATTAATACAAGGGAAGAGCTGGAAGAAGAGCGTCGTTTATTTTACGTAGTCATAACAAGGGCGAAGAGCCGGCTCTGGATCAGTTATGCCAATACGCGGTATAAGTTTGGTTCATTGGTACAGAATGAGCCGAGCCGTTTCTTAGATGAATTACCGGAAAAATATTTAGACAGGAGTTTTGCTGGTGGCGGTACCAAAAATCAAAGTAGCTTTGGCGCATCCGCTTTTGACCGGATGAACAAGGGTTTTGGTGCCTCGGGAGGATCCGGGTGGGGATCTAAGCCCAAAAGTGAAAGTTCAAAACCATCTTATCTCACGCCTGTGGCAAGACCACAGACCAGAGACCATGTTCCTTCTGCTGATTTTGTAGCCAGTGATACTTCCAATTTACAGGTAGGTCAGAAAGTGGAGCACCAGAAATTCGGTTTTGGGGAAGTGACAAAGATGGAAGGGGCGGCGCATAATCCCATTGCTACCGTAAAGTTTGAGATGAACGGGGAGAAGAAGATCATGCTGAATTATGCGAAGCTGCGGATATTGGAGTAAAATCTCTTCACAATTATAAATCTCCAGGTGTTTGCCGCATCAATCAATAACTGCTGATAATATTTTCGATGTAATTGTCATCGGCGTTGGTTCTATGGGTGCCGCTGCCTGTTATTATTTAGCAAAGCGTGGATATAAAGTTCTTGGTATCGAACAATTTGATATCACCCATGAATTTGGTTCTCATGCCGGCCAGAGCCGTATCATCCGCAAAGCATATTTTGAACACCCGGACTATGTTCCCCTTTTACAAAGAGCTTATGCAAACTGGAGTGATTTAGAAAAAGAAAACGGTGAGCAGGTGTATTATCAGGCAGGTCTCGTCTATTTCGGCTCTCCGGAGCATGAAATGATAAAAGGTGTAAAAAGATCTGCCGGGTTGTACAACATACCACTCAATGTTTCTGACAGCAAAAGTGCTGCAAGGCAATTCCCTGCATTCAGTATTCCCGGTGATTTTGAATCACTCTTTGAGCCGGAAGCCGGATTTATCACACCGGAAAAAGTCATAAAACTTTATGCCCGGCTGGCAAATAGTTACGGAGCAACAATTCATATCGGTGAGAAAGCGATAAGCTGGAAAAAAACAGGAGACAGTATTACCGTGCAAACGGATAAGGATATCTACCATTGCGGTCAGCTCATTATTTCGTCCGGCGCATGGTCAGGAAAACTGGCACCTGTTTTCCGGGAAGCCATTAAAGCGACACGCCAGTTTGTGGCATGGGTCAGGCCGAAAAAAGAGAAAGGCTTTTTATTAAATGAGTTTCCCTGCTGGATGATAGCAGATGATGAAAGACCCGGATGTTATTATGGTTTTCCTGTTTTGCCCGAAGATCAGTTTGGTGAACCCAATGGATTGAAATTAGCCTATCACTATCCCGGGGAGATCAGCGATCCGGATCGGGTGAACAGGGAAACGACTGCAGACGATATGGAAAACATCCGGTATGTTATGGATAAATACCTGCCGGGTATTTTTGATTCTGTGGTAGCCACTAAAACCTGTTTGTACAGTAACACACCCGATGAGCATTTTATCATTGACCGATTGCCGGGTTATGAAGATCAGGTCACCATTGCCTGTGGTTTCAGCGGGCATGGTTTTAAGTTTGCTTCTGTAATCGGAGAAGTACTCGCTGACCTGGCAATAACGGGAAGAACTGATCACCCAGTCGGTTTTTTAGGGGCAAAACGATTCCTGTAAGATTTCAGCCAAGTGTTTTCATCACTTCATTCCTGAATAGCTTCCCGATGGGGATCTCGGTATTTTTTATTTCGATCAGTTCTGATGTATAAGATTTGATATGCTTGGCCGAGACTATAAAAGAGCGGTGTGTGCGGATAAAATCTTTTTCCGGTAGCATGGCTTCGACCGAACTGATGGATTGTTTGGTAATGATGGTACCACCGGTCGTAAATACCTTGATATAATCTTTCATGCTTTCGATGTACAATATATCCTGCAGCATGACCTTGATCATTTTCCTGTCGGCACGGAAGTAAACAAATGAATCGTTTTTCTTTTCCTCTGCCGTGCCGGGAGTTTCATCTTTCAAATCTGTTTGCTGGAATGCCTTATTCACCGCCTTTAAGAAGCGGTCGAAAGGGATAGGCTTCATCAGGTAGTCAATAACGTCCAGCTCGTAACCCTCCAGCGCATATTCAGAATAAGCGGTTGTAAAAATAATTTTTGGCGGATTCTTCAATGTTTTTAAAAAATCATTGCCGTTCAGCTGGGGCATACGGATGTCAAGGAATAGCAGGTCCACTTTTTTTTGCTGCAGCAATGTAAAAGCCTGGATGGCATTGGCACATTCGCCAGTCAGTTCAAGTGTAGGCACCTGTTCAATATACCTTCTGATGATCTCCCGGGCGGGGGGTTCATCATCTACGATCAGGCATTTTATGGTATTGATTTCAGGCATACATTGGCTGGCGTTCTGAAGCAGTTTTTATCTGCATTGTTGTTTGTTCTAATTCTATTTTCAGGTTGACTATAAAAACATCGGCATCGCTGGTGACCACAAATTCATGCTTGCCCGGGTAAAGCAAGGCTAATCTTTTCTGTACATTAGCGATCCCGATACCTTTGGTTTCCTGCGTTGGCGCCGGTTCGGCAGTTTTCCCATTGATGAGTTTCATCCGCATCACATTAGTATTATCCAGTTTTATCTGCAGGCTGATCCAGGGCTGCTCCAGCATATGACTGGTACCGTGTTTGAAACAATTCTCTACCAGCGGCAGCAACAACAGTGGTGCAATATACAGGTCATTGGTCTTTTGCGGCAGATCGAGATGAATATCTAATTTGTTGCCATAACGGATCTGCTCAAGATTAATATAATCCTGCACCATTTTTAATTCCTTTGATAAAGGGACTACCCGCTGATCACCTTCATAGAGCATAAAACGGAGCAGATCAGAAAGCCCGGATACCATTTTGGCAGCTACCGGGGAAGTATTTTGTGTATAAGAATAGATATTGTTGAGTGTATTGAATAAAAAATGAGGGTGCACCTGTGCTTTCAATAGTTGTAATTGCGATTCCACATTTTCCTTTTGGAGCTGCAGGTTACGCTGCTCTTTCACATACCAGTACTTCATCAGCTTGATAGCCGCGGCAATACCGCCTACGGTAAGCCCGCCGCGGAGACCAGCCATCATGGACATATGAATGTTAATATTTGTTGGTCTTAAAAAGCTCCGTGCATAGGTTTCTCCCATGAGATGAACTCTTATCGGATCTACAACATAACGGGCCAGCAGGGCGGATATAACAGCCGTTGTAAGAAAGCAAAGAATTGTCCATAGTGCAGTCAACCAATATTTTTGCTTTAATACAAACCGCGGTATGACAAAATACATCAGCGAGTAAGCAAGAAACATATGGGCGAAGAGGAAGATAAATGAATCCAGGAAGGATAACGGGAGTCGCTGAATATAATTAAGAGCACTGGTAGCGGCAATAAATGAATACAGGAATCCCTGGAATATTCCCCAGAAAAGCCAGAAAGCAAGGTGACGACGGATGCGGTACTCCCACTCGTCAGAAAATATGAACGGGTATTTTTGCATGTGAACAGTAATAAAGTTACGGTGCTCGGGCCTGTATTCGAAATGATGGATCTGGATTGTCGTCATACGATTGGTTTTGGGCGACGAAAGTTTTTTGGCGAAAGAACCCCGCCCCGGGAGACGGGGCAGGGTTTGAAAACTAATCCTTATGCTTATTAGAGGATTGACGCAACATAATCTTTGTTTTCTTCAGGTTGTTTATTCTTTTCCCAGGCCAGTACAGAGGCATCCAGTACTTTCTTCAGTTTCATTCTCACCTTTCTTTTGGCCGGGTTCAGTTTAATACCGGTGATGGTTTCTTTGTAGATCAGCACATCATTGTTGTCGTAAAACCGGATAATGTGATTCAGGGGTGCATGAATATTACTTTCTACTACCCAGTATCCTTTATCAGATACCCAGCGGGGAGTGGCGGTTTGTTGCTCATCCTGCGCAAAAGAGCAAAGCGAAATAAAAGTCAGCGCTAAGACTGCCATCCATGTTTTAGTTTTTTGTTTCATAGCCAAAGTTTTTATTGGTTAATTGTTTCGGGTATAAAGCTATCCTGCACGAAGAGGAAAAATTCCGATTTAAGACCAATTAGACTGGAATCATGCCTGACGACCTGATTGAAGCGACAGGCAGGAAAACCGGCGGGCAGAAGCATTCGTCGTCGGCAAGCGCATTAAGTATGTTAAAGATTTCTTTATACGGGCTTCGTTGACTTACAACCATACTATAACTCATTAACGGAATGTAACCGGGCGGGGAATTATAATTTTCGGAGCTTGAGGCGTTTTATATTTGCATTACAGTACAAAAAAGATTTCCAAACCACATGCCCTCCCGCCAGACAAAGAGAATCATACGACGTATCATTGTGTTTGCATCTCTCATTCTGATCGCCACCGGCGCATGGTTTGGGTATAAATGGTGGCGCTACTATAAGGCCAAATCAACTCATTACGCAGCATTCGGTATTGCTGTTCCTGACGGGTACATTATACATGGCATTGATGTTTCCAAATACCAGGATATTATTGCCTGGGAGGAAGTGAAAGCGATGAAAGTGGGCGAGATCGGGATCGGCTTTGCCTTTATGAAGGCGACCGAGGGGATCGGCAACAAGGATCCCCAGTTCCCCCGCAATTGGAAAAAGGCAAAGGATAACGAAGTGATCCGGGGTGCTTACCATTTTTTCATTGCCTCCAAGGATGGCAAGCTGCAGGCGGAAAACTTTATCAAACGTGTAGATATAGATCCGGGTGATCTGCCGCCAGTGCTGGATGTTGAGCAACTGAATGGCGTACGATCTGTGCAGCTCAGAAAAGAGGTATGGAAATGGCTGGAAACGGTAGAGAACTATTACAACGTAAAGCCGATCATCTATACCAACGTGGATTTCTATGAAAACTATCTTGGTAGTGAGTTTGACCAGTACCCGTTATGGGTGGCTCACTATTACGAACCCGGGCAACCCCGCATCAAGCGTGACTGGATATTCTGGCAACATAATGATCAGGGAAGAGTGAGCGGTATTATCCCGAAAGTTGACTTTAATGTATTCAAGGGAGATTCACTGGCCTTTAAAAGCATCCTTGTCCGCTGATTCAGAAGCCTTCCCGTTTGTTGTACCTTGCGGGTTTAAAAGATATTGCTATGTCACAGGGATGGGACCCGGAGATCAAACAGTTTTTCAAAAAAATTCTTTATTCTGTTTGTACCGGCTTATTATGGTTATTGACCATGCTGACACTCGGGCTCTATTATGGTCTTGCATACAGGTCTGATATATCCGTCATTTACATTATACTTTTCTATCTGCTATTTGTGGCCACAATGGTCCTGCTGATGCGCTACCTGTACAGGTTATGGAACCGGTAATGCACAACTTTTGTTCTATTTTAAGAAAATACCCACTTGCACGTATTCATGCCTCGCTGAAATAGTTTATTTTGAAAACATATATTTACCCGTATGGAATTGAAGCAGGCAAGCAAACTTATGCTGATCATCGGTACCCTGATCATCTGGACCATTAAGTTTCTCATCCGGCCTTTTCATTTGTTTGAAGACCCGGCCAGGTTCTTTCTTGGTATTGCTCCTAACCTGTTTGGTTCTTTCCTGATCCCCTTTGGCGCCTACTGGCTATTTAGCGGAAGAAATTACTGGTTGGCAAGAGTTTTCAGGATACGATCTGTATATGATCTCAGGCTGGTATGTATGCTGGGGTTTGGAATGCTTATCGTCAATGAATACCTGCAGCTCATCCCTTTTTTTGGGAGGACGTTTGACTACAATGATATTCTCTTTTCTTCTGTAGGATTAACTGTTTCTTATTTTATCTTCAGCCGCTTGCAACAGCGCTACCAGCCCCAGGCCAATTAGCTGCTATGGTCGGCAACGATCAGCCATTTGCGTTTTATTTTCCGGAACAGCAGGGTAAAATGCCCTTCAAGGTTGCCGATACTTCTTTGTAAATGCCACTTACCGGTAACATGATAATAGGCAGCCGATATTCTTTTTGTATGCAGAATGGTGAAACTCAGTTTTCCCATGGCAGCAGTATCCGGATATCCTTTCTGATAATTCTTTAATGTATTTTTCCATCCATACGTAATGCCACTTTTACCAATGAACAGTAAGGAATCGTTTTGCCAATAGGTCTTCATGAAACTTTCCAGGTCTCCGCGGTTCCAACAGGCAATTTGTTCGTTCAGGCTTTGTCGAATGGCTGTCTCGTTCTTAGACTGGGCTGAAAGCTGCATGACCAGTAGCAGTAAAGGAAGCAACAATAGTTTTTCCATATTGCAAAATACGTTCTTAGGAATGATCAATGCGCACAATCGTCAGAATGGGCATGGTTGTGAACACGGCAAAAGCGAAAGTTGAGTACATGCGCTGTTACGATCAATAGCACGGCCGGGATCAGCAGCCAGGTTTCGTAATGAATAAAAAAGAGTTTCAGTACCAGCAAAAGAATGCCGGTTGCAAACAGGATGAATGGGATAAAACTATGATGGTGCCGCCTGTAACCATGGTAAAAAGAATAACTGCCAATGCCAACCGCCAGTACGACCATTCCTGCTTCAAAAAAAACATTGTGGATGATGTTGACGCCAAAAAGCGGAAGGCTGGTAAGGAATAATGGTAACAAGGCGCAATGGATGGCACAGGCCAATGAAGCTGTGATCCCTAGAGCGTCCCAGTTTATTTTGGATCTCATGAAGGGGCGAAAATACGAAAAAGCAACATTGTTGCAAAATGTTGAACAGGTCTTTTTATCCTGTAACTTTGCCATCAAATGAGCAGGAAAAACTGGATATATATCGGCTTCTTTACCGTACTGGTCGTCTGTTTTTATTTCGTATTAATGGCCCTGGTTCCTGACCTGGCTAAAAAAAGGACCCCGCCGATCAGTTATGTCAGGCCCTTTTCTTTTACCAACCAGTATGGACAATCATTCACTGAGAAAGACGTGGCCGGGAAAGTGTATGTGGCAGAATATTTCTTTACCACCTGCAAAAGCATCTGCCCGGTCATGAATAACAATATGAGGAAAGTGTTTGATGAGTTCAGGGAGGAGAAGAGCTTTCTTATCGTTTCTCATTCAAGTACACCTGAAATTGATTCTGTGCCGGTATTACAAAAATATGCAGACTCCATGGGGGTCAATCAGGCCAACTGGATATTCCTGACAGGGAGAAAAGACAGTCTTTATCAAACTGCCCGTATCAGCTATGCGATAGATGACCCGAACAATAATGTGAAGGATATTAAAGATGACTTTTTGCACACCCAGTTCTGGGCGCTGGTGGATAAGAACGGCGATGTCAGAAAAATTTATGATGGGCTGAAACCCAGTGAAGTGAGTTTGATGATGCGGGACATTAAAAAATTGCTTAAGGAGTGAATTTTGTTATCGGATAAAAACCCGGATATGAGTGAAGCGATAAAAGAAATTCTGAAGAAAAATAGCCTGAGTGTGACCGGCAGCCGGGAGAAGATATTAAGCCTTTTTCTGAAGCAGAAAGGAGCCCTGGCACACGGTGACATTGAGAAAAGAGCCGGGGAAAGATTTGACCGGGTGACGGTGTACCGGACGTTGCAGACCTTTGTGGAAAAGGGGATCATTCATGCTATTCCTACTGCCGACAACTCCATACGATATGCCCTTTGTAAAGATGATTGTTCCGGAGGCCATCACCACGATCACCATATCCATTTCCAATGCACCCGCTGCGGCAATACTTATTGCCTTGACGATGTAGTAACGCCAGATATCAAATTACCCAAGGGCTACCTTTCTTCTCATATCGAAGTAGTGGTGGAAGGCACTTGCAAGACCTGCAGCCGGTAAAAAAGAAAGCCCTTGTGTAGAAACACCAGGACTTAGGTTAAGGCTCTGATTAGTAGCTATGTTAAAACTGCCGTTTTCAGCGTCAGTTCTTATATCGTTTTTCGGGATTCAAATATAGGCGGCCGATTTGAATTTTAAGAATTAAGGGCATACCATTTAGCGGGTATTTTTTGTATTATTTCTTGAACGCATCGAGTTCTTGTTTTACGAACTGCATCAGCCCGCTGATGTGTACGGGGGACAAATCAAATCTTAATCCCGCTGACTGAAACAATTCCGGCAGGGTGCGGGTTCCACCGAGGTCTAACGCAGTCATATAATTATTAATTGCAGCATCGGGTCCTTTTTTATATTGCTGCCATAGACCGATCGCACCCAGTTGGGCAATACCATATTCAATATAATAAAAAGGCACTTCAAACAAGTGAAGCTGTCTCTGCCAGCCATACCGGCGGTATTCATCCAATCCTGAAAAATCAACTGCTGCAGAACTGAATTCATTGAGTATGGACATCCATTTGTCTCCTCTTTCTTCCAGGTTGTGTTGCGGGTTTTCATACACCCAGTGCTGGAATTTATCTATCGTGGCGATCCAGGGAAAAATAGTGATCACCCTCTCCAGTTGCTGTTCTTTGGCACGCAATAATTCTTCATCATCTTCAAAGAATACTTTCCAGTGGTCCATAGTGAATAGCTCCATAGACATACTAGCCACCTCCGCGATCTCTGTTGGATATTCTTTAAAGCCGTTCAGTTCTTCGTCATGCGTCAGGAATGAATGAATAGCATGACCACCTTCATGTACCATGGTGGTTACATCATCCAACTGGCCGGCAGCATTCATGAAGATGAAAGGAGCGCCTGTTTCTGCCAGGGGACAATTATACCCGCCCGGGGCTTTGCCTTTCCGGCTCTCCAGATCAAGATGACCCATGCTCTTCATTTTTTTCAGGCAATCGCCAAAGAAAGGCTTCAGTTCATTGAAACAACGAATGGTCTTTTCGATCAGTTCCTCCCCTGTTTTAAAAGGACGAAGTGGCTGTATGCCGTCGGGTTCTGCATCTATATCCCAGGGACGTAATGTATCCAGTCCTAGCTTCTTCCTTTTTTCTTCATAAAGCTGGTTCACTAATGGCATTACATGCAGCTTTACTGCTTCATGAAACTGGTAACAGTCTTCTTTGGTATAATCAAAACGGCCAAGTTCTGCAAATCGGAAATCCCGGTAATTGCTAAAACCGGTATTTGATGCGATCTGGTGCCGCTTTTTCAACAGCGAAGAATAAAGATCGTTTAGTTTTTCTTTGTCCTGCAGTCTTCGTTCAGCAATTTTGCGGTACACCTCTTCCCGCAGTTTCCTGTCAGGATCTTCAAGAAATTTAGCGGCTTGCTGCAGTGTATATTCCTGGCCATTCACGGTTACCGTCATCTTGCCGGAGATCATGCCGAAGTGCTGTGCTTCTACATTCATTTCTGCCTGTATCGGGATATTGACTTCCCGGAAAAGGTCAATATTCTTTTTTACGTTCCGCAGGTACGTAAAGAATTTCTTTTGGTCCAGTTCTTTGGTAAGAGGACATTCTACCAGTTTGCGGTTAAGAAAATCTGCATAGGGCTGCACCTTCGGCTGTATCTCCATCATAAAGAAGTTGAAAGCCTCTTCCAGTTCTTTATTCTCTGTATCGCAGGTCATTTTGATCTGCCGCCAGCAGGCATCTTCGCTGATAGCTGCTTCCAGTTCGCTGGAGTCCTTAAGCCATTGCTCAAGACCGGGCCGGGAGGCGATGGTCCGTTCGGTTAAATTTTTAAAAAAAGGTTCCAGGCTTTCCCAGTCTTTTACGGCGAAATCAACCGGTAAGAAATGACGGGGAAGTTTTTTAATATCGGCGCTATAGCTCATAGTCTTATGGTTTAAATATAAAAGCTGCAAACATCAGCTACCTGAAGCTTGCAGCTTTTAACAGGCTGTTGTTATTTACTTTTTCTTGGCAGCAGGTTTCTTTTTCGGGGTTTCTTCTTCTTTCTTTTTGGCCGTTTTCTTAGCCGGCTTCTCTTCTTCTTTGGTTTCCTTCTTAGCGGCCTTTTTCACCGGCTTTTCTTCAGCTTTTGCCTCTTTCTTTTTCGGGGCTTCTTCTTCTTTCTTTTTGGCCGGTTTTTCTTTGACGGGCTCTTTTACTTCCGCTATCTCCGGCTGCTCTTCTTCTTCAGGGATCTCTGTCAGCTTGATCTCGATATTATTTTTCTTTAGTACCTCGTACCATTTTATCATCTTTTTCAGGTCGCTAGGATACACCCTCTCAAAATCCAGGTCGGAATAAGCCTTCTCAAAATACTTCTTTACCGCTGCGTTGTCTTTGGTATCCGGCAAAGATCCGCCGGCTTTATCCATGCCATAAAATATTTCCACGAGGTTAACATTGTCCCCGGTGGTATATACTTCGATACTCTCCAGGTGAGAGAAATTATGAATACGGGAAGATGCGAATTTGGTACTGTTATCTTCCAATGAGCGGACAATAGCGCCGTCATTCTTGCTGTTGATCAGTTCATACAAACCGGGAAGACCGGTCACGGCTACAAGTTTACTGTACTCCATATAAATTTTGAATGTTAGGGGATGCAAGATACTTGAGTTCGGGGAAATGGAGATCGTTGATTATTAAAACTTTTGTAAGGTACCAGGACTATCTGCAATGATTCCAACCGGACAAAGCCATGCCGCTTTTTATACTCCGAAGGTTGTCCCTGCTTTAGGCGTCTTATAGGCGTAATATTTTTCTATGAAGTATCTCCCGCTGTTGTTTTTGTTTACCGTAAGTACGGCCATTATCACTAATGCTCAAACAGTTAAAGGAAAACTGGCAGATCTTGTTGATAATAAACCGCTGGCGGGAGCAACCCTTCAGCTAAAAGGGGTAAAAGACTCAACCATTATTTACAATACGGTAGCAGACAGTCAAGGACAGTTCCAGTTTGATAATGTGACCAGGGGTTCTTTTGCCATGAGGGTAAGCTTTATAGGATACGAGAACTACCGGCAGATACTGACGCTGACAGATTCTCTTCCATCAGCGGATCTGGGCACTGTCCTGGTTCCTAAAACAACCAAAGAAATGAGCGGGGTGACCGTAGTTTCCAAAACACCACCAACACAGCAGAAAGGAGACACGACACAGTTCAATGCCAGCCAGTACAAAGTAAATCCTGATGCTACCACTGAAGACCTGATCAAAAAGATGCCGGGTATTACAGTAGAAAAAGATGGAACAGTGACGGCTCAGGGGGAACAGGTAAGAAAAATAACGATTGACGGCCGGGACTTTTTTGGTGATGATGCTACAGCAGCCTTGCGTAATCTCCCTTCAGATATAGTAGATAAGATACAGGTGTTTGACAGGTTAAGCGACCAGGCGCAATTCACCGGGTTTGATGACGGCAATTCACAAAAAGCGATCAATATCGTAACCAAGTCAGGTATCAAGAATGGCCAGTTCGGCCGCGTATATGCCGGAGCAGGAACGAATGAAAGATATGCCGGCGGCGGTAACGTCAGCTTTTTTAAAGGCGACAGGAGGATATCGCTGGTTGGCAATTTCAATAATATCAATCAGCAGAATTTTGCCTCACAGGATCTGTTAGGTGTTACCAGCAGCGGTAGCAATCGGGGCGGCGGTAACTTTGGCGGTGGCGGCAATCGTGGCGGTGGTGGCCGTGGGGGTGGCGGCGGCGGATTCGGTGGTTTTGGCGGTGGTGAAAGTTTTACTGTAGGCCAGCAAAGCGGCATCAGCACCACGAATGCTATAGGTATTAACTTCTCTGATAAATGGGGAAAACAGGTAGATGTACAGGGTAGTTATTTTTTCAACAACAGTAATAATGTAAACGATAATTCTTCCACCACACAAACGATCGGGACCAGCCGGGTGGCCACCGATGGCAGTCTTTCCAAAAGCAAGAACTATAACCATCGTATCAATATGCGCCTGGAGTACAAGATAGATTCTTTCAATTCTATCATTGTTTCCCCAAGTCTCAATTTTCAGAATAATGAGACCTTCTCTCAATCATTCCTGAACACCCTGGATGGTATTGATACGGTCAATACACAGGTAAGCACTACGGATGTAACACGTAAGGGATATAATCTTAGAAACAATATACTTTATCGTCACTCTTTTAAAAATAACCGTAGGAGAACCTTTTCTGTCGGTTTCAGCCAGGCATTGAATAAGAATAACGGGGAATCCTTTGTTTTCTCCAACAGCCGGACATTCAAAAGCGGCCTACCGGTTGATTCTACCCAGGATCAGTATGTAGATAACCCGACCAATGGGTACACTTTATCAGGTAATATATCCTATACCGAGCCGATAGGGCAAAAAGGGCAATTGCAGATCAGCTATCAGCCATCCTATTCGAAGAATGAAGCCGACCAGCAAACATTTGAATATGATGCTGCCGGCGAGAAATACTCTGAATTTCTTCCCACATTGTCCAATAAGTTTGAGAACACCACAACTACGCATAACGGGGGTATCACATACCGTCTTGGAGTAAGCCGGGATAATCAATTTTCTATGGGGGTCAGCCTCCAGCATTCCACATTGGAAAGCGACAGGATCTATCCTACTATTTCCACCGTTGACCAGTCATTCACCAACCTGCTGCCTAATTTGCAATGGAGCCGTAAAGTTTCGCCCCGCAGCAGTTTCAGGATATTCTATAGGGCCAGCACCAATTTTCCCAGCGTTACACAATTGCAGGATGTAGTCAATAACAGTAACCTTTTACGTTTGAGCATGGGTAATCCAGGCCTGAAACAGTCTTACAACCACTTCTTTTCTGCCCGCTATACTTTTACTAATACACAAAAAGGGCAAAGCCTGTTTGCCAATGTCTTTTTGAATGCACAACAGAATTATATTTCCAGTGCTACCTATATTGCCACGGCCGATTCGGTGATCCAGCAGGGTATCGTTCTGAACAAAGGCTCGCAACTGACCAAACCGGTGAACATGGACGGGTATAAAAGCTTTCGTTCCTTTCTCACTTTCAGTCAGCCTGTTAAATTCATCAAATCGAATCTTAACCTGAGCACCGGGTTTTCTTATTCGAAGCTGCCGGCATTGCTGAACTATGTCACCAGCATGACGGATAATTATACGTACAATACCGGTATCGTGATCGCCAGTAATATCAGCGAGTATGTTGATTTTAACCTTTCTTATAATGCCAACTTTAATACAGCGAAAAGTTCGATCGAGGGCAGTGAGGTTACCAAATACATTAACCAGGCAGCCGGTATTCAGTTTAATATATTATCAAAGAACGGATGGTTCCTGCAGAATGACATCAGTAACCAGTCATATACCGGTATGAGCGATGGGTTCAACCAGAGTTTCTGGCTGTGGAATGCCGGGGTAGGTAAAAAATTCCTGAAGAAAAAACAGGCAGAGCTGAAGTTGTCCGTGTTTGACCTGCTGAAGCAGAACCAGAGTATTGTGAGATCGGTGACAGAAACCACCATAGTGGATTCTCAAAGCCGGGTGCTGCAGCAGTATTTCATGCTCACCTTTTCCTATAGCCTGAAAAACTTTGGAACGCCCAATACCAGCCAGCGGAGGGATAACCGGGACAGGATGCCGATGTTCTAAAATCAAGTTCTTTTATTAACATTGCCCCGCAAAACAGAGACAGGATTTTGCGTAATATCGTTTCAGGAAAAAACACAGGCGATTGGATGAAAGAATTTTGGTAGAACGATTAAAGCAGGGTGATGAGGCCGCTTTTAAAACCATTGTTGACACCTGGCAAAATATGGTTTACAATACGGCACTGGGCATCGTACAAAATGCGGAAGATGCAGAAGATATTACACAGGAGGTTTTTGTGCAGGTATATCAGTCCATCAGTTCTTTTAAAGGAGAATCCAAGTTTTCTACCTGGCTGTACCGGATCACGGTCACCAAATCGCTGGACCATGAGCGGAAGAAAAAGCGGAAAAAACGGTTTGGCTTTGTCCGTAGCCTTTTTGGGGATCAGAATGAGGTAGTGGTCAACCCGCCTGACTTTAATCACCCCGGGGTAACGTTGGATAGTAAAGAAAATGCCGCTATATTGTTCAAGGCAATCGCTGATTTGCCGGAGAACCAGCGGGTGGCTTTTACCCTGAATAAGGTAGAAGGGCTTAGTTATCAGGAAGTAAGCGAGGTGATGAAAACAACGGTCTCATCTGTTGAATCACTAATGCATAGGGCCAAAAACAATTTGAGAAAGAAATTAGAAGACTATTATAACAGGGGAAAATAGCACAAGTTTTAACGCCTGTAAACGTCTAAAATTGAGGTTATGAACAAACGACCCGATATGGAAAAGAAAGTCAATGAGGCCCTGGAAAGCTTAGAAGGTATCCAAAGAGCTGAGCCGGTGCCCTTTCTCTTTACCCGTGTCAAAGCAAGGTTAGAAAGGGAGCAACACAATGTATGGGAGACGGCGGGCTCACTGATCGCCCGGCCTGTCATTGCTTTTGCCGGTTTGTTCCTGGTGCTTTGCGTAAATGCGTATATCCTTTTTGAAAAGGATACCACCACAACAGCCGATCAATCTTCTGCGAACTTCCAGAACGCTATGCTGGTAGAAGAATATGCCCTTACGGCTTCCAATAGCAATTACGATTACGAAAACATAGAGCCATAATGAGCACGTCAAAAAACAGATCGCTTGTCTTTATTATCATCACACTGTTGCTCACCAATATAGGAGTACTCGGCTATTTCCTGTGGTTTAAGAAGCCGCCACAGAAGCCGGATAATAACAACCGGCAGAACTGGATGATAAATGCGCTTCAGAAAGATGTTGGTTTTAGTGACCAGCAGATAGCCCAATACAAAGAATTGAATGATGAGCATTGGAAAAAAATAAAGCCAATGTTTGAGAACATACGCAAAAGCAAGGACAGCCTTTTCAAACTGCTTAGTGATGAGACGGTCACAGATTCTGTGATCACCAAACAGGCAGAGGTGGTGGCACAAAGACAAAAAGCAATAGACCTGCAAGCGTTCAGTAATTTCAAAAAGATACGGGCACTGTGTACGCCTGAACAGCGTGTTAAATATGATTCATTGGTACAGCGCTTAATGAGAAAAATGGGCAAATCTCCCAAAGGCGATCAAAAGAAAGAAGAAAAAAAATAAATCATCAAACATCTCAATAACGATAAAACACTGTTACATGAAAAAACTGGTTCTCGTATTTGCAGCAATGGTATTTACCGCGTCAATAGCTGTCAACGCACAGGGTGGCGGTTTTCAGCGCCGTACTGTGGAGGAAAGGGTAAAAGCGGTGATGGAGAAATTTGAAGCATTCAAATTAGATGCGGCCAAAAAAGCAGAAGTAGATTCTATTTTCACGAAAGCTTACAAAGCACAGGATGCTAAAAGAGAAGAACTGATGGCCGGGGGTGGCGGCGACCGGGAAGCTATGCGTGCTGAAATGCAAAAATTACAGGCAGACAGGGATGATAAACTGAAAAAAGTATTAACAGAAGAGCAGTTCAAAGAATGGAAAGAAAAGATTGAACCGTCCACGAGACCACAGCGTCAGGGTGGCGGTGGTGGAAACAATTAAGCCAGTTTTCACCCAATGTACCCACCCGTTGTGCTTTAACAGGGCAACGGGTTTTTTATTGCCCCATCCATTCTTTAAAAGCCGCTACATTCTCCTGGCTGATCACGACGTCTTCACTGACAGGCGGCTCTATATCCAGTTGCAGCTTGCTTTTCGGATAACTTTTTATCTTTTTGATGGCACTTAGGTGAACGAGGTACTTCCTGTTGATACGATAGAATTGCGCCGGGTCCAGTTGTTTTTCTATATCTGCCAATGACTGGTCAAGAATGAATTTTTGTCCTTTATTATCCACCAGGCAGATCAGTTTATGTGTGGCATAGAAGTAAGCAATGTCTTCTGTTTTGATGCTGATATAGTCAGCTCCCCGCTTGACCAGAAAACGTTTTTTATATCCATTACCTGCCGGTGCCTGCCTCCATTGCTGCAACTGTTGAAGACTGATTGCAAAATGCTGTTTTAGTTTATCGTATTTATTTAAGGCAGCCTCCAGTTTATCCTGTTTGACGGGTTTTAATAAATAATCAATACTGCTATGTTCAAAGGCTTCCTGCCAATATTCGTCAAAGGCGGTGCAGAAAATAACAGGACTGCTGATATTGATCTTGTCAAATATTTTAAAGGAAAGACCATCGCCTAACTCAATATCCATGAAGAGCAACTCGGGCATCGGGTTTTGCTGCAGCCAGTCAACTGCAGATTTGATGCTGTTCAAAACAGCCACCACTTCAATAGCCGGGCCGGCTTTCTGCAGGGCTTTCTGCAGTTTTTCCGCAGCAGGTTTTTCGTCTTCAATAATAATAACTTTCATGTTCAATCTATTTTCAATACAGGTAAAATAACAGTAAAGCCCTGCTCTTCTTCCCTGATAATGATCTCCCTATTGGTTGTCAGCCTGTACCTTTCTTTCAGGTTCTGCAGACCGATCCTTGACGACTCTTTTCTCAGAATCTTTTTTCTTACGCGGTTATGTACCATGAGTTGTTCGCTCAGTATTTCGATTTTCAGCAATAAGGGTATAGCTTCTGAAAACTCATTATGCTTAATAGCGTTCTCAGCCAGTATCTGCAATGAAATAGGCGGTACGAGATACTGGTCCAAAGCATCTTCGGGAATATTCATTTGCAGCTGCATAGCCTTATCAAAACGTATCCTGAGCAACATAAAATAACTGTTCAAAAACCCCACCTCTTCCCGCAGCAGCACCAGGCTCCTTGCTTTGTTTTGCAGAATATACCGGTAGACGTCTGCGAGATTATCATTGAATTGTTTTGCTTTTTCCGGCTTTTCTTCTATCAGGTGGCTGAGCGTATTGAGTGAATTGAAAATGAAGTGAGGATCGATCTGGTTTTTCAATGCCTCCAGTTCAGCTTCTGCTTTGGCTCTTTCCAGTTGTTCATTACGTATCATTTCATTTTCTGATTCTTTGACCAGGAAAACGGTTTCGTATATATGGGTGATGAAAATGACAGCGATCAGAATGATCAATGTAGAATTCGTAACGATATTCCAGTTTGCAGATTGTCCGGAAAAAATTTTATACCAGCCTACGAGTAATAACACGCTGACCGGAACGGTGTAAAAGATGATAGAAAGGATCATCACTGCGATCTTATGGACCGGTTTGTTGATCCAGTCAAAATAACTTCGTAGTGAAAGATACAGGAACCGGTTGCCTTCCCATATTACAAAAGCGATCAGGATCGTATAAAGAAAGCTCAGTTTAACCTGCCAGTGAGAAAAATTCCGGCTATTGATCATACCGGTGACCAGCGGGATGGCAATGCCAAAGAAGGGTATCAATATCAGTCGGAAGCCGATGTCATTCAGCCGGAATTCCGCATCACTCTTCGTCGCCTTGTTTGGTATGTTCATCCCTCTCTTTTCCACGCCGGTTCGCATTTTGATTGTGGGGTAAAAATTAGACAATAGTTTAGATAAACAACTTTCTTCTATCAATAAAATTGATTGTTTATGGACATGGGTACGATCAACTGGCTGGCGGTATTGGTAGCCGGCATTTCATCATTTGTGGTGGGTGGTATATGGTATTCACCGGGTTTGTTCGGCAAAGCGTGGATGAAAGACAATGGCCTGACTGAGGAAGATGTCAGGAAAGGGAACAAAGGGAAAATATTCGGGTGGACATTTATCTTCTCTTTGCTGATGGCTGCTAATCTTGGAATGTTTCTGATTGATCCTCCAGCCACCTGCCCGGAGGGCTGTGGTATCAAAACGGACATGACCTGGGGAGCATTAGCTGGCTTTCTCGCCGGTATCTGGACATTTTGTGCCATTGCCATTCATAGCCTGTTTGAACAAAAGACATGGCGGCTGATACTGATCAATGGCTTTTATAGCGTGGTGGCTCTTACATTGATGGGCGCTATAATAGGTGTGTGGCGATAATCAATGATAAAAGTAACAGCATACAGAGGCATTGGCTTGTCTTGCAGCAAACTACTGTTATGAAAAAGATGATTTTCATTCTTTCTGCTGTACTGCTCGCCTACGGATCTTTTTCTCAGCTCCCCTGTAGCAGCCCCGTCTACCGCCAGTTTGATTTCTGGGTAGGTGAATGGGAAGCGTATGGGCTTAAAGGTAACAAAGCAGGCGACAGCAAGATCAGTATTATATTGGACAGTTGCGTAGTACTGGAAGAATGGACCAGCGCCGGCAAGCAAAATGGCCTGACCTATACCGGTAAAAGTTTTAACTCTTACAACGCCGCCACTAAACAGTGGCAGCAGACATGGACAGATAATACCGGCAATACCACAGAATACCTGAGAGGAGAAGGGAGTAATGAGAAGATCGTTTTTTATGCCGACAAGGTAACCGGGCAAAGGGGAAAGATATTCAAGCGAAGGCTTACTTTTACTAAGCTCAGTAACGATAAGGTCCGCCAGTTTGGAGAGCGAAGCGATGATGACGGCAAGACCTGGACAACCGAGTATGACCTGGAGTACAGAAGAAAGAAATGATGAGACTAACGACGCTTATACCTGTTTTTCTGGCGGTGATATTCCAGTATGCCTGCAAAGAGAAGGTGAGCAGTAAATTCTTTTCAGGAACGATCGAATACAGCTACGCTTACAGCAGCGATTCAATGAACATAGATTCGCTGACAAAAACAAGACCGGCAAAAAGTATTTTCAGGTATGATACATCCGGTTATCAAAGTCTTTTTATCAACAGCGACACGGTAACGTACTATTACTCCGGCAAGGAAAACAAGTGTCTTTCCCGGAATAATTCAGAAGATAAATATGAATGCGAAGATTACAGTGTCGTTACGGATTCTGTCATTGCATACAAGCTTTATGATACGGAAGAGAAAGTGCTTGGTTATAGTTGCAGGATACTGGAAGTGCAAAAAAAGAATTCATGGCTGCGGTACCATGTCAGTACGGACCTGCGCATCGCACCGGCTGTTTACAATAAGCATGTTTCGTACAACTGGGATTTTTATGGCAATAAAGCAAGCGGAGGACTTATCCTTAGATCAGAACACCGGTTCAGGTATTTTACCATGAGGGGAACGGCTACGGCGGTAAACAGGGCGGACGGGAACTTTAACGCACTGGAAGCAGCGGAAAAACTTTTTTCAGCGATCTGTAAATAACTTATACAGCAATTCATGTGGTTGATATTAAAAGCATAATTTGAATAGCTAAAACTTTACATCATGAAGCATTTGTTATCCTCCGTTATAGTAGTTTTTTTTATTTCCTGCGGCGTGCATGAGCCAAAAGAAAGTACAGGAGAAAATGCGTTTGATATTAATGTAGCCAAAAGTCATATTTTGGAAATGAACAAAAATTATGGCCGGCGGTTTACGACCAACGATACCGCTTTTTATGCTGAAAGATATTGCCGGGATGCGGAAGTGTATTGCCCCGCCCTGCCCGCAGTGAAGGGCCGTGAAGCTATCCGGAATTTCTTTTATAGCGGGGGAACCAATACGGAGGCAGTAATCGAACTTCCGGAAGGGAATTTTTATGGAAATGCAGAACTGGTTGTAGAAGAAGGCACGTATAATTTCCCAGATGGAAAAGGTGGTAGCGTGGATAAGGGAAAGTTTATTGCCCTCTGGAAGCAGGAGGATGGAAAATGGAAACTCTACCGCGAGATCTGGAATACCGATCTGCCCCCTGCCCCACCATCAAAATAGCTCATCACAACAAATGCATATTTATGAATAGAATTACTCTTGCTGTTATCGTATCCCTGTTCTCGGTTTGTTCGTATGCACAAATGGATATACCACCGAGCGGCGGCAATCCACGGGCAAGGGTCACCGAAGAAATAGGTATTACTGATATAACGATCAGATATTCCCGGCCCGATGTGAATAAAAGAGAAGGAAAGGTATATGGAGACGGCAACCTGGTGAGCTATGGCTTCAGCACAACCAATTTTATTACGGGCAAACCAACCAGCCCCTGGCGGGCTGGCGCCAACGAAGCCACCACGGTCAGTTTTGAACATGATGTGAAAATAGAAGGCAAAGATCTGAAAGCGGGAACCTATGCATTGTTCATGGCTATGGCTACTGATAATGTTACGCTGATATTCTCCCGGGAAACCGATGCCTGGGGCAGCTTCTATTATAAAGAGGAAGATGATGTGCTTCGTGTGAATGTAAAACCTCAGGTACTGGACAAAAGTGTGGAGTGGCTGAAATATGAATTCGTTGATCATAAGGAAAAGAGCTGCATCATTGCTATGCAGTGGGAAAGGGTTTCCATACCTTTTAAAGTAGAAGTGGATGTAGATAATATTGTTCTTGCCAGGTTAAGGGAACAGGTCACCAGCCAGAAAGGGTTTAACAGCAACAACATGATGCAGGCGTCTTCATTTTGCTTTAATAAGAATATTAATCTTGAAGAAGCTTTAGGGTGGGCCCAAAGAGCAGTTACGGGCTTCCAGGGTCAAAGAAGTTATGTGAGCCTGCGGAACCTGGCCACGGGCTATGAAAAACTAAATCGCCTGTCACAGGCTGACTCAGTAATGAACGATGCACTCACTATGGCCAATGTCAATCAGTATACTGCCTATGGAAGGATATTGATCACGCAGAAAAGACCGGATAAAGCGTTGGAAGTTTTCCTGGCAAATCAGAAAAAATATGGGGATGTCTTTGCTGCAAACAACGGGCTGATGTTTGGTTATTCAGCAAAAGGTGATTATAAGAAAGCGATAGCAGCTGCAGAAAAGGCCATGGCTCAGGCGCCGAATGATAACGCCAAAAAAACACTGGAAGGACAAATAGCGAAGCTGAAAGAAGGGAAAGACATTAATCAATAAGCATCAGGTATGAAAAAGCTGCTTTTCACAGGGATGATAGCCCTGTCTCTTGTATTCTTTTCATCAGGAAAGTGCATTGACAAAAAAACTGCCGGTGAAAAAGGAGAAATTTATGTTTGTCTCCCCTGCGGTTCATCCTGTGATACGGTATCACATACATCGCCCGGCACCTGTTCGCAATGTAATATGGAACTGGTCAGGAAATCGTCAGTAAAACATACGGATGTTTCGCCGGACGGACTATGTTCTTTTGTTAATAAAGAAGGTAGAGCCAATGTTCTGTTGCTTGACGTGAGAACCCCTGCCGAGTTTAATGGAAAAGCCGAACAGAAATATGGTCGGCTGAATAATGCGGTCAATATACCGATCCAGGACCTGGAAGCGAGGATAGGAGAATTGCAGGCATGGAAGGATAAACAGATCGTTGTT
The DNA here is from genome assembly GCA_016787085.1 of Chitinophagaceae bacterium. Taxonomy (GTDB): domain Bacteria; phylum Bacteroidota; class Bacteroidia; order Chitinophagales; family Chitinophagaceae; genus VBAT01. The sequence continues at coordinate 52,938 of JAEUVJ010000013.1, read as the reverse complement.
TATTGCTCTCACAGCCATCGTAGTCCGAGAGCCAGTTATATGCTGTCGCAAAAAGGATTTACCAAAGTGACCAATATGTCCGGTGGTATGTCTGTATGGAAAGCTTCCGTTAAGGAGAGTGCCTGTAATCAGCAATTATTTATCAGTCAATAAAAATCAAAACATGAAAAGTGCAATCAGCTGGTTTGAGATACCGGCCACCGACCTGGCAAGGGCCACAATATTTTATGAAGCCATCCTTGGTATATCACTTATACCCATGGATATGCCGAATATCAAAATGCGTATGTTCCCGGTGGAGGACCAGATGACGGATATAGGCGGGGCGATAGTGGATAGCGGCGGCTTTCATAAACCATCAGCAACTGATGGACCGCTGATCTACCTGAATGGTAACCCTGATGTTCAACAGGTACTGGACAAAGTAGAAAAAGCAGGTGGTAAGATCATGCTGCCAAAAACCGAGATATCTCCTGATTATGGATTCATGGCCGTGATCATTGATACCGAAGGTAACCGTATCGGCCTGCACAGTATTCCTGTTTAAAAACTTCCATATGGGTTACAGTGAAAAATTGGCCGGCCGGATAAGAGAAATTATAGCGGAAACACATAAAAAGGTCGAAGAGAAGAAAATGTTTGCCGGGCTTTGTTTTATGGTCAACGACAAGATGTGTGTGGGGGTGCATGAAGACAGGATCATGGTAAGGCTGGACCCTGCTCTATATGATGAGGTAATTGAAAAAAAGGGCTGTGAGCCGATGAATTTTACCGGAAAGGTAATGAGAGGGTTTGTATTTGTTGACGAAAATGTCCTTAAAACAAAAAAGCAGCTTGACTATTGGATACAGTTAGGCCTGGCGTTTAATAAGTTTGCCCGGTCTTCAAAAAAACCAGTTAAAAAAACTGCAAAGAAGAAGTGAGGATTGTTGAGTCGCATATAGAGATCGCTGTTCCTTCCGGAAAAGCAATACTCGCATTTACCGATCCAATATTGCTAAAAGGTTGGTGGGGAGTTGAAAAAAGCCTGATAGAACTGAAGACCGGCGGTATATATACCCTTGCATGGGCCGTTAGTGAGCAAGGTATCAGGTATGTTTCAACAGGTATCGTCAAAGAGTATGATCCATCAACGATATTGCATATCGAAAAATATATTTACCTGAATACGGAGCGGCCATTTCTTGGTCCGCAGGAGTTGTCGATAAATGCACAGGAAAGTAACGGAGGTTGTCGATTGCAGGTTACACAAGGACCGTATCCTGAAACTACCGGTACTGACTGGGATTGGTATTATGATGCAGTAAAAGAAGCCTGGCCCGGCGTATTGATAGGATTGAAGAAATTTCTTGAAGAAAAATTTCCCCGATGAACTTTGACCTGAACAGATCATGCGAAATACTGGAGCGGACGCCCGCAGTGTTGCAAACATTGCTTGCCGGCCTCAGTGATGCATGGATCATGAATAATGAAGGCCCTGAGACCTTTTCGCCTTATGATGTAGTCGGACATTTGATACACGGGGAGAAAACGGATTGGCGGATACGAACTAACATGATAATCGGCTATGGTGAGTTGAAGTCATTCGAACCTTTTGACAGGTTTGCGCAAAATGAAATAAGTAAAGGAAAAAGCCTGCGGCAACTATTAGATGAGTTTGAACAGCTGAGAAAAGATAACATGACCTGGTTCCGGTCGTTGAGATTTTCAGAAGGCGATCTGGATAAGAAAGGAATTCATCCCGTTTTAGGGCCGGTTTCATTGAGGCAATTATTGTCCACCTGGGTTGTTCACGACCTGACGCATATTGCACAAATAACAAGGGTAATGGCTAAACAGTATAAAGAAGAGATAGGGCCATGGACGGAGTTTTTCCGGATACTGAGTTTTTAATGTAAAACAACAAAACCAACACATATGCTTTCGGGTTTTTCATTCTGGATATTGGGAACGATCATCGCTCAACTACTGACCGCACTTTTTCATTCGCTGAGCTTTATTTCTCCGGCCAAGCCCCGGAATGATATGGAGAAACAGCTGGTGGAGATCACCACAAAGTACAAGATAGATATGGGAGCAGGGATCAAAAGGAGTTTTTACAGTTTGTTTATCGGGGTGAGCTCCTGCTTTACTCTTATATTTATCCTTGGTGGTATATTGAACTGGTACTTTTTGCGAACAGGTATCAGCGGGGAAGTATGGAAGGGGTTTTTGCTGATCCAGCTGATCGTTTACGGTATCATCTTCCTGTTGCAGGTGAAATTTACATTCTTACCTCCTATTATAGTTACAGGGCTGGTCTTTTTATTCCTGGCCGGTACATATTTCCTGGCAGCTTTGCCGGTCTGATAAAAAATTGTAGATTGATAGTGCATGGGAAAATATGACCTACCGTATTCACATACCACCCCCTCCTTTGTCGTTTTTTGTAGAGCATTTGTTTTACTATGAAGGCTACCAGGCAATGCATAAAATGGAAAAGTTCCTGCCGGACGGTTCTATGGACCTGCTGATTGACCTGACGGAAACTCCCAAAAAACTCTTTCACAATGAGACCGGGGAGACCTACACTACCTATAAAAAAAGCTGGATATCGGGCATGAAGACAGAGTATATATTAATAGATGCTTCTGTTTCTTCCATGATCGGTGTTCATTTCAAGCCGGGCGGAGCTTATCCCTTTTTTAATATGCCAGCCAGCGAGCTGAATGACAGAACAGTGGAAACAGACCTGTTGTGGAATACAGAAATACTAAGTATCAGGGATGCGGTGCTGAATACGCCGGTGATTGAAGACAAATTCAGTATTGTAGAAAAGTATTTGTTGCAAAAAGGGAAGAACCGGCTTGACCCCAATGTACTGGTGAATTATGCCATTGAGCAATTACAGCGTTCCCCGCAGATATGGACCATCGGACAACTGACCCATAAGGTCGGCATTACCCAGAAACACCTGATAACCTTGTTTAAAAAATATGCCGGACTTTCCCCGAAAATGTTTGCCCGCATTTCCAAATTTCAGAAGGTGATAAGAGAAGTGGAGCAGGAGCAATCTATCGAATGGGCGCCTATAGCGTACGAATGCGGGTATTATGACCAGGCCCATTTCATCAAAGAATTTCAGGCTTTTTCTGGTATCAATCCATCGGCCTACCTGTCTCAGAAAGGCCGGTACAGGAATTATATCCCGATACAATAGAGGTTAATTTTTTACAATCCTGCTGATGGGAAATGGGCTAATTTTCCCGCATCAAACAAACCAGGAATTTATGAATACAGAAACGATTGATAAAGCTACTCAGACACAGATCGCCAACATTGAGAAGAATACCGGGAAAAAAATGGATGAATGGATAGCCATCGTCAATAAAAGCGGATTGGCCAAACATGGCGAACTGGTGAACTTTCTGAAAGAGAAACATGGGTTTACACACGGTAATGCCAACGTGGTGGTGCATTTCGCCAAACAAAGCCATGCAGGTGCAGTGGAGAATTCGGATGACCTGATTACGGAACAATACAAGGGAAAGGAGAATCTGAAACCCTGGTATGATAAGATCATGGCCGAGGTTAGTAAGTTAGGCAAGGATATGGAGATCGCTCCCAAGAAAGCGTACGTAAGCCTGAGAAGGAAAAAACAGTTTGCGCTTATACAGCCTTCCACTAAAGATCGTCTCGATGTTGGATTAAATATAAAAGGTGTGGCGCCTTCAGGGGATGTAATAGCCTCGGGCAGCTGGAATGCTATGTGTACGCATCGCATTAAGATAGAAGATGAAAAAATGATCAATAAAGAACTGATCAACTGGATAAAACAGGCTTATGACCAGGCTGGCTAAGTTAACCCGCATGAAAAAGCCATTAACCCTCACTTCTTTTTATTTCATTTGCGATATACAAAAGGAAAGAAGCAAGGCATTATGATAGTTATCTCATCAACACAGACGGAACAAACCTTCTCCAACTAACGAATGACTGGAAACGAAAAGTCAGTCTTTTTATCAAATAGAAACAGAAAAAGGAGTATGAAAAAAATCTATGCTGTTATTTTTTTAACTGTATTATTTTTTACCGGTTTTGCGCAGAAAGATAAATACAGGATCGTTTACAACGTCTATTATGATACCTCCAATGGAAACTATGAGGTGTTCATTACAGATGCTGACGGGAAAAACCAGAAGAATCTAAGCAACTATGCCGGGCTCGACTGGGTTTACCGGACGTATAAAGACAAAATATATTTTATCAGCGACCGGGATACTTCCTGCAGACGTTGTTATAAGCTATATGAAATGGATCAGCAGGGGAATAACGTAAGGAAAATAAGCGATCTTGTTTTGGAGGATAGCTGGATGGACACACGCAATGGCAAGGAGATGATCGTTTCGGCAAGGATAGGCAGGGAGGTTCGTGTGCAATTATTCATGCTGAACCTGGAAAACGGCTCCTATAAACAGCTGACACATGATACTGCCGGTTATTATGTTGACCCGCTTTTTTTACCAGAAAGCAAACAGGTTGTTTTTCGTTACCGCTCTGACAGGAGAAACCGGTATATGAAAACGGAACTGTACATCATGAATGAAGACGGGACCGGGATGCGCCAACTTACTTATTATCCCCAGGACGATACTACTAACAATTCCGGAGAATACCATGCAGGCCCGCCGCGGTGGAACGACAAAGGAAAGTTTATTAGTTATATATCTTTTCAAAAAGGGAAATTCGAAGTATATGGCATTACGGCCGATGGTAAAAAACAGTGGCAGATTACCCGTGGCGATAAAGCTGCAGGCTGGCATGACTGGACCCCGGATGGCAAGTGGATGGCAGTGGATATTTCTGTACCGGGTAAAAAAGTATATGATATTTATCTGATGAATGCCAGAACAAAAAAGATGATTCCACTGGCAAACACCTGGAAGTATGAGCAGGCACCCTCGTTTATTGAAATAAAAAAATAAGTAATGAAAAGAATATTTATTTCCCTGATATCGGTCGCCACTGTAGCATGTAATGAGGCTGGCGAAAAACAGGTAAATAGATCCGCTTATCAAACACTGGCCGGCGAGTGGAATAATCTTTTCATCCGGGTGGAGATCAACTCAAAGAATAATTCTGATTCAAACGAAATTTTTGAAGTGGACCGCCCGAAGTGGGAAGAAAAGCTGAAGATAAAACCCATCCGCAGTTTCTTTCGTGCGGACAGTATCTGGAACTCGGCCCATTACAATTTAAAAGATTCATTGGTATATGACCCTTCAGGGAAATGGTGGGTGGCTGGCGATAAGCTGACCATGCTGCAACAGTTGCCATCCCCGGACACTACAGTATATACTTTCAGTATAAAAAACGATACCGCTTCTTTTGAATGTACAGTTGACTGGGATATGGACGGCAAGAAGGATGATAAATACTTCGGAAGACAGGTCAAGGTAAAGCGGCAATAAAAAACCCGGATGTTTGTGATCCGGGTTTAATCGAAGAAGCTTTTGGTTATTTTTTACGGGTCATTTTCATTTCCATCATCTTGAACTCTTTTCCTGTTTTAGGATCAGGACCGTACATTTCCATGACCTGGTTGTTATCGTCAATTACTTTAAATACTTCTTTGTATGAACATTCTTTACCCGGCCTGTTAATATCTGGCATCTTCCCTGTCATCGTCAGGGTCTTTGAAGCAGCATCCCACTGGCCGGCCATAGCCATGATCCCGGTACTCCAGTTGTCAACCCAGGTAGAAGTGAATTGTTTGGCAGCATTATCATAGCCCATAATGCTCATTCCTTCAAAGGGCATACCCATCATATTCCCGGAATGGGTGCTGCTTTGGTATTTACCTCCCATGATCATATTACTGACTGCAGTACCGGTTGACTTTTGCGGAGTGGCACCTTCATATTCCCATATCGTGGACTCTCCATTCCAGGTTCCGCTCCACGAAGCCAGCATTTCGTGCATAGGTCCGGGAGTACCATATTCCATCATATTCTTCATCATGGTGGCAGAATCAACAGAAACCCAGGGTTCTTCCTTTTTGTCTGAAGAAGCAGTCGTGTTTGTGTCACCGCCTTCTGTCTTGGTATCTTTGGTTTCACTATTGCAACTAAAAAGAATAACAACAGCAGCGAAAAGCGATAAGATTTTGTGTTTCATACATGCATGTTTTGGTTAAAGGACGTTTAAGATAGGAAAAATAACAGAACCTGTCAACGACAAAAAATATTGCCGGACGAAGCGGGAAAACAGACGGACGAAAACAAGGGTTAATGTGCCTCCAGCCAGTTCTTTCCTTCCCCGCATTCTGCAGTTACCGGCACCCCATGCGGGAGCGGCATAGCGGATTGCATACACTCAATGATCAGTGGTTTCAGTTCTTTAACCTCTGTTTTTAATGCATCAAAGACCAATTCATCATGCACCTGCAGCAACATCTTGCTCTGCATCTTTTCTTTCTTCATGGCCGCATGTACTTTCTGCATCGCCAGTTTGATCATATCGGCTGCGGTACCCTGTATCGGGGAGTTGATGGCATTTCTTTCTGCAAAACCACGCACGGTAAAATTGGCAGAGTTGATATCCCGTAACCATCTCTTTCTTCCCATTAATGTTTGCACATAGCCGTGTTCCCTTGCAAAGTTGATCGTATCATCCATGTACCGTTGTATGCCCGGAAATTCCTTTTTATAATTATCAATGATCTCTTTGGCTTCGGTTCGGGATATACCAAGGTTGTCGGCAAGTCCGAATGCCCCCTGGCCATAGATGATACCAAAGTTCACACTCTTAGCTTTGTAGCGCATTTCTTTGGTCACATCATCATCCAGTACACTATACACTTTAGCGGCCGTGGCAGTATGTATATCGGTTCCCTTTTTAAAAGCTGCGCACATATTCTTATCACCACTGATAGCCGCTACGATCCTCAGCTCTATCTGTGAATAGTCGGCAGATAACAGGATGTGTTTGCTATCTCTGGGGATGAACGCCTTTCTTACTTCTTTACCCCTGTCTGTCCTTACCGGGATGTTCTGCAGGTTGGGATTATTGCTTTGTAAACGTCCTGTTACGGCTACCGCTTGCCCATAGGTAGTGTGTACCCTTCCTGTTTTCCGGTTGATCAACTGGGGCAACGCATCAACATAGGTTGATTTCAGTTTCGTCAGTTCCCGGTAAGCCAGAATATCATCAACGATCTGGTGTCCCTTGGCAGCTAACTTTAATAACACGTCCTCACCCGTCTGGTACTGGCCTGTCTTTGTTTTTTTGGCAGAAGGGTCTAATTTCAGTTTGTCAAACAGCACTTCACCCAATTGTTTGGGGGAGGAGAGATTAAAACGGACGCCAGCCTGCTTGTAAACGCTTTCCTCAGCTTTTTTGGCTTCCTTTTCGAGTTCTTTTGAATAATCTGTTAAGAAATCAACATCTACTTTGATGCCTTCATACTCCATATCTGCCAGCACTTTTACCAACGGATTTTCTACTTCACTGAACACCTTTTCTACTTCTTTCTCCTTCAGTAAGGGAACAAATTTTTCTTTTAGTTGCAGTGTAATATCAGCATCCTCTGCAGCATAGTCTTTGATCTTTTCCAGTTCTACATCACGCATATTACCCTGTGATTTCCCTTTCTTGCCGATCAGTTCTTCAATATGCACGGGTTCGTAGCCCAGGTAACGGGTGCTTAAAATGTCCATCCCTCTTTTCCCATCCGGTTCGATGACATAGTGGGCCAGCATGGTATCAAAAATATTTCCTGCCAATTCAATACCATACCATTTCATTACGAGCATGTCATACTTGAGGTTCTGGCCTACCCATACCTTTTTCTTATCACTGAACAAAGGCTCAAAAAATGACAGTATCTCTTTTGTTTTTTCCTGTTCGGCTGGACAGGGTACATAATATGCCTCGCCGGCTTTTACCGAAAAACTCATTCCTACCAGTTCTGCATCGTTGGCATCTATACCCGTGGTTTCCGTATCAAAGCAGATCTCTGTATATTTCTTTAACTCTGCGATTAATTTTTTAATGGCTTTCTCGCCGGTAACAGCTTCGTATTGGTGAGGCGTATTATGAATATTCTTATCAGCACTCAGTCCTTCTTCCGGTTCGCCATCGCCGGCAGTTTCCGTTTTTACAGTTTTGGCCTCCGTCTTCTGGAGCTCCGGTTCAATAATATTTCCGAAGAGATCTGTCTGTACACCCTGTGGTATTTCTTTTTCCACCACTCCTCTTGATCCGGTAGTGATAGAGAAATCCTCTCCCAGTAATCTTTTACCCAATGTTTTAAATTCCAGCTCTGCGAATACCTCTTTCAGTTTTTCCTTATCCCATTCTTTTAACCTGAAATCTTCTTCATGAAACTCAACAGGGACATTGGTGATGATGGTAGCCAGTTTTTTGGATAGTATCGCCATTTCTTTCCCGGCTTTTACTTTCTCTCCCATGGCCCCTTTTATTTTATCGGCATTGGCCAATGTGTTTTCCAGCGAGCCGTACTCTGCCAGGAATTTCGCAGCTGTCTTTTCACCTACCCCCGGGATCCCCGGAATATTATCCACGGCATCACCCATCATGCCGAGCATATCTACCACCTGGTTTACATCTTTAATATTCCATTTGGCACATACCTCCTCAGGCCCCAGTATTTCGGCATCATTTCCCTGGTAGGCGGGTTTGTATATTTTTATTTTTTTTGAAACCAGTTGCCCGTAATCTTTATCCGGTGTCATCATGTATACTTCATAACCGGCTTTTTCTCCTTTCTTGCTCAAGGTGCCGATCACATCATCAGCTTCGTAGCCGTCAATAGCAATAATGGGAATATTAAAACCTTCAATGATCCTTTTGATGTCAGGTACCGCCGCACTGATGTCTTCCGGTGTTTCCTGGCGGTTGGCTTTGTAGTCAGCAAAATCTGTATGTCGTTCTGTCGGTGCTGCCGTATCAAAACAAACAGCCATATGGGACGGCTTTTGTTTGGTCATCAATTCGACCAATGCATTAGTAAAACCAAATTGTGCATTGGTGTTCTTTCCTTTTGAAGTAAGACGTGGATTGCGGATAAGCGCATAATATGCACGGAAAACCAGGGCAAAGGCATCCAGCAGAAAGACTTTCTTTTCCATGCCCCTAAGTTAACTATTTCAGCTATTGCGGCATGAGGTGCATAAAACACAAAAGCCCCGGTAAAAACCAGGGCTAGTGTTATCTAAAACTCTGCTTTGCTTGTGTGGTAAATGAAAAAGGTTTGCAGCGGAAAATGACTTATTGTTGCTCAGCCGCAGCAGTTGCCGGGGCCAGGTACTTTTCTGGCTGTTCCACAGGCACAGTTCCCTTCACGGAGGCGGTAGCCTGAACATTTTGTTCGGGAACGCCGGAACCGGGTTTGTCTTTATGAATAAAATTCAGGTAAAGGGCGAAAAAAAGAAGGTTGAACGCAAAGAAATTTACAACGCGGCGGATACGACGTTTCATGGGTATTGGATTGATTCGGTTAAAAAATTGGTACCTCGTTCTGGCATCTAAAATAGACAGGAGAACGAGAGATGCAAAGTCTTACTCACTGTAATTGATAAAATTTCGAATATCTACTTTACCCGGCCAGGTAAATCTACGAGTTACTGCTTTTTCATTTCATCTAATTGTTTTTGCAGCAGGAACATCTCATCCCTTAAACGGGCCGCTTCCATAAAGTCAAGGTCGCGGGCTGCTTTTTCCATCTCTTTCCGTATCCTGGTAACGGCTTTTTCTACCTGCGGAATGGTTTTGTATTCTTCCTGTTCTTCAGCCGCCACGGTTATCATGTCTTCGTCGGGTGCGATCGAATAAGGATTAGCAGGGTCATATCCCTTTATATCGAGCACCGATGTTTGGGCAAAGACTTCTTTGGTTGACTTGCTGATCGTTTTTGGCGTGATGCCATGTTCGATATTATAAGCGACCTGTTTTTCACGGCGCCGGTTGGTTTCATCAATCGTCTTTTGCATGCTTTCCGTCATACTGTCTGCATAGAAGATCACCAGCCCATCCACATTCCGGGCCGCCCGTCCTGCGGTCTGTGTCAATGATTTTTCATTGCGTAAAAAACCTTCTTTGTCGGCATCCAGTATCGCTACCAATGAAACTTCGGGAAGGTCCAGGCCTTCACGCAACAAGTTTACTCCCACCAGTACGTCAATCTCGCCGAGTCTTAACTGGCGGAGTATTTCCACCCTGTCCAGCGTATGCACTTCGCTATGGATGTATTTTGATTTGATATTAATGCGATGCAGGTATTTGTCCATCTCTTCCGCCATACGCTTGGTCAATGTCGTGACCAATACCCTGTCGCCCTTGGTTATCCGTTTGTCAATTTCGTCGAGCAGGTCATCTATCTGGTTGACACTCGGGCGTATTTCAATTGGAGGATCCAGCAGACCGGTTGGCCGTACTACCTGTTCTACCACTACGCCATCGGTTTTTTGTAACTCGAAATCATCCGGTGTGGCAGAAACAAAAATGGTTTGGTTCAACAGGGATTCAAATTCATGAAAGTTCAGGGGCCGGTTATCTAATGCAGAGGGCAGACGGAAGCCATAGTCCACCAATATCAGTTTCCGGCTCCGGTCACCGCCATACATACCACTTACCTGGGGAATGGTCTGGTGGCTTTCGTCTATTACCATCAGAAAGTCCTTTGGAAAATAATCCAGTAAGCAGAAGGGCCTTGTTCCTGGCCTGCGCCTGTCAAAGAATCTTGAATAATTTTCTATGCCATTGCAATAACCCAGCTCGCGGATCATTTCAAGATCATATTCGACCCTTTCTTTCAGCCGCTGTGCTTCTATCAGTTTGCCTGTATTTTTAAAATACTCTGCCTGGGCCATCATTTCATCCTGTATCTCATAGATCACCTGCTGCATGATATCTTTCGGCGCCACATATAAATTAGCCGGGAAGATCGCTGCATTTTCCATTTTGCCGATCCGTTTCCCCGTCACTACGTCTATACTCTCTATTTCTTCTATCTCGTCACCAAAGAAAGTGATACGATAACCATAGTCAACATAAGGAAGATTAATATCAACGGTATCGCCTTTCACCCGGAATGTTCCGCGGTTGAATTCGATCGTTGTTCTGTTATATAAAGAATTCACCAGTGAATGAAGAAATGCCTGCCGGGAGATGGTCTGGCCTTTATTGATGCGTATGATCCCGTTCTCATAATCGGTAGGATTGCCCATACCATAAATGCAGCTGACGCTGGCCACTACAATGATATCCCGGCGGCCGCTCAGCAAACTGCTGGTGGCACGCAACCGCAGTTTGTCCAACTCGTCATTGATAGAAAGGTCCTTTTCAATATACACATCGTTTACCGGCATATAGGCTTCCGGCTGATAGTAATCATAATAAGAAACAAAATACTCTACGGCATTTTCCGGGAAGAATTGCCTGAACTCGCCGTATAGTTGTGCAACCAGCGTTTTGTTATGGGTAAGTACCAGTGTAGGCCGCTGTACCTCCTGGATCACATTGGCGATGGTAAACGTCTTACCACTGCCGGTCACACCTAAAAGAGTCTGGTATTTTTCACCATGAAGTATCCCTTCTGTCAGCTGACGGATAGCTTCCGGCTGGTCGCCGGCCGGGAGAAACGGTGCATGAAGTTTGAATGGCATAGAGGATTTGCAATTTACTGAATCCGGCACCAGGCTGCGTCATAGAATTACAGGAAACCCACTGCTTGCTGGTTTGAAAAGAAATAACCTGCTATGAAAAACGGGTCTTTCCCTATGGGTCATAGACGATGCAGTATGGATCTTGCTTTTGATTTCAATCACATAAAAGCCTGACAATTGTCATGGAGGATAATCCGTAACGACATTAGCTTACAGGTATTTGATCACCGATAATTGATATGACAGATATTAAATTCTTAGAAGCCCTTGGAGCAAGGATCAAAGAATTGCGTATAAAAAAGGGGATAACGCAGCATGAACTGGCTATCCGGTGTGATTTTGAAAAAGCCAGCATGTCAAGGATAGAGTCTGGCAAAACAAATATCACCGTTCTTACTTTGAGAAAGATCAGCAATGCCCTCGGTACGGAAATGACGGAGTTTTTCAGGAACTGACCGGGTTTGATCGCAGTCTTTACCAGTCATTGTCGTTAAAACTTTGGCCCTCAGCCTAAAAATTTTTGTTTTTACGAAAAAGACCGTAACATTGCAGCGGAGAACAGGAAGATTAGTTCGTTTCTCTCTTAGTTGGCACATCTGGCTTTTATCAATTCCTTTTACATAAACTCAATCTTTTTCAAATTTCAGTGTGTTGATCTGGATACTGTGTTAAACTTCAAGCTTTTTGTATGTATGATATTCTGCAACTGAACGATATGCTCGTTCCTGAACTGCTGGACATAGCCGAGCAGCTCAAGATCCCCAACGCCAAAAAACTAGACAAGCAGGGGCTTGTTTATAAAATACTCGATAGCCAGGCGATAGCCGGTTCCAAAGGTGCCGCACAGGCTGAGGACAAAGGCAAAAGAAAGCGCATCATTAAAACTTCCACTGGTATCACCACTGAAGAAGCCGTAGTAGAGGAAGAAAGCGGCGACGAAAAAAAACCACAAAAAAAACATCACATGCCACCGAAGAAAGAAGATAAGGCCGCTCCTGTCAAAAAAGTACGCAAGAAAACAGAGGAGAAAGAACAGGCGGAACCGGTAATGGAACCGGAAGTAACGGTTGAGGAATCCGGTGACACCGATCCGGGAGACGAAGCCCGGGCTGAAAATAATGAATCGGCAGAAACCGCTGAACAACGCGGGCAGAATAAGGTCTATCCTTCCCGTCGTGAGCAAAATTTCAATATAGAGTTTGATGGCGTTATTTTATCAGAAGGCGTACTGGAAATGATGCCGGATGGATATGGCTTTCTCCGTTCTTCGGACTACAACTATTTATCATCACCCGATGATGTATATGTTTCTCCATCGCAGATTAAATTGTTTGGCCTGAAGACAGGCGATACAGTTCATGGCGCTGTACGTCCTCCCAAAGAAGGGGAGAAATACTTTGCTTTGTTGAAAGTAGATACGATCAATTCAAAAAAACCTGATGAGGTCCGTGACCGGGTGCCGTTCGATTACCTTACTCCGTTGTTTCCATTTGAGAAGATGAATCTTTTCACCACACCTTCTGATTATTCTACCCGCATTATAGATCTCTTCACCCCAATCGGAAAAGGACAGCGTGGTTTGATAGTGGCGCAGCCGAAGACCGGTAAGACCATGCTCTTAAAGGCGGTGGCTAATGCTATTGCTGCCAACCATCCCGAATGCTACCTGATGGTAGTACTGGTGGATGAAAGACCGGAAGAGGTGACCGATATGGAGCGGAGTGTAAAAGCAGAAGTGATCGCTTCTACCTTTGATGAACCGGCAGAGAAACACGTTAAAGTTTCCACTATTGCTTTACAAAAAGCCAAACGCCTGGTGGAATGCGGACATGATGTAGTGATCCTGCTGGATTCCATTACCCGCCTGGCCCGTGCTCACAATACAGTGGCACCTGCTTCCGGTAAAGTGTTGTCAGGTGGCGTGGAAGCTAATGCCATGCAGAAGCCCAAACAATTTTTCGGCGCTGCCCGTAAGATCGAAAACGGCGGCTCGCTGACCATCTTGGCTACCGCATTGATAGATACCGGTTCTAAGATGGATGAGGTGATATTTGAGGAGTTCAAAGGAACAGGTAATATGGAATTACAGCTTGACAGAAGGCTTTCCAACAGGCGTGTTTATCCGGCGATTGATCTGACAGCTTCTTCTACCCGCCGTGATGACCTGCTGCTGGAAAGGGATGTGCTGCAAAGAATGAACCTGCTGCGTGTTTACCTGACCGATATGAACACCGAAGAGGCCATGAATGAATTACTGAAACGTATGCGTGGGACCAAAAGCAATGAGGAGTTCCTGGCGAGTATGAATGGCTAGACTTCCTTTGTTTTATCATAGAATTTTACTGAAAACCGCTGGTAATTTCCCGGCGGTTTTTTATTTCGCTTTACATTGATTTTCTCCTTTCTTTATACAATGTAAATCACAGCTTTTCGTTTACCATAAAGCTATCCAATCATCGCACCATGAAAACCCTTAGACTGACTGTCTTGTTTTTAATTCTCCCGCTGGCATTCTACGCCCAGTCTTTGACCGGCTTATGGGTCGGTACGGTCAGTAATGACAGTACCACCGTCAGAAAAGACCAGTCTTTTGAGATAGTTCTGACCCATTACAAGGATAAAGTATTCGGTTATTCCCGCAGCACATTCATTGTAAATGACACGTTGTACTATATCGTCAAACGGGTGAAGGGAACAGTAGAAGGCGACCTGTGTGAGGTAAAAGATGATGATGTGGTCTCACATAATTTCCCGCACAAACCGGACAAAGGAGTAAAGATGATCAGTACTTTCCGTTTTGATGCACAGGACAGTGTATGGCGTATGGATGGCAACTGGAAAACCAACCAGACAAAGAAATTCTACTCGGTATCCGGCAAAATGAACCTGACAACTGAGCCGGACATGGAAAAATCAAAGATCATTCCCCATCTTGAAGAGTTGAAGATGACGGAGGATATTGCTGTTTACCAGGAAGCAAAAAAGGAGAAAGAAAAAGAAGCACTGGCAGCTAACCAAATTGCTGAAAGGAATAAAGAAACAGTAAGAAAACCGGTAAAACAGCAGCCGGTGATGATCGCAAAAGAAAGCAGTAAGGACCCGGTCACAACTGCCGGCATCAAACCTGCTGATGCGGTAATAGCAAAGCAAACCAGGGCAGATGCAAAAACAGAAACGGTTATCAAGGAAACAGTGAAAGAATTTCCCGCAAGTGCAGAACCGGTAACAGTAAAACAGCAGCCTGCAGCAGACCCGCCGAGACGGTCACTTGCCGTAAAAGAAGAAAAAGCCACAGCACCGGTTATTAAAGAAGTAAAGAAAGAAGAACAAGCCATAGCAGTTAAACAGGAAACACGTCCTGTTGAAACGGCTGTAGCTAAGAAACTTGTAGATCAACAAAATGGCAATAATGAAACGGCTACCAGAGCAGAAGTGAAGAAAGCGGAGACGATAACTATGGCGGCTGACATAAAAGAAAAGCCAGTGGCTGTCATACAGCCTGCCGAAGTAAAACCGGCGGTAATTCAGGCCGCAACATTTATAGCAGAAAGGAAGGTAGCCTCGCAGCAAACAGTCTACTTCAAATCCGACAGTCTTCAATTGTCGCTGTATGATAACGGTGAAGTGGATGGAGATACAGTTAGTGTCCTGGTAAACGGAGAACTGATCATTGCCAAGCAGGGATTGAAAGTATCAGCCATTAAAAAAACGATCTATGCACCTGCCGGGAAGCTTGACTCACTGACATTGGTACTTTACGCCGAAAACCTCGGAAAATATCCGCCCAATACCGGTTTGCTGGTGGTACATGATGGCGAGGAAACCTACCAGGTACGCTTCAGCGCTGACCTTCAGCAAAATGCAGCTGTGATCTTCCGCCGGAAGCGGAATTAATACGGTCTTTTTATCCTGATCGCCTACCTTTGCGGCTTCTTAGCAATGAGCGATCCAATCAAGCACGAATGCGGCTTAGCATTCATCCGTCTGAGGAAACCCTTTTCGTATTACCAGCAGCGATACGGCACGGTACTCTGGGGCCTGAACAAATTGTACCTGCTGATGGAAAAGCAACATAATCGTGGCCAGGATGGAGCAGGTGTTGCCACTGTCAAGCTGAATGTAGAGCCGGGCTATCCCTTCATGCACCGCAAACGGAGCAATGCCCCTCAGGCCATTGCAGATATTTTTCAGCAGATCGGAAAAGAGGTTGCAGAACTGGAAGAGTATCATCCCGGCATCCGCAATCATCCGGGGTTGATGAAAGGACATGTCAGTTTTCTTGGCGAGCAGATGATCGGTCATCTTCGCTATGGCACACAAGGAAAGAATAAGCTCGAGTACTGTCATCCATTCATCAACCGGGATACGATCCCTGCACGCAATCTTGCACTCGCCGGGAATTTCAATATTGTCAATTCCGACGACCTTTTTACACTGATCGGTAAGGAACCACATCCCAATGTACGTTTCAGCGATCTGGCTGCAATGATCGAACTGATGCATACTTTTTTATGCAAAGAAGATGAGGCATCGCCGCAAAAAATGGATATTAAAAAGGTGTTGAAGAAAACACTGCCTTTGTTTGATGGCGGTTTTCATGTTGGTGGTATGACGGGAAATGGTATCGGTTTTGTTTTTCGTGATGCACACGGCATTCGTCCTTCTTATTATTACATTAATGATGAAGTAGTAGTGGCGGCTTCCGAAAGAGCGGCGATCCGCACCTCTTTCAATGTAGGTGAAAATGAAGTGAAGGAACTGATGCCCGGGCAGGCGCTGATCGTCAACGAGGACCATGAAATAGAGATCACGCAGATACTGGAGCCCAAAGAAAGAAAGGCCTGCAGTTTTGAGCGTATCTATTTTTCCAGGGGCAGCGATGAAAAAATATATAAAGAAAGGACGGCTCTCGGGTATAATCTCAGCGAGCAGGTATTGAAAGCGATTGACCACGACTTGAAGAATACTATTTTCTCCTTTATACCCAACACCGCAGAAGTGGCTTTTTACGGCATGGTAAAAGGCATGGAAGATTACCTCGCCAAAGTAAAGATCGAGAAGATCATGAGCTGGGGCAAAGATTATGATGCAGAGAAACTGTCGGAAATGATCAACCGGCGCATTCGCATAGAAAAGATTGCTATCAAAGATGTGAAGATGCGGACATTCATCACCGAAGATGCCAGCCGCAATGAAATGGTGCAGCACGTCTATGATATTACGTATGGCACCGTAAGACCTGGACAGGATACGCTGGTGGTGATCGACGATTCTATTGTAAGGGGAACCACCCTAAAGGAAAGCATCATCCGGATGCTGTCCCGTTTAAAACCCAAACGTATCATTGTTGTTTCTTCCTCGCCGCAGATACGCTATCCCGATTGCTATGGTATTGATATGAGCAAGATGGGCGATTTCATTGCATTTAATGCAGCGGTTGAACTGATGAAAGAAAGAGGCAAAACAGATTGCCTGAAAGAGTTGCTGGAAAAATGTAAAACGTTGCAGCGAAATAACCAGTTGCATACCGAGAATGTAGTGCAGCAATTATACAAGCCGTTTACAGCAGAAGAGATATCGAAAAAGATCGCTCAACTGATCACGCCGCCGGAGGTGTCCATCCCGGTAGATGTGATTTTCCAGAGTATAGAGGACCTGCACAAGGCCTGTCCCAGTAACCTTGGTGACTGGTATTTTACCGGTAATTATCCTACAGAAGGGGGTAACAAAGTGGTGAACCGGGCCTTTATGAATTATATGGAAGGAAAGAATGTAAGAGGTTATTGATCCCTGTCATTGTTATACTTCATCAGGGTTACCCGGTTGTTGAAAAAACAGGCTCAGCATTTCTTTGGCGGCCATGATAGCGGGTGTGGTACCGTTCCCGACTTCTTTTGTTTTCAGCGCTATCATTTTTTTTACTTCATCAGTATTATAAAAGGCTGTCTGCAGGTAATAAGAGATCGCTTCTTTCATCCAGGAAATGTTTTGCTGCTGGCGGTTACTTTGAAAATAGCCTTTGCTTTTCATTATTTCTTCATACTGAAGAATGATGTCCCATATTTCCTGTATCCCTGTTTTATTCAGCGAAGAACAAGTAACTACTTTTGGATACCAGCCATTTTCATTCGGCGGGAACATATGCAATGCATTTTGGTATTCCCTTTTTGCCAATTCACTTTTTCGGATATTATCACCGTCAGCCTTAGTAACAGCTATAGCATCGGCCATTTCCATGATACCTTTTTTTATTCCCTGCAGTTCATCGCCGGCTCCTGCCAGCATCAGCAACAGAAAAAAATCTACTATCCCTCTGACTGCTGTCTCACTTTGGCCCACCCCTACAGTTTCTACTATGATAACCTCAAACCCTGCAGCTTCACATAATAAAATAGTCTCCCGGCTTTTTGAGTTAACTCCTCCTAATGTATCACCGGCAGCAGAGGGTCGTATAAAAGCCATTGGATCGTTGGCCAGTTCTTCCATCCGTGTTTTATCACCTAAAATGCTTCCTTTTGACCGCTGACTGGAAGGATCTATTGTCAACACCGCTGTCTTTTTTCGTAACGATGTCAGAAACTTGCCGAACGATTCAATAAAAGAACTTTTGCCAACTCCCGGTACTCCTGTAATGCCAATACGCAATGACTTTCCTGTATGAGGGAGCAATTGCTCCAATACGTTTTCTGCCAACGCATTGTCCGATGGTAGTTTGCTTTCAATGAGAGTGATCGCTTTACTCAGTAATATCCGGTCTCCTTTTAATATCCCGGAAACATATTGCGCGGAGTTTAATCTTTTTTTGTAAAAAGAAGTGCCCATCAGTTATGATAATAATTATAAAGTGGTATGACTAAAAACAGGTACTGTGAATTCATCTGATTATAATTTGCATCGCCAAAAAAGAAAGATCGGTCAGTAGTTCAACAAATGAACTTTATAAGAAGAAATTCAAAGATCAAAAGTATTGAATGAAAGGGAATGTAGGAAGGAAGAATAAAAGAAGAACAATGGAATGATCAGGAACTATGAAAGCTTTTTCTTCACCACACCCGCTGCCTGTTAACGAAGCCTCTTAACTGACTATTGCCTTGCCAAAAACAGTCTGAAACAAAATTGTACAGACAAACCGGATCATAAAACCGGTGTCGGACACCTCTTTATTCCGGGTAGATGAACATGATAATATCAAACCTCAATTTAATATATGGCACCAGAAACTAAAATAAAGCAACTGCTGGACAAACGTGAGAAAGCAAGGCTCGGCGGCGGACAAAAACGTATTGATGCCCAGCACGGGAAAGGTAAACTCACAGCCCGCGAACGTATAGATCTTTTATTGGATGAAGGAAGCTTTGAGGAGTTTGACATGTTTGTTGCACATCGTTGTAATGATTTTGGTATTGATGATGAAAAATACCTGACAGATGGCGTGATAACTGGTTATGGTACCGTTGATGGCAGACTAGTGTATGTTTTTTCCCAGGACTTCACTGTCTTTGGCGGATCACTCAGCGAAATGTTTGCTAAGAAAATATGCAAAGTGATGGACCAGGCTATGAAGATGGGAGCCCCGGTTATCGGCATCAATGATTCGGGTGGGGCACGTATTCAGGAAGGAGTTCAGAGTTTAGCCGGTTATGCAGAGATCTTCGAACGTAACATCCTTGCTTCCGGTGTGGTTCCGCAATTGTCGGCCATTTTTGGCCCTTGTGCAGGTGGCGCCGTATATAGCCCTGCGCTTACTGATTTTATCGTGATGTCGAAAACAAACAGCTACATGTTTGTGACCGGCAGAAAGGTGGTGCAAACAGTAACCGGTGAAGTAGTGACCGATGACCAGCTGGGTGGAGCAATGATACACGCTTCCAAATCAGGGGTGTCACATTTTGTGGCAGAAGATGAGAAAGAGGGAATACTGCTTCTCCGCAAGCTGCTGAGTTATTTGCCACAAAACAATCTTGAAGAGCCGCCCTATATTCCCACTTCAGATCCGATAGACAGGCTAGAAGATTCTCTCAATGCTATTATACCGGACAGCCCCAACAAACCATACGATGTAAAAGACATCATTCATGCCATAGCTGATAATAAAGAGTTCATGGAAGTGGGCCGTCATTTTGCACCTAATATTGTCACAGGCTATGCCCGTTTTGATGGTATGTCGGTCGGCATTGTGGCCAACCAGCCCAACTACCTGGCAGGGGTGCTTGACATCAATGCTTCACGGAAAGCAGCACGATTCGTACGATTCTGTGATGCCTTTAATATTCCTATTCTGACATTAGTGGATGTCCCTGGCTTCCTACCGGGAACAGCCCAGGAATATGGTGGTATCATTATTCATGGTGCCAAGCTGTTGTATGCATACGGAGAGGCTACGGTGCCCAAGGTCACTGTTATATTGCGTAAGGCATACGGTGGAGCCTATGATGTGATGAGCTCAAAACACCTGCGTGGGGATATTAACTATGCATGGCCGACGGCCGAGATCGCTGTGATGGGAGCAAAAGGAGCTATCGAGATATTGTACAATAAAAAATTAGCTGAAATAGAAGATACTACGGAAAGAGAGGAGGCCTTCCGCAGTTACGAGGAAGAATACCAAAGCAAATTTGCCAATCCTTATGATGCGGCATCCTATGGTTTTATCGATGACGTGATCGTTCCCCGTTCTACACGCTTCAGGGTCATCAGAGCTTTCCAGGCACTGGCTACCAAGAAGGATACAAATCCTCCTAAAAAGCATGGCAATATTCCTTTATAAAAACAGGCAACATGAAATTCTTTTTCAGTAAAAGAGCGGAAGCAAAAAATGGTAATGGGAAGGTGGAAGCAGTAAAGCCGTCACCATCTGTTGAAATGCATGCAGAAGAGGATGCCCGTGAAATTGTATCCGCGATCTCTCTTGCCCTTCATATGCATGTAAGCCAAATGAGAGAATTTGAGAACACGATCATTACTATTCAGAAGGTGATAAAACCTTACTCTCCCTGGAGTTCAAAGATATATGGGTTGAGACAACGGCCGGTATGCTTCCGTGGTTCCGCATCAAGAATAAAATAAACATTAAAGAGCTAAAAGATGAAACACTATAAGTTCAGGATAAAAGACAAGCAGTACAATGTAGAAGTGCTGGATGTAGAAGACAACTTTGCAAAAGTCAATGTGAACGGGAAGGTGTATGAAGTAGAGGTGGAACAACAGTTAAGGACCACCAAGACGCCTACTTTACTAAGACCGGTGGCCGTTCCTTCTACAGATGTCACTCCTTCTACAGCGAAGACAGCCAGCCCGGCTGCTCCTAAGGGAACAGGTACGATCAAGTCACCATTGCCAGGCAAAATACTTGACATATTCGTGAAACAGGGTGACCGTGTTTCGGTAGGGCAAACCATTGTTTGCCTGGAGGCCATGAAGATGGAAAATAATATCAACACCGATAAGGAAGGCGTTATTACCGCTGTTCATGTGCAAAAAGGCGATACCGTACTGGAAGGAAACCTGCTTGTTGAAATCGGTTGATTAAAATGGCGTAGTGTTATAATAAACAATACTGCTGGTAAGGGATACCGCAGGACTGTTAACCATAAAATGTTTCAATATGGGCTCTATAACCGTATTCTGGCTCTCATTTATCGCCCTCTTTTTTATCGTGTTTTTTATAGATATGTACGCGACAAGCCATCGTTCAGGGAAGATCAGTGTCAAAACTTCTCTGCGATGGACAGGGCTTTGGATATCTATTGCTTTATTATTTGGGGTGGCTATTTACCTGTTCTTTCCCCAAAACCCCGGTAGCGCAGCCAACACTTCATCCACGATGATGTTCAAGTTCATTTCAGGCTACCTGACGGAATATTCGTTATCTGTAGATAACCTGTTTGTCTTTATCATGATCTTTTCGTTGATGGATGTCCATGAAAAGAACCAGCCAAAATTACTGAAGCTGGGTATCCTGCTTTCGATAGTACTCCGCATACTATTCATTGTCGCCGGCATGGAACTCGTGCAGCAGTTTCACTGGATCATTTACGTTTTTGGGGCCATTCTGATCTGGACCGCCTATAAAATGGCATTTACCGGTGACGGGGAACATGTGGACCCCAAAGAAAATTTTTTGTATCGTACCGCATCAAAACTATTCCCGATTGATTCGAACAAAGATGCCCCTCATTTCTTTCATAAGATCAATGGCAGGTGGCATATTACCAGCATTTTTCTTGTATTCCTGGTGATCGGATCAACCGACGTGCTTTTCGCGGTAGATTCTATCCCTGCCATTATTGGTGTGATCAAAGAGGGTTCTGCCAGTGTATTGACCGCCAAAGAAGAAGATTTTATAGCCATTACATCCAATGTGTTTGCTGTTATGGGGCTCGTCTCCTTGTTCTTTGCTCTCAAAGGTATCATGGGGATGTTCAGGTTCCTGCAGCACGGGGTAAGCTTCATTCTCTTTTTTATCGGTGCAAAAATGCTGCTTTCATCCGTAAGTGCAGTTGAGGAATTTTTCTCTCATCATACATGGATATCGCTGGTAGTGATCATTTCAACACTGGCTCTGTCCATACTCCTGTCAATGGTGATCGCTGAAAAGAAAGAAATAGAACATCTGAAAGAAGAAGTAGAAGAACTGGAAGAGGAAGTAGAAGTGCTCGAAGAAGAATTGGAAGAGGGCGGATCAATTATTGAAAGAGCCGGAAAAAATTAAACGATTATGAACATACAAGAGTTATTACCAGTATTATTCAACATCACCTGGCAGCATTTGCTGATGATCTGTGTAGGCATTGTGCTGATTTACCTGGCCATCGCCAAACAATATGAACCTACTTTGCTGCTGCCTATGGGGTTTGGAGCAATATTGGTGAATATACCGCTGACTTCGGCTATTACGCAAATTGACCCGGAGACAGGAAAAGCTATAGAAGGAGCATTGTCCGTATTTTATGAAGCCGGTATTGCCAATGAAGTATTCCCATTGCTGATATTCATAGCTATCGGCGCCATGATAGATTTTGGCCCTTTATTTAAAAATCCATTCTTACTGCTGTTTGGTGCAGCCGCACAGTTTGGTATCTTTTTTACCATTATTGCCGCGACCACAATGGGCTTTGACCTGAAAGAAGCTGCGTCAATTGGTATAATAGGAGCAGCAGATGGCCCTACCTCTATATTCGTTTCATCCAGGTTTGCCCCGGATCTTCTCGGGCCGATATCTGTTGCAGCCTATTCGTATATGGCATTGGTGCCCATCATACAGCCGCCTGTGATCAGGCTGCTCACCAGTAAAAAGGAACGTCTTATCCGGATGGATGCACAGCCAAAAACTGTTTCCCGCACGGCATTGATTCTTTTCCCGATCATTGTTACTGTTATTGCCGGCATTGTAGCTCCGTCATCCATCGCTCTGATCGGCTTCCTGATGTTTGGAAACCTGATCCGTGAGTGTGGTGTTTTGAACAAACTATCTCTTTCCGCTCAGAATGAATTAGCAAGTTTGGTTACTATTTTACTGGGTATCAGTATTGCCAGTACCATGACGGCGGAACGCTTTGTACGGTTAGATACACTTATGATCATCGGGCTGGGACTGGTCGCTTTTATATTTGATACGTTTGGTGGTGTGATGTTTGCCAAGCTGGTCAATGTTTTCCGGCCGGAGGGGAAAAAGATCAATCCCATGATCGGCGCCTGCGGTATATCTGCATTCCCGATGTCAGCACGTGTTGTCCACAATATGGGTCAAAAAGAAGACCAATATAATTTCCTTCTGATGCATGCTGTCAGCTCCAATGTGGGCGGACAGATCGGTTCGGTAGTCGCAGGCGGACTTATCCTGGCATTAGTTCCTTTATTATTACTCTAAAAGATTATTTATGGATCCGTTTAATGCAGCATTAAAAATAACAGCCATAGGAATGGCAGGCATTTTTGTCTTTATGTTCATATTCTATCTTTCTATCCGGTTAATTGATAAATTCTTTCCGGGTGAAGCGCCGTCGGGCAACCAGTCTTAGGAAAAGATGACCGGGGAGCGCAATTATTGTCATTTAAAAAGGAACAAATGGAACTGAATTATATTGAACATATCGGTATCGCTGTAAAAGACCTGCCTGCCGCGATCAGGTATTATGAAGAAATTCTTGGATTGAAATGTTATTCAATCGAAGAAGTAAAAGATCAGAAGGTGAAAACAGCTTTCTTTAAAATAGGGGAGACAAAAATCGAATTGCTTGAAAGTACTTCCCCGGAAGGGCCAGTCGGGAAATTCATTGAGAAAAAAGGAGAAGGCATTCATCATATCGCTTTTGCAGTAAGCAACATAGAAGCACAGTTGGGGGATGCTGCATCAAAAGGTATTCAGCTCATTGACGAAAAACCAAGAAAAGGCGCTGAAGGACTTGATATAGCTTTTGTTCACCCAAAATCAACCTTTGGCGTACTGACGGAGCTTTGTGAGAACAAAAATCAGCTATCAAAAGTAATTCACTGAATAAAACCTAATCAACATGGTAAACTATGTATCTGCTGAAAAAGCAGTAAAACTGATAAGATCAGGGGACAGGGTGCTGGTGCAGGCTGCATCGGCTACACCCCAGACCTTGCTAAAAGCTATGACAGCAAGGGCGGCAGAGTTGCGGGATGTGGAAGTGGCACATATCCATACGGAAGGCTATGCTGAGTATGCCGATCCAAAATATGCGGAGAGTTTCAGGACAAACTGTTTTTTTATTGGAGCCAATATGCGGAAATATGTGCAAATGGGAAGCGCCCAGTATAATCCTGTTTTCCTGAGTGATATTCCGCATTTGTTCAGGAACGGAACACTTCCTGTAGATGTGGTGCTTTTGAACGTATCTCCACCGGACAAACACGGGTATTGTTCACTGGGTGTATCTGTTGATGTAATGGTAGGTGGGCTTGAAACCACAAAAACGATCATTGCCCAGATAAACCCGAATATGCCAAGAACAGCCGGCGATGGCATTATTCATATCAGCCGCTTTGATGCCTGTGTGGAAGTCAACGACCCTATTTATGAATTACATCTTGGGGATCCTACGCCGGAAGAAACAAGTATCGGCAGGTACATTGCAGAGATGATAGAAGATGGTTCTACCCTGCAGATGGGTATCGGGGGCATCCCGAATTCCGTATTAAGCTGTCTGACCAATCATAAAGATCTTGGCGTACACACAGAAATGTTTTCCGAAGGCATTCTTCCGCTGATCGAAAAAGGAGTAGTGAACGGAGCGAAGAAAAATGTGTTGAAACGTATGATCGTCTCCGGTTTTGCTATGGGCTCAAGAAAGCTTTATGATTTCATGGATGACAACCCAATTGTGCTGATGCGTGATATTGCATTTGTAAATGATACAGCAGTTATACGCAGGAACCCTAAGGTAATTGCAATCAATTCAGCTATTGAGGTTGATCTCACAGGACAGATATGTGCTGACAGTATTGGTACTAAAATGTATTCAGGAGTAGGAGGCCAGATGGATTTCATGAGAGGAGCTGCACTTTCTCCCGGCGGAAAGGCGATCTGTGCTTTGCCGTCCGCCACAGGTAACGGGTTCTCGAAGATCGTTCCTGTATTGAAAGAAGGTGCAGGAGTGGTTACCACCCGTGCTCATGCGCAGTATATAGTAACCGAGTATGGTGTAGCAGAGCTGAAAGGCAGGAACCTTGCCCAGAGAGCAAAGGCGCTGATAGATGTAGCGCATCCCTCCGCCAGGGAAGCATTGGAAAAAGCAGCGCATGAACGTTTCGGAAGCAGCTTGTATTCTTTCAATGGCCACGGAATAATGGAAGCTCATGTGAACTGATAGAAATTGGTTACGGAAGCGGTTTTTTCATGCAGCAGCCTGTAAAAGATAAAAATTGTTATCATGGCAAACGATGTAAAACTCTTTTCAGAATTTCAGCCGGTCACCGCAAAGGCCTGGAAGGAGGTAGCTATAAAAGACCTGAAAGGGGCTGACTTTGACAAGAAACTTGTTTGGAAAACCGAAGAAGGGATACTGGTTCAGCCTTTTTATACTGAAGAGGATCTGCCGGCAGTTTCGTTCACTAAGGATGATCACGGCAAAAAGGGCTGGCTGAATTACATCGGGGTGAATACGTCAGACCCGGCTGCGGCCAATGAATTCATCCGCAGGATGATGGCTTTTGACATCAGTGGTGTATTATTAAATATTGAAGACCCGGAGAAAATAGATTTTCATATACTGCTCAATGACGTCAATCCGGAGAAGATCGAAATCTCATTTCAATTGCCAAAACCCTCTCCTTCCCTGTTCCGGAATTATTTTGACTTTATAGTATCTAAGGGTATTGAATTATCAGCTATCCATGGGTTTGTCCAAACAGATGTATTAGAAACATGGTCAGTAACCGGGCAGGACCCGGATATTGAATCATTGGCAGAGCAAATGAAGGTTACTGCACAGGCTGAACATTTCAAAGGCCTGATGTTAAGTTCTCACTCTTTTGTGAATGCCGGATCGGGTATTGTTCAGGAACTCGCTTTTACACTTAGCAAAGTAACTGATACTATTGAACTGCTTGAGAAAACGGGACTTGAAAGAGAAAAGATCATTGATCAGCTGGCATTGCATCTCGCCATAGGCGGGAATTATTTTTTTGAGATTGCCAAGTTAAGAGCTATCAGGACTGTGCTTACGGCGATCCTCGAACGCTATTCTGTGCCGGTACCGGAAGTGCCTGTTTTAAGTTCCAATGCTGCATGGTCAAAATCTCTATATGACCCCAATGTGAACATGCTCAGGAATACCACCGAAGCGATGTCGGCCATCTTAGGTGGTTGTGATGCCATTCTTATACATCCGCATGACAGTGCGTATAACGATCCCGATGAGTTTAGTCACAGGGTAGCCCTTAATATTTCGAACTTGCTGAAAGAAGAATCTTATTTCGATAAAGTAGCTGACCCGGCTGCCGGATCTTATTATATTGAAACTATCACATCAGGCGTAGCAGAGAAAACATTGCAGTTATTCAACGAGTTCGAAGCGAATGGCGGTTATGTTGAATCTTTTGTTGAAGGGGTGATACAGGAGAAGATAGCAGAACTGAGAGAGAAAAAGGAAAACGAAACGGCTTTAAGAAGACAGGTATATGTAGGAACAAACAAATACCCGGATCTCCAGGAAAGGACCCCGTCTATCGGGAAGGTTTTGGATGATACAGCAGCATTCGATTTTCCTTTGCTTCGGCCACAAAGGGCTACGCAACGATTCGAAGAAATGAAGCAGCGTACCCGGCATGAGTTTGAGCTTACCGGTAAATTACCAAAGGTGTATCTCGCCTGTTTTGGCAACCTTGCCATGCGAAAAGCGAGGGCTTCTTTTGTTGCTGAATTTTTCGGAACTGCAGGATTTGAAATAATGGGAGAGTTCTTTTTTGACGATATAAAGAAAGGAGCGGAAGAAAGTGTAAAGAGCGATGCAGATATTGTTGTGCTCTGTTCGTCTGATGCGGAATACGAAACTGATGGAAAACTTTTTGCAGAGGGGTTCAAACAATGCGGCAGTGATAAAAAATTATTGGTGGCGGGTTATCCGGCGGCAATAACAGATATTTTGAGACAAGCGGGAGTGGATGATTTCATTCATGTGAAAACAAATGTGATTGAATTTATTACAGCCCTGCAAAGCGAATTATTCGCTGTACCAGCAAAAGCATAAGTCATGAAACCGGATTTTACTTCTATACAACTGGAACAAAAGGAAACATCAAAACCATACACTGGCAATAGGGCTGCGATATGGGAAACAGCGGAGAAGATCAGGATAAAACCAGCTTTTACCAAAGAGGATATACTACACGCTGAACATTTGAATTTTGGCGCAGGGCTACCTCCCTTTCTTCGTGGTCCCTATTCCAGTATGTATGTGTTACAACCCTGGACGATACGGCAATATGCAGGTTTTTCTACCGCAGAAGCATCGAATGCTTTTTATCGGAGGAATTTAGCGGCAGGCCAAAAGGGATTATCTGTTGCTTTTGATCTTGCCACTCACAGGGGATACGACTCGGATCACCCGAGAGTAGTAGGTGATGTGGGCAAAGCAGGAGTGGCGATAGATTCCATTCTTGATATGAAGATATTGTTCGACCAGATACCATTGGATAAAATGTCAGTGAGCATGACCATGAATGGTGCTGTGGTACCGGTGATGGCATTTTATATCGTTGCGGCTGAAGAGCAGGGCGTCAGTATGGATAAGTTAAGCGGCACTATTCAGAATGATATTCTCAAAGAGTTCATGGTACGGAACACTTATATCTATCCACCCAAACCTTCCATGCGGATCATTGGTGATATATTCCGGTTTACCAGCCAGCACATGCCAAAGTTCAATTCCATTTCTATTTCCGGTTATCATATGCAGGAAGCAGGCGCTACTGCCGATATTGAGCTGGCCTATACATTGGCGGATGGGTTGGAATATATCCGTACAGGGATCGGAGCTGGATTGAAGATAGATGATTTTGCTCCACGCTTATCATTCTTCTGGGCGGTTGGAATGAACCATTTTATGGAGATTGCGAAAATGAGGGCGGGAAGAATGCTGTGGGCTAAGATCGTTAAACAATTCAATCCGCAGAACCCTAAATCCATGGCCTTGCGTACGCACTCACAAACTTCAGGATGGAGTTTAAGTGAACAGGATCCGTATAACAATGTGGCAAGAACATGCATTGAAGCAATGGCTGCTGCCTGCGGTCACACACAATCTTTACATACCAATGCATTGGATGAGGCCATTGCTTTGCCCACTGACTATTCCGCAAGGATCGCCAGGAA
This sequence comes from Chitinophagaceae bacterium, assembly GCA_016787085.1. GTDB lineage: Bacteria > Bacteroidota > Bacteroidia > Chitinophagales > Chitinophagaceae > VBAT01. Next base: position 24,435 of record JAEUVJ010000013.1, on the reverse strand, counting down.
TACACAATTATATATACAGGATGAAACAAGCATGACCAAAGTAGTGGATCCCTGGGGTGGTTCTTATTATGTAGAATACCTCACTCATGAAATAGCCCAAAAGGCATGGGCACATATCACAGAAATAGAAGAGCTGGGAGGCATGGCCAAGGCGATAGAGACGGGTATTCCCAAAATGCGTATTGAAGAAGCGGCCGCAAGAAAGCAGGCAAGAATAGATTCCGGTGCTGACATTATTGTTGGGGTGAATAAATACCGGGTGGATGAAAAATCAGATATCGAGGTGCTCGAGGTGGATAATACCGCGGTAAGGAATGCGCAAGTAGAGCGAATTAAAAAATTAAAGGCAGAAAGAAATACTGAAGCAGTAGCGGCTGCTTTGCATGCGATCACCGAATCGGCCCGGACGGGTAATGGCAATCTGCTTGAATTAGCTGTTGAAGCGGCAAGGAAAAGGGCTACACTGGGCGAGATTTCCGACGCAATGGAATCGGTCTTTGGCCGGCATAAAGCGACTGTGAGAACCATATCGGGTGTTTATTCCAGCGAATCACATAATGACAAGGATTTTAAAGAAGTCTTGGAACTTACTGACAGGTTTGCTGAAGAAGAAGGGAGAAGACCGAGGATCATGATCGCCAAAATGGGACAGGATGGACACGATCGCGGGGCCAAAGTGGTAGCGACCTCCTTTGCAGATATGGGGTTTGATGTGGATATGGGGCCCCTGTTCCAGACACCGGAAGAAGTGGCAAGACAGGCAGCAGAGAATGACGTGGATTTTATCGGAGCTTCATCATTAGCAGCCGGGCATAAAACATTAATTCCCCGGTTGATTGAAGAATTAAAAACATTAGGAAGAGAGGATATTCTGGTTGTGGCCGGTGGCGTAATTCCTCAGCAGGACTACGAATATTTATATGATAAGGGTGTAGCGGCTGTGTTCGGGCCCGGTTCAAAGATCCCGAAATGTGCTAAGATGATGCTGGAAAAGCTGAAAGTTGCCATTCAACTGAATTGACAGACTGCTGCTTTTATTATACTAAGCGAAACCTGTAGTTTCGCTTTTTCATTTATCATCTTTCGGCTATTCAATTAATATGAAACAGCTAATTCTTGTCCGCCATGCCAAAAGTGATTGGAGTACTCCTTCGCTTGGTGATTTTGACAGGCCGCTTAATGAAAGAGGTAAAAGGGATGCACCCATGATGGCGCAACGTCTTTTGGAAAAAAAGATCAAGATAGATGTATTTGTTTCGAGCCCTGCCAAACGGGCAAGAAAGACAGCTGTAGTTTTTGCCAAAGAGTATAAAAGCGATAAGGAAGGGATCATTTTCATCGAAGACCTCTATGCTGCTCCGGCAGAAGTATTTTCAGCAGTGATCGGTAGGCTCGATGACCAGTTTGATTCGGCTGCAATATTCTCTCATAATCCGGGCATCACGGATTTTGCTAATAGCCTTACCAATACAAGGATCGATAATATTCCTACCTGTGGCATTTTTGCGGTGAAGGCTGATATCAGGAAATGGAAGGATTTTGAAGGAGCCCCCAAAGAATTCTGGTTTGCTGATTATCCGAAAGCAGGGTTAGATTAACCTGTTCTTTTTTTCATACTTACAAGATAGACACCTCCCAGTATCATAATACCGGCAATGATCTTTTGCAGAGTCAGTTGTTCATTGAAGAACAGTACAGCGATAGCTACCGCAAAGACCAGCTGAATATAAATGTAAGCGCTGGTGATGCCGGGGCCCAATATGCGAATCCCATAAGCATTAAAAACATAGGCGAGAAAGGTGCCGGCGATAATGACAAAAGCAAGAACGGCAGCGTACCTGGGATTGAAACCGGCCCATTGTATTTCTCCAAACTGCACCCACCCGATGGGCAGCATCATGATGAACCCGAACGTAAACACCCACCTTACTACCTGCAGGGATGTATATCGCTCCATCAATGGTTTTACCAGGATAAAATAAAAAGCATACGAGATACCGTTCAGTACAATGAAGATGTCGCCAAGCAGGTAATCTTTGGGCTGGCCCGCCGCCTGTTTGCCTGTGATCAGCCATACAGAGCCCATTACCCCAAGTGTAAGCCCCAGTATTTTCAGGATCGTTACTCTTTCTTTCAATATCCAGAAGGCAAGAATCGTGATCAGTATCGGCGAACAAAGCATCAATAGGGAAGCATGGATCGCCGTGGTCATGGTCAGACCTTTGATAAAAAGCATCTGGTTGACCGCTACACCAAGTAAACCGCAGAGTATAAGCCTGCCAACATCCTTTCGTTGCAGTGTCACCTTATTTTTTGCAAACAGCCACAGTGTCCAGAATAATATGAGACTTCCTCCTACCCGCAGCAGATTGAGTGCATAAGGGCCAACAGGCGTGGGCGAGATGAACTTTACAAAACTGTAATTGATAGCAAAGAAAAGATTGGTGCCCAGAACAGCGATATGTGCTTTAAGTGCCGGTTTCAAGTAAATAAAAAGTGAGCCGCAAAGGTAAACGGGAAAACATTAGCGAAGGGAGGCAATAAGTTGTTGTACTGCGGTACTCAGGAGATAGTCATTACCCGGAAAAGAAAGTTGATAAGAAAATTCTCTGGCCTGCCGAATGGCGGTGTTCAATGAAAAGTCTTTCTGATCAATACAGACCGCCATCTTTTTTTGCACCAGGTATTTTCCAAGATATTCCTGTTCCGTTTGCCCAGGCGTCGGAATAAGGATACTCTTCTTCTGCAATTTGATGAGGTCCATGACGGTACTGTAGCCGCTGCGGCTGATGACATACCCGGCTTTGCTCATTTCTATGTTCAGCTCTTCAGTTGGCAGATGGTTATAAAACCGGATATGGTTGGTGGAAGGGATAATATTGGCGAATGCAGGAAGCCCCCGGACGATAGTAGCGGTTCCTCCATAATGAGCGATCTCTTTGATGATCTTTTCTTCAAGGATACTTCGCTGTGGCTCGGGACCTGATAAAACAACCAATATATGCCCGTTGATCTCGTGTATCTCTTTATTTTCAAACCGGGATAATAAGCCGATATACCTGGCAGGTATATCCGGCATTTTCGAAGGATGAGATAACACTCCGGCCAGGTTATCCGTTCCGGGTAAGTCAGGTATCCAGCATTCAGTAAAGCGGTTGATGTATTGATAGTTCTCTTTTTGCAATAAGCGTTCGCTCCATTTGCCCAGCGGGCTTTTAATGGTCAGTTGATGAGTCATAAATATGCAGGGTACAGACGAATGGTGTAAACCGTACCTGTTATCGGAGATCACGGCATCGAAAACATATTCACTCAGTGTTTTCTTCAGCCATTCGTTCTCCATGCGGACAGCTTTCACTATCCGGCTTGTTTGGGTGATCATACTCCATATCATAGCGCTGCGGGAGCGGCTATATTTCACCCGGTAGCCGGGCAAATGCAAAAAACGTAGCTCAGGAAATTCCTGTTTCAGCAATACTTCCTGAGCCCCTTCTGCCGCCAGCCATACTTCACATTTGTGTTTCAGCAATTCATAAATCACGGGTATGCAGCGGGTGGCATGGCCCAGCCCCCAGTCGAGCGGAGCCACGAGAATGCGTGGTTTACGGGGGGTATTTACTTCCGGGGCCGGGTTCATATAATTTTTTCGGGGTTTGAACCCCTGCACATACTAATTTGTTTGTAAAATAGTTTTAAATTACAAAGCATAATATGAAAAACATCACCAAAATAGCGCTATTGTTACTGCTGGCCGGATTATTCGTGTTGTCAGCCTGTAACAAGAACTATTATTCCGGAACGGGTAAAGGCGGCCGGGGATGCGGCTGCCCGAACAACGTACGGTGATTCAAAAACGAGGAGCTGCGATGAGAATCCCCAATCGAGACCTGCTGGTGCTGTTAAAAGATGAATACGCCAGCCAGCAAGCCATAGAGCAGGAAGTGGAAAGCATCAACGACATGCTTGTACAGGCAGAGTCGCCTGAGTGCTTCTGCCGGGTGCATGAACTGGTGGTACGCAACCGCATTACATCCAAACCCCAAAAGATACTCCGGGCCATCCGCTATACTGAGTTAAGGCCTTTCCGGTTTTTGATCAATAAGAATTAGTTGTAGTAAAACTATAAAGTTCAAAGAGGGTTTGACGACCCTCTTTTTATTTCAATAAGTTTAGGACTTAAGTTTCTTCAACGCCTCTCTCAGCTTTCCTATCATCTCCCCTATTTCTTCTTTTTTACAAGTGCCGACACTTAACCGGTACCAGGCGGAGCTTTTGTCAGCGCCGAAGGCATAAAAGGGAACGACTGCGAGTTTGGCTTCATTCAGCAGGTAGGCGGTCACTTCAGCCTGGTTTTCCAGCAGCTTTCCTTCCGCTGTCTTTTTGCCCGCCAGATCAATTTTAATAGTGAGATAAATAGCCGCCTCTGGCGCTATAGCATCTACTGCCAGTCCTTCACTTTTCAACTGCATGAAGCCATCATAGATGCGTCGCAGCCTTTCTTCCACTTCCTTTTTGAAGTGCGTCAGATATTTTTGAATTGCATCCCGTTTGCCAAGGAATTGCGCTACGGCTTTTTGCTCCGCCATCGGCGCCCAGGCACCCAGATGGGTAAGGATCGCTTTCATTTTACTGATGATAGTGGCCGGTCCGAAACTCCAGCCCACCCGTACACCCGTAGCGGCAAACACTTTGCTGATCGCATCAATGAAAATGGTGTATTCCCGCATGGCCGGACGCAGTGAAACGGGATTATAATGCTGTATATCGCCATAGGTCAGGTGCCAGTACATCTGGTCGTACATCACATAGAGTTTCTTCTCATTCTCCTCTCTTCGTTGGTTCTCTTCTATCACCAAGTCGCAGATCGCTTCGAGATCATGTTTTTTGAACGTCGTGCCTGTCGGATTTTGGGGTGAACATAGTGCGATCAGCGATGCTTTCTTTACATGTTCACGGATATCTTTAGCTATCGGCATGAAATTATTCTCTGCCTTTGCTTCGATCACGATATGTTCTCCGCCTACAAAATGCGTATAGTGATTATTATTCCAGCTGGGTACCGCATAAATGACCTTATCTCCCTGGTCGCAGATAGCCCTGAACAAGGAATAGATCAGCGGGCGGCCCCCGGAAGCTACAAGGATCTCATTAATATTATAATCAAGCCCTTCGGTATCCTTTGTAAAGGAATGTATGGCTTCCCGCAGATCAAGGTTTCCTTCTGCAGCAGGGTAATTGGTAAAATGTTTCCGATAGGCATCTACTATAGCATCTTCTAATTCTTTGGGTATAGGAAAAATGGACGGGTCGAAATCACCTACGGTAAAATTATAGATACGTTCTCCCTGCCGTATCTTTTCCCTTATCTCGCCGCCAAGCTTTACAATTTCAGAACCGATGAGTGTTTCGGACAAATGAGAAAGTTTCATTGCATGCAGTTTAAATGAGGGCAATCCTGAGTGGCAAAAGTAAGCGGAATGAAGCAGGGGATAAAACAAAAACTCCCTTTCGCAAGGGAGTTTTCTGTTCACGGGTCATTATGATTCAATTCTCAGGCTTCTGTTTATTCTCCTCCGTATATTTCTTTTCCGCATCTTTTGCTTTTGTAAAATCCAGTATCACACCGTTGATGCAATAACGCAGACCCGTCGGCGGAGGGCCATCATTGAAAACATGACCGAGATGTGCTTTGCAGCGGCCACATTGCACTTCAGTCCTTACCATGCCGTGTGAATGATCCGGTGTATTAATTAAACTGGTTTTACTGACCGGTTCGTAAAAACTTGGCCAGCCGCAACCGCTTTCAAACTTGGTGTCGCTTTTAAATAACGGATTGCCGCAGGCAGCGCAGTAATAGGTTCCCTTCTCATGGAAATTCTCAAACTTACTTGTCCAGGGTCTTTCCGTTCCCTTCATACGGGCTATATAATACACTTCATCGGGAAGTATTTTTTTCCACTCTTCATTATTCATTTTCACTTCTGATGTATCTGTGTTGGAATAAACGGGGTTGTTCTTTTTTGTACTGTCCATATTGGTGGTATTGTTCTTTGATGAATTGTTTTGCGAATAGCTGCATTGCTGCAGGGTGATCGCCAGGGTTATCATGAGAAGGCTGCGTATCATTACATGGTTTATTTATAACAAATTTACGTAACAAGGGTTGGGCTGGTTTGTCACTCTGCCGACAAGGCCATTTCTTTAACATTTTGGCAGGATCGAAACTAATTTCCTGTTTTGTTGCAGGAATTTCAGCCAAACTGAGGATAATTAAAGCTTATTTAAGCCCGGTACTTTATATTTGTTTTTCATCAAGGTTAGTAAGCGCTTATGTTCAATTTGATCCTTTTTGGCCCCCCCGGAAGCGGCAAAGGCACCCAATCTGAAAAATTAGTAGAGAAATACGGGCTGGTTCATCTTTCGACCGGTAATTTATTGCGGGGAGAGATCACCAATAAAACACCGCTGGGTATGGAGGCGAAAAATTTTATGGATAAAGGGCAACTGGTTCCTGACGAGGTGGTGATCGGCATGATAGACAACAGCCTTGATCATCACAAGGAAGCAGCCGGTTTTCTCTTTGATGGTTTTCCCCGGACGGTAGCCCAGGCCGAGGCGCTGGACAGGTTGCTGGATTTGAAAAAAACGGCCATTGCAGCAGTGCTGGCTCTTGAAGTAAGCGAGGAAGAGCTGGTAAAAAGATTACTGAACCGCGGCAAGACCTCGGGCCGCAGTGATGACACCAATGAGGATGTCATCCGCAAACGGTTTGCGGTTTATACTAATGAGACCTCGCCGGTAGCGGATCATTACAGAAAAGAGAAGAAGTTTCATTCAATAAAGGGTGAAGGAAGTGTGGATGATATATTTTCTTCGCTCAGTGCGGCTATAGATAAAAAGATAAAGTGATCTTTGATAAAATTTCCAGAAAAAGCCGGCTCAACAGCTGGCTTTTTTTATTACTTCGCCCCTTTTCGTAAACTTGCAAAACTTTTGCTTTCCCCATGAGTTTTGAAAAGGAAAATTTTCTCCGCACAAGATTGGTTCATTACCTCCAGCAGTTAGATCCTTCTACGCCTCCCAGATGGGGTAAAATGAGTGTGCAGCACATGATAGAACACTATGCCGGCGATGCCGTACGTAATGCAAGCGGACGATTACAGATCGAAAAGATCATCACCCCCCCGGAAAACCTGAAACGGATGCGGGATTTCATGATGAGCGACAAGCCCTTTAAGGAGAATACAAAGAATCCCTTGTTAGGCGAAGAGCCTGCTGCCTTGCGCTATAATACTACGCAGGCGGCTATCGGCGCTTTGCAACAGGAATTGATCTATTTTTTTGAAGCTTTTACAAAGAACCCGCACCAGATCACCCGTAACCCATTTTTTGGCGATCTGAATTTTGAGCAAAATGTACAGTTGCTGTATAAACATGCCCTGCATCACCTGCGGCAGTTCGGGGTAGAACCATTGAATACTTAAAGCTTTGCCTTCAATAAAGAGTCTGCTTTGGCTATACTGCCTAATACAGCTTCTTTTACTTTATCCACTTTACCCTTTTCTTCGGTAAGATATTTTATACGCTGTTCAAGATTATCCCTTGCTGAGTCAAACGAATACTCGGTCATCCATTTGTCCATAGCCATACTGGCATATTCAAGATCTTTCACCAATGCTTCCAGCTTTGCTTTGTATGGAGCAGTGGCCTCCTGTGCTTTAGCAGGCAGTTTAGCGATAGAATCTATCAGCCGTTTAGCTTCTTTCTGCAGGTCTGGTATCTTCATTGACTTAGGCATTGCCACATCATGACCTTCGATCACATCCTTTTCCAGGCTGTCTGCTTTTGACTGCAGGTTTTCGGGCCCCGCTTCAGGGCTTTGCTTATTGCTGTTGCATGAAATAGCAACCACCAGCAATATAGCAGCAATAATGTTTAACGGGATTCTTTTCATTATTATTTTTTTAGGTTAATGGCTCTCTTTCTTTTCACATTTTTCCTCTACCTGGTGAAAAACGTCGTGCACAATGGTGAGTTGATCAGTGATCTCTTTATCTGAAGCATTGTTTTTTACTAATCCGTTCAGTTTTTTTGTGCCTTTTAATAATTTTTTCAATAGGGGATTGACCGCTTTTTTATCAAATCCTTCAGGAGCATCTGAACGAACCCATGCCGTAGCTTTATCCACCATCTCCTGGCTGCGGCTTTTGATAGGGCCTAATTTACCTTCTTCTGCAGGATGAAAAGTTTCACTCATTACGGTGTGAAATTCGTCCAGTTCTTTCCATTTTTTAGTCTGTGCGTTGATAGTGGTGATCAGCAAAAGAGCGGTAATAAGCAGGCAGGCAATCTTTTTCATGTGTAAAAATTTAATGCCCGCAAAGATAGCTTCCTGCCATTATTAAAAGGTGACAAAAATCAATTCCCCGGTCTTTTTGGTTTTTCAGGTAATTTCGTTCCTGTAAATTTTGCTTGCGTGTATGTATAAACTTCAGAACTATATTTCGGGAAAGTGGATATCGGGAGAGGGCGACGGACAGCTATTATACAATGCTGTTACCGGTGAGCCCATAACGGTGGCTACTTCAAAAGGACTGGACTTTAAGGGCATTCTTGATCATGCCCGCACAACAGGTAATCCTGCCCTGCGCAAAATGACTTTTCATGAAAGAGGAAATATGCTGAAAGCGCTGGCACTTCATCTAAGAAATCATCTTGATAAATTTTACCAGGTAAGTTACCAGACCGGTGCCACCAAAGCCGATAGCTGGATAGATATCGAAGGCGGTATCGGTAACCTGTTTGCTAATGCATCATTACGAAAAAAATTTCCTGATGAACCGTTTTGCATAGATGGTGAGTCACATAATTTCAGTAAATCAGGAACTTTTATGGGAACGCATATTCTCGTTCCCAAAGAAGGGGTAGCTATTCATATCAATGCCTACAATTTCCCTGTGTGGGGAATGCTGGAAAAAATTGCAGTGAATTTGCTGGCAGGTATGCCTGCAGTAGTTAAACCAGCTACGGTCACTTCCTATTTGACAGAGGCTGTCGTAAAAGAGATCATTGCCAGTAAGATCTTACCTGAAGGGGCCTTGCAACTGATCTGCGGAAGCGCAGGCGATATGCTTGATCATGTCACCTCACAGGATGTAGTAACATTTACCGGCAGTGCATCAACCGGATTAAAACTACGGTCACACCCGGCTATTCTGCGGGAATCAGTCCCTTTCAACATGGAAGCTGATTCACTGAATTGTATCGTATTGGGCGAAGACGTGACCCCTGATAAGCCTGAATGGGACATTTTTGTAAAAGAAGTAAGAAAAGAGATGACCGTAAAAGCCGGTCAGAAATGCACAGCCATACGCCGGATCTTTGTCCCCGAGAATAAAATGGAAGATGTCTGGAAAACTATTAGTACGGCTCTTTCGCAGACCGCTATCGGCAATCCGCTGAATGAAAAAGTAAGAATGGGAAGTTTGGCCGGGGAGGGTCAACGTTCAGAGGTGAAGGCACAGGTTCAGAAACTGCTGGCATCGTCCCAATTGGTATATGGTTCGCTTGATTCTGTTGCCGTAATTGATGCAGATGCAAACACAGGCGCTTTCCTGTCGCCTGTGTTGTTGATAAATGACAAACCCTTTTCATCCCCCGCGGTACATGAGGTAGAAGCATTCGGCCCTGTAAGTACGATCATGCCGTATAAAAACATGGAGGAGGCGATCGAATTAAGCAAGAAAGGGAAAGGCAGTTTATGTTCATCTGTTGTAACTGCCGATAATAAAATAGCGAAACAATATGTATTGGGCGCCGCCACTCATCATGGAAGGATACTGGTGCTGAATCAGGAGTGTGCTAAAGAATCAACAGGGCACGGTTCACCTTTGCCCTTACTTGTGCATGGTGGCCCCGGCCGGGCCGGGGGTGGTGAAGAAATGGGCGGCATCCGGGGCGTCAAACATTATATGCAAAGAGTAGCATTACAGGGTTCTCCGGCAAGCATCACCGCTATTACCCATGTTTACCAGCCCAATGCCAAAGGCAAAGACCCGGGTAAACACCCCTTTAAGAAATATTTTGAGGAGTTGGAGATCGGCGATCAGCTTATAACGGAAAAAAGACTGATCACATCGGAAGATATTGACCGCTTTGCTGATCTGAGCGGCGATCATTTTTATGCGCATATAAAGACCACCGATTTTACCGGTACCATGTTTGAACAGCAGGTAGCGCATGGCTATTTTATTATCAGCGCTGCTGCCGGATTATTTGTAGATAGCTACGAAAAGAACCCTGTATTGCTGAATTACGGGATTGACGAACTTCGCTTTACCAAACCTGTTTATCCCGGCGCAGAAATTCATATCCGTTTTACCTGCAAGGAAAAACTACCACAGGACCCGAAAGATGAAAATGATATACCCAAAGGAATTGTGAAATGGCTGGTGGAGATACTGGACGGGACAGAAGAACCGGTGGTAGGGGTGGCTACGATACTGACCATGGTAGCTAAGAGATAAAGGAGGTTCGAAAAGAAAAAGAGCTTACGATGGAAATGAATACTCTTACAGGAATAGTTCTGGATACTTGTATAAAAATTCATACTGCTATAGGGCCAGGCTGTTTTGAGAGAGTTTACGAAGAGGCGTTATATTACGAGTTAGTTAAAAGAAACATTTTTACGGAAAGGCAAGTGCTGATGCCGATCAGTTATGAGACACTATTTATTGAAGATGCGTATAGGGTTGCCCTTTTGGTTGAAAAACAATTGGTGGTAGAAATAAAATCCCTGGAACGTCTGGCCCCCGTTCATTTTAAGCAGGTAATGACTTATTTAAGATTGTTAGACCTGAAAAATGGCCTGTTAATTAACTTTGGGGAAGAATGGATAAAAGAGGGGTTTCACAGGGTGTTTAATAATGATGGGAAGGAGACCGTCTCTTTATCTCTATAATTAACTCTTTATCTCTTAGCTCGTATGGAAGTAAATATAAACAACGGGTATGTGAAATCAGAATTCCATAATGGTATCACCACTATCGAGTTCTTTCACCCGCAAAGCAATTCGTTGCCGGGCAGGTTACTGGAGGAGCTGGCAAAAGCCATTCATGGTGCCGGCAATGACATAGACACTAAATTGATCATACTGCGATCGGCAGGGGAAAAGACATTTTGCGCCGGCGCTTCGTTTGATGAACTGGCTTCCATAAAGAATGAAGACCAGGGATTGCAGTTCTTCAGTGGCTTTGCTCATATCATCAATGCCATTCGTATTGCACCGAAATTTGTCGTTGCCCGCATACAAGGTAAGTGTGTAGGCGGAGGGGTAGGCATTGCCGCTGCTGCTGATTATGCGATCGCTACTGAGCATGCAGAAGTAAAGCTCAGTGAACTGGCAGTAGGTATTGGTCCCTTTGTAGTGGGGCCTGCCGTAGAAAGGAAAATAGGTGCCTCTGCTTATTCCCAGTTAGCGATCGATGCCACCATGTGGCGGAACGCCGAATGGGCAAGAAGAAAAGGTTTGTTTGCCGAAGTACATTCGCATGTGGATGGTATGGATGAGGCAATTGAAAGATTATCCCACGAATTGGTGCGATCCAGCCCGCAGGCAATGGCTGAAATGAAAAAAGTGTTCTGGAAGGGTACTGAGCACTGGGATAAGTTGCTGATCGAAAGGGCAGCTATCAGCGGCAGGCTGGTGTTAAGCGACTTCACCCGGAATGCCATAGAAAAATTCAAAAAGAAACAACATTAGTACCAGCCAGATGGGAGATAGGTATAAAAGTTCATTTGTGCATGATCAAAAAATTTGACGCAGGTAATTTTGTTTTGCTATGCGATCAGTTAGCCAAAAAGGATAAAGAATTCAAAGGGATCATTCGGCAATATGGCCACCCTCCCATGTGGACAAGACCGGCCACTTTCCAGACACTTATTCTTACCATACTGGAACAGCAGGTTTCCCTCGCATCCGCCTACGCCGCTTTTAAAAAACTAAAAGAAAAGGTAGGATTAGTTACTCCTGCCAAAATCCTTTCACTGAGTGATGCAGAACTAAGGGCCTGTTATTTCAGCCGGCAGAAAACAGTGTATGCCCGTTGCCTGGCAGAAGCCATTCGGTCAAAACAACTCAGCCTGAAAAAGCTCTCTGATGCGCCTGATGAGGAAGTGAGAACAGAATTAAAAAAGATCAAAGGCATTGGCGACTGGACAGTGGATGTGTACCTGATGCATGCGCTGCAGCGTACCGATCTTTTTCCTCTGGGTGATATTGCTTTGGTCAATAGCCTGAAAGAAGTTAAAGGACTGCATCCGCTTGTAACAAAAGAAAAAATGCTGGCGCTAGCCGAACCGTGGAGACCTTATCGGACAATTGCATCCATGATCTTGTGGCATGCATACATTCAAAAAAGAGGGATAAAGATCGTAAGCTGAAATCAGGAAGATCGGGTCAATTCTTTTGTCATTACCTGGTAATAATAATACACATTGTCTTCCGGGCCATTCTTCAGCCGCTTGTACACCTTTGACACCGGGAATGTTTTCAGTTCACCTGTTTTGACAAGAACAGTATTGCCCTGGTTCATGAAATCCTCGATGTCCCAGCACCCGCCATAATGCTTTATCATCACTTCGCCGATATAGCCCCCGAGCATTTTAGACATGTGTATGACCGTTTCTTCCGAAGGTGTTTTCCTGATTATTTTTTGAAAAAAATTCCTGGGAATAGCGTTGTACAAAAGAGTACATATTTCCTCTACGAGTTGTATGCTTTTTTCTGAGTAATCCAGTTCCTTTTTTAGTTGTTCGGCATACTCCACCGCATCTTTGGCATAAGCTGCCATCATATCATTAACATCCGCCATACCAATAGCATTATATATTCAACCCTCCGCACACACTGATCGTTTGACCGGTTATGTATGATCCCATGTCACTGGCGAGGAACAATGTCACATTCGCAATATCTTCAGCAGAAGCAAAACGTCCCAAAGGAATACCTGCTTTGTACTTATCACCTGCTTCTCCTTCTTTTAAGTAAGCGGTCATATCTGTTTCCACAAAACCAGGAGCTATTGCATTGCACCGGATATTACGGCTGCCTAATTCTTTGGCTACGCTTTTGGTAAAACCAATGATACCAGCTTTGGAAGCGGCATAACTGCTTTGGCCTGCATTACCCATCTCCCCGATCACCGAACTCATATTGATGATCGCCCCGTTCCTTGCCTTCATCATCGGTTTGATGACCTGCTTGGTCATATAGAAAACACTGTTCAGGTTTATTTTGATCACATCATCCCACTGATCGGGAGTCATACGCAGCAGCAGGTTGTCTTTGGATATACCGGCATTGTTCACACAAATGTCCACTGTGCCGAACTCTTTCAATACATCATTGACGAAAGCCTCACATTGTGCCACATCACCGGCATTACTTTTCCAGGCCTTTGCTTTTACACCCAATCCTTTCAGTTTTGTTTCCAGGGCAGCTGCTTTTTCAGCGCTGCTGTCGCTTACGTAGGTAAAGGCAATATGGGCTCCGTGTTGGGCAAATTTTGTGGCGATCGCTTCGCCAATACCGCGGGCGGCGCCGGTAACAATCGCTGTTTTTCCGTCTAATAGTTTCATGCGTTGCTATTTAATGAAGCAAATGTAAAAGAATCGGGTTGTTTAATTCAATGGGCCAGTTGCAATATTTCTTCCAGGAACTTTCTCTCATTGCTCAGTCTTGGTACCTTGTGCTGGCCTCCCAGCTTTCCTTTATGGCGCAACCATTCCGTGAAAACACCTTTTCTTAACGAGTGAATAATAGGCGGCCGTAATGCAATATCCTTATGCCGTTTGGCTTCATAGTCACTGTTGATGCTTTTGAGCGCTGCATCCATTTCCCTGGCAAATGATTCGAGGCTTTCCGGTTCTTTTTCGAATTCGATCAGCCATTCATGGGCGCCATTGGAACTATCGGAGAAATAAACCGGCGCTGCGGTATAATCATTAACAACAGCGCCTGTCTTTTGAGAAGCAATGGAAATAGCCTTGTCAGTATTATCCACGATCACTTCTTCGCCAAAAGCGTTGATATAGTGTTTCAGCCGACCGGATACTTTGATGCGATACGGCTTTACTGAAGTGAACTGTACCGTGTCGCCGACTATGTATCGCCAGAGCCCTCCGTTGGTAGAAATGATCAGGGCGTAGTTCTTGCCTGGCTCCACATCATTCAGCCCGATGGTATGGGGAAATTTCTTTCCATATTCGCTTACCGGCATAAACTCCATGAAGATCCCATGATCGGTAAATAATAACATTCCATCATCACCCGGTCTTTCCTGTGCAGCGAAAAAACCTTCACTGGCATTGTACATCTCCAGGTAATTGATCTTTTTGCCGATCAGTTTTTCGAATTGTTCTTTATAGGGAGTAAAAGAGACACCACCGTGCATATATAATTCCAATGACGGCCATACCTCTGACATGGTTTGTTTGCCCGTTATGGCCAGTATCCTTTTAAAAAGTACCAATGTCCATGTCGGAACTCCTGATATGGAGGTTACATTTTCTTTGATCGTACTGGCGGCCAGCTTTTCGATCTTGTTTTCCCATTCATCCATCAGGGCGATACTCAGATCGGGTGTTCTTAACCAATGCCCCCAGAATGGAGTATTCTGTAAGAGTACAGCGCTCAGGTCGCCGTACTGCGCTTCATTATTCATGGGATTGATGCTGTGACTCCCGCCGATCACCAATCCTTTACCTGTAAGTAATGCTGACTCCGGGTTGAACTGGTAATACATGGTCAGTACATCCTTTGCTGCTTTGAAATGCCCGTCTTCCAGGCTTTCATCACTTACCGGGATGAACTTGCTTTTATCACTGGTAGTGCCGCTGCTTTTGGCAAACCAATAGACAGGGGTGTTCCATAATACATTCTGCTCGCCCTGCATGATACGCTCAATATAGGGCTTGATGTCATCGTATTCGTGAACAGGCACTGCCTGCTTGAAAGAATGAATATTAAACAATTCATGAAAATGATACTTCCGCCCAAATTCTGTGTATTGCGCCGAAGTGACTAAATCCTGCAATACTTCACGCTGGGCATTCTCCGGGTGATCTTTCCAGGCTTCGATACGCCAGAGGCGCATACGGGCAAGCGACGATATGGCAGGACTCAACAGGCTCATTGATGATGGCAAGATAAATTATTTGGGATAATATAGTACATACTATCACCACTATCTTACCTGTTCCTGCGGAACTAACCTTTATGTTTTTTGCTGAGGTCAGGGGTATAATAAAAGAAAAGACGGAAGGTATTGTTGAGGTCGTACTGGTAGCCGGAATATTTCTGCTGATATACGATCATATATCCGGTATCAAAACTCAGGTCTTTGGATAATTTTTCACGTATTCCGATAAAAAGACGGTTCTGGTCAAACGTGTTATATACAACTTCCTTACCGGCATGAAGCGCCACTTCATCAGCAATGCATAATGCCGGAAGTTTATCGTTTTTAAATACCGGTATCGTAAAACTCAGCAGGTAACGAAGACGGTTAGTGAACCGCAGATCGCCGGTAAATTTATCAGCCGCCATTTTTTGCTGCCAGCGTTGTTCGTTCCTTAACCGCTGCATAATGCCAACATGATGAAATTTTGAAAGTAGTATCACCTGCTGGTATATCCTGTTCTCATTAGAAACAGTTTTCCACCCCGCTGTAGTGGGGTGTATCCACATATGGCCATAGCCAGCAGCAAAGGAAAGGCTCTTGTCAACACTATACTGTATGCCTGTTCTTACAAACTCAAAATTGTTACTAGCCATGAAATGATTGCGTCGTATATGTGCATCCGCCAGTATGGACCAGCGATCATTGATATGTGCGGTGGTGTTGACAGAAAACCATGACTGGGATTGGCGATTGATCTGGCGGGCTGTCTGCGCATTTATATAAAGGGAAACCAAGGTTGTTAAAAATACTGTTGTAAAGACTTTTTGTAACGCAGCAAAGGGTATCAAATCTTTCATAGCGCAAAGCTACCGCGGCAGGAAAGGATGCAACATGATACAGGTTAGGATTTTGCCCCTGGAAAGATGATTAAAGTTTGTTCTTAATACCCGTAAGGTCAACAGGCATACCCGGTCCGGCTTATAAAGCATAGGCTGCCATCACTTTTCTACGGAGACGTTCCTTCATGTCTGCAGAAGTGAACGAATGTTCAATTGCCTCGAGATTACATTTTAAAAAGTGATCCCTGTCCCAATTAAATACTCTTTCGAGCAATGTGTATTCGCCGGTTAGCGTGACAGGCGTGATGGCCCTTGCATCTGTGTTGATACTCATAGATACGCCATGCCTGTATATTTTATCGGCAGCATGATTTTCGATCTTGGCAAATACATTGGTCTGGATATTACTGGTAGGACACACTTCAAGATGGATGTTCTTGTCCCTGAGAAGATCTAATAATCCTTTGTCTTCTGCGCTGCGTGTGCCATGCCCGATGCGGGAGGGATGAAAATGCTGTAAGGTTTCCCTTACGCTTTCGGGACCTTTTGCTTCCCCGGCATGTGCCGTGCAACGGATGTTTTTCTCATGGGCATATTGAAATGCCTTTTCATGATTCCTGATCGGGAATCCCGCCTCATCACCGGCAATATCAAAGCCCACCACATGGGATCCTTTGAATTGTTCCACTAACCGAACAGTTTCCATGCTTTGCTCTTCCGAAAAATGACGAAGGGTACAAAGAATGATCCGCACTTCTGTATCATACTGCTTCATTCCTTCTGTCACTGCCTCATTGACCGAATGCACCACTTCAGCAGGGGTAAGCCCTTTGGCAATATGCAATAAAGGAGCAAATCGTATTTCTGCATAAATGACATTATCCGCTTTCAGTTGTTCGATCAGGTCAAGCGTAACAAGACGTAATTGTTCCTTTGTCTGCATCAGTTCGAAACCTTTCACAGCCCGGCTGATATAGTCTGCCAGATCAGTGCATTTAGGCGGTGCTACAAATGATGCCCGGTATTCTTCATAAGAAATGGCCGGGTTAAGCTGTTTGACAACATTATAGCTAAGACTGCAATCCAGGTGAAGGTGCAGTTCAATTTTTGGTAACGATTGATAGTCCATGACGGGTGATGAAATTAAGAACAACAAAGTAACCGTAAACAACAGATCAGGAAAGCAGGAAGGGTAAGATTTCTTTAATGGAATCTGCCTGCCGGAAATTAGTATGCTGCACCGGGTGTTCTGTCTTCTCATGCGCCCAGGTGGTATGATATGGGATATGGATGCTATGGCCGCCAATTGCCAGAACAGGAAGGATATCTGATTTTATGGAGTTGCCCAGCATCAGGAACTCTGCCGGTTTAATATCGAGGTGACGGATCAGTTTCAGGTAATCAGCTTCCTGTTTGTCGCTCATGATCTCAATATGGTGAAAATATTTCTCCAGCCCCGACCTCTTCAGTTTTCGTTCCTGGTCAAGCAGGTCGCCTTTGGTAGCGACCACCAGGCGGTATCGCCCCTGCAATGTTTGCAACACCTCCTCCACTCCATCAAGCAACTCGATGGGTTTCTCCAGCAATTCTTTTCCGTACTGGATGGCTTTCTCGACTACTTTCATACTGACGGTGCTGTCAGAAACACGCATCGCTGTTTCTATCATAGACAACATGAACCCTTTGATACCGTACCCGTATAACGAGAGATTTTGCATTTCTGTTTTAAATAATTCCTGCGAAACGGTATGATGCGGCAGGTAATCTTCCAGCAAGGCACAGAATTTCCTTTCCGTTTCCTGGAAATAGGGTTCGTTTACCCAGAGGGTGTCATCGGCATCGAAAGCAATTACTTTGAAAGACATATAAGTTGGTATAAAAAATCAAAGGGTTGCCACAAATTCTTGAACATTTTACAAACTAGGTCAGACTAGCTGTCGCTGACCGATATGGAACTGGATTTTTTGTAATGCAGATATTGTTTCGTGAATCTGCCGCTCAAGTTTGGAAAATTTCGGAGCAAAAAATACACTAAGGATTATCAATGCCAGTATCCCGAAGACAAAAACATTCATGAAGTTGTCGTAAATATTGAACGCCTTCTTATAGTTTCCGTAATTCATGGCGGGTATTTCACCTGACAGTAATTGAAGTTTTTCATCGTTTTGTTCTTCTGCCTGCGAGCTGATAAAACTCTTTATCTCCTGCACGTATTTTATGTATTCCTGTATATTCAGGTCGCCTGGCCTGTTAAAGCCGCCTCTGTAAACCCCGATTGTCCGTAATTGCTCCAGTTTTCTTTCAGACTCCCTGATACATGCGCCGATACTTGTTTGAACAGAACTGTCCTCAACAGTACCGGAATGAGAAATACTATTATTATCCCTGATGTTTTCTTTCGCCTCTTCATGCAAATAATCCTTTCTCTTCAATTCAAAATTCCTTCCGAGATAGAGCTTTCTCACCTGGTCATCGGCGGCCAATTCTTCTGCAGTTCCATGTTTGAATATCTTTCCTTCGATCAGTAAATAAGCCCTGTCGCAGATGGATAGCGTCTCGGTCACATTATGATCCGTGATCAGGATACCGATATTCTTATACTTCAGTTTGGCTACGATGGCCTGTATGTCTTCTACGGCAATCGGGTCAATACCGGCAAATGGCTCGTCTAGCAAGATGAATTTAGGATCAACGGCCAGTGCCCTCGCTATTTCAGTCCTTCTTCTTTCGCCGCCGCTCAATACATCGCCATTGCTTTTTCTTACATGGTGCAGCCTGAACTCATTCAGCAGACTCTCTAATTTTTCTCTTTGCTCCCGTTTGGAAAGCTTTGTCATTTCCAGCACCGCAGCAATATTATCTTCCACACTCAGTTTACGGAATACCGAAGCCTCCTGCGGCAGATAGCCGATCCCCATCTTTGCCCGTTTGTACATGGCCAGTTTGGTGATGTTCTCCTCATTCAGGAATACATTTCCTTCATCCGGCTTTATCAGCCCCACCACCTGGTAAAACGACGTGGTCTTACCGGCGCCATTAGGACCCAGCAACCCGACGATCTCTCCTTGTTTTACCTCAAATGAAACATGGTTGACCACAGTGCGGCTACCATACTTTTTTACAAGCCCTTCTGTGCGGATGGTTATTGCTGACATACCGGCAAAAATACAGCATGCCGGTATAAGCCACCCGTGATATTTTCATTTAACATGGCTTTGACTAATGGGTTTGCATTGTTAGCTTTGCAGCCTTATGAAAGTGATTGACCATATCAACCAGGCAAAAGATAAAACGATCGTTTCGTTTGAAGTGCTTCCTCCCCTGAAGGGTAAAGGAATAGAGGCCTTGTACAGACACCTGGACCCGCTGATGGAATTCAAACCAGCCTTTATTAACGTGACCTATCACCGCAGCGAGCATGTATTTAAAAAAAGGGCTGATGGCAGCTTTGAAAAAGTAGTGATACGTAAAAGACCGGGTACGGAGAGTATTTGTGCTGCCATTATGAATAAATACAATGTGGACACTGTCCCGCATCTTATTTGCGGAGGTTTCGGTATCAATGAAACAGAGGATGCCCTGATCAACCTACGTTACCTCGGTATTGACAATGTGCTGGTACTGCGCGGTGACGCAGCAAAAAATGAGACAGCCTTTGAGCCCGAACCCGGCGGCCATAAATATGCCATTGATCTGCTGAAACAGGTCGTAAACCTGAATGCCGGGATTTACTTAGAAGAAGACCTGAAAAGCACCCATAAAACAGAATTCTGCATCGGTGTGGCGGGTTATCCCGAAAAACATTTTGAAGCCCCGAATATGGATACAGATCTGCGCTACCTGAAAGCTAAAGTGGATGCCGGCGCTGATTATATCGTGACGCAGATGTTCTTTGATAATGCGAAGTATTATGCCTTTGTAAAAGCCTGCAGGGCTATCGGCATCAATGTCCCCATTATACCAGGTCTGAAACCTGTTTATACCAAGAAGCAAATGAATGTGCTTCCCAAAACATTTCATATTGACCTGCCCACCGATCTCTCCAATGAAATGCTGAAATGCAAAACAGATGAGGAAGTAGAACAGGTAGGCACCGAATGGCTGCTTCACCAGTCAAAAGACCTGAAAAAGAATGGCGTTCCCGTGTTGCATTATTACACATTGGGCAAACCGCATGTGGTGGCGAATGTAGTGAAGGAATTATAAGCTGATGTGATAAATCATCGTGCGCTGAACAAAAACTGGTCACATTTTATTTTGCATCAAAAAAGGGGTGTAGTTTTTTTGTGGTATCCGCAGGTAAAGTAAGTGTTTCTGAAGAGAAAGCTACATTCTTATTTTCCCGAAAACTTTTAAGGTCAAGGCACCAAACGGAATTATTTATTGTGAATTCTATTTTTGTGATGCCCCCTTTGCTTTGAAAATAAAAGCCTGGATTTACTAAAAAGGAGATTTGGTCCGATACCCATATTTTATAAGTAATTTTTGCAGGATTAGTATAGGTATACAGGCAGGATTCATAGCCATTTATTTTCTTTTTCTCCCCTCCTTTTTTTATTTCAGGCATATAGTAGAACAAATGTTTTTGTGTAGAACCATTTTCAAAAGAACGATAGGTTGATTGCTGAACATTATTTTCAGTATAAGCCGACCCGGTTTCTTTCAAAAACTCAAACCCTTTTGCTTCTTCAAACGACAATACGGTGTATGATCTTGATTTTGAGCAAAGATTTACATAACGAATATCACCCATCTTCAGTACGATATTTCCCGTTGAAGGAATTTGAATAGATTCTTTGACTGAGTCAGGCAAATGAAAAGACAAACCTTTTGACGTATAAATGTATTCAGATTCAATAATAGAGTGTTGGCCATTTGTTATTGTTGATATCAGAATGGAAATAGGCAAGAGGAGATTTATCATTATTGCCATAATGTTTTACTTAGAAATTTTTGACAACACCTTTTGGTCAATTACCACAGGATACTTCTTCTTTAACTCTTTTATCCATTCTTCTTCCAGCGAGGCCTGGTAATCGTTCATCACTAACCCCTTTGCTTCATTGAAAGTTCTTGGGGTAGGCTCAGTATATACTTTGATGATATAAGCAAAGGAGGCTGTATTGTCTGCGGGATTTACAGCAGAGGGAGTTAACATACCTGCTTTAGGAATAGATTTGTCAAGACCGGGCAGTTGTGCCCATTCGTACCGGGCTGAGTCGGCCACTACTTTTTCCACCAACGGATCGGTTGCCTTCTTCCATGCCGAAGGGTTTTTCTTCAGCTCTTCATATAACGCTTTACAAGTGCCGGCATCAGAACAGAAAAAAATCACAGCATCAGCGCTTGGCTGCCAGTTATATTTGGCCTTATTCTTTTCATATACTTTCATCAGGGCCGCTGAATCACTTTGTGTTTTGTTCCATATTTCCCGCTGCATGATCTCAAAAAAGAGGTTGCCATCACGGAACTCCTGCATCTGTATGCGAAACTCATCGCTGTAATCTTCCAGGTGTGCCCGGTAATACTCATACATGGCATATTTCGTGAACTCATCCATCAGGTCAGGATATGTCTTTAGCCCGCTGCGGTCAGGTTTGTAGCGATAGGCCTGTGCATAAGCGATCCAGTTGAAAACAGTGATCGTGGTATCCCCGATCGTGAGTAACGGAGACTGGTAATTCATCGCTTTGCCAATACCTGCAGGTTTATGTTCCAGCAGGCTGTCACTAAGTGCCCATAACACGGCATCACTGTAGAGGGCTTTGCGGACACCCGGTTTCTTTTTTACCCGGTCATAGATAAAATCTTTTGCTGTTTTCCAGCGGTCGTCATACATCACTTTTTGCTTCAGGTCTTCCTGGTTGGCTTTGTCGTTCGGATCGGCGATCACGGGTTTCAGTGAAACTCTTTTTACGATATGATAGCCATGCGAGGTGAGAAACGGTTTACTGACTGCACCGTCTTTTGGCAGTGCCCACAACACTTTTTCAAAATCCATATCATACTGCCCGACACTTATATCAGGAACATTGCCCCCGGTAGCGGCGCTGATATAATCGTTGCTGAACTGTGAGGCCAGGCTTCCAAAGTCATCGCCGGCCATGATCCTGCTATATAATGAATCGGCGAGGCGGCTGGTATTCTTTTTTGTGGCATCATCCGCGCCGGGAGGAAAAGCCAGGAGTATCTGCTGCACTTTTATTTTGCCCAGCGCTTTTCTTTCTCCCTTATTCCTGAAAAGATGATACCCGGCCTTCGAGGTAAGAGGGGATGAAATTTTCCCGGACGGAGTAGTGTAAATGATATTTTCAAAAGCGTATGGCAGTGTAAATGCAGTAATGTAGCCAATATCTCCTTTATTGACCTTAGCCGAGGGGTCATCAGAAAATCCGGCAACTACATTTTGAAAATCTTCTTTTTTATTCAGTCTTGCCAGTACTTCATTCAGTTTTTTTCTGGCAGCAAGAGTATCCATGATACCGGCTGTATTGATAAACGAAATGAATAGATGCTCAACATGAATATCTTTCTGGCTGCGCTGAAAAGCTTCTTTAGTCAGCCGGTTGATCGCTTCCGGGTCGCTCATATAGTTCTCCATGATCTGTGCTCGCAGATTATCCACCTCACCTTTTATTTGCGCCAATGTATCATACCCCCGGGCATAGGCTTCCTGTATTTTCAACCGGGAATGGATATACAGGTCAAGATAATCCCGGACTGCCTTTTCTTTATTTTTTACAGGCAGGGCATTATTCTTATTATAGGCCCGCAGAAAATCGGCGGCATCAGCCTTATATTTTCCGTAGGTGAACAGTGTTTGAGAAGAAACCGTAAGTGTAATGCAAAATGAAAGACCAGCAATAAGCCATCTTTTTTTCATGGTATTGAATTTTCTATAGTTCTTAAAAACAGTTTACGGGTAACGTGTTTATTGATTTTTTATTTTCAACTGCAGTATATCATCGGTTTGCTGCCAGGTCAGTTTTTTGGCCACGATCCGTTTCTCCCTGTCCAGCAAATATACCGTAGGCAGCGACTGTACATCGTACAACTGCGAGTAGCCGGGGATACTGGCATCTACCCTGGCCTTTTCCTCCTGTTTGGAATAGTACACATTGGTCCAATCCTGCAGATGGTTCTTGTTAATGAACTTCAGCCAGTCATTCTTATCACCACTGGTCTCTTTACCCACAGCAAACATACGGACTCCCAGCCCTTTCCATTTGGCCCTGTACATGGAGTCCAGCACCGGTAATGTTTCCTGGCAATGCCCGCAGGTAGGGTCCCAGAAGCAAACGATGGTGAATTTGGCCGTATCAGCGTACAGACTGATGGTCTTACCTGTCGTATCGGGCAGGGCAATATTTTCCGCAGGATTGCCCATGATATTTGCCATCAGGCTGTAAGCCCTGTCTGTGATCGTCTTTTTTCCCTGCGCATTCAGCCATTTATACTCCTTCTGTGAAAAGTATTTCTGGTATAAGTGAACGAACACCCCATCTTCCCACATGTATTTCTGCTGCAGGTAGCGGTTCACAAATTTCACCAGCAAAAATCTCGTCATCTCTTCATTGATACTGGCATATCCCAGCATCCAGTCAAGCTCTTTGATCACCGAATCGGCGTGGGGATAGACCAGTGTATTAAAGTATTTGTCCAGTCTTTCATCAAATAAAGAAACAGGAGTGCGGGCAATACGCTCATCCCAGAAATTGATATCATCCCAGTAATGATCTTTGAAATAACGATAGGCAAAAGTGGAGTCATATTTACCGCCGGGATGTTTATCCGCCGATGGTATCTGCGGCTCCTGCATCAGGTGCAGTAAAGCGCTGAGTATATTATCCGGGTGTTTGACAACAATATTCTTTCTGTAGGCGGCGATGACGGAATCTGTTCTCTTTAACTGCTGGCTCCAGTGCGTTGAGTCTTTCGCCGTTGCGGATATAGCCAGGTTACCTTTGTATTGCTCTACTTCCTTTCCTCTTTCGGCCATATAGGCCTGGTAGGTATTGAAAAGGATATTATCTGGTGAGTTGACAAATGTTTTCTGTTTACGGATGGTAGCCGTATCGGCCACTACTGAAAAGCGCTGCTGCTTGTCAATAAGCACTTCAAAAAAATTGTTCTTGGCCGGGTAAGCGATCAGGTAAATACCGCCACCTAATTTTTTAGGCCCTTTGAATACACCTTCGCTTTTGTCATTCAATTTTACCGAATCAACAATGGGATATTGCTTGCCCGAATAGTGACCGAGGTAGATATACTCATTCTTGAAAGGCTTCAGCGTGACCTTTATCTCGTAGCCATTCTGTGCCAAAGCCGTGACCGCCAGCAGCATGGCGGGTAAAAACAGGATTCTTTTCATGAGTCAGAATATCAGGTAAAGATATTTAAAAGGTTCAAAAAGT
>JAEUVJ010000025.1 GCA_016787085.1 Chitinophagaceae bacterium | reverse complement strand
GTACAGGTTTTGACAGCATAGATCTTTGAAAGTGTAAGCATGCCGTGCGTTGGATAATTAGCACGTTAATCTGAATATTCAAACTATAAATGGCAATACTCAGTATGCCATGGCTGCCTAATCAGTGATTAGTTAGTCATTAGGGCCGCCGGGCCGGTTGTTCTGTTACCATGCCCCGCCGCCGACTCAAAAACAAAACAGGATGCTGCAATGGAAGGCTGTGACCGTTGCTTAAGACCATTCAGCTAAGTGATGCATTGGTTTGTTCATTTCCTGTGTGTTGCCGACAAGCAATAATGAAATAAGCATGTAGAAAGCTTTTGGAGAATATGTTTGGACGCGGGTTCGATTCCCGCCAGCTCCACTTCTTTGTATTATCAGAATTTCTTCGGCTTATATTTCGGGAATTCATTGATACATAAGAGTATCCGCTTACTAGCAGTCTTCTGATTTTTTAATATGCCGGGATTTTTATTTTTTTGAACAAAGGGTTTTTCTTAACTTATAAGGTTAGGAAACCTTATCTCTCACAAATCGAACAAGCTACTTTTGAAAAAGATATCCATCATTCTGGCAGATGACCACAAACTGATCAGGGATTCATGGTCATTCATATTAAACAGCGACCCAAGATTTACAGTGACAGGCGAAACCAGTAATGGGGACGAAGCAGTGAATGCCGTAAAAAAACTGAAACCGGATATTGTACTGATGGATGTGAATATGGCGCCGCTAAATGGTTTTGAGGCCACGAAACTGATTGCGAAATATTCACCCGGATCAAAAGTAATTGCTGTGTCTATGCATACCATGCCTGCCTATGCCAAACGGATGATGCAGGTAGGGGCCATGGGTTATGTCACTAAGAACTCATCAAAAGATGAGATGATCAGGGCGATACTTGAAGTGCACAACGGCCGGAAATATATTTGCGAAGAGGTGAAAAATATATTGGCGCAAAAAGAACTGGAAGAGGAGACGGCACCGGGAGATATGAATCATCTTTCAAAACGGGAACTGGATATTATCCAGTTAATAAAACAAGGCATGTCTTCCAAAGAAATAGCCGCACAATTAGACATCTCCTTAAAAACAGTAGAAGTTCATCGCTACAATATTCTCAAAAAACTCAAATTGAAAAATACCGCTGCGCTTGTAAATTTTATCAACGCCAACGGACTTTAGACAGGATGGCCCGGCCCCGTCATTACCATTACAATATGTTCAGGAAAATAGATCAGACAGCCTGTCTGCTGCTTTCTGATACTGGCGAAGCTTTTACATTTACCGGGCAGCCGGTCTTGCTTCTGCGAGATGAATAACAGGAAGTTATGGCCAAAGCCATAATGATAAGAGCTGCTACTGTAAAAAGTCTGTTTTTCATTAGAAGGATCATTTGATGATAAACGTTTTTACCGTTCAATTATTATGCAAATATACACTTCAGGTACAAGTTTTTATACTGTTTTCCCTGATTTTGCAGAGCGTGATGCGAAGAGCGGTAACAGCTTTTCACCCTAAAACTTTCCTTTTTTTGCCAATTTCAAACTGATTACCTTTACCGGCCTGATTAACAGACAAATTTGAATCTGATGTTGCAATTGAAAAAACCGCTTGCCTTTATAGACCTGGAGACCACAGGTACCAATCTCGGCACCGACCGTATCATTGAGATCGCTATTGTAAAGATCCTTCCCGACGGCACCAAAAGCATCAAACGAAAGATCATCAACCCGGAAATGCCGATTCCTAAAGCAACATCGGAAATACACGGTTTTACAGATGAGATGGTAAAGGATGCGCCCGTATTCAAACAGGTGGCCCATGAGCTGAAGCAGATGCTGGACGGCTGCGATATAGCTGGTTACAATTCCAACCGGTTTGATATTCCATTATTGGTAGAAGAATTTTTACGGGCCGGTGTTGAATTTGATATTAAGGGCCGTAAGCTGGTAGATGTGCAAAAAATATTTCATCAGATGGAACAGCGTACATTGAGCGCTGCTTATAAGTTTTATTGCAATAAGAACCTGGATGCGGCGCATAGCGCCGAAGCAGACGCCTCGGCTACGCAGGAGATATTGGAGGCACAGTTACAGAAGTACCCCGCTCTTGGGAATACCGTTGATACCATTTTAAAAACGATCGGGGAAGATGTGATCGTGGATTTTGCCCGCCGTTTTGTATTGGAGAACGGGGTGGAGGTTTTCAATTTTGGCAAATTCAAAGGGAAACCTGTTTCAGAAGTGCTCAGGGCTGAGCCTCAGTATTATGACTGGATGATGAAGGGCGATTTTCCCCAGCATACCAAGCAAAAGCTAACAGAAATATATACCCGCACCATGTTGAAAAAGGTATGACACCTGCTTTGCCTTGTGTACAAATTTAACAGGGCGACTTTTGGTGATTATCGTAAATTCGTGATTTGCCGGTTTTACTCAATTGAATGGAAAAATTAGTCGTCATACCTACTTATAATGAAAGGGAGAATATCAGCAATATCCTTCATGCCATTTTTAATCTTAGCAACGATTTTCACGTCCTTGTGATTGACGACAGTTCGCCGGATGGCACTGCAGACATTGTCAGGGGGCTTCAGTCAAAATTTCCCGGCCAATTGTTTATTGAAGAAAGAAAAGGGAAGCTGGGTCTTGGTACCGCATATATTCACGGCTTTAAATGGGCTATTGCCAACGAGTATGCTTTCATTTTTGAAATGGACGCCGATTTTTCGCATAACCCCAATGACCTGCCCCGGCTGTACGATGCCTGTAAAAAAGGCGGGGCTGACCTGGCGATAGGGTCCCGCTATGTAAAAGGAGGAGGGTTGGTGAACTGGCCTGCCAATCGTATTGCTTTGTCAAAAGGAGGATCTCTTTATACCCGCATGATCACCTGGATGCCGGTCAAAGATCCTACAGCCGGATTCATGTGTTACAGAAAAGAAGTACTGGAAACGATCAACCTTGACGAGATACATTTTACCGGCTATGCCTTCCAGATCGAAATGAAATTTGCGGCCTGGAAACTTGGGTTCAAAATAAAAGAAGTGCCTATTATTTTCCAGGACAGAACATACGGCACTTCCAAAATGAACAAAGGCATCGTTAAAGAAGGTATACTTGGTGTGCTGAAGCTGCGCTGGTTCAGCCTCTTTACCAATTACAGAAAGAGGGTAAAGAATACCGACCTTCAGAGTTCCTCAGGTGTTGGGGCTGTTCAGCAGAACAGTATGCTGGCTGAAAGCAAATAATATCTTTCCTTCCTTATCTTTCCCTTTCTGCTTTTCCTTAGTTTGCGTGGCGAATGAAAAAAGCTTTTATCCAGCTTCATATTGCTGTTTTCCTGGCGGGATTTACCGGTGTGCTCGGAAAACTTATCTCTTTAAATGAGGGGATGCTGGTATGGTACCGGTTGCTGATCACCTCGCTGACAATGTGGATCCTTTTTTCATTACAAAAAAAAATACAACGCATTCCTCGCAGGGACCTCATTAAACTTACCGGTATAGGCTTTCTGTCTGCCTTGCACTGGGTCACTTTTTACGGATCTATCAAGTATGCGAATATTTCTGTCGCATTAGTGTGCTTCTCTGCAGTTGGCTTTTTCACTGCTTTGTTCGAGCCGCTCATCCTTCGTGTAGCTGTTAAATGGGTGGAGGTATTTCTTGGGCTAATGGTCATTGCAGGCATTTACCTCATTTTTCATTTTGATCCCCGCTTTAAAACCGGGATCATTCTGGGAGTAGCCTCAGCCGTTTTCCTGGCAATCGTGATGATCGTTCTGCGTCAATATGTGCAACGATTCAATACACCTACTATATTGACATACCAACTCACCGGAGGGTTCATCACCTTGTCGGCCTGTTTGCCTTTTTACCTTCAGCAATTTCCGGTTGAACGTTTTCTGCCAGGGTGGGAAGATCTTGGCTGGTTACTGGTGCTGTCCTGGTTTTGTTCAGTGCTGGCGTTCCAGTTTACCGGCGAAGCGCTGAAAAAACTATCGGCCTTTACTGTTAATCTCAATTTCAACCTGGAGCCGGTATACGGGATCATACTTGCATTTGTTATTTATAAAGAAAATCAATTCCTGAGCAGGTGGTTCTATGCAGGACTGGGTATCATTGCAGGCGCACTGGTTATTCATGTGATACTTCTTATAGCTCAGCAAAGGAAAAGTACAGGATATGCCGGATAATGATTACCATAAGAAAATAGTGGAGTATTATAATTCAACTGAACATGCCTACAGGGATTCATGGGACCTTGATAACAGCCTTTCCATTCATTACGGCTACTGGGATCATAAAGTAAGCTCATTCCCCCGATCACTATTACGGATGAATGAAGTGATGGCAGAAAGTGCTGGCATAACCCGAAGTGATCATGTACTCGATGCCGGTTGTGGTGTGGGGGGCAGCAGCATTTACCTGGCTATGACGACCGGGTGCAAAGTAACCGGCATTACCTTAAGTGAAAGACAGGTGGAGCAGGCGGCTGTCAACGCAAAAAAAAAGAAAGTAGAGGGGCTGGTTGATTTCAAGGTGATGAATTATAGCCATACTTCTTTTGCTGCCGGAAGTTTTGATATCGTATGGGGCTGCGAGAGCATTTGCTATGCCGATAGCAAGGAGCAGTTCATTAAAGAGGCTTACCGGTTGTTACGACCGGGAGGCAGACTGGTCATCGCGGATGGGTTTGTAACGAAATGGGAGAATAATGACCACCCCGTTATCCGTCAGTGGCTGGATGGCTGGCAGGTGAATTATCTTGAGTCGGCGGACAGGTTCAAAACATTCATGCAGCAAACAGGATTTACTGATATTTCCTTCCGGGATATTTCCCGGGAAACGGCCCGTTCATCCGGGCGCCTGTACCGGTTTTATTATCTGGCTTCATTATACCTGTGGTGGAAGAAGTTTACATTTTCCGGCAGGGCTACAGATATACAAAAAGCTAATATAATGGCCTGCAAATACCAGTATCATGGAATGAGAAGAGGCCTTTGGCAATACGGTCTGATCACCGGCACGAAACCCTGATTTGTATTTACCTCTCATCCACTATCTTTAAAGCATAAACTACTATCATGCGCTCAGGAATCGTTCTCGCATTTCTATTGATATCTACATTGATTTATTCCCAAAAAAAACCACTTGATCATTCCGTGTATGACAGTTGGCAAAGTGTCGGCGAGAAAATGATCAGTAATGATGGAAAATGGATGGTCTATACTATCAACCCACAGGAAGGAGATAACGATTTAGTGATACAATCCGCTGACGGAAGGTATAAAAGAACGGTGGCGAGAGGATTCAGTGCCGTGATAACGGAGGACAACCGTTTTGTGATCTTTCGCATCAGAGCTTTTTTTAAAGACTTGCGTGATGCGAGGATCAAAAAGAAAAGACCGGATGATTCACCTAAGGACTCGATCGGGATAGTACAGTTAGGTAAAGACGGTGTATGGAAAGCGGCAAGGGTAAAAAGCTATAAAACACCTGCCAATAGTTTTGGGTGGGTAGCCTATCATCTTGAAAAGACGATCGAACCGGCAGCAAAAGGTAAACCGGCAGGCACTGACAGCAAAAAAGTAGTGGATAGCCTGGGCAGGATCATTGATTCATTGGAAAAGGTGATAGGGGAAATGCCTAAGAAAAAAAAGAAGGGCAGGGATGAAGATGATCTGTCGTCCGATTACATGACGGATGCAGAAGGAGATGAGCCAGCCGGAGCGCCGGCAGAAGCCGGAACTAACCTGGTACTTCGCAGGCCGGATACAGGAGAAGAAAAAGTGTTCAATAATGTACTGGAATATTATTTCAGTAAGAACGGCCAAAAACTTTTGCTGGAAGTATCACGTAATCCTAAAGATTCGCTAAGCAAAGCTTTGGTTCTGCTGTATGATCTCCGAAAAGGGTTTGGAGACACATTGAGCCGGGGTGGAAATGACTTCAAGGGGTTTACCATGACCGATGATGGGTCACAGGTGGCTTACCTGGCCGAAAGAGATGCTAAACCAAAAGACTTGCAAAAGTTCTATCGTTTATGGCACTTTAAAGAAGGAATGGATAGCGCCGGCTTGCTGGTGGACAAAAATTCGGCGGGAATGAAACTCGGGATGGTAGTGAGTGAATTTAGCAACCTCAGTTTTAGTAAAAGCGGCAAACGCCTTTTCTTTGGAACGGCGCCTGTACAGCCTCCGAAAGATACTTCCCTTATTGACATTGACATGGTCAAGCTCGATGTCTGGCATTACAATGATGATTACCTGCAAACGCAGCAATTGTTCAGGCTGCAGCGTGATCTGCAGGAAAACTTTCTGGCAGTATATCTTTTTGACAACAATACTATCCGTCAGCTGGGGTCAAGGGAGATGCCTGTAGTGTATCCGACGAACGAAGGAGATGGGGATCAGTTCATCGGCGTGACCGATTTTGGAAAGCGGGTAGAAGGCCAGTGGGCTGGTAATACAAAGAAGGATATCTATGCCATTAACATAAACGAAGGGGCCAGGAAGCTGGTGAAAGCGGATCTGCAGGGATTTATCTCGCCAGCTTACATTTCACCGGCTGGTAAGAATATCATGTGGTATGAAAATAAAGCAAAGAATTATTTTTTATTTGATGGTAATGTGATCAGGAATATCTCTGCTGCTATTAAAACACCTCTTTGGAATGAGACACATGATTCGCCGTCAGATCCTCCGCCTTATGGCATTATGGGCTGGCAGGAGGGTGATTCTATTGTGTACCTCTATGACAGGTACGATGTATGGGAGGTGCATGTATCAGGGAAAAAGCCTCCTGTGAATATTTTTAAAGATGTGTATAATAACCGGAAGGCAGAGACCACCATACGTTATGTTTCCACAGACCCGGAAAAAAGATATTTCAGGGATAATGATCTTATCGTATTCAGGGTATTTGACGAAGAGTATAAATCCTCCGGTTACAATTTGTATCGCTTAGGTCAGTCTTATAGGCCTGACAGCAACTGGATCACAGCGCCATTTTCTGTAAGCGGGCTGATCAAAGCAAAGCATGCCCCTTCTTATCTTTATTTGTTTGAAAGCTACCAGTTCCCCACCAACCTGAAGCATGCTACTATTGATACACTTACCACATTTGCCTGGAGTAATAGCATTCAAAATGGTAAAGTGTTGAGTAACCTGAACCAGCAACAAAAGAGCTACAACTGGGGAACGGCCGAATTGTACAAATGGAAAGCGTTGAACGGAAAAATGTCAGAAGGCATTTTGTATAGACCTGAAGACTTTGACCCGGCAAAGAAATACCCGCTGATACTTTATTTCTATGAAACACATGCCAATACATTACATGATTACATGGAGCCAACCCCTACAGGCAGCCGGTTGAATATTCCTTTTTTTGTCAGCCGCGGGTACCTGGTTTTTTCTCCGGACATACATTACACAATAGGCCGTCCTGCTAAAAGTGCTTACGATTATGTAGTAGGGGCTGCCAAAGACCTCAGTAAGCACAAATGGGTAGATGCAAAAAATATAGGCATACAAGGCCAGAGCTGGGGAGGCATACAGGTGGCGCAGTTAGTGACGATGACGGATATGTTCAAGGCGGCATGGGCTGGTGCCCCGGTAGCGAATATGACCAGTGCTTATGGTGGTATCAGGTGGGAGAGTGGCGCTAATCGTCAATTCCAGTACGAGAAGACACAAAGCCGCATCGGTGCCACTTTATGGGAAAAGCCTGAGCTATACATAGAGAATTCGCCATTATTTCATTTGCCTAAAGTGAAGACACCGCTGGTAATCATGGCTAATGATGCAGATGGGGCTGTGCCCTGGTACCAGGGTATAGAGTTATTCACTGCTATGAGAAGATTAGGCAAGAAAGTATGGATGCTGAACTATAATGGCGAAGCGCATAATCTTGTGGAAAGAAAGAATAAAAAGGATATCCA
This sequence comes from Chitinophagaceae bacterium, assembly GCA_016787085.1. Lineage (GTDB taxonomy): Bacteria > Bacteroidota > Bacteroidia > Chitinophagales > Chitinophagaceae > VBAT01. The sequence goes on along the minus strand of JAEUVJ010000025.1, from coordinate 3,127 downwards.
GGTAAGAGAGCAGCAATATTTTGACTGGTTGCTAAAAGGGGAGAAACCACCTAAGTGGATCGTGGAAGGAATCCCCGCAGTGAAAAAAGGAAAGGACTGGGGGCTGGAGTTATTTGATTAACCCGCTCAGGCTGCTTGTCCGCTAATATATTTTACCAAACTCCTTTTAGCTACGGGCAACAATGTTTCGTCCACCGGAAAACTGAGGTCTGTTTCTATGGAATAAACGGCAGGATTAGGAAGTGACTTGTGATAGCGTATCAGATCTGATTTTATATGTTCGTAAGTAGTAGCAATGCTCCGCTGCCACATATCTATATATGCTGTTTTGATGCTGCGGTACTTCTCATCATGCTTTTCAAATATGGAAAGCCGGTAATGATATACCCTGGTAGCTTTGGTATTGCCGCTGCTTAAAAAGAAATAGCCTTCCTTGATATCAAGGGGAATGATACCTACCGGTGTGATATTGATCTTATTCTCTACAAAATCGTAAATGGATACACCGGTTTGTAAGGTCTTTTTTATAGTGACGGCAGAATAATTAATGATGTCTTCCAGTTCCTGCATCAATTCATTGTCGGCTATTATTTGTTCATAGATCAGTTGTAGTTTCTGCATTTGCACACCTGTCAGCTTTTTGGGGAAATGTTCCTGCAGGAATTTTTTGTTTTCCCTGAAAGCAACCAGGTTGTTATAATGAAAAACCACGTCGGCTAACTGTGGATAGAGTTTGTTCTCATTGAAGTACTTGTTGATCTCCTGGAGGTAGGCGAGCAGGGTATATTTCTTCAGTTCGAAATCAATATACCCTTCGGCAAACCAGGTCTCTGAGAGTTGTTTCATATCTGACGGCTTTATGTATTCCTAATTTACAAAAAAGACGGAAGGAAAGAAACAAAAGTTTAATAAAGAGTATTGTTTTAAAGTAATTTTCGGGATTTTAGCAGGTAAAACCTTTAGTATGATACGGATACTTATAGCCGCTGTCTTTATGGTTGTTGTTTTTTCCTCATGCAGTCACTCCTATTACATCGTTCGCCATGCAGAAAAGGCCACAGCGGATAATAAAAATATGAGCAGCGATGTACCGCTGACAGAACAGGGAAATGAAAGGGCGGAGGCACTAAAGGATGTTTTGAGGAAGGAAAAGATCGCTTTTGTTTTTTCTACCAATACTATCCGTACGAAGTCAACTGCCCAGCCAACAGCCAGTCTTTTTCAACTGCCGGTGACGATATACGGACCCCGCCCCGACTCGGTTTTTATCAGTTTGCTTACTTCTGTGAAGAAGAACACACTTATCGTTGGCCATTCGAATACCGTAGATGATGTGGTCAATATGTTATGTAAAGAAAAGAGGATAGTGGCGGACCTGCCGGAGACGCAATACGACAATTTGTTTATAGTGAAAAAGAAAGGAAAGAATTTCATACTTCAGCAAAAGAAATATGGCAGACCTTCTGAATGATCTGCCATAAAAACATTCTGGATGTCGCTTCCTTTTAGAAATCCCTTTCCCCGTTAAAATTCTCGAGTTCATTTGCTACGGCGGTCAGGAATGTAGCGCCTAAGCTTCCGTCAACGATCCGGTGATCGTAGCTGAGAGACAGGTACATCATGTGTCGGATAGCTATGCTGTCGCCATGTGGTGTTTCGATCACTACCGGACGTTTTTTGATGGCGCCAACAGCTAATATCGCTACCTGCGGCTGGTTGATGATCGGGGTGCCCATCAGGCTTCCGAATGTGCCGACATTGGTGAAAGTGAAAGTTCCGCCCTGCGTGTCATCAGCTTTTAATCTGCCGTTTCTTGCATTATCAGCGAGATTGTTTACCTGTTTGGCCAGGCCTACTAAATTCAACTGATCGGCACCCTTAATAACCGGAACGATCAGGTTACCATTTTGCAAAGCGGTCGCCATCCCGATATTGATATCTTTCTTTATAATGATCTTGTCTCCTTCGACAGAACTATTTACTAGCGGGAATTTTTTAATGCAGCGAACGATCACTTCAATGAACAATGGAGTAAAAGTGATCTTGGTGCCTTCTCTTTTTTCAAAATCGTTCTTTACTTTATCCCTCCACATGACAAGATTGGTGACATCCGCTTCAGTAAAACTGGTGACATGCGGACTGGTATGTTTGCTACGTACCATGTGATCGGCGATCAGCTTACGCATCCTGTCCATTTCTATGATCTCTACATTGCCAGAGTAGGTGGTAAGCGGGGTTTGTTGTGTGGTAGCCATTGATGTTTCTCTCCGGACAGGCACTTCGCTTTGGCTAACAGCTTGTGGTACGAAGCTTACAGATTTCCCTTGCTTCTTTTCACTTACATACTGCAATATATCCTTCTTGGTTACCCTTCCTTCATTGCCGGTACCAGCTATTTTTTCCAGCTCAGACAAACTGACGCCTTCACTCGCAGCGATATTCAGTACCAATGGTGAGTAAAAGCGATTGGAGGAACCGTTGCTGTTATATACAGGCTGATGAACAGGAGTTGAAACAGACTGTATAGTCTCAACAGCTATCGGTTTTTCGGTGACCGGAGGCGAAACGGTTTCTTTTGCAGGCGGGGTTACTACCGGAGTAACGGCGACAGTTTCGGCTGCGCCTGTTTTTATTCTGGCAATGACGGAGCCGATAGGCACGACATCATTGACGTTATAGAGAATTTCCTGGATGGTTCCTTCTGCTGTACTGGGTACTTCACTGTCCACTTTATCTGTAGCTATTTCCAGTACAGTTTCGTCCATTTTTACCGCATCACCAGGCTGCTTGTGCCACTTCAGGATAGTAGCTTCCATGATGCTTTCGCCCAGTTTCGGCATTACTAAGTCAACTATTGCCATAAGATTTTTTATTTGGTAACCAGCGGCAGAATATTACCCATCGTTCCTTGCGTCGCACACTTCAACTCCGGCAACACTTCTCAACAGGAATGGCAAGCAATATAAGCCGCGCCAAAGGTAATGATTTGACCATAAAAGTGCTATCAACTGTTAGCCAGGATGAATTTTCGCAGAAAGTCAAGAGCAGTATGTGCGGTCTGGCGGATATTTCTTTCCCGGTCAAAACGGAAGTGGAATTGTTTGGCGACGATCTTCTCTTTATTGCC
>JAEUVJ010000053.1 GCA_016787085.1 Chitinophagaceae bacterium | reverse complement strand
TGGCCGTTACTTGCAACCCTACACCAGCTGCAGCTTCCATAAACACCAGTTGACTAAAAAGTCTCAGCTTCTTCAACAAAATCTCTACATATGCGACAACAAAAAACAATACTAGTCCCATATATGCTGACTTTAAGAGATGAGGTGATTTTAAATCAAAAATTGATTATTGAAAAACAAAGAAAACTGATCAATACATATAAGTATATAATAAAGTCAAAGAGATTATTAAGAAACAAACGGTATTCCCAACAAGAAAAGGCTGACATAGTTTTGGAAATTGAATCCAGTTCTAAAAGTTCAAGAGCTTCTTTGAGAGAATTAGGCATAAGCAGAGGAACATTTCATTACTGGAAAGAACAAATAAAGGAAAAAGGTGGTATTCAAAAATTTTCTGAGACTAGAAAATATAAATACGAAGTGGAAAGATTTAAAGAAGCTGTATTTTCCATTTTACATTCCCCACCCAAAGACTTTGGCTTTAACAGAGCCTCATGGCGTTTACCAGATATCCATGCAGCCATGATTGCTAAAGGGCTTCCTATAGGGCATAATTACATCAGCAAAATCATCAAGAATGCAGGCTATAGATTTAGAAGTGCCAAAAAAGTACTAACCAGCACTGACCCCAACTACAAAGAAAAACTAAGTCAAATAACTCAGATTTTATCTAAACTGAGAACCGATGAAAAATTCTTTTCAATAGACGAGTTTGGTCCATTTGCAATCAAAATACAAGGTGGCAGGTCTTATGTACCACCCGGTATGGCCAGAGTGGTTCCGCAAATTCAAAAGAGTAAAGGTTTTTTAATCATAACTGCGGCTCTTGAATTATCAACAAATCAGATTACACATTTTTATTCTAAAAAGAAAGACACTGAAGAAATGATAAAACTTTTGGAATTACTTACTTCAAAGTACGCAGACCAAAAGCGTATTTTTTTCTCTTGGGACGCAGCATCATGGCATGCTTCAAAAAAATTTACGCTGAGAGTTGATGAACATAACAAGAGTAAAAAATTACCAAAAGTAAAACTTGCCCCTTTGCCTGCATGTGCTCAATTCTTAAATGTAATTGAATCTGTATTTAGTGGAATGGCTAAAGCTATTATTCACAACAGCGACTATCAAACATTGGCTGAGTGTATGGAAGCCATCGACAGATACTTTAAAGACAGAAATAAATTTTATCAGGAAAATCCCAAGAGAGCTGGTAATAAAATTTGAGGAAATGAAAGAGTTGAACCAAAATTCAGCGAAAGTAATAATTGTAAAGACCCTCAATACTTACATAGCTTCAGACGAAGTAAATAACCTGAAATACTTCGTATTTTTGATTCATGAGCAACATTAAACTTTTTGAGAGTAAACAAGTTCGTTCCGAATGGAATGAAAAGGAACAGAAATGGTACTTCTCTGTACAGGATGTTGTTGAAATCTTGACTGACAGTTCGGATGTGAAGCAGTATATAAAAAAGATGCTCAGCCGAGACGAACAGCTTAAAAGCAACTGGGGTACAATCTGTACCCTGGTTGAAATGGAAGCCGCAGATGGTAAAAGGCGCAAGGTACAGGCAGCGGACACAAAAGGACTTTTAAGAATTATCCAGTCTATTCCCTCTCCGAAAGCAGAACCATTCAAATTATGGCTGGCACAAGTAGGCTCAGACAGGTTAGATGAAATTGAAAACCCTGAACTGGCGGCACAACGCACAAGGGAATTATACAAACTTAAAGGTTATCCTGACGATTGGATTGAAAAGCGAATGAGAAGCATCGCCATTCGTGAAGAACTTACCGAGGAATGGAAAAACAGAGGGGTAAAAGAACAAAAAGAATATGCGATTCTGACTGCCGAGATTTCAAAAGCAGCTTTCGGTTTGACTCCATCTCAATACAAAAAACTTAAAGGCTTGAAAAGTCAAAACCTGCGTGACCATATGAACGACCTTGAATTGATTTTTTCTATGCTTGGCGAGGCTTCAACAACTGCAATTGTAAAGACAAGAAATCCAAAAGGGTTTGTTGAAAATCAGGCAGCCGCTAAACAAGGTGGCTCTGTTGCAGGCAAGGCAAGACGAGACCTTGAGTTTAAAACTGGACAGAAAGTCGTATCATCAGAAAATTATCTTCCAGCTACAAAAAAGAGTAAGCAACTCAACAAAGGCAAAAGAAATAAATTTTAAAAAAGGCTTGGCGGACGAAGGGCTGCAAGTAACATGGAGTTTGCTGCTATGCTGATAGACGAATATAATCTCATCTTCATTCTTCGCTATCAGCCCCTATCCAGCCGACGGAATTCTATCAGCTTTTGTTGTTATCTTCATCATCAGTTTTTCAATCAGCAGCGGCTCCGGGCTGGACATTATAAAATACCAGCAAAGCAGCAAGCCCTGTTCGTTAGCTGAAACTTCCTTCAAAAATATGAACAACAAAAGACTAGTTGTAGTTATCACATTACTAATTATCGCCAGCCTTTTTATAATTGGAGCTGATTGGGCAAGTGAAAATATTCATCGCTTTTTCCATAACTACTTTGCAGATATTGCTATTCCATTTGGCTATTATTTGCTCCTGGTACTTTTAGAAGACAAATACAAGCTTATCCGAAAATGGTATATAAAAGCAGTTACCATCTTTGCCCTTTGCTCTTTATCTGAAACTTTACAGTATTTTGGCTTTTATGCCCTGGCAAGAGTTTTTGACCCCTTTGATTACGTGATGTACGCATCAGGTGTGCTTTTAGCAGCTTTTACCGATAGAATTATTTTTAAGAGATTGTTCAGTTTCTGGCAATAAAAGGAAAGTGAATGCTTCCGCTAACATGAACTACCGCTAACATGGGGTTCCTATGTAAAGCAGTATGTGAGGAATAACATGTTTATAAACGGTTTACATAATTCCTGGTAGTACGCCGGGGATTTGAATGAACGGGAAGAATGTACCAATAAAAAGGGCCTCAAGAAGAGGCCCGTTATACGTTGAAGTCGCTATGACTATTTCAGGTGTTTTGAAATGAGCTTTGCCATATCAAACATAGATACCTGGGCCTTGCCACCGAAGATCGGTTTCAGCTTAGCATCAGCATTTACGTTGCGTCTGTTCTTGGCATCCTGCAGTTTGTTGGCTTTGATATAAGCCCACAGTTTTTTTACTACTTCAGTACGGGGAAGCGGTTTAGCTCCTACTACTGCTGCGAGGTCTGCGCTTGGCGTAAGCGCTTTCATAAAGGCTGCATTCGGTTTACGGGCTGATTTTTTCTTAGCCGGTTTTTTAGCGGCTTTCTTTACTGCTTTTTTAGCAGCAGGTTTTTTGGCGGCTTTCTTAGCTGCTTTCTTCTTAGCTGTTTTTTTTGCCATTGTTTTTAATTTAGATTTTTAATGGGTATTCAGTTTTACCTGTGCCAAATATAGATTATTTCTGATTCCCAAATAATGAAGCTGGTTTTTTTTATACACCTTTTCATTGGGAAAATGTGAGCAACCTCCAATGAAAATACAAGTACAGGAAGCCATTTCCCCAATGAAAATGACCTTACAGGCAGTACACGCCACACCGGTGCAGTTCACTTCCGCTATCAGCCTGTTGGCTACTTATACCCTCTCCCGCTCAGCGAAACCGCTACTTTTATCCCCTAAATCACCAATGATGAAAGCCATTTTACTGATCATTTCCCTGGTAGCCGTTACCACGGTACAGTCTCAAAACACCGATACCATTCATGCGGGTGATGGCAAACTGAAGTTATCCTATCTCCCGAAAGGTACCCAGCGCTACCTCGTTTATATCAAAACTGCAGAGGGCAAAAAAAAGAGCATCTGGCTATGGGAAAGAACCGCTGCAAGGGAAAAATGGCATGACAGCGATGCCATTGTTATCCGCCAGCAATGGACCACCAGCGATACCGGCTTTAACCAGCGGGAGGTATTGAGTGTAGTGGACCCGGTCACCTTCACTCCCGTTTATCACAGTACGCAGAACCCTAAAACCGGAGGAGAGGTCTATAACCTGTATGCCCCGGAGTTCCTGGCAGTGGACCCGATAGCCGATGCGATGAGAAAGAAAAATAAGGTATATCCGATCGTCACCACTCATAACTGGGAACTGGACCTGGAGACATTCCCATTGCTGCCCCTGCAGGAAGGGAAGACCTTTGTGATCAGCTTCTATCATCCCGGCAGTAAAACATTGCCTGCCTGGTACAGCTATACCGTAACGGGCAGTGAAAAGATCGCCACGGTAAATGGTGAATGGATAGATTGTTTTAAGCTTTATACTGAATACGGCAATAACCGGGGAAACAGCACCTGGTGGTTAAGCAGGAAAACGCATGAGGTTTTAAAGATGGAGGAGCATTTCGGGACCATTACCCGGTATAAGATAAAACTGGCGACGCCGGAATAAGCCTCTTCCTGGTATCCTATCCATTGATCCGGATATTGACGGTGTAGATACCTGCTTCCAGGAATTCGATCTCGATCTGCTCAGATTCAATGATCACTTTCATACGGGCCGGGCAGGTGAGGTCGTAGATAATGGTCTCTGTCTTCTTTGCATGGTTACTGTTCTTAAATATCCGTGCATAGGCGCCCGTCACCATCTGCACCTCGCTGACGTCCATTCTCGGTGTTTCTTCCCCTTTCAGGTCCATACCGCCCCCGGAGGTGTTGGTGATAAAAAAAGTGACCTGATTATGCGTGTCTTTCCTGAATTCAACTTCCGTTTCCGTTATAGACTTACTGGTAAAATAGATCTTGTACGGCTTCTCATACTTACCGGCATAGAGGTCATTTTTCCAATAGCCTTCTACCGTACTGTCTGGTGCGCTGGCCCTTTTGAATACAGCGATACCTTTCCCTTCACGCAGTCCTTTTACAAATTTTCCCGAATGAGTATTCCCATTGCTCCAGGTATAAATACCTTTTCCGTCGGGTAGTCCTGATTTGAATTCTCCCTCGTACGTGTCGGTACCCACGGCCTTACCTGTACCATTGGCCTTGCCTTTTTTGCAATCACCGGAATAGGTTCCTTTCAATGCTTCTTTGTCAACCGCACAATCCTGGGCTGAAAGGGTAATTGAAATAAAAGAAAGTAATGGCAGTAACAGGAGTCGGGAAGGCATTGGCATCTTCATATAATTAAGCGGCCATGAAAGTAGGCAATAGTTGATTGCTGAAATATGATTTTTATTCGGGGAACAGGGTCTTGTCTATATTCGGTATGATCCGCAATGCGTTTTTATAATATATCTTTTTCAGGATGGGATCAGGCAGTCCCATCCCGTACATGGCCCAGAAGGCGTGGTACTTCTTATGATAAGGGAAATACTCATCCTCTGTTTCCAATACCCTGAAATAAGTGGCATACTCATCCGGCACCCAGCTATCTTTTCCAAATAAGATACGATCCTGATACCGGGTAAAAAACTGTTTGGCCGTCCGTGGCTGTCTTCCAAGTTCTGCTATTACTGCCCCGAATTCTACTACCACATTGGGCATTTCGTCCAATAGCTGTCCCAGTTTTGCAAGGTCATTCGGGTACCAGCCAAAATGAGCAGCGATAAAAGTTGTCTTAGGATGCTTTTTGAACATACGATGCTGCTCAGCTATCAATGTATCCCAGGGTGCAGGATTGGTGTCCCCTCTTTTGCGGTTGGGATTTAGCGCCAGTTCCAGCCAGCGCTCATTCTTGTCATCCATCGGCTGCCAGAATGGTTTGGGGTCGGCTGTATGTATAAGCACCGGTATCTTCAGTTCCCCTGCCTTCTTCCAGACCGGATCAAGCCGCGGGTCATCGATGGTCACTCTTTTCCCATTGATATCATTGACAGAGAACCCAAGGCTTTTGTATATTTTGAGACCATTGGCCCCGTTCTTTACATCTTCTTCTAATTGCCTGGCAGCTTTCTCTCCCCAGCCTTCTTCTCCTACCCTTCTGAAATCAACATTGGCGAAAACAATGAATCGCTTCGGGTAATTGGCTTTTATATTATCAGCTGATCTTTTTAAAGTTTCCCCGCTCTGTCCGCTCAGGTTCACCATCACCTTCATGTTCAATTTATCCATTTCACTGATCAGTGTACCCAGGTCCATAGAAGGCATCTGGAACTGGTGGTTGTGCACATCAATAAAAGGGAATTTGGCTTTAGTGAGCTTATGTTCCGGAACTACTAATGTTGAAGGCGGATTGTATGTTTCAAAAAACATTTTAGGGGTTGACTGGGCACCGCTGTAAAGCGATGCCGGCAGGCAGAGTAAGAATAATAATCGTTTCATGCTGGTGATCTGGTTAAGCTTTCAAGTTAAGGGAAACAGGCAGATCACCACCACCGCCGGTAAAATTTTGAATTATTTTTTCAGCAGCTTACTATTGACCATTTTCTCCATCACTTCTTCTTTCTGGTATTTGCTGATAGGCACCTGGTATTTATCAATGTTCATGATATTACCTTCCACCGAACGAACGGATTGAATATTGATGATATATGATTTATGCGATTGTATAAAGGAAGCCGGGGGCAGTTTTTCCTGCAGCCCTTTCAGCGTGGTATTGGCAATGAACTTCTGCTGCCGGGTATAGATGGCAACATAGTTTTCCATCGCCTCAGCAAAAAGTATGTCTGCGAGGTCTATCTTCTCCAGTTTACTGTTGGCCTTTACAAAAATGTAGTCCTGCGATGCGGTACCTTTTGCCTGAAACCAGTCATAGGCTTTATTAGCTGCTTTTAAAAAACGGTCAAACGAGATCGGTTTGAGTAAATAATCCAGCACATCCAACTCATACCCTTTCAGCGCATATTGCTCATACGCGGTCGTAAAGATCACTTTCGGGGGATCGGGATGATTTTTCAGAAAATCAATACCGTTAACATAAGGCATCTCTATGTCGAGAAAAAGTAATTGCACAGGCGCCTGCTTCAATAATGAATTAAGCTGAATGGCATCTTCACAAACTCCTGCCAGTTCAAGAAAATCTATTTTCTCAATATAGCTCTGCAGGCCTTTGCGGGCCATAGGTTCATCGTCGGTTATCACACATTTGATCTTCATACGCCTGTATTCAGTTTCAGTTTTGCTTTAAATCCATTGTCGTCCTTTTGCAGGGAAAGTTCGTGTTTCCCGGGATAAAGTAATTCCAGTCTTCTCTTCAGGTTTTCCAATCCTATACCATTTTGTTTTATGTCCAGGTCCTGAGACGGTAAAGAGTTACTGACCGTGAACTCAATTCCTTTTGCATTGGTTATGGCATCAATACTGATCCGGTAATCGCCGCCGACGTATTTGAAAGCATTTTCCACCAATGGCAGGAATAATAAAGGATATACCTGCTGACCGTTGAGTGCCTGATCAAAATGCGTTTGTAGTTGCAGCCGCTCAGATGACCTTACCTTCTGAATATCTATAAAATTCTTCAGGTACTCTATCTCCTGGCTCACCGGAACGGTCTGTTGCTGATCATACAACTGGTAGCGCAATAATTCAGAGAACTTTTCGATCGTCTTTTTGGCCTCCCCTACGTTGTCATCCATCTGGAAATAGATCGTATTAAGTGCATTGAATAAAAAATGCGGATGATATTGTGCTTTCAGGAATTTGAGTTCTGTCTGTAACTGGTCATTGGCCACTTTCTCCAGTTGCAGCTTATTGTTCACATATGCCTGCAACAGCTTATTGCTTCTTACAGCCGTATAATAGATCAGGCAATACAACAACGGAATGATATTGATAATAGCGAAATCCCCCCATGAAAGACCATTATCTGTCAAAGCCGCCATCGGGGTGATCACCAGGTTGACACTGACCTCCACTATAATGGTCACCCAGAGCAGTTCATACAACACAGTTTTGTAACCAGCCGTGCGATGCATACTCCTGTCAAACTTCCTGAATAGCTTTCTGAAGCAGAAATCCAGCAGGTAACCCATCAGCATACAGGTAATGATCTCGATGGCATTAATTCTCCAGTCCCTGTACCAAAACCTGACCTCAGCTACCGTATCGTTTACTACCCTTACTGTAGCATAGATCAGCAACCCGGATAAAGCAGGATATGTGTATCTCCAGAGCTTTTTCATGTGAATAGAAAGTTACGCAATTTGTAATTCAGGTTCCCTTTCCTGTTTTTGCTCTTTTACTGTTTGTGTCATTTCACCTTTCTTCACCGGCTTCATGCCAAATAAGACACGCATGACATTATAAGGCCGGATCAGGATATGATAGATGAACATGGATAATACAAAGGTCAGCACCACTATGAAAAGATATTTTGATAAGATGGATTCATTCACCTGCACTACATAAAAGGCAAGGATGACAATGACGGTCTGATGAAGGATATAAAACGGGTAAATGGCCTGGTTGACATACGAAAGGATCGCTTTGGGTCTATCAAGATATTTTTTTGCATACCCCGTCAGCATCAGTATCCAGCTCCAGGCAATCAGAGGAAATACCGCCAGGTAGAGATAAGTGAGCGGTGACTGGCGCCAGCCCTCTCCCAATACATCCCAGGGTTCTTTGCCATTCCAGCGAAAATAATTGCAGAAAATAAGCGACCCGAATGCCAGCAGCATGGAAGACCTCCTGTTACGCACCATACTTTCAACGAGGTCAAGGTTGCACATGACAAGATAACCCAGTATCACAAACAGGTACCAATAAATAAGCATGGCCCAGTCGCCAATAAGGGCATTGCTGCGGGGGAATTTCAGGATCAGTCCTGCAAAGACGATCATGCTGGGCATCATCAGCAGGTAAATACGTTTGCCTTTTGCCAGCCAGCCTAATTTCTCTTCTGTGAATTTCCTTCCTTTTCCAAATAATAACCATTTGAACAGTGGCACACTGATAAGATCATAGATAAAAAGGTATAAGATGAACCAGAGATGGTGCCAGCTGGTATTCCCTCCGGGATAAGGTCTGAATTCAAACACAGTCGGGTAAAACTGCCAGTAAGAGCCGGCATAGCCGTTGGCGACCCGCTCCATGTATATCTGCGGCGGCACTATCACCAGCATACCGAATAGCAGCGGGATCATCAGGCGTTTCCAACGCTGGGCGATGAAGTATTTGCCATCGTATTTCTTCAGCATATAGTAACTGACAGCTCCGGAAATGAAGAACAGCAGTTGCATCCGGAAGCGGCTAAGCCAGAAAGCGAACTCAGCAAAAAGGTAGCTTCTTTCTTTATTCCCGATATGCCATTTTTCATCTGACGCAAATGGCATGGAAGAATGGAAAAAAAGAACAGCTATGATGGCCCCGATACGAAGCCAGTCGAGATAAGCCTGGCGGGAGGAAGTTTGCATACATTTTGATTTGATACAAACCTAATATCCGCTTTTGCCGGGCAAAAATAAGGTTGACGTATGGGCGATTTCCGGGGGTGAACAGACTACAGGTCTGTTGAATCATATACCACTACCTTTTTCCAAAGAGAAGAACACTCTTCTACGAACTTCAGGTGAATGGGATCGGACTGGTAGCTATCCTGGTCTGCTTTTGCAGCAAATAAGGTAAGCCATGAAACAGCATAGGAACTGTCAATGACATCCCGGCTGGTGCCTGCGGGCTTACCGATATGAAATTGCTGAATGGTTTTGACCGCAGAAAGTTTCTTTAACCCGGCCACCAGCTTATCCAGGTCTTCCTTACTTTCTGCATTTTTCAGCCAGAAATAAACATGATGTACAAAAACGTTCTTCATTTCTTTTTCGGTTGACTGTTCTGTGGCCAATAAAATAGTGCCGGCGATGGCTGCTTTACCTGTATCTCCAATGAACCGGCGACGGGTTGATCTGTTCATATCGGTCAATTTATACTTTCCGAAAGTAAAGAATATTCCCTGGAGGGATACAACAGGATATAAAACATTTATTCATTTTTACTAACGGTCATTAACATTGCTCCGGAATGTTTTCTTAATTCTCTTTAACAAACAGTTCCTCTCATCCCTATCAGCGCAAGATCATTTATCAACCCGGATACTTTTGCTCTCAGAAATCAAAAACCATTAAACCTTACACCTCTGGTATGAAAAAGTATCTCCTGATCGCGGCGTTGGTCATCAGCCTCGCCTCGTGTGAAAAAGAAAAGAAAGAATGTCCCGGCGCCATTGAACAAACCCTTGCTTTCACTGACTTCACCCGTATCCGTACAGGTGAAACCTTCGGACTCACTATTTCCAAAGGCAATGATTTCAGCGTTAAGGCAAGGGGTTGTGCGGATGACCTTGCCGACCTGGATATAACCATAACAACAGCCGGTCTGCTCGACATCAAATACAAAAACTATAAAAAGAACCGTTACCGGGTTGATCTTACGATCACGCTGCCCAGCCTGCTGTCTCTTGACCTGAGCGGAGGCGCCAAAGCTACTATCAGCGGCTTTGCAGGACAGCACAATGTTATCCGCAATGTTCTTTCCGGTGATGCTGAATGTACGGTAAGCGGAACAGCCATCAACGCACAAATTGATCTGTCGGGCACTTCCATTCTTCATCTGACCGGCGATACAGAAAGCCTTTACGGGAATTTGTCGGGCAACTCCAAACTAAATTCTTATACTACTACCGCCACAGAAGTAGATATAAGCGTATCGGGTACCGCAAAAGCATATGTGCAACCTGTAGAGAGGTTTTTTGCAGAGGCGTCAGGGGAAAGCAGGGTTTATTACAGGGGAAATCCGCCGGTTACCAACCTGGTTACAAGCGGTAACGGAAGGATCATTCATGAGTAAAAGCCAGCAATTGCAAAACTCAGGAGCTGATGTTTTCCCACCATGCTGATGAAGGATAATTCCCGCTTATTATCACCTGTTCGCCGATCATGGGCGTGGCAACTGCCACATTCAGCTCTTTTGCTTTGGCCAGAACCCTTTTCACAGGTTCATCCCACGGATGAAGGGCCAATGCAAACTTACCCCAGTGAACAGGCATCAATACTTTTGCCTTCAGATCAAGTGAAGCCTGTACTGTTTGTTCCGGCATCATATGTATATCCGGCCAATCCGTATTATACTGGCCTGCTTCCAGTAATGCAATATCAAAGGGGCCATATTTATTCCCGATATCTGTGAAGTGTGAGCCATATCCGCTGTCACTGCCAATATAAATTCTATAACCTCCTGATTGAAGGATAAAAGATGACCAGAGTGTTTTATTTCGTGTAAATGACCGGCCGGAAAAATGACGGGCCGGTGCCGCGGTCAAAATGGTGTCTTCAAAAACATGACGGCTATCCCACCAATCAAACCCGGTGATCATCGTTTTATCAAATCCCCAGTACTGTAAATGGGAACCGACGCCTAATGAGGTACATATTGCCTTTGTCCTGTTCTTTAATTTCAATACTGTCTGATAGTCCAGGTGATCATAGTGATCGTGGGTCAGTATCAGCAGGTCAATCTCCGGAAGATCGCCGGTATCATACACATCCGAACCTCTGAAACTTTTGCCGGTAAAGGAGAACGGGGACGCATACCCGCTTAAAACAGGGTCCACAAGAATAGTTTTACCATTGATAAAGATCAAATACGAAGAATGGCCAAACCATATAATGACAGGCTTATCCTTTGCAACCGATTTCAGATCGGTTCTTATGGAAGGCAAAGGGAAAGAGGGCGCCGTGTACTTCGGCTTATTCAGGAAACGCCAGGTCAGCTTTATATACGAAACGCCCTCACGTAAAGTGATCGTTTCGGTATTGTTATGAAATACTTTGTTCTTATAGTTAACAGATGCAACTATTTCCGCCAGGTCTTTCCCTGAAGGGTTGCTGCCGAATGTTTTAAAGAGCGCCATCTAAAGTAGTTATTAATATCAGCAATAAATCAAATATAGGCGTGTTCACATAACACAAACAGGTAATAATATGCTTGTTTCAGAAAATAACCTGTTTAGGGTATTTGTTATTTACAATATTATCCCTATCATTGCCTCGGTTTTTCATAGGATATTGGATTTTAAAAACGGGGGTGAATTTCCATTCTGCCCCCAATTTTTTTTATAGCCCCTGATCTCTTTGAACCCGCTGTCTATGCCTGTCTCTGGAGGCAAATCTGTATTTTTAGCCATCGCTTTTTTGTATGAAATATCTTTCCCTGCTTTTTATCAGCCTTGTTTTTCTTTCATCCTGCAATGACACGGTTCAGAATGATACCGCTGCTGAAAAAGATCTTCCTGTACCGGTAAGATCAGGAAATATCATACCCTCTAAACCACCCTTTACCGATACAACGGCCGCCATATTTGCCGAAGTAACGTATTGCACTGACCCGCAGGAACAATTAGATAAACATGTGCCGGGATGGAAAGTTGTATGGGACCCTGAAGGGATCAGCGGCAATTACGCCTTTGTAGCGACTGATGGCGAAAAGTATGTACTGGCTATACGCGGCTCTCTTCTTTCCTTTACAGAAGATGCTTTTAATAACTGGATATATCATGACCTGAATGTAGCCGTTCAGGACAAATGGCCGTATAGTACTAATGAAAAAGCAAAAATCTCCCGGGGCTCTTATATCGCATGGCAAAACATGGAGAAACTAAAAGATAAAACAAGCGGTAAACCTCTCCGGACCTTTATAGCTGAAAATATTAAGGACGAGATACCTCTCTATATTACCGGTCATAGCCTTGGCGGAAACATGGCCATTGTCTATGCCTCCTACCTCTGGTCAAAATTCAATGAGGATGGCCAGCCTAAGAACAATATGTATGTGACCACGTTTGCCGCTCCGGCGCCGGGTAACCGGGCATTTGCTGAGGATTTTAATAAGAAGTTCCCGGCTGCTGTAAGGATCGAGAATAGAAACGATATCGTGGCCAAATTTCCCTGCACTGACAGAATGAAGAAACTGGGTGAACTTTTTACCAATGGCCCTTCTGCCGGTTCTATTGAAATAGGCTATGAAAATATCAATACCAAACTGAGCAATGCATTTACCATTATCAGTACCGGCCTGGATCTGCTCGAGCTCAGCAGCAGCTTCTCCGGCTATTCCCATACCAGTGGTAATGGGAAGCTGATCAGCATACCCCTTTCGGGTAAGAATAATGGCAATACAGCCGGCGACTGGTTCGCCGAAGCCGGTTACCAGCATAGCATGGAAAGATACGCTGCTGCGATAGGTGCACCGGTTATCAGTTGTGATCCTCATTAATACAACAATGCCCAACCCGGGCAGACATTTTTACATGACCGGCCTCTACCATTAAGGCTGCAACAGGTAATTTTGTTCACTTTATGATCGCTACCACGGCAAGAACATACCGCAATGCTTATTCCGGACTGTCAAGGTCAACCTGGCTGCTCTCATTGGTGATGCTCATCAATCGTAGCGGAACAATGGTCATTCCTTTCATGACCATTTACCTTACCAGCATCGGGTACAGTATCGGACAGGCAGGTATTGTGTTCGGCCTGTTCGGAGCCGGTGCTTTCAGTGGCGCTTATTTTGGAGGAAGACTGACCGATAAGATCGGTTTCTATCCTGTTCAACTGATCACCCTGACCGGTGGCGGGATATTGTTCATGGTATTAGGCCAGATGCACAGCTATTCGCTGATCTGTATTTTCACATTTCTTGTCAGTTTTGTCAATGAAGCTTTTCGACCGGCCAATTCAACCGCTATCGCATTCTACAGCAAAGACGAGAACAGGACACGTTCTTATGCTTTGAACAGGCTTGCCATCAATATCGGATGGGCAGTAGGCAGCGGTACAGGCGGCCTGATCGCAGATATCAGCTATGAACTATTGTTCTGGATAGATGGCATCACCAACCTGTTTGCAGCACTGCTGATGTGGTGGTTCCTGAAACCGGTGGATTATAAACCATCAAAGAGACCAGGTGACGGCCCGGCACAGGTCATTCATTCCGCTTATAAGGATAAAACGTACTTGTGGTTCGTCACTATCACGATGCTGTTTGCCAGTTGCTTTTTCCAGATATTCACCAACGTTCCTGTTTATTTTAAAAATGACCTTCATTTTTCCAAGCCTTATATCGGTTTCCTGATGTCCATCAATGGGGTTATTATAGCGTTGGTAGAAATGGTGCTTGTATATAAACTGGAAGGCAAAAGAAGAAGTACCCTATATATCATTTTCGGTGTGGCATTGACCGGTCTTGCATTCCTGATGCTTAATCTTCCGGGGATGGGCGCATCACTGGCATTTGCCATGATACTGCTGATCACTTTTGGCGAGATATTCTCCATGCCGTTCATGAATACGTACTGGATCAGCCGTACACAGCCTTCCAACCGCGGGCAATATGCCGCATTATATACGATGGCCTGGTCGGCAGCGCAATGTCTAGGACCGTTGCTTGGGGCACAATTAGCTGAACATGCCGGTTTCGATGCACTTTGGTGGGTGGTAGGCGGGTTAGCTTTATTTACTTCTTTTTCTTACTGGAGACTGCACAAAGCATCTGGTGCACAGTAATGATTTACATTCATGTTAAGAGAACTAAGCCACCGCTGCGGGTTCTTGTGATCTTATGTTCCTGCAGGAAACAGTTTTCAATTATTGAATTTCACTACTTCAAAGTCGGAACCATGCACCTGTCCAAGCAGGCGAAGATCATCATTGTTCCATCTTTCATCAGGTGAGCCGGTGATATAAAGGTTACTGCCGATGTCAGCGAGGATAAGGCCATATTTTTTCATCGCCGTTAATATGATCTTATTGGTAGCAGAGAAAGAACTAAGGTCAAAACCTGCTTTTAATCTTATTCTTGTCCCGAATGGTAATGAAGAAAACTGCCCGCCGGTACTGTTTACTTTGTGGCGGGCAGGATGTATATACGCAGGCTTTACTTTCGCTGATGGTAGAGTAAATCGTATCGGGTGATCGATCACACCTTTCAGGATCTCTTCATACCGCACGAGCCCTGCAAAGATGGGAAGACCTGCCGCATCTGCTGACGTCCATCCGTCAGGACGAAGTGTATTTGTCTTCAGATCGAAGATGGCGCCGGATGATGCTTCCCAGTGACCGTTGTTTACAGAAGCATTATACAGCTCATATAATATTTTATTTTCCTCATCTACAGCGATCACATGGCTGTCGCCTTGTCCATTCCCTTCCACCGGCGCTGTTAAAGGAACAGGATATGGGCCTGCATCGCTTTCATCACCGTAATTGCCATCATAACTGTTTGAACGGAATACAACAGTATATTTAGTTTGATTTCCGCATACAACCACATACGGGATACCGATCGGTGCACCTTCCCATAAACCGCTGCCGAAATCCGCTTTGATCACATTCGATGCAAAACCTGCGATGATCTGTGAATTATAAGGGTCAACCTGCGCAGAAGAAATATCAAGGTTCCAGGCATTATCTGCCGGGAATAGCTGCAGGTTCTCCGCATCAGCTTTCGCAGCAGTACAGTTTGTACCAGTTACAGGCGGCGGATCGCTTGCATTCCCATTACCATGATCGCCGGCTGTACCGCTTTTTTTACAACCAGGCATCAGGTACAGGTAAATAAAAAAGAATAAGACGAAACAAAATATCCTGAATGCCTTATTCTTCATACTTCTCTGGCCGGTAAAGGTCTTCATAAGGGCTGGTTTTGCTGCAAAATAAAATTTCGGGGAGTGAGGTACAATAGTATTTCACCGGGAAAATCTACCTTCTGCCCTTCCGAACTAACACTTATCAAAATACCCTTGCTGAATTGCAGGTCGAATAAGTATATTAGTTTCTTCGTACCAATCCATAACCGCTATGATGACTGTAACCCTTTCAACTGCCACACAACAAAAACCAGACATGTTCAGAGCTATTTCACTGACTGCTTTATTGACCGGCACGCTTGACATACTTTCAGCCTTCGTTAAATTCTATATTGATACAGACCAGGGTGCGAAACTCAAAATAGCCCCCGGCGGAGAAGCAGCGCCTGTTTCCTTCCTGACGTTTATGACGAACGGCGGGCCTGACCGTATTCTAAAGTATATCGCCAGCGGTGTTTTTGGCAAGGATGCCTCTATCAGCAATACTTTGCTGATCACCTGGGGTACCGTTTTCCATTATATGATCGCTTTTCTCTTTACCGCGTTCCTGTTTCTTATTTATCCCAAGCTGGTCGCATGGCTGAAAAATAAATTCATCACCGGGTTTGTTTACGGAATTTTTATCTGGGCCGTTATGAACCTGCTGGTGGTACCTTTAAGTAATATTCCTGAAAGGCCTTTTGATGCCCGGCAGGCCGTCATCGCTGCACTCATCCTGGCAGGCATGATCGGCATACCTGCGGCGCTTATTGCCGATACTTTCTACAAGAAAAAAAAGGCTTTGGCATAGCAACCGTTTACGGCCGGTAATTATCATAGTGTATGACTTCCCGATACACTATTTTTGTAAAAAAGGTCCCCACGCCATGAAAAGGATGTTCTTCGTTGTTATAGTTCTGCTATCGGCAGCCAATGCCCGTACACAATCCAATACGCTTCAAAGACCCAGGCTCGTCGTCGGTATAGTCATTGACCAGATGCGCTGGGACTACCTGTATCGTTATTATGACCGGTATGATATAAATGGTGGTTTTAAAAGAATGCTGAATAACGGCTTTGCCGCTGAGAACACTTTAATACCTTATGCCCCAACGGTGACCGCCTGCGGTCATACGAGTATTTATACAGGTTCTGTACCGGCCATCAACGGCATTACAGGCAATATGTGGTGGGACAGGGACCAGATGAGAGCGGTATATTGTACGGAAGATACTTCCGTAAGAACTGTAGGCAGCGCCTCTTCATTGGGGAAAATGAGCCCGAAGAGCATGCTGGTCACCACGATCTGCGATGAACTGCGGCTGGCCACTAATTTCAGGAGCAAGGTCATTGGTATTGCGATCAAAGACAGGGGCGGTATCCTTCCTGCCGGCCATAGCGCCAATGCTGCTTACTGGTACGATAACACAGTAGGCCAATGGATCACTTCCACCTATTACATGAACGAATTACCGGCATGGGTCAGTGATTTCAATGCGCAGAAATGGCCGGATAAATATTACGAAAAAGGATGGGACCTGCTATATCCTGCCAATACTTATTTACAAAGCACAGCCGATGAAAAGAGTTATGAAGGAAAACCTTTCGGCACAAAGTTTCCTTATGATCTCAAAAGATTTATCGGCAAAAGCTACGGGTCCATATCTGCCACCCCGTATGGCAATACCATGACCGCAGAATTTGCCAAATCAACTGTCATTGGCGAACAACTCGGCACAGATGATATCACTGATTTTCTGGCTATCAGTTTTTCTTCTCCTGATTATATTGGTCACACATTTGGTCCTAACTCCATAGAAGCTGAAGATGGCTTCTTGCGCCTGGATAAAGAACTGGGAAGCCTGCTTGACTTCCTGGACGCAAAAGTGGGCAAAGATCAATACACCGTTTTTCTTTCGGCTGATCATGGTGTGGCACATGTTCCTGAATTCATGCAGGAAAATAAATTACCCGGTAAGCGGGTGCCGATGAGCAGCATCATCAGCACTATTAATAAAGAAGTAAAAGAAAGATACAAGATAGATTCGGTCATCATCACCGATGAGAACTACCAGTTGCACCTGAGCCATCAGCGGATAGCAGAGGCGAGGAAAGTGAATAAAGACGAGCTTATTGACTGGATCGTTGAACGGATCGCTGCCGAGCCGGGTATTGCACGGGCTTTCGCCATCAGGGATCTCAATACAGTACCATTGCCTGCAACCATCAGGAAAATGCTGAACAACGGATACAACCCGCATCGCAATGGCGACATACAGGTCATCCTGCTTCCGCAGTATCTTGAAGGCTATTCATCTACCGGCACTTCCCACGGTTTATGGAACCCGTATGATGCACATATTCCCTTCCTGTTATACGGCTTTGGGATTAAACACGGAAAAACAAATAAGGAAACTTACATGACAGATATTGCCCCGACCATTGCAGCGTTGCTGAATATACAGATGCCTAATGGTTGTATTGGCCAGGTAGTGGAAGAAGCTTTAAAATAAGCCGATGGCCTTTGGTTCATTTTTTCTTTCGTAAATTTTTGTTGCAAAAACATTCATTATAGCTGCTGCAACATGAGAAATATTTTACACTGTATCATTGTACTGTTGTTCGCCTATACGTTCCGGGCATCAGCACAGGTCCCTGTCAATGAGGTCAGTTTTTTTGAAGACGAAAGACCATTGAACATTGAACTCTCCACCGATCTCAAAAAACTCACTTCCGAAAAGGAGGTCAACCAATACCAACCTGCAAAGATCACCTGTTATTTTCCTGACAGCACTGTGATCACCGAAGATATACAACTAAGCGCCAGGGGGGAGTTCAGAAGAAAGAATTGCTATATGCCCAGTATGAAGTTCGACTTCAAGAATCCTTCATCACCACAACTGGCACGTTTGAAAAAATTGAAAGTTGTATGCGGCTGCAATCGCGGAATAGTGAATGAATCCCTGGTGCTGAAAGAATACCTTATTTATAAAATGTTCAACCAGCTTACCAGCATGAGTTTCCGTGTCAGGCTCCTGCACATTACCTACCGGGATACAAAAGGGAAAATAAAACCTTACACACAGTACGGTTTTTTCATTGAAGATGTGGATGAAATGGCCAAAAGGAATAAATGCTATGAAGTAGAGAACACAACCTTTAACACACAAAGTACTGACCGTGCGCAAATGACGTTGGTGGCCCTCTTCCAGTATATGATCGGCAACACGGACTGGACTGTACCCGCTTACCATAATATTAAACTAATGCGCCCAAAGAAAGATACACTTGCACCTCCCGTTGCTGTTCCTTACGATTTTGACTATTGCGGCCTTGTCAATGCTGAATATGCCATACCGCCTGAAGAGTTAGGGATCAGTTCCGTGAAGGAACGTTTATACCGCGGGTTCCCGCGCAGCATGGAAGAGTTGCAGGTCTGCCTCGACGATCTCCGTCAAAAGAAAGATGCCTTCGAATATCTCATCATGAATTTTGAACTGCTGGCGTTGGGTGAAAGAAAGGAAATGATCAGTTACCTCGATGGGTTTTATGAGTTGATAAAGGACCAGGCATTTGTAAAAAGGACCTTTATTGATGAGGCAAGAAAGAAATAAATGATACCCGTTCATAAAGGACAGGCCGGATGTCATTGTGTTTAAAATAAACTATATTCGCCAAAAACGTTATATGGAGTTAAAAGAACTGTTTGAGAAAGCTGTGACTGAAAGCAAGACCTTATCTGAACGACCCAGCAATGACACCTTACTGCAATTATATTCGCTATACAAACAAGCTACTGAAGGCGATGTAAACACCGATCCTCCATCTAATCCTTTTGATTTTGTCAACAAGGCCAAATATGAAGCGTGGGCTGCCATGAAAGGAAAAACAAAAGAAACTGCGATGCAGGAATATGCTGACCTTGTAGCTAAGCTGAAGGGGTAAAATACTTTCCGGTAATGAACAGATCATAGAATTTGAACAATTTACAATGTCATCCCGGGCTTGATCCGGCAGCAGTTCCCTGTATATGATATATCCACGTCCTGAACCGGGATGATATCGATGTGTTTTGCATACGATCGTTATCTTTTATGAATCATCAATGACCCATAAAAAAAGTCCTGCTTTCGCAAGACTTTTCAAGCATATTGATCTTCCCCACCCGCCACTTATCATTCACCACTTACATTCCCTAATTCTGCTGCTGCTGCAAATTCCTGAAGTCCACACTCACTAATTTACTCACACCCGGCTCCTGCATCGTCACGCCATAGATCACATCCACCGTGCTCATCGTCATTTTATTGTGGGTAACGATGATGAACTGTGAATTCTCACTGAACTGGCGGATCATATTGGTGAACTTACTCACATTCGCATCATCCAGCGGGGCGTCAACCTCATCCAGGATACAGAACGGCGCCGGCTTGATCAGGTAGATAGCAAACAACAACGCTGTTGCGGTCAATGTTCTTTCACCGCCACTAAGCTGTGTCAGTGATGTCGGTCGTTTGCCCTTGGGTTTGGCAATGACATCAATGCCGCTATCAGCCAGGTTCTCCGGGTTCTCCAGTACAAGATCGCACTGGTCATCTTCGGTGAACAATGACTTGAATACCTTATGGAAATTCTCCCTGACAAGATTGAATGTCTCTAAGAATTTCTGGTTAGCCGTCGCTTCTACTTCTTCAATGGTCTTTAATAAACTGTCTTTCGCCGTTACAAGGTCATTCTTTTGTTCAAGGATGAACTCATACCTTTTTTTCATCTCGGTAAATGCTTCAATGGCTGTCGGGTTCACTTCACCAAGGTTTTCGAGGCGCTTCTTCATTCTGTCGGCTTTTTCCTGCAATTCCTCCAAAGCGATCTCAGTGGTCCTTGCCTGGTCAAGTATATCTTCCAGCCTGATACGGAACTCCACATCCAGTCTTTCTTTAGTACCGGCCAATTGCAGTTTCAGTTCATTCAGTTTATCCTTGATCGCCGCCAGCAAATGCTCTACCTGTTCTTTATCTTTTACCTTATGACGCAACTCACTCTCTTTTTCACTGAGCTGGTTGCGCAGGTTATAATAAGCCTGGTCAGCTTCATTCAATACCCTCTCTTCTTCCTCTCTCCTTCTCATCATCCCTATCAATCCTTCTTCGATCTCTGTCAGCGAAGCAGTTGATTGCTCAATGCTTGTTGTGGTATCGGCCAGGCTGGTCGTATTATTCTCTATCTGCTGTTGCAGGTCATTCAACTGGTTCTTCTTGAATTCCAGTTCCTGTTTCAATGCAGCGATCTTGCTTTGCTGCTTCGTCACATTCAGGTTAAACTCATTATACTGTTGTGTCGCTTCGTTATAATCCCCCTCCGCTGCTTTGAATGCCTCATCAGCTTCCGATAATCTGGATGTAAACGATTGCAGTTCCTCATTGTATTGTACCAGCTGGTTCCTCACTCCTTCCACCGAACTATGCGTCTGCTGTACCTGGTGAGTCAGTTCTTCCAGGCGATGCTGACTGTTGGTCTGCATGGAATGCAGGTTCTCCAGTTTATTATGCAGCGCAAACACCTGGTTGGTCAGTTGCTGGATCTCTTTTTCTGTTTCCCTGAGCGCAGACTCACGCAGGTCTTCATTAAAAGCGATCACCTCATTATGCCTCGCCTGTATCTGGCTCCGCAGTTTCTCCACTACTTCATCCTGCGCCAGTATCTCTTCCTGCAGTTTCTCTAAGTTCTTGGCACGTCCGATCTTCTTTCCTTCGATCATACCTACACTGCCGCCCGTCAAAGAGTATTTTCCTTTTACATACTTGCCGTTCTTTTCTATCACTACAAATCCATTGCTGTTCTGCAACGCATCTTCACTGTCAGCAATGAACACGTTTCCCAGCAGGTGCTCAGCCAGTTTTCTGTATTTCTCATCTACTTCTACCACGCTGAGTGCAGGAGTACCGCCTTCCAATGCATGAGAAGCGATATCCGCATCGGCAGCATTCACTTTATCCAGCAGGAAGAAATTTGCTTTCCCCTTCTTATTCTCGTCCAGCAAACGCACCGCCTGCAAACCTTCCTGCAGGTCGTTCACTACATAATACCCGAGATAGGGTTCCAGCACATTCTCCAGCGCTGTCCTATATTCTTCTTTCACGTACATCACATCCGACAGTATCGGCGATGTATGGTTCCAGTTGGTATTGTTATGTAAGAATTTTACAGAATCGGGATAGCCTTCCATCGAGTCGATCATGCTCTTCAGCAGGTCATGCTCATTCTTCTTCGCATCCAGTTTACGGGTCTCGGCCGCCAGCTCATTGCGAAGACCTTCAACAATCGACTGTGTTTGTAATATCTGCTCTTTGGTATTTTCCTGGTGTTGCTGGAGCTGTTCCAGGTCCACCTTCTTGATGCTGAGTTCTTTTTCCTTTAGTATCCTCTCCTGGTCAAGGTGATGACGCTGCTCTTCCCTTTGTTTCCTCTCTTCTTCTATCTGTGAAATGGCCCTCTGCAGGTTCTGCACCGATGTGTCGGCAACAGCTACTTTCTTTTCCGCATCAAACTGGTTGCGCTGTACCTGCTGGTACTCGCTGCGCAATGAATCGAGTGACCGGCGCTTTTCATCCAGCACTTCCCTTTTTACCGATACTTCATTCTGGTATTGCTGCAGCTGCTCCTGCAGTTCTGCAAAGCTTTTCGTTTCTTCATCTACCTGCAACTGCGTAAAGCCGATGCTTTCATCTATCCCTTTCAACTGCCCTTCGGCTTTTTGCAAAAAAGCTGCGAGGCTTTCTTCCCTTTCTTTCAGATATTCCAGGCGCTGGGCAGCGAGGTTCTTTTCATTCTCTTTCGTTCTTACCTGTTGTACCAGGTCATTGAATGCATGCTGCATACTCTGCAACTGCCTTTCTTTTTCGATAAAGCCTACCTTCTCCTGTTCCAGCGCTGCTTCTTCATTGGCTATCTCGGCTTCCATGCGGATACGTTTATCCGTTTCTGCATCGTGCTGCTCGTTCAGTTCCTTATAGGTCAGGTTAAACCCTTCCAGGGCTGCTTTTGCCAGTTCAATGCTAACTTCACGATAATCCTTTTTGATCTCGTGGTATTTCTCCGCCTTCTTTGCCTGGCTTTCGAGAGCTTTCAACTGGTTGTTGATCTCGAACAAAAGGTCTTCGATACGGGCCAGGTCCTGCTCCGTCGCATCTAATTTCAGCTTTGCTTCCTTCTTACGGGTTTTATAAATGGAAATACCGGCAGCCTGCTCCAGCATACGGCGGCGGCTGTTGTCCTTGTCTTTGATCAGGTCGTCCACCATGTCGAGGGCAATGATGGCATAGCTGTCCGTGCTCACCCCGGTATCCATAAAGAGATTCTGGATATCCTTCAGGCGGCATTGCACATCGTTCAGGCGGTACTCACTCTCACCGCTGCGGTAGAATTTGCGGGTGATGGTCACGGTACTGAATTCCGTTGGCAGCAGGTTCTTGGTGTTCTCAAAGGTCAGGCTTACCTCGGCAAGGCCGCTGGCAGAGCGGGTTTTGGAGCCATTGAACACGAGGCTGTCGAGGTTCTCGCTACGCAGGTGGCTGATCTTTTGTTCGCCGATCACCCATCGGATACTGTCCACGATATTGCTCTTGCCACAACCGTTGGGACCAACGATACCCGTGATATTATCATCGAAATTGACGATCGTCTTGTCTGCAAAACTTTTGAATCCCTTGATTTCTAAGCTCTTTAATCTCACTTTTATTTCGGGTTTTAAGTAGCGGCGAATTTAGTTGAAACAGGGGTAAAAGCAGGGGTAAGAGTTAACCATTTATTCACAATGGATAGCCAAAAATGTGGGAAGATTCCTTGTGTCACCCTGAGCCTGTCGAAGGGTGACGAAGGACTATAATGTTACCACCTCCGGTATTTCATGGTATCGTCTCTTGCAATGCACGCTTAAAAGTTCAACCCGCTATACTTCGTTTTTGTAACTTGTTTTACCATTAAACAATTATGGCAAACGTAACTTATTTATTAGGCGCCGGCGCAAGTGCAAACTGTTTACCGACATACATAAATTTCTTCGATAGATTTGAAAGGTTCAAAAACCTCTTTCAAGATACCAATCCACATTTTAAAGACCTCAATGAAATTCAGAAACGAGATGCACAAAATATTTTGGAGGTGTCAAATAGAATCTTAGAGGAATCTCAGTTCCACAATACTCCAGATACGATAGCCAAAAAATATTTTCACAACAATTCAGACTCTTCTCTTCTTACGGATCTTAAAGAAGCATTAATCATTTTTTTCTTGCACCAACAAATACTAAAGCAGAAACATGATGAAAATAGCAAAGAAACTCCCGAATCTAGACAGTCGATTGACAAAAGATATGATGCTTTTATTGCCTCCCTATTAGAACCTAAAAGAGGGAACCTAAAACTATATAATAATTTTAAAATACTCACATGGAATTACGACTTGCAATTCGAAATTGCATATTCCCGATATAGAAAACAAAATATTCCATATTGTCAAACCCTGATTCAGAGTTACCCAACTATAGTCTCTGACGGAGTTAATAAATTCGATATTGACAAATTCGGCATAGTCCACTTAAACGGAATTGCATATGGAAGAGGGAATATAGCTACAGGAAGCCTGGATCTGGTAGGCGATTTTTTCTCTGACGGTAGTTATGTGTTAAAATATTTGACTGACGTATACCATTCTATTCGCACAGTTGGAATACCAGGAGAAATAGGAGGCAGCAAACTACTATCATTTGCATGGGAAAAACAGAATGACGATGGGTCTATAACAGATAATGACATTATTAAAAAGGCAATTGATATTGCCAAACAAACAGAAATTCTTGTAATCATCGGTTATTCTTTCCCGATTTTCAATACCCCGATTGACAAGATGCTATTAAAAGAAATGGCTCAAATCAAAAAGGTATATATTCAGTCACCCAGTGGTCAAGACATACGAAATTCCCTACTATATGAAATATTCAATGTGTCGAGCTTAAAGAATGAGGATATAAAAGATCTTGGCTATTGGAATCAATTTCGTATTCCGTCTGAATGGAATATGACTTATTAATAAATTTATTCTGCCATCCTTAAACTTCAAATAAAGATAGCGTGCTATACCAATATCGTATCTCCGCATCGGCATCAAAGATGCCAGTTATTCAATAAAACACTAGCCATTGCAGGCAAGATTGCGTCGGCTGGCATAATTCATTTCCAGTTCATCATCGTCGCCTCGCAATGACGGAGAACCGAAGAGAATGTGCAGTCGTCCCCGTATCGTACACCCGAACTACAAACCAGTAACGCCGCCACCACCCCTGTTATCCTTAGCCTTCGACCCCAATAAGGAAATTAAAGCAGATAGAATGTTATACTGAGATTGTACCTCATTTTCAGCCTAAAGGAGGCCATCACCGGCTATTTCCCGGCAGCCTTTTACGAAACTGTTCCTGCATCATCCCTGCCATAAACAATAATTGTTTTGATCGCAATTCCGCTTTTTCTCCTTTTATCTCGCCTGCATTATAATACAGTGGCTGATCATTATAATAATACCAGTCGGCTTTAACAGACCTGCCGCCCTCTGCTATCCCGTAATCTTCCACCTTGGCCAGTTTCCCATTAACAAAATAGAATGTCGTGATGACATGCAAAGTATCCCGCCGTCCTCCGCGGTCGGTTATACCAAAAACATCATTCCTGTATTTAACGACGCCTGAGTCCTGTATCGTAACAGACACCAGTGTCTTCATATACAACCCCATAGCCGGCATGTCATTGATAACCGTATCAGTAGCCGTGCCCAGGTCTGAACTGTTAATACGGCTGACCAATGAATCAATGGCCTTTATCTTCCCCTGATCCTGGCAGAAAACAGTTTGAAAAGAAAAAAACAGGAAAATTAAATACAGCTTTCGCATGGATCAAATATAAACCGAACTGATTTATTTCTTATCTTCAGTTTGCTCGATTAATTTTCTCAATGATGAAACAAACCTTATACCTGCTGCTGATTCTTTTTGTGGTACCAAGCTGCCAAAAAGGTGACTCTACGGATAACCCCCCGGCACTTTCTTCCCAAAAAAGCATTTCCGCAGTAATATTCAAAGCAACAGACAATCCTTCATTGTCCTCAGACATTACAGCGTCGTTAAGTATAGACTCAGTCAAAGCAGAATTCCCACAGGATGTTTCCCTGGCTTCTTTGATTCCGACGATCAGTTTTACAGGGGCAAGCATCGCTCCGGCTAATAAGACAGTTCAGAATTTTATCAACCCGGTATCATACACTATCACCGCACAAGATGGAAGCACAAGACGTTTTGTATTCGCTATGAGCAACCAGCCTGCAAATACTGATTCTGTTTCTTTACTTGCCCAAAGATGGAAATACATCAAAGACTCTTCAACCAACATTGGAAACTATTATTTTTTGGAAGGCAATTCTGCCTTATCCCCGATCCCAGGGGTTTACTTCGGCAATTCTGCCGATTATTGGGAATTCAGAAGGGATAGTTCCTCCACCGTCCACATCAATAATCAGACTTACCAAACTGACTATATTCTTCACCCAAATAATAAACTTGAAGTTGTAGGCATGATGGTACATGGCATGGCCTCGGTCATAAAACTCACAGCGACAGAAGCCATCTTTGATTGGAATAATACAAGCCCAAACGGCGGTGTATATTTCAAGCGTGCCTATTTAAGAAAATAGAATAACCATTATGATTAAACCAGATTGCGTCGGCTGGCATAATTCATTTCCAGTTCATCATCATCGCCTCGCAATGACGGAAACCCCGGAAGAAAGTACTGTCGCCAACATATTGTGCACCCAAACCCCAAACCAGTAAAGACACTACCGCCCCGCAGGGTATCCGTCTTTGCGAGGGAACCGAAGCAACAAATAACAACAAAGGTTATCATACAAACAGATCGCTCAGTCCATTAAAGTCAGCCAAATTCATATCTTTCACCGGAGAATACCAGTCCTGGTCAACATTGAATCAAAGAGCCGTATTTAAAAATTGAAGAATGACCTCAATCGTCAAAGCCGGAGAGAAAGATGCATCATTGCTGTCGGAAATAGCAACACTCACTTTCATCGAATCACATGGACACAGCGCTAAACCGGAAGACATCAATGCCTACGTAACAGCAAAGTACAGCCGTAATGCCTTTGAAAAGGAATTAACCGATGCAAAGAATACCTATCATATCTTATACCATGATCAACGACCCGCAGGTTACTCGAAAATCATCTTCGATTCCCCCTATACAGGCAGCCCGATAAGCAACATTACAAAACTGGAACGCATTTACCTGCTGAAAGAATTTTATAACTTACAACTGGGCTCTCAACTTTTTCAGTTTAACGTGGACCTTTCAAAAAGAAACAATCAGCTGGGGATCTGGCTGTATGTATGGAAAGAAAATACCAGGGCCGTTGATTTTTACAAGAGAAAGGGATTTCTTATTACCGGGAGCCATGACTTTAAGATCTCTGAAACCCACTCCAACCCTAACCACCAGATGTTTCTCCTGTATAGAGACTAGAACATTTACCTGCCAGCGTCCTGTTTAGCATCAGAAAAAAAATTACCTTCATTGTCAATTAGACGCACTTCGCCGACCATTAAACTTTGTTATGAGAAAATATTTTAGCCCCTTTTTATTTACACTCCTTTTTTCTTTCCCCGTTCTCTCTATTCATGCGCAGAGTCTTGCATGGGCTACTCAGTTCAGCGGTACTGAATTTAAACTGGCAGAAGATATTACCCTTGATGCAGCCGGCAATGTTTACACAGTCGGAGGTTTCCAGGGTGTCGTTGACTTTGATCCCGGGCCTGGTGTACTCAGCTTCAATTCAGGCGGCTTTGGCTCTACTGATATTTTTATTGTTAAGCAATCCGCCAGCGGCGCCCTGCTCTGGGCCCGGCAGATCGGGTCAGGACAGATAGATGTAGCGAGGGCGGCAAAGGCAGCCGCGTCAGGGTATATTGATATCGTAGGTGATTTCCGTGGTACGGTAGATTTTGATCCCGGCTCTGGTGTTACTAATCTCACAGGATCAGCTAATGGTGACATTTTTATTCTCCGGCTCAGCGATGCCGGCAATTTTATTTCGGTAAAACAAATGAACAGCACCGGGGGCAGTTTATCGGTTCGTGATATGGCGAGAGATAAAGATGGAAACAGTATAATGATGATCGGCTTCAGCGGTACCGTTGATTTTGATCCGGGGGCTGGCGTTTTTAATATCACCTCGTCAGGTGGCAGCGATATGGCTATTTGCAAACTTTCTTCCTCCGGCAATTTTTTGTGGGCAAAGGCGATCACTAACCCTTCCTCCAGTACGTTTATTGTCAATGCCGTGAAAGCCGACAGTACCGGCAACATCCTTTTCTGCGGATATTTTTTTAATTCGATTGATTTTGATCCCGGTCCCGCTGTCTTTAATATAACTTCTGATGGCGGCGCCGATGCATTTGTTGCCAAACTTAGTCCGGCCGGTGACTTTGTATGGGCAAAGCATTTCAGGAATTCGCTTTCGTCCAATGCCCTGAAGCTGGATACAGATGCCTCGGGCAATTGTTATGTTTCAGGATTCTTCGAAGGAGGCGCAGATTTTGATCCCGGCCCGGCTGATTTTTCTCTTAGCTCCTCCGGTGACAGGGACGCTTTTGTGGTAAAACTTTCTGATGCTGGCAGCTTCCAATGGGCCAGGAGATTTGGCAGCGGCCTTCCGGATGCCATCAACTCGATGGCAATGAGCAGCTATGGGACTCTGTTTGCCGCTGTTGATTTCAAAGGAACAGTTGATTTCGATCCAGGAACGGGAATCTCCAACATAACCTCCAATGGTGATTTTGATATTTGCCTGCTGCAGTTAACAACTAACGGAGAATTGATATCTGCCAAACGCATAGGTGGTTCCAACCCGGATGCAGCTTACTATATGGTGGCTGACCAACAGGGTGATGTGATCCTGACAGGGAACTTTGGAAACACTGTGGATTTTGATCCTGGTCCGGGTACTACCAACCTGACATCACTAGGGATATATCCGTATAATGACCTGTTCGTAGCCCGTTTTTCAAAATCGAATACAATAACGGGTACCACTTTCAATGATGTGAATGGTGACGGGGTCCGCCAACCAATAGAGCCTCTTTTGGCAGACGTAATTCTAAAAGGGACACGCAATAGCCTGGATTATTATGCGATAAGTGATTCAAATGGTGTGTATGCCATCGAAGCCGATACAGGAAGTTATACAGTGTCGCCATCACTTCCCTTGTATTATACATCTATCGTTCCTGCCAGCCATAGCGCAGCTTTTGGTTCGCTGTACGGGCAAACGGATACAGCCAATCACTTTGCACTTGTCCCTTCTTCAATAATAAAAGACCTGAGGGTAAATATTACGCCGGTAGCGGCGGCGAGGCCCGGCTTTTTAACTACTTATCGTATCACCTATACCAACAAAGGCACGGAAACGATCCCGGCTGGTAACATCACTCTTACACATGATAATACGCTCAGCTTCCAGGAAGCGGCTCCTGTACCTGCCAGTAATACGGCACCGGTGATCGTATGGAACTTTACCAGCCTCTCTCCTTCTATGTCAGAAAGTATTGATGTGAGATTCCGGGTTTCCCCTGCAGATACACTGGGACAAATATTAAAATCTTATGTAACGGCCAATCCTGTTGCGGGCGATTTTAACCCCGGCAATAATACCGACTCGACCTATCATATAGTAACGGGCAGCTACGACCCGAATGATAAAAGGGTGACTCCTGATGGGGCTATCAGTACGGATTTCGTCAGCACAGGTAAATACCTTGACTATGTGATTCGTTTTCAGAATACCGGTACAGACACTGCTTTTACTGTTGTACTAAAGGATACACTGAGCAATAAAGTGGAGATAAGCAGTTTTGAAATGTTATCGGCATCCCATAACTATTCAGTGAACATGAAAGGAAATGGCATTGTTGAATGGCGTTTCAATAATATACTTTTACCTGACAGTAATGTCAACGAACCCAAAAGTCATGGATTTGTCCGCTATCGCATCAAGACAAAAAACACCCTGGCAGTTGGCGATCAGATAAAAAATAAAGCTGCGATCTATTTTGACTTTAATGCCCCGGTGATCACGAATGAAACGATCAATACAGTAACAGTAATAACGGCAGTCAACCCGGTCGTCAACACCATTGAAACAAAAGTCTTTCCTAATCCGGCGTATGCAGTACTTCATATCCGGTCAAAAGGATATTTTCATTACACACTATACGATGCGATCGGGAGAACCCTGATGATGGCCGACAAGAACTACAATGAAGCGGTAATTGATCTTACAGGCTTTTCAAAAGGGATATACTTTATTGAAATAAGGAATAAAAAAGGGCGGGCCGTACACAAAATATTAATTACGGGGGGGTAATTACTCAGGGCAAACAGACATTATTTCTTCTTTCTTGCCGATGTTGTAAATTGAGGCATAATCGTTTGCTATGCCAGCTACCCCCTCTGCTATGGGCCTTCACCTGCGTTTGCGTTTATGGATCGCCGAACTGAATTCAGATATCAGCATTTTAAGGATATTTTCCGATTACCTCGTTGAACTGCACGCCAAAAAGAATATAGCAGAAGTAACGAAAGGAATAGATCATTTCAAACAACAATTCGTCATTCTCAGAAATGAGATTGACGAATTGAGACACGATATGCAGCTCAGTAAAATGCATGTGGCATCTGCAGCCAGGGGAAACAAAACCCATGCGGCTACGCATAAAACAGGCTCTACTGACAATCAGCATAGTTTACAAAAACGCTACACCGTTTTCAAAAAAGCATTTAACAAAGTAAAAAAGGAGTTTGGGATCTTTGAAGCCAAATGGTCGGACTGATCTTTACGATCGAAGGCCGGACTCATTCAACAAACACGCAACTCTCACATTTCTCCCGTCCTGTCATGACCACCAGGGCGGTGATGCCCCTTATTAAACAATTCATACCTTTACAAGGGTTTTATTATATCTTTTTGATAAAGCTCTGTTTGACTCCATTCTTATTACAAACCATTCCCGACAACCATACCCTGAAGGCGATAAAAGCTATATATGCTATTCAAGGACCTAACAGATGGCAGGTCAGTAAACCCGGGAATATTTAAAGCCCTTTACAGAAGTTTTTTAAGTATCCCTGTTCTTGCTTTATGCATTAGCTGGATTCACTTTGTTCAGGATGGATCAAACTTTAATAAAAACAGGAGCATCGTTTATTACAGCGACCCGCCGGTGATCTCCGGGATCTCTGTTAGTCCGATCACAGCTGGTTCAGCAGTGATAAACTGGACTACAGATGTTCCGGCCAATTCACAGATCATCTATGGCGCCACTACCGCTTATGGATCCTCTACCCTTGTTGATTCAACTCTGGCATTATCACACTCACTCATTCTTTATGGACTGGCCCCGGGCAAACTATATCATTATAAGATCCTTTCTGCTGACATAAACGAAACTTTGGCTATCGCAACAGATAACACATTCTCCACTGCAAGCCTGTCAGCCTCTCTTGGAACGCTGAACACTCATACTGTATCTGCATATCCCGCTGGCAAGATCGTACCATGGACCTCGAACCCGGCAGATGGTTATGACACGGTGATCTATCTCGCCTGGAGTTACCTTCTGAACAGCGTTCCAAACGACCCTGCAACCGGTAAACCTGCCTATTACAGTCAAAGCTTCCTGGACCCGAATACGCAGGCTATGGCCAATTGGCCACATAATCCGGCCGGTTTGTACGCCATGCTTACCGAATCAGCATTGAAATATTATCATTATTCAGGCAATGCGGCTGTCATGCAAATTGCAAAAGACGTTGCTATCTGGCACCTTGATCATGGTATGACCCTGGTCACTGACAACTGGCCCGGTGTACCCTACGCCAGCGGCGACGCTGCTTCGTTAACGTACGATGGCGCCAATTTAGGAAACTCTTCCGGGGTGGGTGATGGGGATGGTTATATAGAACCCGATAAGATAGGAGAGCTTGGCAATGCCTGGCTTCAGCTTTATAAGTATGATGGCAATATTCGTTTCAGGGATGCAGCAATACAAGCGGCCAATGTACTGAGCAGTAAAGTAAGAACAGGATCGGTCAATCAATCACCCTGGCCTTTCCGGGTCAATGCCCATACCGGTATTGTACGCGAAGAATATTCTTCGGATGTGATTGCGCCTGTTTCATTATTGGATGGATTGATCGCTGCCGGTATTGGTGATACGGCCGCTTACCGCGCAGCCCGAACAACTGCCTGGAACTGGATGATGACCTATCCCATGCAAAACAATGCCTGGGCGCAATATTTTGAGGATGTTGGCATCCAGTCTTCTTACAACAGCAATCTAAATCAATATAACGCCATGATGACGGCAAGATATTTACTCGAACATCCGGAATTCGATCCCAACTGGGAAACGCATGTCCGGGGTTTGATCACCTGGGTGGAAACTGAATTTGGCGAAACGTCTTTTGGAACGATGGCGATCAATGAACAAAAATCTTTCTTTTTTTTCATGGGCAGCCATACTTCACGCTATGCATCAATAAACGCCCTGTTATATGAAAAAACAGGTGATCTTGCAGCCAGGGAAAAAGCTTACAGGGCCTTCAACTGGGCAACTTACATGGCCAGGAGTACAGGAGTGGTAATTGACGGGCCTGAGGTTAACCACGAATGGTTCACCGATGGCTACGGCGATTATGTACGGCATTTTGTGACAGGAATGGCTGCAGTGCCCGAATGGTCACCGGCCAATCAGACACATTTATTACGCAGCAGCTCATTGGTAAAGAGTATTTCGTACGGAACAACCAGTGTAAACTATACAACATACGACGGAAATGCGACAGACATTTTACACGTTAATTTCAACCCATCTGTTGTAACAGCCGATGGTATTATATTACCACACAGATCTGACCTGAGCCAATCGGGCTGGACGCTTGACATAGCCACAAAAACGCTGAAGATCTATCATACAGGCGCTACGCAGATCAGTATAAGTGCTGCTCCTTCGGTCAAAGCTATTTGCCCTGCATCTGATACCTATTTTGTACTGGAAAAACCGGGCAGCGGTTATAGTTATCAATGGCAGATAGATTCAACAGGCAATGACTTCGTTGATCTGCTGAGCGACGCAATTCATTCAGGTGTGAATACAGATACATTGCGATTACATACGCCGCCGACATCCTGTTATGGTTTCAAATACCGCTGTATTGCTTCGAAGAGCGGCACCTATTTCTTTGGAGCAACTTATGTAGTAAAGTTTGAAGTGACATGGCAGGGGAATGTCAGTACAGCATGGGAAAATACGGCTAACTGGAATTGCAATTATATACCAGATGGTTTTACTGATGTGATTATACCGGGCGGATCAGTGAATGATCCTGTTATCAATATGAATGCAGCAGTGCATAGTATAATTATTTCATCCGGCGGGGTACTCACAGTAAATTCCGGAATAAGGCTGGACATCAAAGGGAAATAAGCTATTCCTTTCCCCGCAGGATATTTCATGGTGACAACGAAAATAAAATCCCGCGGTCATTATAATGCGATACTGTTACTATCAGCATCAGAGAAACTGCCTGCACAACAGCAACCTTACTGTCAGCAGGTTCCTCATCCAGGTGGGTTAGCAGGATATCAAAACAGTGCTATTCACCCGTCAACACTCTCAAGTGCAACTGCACATCAACACAAAAATTAAAAACACCCGGCAACGGAATAACCCGTACATTTGCACCGATAATTTGAGTTTTATCGCTCTTGTAAGTGAACAATAGTTCTTCCATCCCGCCATATTATTCTTTTACACCTGCATTCTTCTCAAATAATTCATTAACCCGGTAAAAACAGGATATTGAATACCTGTAACACCACTAAACCAGTTTTACTATGACAGCTGAAATGATCGAGAAATTTGTGAGCACAAGGATCAGCAAAGGTGAATCCGTAAATATTCATTTTAAAGACCGGGGCACCGTCACGGGTCTTTTTATACATGCGCCGGACTATGAAGACCTGCGCTCAAAGAATTTCTGGCGCATCGTCAATGAACAGCACGCTAAAAAATGGAAGGAAACGAAGGATCAGAGCCTTGCCCGTATCTTCAACGGAGCCTCGTTCACCCGTCTTTCCGAAAGCGAGGGATAATGCTGTACATGAAAACGAAGAGCGCATACCTGTAAAAGCAGGTGACCGTTTAGCTGCAGCAGGGATAATGGTATTTATTCAGTTAAAAAAGTCTTGTAAAATGTTCCGATCTGTTATTACCGGCAGCGGTTCTTATATCCCACCCCACATTCAGTCAAACGTTGATTTTGCAAAACATGTTTTTTATGCTGACTCGCGGCAACCATTGAATACGCCACCGGAAGAAGTGGTGGAAAAATTCAAACAGATCACAGGTATTGAAGAACGACGTTACACAACAGATGATCTCAATGCATCTGACATTGGCGCCCTGGCAGCCAAAGCAGCCGTGAACGATAGTGGTATTGACCCTGAAACGATAGACCAGGTGATAGTGGCGCACAATTTCGGCAATGTGATCAAACATACCATCCAGACAGATGCCGTGCCTTCACTCGCCGCCCATATCAAACATGCACTTGGTATCCGCAACCCCGCCTGCATTGCGTATGATATTTTGTTCGGGTGCCCGGGATGGGTACAGGGGCTCATACAGGCTGATGCCTTTTTCAAAGCGGGTATGGCTACCAAAGCATTAGTGATTGGCACAGAAACACTATCGAGGGTAATTGATATGTACGACAGGGACAGCATGATCTTCAGTGATGGGGCCGGCGCTGCAATAGTCGAGTACAAAGAAACAGGTACTGACGGCGCAGGTATTCTAGGCACCGCTGCCCAGACACATTCACTGGAAGAAGTGGATTATATCAATATGGGTATGTCCTACTATCCCGGCAGCGATCCGGGCATCCGTTATATAAAAATGAAAGGGCGCAAAGTATATGAATATGCCATGAAATATGTGCCTGCCGCTATGAAGGATTGCCTCGAAAAAAGCGGGGTGGCGATCCATGAACTGAAAAAAGTCTTTATTCACCAGGCTAATGAGAAAATGGATGAAGGGATCATAAAAAGATTGTACCAGTTGTACGGAATAAACACAGCACCGGAAAACATCATGCCCATGAGCATACACTGGCTGGGCAACAGCTCTGTGGCAACGGTGCCTAC
Source organism: Chitinophagaceae bacterium (assembly GCA_016787085.1). Lineage (GTDB taxonomy): Bacteria > Bacteroidota > Bacteroidia > Chitinophagales > Chitinophagaceae > VBAT01. The sequence continues at coordinate 379,529 of JAEUVJ010000053.1, read as the reverse complement.
ATTGTATGACCTGGTACGAAAAGGGCAGGTGGTTGATCATAACTTATCCGCCGGGGATGTGATCATGTTTGCATCTGTCGGTGCAGGCATGAATATAAACGCAGTATGCTATCGTTACTGATCGCCTGTCACCGGGCGGGGTAACGTATTTCATCACCAATTAAAAGAAATACTATGGCAGGAACATGGAACAAAAGGGAAAGAGAAAAAAAGAAACAACAGGAGAAAAAAGAAAAGGAAGAGAGAAAACAGGAAAGAAAGGAGAATGCCAAAAAAGGGCAAAGCCTTGATGATATGATGGCCTATATTGATGAAGATGGAAATATTTCTTCCACTCCACCTGATCCACGCAAGAAGGTCACGATAAATGCAGAGGATATTGAGATCGGTGTACCTAAACAAAGAGAACTCAGCCCGGAAGACCTGCTGCGACATGGCATTGTCACGTTTTTTAACCATGACAAGGGTTATGGCTTTATCAAAGACCAGCAGACCCAGGAAAGTATCTTTGTACACATTAATTCATCGGCCGATGAATTAAAAGAAAACAACCGGGTGGTGTTCGAAGTAGAAAAAGGGCCAAGAGGATTGAATGCGGTGAATGTAAGGATTGAAAAATAACACTCCCGCCGGTACTGTGACACCGATCCTTCTATACATTTCCTTTTTTAAGTTCTTTCACGGCATAATCACAAGCTCTTGCTGTCAGCGCCATATAGGTCAGTGACGGGTTTTGGCAGGGCGATGAAGGCATGCATGATCCATCTGTAATAAACAGGTTGCGTATATCATGCGACTGGTTCCATCTATTCAGCACAGATGTCTTCGCATCATTACCCATGCGGGCTGTGCCCATTTCGTGGATCACAGAGCCGGGTATCATGCCATAATCAAACGGGTTGACCCAATCCATCTCCGCGGCTTCGAGCATCTCTACCGCTGTTTGTTGCATATCCTGCCGCATCTTTTTCTCATTCTCTCCATATTCCATCGAAATGACCGGCAACGGAATACCCCATTTGTCTTTTTTGCCGGAGCTTAAACTAACGGTATTGGTATAAGCAGGTAATGTTTCCCCGTATGCTTCAAAATAAGCGAACCAGTCGCCGGGCTTCGCCAGGTTGTCTTTCCATTCTGCGCCTATACCCGCCTCGCCAAAACCACGGGTCCAGTCGCTGCGGCTGGTATAATTTTCAAACCCAAAACCACGCAGGTAAGGCTGATCATTTGTTGTCACATTCCGGAACCTCGGTATATACACACTGGCCGGCCGCTGACCATAATAGAAACTGTCCTTTAACCTGCTGTATCCTCCCATCGCCCCGATCAGGGCATGATGATCCATAAGGTAATGCCCAAGTACACCGCTTGAATTGGCTAATCCATCCGGGTATTCATTCGTTTTTGATTGCAGCAATATCTGTGTGCTGCCGATGGTGGATGCATTCAGGAATACCAGCCTGGAGAAATATTCAATGGTCTGCTTTGTCTCTGAATCAATAATACGGACACCTTTTAATGTATTTGTTTTGTTATCATAAATAAGGCTTTCCACAATTGAAAACGGCCTTAACGTCAGGTTGCCGGTCTTTATCGCATCTGGTATAGCAGCGGCATTACTCGAATAAGGGGCGCCGAACACACAACCCCGGTGACAAAGGTTTCTGGCATGACATTTTGATCTCCCATTGTGATCCTGTGTCAGTATCGCCATACGACCGATGATCAGGTCACGATCAGCATACTTTTTCCTTAGCCTCTCACGGATATGCTTTTCAAAGGCATTCATCTCAAAAGGCGGTAAAAAATTCCCATCCGGCAGATGCGAGATGCCTTCCCTGGTTCCGCTGATCCCTACGTAAGATTCAATATGATCATACCAGGGTGCAATATCTTTATACCGGATCGGCCAGTCAATACCAATACTCTCTTTTCTGTTCGCTTCAAAATCAAGATCGCTTAAACGATAACAGTGTTTTGCCCAAAGCAGTGAACGGCCACCCACCTGGTAACCCCGGTACCAGTTAAACGGTTTCTCCTGCACATAAGGATGATCTGCATCTTTGACTAAAAAATGCTTACTGTCCTGTCCAAACAGGTATAACGTTTTTTGAACCGCATAATCCTTTTCCTCTTCAAGACTCACCATGTTCCGCAATGGCAGATCCCAGGGATCGGTCATAACCGTGGGATAATCTTTTACATGTTCTACCATTCTGCCTCTTTCCAGCAATAGTACTTTAAGACCCGCCTGTGTCAGTTCTTTGGCGGCTATTCCCCCGGTGATACCTGACCCGATAACGATCGCATCGTAGCTATGCGCTTCTTTTCCCTTTCCGCTTATATGAAAATTATCCATAGTAAGATCCTTAAAAGTGAAGACTGGTTTTCCCGTAATTCAGTGTATGACTATCCACCTTTATCTCGCCTTTGTAGCCATCCGGCACCTTTACATAATGACTGGCCCGGGTAGTTCCTTCACGGGAAGTGAAAAAACCCACCAGTGTGAACTTCTTGATCGTTTTGAACCAGGCGAGGCTTTCATCTTTGGCAAAAGTCTTTTTATCTGTCTCAGCAAGGAATGCAGCTTTATCTTTTGCCTTATCAAGTTGAGGCAGCAGTTGCGATAATCCATCTCTTACCAGTTGCTGTTGCTCCCCGGTCATGCATTGTGAAAATAGCTGGTCGAGAAATACCTGTGTATTGACCTGGGAAGCGGAGGCGGTCGTCGTAGCCGGGATGATCAGATCTATGATCTCCGTTATGGCCTTGTACTCCTTGTCAGTAAAAAAAACCGGCCGGTAGCCGCTCATATCCCGGTTGGAACAACCGGCAACAAATGTTGCCAGCACGGAGGGGAACAAAACATGTCCCGATACCAGCGCCAGCGATTTGACAGCCTCTCTCCTTTCCATAAAAATAATATTAAGATGAAATGAATCGGTATAGTTGGTTTACCGGTCAAATGTAAATGTTTAGTAACAAACATACCGGTCAGCAAACCTTTTTTGAGATCACGGGCGATACGCTCCGTATCCTCTCAGGATGCTTTGCATACAATGCAGGTAGCATCCACGGATGCCGCAGGTAATAACCAGTCTGCCGCCTTATCTCAGCAGCAAATAAAGATTCAGCAGTGTAAGAACAAACCCAATGCATGAAATAACCAATGCGAGCCAGAACCCTGTCAGTCTGTACTGGGTCAGTTTCAAACGAGCCTCGATAAGTTTTTCCTTTTCTGTACTGGGGCCCTTTTCTTTGTCTTTGGTGCTCAGACCATCCCTTAAAAAACTCTCGTAACCTCCTTTCAACACCCAATACCTGCCAAAGTTGGTAATAAGCAAAGTAGTATGATCATCATCGGCATAGCGGGCCATCTTATCCCGCACCAGTTGATCGGCCCAGCACTTTGTATTACCAAACTCTTCACTTTGCAATGGGAAAAGCTCCGCAGTGTAGTCAAAAATATCGAGTGACCCCCTTTCATACAGGTCATTCAATAATTGCTGCAGGTATTCTTCTTTCAGCATATCCTGGTTTTTATAAAAAGAAAAATATGCTTCACTCTTTCCTTGCTTTTTTAATAAAAATTTCTCTGACATAATCTTCGTCTTTTATGAGCATAAAAAATTCATCCAGGTAATCTGTCATCTCTTTCTTATAGGTTTTCAGCAATGGACGGCAATTCATGATCAGTGAATCCATGGCGGCCCTGTTCTTCTTCAGCAGTTCCATTACTTCTTCCAGTTCTGCCATCGTTCTTGGAAAACCGCGGTAGGCTCTTTGCCTGACTGATACCAGTTCCAGTTCCGGCGGCGGCACGGCATAATCCGGATTAACCAGGCCGTTGCAGTCAAAATCATAAGGCACTAAATAGGGTGCCGACAAGCTGTCCGGGCGGTTGCGTATGAGCTTTATGTTATGATAAACGGATACGGCCCAGTCGGTATTCCCGATCATGTACTGAAAGAGAAAAATAAGTGTCGCCTGTTTCCGATTGGTCAGTTCGGTAAAGAATTTTTCATCCTCCACTTCTTTACAATCATTCCGTTTTGCCATATCATCCACATCCTCGATAAAGAAACCATACGTGGTATGCGGCCTGATTTTTTCGCTGACATCTTTATAATGCACTTTTACCAGCCTGGTCCGGAAACTCTTCTCTGTCAGCAGGCCATATATCCTGTACACCAGGTATTCTTTGAGCACCAATTGTTCGTAGTAGCCGGTATTGTCGCAGGGCCATACCAGTTTTAAACGTCCTAATTTTCTCAATGCTGTAGCCCCATCCCTTTTGAAATTGATCATAACAGGCGGCATATAACACTCTTCCCTCCTGAATTCACCCCTTGCCCTGATCTCCGCTGTATCAGTTATTCTTTCATTATCCGAAAAATGAAAAGTGATGGCCGCCGGGATGAAATGCTTTTCAAAATTCTTCTTCTCCTTTCCATTAACCAGCTTTTTCAGATCGGTGACGATCGTCATCTCTATGAGGCTGTCTGTTAAAAAAAAAGTCTTTTTGTCAATAGCCTGACCCTGTACCACCAGGGTAGCCGGTAATTGGAAAAAAACGGCCGCCAATAATGCAACGATCCTTACGAGCCGGGGATGCCCGTGATAGATATCTGCCGTCAAAACATCAGTGGCTCTTTTGCGGGAAAAGACCCGCCGGACGAATCTATGGCAAACTGTTCTCATCGGCCTGTAAAAGTAGAAACAGTCGTTCGTGCAGTTACTGATAGTTATCAGCCGGCAGCAAGATTTTTGTTAATACATGTAGGGGGAGTATAATTCCGGCAGAGGCAGTATAATGTCTTCGGTCATCTTTTGCACGCGGGACTAGCCCCCGGGATGCCTCAAACAAGCTGTATTCTATTGTATCAGCATCAGCGATGCCATTGTTTGTATGCCCTCAAACAGGTTTTGGAGCCGGATATTCTCATTTTCTGCATGCTGATTGTTATCATGATTGGCTACCGGCACCGTAATGGTTTTAGCGCCCAGGTATTTTTCGAATAAGAAAAGCGGAAGGCTGCCCCCCATAGTTGGCTGTAATACTACCTGCTCAGTCGTAGTGGCTTTAACAGCGTCAATTACCTGCCTGACAACCGGCAGGTCCATAGAAGTACGCTGTGCATTATATCCATCTTTACCTGCTATCACTTTAATAATCTTTGCATACTTCCTTCTTTCTTCATCCGTTGGCTCCGTTTCTGTCACATAGTATCCCTGCTCTTTGATATGTCCGATCACTTTTTGCTGTTGTCTTTTCCAGTCATTTCCCAGCACCAGCCGCAGATCAATAACTGCCGTGGCATAAACAGGTATCTGGTTGGATGCCATTTTCCCCACATTACCACTTTGCATCCCGTTTATATTCAAAGAAGGCAGGTTGACCGCCTCACTTAATGATGCCCCCTTCATTTCAACAGCAGCTATTCCCAGTTCGTTTTTCATCTGGTCATCAACAGAAGGCACTTCGTGCAATGCTTTCTTCTCGGAAGCACTTAATGGTATCACATCGTCATAAAAGCCTTTGATGGTCACTTTGCCATTGTCATCTTTCATAGAAGCCAATAGCTTCGCCAGCATCATAGCGGGATTCGGCGACCAGTTTCCGTAATGGCCGCTATGCAAAGGTCTCTTTGCGGCATATACTGTCAGGTCCACGTGTGCATCACCACGAACGCCAAAAGCGATCTGTTTTTTACCTGACTGATGTACCGGCCCGTCGCAGATGATCCATAGGTCTGACTGAAGCAATGACCGGTGTTTTTCCAGTATCTCACCCAGATGTGGTGAGCCGGCTTCTTCTTCTCCTTCAAAAAAGAATTTGATATTACAGGCTGGCTGGCCACCGTTTTTAACAATGGCATCATACGCATTCAGGATCGCTGCTACGCCGGCTTTATCATCCGACGCACCCCGGGCATATATCCTCCACTCATTATTATACTTGCCGTCACCGGGGAATGGTATATTCAGCCCGTTCTTGTCTATCGGGCCTGAGAACAATTGAGGTCTGAACGGATGCAATTCTTTTGCCCATTGAGCCGGATTGACCGGCTGCCCATCATAGTGTGCATAGAATATAAGGGTCTGCCTGGCGCCGGGAACCGTCACTTCCCCATATACAACAGGCGGCACACCGGCTGTTGTCGCCTCCAGCAGTTGTACTTTCTGTATCCCCCGTTTATTCATCATCTCCATGATAAAAACCGCATTCTTCCTGATATTAACCGTATCGCTGGCCACATTGGGCAAGGAAAGGAAAGCAACAAATTCGTTGATGATATTCCCTGCCTGATCCTGCACGTATTTCCTGGCCGATGTAGCTGAAAATGGCTGTGTAAAACCGATCCGGGTAATCAGGCAAACTGAAATAAGAAGTAAAAGATATTTCTTCATGAAGCGGCGATGATGGTATAAAACAAAATTAAGGGCAATACTGTTAATTAAATGCCTGTGTCAGCAACTCTGCCGCAAAGAAACTTATTTACACGGTAAACCTTCCCTGGTCAACAAAAGGGATATATCATCCGGCCAGCAATTCATCCAGGTTGCCATGCGCAGCAGTGAATCCTTCCTGGAAGCCGAGTTCAAGTATTTTTTCCAGGTCGGCAGCAGACGTGAAGGTAATGGTGATCTCTACCCGGGTACCTGTACCAATCTTACTGAATTCAACTTTCCAGTGCATGGATGGAAACTCATTGGTAATATTTCCTTTTTCATCGCAAAAAGCATCAATCCCCGTATAGCTTTTATATTTAACGATAGACTCAAAATCGGCACGACACCATGAGCCGGGTCCATCAGGGCCTACCATACAATACAACCAGGTGCCTCCTTCTCTGAACTCCATACTCTTTGTCCGCGCCTTCCATGGTTTCGGCGCCCACCATTGGTCCAATATGGCACTGTCGGTCCAGGCCTGCCATACCTGCTCCAGCGGCGCATCAAATTCTCTTGTTATAACCAGTTTATTGTTTGCAGTATCTTTTGTTAATACTGTATGCTTTTGAATGGTCATGGTTTTTTATTTTTAAGATTCTTTAATACAGTATCCAACCGATCGAATTTATGCTCCCACATTTCCCTGAATGGTTCCAGCCATTTATCCACTTCCTTTACCTTTTTAATATTGCAATGATAATATATCTCCCTGCCCGAATACTCCTGTTTTACCAACTGACATTCTGTAAGGATTTTAATATGCTTTGATATGGCCTGCCGGCTGCAATCAAAATGCTCAGCCAGCGCATTAGGTGTCATGGCCTGCATAGCGATCATGCAAAGAATCGCCCTGCGTGTAGGATCTGCAATCCCCTGAAATACATCCCGTCTCATAATTACTTTTTTTACCGGCAACCTTTCGGTTGCAAATATATACGCAATCATTTGGTTGCGCAAAATTTATTTTACGGGCTATTAGTTGTCTTTAAGGATGAGGTCGCATGGTATTTGTCATTTGTTGCTTATTATGAATTTATTTCTTGTTCATTGTTGCATGTTTTATGAATGCCTTTACTCCTTCCTGTTCTGCTCCTACTTTTATTGAACAACGTTCTCAAACTATGACGTATCCTGCTACCATCATACATAATATCATCATTATGAAAAGAAATCTACCTGATCGTATAGGAAAAATTCTTTGTTATTCATTCTTATTCTCTATCCTGACCGTATATGCTCATTGCAGTAAAAAGCCGGGTACCGGCACTCCACCTGCCAACAATACCCCGGTGGCTGATGCCGGGGCAGACCAGGTAATAACACTGCCTGTTAACCAGGTAAGCCTGGCCGGATCGGGAACAGATAATGATGGAAGCATTTCTTCTTATGCATGGACAAAAGTATCCGGTCCTGCAGGAGAAACAATAGCAGGGCCTTCTTCAGCCAATACAACCGTTACAGGACTGGTAGCCGGTATTTACATTTTCAAGCTCACCGTGACTGATAATAAGGGTGCAACAGGCAGTGATGATACACGGGTGACTGTCAATCCGGCGCCAGGGAATATCCCTCCTATTGCCAATGCCGGTTCAGATCAAACAATAAGCCTCCCGGCCAGCCAGGTTATTCTAAGCGGTTCCGGTACAGATAATGATGGAACCATTTCTTCGTATGCATGGGTAAAAGTTTCCGGTCCTGCAGGAGAAACAATTGCGGCGCCATCTTCCGCCAATACAACTGTTACAGGACTGGTGGCCGGCATTTACGTTTTCAAACTCACCGTGACTGATAATATGGGAGCTATTGGCAGCGATGAAATTCAGGTAACAGTAAATACACCCGCTTCATCAGGAAATTTGGACCTGTTTGTCAGCAGCCAGAATACAAATTCAGTAAAAAGGTATAATGGTGTAACTGGGGCCTATATGGGGAACTTTGTACTCCCCGGCTCCGGAGGATTGATTGCGCCTCAGGAAGTGGCGTGGGGGCCCGACGGGCATCTTTATGTAACTGGCTTTTACACTCCTTACCTGATGAGATATGATAGCGCCAATGGAAACTATTTAGGGCAATTTTCAAGCGGGTATGCTCTTGACAACCCGGGGAAAATGACATTTGCACCTGACGGTAAAATCTATATTAGCCAATGGGGTGCATCCAAAAATAAAATAGCCAGGTTCAACGCCGCGACCGGAACTTTTATAGATGAGTTTCCCAACTTTAGTTTTGGGCAAAGTAACGCTATGTCACATGCATGGGATGCACAAGGGAGGCTATATGTAGTTTGCTTCGCTTCCCGTGATGTAAAAAGGTTTGATACAAATGGACAATTTACAGATGTCTTCATTCCGACTGGTTCCGGCGCAGGTCAATTACAGGGTCCTGTGAACCTATGGTTTGATTCCAGCAATAATCTTTTCATCATGGACTGGCAGGCTGGCAACGTAAAGAAGTATAATGCCACTACCGGGGCATTCGTTTCAGTTTTCATTTCCGGGCTCAACAATTGTGAAGGCTTTACATTTGACAAGAACGGTAACCTGTACATCGGCAATTACAATTCCAGTGCTGTTAACAAATACGATCCAACCGGAAATTTCATCAGCGTATTTGCTTCAGGAGGCGGGTTAAATGTCGTAAATAGTTTAACATTTGGCCCGCCAAGGTAAGAGCGGGAGCCGGGTCATCATTTTTAAAGAATCAATACACCCGTCAGAACCATGATCCCAGTTGCCGGGTGGTTTCTAACTTCAAAACATCGTTTAATTATTTCGAAGTAACCTTTTTTGTCCAGCTGGTTAAAATATCAAAATAACCCGGAACAAATCTTTTTAATTCAGTTATTTCCGTTTCATCAAGTTTACCGGTAGCGGTTTCCAGGTAGGCGTGATTAGCAGAAGGAAATATTTTATAGGTTACATTCTTATTACCGCTTTTCTCAAATATTTGCTGAAACAAAGCCATATTCCTTTTAGTATCCGTGTATTTATCCAACTCCCCGGCGATGACCAATACAGGACATTTCATAGCACTTAATGCCGTATCGGAGCTATAATACCCGTTCAATATCCAAAATGAATCCCGGCCTACCCCATCGCCTGTTCTTTGGAACCAGGGTTTTTCTTTTGCAACTGGTAAAGCTGCTTCAAAATTTGCCCGGTTTCCGGTGACTATTACTTCATACTTCGTAAGACGGAACTCATAAACCTCTTTAATGAATTGCTCTTTCATCCCAAACTGCCTGAACCTGCACGAACCGTTATAGAGATGCTGTTCTACCGGTGTCACCACATTACCTGCACTGATGATCGCATAAGAGAAAAGGGTACTCCGGGTCGCTGCCAAAGGAACCACCCATCCACCCTGGCTATGCCCGAAGATCCCGATCAACTTATTATCAATAGTCTTTTGCTTTTCCATCAGTCGCCCCGCTGCTATTGCATCGTCGGCATAATCGGCAAAGGAAGCTTTCCAATTTCCTTCATCAGGCATCTCAATACCCCTCTTGTCATAAATGAAAGCCGCAATACCATTGCCGGCGAACAGATAGGCAAGCCCCCGGCTTTCTTCCCTTTTTTCTGGACCTGAACCATGTGTCATCACTATACAGGGAAACGGCCCTTTTCCTTCAGGAAGTATTAGTGTACCAGCAAGCCTGATGTCCCCGTTCCTGAACTCCTTATCCTGTTCTTTGAATTTCATTTTTGCACCTGTCTTTTCTTCTCTTTCTGTTTTTAGTAAGATCTCCGCACCCTTTTTCTCAACCTGTACCCTGCCTTCTATCTTGTCGAAGCCTGCAATAGCATTACCATACTCAAAAGTATTGGGTACTGATGCCGGTCTTAAACCACGGATGTTGCCATCTGAAAATATTATGAAAGAGCCCCCTTGCATCCTGGCAAATGTGACATAGCTGCCATCATTGAATTTGTAAACTCCCGATGGAGCCTCCCCGGCAAAAAGATAAAAGTCCGCAGAAGATGCAACAATGCCTGTCATTTTCATTCCTATATTACCATCGCCGGCGGAGAATGCAAAAACCAAGGTGATAAAACATAAGTACAGGAGACCACTGGCAAAAATCTTTATCGCTGATCGTACAACACGTGCTTTTTTCATTCTGTGCATCATTTAGATTTGAAAAATAGTACCTGTCTCCGTCATTACAAATGCAGAAAACTGTATTGGTTTGAGGCTTTCGCCTCACGGAAAGTTATCAAATGTGTATCTGTGCATAGTAAAAACAGCTTGTCCATTGTTGCTTATTTGCATCCCTGTTACCTGGTAAGCAGAATCATTTCATTTTACAGGCCATTCGTCAAGAATAGTAACCCTTCATAAAGTTGCCACCAGGATAAACAGCGATTTGACCACCTTTCATGCCTACGTTATGATCAAAAAAAACCGGACACGGGATGTACACGGTAGAGACAATTGAAACGCCACTAAATAACCTGACAAGGCTGACTGGCTCGTCAGGCAGAGTTGTTTTTTCCAGTTTAAAAAAGTGGCATAACAGGAATGTATTCAGGGATATCAGCATCAAGTATGTTTTAAAGGGCACTGAGTATTACTTTGATTCGAACAGGGTTAAATACAGAGTTGACCAGGGCCAGTTCCTGCTGGGCGCTTTTCAACAGGACAGCGGTGAATGCATCGTAGATTCTTCAGCATCTGTAGAGGGAATATGTTTATATATCAAGCCGGAATTATTATCTGATATACATGCCGTACTAAGTAACAAGAACAAATATGACCTGGATGCTTTTTCCTTCTCCCATCTGTCATATCCTGAATTCTTCAACCACATATTTGCCGGCAGGCATTCACCCCTTCAGGCACAATTAAGCAAATGCGCCTCCTGGTATTACTTCCGGGACTCTGTAATACCCGAAGAATTATTCAATGAATTTATAGTGGAAACAGCTGAAAAAATCGTTCTTCTTCAGTTTGGCATCCATGAATCTATGACACGGCTTAATTTTCTGAAGAAGGCCACCAGGCGGGAAATTTTAAGACGCCTGATCACTGCCAGGGAGTATATGGAGGAAAACTATCTTCTCAATCCTTCCCTTGAGGAGATATCTTTTTATTCAAGTTTATCCAAATATCATTTGCTGAGATGTTTTAAGCTTGCTTACCGACAAACCCCCTTTGAGTATGTACAGAATAAAAGACTGGTACATGCAAAAACGGCTTTACAAAACAAGGAGGCCGAACTAAAGGATATCGCCAGGCTTTGCTCCTTTTCTGACCTGGCATCTTTCAGTAAGGCATTCAAACGCAAGTTTGGGATGCCGCCATCAATCGTTCAGAAACAGGTGCAGCCGGTATATTCTTTCAATGGCTGACACCTGGTCTTTATCCCCTCCGTTTTGATATTCAATACCGTTCTCTTCTTATAACGCTATACTGAGCCGGGCAGTTGGTGCAATTCTTTTCCAGGCACACTCAACCTGAACCTGTTCCGGCACCTGTGTAGCCAGTGACCAGCGGCACAGCGATATGAATATAGCTACTGTGAATATCTTTTCTTTTCACAATACAGTAATGGCATAATTTTTACATCTTACCCAGGAAACTCTGCACTATGATCCGTACGCAATCAACCCCAGCTACCAAAAAACTAGTACTCTATTTTATCCTGGAGAATATTGATTACAAGAAAAGGTGCCAGTACCTGCAGGAGATCATTTCTATGGGAAAAGCCAATGACGCCTGGCGAAAAGCGCTGCTCCTCTTTTTTGATACACCGTTCAACACCCCACCACTGAAAGCATTCAACAAAAACTAAAACCGAAACAACCGGTATTACCATACCGGTTGTTTGCATATTTTACTGACCAAAAGGCTATTTCTTCATCAGGCCCAGCTTTACTTCATTTCGAACAGGCTTTACTGTTTGCAGGAAATTATAGATCGCTTTCAGTTCATCATCACTCATTCTTCCAAAAGGGCCCCAGGGCATATGCGTTTGTTTGATCAGCCTTCCCGTTCTGAAACGGTCAATAAACTGCCTTTGCGACCATCCCACTATGCGACCGGTTGCTTCATCGGGCGTCAGGTTGGGTGTTGTCAGGTAATAGGTACCTGAATCGGTCGCTGTTTCAAATTGTAATCCTCCTGCATAATCCTCACCAATGAATGCACCTGTCATCAGATCGCGGTTAGTATGGCAACCCCTGCAGTTGGCTACATTATTGGCTAAGTATTGGCCATACAGTGCGGACGTATCTCTTTTCACCGCCACGGGTACATCGCCCACAGGTCCGGCTGGCTTTAATAAGAATGCACTGACCGCTTTACCGACCAGGTTCATTTTATTTTCCGGCACTTCATGCTTAACCGCCGGCTGGCTGCGCAGGTAAGAGATGATCGCCGTGAGGTCCTCATCACTGGTATTGTGAAAAGGCATGAAGTCGAACAAAGCCCGGCCATCTTTTCTCACTCCATACCGAAGGGCCCTGGCCACCTCTGCATCGGTCATGTTGCCGATACCAGTCGCATCCGGGGTGATATTCTTAGCATATATCTCGCCAATAGGCAGATCAAAGACAAGGCCGCCGCTTAATGGCGTTTCGATACCCTTATTTACCTGTTCTTCCATTTCTTTCGGGGCATGACAATTAGCACAGTGAGCCGGTCCGTAAACCAGTGCCTTACCCCGGGCTATAACAAGACTGTCATCCGTAGCTCTTACGACAGGATAAGGGGCATCGAATATCCGGTTTTGCCGCAATTCGATCACGATGTACAAAATGAGGAGAATGGACAGAATGGCGATGCCGGTCCATTTAAGAAATTTTAAAAACTTTCGCATAAGTCAGGAACAGGTTTAAAGGTTTAGATAAAAGAAACAAATCTCAGCATCACGACAATAAGGTAGCTTGCCCGAAAAAGGTACATAGACTACCCGTTACCCGTGATGATCTGAATGCTGTATAATACGATAAGCTGCTACAGGCAGTTTGTAAACAGTTGGCAAACTAACCGGAGTTTTGGCGGCCTGCCAATGGGAGATGGTATGAATTGAGCAGGAGAATGGATGAGATGTGATAGTAAACGGTGCAGACAAATAATTACAGGCAGATTGTGTAGTTTATATCATAAGGCCAATAAGAAGATCATTTATTACTGCTTCGCAGGTAACTGCCGCTCATGGCCCCGAAACCGGCAACCAATGCACCGACCAGGGCAGTGACGACGATCAGCAGTATGGCATTGCCGCCAAGAGGCAAGGTGGCAGCGATCTTTTTAGATAATATACTTTCATTCTGCATATCCATCCACCAGGCGAAACCACCCCATAGAATAAACAGGCCGGTAAAGCCGGCCAAAAAAGCTTTGCCTGCTTTCTGGTGAACCAGCAATGCCACGATAAAAGCAGCAATAGCGATACTCCACCAGTCAAACCATAACCCCGCCGCAAATGCCAGTGATGCAGTCAGTATAACAGCTACAATGAATTTCATTTTATCTGATTTGATATATAGTTTTTGATCCCGCTTATTATTTTCCTATTGCCTTCACTCACTTTATTTGGGCTGCAAAGCCCGGCATTCCTGGTTCCCAACTCTCTACTCCGCTCCTTACCCCTTCCCAAACTTCATTACCCACTTCACTTTTTTATCGCCTGTTTCCGTTGCCTTCATCATCCACAATTTATAATACTCTCCTTTTACCCATGTATCTATAAAATTGTCGTAATACTTACTTCCCGGGTTGCCACTTTGGCCTGCAGGATATACCCCATACGCTTCTGTTTCCGATACCATGTGAACGATCATTCTCCAGCTTGGGCCATGGCTATGTGTTACGGCATTGATGATATTGCCATTACCACCCACGTTCAGCCCTTTCCTGGCAAAGGCGGGCAGTCCGTCTTTGATCAGATGATAAATCGAAGGGTTCTTGAAGCGTGTCCATTCCAGTTTCCCTTCTGCTTCCTTTTGGGCAAGACTGACCGATGCCTTATTCAAAGCAGTTGTTACAATCATATCCAATGTTTCTGTTTCCTGCGTATTGATATTATCAATGTATGACAGGGAGGAGGAATCACGGGCCAGCCACTCCATTGTTGTTTGTTCTTCCGGCCAGGGCGCCATGGGATCGGTTTTACTGATATCATCTTTCCATATCGCTGCTTCGAGACTATCCCACCAGCACTGGTAGATCGTTTGCCCTTTGGAAGCCGGCCCGGCCTCCATATTCCAGGCTTTAACGATCTCAATGTATTTCCTTGCTTCTGTATTCAACCCTGCTTCGTTTACATACTTCAGCAATACCGGCAGGGCATCATTCGCCAGTTCATTATAGTAGTTGTTCTGAAGACGCATCATATCTGATACTGTAATGCCACTCATACCCGACAAAAAATGTTCAATGGCAATACCTCTTGGCGTAATGTAACTGCCCGGAATGAAATAAGGATAAGACGAATCAGCCGGGCGCTGGTTGGCGCTTTCTAAAAAACCTCTTTCCGGGTTTTTTGCATGAGGGTTTTCAGACTGCGGAATAAACCCCTGCCAGTTATAGCTGTCATCTTCCCCTGGCATTACGAATTGGCCCTGTCCGTCCCACCTTGCCGGGAATTTCCCCTGCTGCCAGATAGCAATATCACCTGTCTTGGAGGCAAACACAAAATTCTGACCGGGACAATCAAAGGTGCTGATGGCGTTGACATAATCATCATAGTTCTTTGCCCGGTTCAGCTTATAAAAGGTCATCCCTTCATTACTACCATCATGTGCTGTCCATCGCATGGCAAGGTTCCTTTTATTGGATACTGTATTGGAAAAACTTTCGTCAAATATCACCGGACCAAAGACGGTATAGGCTACTGTATCATATACTGTCCCCTTTCCTCTTACTTTGATCTCCTCATACCTGATCATGGCCGGCTCCCATTTCCCGTTATACCAGTACTCCTTCTTCGAAGCATCTTTGAACTTTATTTCAAAATAATCCTTTACATCCCTTTGTGAATTGGTCACACCCCATGCAATACTATCATTGAATCCAATGATCACAAACGGGCTGCCCGGCAACGAAACACCATATGCATTGCTGGTGGGTGTTGACAACTGAAGTTCAAACCAGATAGAAGGTAATGATAATTCCAGGTGGGGGTCATTACAGAGTATTGGGGCTCCGTCCTGCGTTTTGCTGCCGGCCACTACCCAGTTATTACTGCCATTATTCTTATCGGGCCTGGATATTTCGGCCATCATCATAGTATCTTTTGTACCGAAGTACAATGAATCGGCTGTTGCCGGTTTTACCGGTTTAATACCGGCCGTATCAAAGACAGTTCCTTTAGGAACGATCGGCACCAACGAATCAGGCACCTGCGGGTATACCTGCTTAAATGCATCATAACCGAAAATACTTTTTGCATTAGTATTCAAGAGGTCGTTTTCCGTACCTGAACTCAGCATTTTAGCCATCATTTTCAGCAATAAGGCTGTACGGATATTGCTCCACGCCTCAGGTTTTGCATTTAAAAGTTTATACTCTACCGGTATCTCACTTTCCTTTAATGAATGGATATAAGCATTGACACCTTTGGTATAAGCTGAGAACATAGCCAGGGAAGCCGGATCTTTTTCCATTTCCTTCATGGCATTCTCGGCAGCATATTTCATTCCAAGCCGTCTTTGTTCTCTATCGAAATTCACAGCCACAGCGCCGGCTATCTCGCTGGCCCTGCCTTCTGCAGCTTTTGTCTGCAGATCCATCTGGAACAGGCGGAACTTTGCATGTATGTACCCTTGCAGGAAATAAAGGTCCTCATCATTCTCTGCAAAAATGTGTGGGACCAGGCGCTCGTCCAAATAAACAGAAGCATCCCCTTTCAACTCAGGGAACTTCAGATCGGCAGTAAAGTCATACCCGGCGGCTTCCGCATTTTGCCAGAACCCATGCTGCGGACTTAAAAACTTACCTAATGGCATCGGCACGGCCGAACCCCAGGGTTTATTCAGCGCCCATACAAGTCCTGCAGTAGCTGCAGCAGAAACCATGAAAGGAACAATTCTCATAAACAGAAATATATCATTGAAAGATATAAAAATCGGTCAAAACTGTAAGAACAAATTACAAACAGGTCATGAACATCTTCATGGCACTACTTCAAAGAGAAAGAACTGTGTCTTTTGCTTCGCCGCAAAATTATCATCGGTGACAAAAAGCAAGGTACTGCGGCCATTGGGCAATACAGGTCCAAACGTTACCCCTTCCACGTTATCGGTAAACCGCCCAATGGTATTCATGTCAAGCAACAATCTTTTGGCAACCGGCTTTCTCACTCTATCTGCCTGTAATGACATAGATGAAACATCTTCTGCACCACCGGCATCAGCCAGGTATATCCTGATATCAGATGGGGTGCGCCCGGTAGAATAACCCCTTTCGATTACAATGAACTGGTCATTTCCAATATACAGAATGTCAGAAACACCATTTATTTTAAAAGCGCCGGGCGGATCAGCAGGATAAGGCACAGCATCTATCCTGTATGCATATTGCGCCACACATTGTTTTATGCTCCGGTTGAACTTTAAGATCCGTATCCATCCGGTAGTATCACCCCCGCCTGCCCGTTGCCCGTCCTCATAGATCGGTTCTTCCACGCTTACGTACACATGACTGTAATCGGTATCAAAACCTATCCCTTCAAAAACACTGTTATGTCTCGGCCCCTTTTCAACAGGTTGTATGTGCATATTTGACGGCAAGGCAAAGCTATCTTTGTACCGGCCACTTCGGTCCATCATGACGATCTGCGGGTCCTGCAATTCCTGCTTACCGTCACGCATATAGCGTTGTCCCTCGCTGCTCCATATCAATTCATCCCTTTTTGCATCATAACGCATAGCCTCCACATCGGCCGAATGAAAGCGGTCTTTTGTGATATCAGTGTAAGTTTTACCGGCAGGGTCCAGCAAGGGTGTCATATCCAGTACCTGCACACTATCTACCCCTCTTTCAGAAAAGATGATCTTTGCTGTATAGTATCTCGCAGGGCCTTTCACAGAAGGATCGTCGCAGATCATATAATACACATCCCGCTTTGCATCATAGTCAATACCCGACAAGCCACCCACTACCGATCCGTTAAAGATCATACCGCCGGGCAGCATATACTCACCGATATACCGGATCTCCCCGATACTGCCGGATGGCCCTCCTGTTGCCTGCTTACGTGACGATGAACAACCCGCCAGCAGCAATAAAAAAAATATGTACAATAAATACTTCATGCAGGTGCTTTATGGCAAAACTAAGGGAACAGCTCTTAACCCTGTACGTAATGATATTCCTCTTTCAGTAATTTTATCGCATGCTCCGGGAAAAGCAGGTCAAAACCGTTTTGAATAAACTAAAAAAAAGGGATAGTTGGTTCCTCGCCGATTATACTGCCAATCCATACGAGGGATGCAGTTGCAACTGCCAGTACTGTTACATACGTGGCAGTAAGTATGGGGAAAACCTGGCAGAAGGACTGGCTGTAAAAGCAAATGCACTGGAGGTGCTGGAAGAACAACTAATTGTAAAATCTCAAAAAGGACAATACGGATTGGTGGTGCTGGGTTCTGCCACTGATGCCTATATCCACCAGGAAGAGCAATACAGGATGGCCGAAGGGATGCTAAAACTTTTCCTGAAATACAGGTTCCCCGTTTTCATCAGCACCAAATGTACTTTGGTCAGAAGAGATATTGGATTATTGAAAGAAATAGACAAGGCCGCCATTCTGCCCGCTGACCTTCAGCCCACATTGAAAAGAGGAGTTATTTTCTCCGTTTCCGTTTCCACTTTGGATGAAAAGGTCAGCCGTACGCTGGAACCCGGTGCGGCTACACCGCTGCAGCGGCTGCAATTACTGCAGGAAATGAAACAGGAAGGTTTCCTTGCAGGTGTGAATGCAATCCCGCTACTGCCTTTTATTTCCGACACAGAAGAAGAATTGGATAAGATCATCTTCGCAGCAAAAGAACACGACGCTGATTATATCCTTACCGGCGGATTAACTTTGTTTGGCGACCAGGCAGCAGACAGCAAGACCCTTTTTTATAAATTCCTGGAACGATACGATGCCTCTTTGCTGCCAAAATACAGGCAACTCTATGACCACGGCTATTACACAGATCCGATGTATCAAAAAAAATTGAAAGACCGGGCTGGCAAAATATGTGAAAGGTATTCGATCAGGAACAGTATTTTGGGATAGATATGTCACATCAATTAAAAGAGATTCAAAAGATTTTGGCTCAAAAAGGCAATACCGGCAATGCTGCTTTTTTTGAAAAGATGGTGCCGGGCCGGCAGAAGATCTATGGAGTGAAAACTCCCGAACTTAACGGGCTGGCCAGGTTATACAGGCCTTATTCTTTTCAGTTGGCAAAAGAGCTATGGAATGCCGGCGCCCTGGAAGAAAAGATCATTGCCATCAAGATCATTGAAAAAACCGGTAAGAATGAGCCGGCAATGGTATTAAAGCTATTCAAAGAATTCTCAAAAAAGATAGATAACTGGGCTGTCTGTGACGGGCTGGGTATGCAGTTTCTTCGTGGCATTGTGAAAACACACGATAAAGAGATATTTGCTATGGCCGGCCAACTCAGTCGCTCAAAGGATCCCTGGCAAAGGCGGCTTTCATTGGTGATGGTGGAATGGTACACAAGACACAGCGACAAACATACAGCGGTCAGGAGCCTTGTCAGGGCACTTGAAAAAGACGATGAATACTATGTAAAGAAAGCTGTGACCTGGATCAAACGAAATTTTTCTAAAAACAAATAGATCATTCTATGCAACTAAAAGAGATCACCCCCATGCTGTGGGTGGACGACGTACGGGCCACCATTGATTATTATGTTTCCGTTCTCGGATTTGACGAAGGCAACTACCTGGAAGATGCAGGCTGGGGAGTAGTGGAAAAACATAAAGTAAGGATCATGCTGACAAAACCCAATGAACACCTGTCGTATGAAAAGCCTGTATTCACCGGCTCGTTATATATCCGCACAGAAGATGCCGATGTGTGGTGGCATTTTTTAAAAGACAAAACCGATGTGCTGTACCCGATCGAAGACTTTGCATACGGAATGCGGGAGTTTGCGATCAGAGATTGCAATGGGTACATTCTCCAGTTCGGGCATGATATCGGCACCTGATCATTCTGCTGCAATATCCTGGGCCATCAATTTCATGAATGCAGCGTACTCTTCCACATAGTTTTCCATCTTCGGGAAATCGTTCCGCAGCTTACGGATGGAAACGGAAAGATAACGATGAGCTTCCGCTGCCTGTTGCCTGTCATAAAATAAACCGGCAAAGAATCCATCCGCATCAAAATCTTTCATTCCAATAGCATGCTGGTAAAAACGTAAGGGTAAAATAACACGGGTGGGGACAAAAAAACTCGACTCCTTCGTGACCAGTGAATAATAGGCTGCATAAAAAGAAAGCATAGCCGATAATCGCTGCCTGATCTCCTTTTCTGATTCTGCTTTTATCGGTTTTTTTCGCCAGGTATTTCTTTCATTACTGAATAATTCTTCGGCAGACCCTCCCCGTATTTTCTTCAGATGCCAGACCAACCGGATCTTCTCTCCTTCTGCCCGAACGTATTCAGTCAGTTTAAGGACCCCCTTTTCGTAACCCGTGAACGCAGCACTGAAATTCTCAAACCCTTTACCGCCATTCTCAACAAATACAATTTTTTCCCCGGTGATCCCCCATTTCCCTCTTGCATGAAGACTGTCAAGCTGCATAAAGGAGCCGTCATCAGCCAACGTAACGAGCTTCAACCCTGACAGCCCCACTATCGAATCCTGTATTTTGCTGTACACCACTTTCTGGTAGTCATTTTTAAGATCATGATCCGGATACAATACCAGCCATTTGCCGGACAGGTCCCGGTGCAGTTTTTCCATTTCTGTAAGTGTCTTGCAGGAGAACAATGAGAACAATAAGAAGCAGGTGACCAGTCGGCGCATGTGCAAATATAAAAAAGCCTGTCTCGTTGTAGTGAGACAGGCATGGAACTTTCCGGGATTCGGATCAACGGGTGTTTATGGTAAAGTTATCAGTCTTTGATTATTGCCATTATTCCAGGTCAGCAGGGCTTTGTTGTCACAAGCGCCATTGTTGGGTGCGCCATAGTCAAGGAATAATACCCTGTCATTGATCTTTATCTTCAATGTGCCGTTGCTGATCCAGTGGCAGGCTACTTTCTTTATCAACGGAGACTCTGTATTCAGGGTAATGGTCAGGCCATTGTTGAAGGTGGTCTTTGACCGGCCCTCTATCTTATATATATCATCCAGCGGGTTCGCTGTTGCGGCACCTTCTACCTGCGCTACATATTTCAAACCTTCATACCGGTATCCTCTTCCATTCGGGTAAGTTACCTTGCCGCCCACTACCTGCACGGTGAATTTGATAGCTCCATTTGCACTCAGGTTGCTGATCACTTTGGTACCTTCCACATGAGCACGGTTCAGGTAAAAATCACGCAGAGTGATCGTAAGTACCGAACCAGAACGGCGGATCGGGCCGGTGAAATGAAGGATGATCGCACCTTTACGGAATTTGCCATCGGCACATATACAACCGGTGCCAAAATCAATAGTGACTGTTTTAGGATAGGTACTGTCGTTAGGAGAAACAGTGATCGTTGCACAGGGTCCAAGTCTCAGGCGAAGCTGAACAAAAGGAAATACCCGGCCATTGGGTGCACTCACCACACCTTCTTCTTCAGCGGCCATACGGCTTACATCCTCGATATCATCAAAACTGGCTTCTGCTTCGGCGCTTTCTTCTGAATAAGCGACGGCTTCTTCTTCGGTTACCGGCTGGGTAGTAGTGTTATCATCTGATACGCTGCTATCCTTCTGGCAGGAATACAGAACCGTGGCGAGCAGCATCACAACTGCTAAGGTTATCCGGTTAATTGAGATTAATTTCATGGCTATACTTTTAGTTTAGGGTTTGTGGAAAATATTAACGCAATTTTGGAAGCGAAAGGCGCAGGAAAGTTTAACGGGGTTTCAAAAAAATCTATTTTTCGTACTGCATGAAGGAAATAACCGGGTACATCAGGGGGTACATTTACGAAACTGACAGGCGGATATTATTCATAATCACTGTTTTTACCGGGTTTTTAGTCTGGGCGAACTACCGGTTCGGCATTGACGACAGTATCAGCCGTGATGCAGGCTTCCTGCTGCCTTTTTTAAGCCGTTCCGGCATTTTTTTACTGGCATTCAGTATCCCTTATCTTATCTATACGGCCCTTGCAGGCAAAAAATATTTCCGGGAAAAAGGGTTTGTGACGCTCCTGTTAATAGCACCTTTGGTCTTCTCTTTCAAGGTCGCATTTAATCCCTATTTCTCTTTTTCTGATGACTGGCAAACAGATCATTTCTGGAACTATATCACATACTGGCCGGTATTGTTGCTGATCACGACAGCTGCGCTGACCCTTATCCGTAACAGGTTCGACAAAGGGCAGCCACTCTATGGTATCAAAACAAAGAATATCAACTGGACGCCTTATATTATGATGCTGCTGATCATGTTGCCACTAGTCGTAGCCGCCTCCACGCAGCCGGATTTCCTTGAAGTATATCCCAAATTAATATCCGCAACGGCTACCGGCAATATAGACAGCCTGCGCTGGTGGCAAAAACTGCTGTTCGAACTTTCCTATGGCAGCGATTTTATCACGATCGAATTATTCTTCCGGGGATTCCTGGTCATTGCATTTGTAAAATGGGCAGGCAAGGATGCCATCCTGCCGATGGCCTGTTTTTATTGCACGATCCATTTCGGCAAACCTATAGGGGAATGTATCAGTTCCTATTTTGGCGGAATGATATTAGGTATTGTTGTTTACCATACACGATCCATTTACGGAGGATTAATGGTTCATCTCGGTATTGCGTGGATGATGGAGATAGGCGGGTATATCGGGAATTTTACCCCTATCCCCTAAAGGGGGACTTAGATTGAAAATGATTTATTGATACAAATATTTCTTTGTACAAAACATCCAAAATAAACGGTCACAATCATGGATCTTTTTCATCCTCCCCTTTAGGGGCTGGGGGTAAAAACTACAAGCCTGTAAGCCGGATTCTGTCGAGGGCCATCATTTATCTGTCCCGCAAGTTGCCCTGCGGGATCAATCTGCCTACCCTGTACCTCGGGCGAGCAGCCCTCAAACGGTACTATACGTGGCATTTCAGCATGCAAGGTTTACCCGCTGGTGACGTTACCATCATCAGCCGTAGGCTCTTACCCTACGTTTTCACCCTTTCACCCCTTACCCTCTGATTGCTTTGCTTTGCCCGCAATGATGAGGATAAGGGGTGAGGTTATTTTCTGTGGCACTGTCTGTTCTTTTCTGTCTAAGAAAGAAAAGTCCCCCGCTTATCACGGGGTGCATTGCTCTGTGCTGTCCGGACTTTCCTCCCTCCGCCAGTGGCGAAAAGCGATAGCCCGGCTTGTAGCAGAGCAAAGGTAACTTATTTTTCCGCCAGCGACTCCTGAACGAAAATGCAGTATTAAAAACATTTTAAGACGATATATCCGAAAAAAACTATCCTCTTTGATTAATTTGCCGCTAATGAAATACCTGTCTCTTCTGCTGTCAGCGGCGATCATCATTCTTTCTTCCTGCGTAAGTATGAAAGAACCCGTATTCCACGGGATAGATAAAGTACAAATGAACAAATTGGAGAAAGGAAGGTCCCAGGTAACATTGGCAATACACTATTTCAACCCTAATAATAAAAAAGCCCGGCTGAAGAATGCGGAAGGAGAAGCCTGGATGGACAGCACCTATCTTGGCCATTTTACTGTAGATGAAGCAGTAGCTATTCCTGCCAATTCAAATTTCACGATCCCGGTAAAATTAGAGGTAGAGATGAAGCATCTCCTCAAACATTCCCTTTCTGCGCTGACGAACGAGCAGGTGCTGATCACTATTAAAGGAAAGGCAAAGGTGGGAAAAGGCGGCTTCTATAAAACGATCCCGCTTCATTACGAAGGAAAGCAAAACCTGCAGGAGTTATTCAAATAAAAATCCCGTCTTGATGAAAACGGGATAAACTTTTTTTATTGTGCAGGTTGCGGTGCCGGTTCAGGCCTTGGTTTAGGGTGTCCTCCTCCGTCTTCAAATTTCTTACAACTTTTAGGCAGTCTTTTATACGCCTGCTCGTCAGCGGTCACATCGTCTGCATCATAGCCCATGTTGGCAATAGCTGTTTTGATCTGTTCGATATCTATACGGTCAGTCAGGTATTTTACCTGTATCTCGCCTTTCCGGAAGTTGATATTGAGGTATTGGATACCATCATAGCGGTCAAGATAAGTAGTCAGCCGTTTCTTACATTCCTCACACAGAACATTGGGTGTTTTGATTCGTGCCGTCTCCAGCGCTTTGGTCTGGGAAGAAGCAGCTATTGCAATACCGGTTATAGCTATCAGTGTAACAAACAACTTTTTCATAGTAGTATTTGATAACAAATTACAAAACTCCTTTCCAATTGGCCGGGTCGTCCCGCCATTTTAACAAAATTTCCTGCTCCCCTGCTGAGACCGAACCCTTATCTGTAGCCAGTTCGATCAGCGAAGGATAATCAGTAAGGGAATAATACGTAAGCCCGGCTTTGGCAAATGTTTCTGCCGCAACGGGAAAACCATACGTGAAGATCGAAACCATTCCAATAACATCCAATCCTTCATTCTTCAGCACATCTACTACCTGCATACTGCTTTTGCCGGTAGAAACAAGGTCCTCGATCACCACGGTCTTTTGCCCCTTTTCATAAAACCCTTCTATTTGGTTGCCAAGCCCATGTTCCTTGGGTTTTGGCCGTACATATATATAGGGTAGCTTGAGCTGGTCAGCCACCATAGCGCCCCAGGCTATACCCGCAGTGGCCACCCCGGCGAGCAATTCGGCATCAGGAAATTTTTCAAATACTGCATTGCATAGTTCAGACTTGATGTAATCACGGATAAAAGGGAAAGATAATACCCGGCGATTATCGCAATAGATCGGGCTTTTCCAGCCGCTGGCCCAGGTAAACGGATTCTGAAGACTGAGTTTCACCGCATTCACCTGCAGCAGTTTTTCGGCTACCACTTTTTCATTTGTCATGCCGCGAAGATAAATAAAGTAAGGTACAAGGCTCAAGGCTCAAGAAACAAGATTTTGTTCCCGGAATATTTCGGGACAGGCGGGATGATAGTACCTTGCTTCTTGGTTCTTGTTTCTTACCTCTTGTACCTTGATTCTTCTTTCTTACCTTAGATTCATGTTCATCAAGATCTACTTCGGAGACAAACCGCTTTTTCTTTGCGATACGATCGATAATGTGATCGAGCCTTTTGTTCATCATGATGATGCCATTTTTATTGATGAGCTGGATACGCATACCGTTAAGACCATCATTCATGAGATGCAGCTTCCCAAAGTACATGCCGGCGTTTTCTTTCATGCCGATCTTGACAAACTGAAAAAGGCCATATTCAAAAAATTCACTTTGATCAAAGCGGCAGGAGGTTTGGTAACTAATCCTGAAAATGAAATACTACTGATCTTCCGAAGAGGTAAGTGGGATCTGCCGAAAGGCAAACTGGATGACGGTGAAAAACTGGAAGACTGTGCGGTACGGGAAGTGCAGGAAGAGACCGGCCTCAAAAAAGTAAAACTGGTTTCCCCGCTTTCCATTACCTATCATACCTACCATGAAGGATCGAAATTCATCCTTAAAGAATCGCATTGGTACAACATGGAAGTGAACGGGGCTCAGGACCTGGTACCCCAGACAGAAGAAGACATCCTTGAAATACGATGGGTAAGGCCTGAAGGCCTGGAGGCGTACATGAAAAATGCATTCCCTTCTGTGACGGATGTATTAGAGACTTGCCTTGCGAAATGATTCCTTCCTGGGGATCACAGCCACCGTCAACCGGCTGACGCAAACCAGTTTTTCCAGATCATCATTTATCCTGATATCCCATACATGCGTATTGGCGCCCAGGTGAAGCGGAGTAGCTGTACCCGTCACATATCCTTCCCTGGCACTGCGTACATGGTTGGCATTGATCTCCATTCCCACACATACATATTGCGAATGATCCACCACCATTGCCGAAGCAATGCTCCCGATCGTTTCGGCCAGCACACAGGATGCACCGCCATGTAGTAAACCATAAGGCTGTTGTGTGCGGTGATCTACCGGCATCCTGGCCTTGATATAATTATCACCCAGCTCCATCCATTCTATACCAACGTATTCGCCCATGGTACCCTTGCCGAGCGGTTTAATGTCCTCAATCGTGATACTCTTATTGAACCAGATAGCCATACCTTATTGCGGTTTAAGTGTACTGTAAACTTCTTTGGGTAAAAAAAGACTGGCATCACCGCCATTGCGGATGATGTCCCTTACAATAGTAGAAGCGACCGATGTATATTTAGGTTCTCCTGTCAGGAAGATCGTCTCAATGGATTTATCTAATGTACGGTTGGCATCGGCGATCGTTTTTTCATACTCAAAATCACTGACATACCGGATACCCCTGATGATGAATTTAGCACCGATCACTTTGCAATATTCAATGGTAAGCCCCTCATAGATCGTTCCTTCTACCTTAGGCTCATCTTTATAGATATCCTGTACCCACTGCAAGCGCTGCTCGGCAGAGAACATCGGGGTTTTGGAAGCATTCAGCCCGATTCCTACTACTACCTTATCAAACAAAGGAAGTGAGCGGTCAATAATGTCCACATGGCCAAGCGTGATGGGGTCAAAGGTGCCGGGGAATAAACAGATTCTTTGCATCAGTCATTGAATTGGCTGCGAAAGCTAATAATTATTCAGTAATAATTATCAATTATTACTAACAGGAGTTTTACCGGCCAGCAGGTACAAGACGGCCATCCTGACGGCCACACCATTTTCCACCTGTTGCAAAATGATAGACTGTTTGCTGTCGGCCACATCACTGTCAAGTTCCACTCCCCTGTTGATCGGGCCGGGGTGCATGATCACAATCTCTTTGTGCAGATCATCCAGCAGTTTCCGGCTGATACCATAGCTAAGATTATACTCACGAAGAGAAGAAAAAAGTACCTGGTTCTGTCTTTCCAGTTGTATGCGTAAAACATTGGCCACATCACACCACTCCAATGTCTCTTTCAGGTTATAGCTGACATTCACCCCTAACGCCTCGTGAATGTATTTGGGGATCAGCGTAGGCGGCCCGCAAACGGTTACCTCCGCTCCCATCTTTTTCAATAAATAGATATTACTTTGCGCCACCCGGCTATGCATGATGTCGCCGATGATCGCAATTCTTGCTCCTTCCAGTTTCCCGGTCTTTTCTTTGATGGAAAGTGCATCGAGCAGCGCCTGTGTAGGATGCTCATTGATTCCATCACCGGCATTGACAATGGCGGCAGGGATATGCTTTGCCAGGAAATGCGGTGCCCCACTGGCACTGTGACGCATCACTACCATATCCACTTTCATGGATAAGATATTATTCACTGTATCGAGCAAGGTCTCTCCCTTGGATACAGAAGAGCCCGATGCGGCAAAATTGATCGTGTCCGCACTTAACCTTTTTTCCGCCAGCTCAAAAGATATCCTCGTCCTTGTCGAATTCTCGAAAAACAAGTTCACAATAGTCACATCTCTTAAAGAAGGAACTTTTTTGACAGGTCTTTGTAATACTTCTTTGAATTGCTCTGCTGTTTGCAGAAAAAGCGATATATCTTCCTTAGTGAGGTCTCTGATACCGAGAAGATGTTGGGTAGAAAGGCTCATTAAAAAGCGAAGATAAAGGAAATCCCTCAAGGTACAAGGCACAAGGTATAAGGGAATCCTTATCCTGATTTTTAGCCGAGTTTATTAAAAATGGAGGACAGGATTTTTCGGATTTGCCCGGCTTCATCTATGAGTTCTGTCCGTTCCTTTTCTAGCTGATCGTCACCATATAACAAGTGCCTTGTACCTTAATCCAAAATCACTACCTCCTCCTTCCCATCCTTTTCCTTCCAGAACACCCTTACTTTTTGTGAAATGATCGAATCAATGGATTTGCCAGTATAGTCAGGCTGTATAGGAAATTGTCGGCTGAAACGACGGTCTATTAATACACATAGCTCCACTTTTTCAGGACGCCCGAAATCAAGCAGGGCATCCAGTGCAGCCCGGATCGTTCTGCCGGTGTAGAGTACATCATCTATCAGTACCACTTTCTTGCCTTCAATAGAAAATGGGATATCCGTATGGTTGGCGATACGGATCTCATTACGTACATCATCCCGGTAAAATGTGATATCCAGTTTGCCGTACTTTACTTTATCAGCAGACAATTCTTTTTTTATTTCCGTTACTACCTGGTCGGAAAGATAGATCCCTCTCGGCTGCAGCCCGATGAGCACAGTATTCTCCAGGTCAATATTATTCTCCAGTATCTGGTGTGCCAGCCTTTTGATAGTGATCGCCAGTTGCGGTCCGGTAAGAATTGATTTCAAGAAAAAAGATTTTTGTAAAAATAATAAAGCCCTGTGAAAGGGCTCTATTAAATAATGTACGGTTTTGTTTTATCAGCGTCTCTTACCTGAACGGGCTTTAGAGAATTGATAGAATATGCCGATTTGGAAAGTCCTGTTCCTTGCTTCAAAATCATTATCCTCGCTGATATTACTGATGCCATGGTTATACCGGATATCAATTCCAAGCCCATTGCCGCGGGGAAACAGGTAGCCGGCCCCAAAAACCCATGCCAGTTCAGTAGATTCCAGGTCATCTTTTATATCCACTTCCACATCACCGACCTTCGACTTAGCAGAAGCCAGAAACCCTAACTGGGGACCCGTTTGCAACCGAAACCCGTCACGGGTCATATACTGAACCAGTAAAGGGATGTTGACATAATTCAGTTTTAACCTGATCTCATCATTATCGTCATCCTTGCCGCCCTGTGCAGAAAAGATCAGTTCGGGCTGAAAAGCAAAATGATCAGTGATATGAATATGGGCAAGGCCTCCAAGATGAATCCCGGTTTTCGAATTATAATCTGCACCGTCTTCGATCCCGACAGATGAGGCATTGAACCCTGCTCTGATCCCAAAACTTGTTTGCTGCGCATGGACCATGCAAAATGCAAACAATACAAGTGAAGCTGCACAAACGATCTTTTTCATATAAACTGATTTGTTGTTAACCGGTTTCACGTTACCAAGCTCATGCCGGGAATCAAAAAATCATGCCAAATAAAAAGACCAGCAGCAAGGTGGCATAAAACAAAAAGCCGGGATGGACCCGGCTTTTGTATAAAATTTTAATAGATGATTATTTTTTATCTCCACCGAACAGGTAGAACAGGCCAAATGACAGGTTGCTTTGCTTAAGATCAGCATCTTCATCATCAGCGATATTACCTAAACCAAAATTGTAACGGGCGCCGAAACCAAAACCTGATTTTGTTTTGAACCCTGCACCAAACGCCCAGCTAAAGTTTGAGCCCTTAAAGAACTCTTTGTAATCTTCTGACTCATCACCTACTTTAAGTTTAGCGCTCATCAAAAGACCGATCTGGGGGCCTGTTTCTGCATAAAAACCTGAAGGGTTGTTATACTGAAATAATACCGGGATATTAATGTAGCTTAAATTGAAACTGGCATCATCCGGACTGCCATCATACTTTGCTCCTTCTATTGAGAACAAAGCTTCAGGCTGAACGCTGAACATATCGCTAACGGGAATGTTTACCAAACCACCGGCATTAAACCCGATTTTTGATTTGGACTCATCCGCATCATCCCCGCCCCACATGGAGATGTTAGCACCTGCTTTTACTCCAAATTTAACTGATCCTTTCTGAGCTTGTACTGCAGACACTAATACTACTGCAGCAACGAGAACTAATACTTTTTTCATAATTGTTTGTTTTGAATGGTTAGAATTTTAGCACGCAAATGTAAATACGGACTTTTGAAAATCAAAGCTTTTTAATATAGTTGGGTACTTGTACTTGGTAAAATACCACGAAGCGGGTATTAGATTACGCTTTATTTTTTGTATTGTTAATGCTATACTAATGCATTTAAATATTATATTTCGCCCGGTTATTCATATATTTTTTACTGTTTATATTTTTATTTATAATTAAGCCGGATGTTTTCATCCGGCTTAATTATATCCATTCTTTTAAACGCTATTTCCCTTTCTCCATTTTAAATGCATAGCGAACTCCCACCTGGAATACCCTGTTATAAACTTTTACATCATCTTCATCAGGTATCTGGCTTAAGCCATGATTATACCTTACATAAAAACCAAAACCGTTTTTCAGTTCATAACCTGCTGCCAGGGCAGCTGAAAAGTCAATACCTTTCAAATCATCCTTTATATCCACATCATCCTCCCCATCTTCTTTAACTTTTGCGCTTAATAAAAAGCCTATTTGGGGACCAACACCCACAAAGAAACCGGAAGGATTATTGTAACGGAACAGCGGTGTGAGATTGAGATAACTGGCAGGTATTTTTACTTCAAACCCTGAATTCTCATACCTGACGCCCTGCATAGAATAGACCAGTTCAGGCTGAACACTGAACATATCCGAAGCTTTGATATTATAAAATACCCCGAAATACGGGCCAAGCAGGGCTTTCTTGTCTTCATCATCAGCATCGCTTCCACCCCAATTGGCAAGGTTAAGTCCGCCTTTGACCCCGAACTGTGCTTGCGCAGTTAAACAAAAGATCGCGGAAATGACGATTAGAAGTGTCTTTTTCATACTCAATGATTTTAGGTTTAAGCAAATAATTTCCAGCACCCGTTTCATATATGAGCACGAATCAAATCAGAAGAACTAATTAAATGTAAGTAATAAAAAACGAAAATCAAAGGACATAGCGTGAACAGGTGTGAAAACCGGCAAATAAAAAGACTCCCTTTAAAGAGAAGGAAGTCTTTTAACCTGTTAAAACAGATGATTATTTATTTCCACCAAGAGAAAAGTTATAGCCAACACGGATACCGACCAGTGCATTGCTTTCTCCATCTTTGTGCCCGCTCTGGTAGCGTGCACCTACTTCAAATCCCTTTACCACATACCCCACGCCAATAGCCCAGGTAAATACGCCTTCAGAATCTTTGGAATCAAACATACCTCCTTTGATCTTTGCCCCATAGATGCCATAACCTACCTGCGGTTCTGCATAAAATCCGCTGAAGTTGTGACGGTAGCCGGCAAGAATAGGAACAATGGTTTGTGTGATCTTGTCTGCATCGAGAAGGTCCTCAAAATCGCTTTTAGCCCTGAGTGACATAATACCTGTTGTCAGTGTGATCTGCCCGGCTTTTCCGATACCGTACAAACCTTTTACAGAACCCCCGATACCCGCTTTCGTGTACTCGCCGAAATCGCCGGTAGGCAAACCCAGTTCTGCCGCTACACCTACCTGGTTGTTTCCTTTTTGTGCAAAGCCGCTTGCGGAAAATAAGACCGCTCCGAGAATCAATACATAGATCCTTTTCATAAATAAGTATTTTGTTTGGTTAATAATGAGCTGCAAACCTATCGGGTCTTACATACCGGAAATACCAGGCATGGATCGAATTGTCAATAATCCTGCATGAATTGCTTTATCAAAATCACTAATAACAAAAAAGCCCGCATTGAATGCAGGCTTTATCATCTCTTACAGAATACATTTATTTCTCATTCATGAACGGATAGCGATAATCCACCGGTGGATTAAATGTTTCTTTAATGGTTCTTGCACTCAGCCAGCGGTAAAGATTCAGTATGCTGCCTGCCTTATCATTCGTGCCACTTCCCCTTGCACCGCCAAACGGTTGCTGTCCTACCACAGCGCCGGTCGGTTTATCGTTGATATAAAAATTACCCGCAGCATTGCGAAGTTTAGCTGTAGCCAGTTCAACAGCCGTTCTGTCCTGTGAAATAATAGAACCTGTCAGCGCATACGGAGACGTATTATCCACCAGTTCCAGTGTCTTTTCAAAACTGTTGGCAGGGTAAACATACACGGTCAGCACAGGCCCGAAGATCTCCTCGCACATCGTTACATATTTCGGGTCTTTGGCCTCAATGACGGTTGGCTGAATAAAATAACCATCTTTCTTATCGCACCTGCCTCCTACCCATATCTCTGCTTTTTTATCCCGCTTTGCGTTGTCTATATAATTTTTTATGTTATCAAAACTCTTTTCATCTATCACGGCATTGACGAAATTGGTAAAGTCCTCCACCGTTCCCATCTTAAAACTTTTCACTCCTGCAATGAGCTTCTTCTTTACTTCCTCTGCCATATTAGAAGGGATATAAGCTCTTGAAGCCGCCGAACATTTCTGTCCCTGGAATTCAAATGCGCCACGCAGCAAAGCCGTGACCACAACATCCGGATCGGCGCTTTTATGCGCTACCACAAAATCCTTTCCGCCTGTTTCACCAACAATACGCGGATACGATTTATACATCGCCATGTTCTTCCCGACCGTTTCCCACATATTGTTAAATACGCCGGTAGACCCGGTAAAATGTACGCCGGCAAAATCACGATGATTGAAACATACTTTCCCGATAACAGGCCCGCTGACAAAGATCAGGTTGATCACTCCATCCGGCAAACCCGCCTCTTTGAGTATGCGCATAAGCATCTGCGCTGAATACACCTGTGTATTGGCACATTTCCATACCACCACATTACCACACATAGCAGCTGATGTCGGCAGGTTACCACCTATCGCCGTAAAGTTGAACGGCGTTACCGCCAGCACAAATCCTTCCAGCGGACGATACTCCATCCGGTTGTGCATACCCGGACTGCTGATGGGTTGTTGTTTATATATCTCCGAAAGGAAATGAACATTGAACCGCAGGAAGTCTATCAGTTCGCAGGCTGAATCTATCTCTGCCTGGAACACATTCTTGCTTTGCCCCAGCATCGTGGTGCCGTTCATATATGGACGATACTTTGTAGCGATCAGGTCGGCTGCTTTTAAAAAGATATTCGCCCTGTTCTCCCAGCTCATGGCAGCCCAGTTTTCTTTGGCAGCCAGTGCCGCTTCTATGGCCTGGTGAACATGCTTCTCCTCTCCTGCATGAAAATAACCCAGCGTGTGGCTGGTCTCATGCGGCGGATGCAACGCCACTTTTTTATTGGTCCGTACCTCTTTGCTGCCGATATACATCGGTACATCCACCTGTGTTTTCTTCAGTTCAGCCAGCACTTCCTTCAATCTTTTTTTCTCAGGCGAACCTGGAGCATACGAAAGAACCGGTTCATTGACCGGCATGGGATATGAAAATGTTCCGATACTCATTTGATTTGAAAATTTGACAATTTGGAAATTGGTTAATGAATCTTGCTTTTTGATGATGCAATTATTTTAGACAAAATCCTGATTATTGAAGAACAATCCACCAACAACTGTTTACAATCAGGATACCCATCCGTTTTGTCACAAAGCAATAACCAGTACTCTACCTCGTCTGCTTCCTTTGCTGCGATCTTCATCTTGTGAACAAAATCAGCTACACTTTCCGCATTCTGAGCCTCTCTGACGTTGGCCCCGACACTTGTTCCTGCCTTCAGCAATTGCGTCGCCAAAACAAACCGCCGGTCTTTCTCCAGTAATTCGGCATACTTAATGATCTTTAGTGCAAAGTCAAAGGTCAGTTCTACGATAAGGTTCTTCTCCTTGTTCCCTTGCATGGGTTTAAATTTGGAGATGTGATAATGGGTGATGAGCCAATTACTGTAGCAAAGCTATGGCAAACTAACTTCTTTTAGAACCCCTCTATTGACACATTACCAAATCGCCAAATCAATTCATCTTCAAATTACTCCGTAGTCTCCTTCTCCGCCATCAGGTACGCCTTGATAAAACCGTCCAATTCGCCATCCATCACCGGCTGCACATTACCAGTTTCAAAATCGGTGCGATGGTCTTTAATCATCTTATAAGGATGGAATACATAACTTCTTATCTGGCTACCCCATTCTATTTTTTTCTTTTTAGAATTATTAGCATCCTTAATGGCATTCCGTTTTTGCAATTCCATTTCATACAAACGGCTTTTCAGCATTTGCATGGCGAGTTCCCTGTTTCCTAACTGACTTCTATCCTGCTGACAAACCACCACAATGCCTGTTGGAATATGCGTTAACTGTACTTTCGTTTCTACTTTATTTACGTTCTGACCACCGGCGCCACCGCTGCGGCTGGTTTCCATTTTTACATCGGCCGGATTTACTTCAATGTTGATTGTATCATCCACCATCGGGTACGCATACACACTTACAAAAGAAGTATGTCGCCGTGCATTACTATCAAATGGAGAAATACGAACCAGGCGATGCACACCACTCTCTGCTTTTAAAAAACCATAAGCAAAAGGGCCTTCAAATTGCAATGTTGCTGTTTTTATACCAGCACCATCACCCCATTGCCAATCTATTTCGGTCACTTTCCAACCCTGCTTTTCACCGTACATGCGGTACATACGGGCCAGCATCTCTGCCCAGTCCTGGCTTTCGGTACCGCCGGCGCCTGAATTAATTTGTAATACAGCAGGCAACTCATCTTCCGGTTCATTCAGTGTAGCCTTGAACTCAGCCTCATCCAGCATCTTCAGCGCTTTGTCGTAGGCTGCTTTGGTCTCTTCTTCCGTGGCATCACCCCCTTTCCAGAAGTCATGCAGCACGGCAAAATCCTCCACGGCCGTATTCACCTGGTCATACAGGTTCACCCAATACTCATTCAGCTTGATGCTCTTGAGGATCTCGGTTGCTCTTTTGTTATCGTCCCAGAAACCGGGACTCAGAGAAAGTTGTTTGTCTTCGGCTATCTTTTGTTGTCGGTTTGCGACGTCAAAGAAACCTCCTTATCCCGGCAATGCGGGACCGCATATCCTGTAATTTTTCGATTGTCATAGGGTGCAAAGGTAGGTGATTTGGTGATTGGGCGATGACCCGATTTGGAGATGATACCCCCTGATCGAAACTACGCCCTGCCTTTGAAAAGGCCTGACATGCAGAGAATGGTTACCGCTCAGCAAAATTTCACATTTCCGGATGCGGATTCTTCCGTAAATTATGGTATTGAATAAACCTGCCTTCATACTTCTGCTAGCAGCTACACACTCTGCTATCGCCTTTTCCCAGAACCTGAACGGCTTCTGGAAAGGTACTTTTGCCATGCGGGGCTGCTTCCCCAACAACAATATAGAACTGCAGATAAACATCAGTAACGGGATGGCCACCGGCGACTCCTACCATTACCAGGATATAGATAATTATGTCAAGAAAAAATTCACCGGCATCTATGATGCAGAGCGGAAAAAACTATCGCTGCGGGAAGGGATGGTGGTCACTTATCATATTCCTCACCGCTGCGTGATATGTGTGAAGGATTTCGAACTGGTGTATAGCCGGGAAGGCAATGTAGAAATATTGAAAGGGCAATGGGGCGGCAATGTCATCAACAGCGCTGCCGATTGCGGTATCGGTCCCATCATACTGACAAGAGTAAAAGAATCGGCTTTTAAAGAGATACCCGAGATCAAAGTGGATACAGGTACGATCCGGCTCGACTTTTATGATAATGCCGTAGTGGACGGCGACTCGATCAGTGTAAAGGTCAACAACCGGTTAGTGATAAGTCACCAGCGGCTGACGGCCAAACCCATCACCACGCATTTACTGGTGGACCTCAACAACGCCTTTCATGAAATAGAAATGATCGCCGACAATATGGGCAGCATTACTCCGAATACCGCTATCCTTGTTGTGACTGCCGGGGAGCAGCAGCATCGCCTGTTCCTGAGTTCTTCAGAGACCAAAAGCGCCAGGGTGCGGTTTGTATATGAAACGGCGCAGCAGGCCGGGCCGGTACAGCGGTAGTTCGAGAATTTTTTTGGCCACAGAGCTTCACAGAGTTCAGGAGAGCCACGGAGACTTTCTCTGCGGCCCTCTGTGTTTTCTCCGCGGCTCTCAGTGGCCTGGGCCCTGCATAAGCTCATTGTCTGACGTTTCAGGATTCAATACATTTGCCGCATCAGCCAACTTAGCTCAGCTGGCAGAGCATTTCATTCGTAATGAAAGGGTCGTCGGTTCGATTCCGATAGTTGGCTCCTGGATTGTTCATACGAACGGGAAAGAAAGTTTGACCATTACTAATCATACAATTACCTTATCCTTATTATGGAAGCACAACAAGCAAAGAAAGATAAAACACCAGCATTCAAAGCAAGATGGAGAAAATTTGAAAGATGGTTTAAAAGAAATGACGGGTATAGAAAGGCTGAGTTATTAACAACTATTGGCGCAATTGTTTTATCGTTCTTTGCACTGAAATCTTCAAATGAAGCTCTTTCAATAACACAGAGCCAATTTACACAATCAAATGAACCCTTTTTACAAATAGAAATTGATTGCGAAAAGGCACCTCTATCACCATTCGGCAATTGGCCAACCGAAGTACATTACAAACTGACAAATCTTGGAGACTACCCGGTAAAAATACTATCCGGACACAACGAAATATTTTCTGATTCAAACCGCAGACAAGAGTATAAAATCACATATAGTGCACATCCAATAAATAGGTTCTTAATAACAGAAGATCAAATTTCAAAAGTGACAACACCCTTTTACTCAGATTCACTAACTTCAAGTTGGGATATTGCGGAGCTTGCAAAATTTAACAACTATGAAAAATATATTTTTTTTACCGGATACTACAACTATGTAAACCTTGCCAACAAACAGCTTTACATGTATAAATTTCTAATAAGGATAACAAACACTTACCCATACTCATATTTTCTCTACAATCGAAATGAAAAATTCAATGAATTTTTATCTGATGAAAGATTATTTGAAGATGGGGAGTAAACCACCTGTATGCTAAATCATATAACCTGACCTATACATATCTTATCAATCAAAGATAGATTACAGCACATTTGAAAAGCAACCATATGTCCGATAAAGAAATATTTGAACTTTTATTAACCACCTTGATCGCTATCGCCTCATTAGCTGCAGTTTTTATCTCACTAGTATCTTTATATATGTCCAATCAAGCGCTCAAATTGACAAGAACACAAATAGCGGAATCACAAAGGCAATTCGAATTAGCCAATGAGCCATTTTTGCAAATCGAATTAGAGGAATTAGCACCGCAAAGTGTAGACAATTGGCTAAAGGAAATACGATACAAAATCAACAACCTTGGGAACAATCCAGTAAAAATCACGTATGGACACAGAGAACTTGTAACAGACAGCTCAAGAGAAATTAAATATCAAGATACATATAGCCCACATCTAATCAATATATTCGTAATAAAAGAAACACAATATGCAACTTTAAAAACAGTATTTGCACTTGAAAGCGATCCAGATCCCGAAACGCAAGAAATGATAGGAAAATTAAGAAATTCCGAAAAACACTTATTCTTTACCGGCTACTATTACTATATGAATCTTGTCACCAAACAGCTAAACAAATATGAGTTCCTTATTAGATTTTTTAAAACCGAGCCTTATGCAACTTTCCTACATAATAAGAATTATAAAATACCTAAAGGAACGTTTACTGATGAAAACGACTTTTAAAATATTGGCCGCGTGAACCAATCATCAGATATTCTTATAATATTCACACACTCCCTTCATCAGACACTCACTACATTTTGGTGTAGGCCGGCATATCTCACGGCCAAGAAAAGACATCGCCATACCGGCATCCCAGTCCTTTTGCGGCAATACTTCCATCAGTTGCTTTTCAATTTTATTGGCATCCGTCCCGCTGGCAATACCGAGCCGCGGCGCCACCCTCACCACATGCAGGTCCACGATCACGCCTTCGGCGGGTTTACCGGCTTCCCGCAGTATCACATTCGCCGATTTGCGGCCGATTCCTTTTAACTGCGTCAGCCCCTCATGCGTCATCGGGATATTTTTATCATCCTTTATTGTTTGCGCCAACGCAAGCAGCCAGCCGGTCTTGTTACCAAAGTTCCTCACCTTGCTGATAAGAGGCTGCAGGGTTTCCGCTGTGGCTTTGGACAATGCCTTCATATCAGGAAAAGCTTTGAACAGTTCCGGCGCCAGGTTATTGATGTTCTTGTCCGAGTCCTGCGCAGAGAGTATCACCATCACCACCAGTTGGTAAACATTCTTGTACTCCAGCGGGTGTTGTTTGCCTTTGTATTTTTTCAGCAGCGGTTGTATGGCATCGGGCCAGTTGGTTTTGGCAGGCATGAGCAAATGATTTTGTCAATAAATCTACTGATTTTGATTTTTATAGCCGTAAGAATGACGTTGCGCCGCTGCGCCGTCGCGTGAAATATTTTTTCCCGCTGCTACGGTAGAATTTGTAACACGAAGAGAAAATACTTAGTGCCTTTGTGTTTCAAGACATACAATAATGAATCAGCCCCTGTATTCCATTTGCAAAAGAGGGAAAGGTCTTCCCTGCCCATCCAGTTCCTGGCGGCCGGTAACATGAAATCCGATCTTTTCATAAAATCCGACAGCCTGTTCGTTCTGTTCATTCACATCTACTTTGTCTGCATGGAGTGTATGAATACAATAATCCGCGAGCATCCTGCCGATACCCTGTCCCCTGCTACCGGGATGAATAAATAACATTTCGATCTTTCCTTCCGCCACACCGGAAAACCCTTTGATAGCATCTTTGTCATCAGTATAAACATAAACAGGCACCTGCGGCAGAATACCGGGAAGCAGGGTTTTGATCTCCTGCAAATATTCTTCCGGCAGAAAATGATGCGTGGCCCTTACAGAAAGTTCCCAGACATCTATGATCGTTGCGTGATCTGCAGGAATAGCTGCTCTTATCATATAACATGGTCATTTTTAAATAAACCATATGTTCTCTGAAGCTACAGAAAGATAAACCTTGTCGCCGGGTTGTAAATAGTTACCGGTTATCCTTGCTTTGATCGTGTGATGCCCGGTGATCAGTTCGGCTGCATAATAACTGCCGTAGAACGACAGGTTATGTAAAACCCCCATGATGACATGATCGCCTTCCTGGCCCATAATAAAGTTCTCCGGTCTTACCATCCATTGTTTTCCTGCCGGTATATCTGCTTTTAGTATATCACCGGGAATGATATTGTATTCCCCCAGCAATCCTGCACAGTATTCATTCACGGGCTTACGGTATACTTCTTCCGGTGTGCCCTGCTGCACGATCTCCCCATCTTTCATTAACAATATGATATCGGCCCATGATAATATGTCCGCGGGGTCGTGCGAAACAAGAATACAGGTGATACTCATTTGTTCACTGATATCCTGTATCACCTGTTTGATGGTGTTCTTATGAATGATATCGAGATTCGAAAAAGGTTCATCTAATAATAACAGCTTCGGCGATGTGATCAGTAACCTTGCCAAAGCGATCCGCTGCTTCTCCCCACCAGACAACTGGTCCGTTCTCCTGTCTGCCAAATGATCTACCTGGCAGATACGAAAAATATTCTCTGCATCACTTACTTCGAGTTTGTTGGCCATCTCCAGCCATTCATGCACCCAGTAATTATTACGCAGTTCAAAGTACTGGCTGAGGTAAGCAATTCCGGGATGACCGGGTATCAGCTGATCGTTGGGCCCGATGATCTTTTTTCCTTCAAACTGTATGAGCCCTTCATCCGGCTGTACCAGCCCGGCGATCATCTTCAGCAAGGTGGTCTTGCCCGATCCTGTTTCGCCGGCCATAGCGATATGCTGAAATGATTCCTGTGTAAAACTGGCATGCTTTACCGAAAAACCATCCCCGTTCTTTTTACTGACACCTGATACTGTTACTAATGCCATGCCCGAAAATAAATCATTTGAAAGGTCAAACAGTGCGCCGGTAATAATTAAACAGCTTCAGTACGAACAGGCTAATATTGCCTGAAGGCGGGATATATTCATTGAAGAGGCCTTGCAAAAGTTCATCACGGCTAAACCGGGTGCGCAGTTCGCTCCATATAGAAGGCCAGGCAATATCCATTTCATCCTGCAGTGACTGGTTGATCAGTTCGATGATCGGGTCATTGATGAATTTGGATCCTGTTTTCTTGGATACGATGATCTGTGCATCGGGATTGATATTGGCCACACTTAAGATACTGTTGTAACCGCCGCATGAGCCCAGTATCGCCAGTCTCACGGAAGGCTGTAACCGTTTCAGCGTATGATGAAGATGATAGCTGTGCCCGCGGTGAATAAGCACAGACGGCTGAAGTGAATGCTGCAGCAGGAACGTCATCAGTGAATCCTGCGCCCGGAGATCGAGTTCATAGTAATTATCCAAAGGCAGGTTGGCATAAATAGAAAAAGGCCCGCCGCAGAGAGAACGGATAGACAGCCAATGATCATTTGACGATACCTGCCATTTCAGTGAATCGCTGAATAAGGCTAAAAAATTCTTGTACGAAGCAAGACCGTCATCATCGCCGTAAAACAACACCAGTTGCGTAATGATGCCTGCTGAATCCTTCAGTGCCTTTTGTTGCAGCAGCTCCTGGTTGCCGAGACGGGTCCATAGTTTATGGTCACTGTTCTTCTCCCTGACGAGCTCAAATACCTGTGAAAGGATACTATACAAACGGATACCGAGATACGACCCGGTGCCGTGGCAGCGTTCCAGGTTGTCGCTAAGCTCCCTGCTTATCATTTCCGTAACGCCATGAAGGGAGTCCAGCCCGGCGAATGAATCGGCCACATCCATGGCTTTTTCCAATCCCGAACCACTGTCACTTTCGATACCCGATATGAACCGGTGCATGATCGCTGAGGCTGACTCATACGACATACATCCGAGGAAATCCGCCAGCATATTGTAGCTGGCCGCCATGTGTATGAAGCGGTGAAAATTGTCATAGCTCACGGCCCTGAACAGGGAATCGGCCGGCTGTGTATGAAAATGTTCCATCAGCCTTTTGTATAAACCGATATAACTGGAGGTGTACAGTTCCTCTTCACAACTGGTGATCACATAGAACAACTCTTCCATCCGCAGGTTCTTCACCGCTGCAAAGCGGGCATTATCCGCCATGCCATGCTGCTCATTCACCCGGTTGACATAAAATGAAAAAGCCTTTTTCTTAATACCCTTTCGTAAAAGCGGAAGAAAGGCAGACGAACTATCTGGAGGCCTCTTCAATTCATCCTGCAGTGTTCTCACCAGCAGCCGGAAATAAGCGTTGGCATCTTCTCTCGTCCTGATGATGGTGGCTGCATCGGTTCTTTTCTCCGCCAGCGGTACAGTGAAGGGGATCAGTTCAGATGCATAGGGTTCGTTCACCAGCGATAATAATTGCTGCAGGTAGATATTATTCCTGTTCCTTTCCGTCAATGCCCGCAGGCCGGGCTTATCCATCCGCAGGTAACGAAGGATACTGATCGGATCATTGGTTGCCACCA
Organism: Chitinophagaceae bacterium; assembly: GCA_016787085.1. GTDB lineage: Bacteria > Bacteroidota > Bacteroidia > Chitinophagales > Chitinophagaceae > VBAT01. The sequence goes on along the minus strand of JAEUVJ010000053.1, from coordinate 338,558 downwards.
CGAACAATAACGAATCAGCAAAACGAAAACCGGGATTCTTTTCGAGGAAATAAAGAATATTATCAGGCGAAGAAGCTACCCGTTTATACAAGGCGACATCTTTGAAGAAAGCGCTTTCATCATACTGCCAGAATGAAGCGGCCATCAACTGGCAGCCATCCGGGCCCAGCGGGCGGATGATCTCAAAGAATGGACGATCATGCATCAATGCAGACAGCAGGGATTTGAACGACTCCAGCGCCGGGGGGATACTATATATATCCAGGCTGTTGGCCGCCATCTTCATCTGAAGTTCCTGGAGTAAATACATCACTGATCGGGTAGCCGCCGCCTTCTGCTCACCGGCCAACAGTGAATTCATTGCAATGGCATGACGGATACTGTCTGTTTCCGGCCCGGCAAACCGGGTCAGCCGCTCAACAATATTTGAATCAATAGCGAGGTTATGCACATAGTGAAGAAACCTGTTTTGCTCTTCTTTCAGCGGGTCAGCCGCCCGGCTGGTGACATCCGACTGGGCAACCAGGGACAAAGAGCAGGACAATATCAATAAGAACAGGAAAACACTTCGCATAGCTGCAGCTCAGAATAAGATACGCTGCAAAGCTACATGTTTATTGCTGCCCGGAAGTGATCATTTCCCGTCATAGGCTTTTTGCAGATCGGCGATGATGATCTTCTTCATCTGCATCATGGCCTGCATCACCCTGCCGGCTCTTGCTTTGTCACTATCAGCAAGCCATCCTAATTGTGGCGGAATGATCTGCCACGATACGCCAAACTTATCTTTCAGCCAGCCGCACATGCTCTCCTGTCCCCCATCGGCGGTCAGGGCATTCCAGAAATAATCAATCTCTTCCTGTGTGTCACAATTAACGAACAAAGACATGGCTTCGCTGAATTTGAACTGCGGGCCTGCATCAAAAGCATGAAACTGCAAACCATCTAATTCAAACGTGGCCATCATCACCTGGTCTTTGGGAAAGGGACTGCCTTCGCCCCAGTATTTCATGCTGATGATCCTTGAATTTTTAAAAAGCGAGGTATAGAGTTTAGCGGCCTCTTCTGCTTTGCCGTCGAACCATAAGAAAGGAGTGATCGTTTGCATACCCGGTATTTTTTGTTTGATTGATGAATATTGCTCGCTGTATAAAGATGAGATAAAAAACAGCAGGTCCAGGGGTGCAAACACGGCTATTTGTGGGGTGTTTACGACATGGCTGCTGCAATGGATCAATTGTAAGAACCGTTACACCCGGTAAAGTAATGGAGTACAGAGATTGCTACTTATGCTCAGCGACTGGTTTCGAGTTTAATATCTATTAATTTGAAAATATCCTTCAATGGTTTTTTATCTTTCACTTTTATACTTACGCCGCGGCCTTCCACATATACTTTCGCAGCCTTTAAATCCGATTTGACACCTTCTGATACCGTGCTTTCCAATATCATATCGTAAGCCTTTTGCCCGAATACAAAAGATACAATGAAGAATGTATCGCGGGGCCCCAGGTAAACAATAACTCTTTTCTTGTCCTTTACCCGGAAACTCCAGCCAAATTTTGCCATTGGCACTTTCCATTCATCCATGGCAGCAGGATACTTTTTATGCACGTAATCATGTATCTCCTGCCATAAGCTGACGGTGTTGCCTAACGCTTTAGCAAGATCCTTTTCAGAAGGCATCTTATTTTTGTCCATGAAAAAGCTGGTGTTCATTTTTGATGCTTTAATAGTGAAGCAATGTCCTTATCAAACAAATATAGCCCGGTAAATAATTGATGAAAATGATCCCGCTCATCAGAACATATAAAACACCTATTTTCACCCCATGCACCCGCACATTGAAAAACTGCTGAAATGTATTGACCTGGAAGAAAAAGAACAGGCGAACCGCTATAAGCTGGACCAGACACATACCCTGAAACAACTGAAAGCAGAAGGGCTTGCATTGCACCCTGTCATTGTCACCCGGAAGAATTTCGGCTATGCCGATTATCCCGAAATAAGTTTCAAACTCAGTTTCCCGCCGGAAGCGAATATGTTCAGAGACGGTGCAGCTATTGAATGTTTCATCACAGGTGAAGAACCGGTGAAGGGTGTATTGATCAGCTTAGACGGTAAGAACGGTGAGTTCCGTTTGTTTGCGCCCGACTTCCCCGACTGGATAGAGGATGATGGTGTCGGCATTAAATTGGCTCCGGATACCCGGACCACCAGCATCATGAAAAAAGTATTGCTTGAACTGGAGAACAATAAACCGCTGTTCAGATTATTTGAACAATTACACGGTGACACGGCTACCCGTAATACACTTTTGTCAACACAGGCTCATTCACTTCATTTTCGCAACCAGTCACTGAATCAAAGCCAGCAAGAGGCCGTGGCAGCCATTGTGCAGAATGAACAGATCGTCATTGTTCATGGCCCGCCGGGAACCGGTAAGACCACCACATTGATCGAAGCGATCATTCAACTCGTCAAAGCCGGTGAGAAAGTATTGGTGGCGGCGCCAAGTAATACTGCGGTAGACAATATCGCCAAAGGCCTGATCCGGCAGCAGGTGAACGTATTGCGGGTAGGCAACATGAGCAAAGTGGATGAAACGGTATTTGCCCATACACCGGAAGGCAGGCTGAATAACAGTAAAGCACAGAAAGAAATAAAACAATTGAAGATAAGGGCGGAAGAGTTCCGCCGTATGGCATTGAAGTACAAACGCAGTTTTGGAAAAGCAGAAAGGGAACAGCGCAATCTTTTGTTCAAAGAAGTAAAGAACATACGAACGGAAATAAGAAAGCTGCAGGATTACAATGAAGAAAAACTTTTTGAAGAGGCCGAAGTGATCGCCGGTACCCCCATCGGCCTGTATGACGCCGGCATTGATCATCATCATTTCAAGACCCTTGTGATGGATGAAGCCGGGCAATGTATAGAACCACTGGCGTGGTGCATATTCCCCTTTGCCGATAAGATCGTGCTGGCAGGTGATCACTGGCAATTACCGCCTACCGTATTAAGCAATGAGGCGGCGTTGATGGGCTTCAACCGTTCGATCCTGGAAGCAGCCGTTGATACGATCCGTCCTGCCTGCCTGCTGAATACACAGTATCGTATGCGGGAGTCCATTGCCGGTTTCAGCAGCAACTATTTTTACCATGATCTTTTACTGACCGCCGCTCACCTGCAGAACAGGGGCACTCATCTCACTTTTATTGATACAGCCGGTTCAGGTTATAATGAACAGCACGGACCCGACGGGACCAGTCTGCAAAATGAAGGAGAGTTGCGGGTGGTGCAAAAACTAATAGAGACCGAAGCACTCGATCCATTGACCACTGCCTTTATTTCACCATATTCAGGGCAGGCCACTGCTGCCAGAGAAGTATTGCCGGCCACTATGCGTATCAGTACCATTGACAGTTTCCAGGGGCAGGAAAAAGAAAACATCATTGTATCTCTTGTCCGCAGCAATGATGATGGCGACATCGGGTTCCTGAAAGATTACCGGCGTATGAATGTAGCGATCACCCGGGCTAAAGAAAGACTGTTTGTGATCGGCGACAGCGCCACTATCGGTGCTGATCCGTTCTATAATGCCTTTCTTACTTACTCAGAAAAACAAGGACAGTACAGGACGGTCTGGGAATTTGAGATGTAAACGCCTCAGATTAATTACATACGTGAATATCGTATGATTTCACTCACTTATTTTATTGATAGCACTCATCACCCGTGTAACTTTGACCACTGAACTTTACATCTACTGACAAAGCAAAGAAGATGAGTACAACACTGGATACAAAACTGATGCACCCAAGAGACCAGATCGCACTGGTCATTTCACGCATTTATAGTATGGGCCTGACCACCACCAGTGGCGGCAACGTATCTGTTATTGACGAGGAGAATAATATCTGGATCACACCTTCGGGCGTGGACAAAGGTTCATTGAAACCGGATGACATCATGTGTGTGAAGAATGACGGAAGTATTGCCGGCAAACACAAACCATCTTCTGAATTTCCCTTTCATAAAGCCATTTATAAGCAGCGTCCTGATATCAAAGCTGTCATACATGCCCACTCCCCTGCATTGGTCTCCTTCAGCATCATCAGGAGCATTCCCAATACCAATATCATTTACCAGGCAAAAAAAGTTTGCGGTGATATTGGCTATGCGCCGTATGCACTGCCCGGCAGTGAAATGCTGGGTGATAAGATCGCTGCTGAATTTGCCAAAGGTTTTTCGGCCATCATTATGGAGAACCATGGCACTGTGGTAGGCGGATCGGATCTTTCCGATGCATTCCAGCGTTTTGAAACACTGGAGTTCTGTGCAAGGACACAGATATATGGCAGCCAGTTTGGCCAGCCCCGCTTCTTAAGCGATGAAATGATCGAAGAACACGATGCACAAATGCAGGCAGAGTTCCCTGAGATGAAAGACGTGTCCTATCCAAGTTCAGAAAGGGAGAAAAGATCAGAGATATGCCGTATTGTTAAAAGAGCTTGCCAGCATGGGCTGATGAAAAGCTCCTATGGCACCGTCTCTGCCCGCTGGCAGGGAAATGACTTCCTGATCACACCCAATGGTGTACCGAGATGGGACCTGAAAGAAGAAGATATCGTACAAATAAAAGATGGATACCGCGAACCCGGCAAACATCCCAGCCTGACAGCAGAATGGCACCGGGATATCTATGCCCGCAACCCGCAGATCAATTCCATCATCCTGACGCAATCACCTTACCTGATGGCGTTTGCCGTAACAGGTGTTGACATCAATGTAAGAACGATCCCCGAAAGCTGGATATTCTTAAAAGATATGCCACAACTGGGATTTGGAATTCAGTACCGCAATCCATCTGAGATCGTCAGCCGTTTATCCAGGGAAAAACCTGCCCTGCTCCTGCAAAATGAATGCGTGATGGTAGTGGGTGATAAACTGCTGCAGACATTTGATTATTTAGAGGTAGCCGAGTTCAGCGCTAAATCCATTGTCATGTCATCCTCCATCGGGCAGATGGTACCGATCAACGATGAGCAAACCGAGGAATTACGAAAAGCATTCTTAAAATAGGAGAGGCTGTCTCAAAACGAGAGAAATTTAACACGGAGGAACAGAGAATCAGAGTTTCGCGGAGAAAAGTACAATGATATTTGAAACTCTGTGTTTCTCTGTCGCTCAGTAACTCTGTGTTGGAAGGTTCTTTTTAGACTGCCTCTTTTTATCCTTAACGGTTTATCTTACTTAACAGTTAGCTGGCTTCCGTATATTTTTTAAAGTTGTCAAGAATAGCCTGCCAGCCACCTTTCTGCATTTCTACTGAATGGGTGCTCTCGGCTTCAAAGCTCTCTGACACACGGGTGATATTTCCATCAGCAGTAAACGTCACTTTCACTTTCCTGTTATCCCCAAGGGTGTATTCAATGTATTCGTGTTCCCTGATAACATCATAAATACCCCAGAAATCAAACCCGAAGCTGCCGTCCTTCGCCTCCATTCTTGACTCTAAACGGCCACCCACCTGCAAATCATTTTTTGCCCAGGGTGAATGCCAGTCATCAGAGGCATGGTTCCATTGGGTGATGTGTTCTGGCTTGTTCCAATAGTCCCATACTTTAGCGACAGGAGCATTGACCGTATTCTCTACTGTAATGACCGTTGTTGTTTGTGTTGCCATGACCAGGAGTTGTTTGGTGATTTCTTTTGTTTAACAATACAAACATCCGACATCTTTAGCAATTTACTGCTGTGCAAACCCGAAAATAATGCGGGTGGATTGCGACAAAACAAACGACCTGCATCCCTGGCGCCACATCTGCATACCAATATACCCCGTTTCTTCTCTCATATAGAGATACATTTGTGCCGGCTATTAAAACAATCTGAACGATAACATATAAATACCTTGTTCCGGTTGTTCCGGGAAATCCTCTATCATAAAATGTCCGCTTGTATCAACAGGAATGTTTCGTGTAAGAAACAGAGTTAAAAACTGATCGCTATGCAACTTTATATAAAAGACAAAAGCATCTGCTTAACCCAATGATTGATGATGACAAAGGTCATAAAACAGGGTATTGGCTTTGGCCTAATTTTATAGCGGATTTAATTTGGTTTTTACGAAACTTTCAAAACACAAGTACGATGAAAAGGTTATTGATAATGCTGGGTGCAGTTGCATTTAGTGCATTGGCGCTTTCGTTTTTTTTACAACAGGATGATCCCTGGATAGTCCCTGAGAGATATCAGAAACTAAAAAACCCGGTAGTGGCGGATGAGGCTTCGATCAATTCAGGCAAAGAAATTTATATTTCTTACTGTCGTTCCTGTCATGGAATGGATGGGAAGGGTTCAGGAAAACGGGCTGAAAAGTTAAATACAACTCCTTCTGATTTTACATCAGCAGCATTTCAAAAACAGAGTGATGGCGCTTTACTATATAAAATATATGTAGGTCATAAGGACATGCCCGGCTTCAAGAACAAAATGCCCGGTCATGAAGATGCATACGAAGGCACTTTTGACAAGAGTCGTGTACCCGGCGATCTCATTAATTTTCTCAGGACCTTTACCGGAGAAGAATAACTAAGCCCGGCACACCCTATTTATTTCACCTTTCCCGGCTGAAGCAGAAATATTATTTTACCTGAGGTCTTTCAGTTGCACTACCTGGCAGGAAAAGATGATGAATTGGCGGTTGTCACGATGAAGAATAAAAGAGTCCGGCTAAAAGATCAGGCCCCGAGTGTTCGCAATAACTCCTCTTTATAAGAAGCCGACACTTCTATTTCCGACCCATCCTGCAATGTGACAAACCCTCCGGCCGCTTTGGAATAGGATTTAATAAAATGAAGGTTGACAATAAACGAACGATGTATCCGGATAAAAGGAGCATCCAGCAATTCGTCAAAATGTTTGAGAAATTTGCAGATCAGTTTGAAAGAGCCATCCGTAAAATAGACTTCGGTAAAATTTCCTTTTGCCTGCAATTTGGTAATAGAAGCAGTTTTGATAACATCAAATCCCTGCAGGGTGGGTAAAACGATATGCTGTTGCTCCGGTTTTAGCTTCAGATTTTGCAGCAATACCTGGTTCCGGTCAAATTCGTCTGACTTCAGTATCGAGACCTGTACCTTATTGACTGCCGTTACCAGCTCGGTAATATCTATAGGTTTGAGTATGTAATAGGCTGCGCTCCGGTTCAGCGCTTTCAGCGCATACTCTGCATACGCAGTAATGAAGATGGTTTCAAAGCGCTGGTCGCTGCAGGCCTCCAATATATCAAACGCATTGCCGAAAGGCATTTCCACATCCAGGAATACTAACTGGGGCTGCATATCCCTGATCATCGGTACGGCTTCTTTGATATGCTGCGCCTGTCCTACCACTTCCACTACAGGACAATATTTGGCAAGATAGTTTTCCAGCACATTCCTGGCGATCAGCTCATCATCCACTATTATACTTTTGATCCTCATGTGTTGATATTTTTCAATAAGGGCACTTTCAGGTTTACCCGCACTCCCCTGCCGGGCGGCTGCTTATCCACCACATCACAAGAGATATGCTGATGATACAATTCGTTCAGGATACTGATCCGCTCCAGGGTATTGGTGATCCCCCTGCCGGAGCGTTTTTTCTGGTTATCCGTTTTATTCTTTTTGCTTTCAGCCATACCGATACCATTGTCCTCAATGACAACCTCTATCTCCTCTCCTTTTTTTGTAAAACTTAATTTTAAAATTCCCTTCTCGTCCATGTACCGCAATCCATGCCAGATAGCATTCTCCAGGTGCGGCTGTATCAGCATCCCGGGAATATACAACTGCTCATCGGCCAGCAAGGCATCATCGGTATGAATAGAAAAATCAAACTTATCAGGGAACCTGCTTTTCTCCAGGTCCAGGTAATTCTGCAGCAACTCCATCTCCCTGGAAAATAAAACAAAATCTTCTTTTGAATTTTCCATCACCCTGCGCATCAGGGTAGAGAACTTGGTCAGGTATTGGTTAGCCGCCAGTTCATTATTGGTAGCAATGAACTGGTTGATGCTGTTCAAGCTGTTGAAGATAAAATGCGGGTTCATTTCACGCCGGAGTGATTGCAGGGCGATCTTCTTATTCTTTATCCGCAGTTTTCGCAGAATGAAAAGAATAAAACCGATAAAAGCAGCGAGCACGGCAATGGAACCGATCAACCAGTAATTGAAAATGTTCTTACGGCGGATCAGGTCATCCTTTAATGCTTTTTCGGTCTCCAGTTCTTTTATACGCATCTCCGTTTCCGCCATGATCCTGTTATCTGCGATAGAACTATCCTTGGCAATAATGTCCGGCAACCGAAGCAGGAAATCCTTGTACAGCTGCAGGCTCAGTTCTCTCCTGTTTGCCTTTTGAAAGATACTATCCAGCTTTTCGATACTTTCTTTTGCTTCCAGCGTATGCCCGTTTCGTACCGACAATGCATACGACTCGTTCAATAACCTGATGGCGGTACTATCCTGTTTTATCTGGATATAGATATCTGCCAGCGAGGTGATCTCTCTTGCCTTTATTTTGGTCGAGTTCTGAACAAACTCTTCATTCAATACATCTCTTTTTGTTTCAATAGCCTTGGTAAAGTTGTTATCTTTCAGGTAAACATCCGTGATCTTCTGGTTGAACTGCAGCGCCTGCTCAGGTATGCCCCTTGAGAACTGGTAGGCATTATTGAACGCATCTACCGCAACAGCGTTTTTTTTATTTAGCAGGCTGATATCAGCCATCCGGGAAAAATTGGAAACGATCTCCCCTGTATCCTTATTGACCAGTCCTAATTTTATATTGCGTTGTATAAGCGATTCCTGCACTGCAATAGAGTCGGGACTTGACAGCCGGCTGACATCATTGGTGTTTAAAGTATTTGCAGTGACATCCCCGGTCTTCTGGCTGTTCTCCCGGGCTACTTCATAATTCCCGACAGCTTCTTTTGTTTTGTGCTGGTCTTCCTGCACTTTGGCCAATGCCCTGCTGCTTTTGGCAATCCCATCCGGGTCTTTCATCTTCTCATAGAGGTCCTTTGCTTTTTGGTAATAGTTCTCGCTTTTCTGGAGCTCTCCTCTTTGATAATAACTTTCACCGAGATCATAAAAACCCTGGGCCAGGGTATCCCGGTCATCTTTTGAAAAACCCCGCTGCACCTTTTTGCTGGCCTTTTGCACCTTCTGCGTACTGGTGTTTGCCTGGCCATACGCAGACAAAGCAGCATTACCGCACAGTAGTAATGCCAGGATAAATATTTTGTAGTAAGATTTCAGAAGCACCATATTCATTTACTATACAAAATAAAAGGATTTTGAAGCGACTTCCTTATTCTTCACCAAGTCAGAGACCTGTTTCACCAAGTTGACCTGAAAAGAGCATTTGTCCATAATACTTTCATGGTATAAACAGACATTTATGAAAAAAATAAGAACCGGACTCAGCCTCATCCTGCTGATGATAGCTTTCCACGCCCCTGCCCAGCTGCAAAGAGATAACCTGTACACCCCTTTCCAGGAATCTTCACAAACAGTGAAACCGGGCTTCTCGGCTCAGCACAAAAAGATCAAACTCTATTACATCAAAGCAAAGCCTTCTTTATATAAGGAGTTTACCGGTATAGGTAAATACACCACACTGGAAACAGCGCTGCAGCAATCCAAGATCAGGGTGCAGGAAGTGTCATCCGGCGGCACGGTCAACACATTGCGTTTCAACAATACATCGAAGGACACTGTTCTGATCTCCATGGGTGATATAGTAAAAGGTGGCAAACAGGACAGGGTGATCGAAAAAGATACACTCATCTATCCCGGGCAGAATTTACAGGTGTCGGTCTATTGTGTGGAGCATGGCCGGTGGTCGGCCGGCAACACCGGGAATTCATTCAATACGTATCATAGTAATATCAATAATTCTGTCCGCAAGAGTATCGTAAAAGAAAAAAGCCAGGGAAAGGTGTGGGAAAAAGTAGCGGCGATCAATTCAGCCAACGGCACCAGTACCAGCACCGGCACTTATACTGCCGTGACGCAATCAACTAAATACAACCAGGAAGTAAAAGAGTATAAAGAAGCATTCACCAAAGTCATCATGGACGATTCCACTATCGTGGGCATGGTGGCAGTGACGGGCGATAAGATCATCGGCTGTGATATTTATGCCACACCGCAATTATTCCGCAGCCAGGTTGCCAACCTGCTTAACTCCTATATTTCCGAAGCCGTCTATGACGGGAAGGCAGTAACGATCACAGACGCTGCAGTGGCAAAATACCTCGACGGGTTATTAGCTGATGAGGCAAAACAGGACCAGGTGTTGCAAAACAATGGCCGCAGCCTGAAAGTGAACGGCAAAAAAATAAAGATCACAGCTTTTGATAAATAGCAGCGGAGAATAGCCATGAGAAAACGGGGATCGCCGCGGCGATCCCTTATTCTTTAAAATACTCTTTCCAGTTTATCGCCTTTCCAGATTTAGCAGATTCTTTTGCCGCCTCCAGTATCTTCATCACTATTTCATTATTGGCCGGTGCTGAAAGATCATAAGTTTCCATTTTTATCTTCCCCCTGATCACATTGGCAAAGTAAATAAAGGGATCGTTTCTATCTGCAGGCAGATCCCCCGCCATCACGGCATGAGGTTCTGCTTTTTCACTTTCCTTAACCAGCATATTGGTCCTGTCTTTGCAAAAAACATAACCGGTCACCCCATACACTTCCATGTCCTTCCGGCTATAGGGCCAGTTCCAGGAAGCCTGTATGATCACCTGCGCTTTTTTGTACTTCAGAATAATGGTTGCTTCATCTTCTACTTTCGGATATAAATGCGGTTTGATCTGTTGTGTAATGGCTGAAACTGTTTCAGGTTTCTCTCCTTTCATCAGCCAGGTAGCCATGTTGGCGCCATAACAACCAAAATCTGTTAATGCACCGCCCCCGTTCAACACAGGATCAGTCAGCCAATCAAGAAACTCTTTGTTACACCCTATCTCCACCGGGCCCTGGTGACCGGTATGAAAAACGATCTTCCGGATCTCACCCTGCTTTTCTTCTTTGTTCACTATATCATACGCTTTTTTATTACTGCCATACCAGGTAGTCTCATAATTAGTCAATAAATGGATATCGAAGCGTTTTGCCAACTTCAGCATTTTATCTGCATGCTCCATACTTACCGCCAGCGGTTTTTCCACCATCACATGAATGCCTCTCGGGGCACAATACTCCACCACTTTTAAATGATCGTAAATCGTATTAAAGGCTAGTACCGCCTCAGGTTTTGTCGCATTGATCATCTCCTCCATAGAATCATAGACCAGCTCCATACTATAGCCATGCTGTTGCGCATATTTTCCGGCCAGTTCCCTGTCCGGTTCTGCAATGCCTACGATCTCTATATCGCCTTTCTTTTCACGGCCCAGTATCCAGTGCACATGAGTATGGACAAGGCCTACTATGGCCACACGCAATGGTTTTGTGCTCATGGTATTTTTTTGGGCCATTATGGGTAAACTATAAAACAATAATGACAGGAATAAGAGAAGCCGCATCTGTACGAGGTTTATTTTAGCAAATATACCGGCACTGTTTCTCATATAACACTTTTCCTTTCTTTGAACCTCCGTTTCTTCAGGTTTATTGCTTCTCCCAAACAAATGGGCAGGTGCATTAGCCGCAGGCTATAACTTTTTTCTCACTAATATGTTTTATCAAAAGATATAAACTGAGATTGTCTATTTTTACAATCATTCACTAAACTTTGAATTATGCAGGTCAAATATTTTATCTATAGTGCAGGTATCGCTGTGCAACTCGCCGTATTCGGTTGCACCAATAATAATGCTTCCACGAATGTCAATGCAGAGACAGATCCATCCCAGCCGTCACCGGTAGAAACCCAAAAGCCCAATACGGATTACAAACCTGCCTTCAAAGGACAGACAAGGATTGCGGGCGCCAAAACAACAACTCCCTATCATGTAGATAAACTCGCTGAAAAATTAGGCCGGCCATGGGCGATCGTTCCTTTGCCGGGCGGAAGATTTCTTATTACAGAAAAGAGCGGGTATATGCAGTTGCACGACGCCAATGGAACACTGGTCAAAAAGATCAGCGGTTTCCCATCCGTGGATGACCGTGGCCAGGGAGGTATGCTTGACGCTGCGCCAGACCCTTCTTTTACAAAGAACAAAACCATTTACTGGTCCTTTTCAGAAAAATACGGAGAGGGTAACCTGATGGCCGTTGCCAAAGGGCAATTGAATGAAGCTGCCGGGAAAATTGAAAACCCTGTTGTGATCTTCCGGGCCACCCCCGCATTGAGTAGTACCCTTCACTTTGGCTCCCGCCTGATCTTTGATAAAGATGGTTATCTTTTTGTCAGCACCGGTGAAAGATCAGAACTGGAAGGAAGAGTGCAGGCACAATGGCTGCATTCAGGTCTTGGCAAGATATTTAAAATAACTACGGATGGCAAAGCCGCTCCCGGCAACCCGTTCATCAATCAAAAAGATGCAATACCCCAGATCTTCGCATACGGTATCCGCAACGCACAAAGCCTCGACATACATCCCGTCACCGGTGAATTATGGGAAGCGGAATTCGGTCCTCGTGGTGGCGATGAACTCAATATCATAAAAGCAGGAAAGAACTACGGCTGGCCTGTTATCACCTATGGCATTGAATATGGCGGCCGTGCCATTGGGGATGCAATACAGCAGAAAGCCGGTATGGAGCAACCTGTTTATTACTGGGATCCTGTTTTGTCACCCGGCGGCATGGCTTTTTATAAAAGTAAGGCAATACCTGAGTGGGAAAATAACCTCTTTATCTCCGGGCAAAGCAGTACTCACCTGGCAAGGCTTATCATTGTGAACAATAAAGTAGTGGGCGAAGAAAGATTGCTGGCGGATAAAAAAGAAAGGATACGGGACGTTGCTTACTATGACGGGATGCTGTATGTAGTGACCGACTCGGGAAATCTTTACCGCATCAGTAAGAAATAACAGGATATCGCTTCGGATTTATTTGCCTGGTCATTCTTACAGATGCAGACACTTCTACATCATATAAAGAACTATTACCCGCTCAGCGAAGAAGCAGAGTCTGCTTTGCATGATTGTTTTGAGCAAACAGTATTATCCAAAAATGAATACCTGATCACCGAAGGGAAAAAATGCAGGCACCTGTACTTTTTGGAACGGGGTGCATTGCGCGGGTTCTACACCGTTGACGGAAAAGAGATCACTCACTGGTTTGCATTTGAAAATGACTTTGTCACATCCTTTCACAGTTTCATTACACAGGAAGCTGCTGTGGAAAACATCCAGTTGCTGGAAGGAAGTATTTTATGGGCTATTACCAAAGAAAGACTGGATCATCTATTTAACGAACATCATGACATAGAAAGACTGGTCAGGATAGCCTATGAGAAATATTATATCCGGCTGGAAGAACGGTATGTGAATGCCCAGTTCAAAACGGCTGCTGAACGGTACGAGAACCTGCTGCAGCAAACGCCGCATATCATTGAGCGGGTGTCGCTGGGCCATATCGCTTCTTACCTGGGTATCAGCCAGGAAACACTCAGCCGCATACGCAGCAGGCATTAACATTTTGTTTTCCCTTTTTGACGGATGTCAAAAATCACAGGAGGACAGGCAGATAGTTTTGCTTCTTAAAATAATATACATGGAGCCAAAACAAAACCTGCAGCCTTCCGCTGCATTCATCGGCGCCTCCTGGGTGGCCTTATTCATTGGAGTAATAGCTTTCCTTATCGGTCTCTGGAACGCCGATATGGAACTGAATGAAAAAGGATACTACTTCACGGTGTTGGTATTTGGATTATTTGCTGCTATCTCAGTACAAAAGGCTGTACGTGACCAGATGGAAGGCATCCCGGTCACCAATATCTACTACGGTCTGGCCTGGTTCTGCACACTCCTGTCTATCGTATTGCTGACAGTTGGATTATGGAATGCTGATATCGCCAAAAGCGAAAAAGGTTTCTATGCAATGGCATTTGTGCTTAGTTTATTTGCGGCTATCGCCGTTCAAAAAAACACAAGAGACATGAAAGCAGCCAAAAGCAGGGATGAGATAAGTTAAGTGAAGTTTTTTCAATCAATCTTTACAACGCCGTACCCTTTTCATAAATTGCCATTCAAAATACAATACCCACTCCTGCCCTGAAAGTATTTCTTTTGCCATCATATATATCAAGGAACAGGTCAGTGACCTGCTTTGTAAAACTGCGGGCATACCGTATCTCTGCAAAAAAGCGGCGAAGAATATTATGCTGTAAACCCAGTTCGGCAGAAACGCCAAAATTCCTGAATTGATATCCGCTTTCAAAAGGGTCGTTATCATTATCCACGATCACATCCAGCTTTGGCCCCCCAAAGGCACTCCATTTACGGGCGAATGCATACTTCAGATGAACCGGTATCTCAATAAAATGATAATCGTTCGTCCAGGAAAACAACAACTCGTTCTCAATACTCCATGAACGGCTCAGTCCAATATCAAAAAAAAAGCCGGCATACAATTCACCCCCGATATAACCGGTCTTTGCCCCGCTCAGATCATGACCTTTTACATGACTCCGGTTAAAGCCCGCCTTAAAACCGATCTTTGCTTTTCCGGTGTATTCATGATCCTTTGTTTCGGCAGTTAGTTTCCTGCCCGGTGCATCCTGGCCAAAATGGATAAATGACGAAAGCAGCAAAGCGGTTAAGATAAGGGATCTCATGATTCAGTGAGTTTTGATACAATACCAATGTCTACAGCTATAACGATCACTCACCCTGAAAATTGCTTTTCTGCCATTTCTAATCAGGTACAACGAAAAATCAGTTTGCTCACGGCCTCTTCATACTTTCCAATCCCTTTTCTTCTTTTAACATCTTATAGTTAACTAACCGGTATTTCGGGTCATGCAGAAGTTTCTGAAATGATGGAGAGATCAACGCATTCAATTCTGCATTCCGGTGCTTGCTCATATCTTTTGGCCCGGAAGGATTAAGGTCTTCCATCGCACTCATTTCGGGAGTATCAAGCCCAATATGAAAAACGAATAACTTGGTACCGCCGGGTTGCAGGGAACGGAGTTTGACAGACAGCGTATCCAGTTTACCGGCAACAGGAGCAGAATAACCACCATCCACATCCACCTCATCATAATAACGGGAAATACCCACCTTGTATTCCGCTGCCAGTTTTTCGACAATAGCTCTCGTTTGTATATTTTGTACGGCAGCACCCATGTGATAATCGAGATAATCAATTTTAAGCCCCGCCTTTAATGCTTTTTCGATCTGGGCACGGAGTTCTGCTTCGATCTCGCTGAGTTGAGGATTATTGCCAAACAATTTACTGCGTGAAGGAAAAAAATGTCCGAAAGAATCAACCAGGGAAGGCACGGCCTGTGCACCGGTTACCGGCCCCCAGCGATAATTCTTCCATTCTGAATTTAAGGTCAGGTGTATGCCTACGGAAACATTCTTGTATTGCTTTAATAGTTCTGCTGCTTCTGTGAACCAGGGACAAGGCACCATTACGGACATAGAAACAGGCATACCCGTTTCCAATACCTGCCTGGCAGCCATATTCACGGCATGACACATACCAATATCATCGCAACGGATGAGTACCGGTATCTTATCTGCGGAGTTGTCGTACTGAGCCCTTGAAAAAAAAGAAAACAGGAAGAAACTGATGAAGAATAATGATCGTTTCATATTGCAAATATTTTAGTCAGCCTGCTGCTAAATTAGCAAAGATCATATGTAACCGGGCTGACTGCAATAAAGAAAGGGATATTCTATGATCCCGGGATCACGGCCGTGACCACCGTCCCTTTACCTGGCTCACTTTGTATTACCAGTTGCCCATTGATAGAAACAGCCAGTTGCCGCATGTGCTGTAACCCTGCCGACAGGGCCAATCCGCCGGTGTCAAAACCTTTCCCATCATCGGAGATACGGAGAGTTACTGTATGGTCGTCATCATTCACATCAATGCTTACATTTTTGGCTTCCGCATGTTCCATGACATTGCCAAGTGCTTCCTGGCATATCCTGAAGAGATCCATTTGAACCTCCCGGGTCAGGGCTTTATCATTGCAACGGCTGGTAAAATGGCAAGGTATGCCATTCAGGATCGAAAATTCCCTGCACTCCCATTCAAGCGTCGCATTGAAGCCAAGATCATCCAGCATATTCGGGCTGATCGAAAATGATACCCTCCTGATCGTCCTGATGAGCAGGTCAGATAATATCAATGCATTTTCCGCCCTTTCCCTTGCTTCTGTTGCTTCACCCGGTCCATGCTGGTAGATCCAGGCCACATCCATCTTTATCACAGCTGCCAGTTGTGCCAGTTCCTCATGCAACTCATAGGCAAGGTATTTCCGGTCTTCCTCGATACGGCTCTTAAAATGTGTAGCGAGGCTTTTGTACCGGTTATACATCACTGCCACCTCCTTTTCTTTTCGTTTGCGCTCTGTGATGTCCTTTGCGATCGCAAAGACGATCTCTTTCTCCGGTAAATACACAGAGGTCCATTCGAGCCACACTTCATTACCACTCCGGGTGACATAGCGGTTCTGAAAATTAAGCAGCGTTTTTCCTTCTAATAATTTACTTCTTTCCCTGCTTGTATATTCCGCATCGTCGGGATGAATAAAAGAAGACACAGGCCGGGAAAACAATTCATCCGCCGTGTAACCCAGCTTGCTGATAACAGCCGGGTTGACCTGCCTGAAATATCCGTCCTTTCCCACTATGCAAACAAGATCGGGTGTCATTTCAAAAAGACCAAACATTTCAAATTCCGTTTCTCCAGGGTATGTCATATAAGTTTCTTTACAGTCACGGCACAGGCAGTTTTTATCATCAGCCGTGAATACTGTAAAAATAAACGAACCGGGCCGATTGATGGTTAAGACGGGGAGATTTAACAGGCTATATCAAATATAGGCGGGGAATACACTTACCCCTGCCATGGTTTTTTTATCTTCTTCTTGCAGGGAATCAAGTAGCAGATTTTTTTTTAAGCCGGTCCGGCATCCGGACCGGCACATCCATCCATATCCGGAAATAAATAGGCAGAGTACATTCACTACCGGGGTGATGTCCGTACATCCCAGTTCACCTGTATATTGTGTTTACCGGCGTACAGTTTTCCTGCAGCCACCATTTGATCATACAGGCCTGCAAAACCGCTGTAATATCTATCCTGGATGGACTCTATGTATGAGGTGACAGATTCTTCGGAAGCACCTTCATCATAAAGACGGGCCAGTTCCATATATTCCTGTTTATAGACAGGCAGCACATATTCATACAAGGCTAATGAAGCCCGGAGCATCTCTTTGGTATCTTCCATTTCTTTCAATTGCTTCACTTTATTATAATTTGTTGCGACCGTTTCTATTTTCGCTTCCACCATTTCTTTCCTCTTCATAGCAACCAGGTTATTCACATCTCCATTTACCATTTTTACGGAAGGACTTTCCATCTCCCGGAACAGGCCCCGGCCGGCAAAGTCATGGATCGTATTACAGTTCAGTATAGCTACATTAAAACATTTTTCGGCTGAAGGGGAATGGCAGGAAGTGAACTGGCAATAAGCTATTATCAACAGGAGATATAAAAAGAATGTACGCATGCGGATGTATTTGAAGCAAAGGTAAAGGTCACTCCGGACCGGGAGCCTGCATTTTATGTCAACAGCAGTTTCTTTGAGTGACTGGCTGGCCAAAGATATCATTTGACGTATCTTCAGACCCTGCTGAGCAATATGGATGCACTTTCAGTTTATTCAACGGGCAACCTGTTACTTATTTTTTCCGGCGCCTTTATCATAGGGCTGGCCAAAGCCGGTCTGAAAGGTATTGACATGCTCAATGTGACCCTGATGGCCCTCGTCTTCGGTGGCAAAGCTTCCACCGGGATCGTGTTGCCTTTATTGTGTGTGGCAGATATTGCAGCGGTATGGTATTACAACCGTCATGCACAATGGAAACATTTCTGGAAACTGATTCCCTGGATGGCTGCAGGTATCCTGATTGGTGTGTATGCCGGTAAGGATCTGAACGAAGCCATTTTCAGAAAGATCATGGCAGCCATCATTATATTGACGGTGATCATCATGCTTGCCCTGGAATTCCGCAAGTCTGCAAATGTACCTTCGCATCCTGTGTTTGCCGCCGGTACTGGTGTGGTAGCAGGTATCACCACTATGCTCGGAAATTTGGCCGGCGCATTCTCGAATCTTTATTTTCTCGCCATGCGCCTGCCGAAAAATGATTTTATTGGCACGGCAGCCTGGCTATTCTTAATCATGAATTTATTCAAGCTTCCTTTCCAGGTATTGTACTGGAGAAATATCACGGCGTCCAGTTTGCAAATTGATCTGCTGCTGCTCCCGGCGTTGGCGCTGGGTTTCTGGACAGGATTAAAAATAGTACAGCGTATCAAAGACAACCACTTCCGCAAAGTGGTGATCGTACTCACACTCATCGGGGCGGCGGTGATTTTTTTCAAAAAATAACATCCTGACATAAATCAGCCGGGAAAAATTGTACAGGCATTCCAAAAAAATTAATTTACGATATGCCTGAGATCGAGCGGATCGGAATATTCCTGCTTCTCACCATATTCGCAATCGAACTGGTGGTTGCGATTACAGTGCAGGCCAGCAAACGGATCATACAAGATATGCTGGCCAACCTGGCTATTGGGTTATCTACATTAGCGACCGGGCTTTTTATGAAAGGGGTCTCATTTGTCTTTTTCTCCTGGGTGTACACTTATACTTTTTTCGCCCCTGAACTTTCAGCGGGTCTGTGGATAGCCGGTTTTTTATCCTGCGACTTTGTGATCTATCTCTATCACCTGCTGGGGCATAAGACCCGCTTATTCTGGGCGGCCCATGTCACCCATCATTCTTCCCTGGAGTATAATATATCTGTCGGCTTCCGGGTAAGCTGTATTCATGTTCTCTACCGTTTCTTATTCTGGTCGCCGCTTTGTCTGTTTGGTATTCCTCCCTGGATGATCCTGTTCTTCGACTCGCTTACCACTTTGCACAATGTGCTTATCCATACAGAAAGAATCAGGAAACTCGGTGCATTGGACCTGATCTTTAATACACCTTCCAATCACAGGGTACATCATGCCAGCAATCCGCAATACCTGGATAAGAACATGGGTGGGATTCTGATCATTTATGATCGTCTCTTCGGCACATATGCACCTGAGAGAGAGAAACCCGTTTATGGTATAACCCATAATATTTATACCCACAATCCTGTAACAATTTTACTGCATGAATACAGGTACATGTTTCACCAGTTGTTACGTATCAGGGGATGGAAAAGAAAGATCAGATTCCTTTTTTCTCCACCCGGTGATATCATAACCCATAAGAACCCTTCTGTTCCGGCAGATGGCATCCTGCCTGTAACCGGAAGCGAAGCAGTCTGATCAAAAAGAGGATCAGTGAAACAACGTAACTGTGTACTGCCGCAGGGCCGGGGCGTTGCATCTTATTTTCCTGTAGCGCACGATAAGATGATACCGAATAGCCCTGCTTCATTTAGAATCTTCCGAACTTCAAAGTAGCATTATACGATACAGCACTCAGATCTTTGTCTTTCAAACCGGCTGCATCACTGCCAAAGGCTGCACGATAAGATACACCGGGGCTGAAACGCATCCACTTGAATACATTCATTTCTAACTGCACACCCGGCTCTGCCACCACGAACCAGTTCTCATCAGTCACATCATCAATGACCGGGTTGCTAGGCCACCTGTGCCGCTGGTATTGCATGGTAAACCCTGCCCCGCCAAATGCCTGCAATACGACATGAAAGGTTTTGTGCGAAGCGATCACATATTCTGTCATCAACCCGAACTGGCCATATTGATAGGTCCTGTTCTGTGACGGGTCGGTGCTGTATTGCAACGGTACTTTGATATTGTTAGTAGAAGCGGCTGCTCCCAGGCCGATCATGAACTGGTGATTGATGAACCAGCCTCCATAAATACCCGATATATTGGCAAAATCGCCCCGGATAGTAGTGAGCTTATTGGTGAGGGTGCCATACCCGCCCGAATACCTCAGTTTCCTGTCAAATAATGTGTTCATCTTCTTTTCCTGCGCTATCGAAATCATGCTGTACAGCATGAGCACTGCGGTGATACCCGCTCTTACTTGTCTTTTCATTGTAAAGGTTGTTTAATTTACTATACAACAACCTGGCAGGTCTTTACCCCTAACCTGGAAATTTTTTTTACACCCGGCGTTATTCAGTTCATTGACCGGTTTCTTCAATTCAGGTCTCTTGTGCTGGCTTAAGATTCTTGCACATAGTAATATTGTGGTGACCATTAACCTTATCATTTTTATGAAAAATTCAACAAACGACCGGCAGGAACCAACTGCCGTACAAAACGAGCCTTGCAGCGAAAAGAAATGCGCTTCCTGTTTTGAGAACAGGGGATGTATGTATGAGCAAAACCATTCGGCAGCCCGGTATGCTACCAACATCTTTCATTGGAAAAATGAAACAATTCCGCAGGTACCCGTAAGCAAACGGGCATGAATAGAACAACGCCAGAAAGTATGAACACTGCATTTTGGGTAAGCGATAACACAAACATTCGCCAGTTGGTGAATTCGGCCTGGCAGATGGAAGGTACTCCTTCTTACAGCCATGAAACGATTTTACCCAAAGGCGTCATAGAGCTCATCTTCAGTTTTTCGGAAGCGCCGGCTTTCAGCCATTCTTCCTTAAATGAAAAAGCTGACACGCCCCGGTGTTTTATCAATGGCATGAACAGTACGCCGCTCTATCTTAAGACACCGGCACATCAATTCTTTTTCGGGATTGAGCTTAACCCGCTTGCGGTAAAAAAACTATTAGCTGTCCCTCCCGGCATGTTTCTTAATTCCGTTACTGATCTTACACTGATCAGCAAAGATTTTGATAGTCTCTGGCACCAGTTAGCGGAAGCGGTCACCTTTCAGCAACGTGTTACTATCATATATCAATGGGCCGGAAAAAAACAATCAGCCTTTAGCGAACAGGAACTTGCTTTTTCTTCTTACCTGCACGATACCTCACCTGCCGGAGCCGTGACCGGTCTGGCCAGCCGTTTCTGTTATTCCGTACGGCAGCTCAGCCGGAGATCAAATGATCTCTTTGGCATGTCAACTGAGTCACTTATCGGTTATAAACGCTATCTCCACTCAGTACGATGGCTGCATCATAGCAAAGAAACACTGACATCGGTGGGCTATGAATGTGGCTTTTATGACCAGGCTCATTTCATTCGTGAGTTCAGGGACTATACCGGCATCACTCCCGGTGATTACCGCCGGCAAAAAAGTGATATGCCCGCCCATCTCTTCGGGTAAGAATGTCCTTTATATACAATTCTTTCGCCGGGCGACATAGCATTTTTGCAGTAAAAAAAATCATGAAACTTACATTTCTTTATCTCTCGATCGTCATTGCATCCGGTGCGATGCTGACCAACATTTATACTTCTATAGTAGATGTGGCATCATGGGGCAGCGATATACCCCATTCCATAGAAGTAGCCAGGCAATATTTCAAAGCCTCAAACCCCGGCAATTATTTCCGGGTGTTCTCGCCAATGAACCAATTACTCGGCCTTATCAGCTTAGTCCTTTTCTGGAAATCCGGAAAAAACATTCGTGCCCTGCTGATCGCCGCATTGGTCTGCTACCTGGTAGCGGAAGGAATGACCTTCCTCTTCTTCTACCCGAGGAATGACATCATGTTCTTTAATGAAGGGCGGCCTGACGCTGAACAACTGAAAATGGTATGGCAGCAATGGAGTTCGATGAACTGGGTCAGGACACTGGTAGTGGCTGCAGGCCTCGCCTGCTCATCACTGGCGCTGCACCGCATCTACCTTGCCGGAAAACGCTGATCAGAAAATGTTACACAAGCCCCGTTTCATCTTATTGAAACGGGGCTTTATTTTTGGTTATCAACGATCTGCCCGCGATTGTTCAAAAACATGTTGAAAAGCTGTTCACAACTGCCAAAGCCCCTTGTCAAAGCCGGCTATTGAATCTTTTACATTTGTTGCCACAGTCCATGTTCCCCTTGAAGTAGCCGAATAAAGTGTGTCTTTAACTTTAAACAAACAGAACATGTCATTCCGTAAATTGGTACCTGCCCTGTTACTCCTCCTCGCCTGCAGTAACATGACTCTGGCACAGGTTGCACAACAGCCCGCAAAAAATCAAACTCAGCCGACCTACCGCATTCTGAAAACGGCCACCACCCTGATGGAAGCCCAGCAATATGAAGCGGCTGAAGAGTATTTCAATAAAGCTCTCCTGAATGCCAAAGCCTCGAAGAACAATTATCACCTGGCCCAGGCCTATGAAGGACTTGGCAACCTTTATAACAAAACCAAACAGCAGACCCTGGCAATAGAATCGTATGACAAGGCCATCAAACTGTACAATTCACTTGGCTACACGGTCATTGCCGATGTATTAAAAACATTGAAGAAGAACGTACAGGGTTTTGGAGAATTGTATGCCGGTATCGAGATCGGCGCCAGGGGCATCAAACTAAGTGTAATCGAAGTAAAGCTGGGCAACGGAGAAAACGATTATAACCTGAAATTAGACACATCCATCAATACTGATGCCGCCGCCCTTTCTTACCAGAGCGAAAAAGAAACATTTGATGCCATCACATTGCTCTACAGCATACTACGGAAAAGATACCAGGTGCCTGCATCCCGCACACACATTGTGATCAGCAGCGGTCTGAAACAGGACCTCGACAAATACAAAAAGGTCGAATACTTTGCCAATATCATACGGCCCAGAGAACTCGACCCTCAGATAAAGATCGGCTATGTCACTGTTGATGAAGAAGCACAACTGAGTTTCAAAGGCATCGTACCACAGGTAAACCGGCTTTCCGCCAATCAGCTTGATGTGGGCAGTGGTAATACCAAAGGCGGTTATCTCAATGCCGGCCGGGCATTCATTCCGGTTACTTTCCCCTGGGGCACCAAATCATTCCAGCGCCTGGTCGAATCAAAAGCGCAGGGCAATCAAAGTCTTGAGGACTTCAGGCTTACTGCTGAAAAACTGATCACCGATAGCCTTCGCCGCAGCATGGTGAACCATTTTATGGATAAAAGAGATTTCAAAACAAGAGATATCGTTTATCTCTCCGGTGGTATCGTTTGGTCCATTGCTTCACTGATGCATCCCGAAATGATCAGGCAAAATCATGTGGAACTCACTCACCAGGATATTTCGAGGTTCCGCGATTTGGTCTATTCCGACTATGACAACCTGCTGAAGCCTGACCTGAATAAAATGATGAGTGCAGAAGATGCCGCCGCATCGCAGGCTAATATCAGGAGGGTGGCGAATACCTACGACCAGAAAGCCATGCTCTCCGGCGCCATCTGGTTAGACGAATTGATACGGCAGGTGAATACGATGAACCCCAACAAGAAATTCATCTTTCCCCGCTTTGCCTATGTAGGCTGGATCAGCGGTTATATTATTGACAAAACAAGCAAGCAATACACGGAACTGGCAGTGAACTGACATTACGGTTTGATCTTTCTAATATACCAGAAACTCCCGGTCTATGGCCGGGAGTTTTTTTGTGCATACCTGCCCGGCATTGCCACTTTAGGTTTTAGTTAGAAAATAATTCTTTAATTATGTAATGCCGCTCCTGTTTTCGGCGTTCTATTAACAACCTAAACCTTACCATCATGCTTAAGGCAACAATCACCTTTTTGTGTCTGGTTTTATCCATCCAGCTTTTCGCATACTACCCGATTGATCCCAGGCCCCTTCGTATGCTGATTAAAGAGAGCGAATACATCATCCGCGGTAAAGTGCTGGAAGTAGGTAAAGAAAAAAGCAGTAAAAAGGATTATAATTCCTGGGAAACCGATTTCGCCATCATTGAAATAAAAGAGAGCATCCAGGGCCATCTGAAGGATACAAAAATTAAAGTGCATTTCGCCGGTGGAATGATCTGTCCGGCCCCAGGTGTCTTTTATAAAAATGAAGATGTCCTGGCTTTTCTTGATAAAACAAAAAAGGGCGACGGCTATTCCGTTCCTGCATTATCATACGGAGTAAAACATGGCCTGACAGAGGAAGGCTTTCGGCTCTATACAACAAGGATCAGGGAAATGCAGCAGATATTGCAAACTAAAGAAGGAAAAGATCAGGAAGAAAAAATTCTGGACTGGCTGGTTACCTGCAGCGAAAATAAAGCCACCCGATGGGAAGGGATATATGAGCTTTCTCCGGGCAATGATTTCATGTCTTACTATGATAATAATGATCGCCGCCGCAAAGACATTTACCTTAACAAACAGCAAAAACAACGACTGTTCTCAGCCTTATTGCATGTGGACACCCTTGACTATTATGATCTCGCCTTGGTGGATATCACAAAAGGCATTGATGATGCTATTGCGCTGGGTATATTGAAAAAAGGGTTGATCACAGTTGACACCACCTATTTATTCACGGCCGAAATGATCATGAAAAAAATAGTAGATTTTACGGGAGATGCAGAACTGGATGAAATACATTCTAAGTTTTCAAAGTTGGATTACTTTGATAAGAATGTGCAGACGGAAAGAAAAACACTTCTTTCGCTATTCATTCAAAAGATGCAGCAGGTAAAATGCAGGGAAGGCGTTAATGCCCCGGGCGGGAATTATAGCTGACACAGGAACTTAACCTATCTTCATCTGACCGCCACAGGCGCCCCTACAAACTTTTTATTCTTTCCCAGCAGGTTGCCAAAGAATAATACAACCGGGAATATCAACTTTTGAACAAAAGAAGGGATCTCGTTCATGGCAAACTCCGACTTATAGCGACTCAACAGGAAGGCCGCATCATACATACCGGGTCTTCCGTTATTGGCATTGATAGAGTCGTAAACAGCAGAAAGAAAAAACACGAAATTATCCGGCGGTGTAACATAAGCCTTACATACCAGCAGTTCCTCACCGGCATTCCAGAATTTATGCGGAATTCCGGCTTTGATGGTCACTGTTTCACCCGGATAAGCATACTTCGGTGCTTCTCCCGCTACCTGGTAGGCCATTTTTCCGGATACAACAGTAAATATTTCATCCTGCCTGTGATGGGTGTGCATAGGAGGGCCAGCCTTTGGCTGCACTTCGATATGCCCTTGCAGTATTTCAACACCATCCTTTACATACAACTCTTCAAATGTGATCTTCTCGCCTCCGCTGATAATAGTATGCGGCAATTGAATATGCATAGAAACTGTTTTGCTGGTTAATGATAATTAACCGCAAAGATGTATAACGGATAATCCTGTATCAACCTGTTCAGGCATGAACTGTTGATCTCCGTGAATGAAATGAACGAAGGGCTAACATCCGACCTCTTAACTCTCAATTCTTAACTCCTGCCTCTTCCCCAGCGCTTCCCTCACCTTTGGGGCGACCCTGGTACCGAATATCTCAATGGATTTCATTAACGATGCATGTGATGGTCCGCCTACATCTATATGTGCTGAAAAACGGGAAAGACCGAACAATTCCTGCAGGTATAATATCTTATCAATCGCTTCATTTGCATCACCGATGATCAAATGACCACCCTGGCTGCGGCCTGTATCATACTGGTCACGCTGATAGGGTGGCCAGCCACGGCTGCTCCCTACCCTGTTCATTTGTGCAGAGTAAACAGGATAATATTCATCAGCTATTTGTTGGCTGCTCTCTCCAAAGAAAGCATGCATGTGCACGCCTGTACGGAAGCTGTTCTGATCATGTTTAAAATGATCGTACACCTTTTTATAATACTCAAACAAGGGTGTGAACTGTGCCGGGTTGCCGCCAATGATCGCAAAGATCACCGGTAAGCCAAGCCTGCCTGCCCGTAGCACACTTTCAGGTGTACCGCCTACCGCTACCCAGATATCTAAGCTGTCATTCACAGCACGGGGCAATACTAATTGATTGTTCAATGCCGCCCGGTGCTTGCCTTTCCAGGTAATGGGGTTCTCCCGGTTGATCTTCACCAGCAGCTCTAATTTTTCTTCAAACAACTCGTCATAGTCCTGCAGGTTATATCCATACAAAGGAAATGATTCAATAAAACTGCCGCGGCCTGCTACCAGTTCTGCCCTGCCGTTCGTGATCAGGTCAATCATCGCAAAACTCTGGTACAACCTGACAGGATCAGAAGAACTCAGCACATTCACGGCACTGCCGAGTTTGATATGCTTCGTTACTGTCGCTGCGGCTGCCAATATGATCTCGGGCACCGATACCGCATAATCAGGACGATGATGCTCCCCGATACCAAAGAAATCCAGGCCTGTTTCATCCATCAGTTTGATTTCTTCAATAAGTTCCTGCAGCCGCTGACCGGGAGACTGTGGTTTACCATTCTTATCATAATGATTATCGCCAAACATGCTGATGCCGAGTTCCATGTATTACTAATTTGGGAGCAAAGATAAATAGTGGGAGGAGTTGTTTCTTTTCAATCTCTGCTGGGAATAATGGGCTCAGCCTGAATTCTTCCTTTTTTTACCACAGACACATGGGAGCACATAGTTTTACCGCCTATGTGTCTATGCTTCGCAGCCTGCCCTGACGAAGGAAGGGTGGTGAATTTCAAACTGACCTATTCCTATTTGCATAGAAGTTTTTAAGCAAGCGATAAATTTATTTCAACCTATCCTTATAATCCAATCCATTCTTGCTCAAAGTATCTTTCGCTACATCATATCCCGCATCCGCATGTCTTATTACCCCCATACCCGGATCATTCCTTAATACCCTTTTCAATCTTGCTTCGGCATCATCCGTACCATCTGCTACAATGACCATGCCCGCATGGATGCTATACCCCATCCCTACCCCGCCACCATGATGCAAGGATACCCATGAGGCGCCGCCAGCCGTATTCACCAATGCATTCAAGATCGGCCAGTCGGCTACGGCATCACTGCCATCCAGCATCGCTTCCGTTTCCCGGTTGGGAGATGCAACAGAACCCGTATCCAAATGATCACGCCCGATCACGATCGGTGCTTTTACTTTTCCTGTTCTTACTAATTCATTAAATGCTAAACCTGCTTTTTCTCTTTCACCTTGTCCTAACCAGCAGATGCGTGCCGGCAATCCCTGGAAGGCAATTTTTTCTTTCGCAAGTTTTAACCAGCGCAGAAGCGATGTATTCTCCGGGAATAAACCGGCGATCACTTCATCCGTCACGGCAATATCATTCGGGTCGCCACTCAGCGCTGCCCAGCGAAACGGGCCTTTACCTTCGCAAAAGAGAGGGCGGATATATGCGGGTACAAATCCGGGGAAACCGAAACACCTGCCTTTTGTCTTCAGGTTTTCCATACTGGCCTCCGGGTGTTTCTGTTCGTACTCCTGTGCTCTTGCGCGGATGTTGTTGCCATAATCAAACGTGATGGCTCCTTTATCCATCAGTTGCAGCATGAGCTGTACATGCAGGTGCATGCTTTCATAACTGCGCCGGATATATTCTTCAGGGTTTTGCTCACGTAATACATTGGCCTGCTCATTGGTCAATGTATGCGGAACGTAACCGATCAGCGGGTCATGCGCCGATGTCTGGTCGGTGAGTGTATCAGGGATGATATCCCGTTGCATTAGCCTGTCCAATAAATGGATCGCATTACACAGGACACCGATGCTCTTTGCCTCTCCTTCACGGCGGTAATGCATAGCTGCATTGATAGCATCGTCAATGCTGGTATGTTTCTCATCCAGGTATCTTGTTTCGATACGCTTATCAATACGCCATTCTTCCACTTCAGCTATCAAAGCCACGCCTTCGTTCATGGTAATAGCGAGTGGCTGTGCGCCACCCATACCACCCAGACCTGCCGTTACATTCAATGTACCTTTCAATGTACCGCCAAAATGTTTATTGGCCGCCGCTGCATAGGTCTCATAGGTTCCCTGAACGATCCCCTGCGAACCGATATAGATCCAGCTTCCAGCCGTCATCTGGCCATACATCATCAGGCCTTTTTGTTCCAGTTCATCAAAATGTTTCCAGTTGGCCCAGTTGGGAACAAGCTGCGAATTACTGATGAGCACCCTCGGTGCATCTTTATGTGTTCTGAGTATGCCCACAGGTTTGCCGGATTGTACCAGTAATGACTCATCATTCTCCAGCACCTTTAGTGCTTTGATGATATTGTCTAATGCTTCAAAGTTGCGGGCCGCTTTACCACGGCCGCCATATACGATCAGGTCATCAGGCCGCTCGGCCACCTCCGGATTAAGGTTATTCAGCAACATCCGTAAAGCGGCTTCCTGTATCCATCCTTTGCAGGCTAGTTGACTGCCGGTGGGAGTCTTATATTTAACCGGATCGTATTGTGTTTTTACAGCAGTACTCATATAGAGATGAATTAGACAGCAAATTGTAGATGATAAAAATCAAATTTCCGGTTTATGGCCGGATAAACAAGCCATACAAAATTAAGCCTGACAAAATAAAAAGCCTTTATTTATATATTTACTTCTGCAATTTGTTTACATTAGGTTAGAGATTTTACCCGCCCTCTCCAAATACTTCTTTGTCACCTTATCCATCCGGCCCGTTCATTTTATTGTTTAACTACAAAACCGATCAACATGAGAATCATCGTAGTCTTAGCATTAATTGTGCTTGCCGCCTGCAACAGCGCTGATAAAACCGAAAATGTAAGTATGACCGGGTCTTACAAAATGCTTTCTCAATCTGTCAAAAGTGAGCAGACAGATACGACCTACACCACCCTGCAACAGTTAAAGATCTTTACCCCTGATCACATGATGTATGCCAACGTGGATCCGGCCGATTCTGCCAGCGCCTTCGGAGTGGGTACTTACAGCAGTATGATAGATACGATAACAGAGCATGTGATCTTCAGCGCATCAGATACCAGCAAAAATGAAACGTCAAGGAACTACAAACTGACCATTGATAAAACAAAAAAGGGTTACAAACAGATCATCCCGGATATAGAATTCAACGGGCAGACCTTCACCCTGACCGAAGAATATGATAACGCAGGCAGTGATGTAACGAGCCCGCTGGATGGCGTATGGAAACTTACAGCCGCCTGGTACATTAACGGAAAAGATACCTCTGCTCAAAAGATGATCCAATACAAAGCCTATTATGCAGGGCATGTGATCTGGGGACATTCTTATACGGATTCGCTGAATAAAAATCATACGGGTGTTGGTTTCGGCAAGTTTACCATGACGGGTAATGACAAAGTAAAAGAATCCATGATGGTCTCAACGTATAACCAGATAAGGGGAAAAGACTTTGATATTGCCGTTGAGATGAAAGGGACAGATGAATTCACGCAGACCATTACAGAGCCCGACGGCAGTAAGGCCGTGGAGACGTACCAGCGGCTGAAAAAACAATAAGACCTCTATACATTCTGAAACCGGCCGTCAGGACAAGACTGGCCGGTTTTTACTTTCAGGTTATAGAAATGACGGCATCCTTACGGCTTATCACTTTTGTGCAACTTTGTGCGGAGCTCTTATTATTATAATATGATTATATTTTCGTCATATACCACAAAGAAGGTATTTATAAAAACAGGAAAACCTATACCTTCATTGTATCAAACCAACATTAAACCGACCAGATGAGTATCCACATCAGCGCCGAACCCGGAGAGATTGCACCCGTTGTCCTTATGCCCGGTGATCCGTTGCGTGCTAAATACATTGCCGATAAAATGCTCGAAGAAGTGGTGCTGGTCAGCAGCACCCGCAATGCCTTCTTTTTTTCAGGGCTATATAAAGGTGCACCGGTCACTGTCGGTGCCAGCGGCATGGGCTGCCCCTCTATTGGGATCTATTCTTACGAACTTTATACACAATACAATGTGGAATGTATCATGCGGATCGGTACCTGCGGGTCGTATATGCCTTCTGTCAAATTATATGATGTGATCAATGTTGATAAAGCCTGCAGCGAATCCACCTATGCAAAGTATGCGTTCGATTTTGAAAAGAACAGCATCTCCCACCAGGGAAAAGCGTATGATATCATTAATGAAACAGCGCTCCTGCAGCATGTGGACATTCGTAAAGGCAATATCCACTCCAGCGATATATTCTACCGGGCTACCAGCGGCATGCCGGAGATCGTGATCGAACATAACTGCATGGCCGTAGAGATGGAAGCCTTTGCTTTATTTGCTAATGCACAATACCTCCATAAAACAGCCGCTTGCCTGCTGACCGTATCGGACGTTATACCCACACATGAAAAGATGAGCATTGACCAGCGGGAAAGATCATTGGACAAGATGATCACGCTGGCATTGGAGTCGGCAATGCGGATGCATGCGATGGTTTGAGTAAGGGAAAGTATTTGTACCCCTTCCTGATACCCTACCCAATACAATCGAACACGGAGACCGCCGGCATGACAAGAGTTACTACAGATAACAAAAGCCTTCTTACTTTACGAAGCCTGTTGTTAAGATGACCTCTATGGTTGAAATTCCACGAAACTGTTGTTCAGGCTTACACCCTTCCCTTTTGCAAACTCATTCACCTTCTCTACAAATGAGAAATCATGGATGATCTCCGTGATCTTTTTGATGTCTTCGGCAAATATTCTGTCCTCTTCAGCAAAACTGACAGAAAGGCGAACATAGTCATGTGCGAACTCCAATATCCCGCTGCTCTTTAAAGGACGGCGGAATTCAATGGCCTGGCAGGCACTCATCAGTTCGATAGCAAGAATGAATTCAAGATTATCCAGCACACGATTCAGTTTTCTGCCGCTGATGCTGCCCATGCTCACATGGTCCTCCTGCCCCAGTGATGTAGGGATACTATCTGCACTGGCTGGAAAGCATAATGTTTTATTCTCGGTCACCAATGCTGCCGTGGTATATTGCGGGATCATAAAACCGCTGTTCAATCCTACATTCTTCATCAGTAGCATCGGCAATCCCCATTTGCCTTCGAGCAATAAATAACAACGGCGGTCGCTGATATTACCAGCTTCCGCAGCGGCAAAACAGGCATAATCTAATGGCAATGCCAGGGGCTGGCCATGAAAGTTGCCCCCGCTGATCGTATCGTCGGCTGAAAAGATAACAGGGTTATCCGTAACGGAATTCAATTCTGTTTCCGTCAGTTCTTTGAGGTGGAGCCATGCGTTGCGGGAAGCGCCGTGCACCTGCGGCATACAGCGAAGGGAATAAGGGTCCTGTACCCGGCCACAGTCCACATGGCTTTGCATGATATCAGAATCATGCAACAATAACCGCAATCGTTGCGCTACTAATTTACTTCCGCTATAGGGGCGCAGTTCATGCAGCCGTTCATCAAAAGGTGCTTTAGTACCGGTCAGTGCTTCTAAGCTCATGGCCCCGATGATGTCGGCGGCCTCCAGGCAATTATGCATTCGTTGTACTGCTTTTACCGCATAGGCAAGGATAAATTGCGTACCGTTGATCAGTGCCAGTCCTTCTTTGGGTCCAAGCTGAACAGGGAACAATGAAAATATATTCAGTACTTCCTGTGCCTTGTATCGTACGCCTTTGTAAAACACTTCACCCAACCCGATCAATGGTAAAAACAAATGCGATAACGGCGCCAGGTCACCTGATGCGCCCACACTTCCTTTCGCAGGCACTACAGGTATCACGTCATTGTCTATATGCCAGATGATCCTTTCAATGGTTTCTACCCGCACACCGGAAAACCCTTTTGCCAGTGCCTCTACTTTGGTGATGAGCATGATCTTTGCTATCTCCGCCGGTATCGGGTCGCCTACACCCACGCTATGGCTCTGCAGTATCTTATATTGCAGTGTCGCTGTATCCTCTTCTGATATTTTAGTATTCGACAGAATGCCGAAACCGGTGTTGATACCATAGACGGTCCTTCCCTTT
Organism: Chitinophagaceae bacterium; assembly: GCA_016787085.1. Lineage (GTDB taxonomy): Bacteria > Bacteroidota > Bacteroidia > Chitinophagales > Chitinophagaceae > VBAT01. Next base: position 306,522 of record JAEUVJ010000053.1, on the reverse strand, counting down.
TCTACGATCTGTGCTACATCCTGTTCACTTTTCTTTATTTTCCGGGTAGTTTCTTCATTCAATACTCCCTTGCATTTTCCGGAAGCAATGGCAACAGCTATTCCTGTGGTCAGCCTGTCTGTTCCGTAATTGAATATGGTAGGCATCATGTGCAATTAAAGCTCAAAAATAATGGAGTTTGCCTGTTATCTTATGACCGGCGGCAGTTGTTTCTTTCCGGTAGGATGGCCTGCATGTGGATGTAGTGGAACAGGCCACGCCGAAAACAGGGTACCGGGATAAATACATGCAGCCATGCCATAAAAAAATCTCCCGCTGAAAACGGGAGATTTTTTGTGATCCGGATTGGATTCAAACCAATGACCTACTGCTTAGCTTACCCTCTACGGTTTTCACCGCTCCCGCGTAATACGGGATTTGTGGTCTGGACTATAACTTCACCATTGCAGGTGTGCCACGTTTAGTCTCTACGGAACCTTTCTGAAATCAGATGCAGGATGTGTCCTCATCCTCTGATTATTCAGCGATGTTTTTACTCTTAAAGTGATAGACTTGTTGAATTTTGCAGGATCAAAGTAATAGCACTCATCAGTCTGCGGACAATACACTGCATAGATATCAATCAGTGTTTTGTCAACCGATTTGGTTCTTACTCCTTTTGAAGTACTGTAACTACTTCTGAAAGGTATCTCCAGCACACCATTCTTAGCAAGATTCCTGAATTTCACCTGCACCGTTTTGAACATTCCGCCCCGATAAATTACAAGATCAAAGGGAGAATGCTCTGTTTCGGGAGACAGGATAAGGAAACCTTGCTGATACAAGTCAACTTTAACCTTCAAAACACCCAGATCGCCTTTGTTTTTAGTATGATGTTTAATCATACCGCCAATTTAATCAAAGTGATCAAAAGTTTCCTCGGTGTTGTCATTCCGCCCGGGGCGGGGAAGAGTTCACCGATACGGTGGCATGCACTTAAACAGTTTTGTTTCCCGTTTAAGGCTCCAATACTTAAAGGCAGTTGCTCTATTCAACTGAGCTACCGGACCATTTTTAAAAGAACAGGCGGCAAAGATAATTTTTTTTAGCTTGCAGCCAAAGTCAATTATCATTCATGGATGTAAAAATTGAAGAAAGCTGGAAGGCAATTCTCCGGGATGAATTCAGCAAACCTTATTTCCAGCAGGTGGTTCTTCATTTGAAAACAGAAAGATCACAGGGTAAAACGATCTACCCGCCCGGCCCGCTTATCTTCAATGCATTCAATACAACTCCTTTTGACAAAGTAAAGGTGGTGATATTGGGACAGGACCCCTACCATGGCCCCGGGCAGGCTCACGGACTTTGTTTTTCCGTACAGAATGGCGTGCCTCCTCCCCCTTCACTCGTGAACATCTTTAAAGAGTTGCATGATGATATTGGTATAAAGATCCCGAACCATGGCAACCTGACACACTGGGCGCAGCAGGGAGTTTTTTTGCTGAATGCTTCATTAACTGTTCGTGCGGGGGAGCCAATGAGCCATGCAAAGACCGGCTGGGCAGAATTCACGGATACGGTGATCAAAAAAATATCGCAGCAGAAAGAGCATATAGTATTCATACTGTGGGGAAAATTTGCGCAGGAAAAAAGAGTGCTGATAGATGAAACAAAGCATTTGATACTTAGAAGCGTTCACCCCTCGCCGCTGTCGGCGAATGCAGGCTTTTTTGGCTGCAAACATTTCTCGAAAGCAAATGCGTACCTCGTGAGCAAAGGAATTGACCCGGTGGACTGGAGTTTGTGAAGTGAAGTCCGGAGTTAAGAACCCATAAACAGCGTATTCATTTTTTACTTTTGAATTTAAACTATATGATACCATTTGGCCTGACATTGGAAACAAAAAGAGCTATACTGAGACCGCTCAGGGTAGATGACTACGATACATTTCTCGCCCTGGCAAAACAGGATGCGGATATGTGGTATTATTTTTCGCTGAACCTTGGCGATGAAGACCAGTTAAGAAGATGGTTTGAAATGGCTTTTGCGGACAAAGCCGCTAATACAAGAAGGCCGTTCACGATCATTGATAAACAAACCGGGAAAATAGCAGGCAGCAGCAGCCTTGGAAATATTTCCATCTATGATCTGCGTGCTGAGATCGGCTGGAGCTGGCTCGGCAAAGATTTCAGAAGTACGGGGCTGAACAAACATGCCAAGTATGCGATGATGCGTCATGCATTCGAAGAACTGCATTTTGAAAGAATAGAATTCAAAACAGACGAACAGAACACGAGGGCCAGGAAGGGATTAGAGAATGTAGGTGGTATAGCAGAAGGTGTATTGCGCAGCCACATGACCATGTGGAATAACCGGCGGAGGAGCTCTATCTACTACAGCGTATTAAAAGATGAGTGGCCGGGGTTGCTGCAAACCATTTTCTCAGACATGGAATAATATAACATGAGAATAATAAAAGAAATAGCCGGGCGTATATGGGCAGTATGGGCCATTATAAGTTTTGTAGCAACATTCCTGGTCATCTTTATCCCCTCCATGTTCACTTACCTGATACCAGACCCTAAAGGCACCGTTGTCTTTATCAGGATAGCGAAAATATGGATGTCGGTTTGGTTGCGCCTGGCAGGATGTCCTTTGAAAGTATCAGGCAAAGAAAATTTTGCAAAAGGGCGGCCATTCATTATCACCTGCAACCATAATTCCCTGCTGGATATTCCATTATCCTGCCCGTTCATACCGGGGGCCAATAAAACAATTGCAAAAACTTCTTTTGCAAAGATCCCGCTGTTTGGCTGGTTTTACAGTAAAGGATCGGTACTGGTGGACAGGAAAAGTGAGACAAGCCGTCGAAAAAGTTTTGAAGAAATGAAAGCGGTATTGCAAAAGGGGATGCACATGTGCATTTACCCGGAAGGTACGCGCAACCGCACTGATGAGCCGTTGAAAAAATTCTATGATGGCGCCTTCAAACTGGCCGTTGAAACCAATACGGCCATTATTCCTGCTGTTATCTTTAATACAAAAAAAGCTTTGCCCGTCCATAAGTCTTTTTATTTCATTCCCCAGAAATTACGCATGCACTTTTTGGCGCCGGTAGACCCCGGCGAACTGTCTCCGGAACAATTAAAAGAAAAAGTGTTCCTGCTGATGAAAGAGTATTATGTAAAAAATAAAGATCAGTAACCGGTATAGAATGACCGGGTACGGTTGATGCGCAGGTCCTGCAATATGCCCGATTTAGGGCTGATCGAAAAATTGAAATAACGGTAAGGACCTATCGGGGTTACATTGATAGACATCTGCCAGCAATGCATCTCCCTGGATATGGACATCTGGAATGTTTGCAACGTACGGGTGTCGATATCATAGTAGCCGTTCACACTGAACATCCATTTGGGTGTCAGACTGAAGTTGCCACTGAAGTTAGCGGTAGAAGTAAATATCTTTTCAAATCCGCTGTAATCAGATTTGAATTGTTCACGGAAATACAATGAATACGACAAACTGAATGACCAGGGTATATTGAAATCAACAAACTCTGCGGGGTTTTGCCGCATATAGTCCATCAGCCGCTGCTGATCGCCGAGAAGAGTCGCATCACCCTTCAGTGCATTCAGTTGCTGCTGCTTCTGCTGCTCTTTCTTTTCGTCTCTTGGTTTGCTCTGGAAACTGGAAGAAACAGAAACGCTGCCGGTAGTGATACGTCCCGGTTTGAACTTTCCGCCCTCCCATGCATATTTACTGATGCTTCTTCCTCTTGCATCCGTCTGGTACGGGTCCATGGTAGCATTAGCGGATATATTTATTTTATCAAAGAGGTTGGTACGGAAATACATCTGGAAAGGGGCCAGCTTCATAGAGTCGGCAAAAAAGTTGTAGCTGGTGGAAATACCGTAGCCATCCACCAATCTGATCTTTTTAAACTCCGGTTTTTCACCTGTCGTATCAACATTCTCTTTTGACTTCTTCGGCCTCAGCTTCATCTCTAAGTTATTGTCCAACTGGAAACTCATACCCCCGTAACGGCCTTCGCCAAACCCGGTGTATAATGCCCCTTCAAATTCAGAGAACCTTGCCATATAGCCGGTAGTATCCACCTGTGTATTATAATAATGCTTACTGGAAAGATCAGGCTGGTAATTCAAACTGATAGAAGGCCTCATTACATGGCGTATTGCATATATGCGGGATTTTTTGAACTCGTAGGTTCCATACAATGCTGTATTAAAGCTCAGCCCCAGCGAGGATTGATGATCCATGTAAAAACCCTTGGTGACCGTTGTATCAATCTTTTTAGTTGTGTTATTCCAGGTACGGCGGAATTTCTGGTTGATCCATACCTGCGAATAAGAAATGGACGGAGACACTACTACCGCACCATTGAGTATCGGTGGCAAAGACAACGTAATGGGTATGCTGTGCCGGGCGCCCCACTGCAGCGTATCTATCAGGTTACGCAGTTTGAAAGCTGAATCATAAAACGCCAGTTGGTTTCGCAGGTTGCCGTTGTAGCCGATACCAAGTTGTTCATACCATTTCTTAGTGCCTGCTGACTCTGCTTTTTGAAAGGGATACATCGTACTGACCGAAAAACCAAGATCCGGCAGGCTCAGGCTTACCAACCCGGTCTGGTTGTTCTGGTTATGGTTGGCACTTACCGTCAGGTTATAGTTGGTGGCTTTAGGCCCCTGCGATGTCCATGTTTTGGAATAGGCAATAGAAGAACCTAACAGGTTATTGTAATTCTGCATCGGGTTGTTGGATACATAGCGGTTAAAGCTGGTGGAACTGGCGTTGACACTGGCTGAAAAAGTTGTTCCGGGCCTGGCACGGCTATCCACCTGGTGACTCCACGCCAGGCTATAGCTTTTATTAGTAAAAAAATCAGGGTCGCCTTTGAAGTTGAATTTTGTTCTTTGTAACCCAAAGTTCAGTGAACCATTATAGCGGTATCTTTTGCGATAGGTAGGATTAAAGTTGGCCGACCATCCGCCGTAAGAATAGATATTGCCATACACTTTTACATCCCAGTAATCATTCATCACTTTGTAATAACCCAGGTTGGTAAGCCCGATACCAAACTGATCATTGGTCTCAAACTGCGGCGGCAATAATCCTGAATGCCTGCCCTGGCTGAGCGGGAAAAAACCGAAAGGTAGAATGACCGGTACCGGCACTCCTTCAAACTCAGGGTGTGCCGGGCCTGATACAGCCAGTTTCTGGTTGATCACTTTTATCTTTTCCGCCTTAAAGGCAAAATGAGGATCATCATAATTACAGGTAGTGAATAACCCATTCTTCACAAAGGTCACTTTGTCGTCCATCTTCTTTATTTGCGCACCGTGGACGTACATCTCCCCCTGTTGGGTAATAGTATTTACAGTAAATCCCTTCTGCGTTTTGAAATTATAGCGTATCGTATCGCTGGTAAAGGAATTCTCCGCTTGTACAAAGTGCGCCTCTTCCGTTACCTGTCCCAGGCTGTCTTTGGAGTTATAGGCCGTTAGTACCTGTGTCTCCTGGTCGAGTTCCACCTGCGGGGCCGTCAGGGTTATATCCTGGTACTCTGTTTTTGTTTTGCCGTACAGGATGATCTTCCTGCTGGCGATCAGCACCACCGCTGAATCTTCGGCCGAATAATTGACAGGAGCATCTAATGTGTCTTTCGACAATTTTAATGAAAAGGTATCGGTACGGGAAGGAAGGGAATCATTATTCAGACGGGATGAGTCGGAAATACCTGTCGTATCTGCTGTATTGGCAATAACACGGGGCACTGCCACGTTAGGCAACCGTGGTTTTGAAGTGTCTGCACCTGTTAAAGGTCTGATAATATTTCGCCCCGGAATACGCTGCGCTTCCACCCTGCACGTTTGTGTACAAAAGATAGCAACAGTCAATATTGCGCTAAGAAAGAATTTTGAAGTAAATTCGTGCAGTTGCGTCATACGGTTAAGGCAAAAGTAACCCTTTCCCAATATGAGTCCTATGGACAGACCTAAACAATTTGTGAAGATTCATTAATAACGAACCCATAAAAACGGAAGATCCATCATGAAACGGACGTTACTGATCATTGCAGTTTTTTCCTTCTGCATTCTTCTTGTATCATTTTCCCATAGAAACAACAACGCTGTTCATCCGCCCAGAGCTACGGTCAGAACACTGGTCATAGATGCAGGTCATGGTGGTATTGATCCCGGTGCAAAGGGGCTTTTTTCCACGGAGGCTGAAGTAAGTCTGGCCGTTGCCTTGAAATTCGGGAAAGTGCTGGAAAAAGAATTCCCGGACCTGAAGATCGTGTACACCCGTACGGAAGATGTAATAGCAGGCAATAAAAGAAATAAGGATGACGCCAACCGGTATCGTGCCGACCTTGCTAATGCTTCCGGTGGCGATCTTTTTATAGCTATACATTGCAATTCGGCCGGACGGCGGCCGGGCGGCTGGTATGAAAAAGTGGTGACAGGAAAAACACCTTACAAAAAAACGGTCAAGAAAAAAGGAAAGAAAACCACCGTTACCGCCTACCGGTACACGTATGCAAATGTGTGGAGGGAAAATACAGCGCATGGTACAGAGACCTATATCTGGGCAGTAAATAAAAATGATATAAAGATCAACTCGGTGAATAAGAATGAAGAGTCGTATGGCGAGATGGAAACAGATTCCACCTCTACACTTGTATTACCCGACCCTTCCGACCCCGTTGAAAAGGCCCGGATGCTGATCTATGCCCAGCAGTATTTCAGGAAAAGCCTGAACCTGGCCGACCTGATAGAAAAAGAATTCGTGGAAACCGGCCGGGTAAGCCGTGGCGTCAAACAAAGGAACCATACAGGCATCTGGGTGTTGCAGGCTACAGGGATGCCGAGCGTACTGGTAGAAATAGGTTTTATTTCCAACAAGGAAGAAGAAGAATACATCAACAGCGAGAGAGGACAGACTGAAATAGTCGAAGACATGGTCAATGCTTTCCGTGCTTATAAACAAAAATTAGAATCGAAAACAGTAGAGGCAGCCCGGTAGATGACCGGTATAAATACTAAAAAGGATGAACCTTTACCGGTTCATCCTTTTTTATTGATTGCTCCAGCCGTTTAAAAATAAATGGCTAATTTGGCGGCTTAAACCATTACCAGCCCGCATGAAGATCAGCAATGAAACCAAGGTAGGCATACTCGCTATAGTGGCCCTGGTGGTATTGATCATCGGTTTTAATTTTCTGAAAGGAAAGGACCTTTTTAACAACACGAAAAAGATCTATGCCGTATTTGACCAGCTTGGCGCATTAGCTAAATCAAATGCAGTTAAGATCAATGGGTACCCGATAGGCACTGTTTATGATTTTGAGCCTGTAGATAAAAATCTTACCGGCATCCGGGTAACGATCAGCCTGACCGAAGATGTGAACATACCCGCGAATTCTGTTGCGTATATTTCGGCGGATATCCTGGGCTCATCCAGCATAGTTATTGAGAAAGGGGATGCCACTACATTTCTCAGTAATGGCGAAACGATAAAAACACGCAAAGAAGCAGGCATCTTTGGGAGCCTCTCTTCTGAAGCTGGTCCTACCCTGGCAAAGATCCGGGCAGCATTGGATTCATTAGGCATGGTGATGTCCAATATCAATAGGGTATTTGATGCCGGGGCTAAAAACAACCTGCAGCAAACGATAGCCAACCTGAATGCAGCAACCGCTTCATTGAATAAATTGCTCGATCCGCAAAACAGCGCCCTGGCCAAAACCATGAACAATGCCGTATCTATTACCGATAACCTCAAAAAGAACAATGATAGTATAACGGCTATGATCAGTAATGCCAAGCAATTCAGTGAAAAGTTATCATCACTTGATCTGCAGCAGACAATGGATACACTGCAATCGGTTATCTCTTCGCTGAAAGCTACCATCAACAAGGTATCAAGTCCTGACGGAACCCTGGGCGCATTGATCAGCGATAAGAAGCTTTATAACAAGTTAAGCGATGTAATATTGAGCGCAGAGATATTACTGGATGACCTGCGTGCACACCCCAAACGCTACGTTAATTTCTCTGTATTTGGCAAAAAGGATAAAGGCGGGGCATTAACTTCGCCCTCGAAAAAAGATACCATCCCCAAGTGAAGCGACTGACACATTACCTGAAGCTGGCTGTTTACCTCCCGTTCGTTTTGCTCTTTGCCGGTGCCGGTTCCCTTTTTGCACAGACCACTGTCGGCGCCCCTGCTGAAGATACACTGCAGGAAGTAGAAATACTGAATGCCACCAAACTACTTACTTTCAAAACTATTGACGACAGCACCAAACTCACTATCATATCCGGTGATGTTAAACTCAAACAAGGAAATACGCTATTCTATTGTGATAGCTGTGTGATCAATAACCGGACGAATATTTTTGAAGCCTGGGGAAAGAACGGCAAAGTGCATGTCAACGATTCCGACACCACGCATATTTATTCCAGCCACCTGCGCTACCTGATGAAGACCAAACAAGCCTGGCTCGATGGCGGGGTACGAATGACAGATGGCAAAGCCACGCTGACCACTCCCGACCTGGAATATGATATGGAAACCAATATCGGTATTTACCGCAACGGCGGAAAAGTGGTGAACAAAAAAACAGTACTCACCAGCCAGGAAGGCTGGTACTATGCGGATATGAAAGATGTGTATTTTAAAAAGAATGTGATACTGAATGACCCGGCCTATAAGATCGTTACCGACTCATTGTTGTACAATTCGGAATTACAGACCACCCGGTTCATTTCAGAAACCACCATTACCGACAGTAGCGGCCGCATCATCAAAACCAAAGAAGGATACTATAACCAGCAAACAGGTAAAGCAGAGTTCGGGCAACGGCCGACGATCATTGACGGTAATACAGAAATAAAGGCCAACCGGGTAGCTGTAGATGATAGCTCCGGTATATCCGTAGCGGAAGGTAATGCCGTCATCGTTGATAAAAAGAATGAGACCACGATCATAGCCGGTATCATCTACCGTAATAAGAAAACCGACGCCATACTGGCTACCCGCAAGCCGCTCATGATCATCAAACAGGACAACGACTCCATATATATTACAGCCGATACACTTTTCAGCGCCCGGCTTACCGACCTGTACCGCTCAAAGAACTATATCGTCACTGATACCATCTCAAATGATACTATGCAGGTATCCGTCAGTGATCCAAATGAAAAAGTAAAAGATACACTGGCAGTAAATGATATGGCAAAAGACACAATAGCGGTTGTATTGCCGGATGAAACAGAAAATAATATAAAAGATTCCACGGATGCAGATACACCTGAAAAGGCAGCGAGGCTTTTAGCTGCCCGCCCGTCTCTGCCTGGCAACGGCAGGGATTCGGCAGTAGTACATACAAAGAAAGGTGTCAGAACCATTGCCATCAACGAAAAGGACAGTACCAACCGGTATTTTGAAGCTTACCGGAATGTCCGCATATTCAATGATTCGTTGCAGGCTGTTTGCGACAGCATGTTCTATTCTTTCCAGGATTCTGTATTCCGTCTGTATGACGACCCCGTGGTATGGGCCAAAGAAAGCCAGATCACCGGTGATACCATTCACTTGTTCACTAAAAATAAAAAGGCAGACAAAATAGAAGCTTACGACAACAGTTTCCTGGTGAACCGGCTGGATGACCAGGCCTTTAACCAGATCAAATCCACGAGAATGGATGGCTATTTTGTAAACGGTAATATTGATTCGGTAAGAGCAAAAGGACTGGCAGAATGTATCTACTATATACAGGACGAGGACAGCGCTTATACCGGCGTCAACCAGTCAAAGTCAGATATCATGGACATCTATTTCCGTAATAAAGAATTATATAAGGTCGTATTCCGCAGCAGCGTGACCGGCACATTATGGCCTATCAGGCAAAAGGGGCCCTCTGAAATGCGGCTGCCCAATTTCCGCTGGTTAGATGAAAGAAGGCCTAAGACGAGACTTGAAATGTACGAATGACCCGGTCTGGGGTTGAGAGTCAGGAGCCAGTAGTCGTGTCATTCGATTCAGAATAGCTGGTGTTGCAAAATATATGTAAGCGCCCCGGCAATGTAACCAGCCAGTGCCAGCCAACCTATGTTTTTCAGGTACCAGATAAAATCAATTTTCTCCAGGCCCATGGCTGCTACGCCCGCCGCCGATCCAATAATTAAGATACTGCCGCCTGTACCGGTGCAATAGGCAAGGAATTCCCAGAAATAATGATCGGTCGGATACGTATTGAGATCATACATTCCCTGGGCAGCTGCGACAAGCGGCACATTGTCGACTACAGAAGAAAGCATCCCGATACTCATGACGATCAGGTTCTGATTTTTGAGCGTCTTGTCCATCCAGGATGCTGCCAATGTCAATTGCCCGACCGACTCCAGCGCAGAGATGGCCAGTAAAATACCCAGAAAAAAAAGAATACTGGGTGTATCAATTTTTCGCAGCGCATATGCGACGGTGTAATTCCTCCTGTCCTCTTCATCCTTGCCGCTGTGAATGACTTCGGTAATGATCCACATCAGCCCGAGCCCGATCAAAATTCCCATGAAAGGGGGAAGATGAGTGAGGGTCTTAAAAACAGGTACCATCAGCAGCACGGTGATCCCGGTGATGAAAACAATATTTCGTTGCGAAGGAGTACTCGGTGTAGGTGAAGCGTTGCCAAAATTCTGTACCGGCCTTTTTACAGTCCCTTTAAAAACAAAACGCATGAATAATAATGGAACCAGCAGGCAAATAAGACCCGGAAAGATCAGTTGCTTCATAATATTAGCTGCCGTGATCTGGTTGCCGATCCATAACATGGTCGTGGTCACATCCCCTATCGGCGACCAGGCCCCGCCGGCATTCGCTGCTATCACTATCAGGCCGGCCAGCATCCAACGGTCACGGATATCACCCACCAGTTTTCTGACCAGGGAGATCATCACAATAGTAGTGGTAAGATTGTCCAATACTGCCGAAAAGAAGAAAGCCAGTAAGGCCACAATCCACATCAGCTTTCTCTTACTCGTAGTCGTGATACGGCTGGTCACGATCTCAAAACCGTCATGTGCATCTATCAACTCCACGATCGTCATGGCGCCCATCAGGAAGAACAATATCTGCGACAGTTCGCCTACATGATGCGATAACTGCTCTGTGACCATTTCCTTATCCTCCGTAAACAGGATATACACCGTCCAGCAAAGAACACCTGTCACCAATGCCGTGGCTGCTTTGTTCAGCCGGATAGTATGCTCAAAAGCAATGGCGAGGTAGCCAATAATAAAGATGGATATGATCAGCAGGGCCATAGTTGTAAAAATAAGGGAGAAATAGTGAAGCCGGAAGTCGGAAGTCGGAAGCCGGAAGTCGGAAGTCGGAAGTCGGAAGTCGGAAGTCGGAAGTCGGAAGTCGGAAAAATTTTATTATTAAAAGATAATACACATGAGAATTATGTGATCTGCTTTTTGCTGAACACTCCTGACCTCCTTATTTCATACTTCTGACCTCCTTTCCTGCACTTTTGCATTTTCTTTAAACTTTGATGGCACTGTTTTTCGTTCTCAGGATACAAAATAGTTACCATGAAAAAAATACTCTTCTCCATTCTGATTATTACAGGATTATTTTTTGCCAATACCAGTTCTGCACAGGATTACAAGACAGCTCTCGGCGTCAGGCTGAGCAGCAGCGCTGCTATGGTGAACAACTCTATTTCCCTCAAACATTTTTTGAATGAAAAAGCTGCTGTGGAAGCGCTTTTTTCTTTTGGCGATCCGCTGGCACTCGGTGCTTTACTGGAAATACATAAACCGCTTGGCACCCAGGGTATTCAATGGTATTATGGCGGGGGCGGATATATAGGCTTTGTCAAAACATTCAATGCCGACAAGAACAAGGACGAAACAGATGTGAATTTCGGGGCACAGGGAGTGATCGGACTTGATTATAAGTTTGTGAATATACCCCTTAACCTTTCCATAGACTGGAAGCCTGAACTGAACATCATCGGTGATATCAACTTTGAGCCGGCCGCTGTCGGGTTCACAGCAAGATTCACCTTTGGAAAATAAGCAGTCTCTTTGGCCTTATTAATGGCAGGGTCCCGCTTCAGCGGGACTTTCTGTTTTATAATACCCGTCATTCCCATGTTTTCCACAAAAAATATTTCCTGCAAATTTTTCCGTGTTTCTGCGTTTTTGTGCGGGAATTTGCCCTATATTTAAACACTGAAACTAACTGAGACGTTGCTCAAAAAAGAAAGGCAGGCTTATATTTTGCACCAGGTAAACCTGCACAACAAGGTGCTTTCATCTTCTTTATCGGCAGATATCAATGTATCTGAAGATACCATCCGCAGGGATCTGATGGAACTGGCAGATGAAGGCAAGATCATCAAAGTACACGGCGGAGCCCTCTCCCACTCTTTCAGCCAGGTCCATTTTCCTGCCAACGAAGTTTATTCATTAAGCCAGAAAAAAAGGATTGCGCAGAAAGCCATCAGCCTGATCAGTAACGGCATGTTTATACTGACCAGCGGTGGTACTACCATCCTGGAAATGGCCCGGACCTTACCGCCACAATTGAAAGCGACCTTTATTTCCGGCAGTATTGCCGCCATATTAGAGTATATGAACCACCCGAATATCGAAGTGATCCTAATCGGGGACAGGATTTCCAAAAACTCCAAGATCACTGTCGGTCCTGAGGCCATCGCCAAGATCAAACAGATGAAAGCGGATATTTGCTTCCTGGGCACCAATGCCATAGACCTTAATCACGGAATTACCGATAATGACTGGGAGGTGGTGCAGCTAAAAAGGGCCATGATCGAGTCTTCCCAGAAAGTGGTGTGCCTGTCCATAGCCGAAAAGATCAATACATTTCAACCTATCCATATTTGTGAACTCAGCAAAATTGATATGCTGATCACTGAACTACCCTCTGACGACCCCTTATTAAAGCCTTATTCAGATGCCGGGATCAAAGTATTGTGACATGGTTGCCGGCAACAGCTGGCGGCATGTATCCGATAATTCCTGTATCGCCTGTTGAAAATTCAGTATAACAGTTAGAAACTGCTTATTAAACAATATATCAAAAACAACACGCTATGAGAAAATTTCTCCGGTTATTAGTAGCATTATTGCTGATGATACTCGTGTTGCCGCCGTCATTGCAGGCACAGCAAAAGACGATTACGGGCACAGTACTGTCAGATGATAACAAAACACCCCTGGCTGGGGTCACTATCAGGGTGAAAGGCACCCGCCGTTTTACACAAACGGATAACAACGGTAAATTCAGCATCCAGGTCAATCCCGGAGAGACACTACAGGTCTCCTATGTCGGGTACGAGCCCCAGGATGTCAAGCCGGGCGAATCGGCAACATTGGGAATAAGCCTGAAACCAGCTGAAGGCACACTTGGAGAAGTGGTGGTAACCGCGATGGACATTAAGAGAAACCCGAGAGAGCTGGGGTATTCGGTACAGAAAATCGGCGGGGATGAAATCAAGGAAACCCAAAGAGAGAATTTCCTGAATAGTTTACAGGGACGGGTATCAGGTTTATCTCTTACACCTACTTCCGGAGAAGCTGGTGCGTCTTCGACAGTAGTGCTCAGAGGTTTTAATTCACTGTCCTTAAGTAACCAGCCGCTTTATGTAGTAGATGGCATCATTCTCGATAACAGCACATTGAATGAAACGTCCTCCGGCGGCTCTACTATTGGTCTTGCATCTGACAAATCAAACCGTCAGAGTGATTACCAGAACAGGATCGCTGATATTAACCCTGCCGATATAGAAAGTATTACTGTATTGAAAGGTCCGGAAGCAACAGCTTTATATGGCAGCCAGGCCAGTTCAGGCGCCATTATTATTACTACCAGGAAATCAAAAACCAATAAGCTGGCGATCCAATATGACAACAGTTTCCGCGTACAGGAAGTTACCCGGTGGCCGGAAACATCAAGAAAATTTTCGGGTGGCGCTAATGGGGTTGCATCGAATGGTTTTGCCCGTTTTGGCCCGGAGTATGCCCCGGGCACCAAATTATACGATCATAAAAAAGCATTTTTCAGAACCGGGTTCTCGCAAACTCATAATGCCGGTCTTGACTTTGGCGTGAAAGAATCTAAGTTCCGGGTTTCAGGCAGCTACTTTGACCAGGATGGCGTAGTGCCTAATAATAATTATCGCCGTTACACAGTGAGAGTATCCAATACCACCAAATTCCTGCAGGGTAAAGTGGAACTGATGCCTACTTATCAATTTACCAATTCAGATAATAAAAAAGTGCTGAGAAGCGCCGGTGGATATATGCTGAGCCTTTTGATCTATCCGGAGACAGTAAATATCCGCAACTTTGAAAATGACCAGGACGGTGGCAAACTCGACATTTTTGATGGCTCTACTACTAATGGGGAATATGACAACCCGCTCTGGAATGTGTACAACAATATCGGAAGGGATAAACTCACCCGTCATACTTATTCTCTGGGTGTAAATATTAATCCGTTGAAATGGCTGAGTGTGGCAGGCCGCTTTGGTTATGATATGTATGACCAGGAAGGTTTTCTTTTCTTCCATCCCCAGTCGTTTTATGTAACCCCCGCATCCGGTGGTTCTATTGATATGTACTGGAGAAAATACACCGGTTATAATCATACCATCACTGCTACGGCCAAAAAACAGGTAGGTAAAAATTTTAACCTGCGGCTGATGGGCGGTACAATGTGGCAGGATTACAAAACAGAAATGTTCGCTATTTCTGGAGGCGGTTTAATTGATTCAGTGTCTTCCAGTACAGCCAACTCAACCGGGAGAGTGGGAGTAATGTATAGAAACAACGGGCAGGTGATCACCGACAAGGAACTCGCCTTGCTAATGGGCAATTACATGGACAGTAACGTGATCAAGCCCAGCACCCGCCTGAGACTGAACAGGAATAAATTTGGTGAATGGAACTATGTACAGCAGCGCCAGATCGCTTATTTCGGTGAGTTTGCTGTGAGTTTTAAAAACTATATTTTCCTTAACTATACGCATCGCTTTGAACAGGCTTCCACCCTGCCTAAAAAGAACAGGAATTATAATTATCCCGGAGGAAGTGTCAGCGTTATCCTTAGTGACATGTTCCCGGTGTTAAAGAAAGGTAATATACTTAGCTACTGGAAAATAAGAGGTTCCCGTGCACAAACGGCCAGGCTGAATTCTCCTTACTCAACCCAGTCGGTCTTTGTTGATAACCAGGCCAGCGGCGGCGGTTATTCTTACGGCTTCTTCAACAATAATGCAGACCTCCAGCCCGAAAAACAAAAGACGTTCGAAATCGGAACTGAACTGCGCCTGTTCAAAGGCCGCCTGAACCTCGATGTTACTTATTACAATACGCTGAACGAAGGACAGATCGTTGAGAACTTCCGCCTGAGCTATGGAACAGGTTTCGTATTGAATACACAGAATGCAGGTTCCACCCGTAACAAAGGCATTGAGGTCACCCTTGACTACAATGTAATGAAGCGGAAAGATTTTAACTGGGATATGCGTTTCAACTTTAACCGGATGCGGAATAAAATTGTAGGCCTTCCTGCCAATGTAGTA
Organism: Chitinophagaceae bacterium; assembly: GCA_016787085.1. Lineage (GTDB taxonomy): Bacteria > Bacteroidota > Bacteroidia > Chitinophagales > Chitinophagaceae > VBAT01. The sequence continues at coordinate 290,897 of JAEUVJ010000053.1, read as the reverse complement.
GAATACTATATTGCTGATACATGGCTGTACACAGCCCGCGGCGGTTTGACACTCGGTGGCTCTACTACGTCTATCTCGGGCTCTTATTATGAAAGGAATAACCAGGGCAAAATTCTCATTAATCCCACTACCGGGTTGCCGGTGATTAATGCCAATTTCAAAGTAATGGGTGACCGTAATCCTGATTTCACCACTGGATGGATCAACACATTCCGCTATAAAAACTGGAGAATATCCATGCTATGGGACCTGAAAGTAGGCGGAGATATTTTTAACGGAACCAACCAGTTCATGACCGTTAATGGTGTGAGTAAGAAAACTGACGACCGTTATACTCCGAGAGTAATTGATGGTGTAATAAATGATGGCCTGCAAAACAGCGCCAACCCAACCGTTAACACTATTTCGGTGATACCGGCCTTCACCCAGGCCTATTATACTACTATGCCGGTAGAAGAATTCCTGGAAAGAGATGTGAACTGGTTCCGTATGCGTGACCTCACGGTCAGTTACACTTTCAACAAGCCACCTATTCGCGGATTAAAGAACTTTGGGGCTTTCATCACTGCGAATGACCTGATCCTGCTGACCAACTATAGCGGAGCTGATCCTTCTATTAATGGATTGACAGCCGGGGCAAGAGGTGTAGGCGCCTTTGGGTATGATTACGGAACCTTACCGGCACCTATACAAGTGAATGTAGGAATCAGAACATCACTCTAATTCTATAAACTATCATGAGTATGAAAAAGAATTTGAAAAATATATTTTATACCGTTTCAGCGCTCAGCTTGTTAACCCTGGCTTCTTGCGAAAAGAAGCTGGATGAATCATTTGCTAATCCAAATGCACAGGTGAAGCAGCCGATTGAAACTTTACTACCCGGCGTGATCGCCAATATGGTAGTGTCAGCATCCGCCAACGGTTCATTTTATGGCACACAAAGGGATTTGCAATATATCGGCAAATTCATTCAATACTGGGCTACCAACACTACCCTAAACAGGCAGGACCAGATGGGTGACTGGTTTGGTACCAGTACTCCCGACCTGATGGGCGACATCTGGGCCATGCATTACTACGGACATGGTCAGAATATAGAACGCATCATTGAGTGGGGCACTGAAGAAAAGAAATGGGATTATGTGGGTGTAGCCCAGGCTATCCGTGCATGGGGCTGGCTGACCCTTACCGATGTAACAGATGATGTGATCCTGTACGAAGCTTTTAACCCGGGTCAACTGGTATTTAAATATGATCCCCAATCAGAAGTTTACAAAGTGATTAAGAGTCTTTGTATGCAGGCGCTGGAAAATCTTTCCAAAACAGGTGATGGTGTAAGTCAGGCGAACCTGGCATTGGGCGATGCCTATTTCAATGACGGAGATGTGGAGAAATGGAAAAGGTTTGTTTATGCAGTAATGGCAAGAACCTACCACCGGACCACCAACAAAACTGATTATAAGGCTGACTCAGTGATCTACTGGGCCAATAAATACCTGGAGGGTACTGGTGCAACGACGAACCTCAGAGTTACCTGGTCAAACGCCGGAGCGTCCGGGACCTATAGCTGGTATTGTCCTTTCCGTGGAAATATCGGTACGTTCAGGCAAACGAAATTCATTGCTGATCTCATGATGGGTGATAATTCCCGTTTCCTCAGAACCAATATTGCCGATACTATTGACCCAAGAGCATGGTATATTATCCGGGAAAATCCTAATGGTACTTTTAAAGGTACCCGGCCCAACAAAGGCACGGACGGATTAGCCACTGCCGATCAGCCTGCAAATTTCTGGGGCGGGACATTCGCCAGTACTGCGGTACCTTCCAGCGATGCCGGCTCCAGGTATATTTTCAAGAACAAGGCTTTGTGGCCTATCACGACGGCCAGTGAAATGCATTTTCTGAAATCGGAAGCTTATTACAAAAAAGCAGATAAACCTAATGCGCTGGCTTCCTACATAGCAGCCATCAACAGCAACTTCGACCACCTGATCGCCAGCTACGAAGAGTCGGTACCGGCTGCAAACAAGATCACTACGGCCAAAAGAAATACCTTTTTTGATAATACAACCAATGTTCCGCCATCTGCTGCCCTCACATTATCACATATCATGCTGCAGAAATATATTGCCATGTATGGATGGGGCGGTGTGGAAACATGGGTGGACATAAGAAGGTTTCATTACACCGATAATGAATCTGGTGCGACTGCGACCTCACCAGAGCAGCAGGTATATGCTGATTTTGCTCCCCCGACAGGCACCGACCTGTGGTCAGGCAATAACAGCAAATGGATATACAGGCAAAGGCCACGTTACAATTCTGAATATCTCTATAATATAGCGGAACTGAACAGGCTTGGCGCATTTGCCAGTGATTACATCACCAAACCCTGCTGGTTTTCCGAACGCTAATTAAAGAATTAAAACTATGATCATGAACTCAAGAAAAATAACCGGTGCAGGCATAGCAGCTATAACGGTATTATTGCTGGCGCTGGCCTCATGCGAGAAAACATTTGACGATAAAATAAGCACCACCACTGACCTGAATAGTGCGCATGTGCAGCTGTTCGTGGCTACCGTTAATGCCAACAGAAATGTAATAGTAATGGATGGGAAACGGGTAAGCAGGCCAACCCTGACATCAGGGACCGGGTTCCCATTTGCCATTTACCCTTCTACTGGGGCCGGCACCTCATTCACCGTGCCGGGCGGATTGCATAGTTTCAGTATTGCAGATACGTTGGCGACTACTACGCAAAGACCGCTGATCTTTGCTGCAACACTGGAAGCGTCAAAGATGTACACCATATTTACATATGATACGATCACCAGCCCCAAACAGGTAACTGTAGAAACCCCAATTGAAATTCCTTCAGATGGTTCAGCAAGGTTACGTTTTGCCAATTTCATACATGATGCAAATGCGGTACCTGCGGTAGAAGTATTTTCAAAACGCAGAAATGAAGTGATTTTTACGAATGTTAATAAAACCGATGTAACCAACTTCATCTCTTTCGCTCCCCTGGTAGTTGATACTTTGGTCATTCGTGAAGTTGGAGCAACAGCCGTACTGGCGCAGTTCAACGGTTTTGTTCCTACCGGGACACGCAGCTACACGTTGGTGTATCGCGGCAGTCAGCCACGCGGAACGTATCCCGGCACCCGTACAGCAACGGTGTTTGCCAACTACTAATCTTTTTATCTGCTGAGAGAGAGATACAGACTGCCCTGCGGGGCAGTCTTTTTTTATACGGCTCCGCCAAAGAATAAATAGGCCAGTATGATCGAAGTAGTGATCCCGACAAGATCGGCCAGCAGCATGGCTCCGATCGTATAACGTGTATTTTTAACGCCGACAGCACCAAAGTACACTGCAATAACATAAAAGGTCGTATCGGAAGTACCCTGCAATATCCCTGATAATCTTGAAGCAAATGAGTCGGGACCATAAGTGGTCATCGTACTTACCATCATTCCCCGGGCCCCGCTGCCGCTAAGTGGTTTGATAAGGGCTGTAGGCAATCCTTCTACAAAACGGGTGTCGGCGCCAAGTGCCATAAAGAAATGTTTGATCCCATCAATGATAACATCAAAGGTGCCGCTGCTGCGCAGCATACTGATGGCAACCAGCATACCTACCAGGTAAGGAATGATTTTTACAGCTGTTTCAAATCCGCCTTTTGCGCCTTCTACAAAGGCATCGAAAATGTCTATCTTCTTATACACAGCGCCGAGGATGATCAAAAGAAAGATCAATAGTATCAAACCATTACTCAGCAACCCGGAAAATGACTGCAGCTCATTTGTACGTAATGAAACAAGATAGATGACCAGCAAAGTAATGATCAGTGAAATACTGCCTATCCAGGCCAGTATGACCGGCTGGAACAGGTTGATCCGCTGCCTGAAAGAAACAATGATCATGGCGGCCATAGTGGCCACGAACGTCACGATCATACAGGGTATAAAAATATCAGTAGGATTAGAAGCGCCGGTGGAAGCCCTGACAGCTATAATGCTTACCGGGATCAATGTGAGTCCTGCAGCATGAAGACAGAGAAACATGACCTGCGAATTAGAGGCCACCGTTTTAACAGGATTGATCTCCTGCAAACTTTCCATGGCCTTAATACCAAAAGGTGTGGCGGCATTATCCAGCCCAAGCAGGTTGGCAGAAAAATTCATCATCATATGTCCCATAGCCGGATGCCCTTTGGGCAATTCGGGAAACAGTTTGGAGAAAAAAGGGCCAATGACCCTTGACAATACACGGATACCGCCGGCTCTCTCCGCAATAGTCATAAAACCCATAAATAAGGCCATGATACCAATAAGTTTTAAGGAGATGTTGACAGCCGTCCAGCAGGTCTCAATGATGCCATCAACCGGTTTTTGAAGGCGTTTCTGCGCCTGCCCGTAAGTCATCACGATCAATGATGAATTCTGCTCCTTTAACAGGGCGACAGAATCAGCGTCTGTATTGTTGGTGATAAGATATTTGCCGGCGGCGACCTTATCTGTAGCAGTAAAACCGATGGATCTCATTTTCCTGGCAAAGCTATCTTTCGAGATACCGGCGCCGGTAATATCACCGGTCATATAGAAAGTATTGGCATCATCTGACTTCCCCACCACCATGCGGTTAAAAATATCACTATCCTTCCAGGCAATCCATTTATACGAAGCCACTAAAACAGCAACAATGATGAATGCCGCCCATATCCTGCTTAGAACCATTGTGTATCGAAGATTTGGTAATGAAGATTGAGGTTTTTTGCGTAATCACCAAAACGATCTTTACACAGGTTTCCAGCCTACGCTTTCAAACCTTATCTTTGCGCCTCGAAAAAATGCAGGGGAATCCTGCAACACTCACTCTTCAATATTAAACAGATATGGCGTTACAAGCAGGAATTGTAGGATTACCGAATGTAGGAAAATCAACCTTGTTCAATGCGGTCAGCAACAGTGCTAAGGCACAGGCGAGCAACTACCGCTTCTGTACCATTGATCCTAATGTGGGGCTGGTAGATGTACCTGATCCGCGGCTGAATAAACTGGCTGAACTGGTAGTGCCCAACCGTATCGTCCCTACACAGATCGAAATAGTGGATATAGCAGGCCTGGTAAGAGGCGCCAGCAAAGGTGAAGGACTGGGCAACAAGTTTCTCGCCAATATCCGCGAGGTAGATGCCATCATTCATGTGATCCGCTGCTTTGAAGATGAGAATATCCTCCGCGATGAGGGAGCTATCAATCCTGTTTCCGACAAGGAGATCATTGATACGGAACTCCAGTTAAAAGATCTTGAAAGTGTAGAAAAGAAAATTCAGCGTACAGAGAAACAGGCAAGGATTGACCCCAAACTGAAAGCTGAATTAGAAGTACTGGTCCGTTGCCAGGAACATTTGGAAAAAGGAAAAAGCATCCGCGAATTAGGATTGAGCAAAGAAGAGAAAGTAGCTGTTGCTGATCTTTTTCTCTTAACAGATAAACCCGTCCTGTATGTTGCCAATGTGGATGAAGCCTCTATGCATACGGGAAACAAATTCTCAGAAGCATTGAAAGCGGCGGTAAAGAATGAAAATGCTGAAGTGATCATCATGAACAACAGTATTGAAGCACAGATATCAGAGATGGAAAGTCCGGATGATAAGCAACTCTTCATGGAAGAATACAAGATGACCGAACCGGCGCTTGACCGCCTGATCCATGCAGCTTATAAACTTTTAAATCTGTACACTTACTTCACGGCCGGTGTGCAGGAAGTGCGTGCCTGGACCATTCACCAGGGATGGAAAGCACCGCAGGCCGCCAGCGTCATTCATACTGATTTTGAGAAAGGCTTTATCAAAGCAGAAGTAACCGCTTACGATGATTTTGTAAAGTACGGATCAGAAGCTGCCTGCCGGGAAGCCGGAAAACTGCGCATTGAAGGAAAAGAATATGTGGTGAAAGATGGCGATGTGATGCACTTCCGGTTCAATGTGTAACCCCCTAAATCCCCCGAAGGGGGGACTTGCAAAATTCCGAAAGATCGAACATTACTCCTTCCCTTTGGGAAGGCGAATTAAAGAAAAATTTCATCTTTAATGGTTGCGGGATGGGCCTCTTTTAAAATAAAGCTGTGATCGAAGCCCTTCCTGTATGCACTGTTCTGGCGCCTCCGGGTCTTCTGCCATCATACTGAAAGTTCACTTCAATATTGTTCAGCAAACGCTTGGTAAAGGTAAGCGACCAGATAAAATTTTTACCGGGCAATAACCCGTCCAGCATGATATAGCTCACTGTCGTCGTAGCAGCCGTTGGTGACTTGTATTCAATATTATTAAAAGTGAATTTACCGGCAATAGAACTGTTCTGCAATACATTGTATTTTGATTCAACATTCAAAGAGTTGGAAACAGCTTTTTCCCCGCCATAGGCAGGCAGGTTCTTTTTGTTCTCCAGTTTATATCCTGTTACAACCCGGAATGAAGTGCCCCGGATAAAGGTCACATTAGGTTCCACACTGTAGATATCCAGCTCATAGTTCCGGTTATCAAACTGGGCGTTGGCTGTATATAATGCATTGGCCGCTTTCCTGCCATTCAGGCTAAGCAGCACCGATCGGCTGATGTTCCACCTGAACTTAGTATTCCAGTCATTCACCTGCCGGCTTTCATAGCCGTAGGTCAGCAATGATTTGCCGCTGCTGCGCAGATTAGTAAGATCAATACCCCATTTGCTGCTGAACCGGTTAAAAGAAAGGGTCGTGGGCAATACGGTGCTCAGTGTGATCAGCGCCGTATCATTCAGATTATAATTGAAAGGATCGAATTCAAAACTTCCTTTTGACACCGACTTCTTACTGATCTGCAGAGCGGTTGTCAGATTGAACCTTGCTATGAATTTCTTAAGGCCTTTTACTGTTGCCATATTCATTACCGCCCGGGGGTTCAGGTCAATACGGTAGTTCAACGTAACATAATTAGCTTTAATGAACTGGTTGGTAGGTGTAAATATGCGGATGAATTTAGCCTGGTCGGGAAAAGCAGCGAGCTCAAACTCATTCAATTGCTGAACGCCATCGGTGTTATAATCTATCCATGCATATTGCCCGGTACCCGCAGGCACTTCGAGATAAGCAAAGTCCCTGCGCTGTTCTTGTCCTGATCCGATCTCATATAAAACATTCCCGGTCAGCAATCCTTTCCATTCACTTACTACATATTCAGCCCGGCTGAGGATCGTCTCATCTTCCTGCTGTCTTGACACACTGGTATTATACACTTTCAGTTTACGGAATGTGGCATTCAGGTAAAGTTTATGCCTGGGATTGGAGGTCAGTTCTGTTTGCAGGTTGAAATTATAACTCCTGTCGCCCCGGATGAATTCCTTTCCGACCAGGTACTTGTATTTATCTGAACGGGTAAAGAAAGTAAGCCCGAAACGGTTTTCCTTTCTTTCATCCGACCGCAGGTAAGCAGAATACGTGTCAAAAGAAAATGCATCGGCGGTGAGTGTATCCGTTGACTTATTCCTGGCCGAGCTTTGTTCCAGTGAATAGCGGAAACCAAGCCGCCAGTTGTTCAGCTTCTTCATCTGCTTGCTCAGGTCAATAACAGGACGAAGAAAGGCTCCTTTCGTAAACTCGGTATTAAAATTAGTAATGGTCAGATCGTTATTGAACTGCCACCCCTTCCAACTGGCAACATGGGTAAGCGAATTTTGAAAACCATTGTACTTATCACTGCGGTTATAGCTGGTGAAACGATAAGACAATGAATTGTTCTTATCGTTCTTCAGACCTGCTCCTGCCCTGAAGATATTCTCTGTAGCCGGCGTAGCAACTAAAGGCAATCCCCAGTCCCTGGAAAACTCAACCGTTCTTAATCTTTCCAATGGCCGGAATTTATTTTGCACATATTCATAATCAAGCGAAGTAAGCAGTTGCAGTTTATCCTTTGCCCGGAGCGTCTTTGCATTACTCAATTGCATCTTCGCCGCAAAGCCTTTATCATCTCCGTTATTTATCCCGGAAAAAGTATTGGCATCATAGTTACTCATGGCCAGTTCGGTCTTTATCATCGTCCTTTCATTGACCGCATAGTCCATTCCAAGATTCAATACCTGCTGTTTCTTTGGTGTTACCAATACCGATACGGGTTCATAATTACCCTGTTTTACCCCGGCCACGGGCATGATAAATGTATAGACCTTGCCATTGGCACCGTTGAAGTCAGCGATATAATTGCCCTTCCCCTGCCCTACTTCTGTGAAAGCAAGGCTATATAGGGTCAGAGAGGGATCAGTAGAGTATTTATAAAATGAATCAAGACCGCCGTTGTAATAAATTTTTTCGTACAACACTTTGCCTGCTGCGAACGTATCCAATGCGGCAGACGGATAAAGCGCCAGTTGGATACTGTCGCCGATACCTGATAAGAACTGCTTCTGGTTGTTATCCAGCACCTGGTTGACCGATGTGTTCTTCGCATCACTGTTACTGAATAAGCCAAAACGCAGTTTCATTTTCTTATTGAATTCAAACTCCTGCGATAAGTAAAGATTGGCATTCAAAAAATTTCTGTCGGCATATTCAAACTCCACCTGTATGCGGCTATCCTTAGTGATCATACGGCGTGGGGTAAACGTGATCTCAGCGGTATTGTAATTGATCACATAATCCTGGTCTTCGCCCCGCTGCAGCAATTGCCCGTCAATAAACACTCTTTCCGTATTGGCCAGCACAATAAAGAATATCTCGCTATTCGCTCCTTTCAGCCGGTAAGGGCCCTGGTTCCCTTCTAACCCATCAAATACGTTACGGGTGAATTTCCCCTTGGCAATAGAGCCGCTGGCCAGCGTTTGCGAGGTAATGCTCTTTCCTATGTTACTCTGTGTCTGAAAGGACACTCCCTGGAGCCTTTTGTAAAAATTCAGGAAATAACTTTTGTTTTGCCGGATATCAATGTCGCCAAGATTGAGTTGCCAGTTCTTCTTTTTGAATTGCAGAAATACCTGGTCAAATTCATTCAATTGCTGTGTGGTGCCATCCGGTTGTATCGGGATATTGTTATCCGTGATCGCAGCCTGTATCTCGATACTATCGGCAAGCATTCCGCTCAACCGCAGATTCAATGTAGAGTTCAGTACAGCATCCTGGCTGTTGCCAAAAGCGATCTGGCGTCCAAGGCTTCCATCCATTCTGACTTTGCCAAAATTGAATATACCTTTTTGCTGATCCGACAATCCATCATTGAACTCATACGGCTTTACAGCAAAATTGTTCATGATGCTGTCATATCTCATCCGCTGTGTGACAGGATTCAGCCGGTAAGGAAAGACACGATAAGTGATACTGATACTATCCTGTACTGGCTTTTTATTCCAGATAAGAATGGCTTGTACGAAATCAAGATGGTAGTCAGACGCCGGGATATCATGAATAACAAATGTGTTGGGAATAATGCTGATCGTATCTATTTTCAATGTATCAGCGCCTGCCCTGATCACTCGCTGCCGCAGGTTGGATGAATGATTGACAGCAACAGGCATCTGGGCACTGCCCCAATAGGAAAACAGTACGGATAAACCAATCAACCATATCCGGCGCAAGTCGCTCAATAGCAGTGAGTTTATTTGTAAAATCGTAAAAATGGCCTTTTTTATTGCCCTAAAAATATCAACCCCTGTTAATTCCCCTAAAAAGGGGCAAATTTGACAGAAGTACTATGAAAAAAACGGTGTTTATCCTTACTGGCTGTCTTTTTTCAGTTTTCGCTGCATTGGCCCAGAATAAGCAGGTCCCGGAGCAAAAAGGCTACCGGCATACAGTTGCTGCCAGTATTCAGGTTCCTATTGGCACATTTGCCGCATCCCATATTGCCGGTATCGGCAGCCAGTATTCCTGGAGCCGGTATCGTTTTGGTCATCTTACAGCAAAGCCTTCAAAAGCGATTGGCTTCACTGCCGATGGCGGCATTGATTATTACCTGGGTAAAAAGATAACGGAAGCAGGATATAGCTTCAGGTTTGGCAACTATCTCTATCTCCACAGTTTTGCAGGGATCATGTACAACCCGGGAAAGGTAAGCAAGCAGAATGAGTACCTGAACATGATCAATCTAAGGCTTACAGCGGGGCCAACATTAGGTCTCTATAAGAGGAATGCAGATGTGGGATATGGTGTCAGGCTTTGCGGCAGCTATTATCTCATGGAAAAGATCGCAATAACACCCGGAATGATGTTTAGGAAACACGCATTAGCCAGTACACTCTGGTCTGCTATACTTCATGTCAGCTATAACTTCTGAGCTTATCAGCTATTTTCCGATGTAAGACCAGCAACGATATACTCTGCGTTCAGGCGGGAAATATTGCTCACCGATATTTCTTTCGGGCAAACCGCTTCACAGGCCTGTGTAAAGGTGCAACTGCCAAAACCCTCTTTATCCATTTGTGATACCATGTTCAGCACCCTTGATTTTCTTTCCACATCTCCCTGTGGCAATAAAGCCAGATGGGAAACTTTTGCAGAAACAAAGAGCATGGCAGAAGAATTCTTGCAGGCAGCCACACAGGCACCGCAGCCGATGCAGGCAGCTGCCGCAAAAGCTTTATCCGCTTTGTTCTTATCAATAGGGATAGCATTACCGTCCACAGCGCTGCCGGTATTAGCGGAGATATAGCCACCAGCCTGGATGATCCGGTCAAATGATGTTCTGTCTACTACGAGGTCTTTTACAACCGGGAACGCATTAGCCCTCCAGGGTTCCACCACGATGGTATCTCCATCTTTGAAAGCACGCATGTGCAACTGGCAGGTAGTGGTACCATGCCAGGGACCATGCGGACGGCCATTGATATACATGGAACACATACCGCAGATACCTTCCCGGCAATCATGATCGAAAGCGATAGGCTCTCTTCCGTCACGGATCAGTTGCTCATTCAGCACATCAAACATCTCAAGGAATGACATTTCCGACGAAATATCCTTTACCTGGTAGGTTTCAAAACTGCCGGCTGTATTTGCATTCTTCTGTTTCCAGACTTTCAGCGTAAGATTCATTGTATAATGTTCCATAGACAATACCCCCTGTCCCTTATGGGATAACTTAGATTGAAAACTTAATTAATTAAAGAACGTTTATACCATTTCCAAAGCCCCTTCAGGGGGTTTGGGGTTATTTATAATTTCTCTGCGTCGGCTTGATCACATCATACTTCAGCTCTTCTTTATGCAACTGCCACTGGTGCTCTCCCTTCATTTCCCATGCCGCTACATACATGTGCTTATCATCCTGCCGCAGGGCTTCGCCATCCGGTGTCTGGTATTCCTCGCGGAAATGTCCGCCGCAACTTTCGTTCCTGTCTAATGCATCAATGCACATCAGCTCGCCTAATTCAATAAAGTCAGCAACACGACCGGCCTTGTCTAACTCGGGATTCATCTCATTGATATCACCCGGTATCCGTACATCACTCCAGAATTCTTTCTTCAATGCCTGTATCTCTTTGATTGCTTCCTGCAGACCTTGCGCATTTCTTGCCATGCCGCATTTTTCCCACATGATCTTGCCTAAACGCTTATGAAAACTTTCAACGGTCTGTTTCCCCTTAATATTCATCAAAGTGCTGATCCTGTCGCTTACACTCTTTTCAGCCGTTTCAAATGCCTCATGCGAAACAGGTATTGGTTTAGTTGCGATCTCATCGGCAAGATAGTTACCTATGGTATAAGGGACCACGAAATAGCCATCGGCAAGCCCCTGCATCAATGCCGAAGCACCAAGACGGTTGGCGCCATGATCACTGAAGTTGGCTTCACCCAATGAATACAACCCCGGTACATTGGTCATCAGTTCATAATCCACCCACAGGCCGCCCATGGTATAGTGAACCGCCGGGTAGATGCGCATTGGCACTTCGTAAGGATTTTCGCCGGTGATCTTTTCGTACATGTCAAAAAGATTACCGTATTCTTCTTTCACCACTTCTTTACCAAAAGCCACCAATGTTGCTTCGTCAGGGTTTTGAATACCTTTCTTGCTTGCTTCCGCCCTGCCGTATTTATTAATAAGGTTATAACGGAAGTCAAGATATACGGCTTGCCTGGTAGTACCTACACCATAACCGGCATCACATCTTTCCTTAGCTGCCCTTGACGCTACGTCTCGTGGCACGAGGTTACCAAATGCCGGGTATCTTCTTTCTAAGAAATAATCTCTTTCTTCTTCAGGAATCTCATTAGCCTTTCGTGTATCATTTTGCTTTTTCGGCACCCATATACGGCCGTCATTACGCAGTGACTCAGACATCAGTGTCAGCTTGCTCTGGTGATCTCCCGTAACAGGGATGCAGGTAGGATGAATCTGTGTAAAACAAGGATTGGCAAACAAAGCACCTTTCCTGTGCGCTTTCCATGCAGCGGTTACATTACTGCCCATGGCATTAGTGCTTAAATAAAACACGTTGCCATACCCGCCGGTGCACAATAGCACTGCATGACCGAAATGACGTTCCAGTTTACCAGTAACGAGATCCCTGGCAATGATACCCCTTGCTTTTCCATCAATGACCACCACTTCCAGCATCTCATGCCGGTTATACATGGTCACATTACCAAGAGCCACCTGTCTTTCCAATGCCTGGTAAGCGCCTATCAATAACTGCTGGCCTGTTTGCCCGGCAGCATAAAAAGTTCTTTTTACCTGTGTACCTCCAAAGGAGCGGTTATTCAACAGCCCGCCATACTCTCTTGCAAAAGGCACGCCCTGCGCCACACATTGGTCAATGATATTGGCACTTACTTCGGCAAGGCGATGTACATTGGCTTCCCTTGCACGATAATCACCTCCTTTGATCGTATCATAGAACAGGCGGAAAACACTATCCCCGTCATTCTGGTAATTCTTGGCAGCATTGATACCACCCTGAGCGGCTATCGAGTGAGCCCTGCGGGGTGAATCCTGGAAACAATATGCCTTTACTTTATAGCCCTGCTCGGCCAATGCAGCCGCAGCCGATGCGCCAGCCAGACCGGTACCTACTATGATGATCTCTAATTTGCGTTTATTCGCCGGGTTGACGAGTTTGCAATGTCCTTTATAATCTACCCACTTTTCTTCTAACTTACCGGCCGGAATTTTTGAATCAAGCATAACCACTGATTTCGCTGATTAAATGATTATAGTGAGGGGTTTTAGTACTCTGTTGCATCATGCACCGATCCACCCCATTTTATAGCTTAAAGGCATCAGGGCAAACAGTAAGGGAATCAGGATGGAATACCCGATACCGATCGTATTTGCCAGACCGATATATCGGCTATTGGAGATACCCAGTGTTCTGAATGCACTCTGAAAACCATGAATAAGGTGCCATGCCAGCGATATACAGGCTGCGATATAAGCGATCACTACCCACCATTCGCTGAATGTAACCTGCATTAACATAAACATATCATGAGATTCCCTGCCATTACTCAGCCATACAGGATTTTCCAAACCCGCATGTGTAAACCGCGAAGGGATCCAGAAATGCCACCAGTGCAGGACAAGGAATATCAACAGGATAGTACCCAATAATCCCATCGAACGGCTATACCATTTACTGCCACGGTTGCCAAGGTTTACCTGGTAACCGGTCTTTCTTTTGCTGCGGTTCTGCAGTTCCAGCATCAGCCCTTGTATAATATGAACAAGGAAGCCGGCAAACAGAACCACCTCCATAATGCGGATCACAACTGTTCTGCCCATAAAATCGGCAGCCCGGTTGAACATGTCTCCGTCATCCGTAGGAACAAAGTAATCTTTGAAGATACAGGCATTCACCCCGGCATGCACCACTAAAAAGCTGATAAGAAACAAACCCGTCAACGCCATCACTAATTTCTTGCCGACAGAGGAGGTGAAAAATTCAGACCATTTCATAAGCAATAGAAAGAAGGGTTATAAAATTTGGGCAAAAATAGTATCGGAACAGCAAAAAGCAAGAAAAGATTAATCAGCCGCTAATCCGTCTTTAATTATTACATTACGCCACCTAAAAAGGTAGTTTACGTCCTCAATATTTGTTTCCGGCTATAGTGGCCGGTGTGTTATGTCAGCCGGGCCTTTTGTTCTGCATCTATTTTTTTGAACAGGTGAAAGGGTTTATAGGTCCTCCAGTTGTCCAGTTCTATTAATTCAATATAGCGGTCAAGGTGTGCCCGCCTGAAATCGTACTGTGTCTGTTCCGGCATATTCAGGCAAACGATCCACCCATGCTCATCATTCAGTTCTTCGGCCAGTTCTTCGTAATAATCCCTGCCATCACTGTGATAATTCAGCACATTCTCTGCAATGAGGATAATCTTGTTGATGCCTTCATACATGAACCTCTCGAGTACTTCCCTTTTCAGCTCCATGATATCATTCTCTACTGCATCGTTCCACTCACCTAAGAGTTCTATCACTGCATACTTTTCCTCATAATCTGCCAGCAATACTTTCAGGTATAGGGTGCGGCTGCCAAAATCATCCCATTGGGGATGGATATAATAGTTATACACGGTCTGGGAAAACTCAAACTCGGAATAAGTACGGCCAAAGAAAGGCGATAAGGTGTCCTCCTCACTCACATAAATGTGTCTCCAGTTATAAAAAGGCTCAATAGTATGCATCTTTACATCTCTGCTGCAAAGATAATAAACGCTGTAGGCATATCCGTTATGTCAGCGCAGCAGGTAGTCCTTTAACGATTCATAATGCGGTTTCATGACAGTACTTATTTTTTTACTATTCATGATCCCCTGAACGGATGCAGGCAGTTCAGGCTTTTTGCCTGTATATTGTTCTACGGCATCCGGGAATTTAACCGGGTGTGCTGTTTCCAGGAACAACCCTTTATCCCCTGTATGATCGTCCAGATAACGTTTCAATGCCAGATAGCCCACGGCGCCATGCGGATCTAATGTATAATTATACTTTGCATACACTTCCCTGATCGTATGGGTGGTCTCTTCATCCGTTATGGTGTAAGAGCTAAGCATACTCTTCAGTTCAGGGAACCGGTGATGGAATATTTCCAGTATCCTGACGAAATTACTTGGATTGCCCACATCCATGGCATTGGATAAAGTAGCCACTGCCCCCCTGGGCCGCAGTTGTTGTGTCTGCAAGTAGCCGCTGACAACATCATTTACATTACAGGCGGCAATAAAATGTTTCACCGGCAAGCCTGAGCGGTTGGCTAATATGCCTGCGCAGATATTACCGAAATTACCGCTTGGCACACTGATCACCGGCGGGTTACTTTTATCGGCCCATTGTTTATATGCCAGGAAATAATAGAACTGCTGCGGCAGCCATCTTGCCACATTGATAGAATTGGCGGATGTAAGAAACTTCCTCTTTTTCAGCTCCTCATCTGTAAAAGCTTCTTTTACCATTCGCTGGCAGTCATCAAAATTGCCTTCTATTTCCAGTGCATGGATGTTCTTGCCCAGGGTAGTCAGTTGTTTTTCCTGCACCGGGCTCACTTTCCCGGAAGGATACAATATCACCACTTCTACCCCGTCCACATTATAAAACCCGTTGGCCACAGCTCCGCCGGTATCTCCGGATGTAGCTACAAGAACAGTCATTTTTTTATTCTGTCCCCCGACAAAATAACCAAGACACCGGCTCATGAACCTTGCGCCCACATCCTTGAATGCTAAGGTGGGGCCATGAAACAGTTCAAGAGTTGATATCGTATCACTGATCTTTACCAGCGGTATCGGGAAACTGATCGTTTCCTTTACGATCTGCATCAGTTTATCATCCGGTATGGAACCCGCCACATAAGGGCGGATGACCCTGAAAGCGATCTCCTCATCCGGGTACTTCTCTATATCATCTATCAGTTCTTTTTCCACTGCCGGCAACTGCTCGGGAAAATACAGTCCTTTATCCGGTGCCTGCCCGCTGATCGTTGCCTCTTTAAAATCCACTAATGATGCCTGCTTATTTGTACTGTAGTATTTCATACCCCTGCCCCTAAAGGGGAACTTAGATTGTTAATTAGTAATATTTATCAAAAACCCAAATACGGCAACAGGCAACAATCATCATTGTTCCGTCCATTGACTATTGCCTATTCACTATTCACCATCCACCACTTCAACTCCCTTCTTATTGATCGTCGTCACGTATGTATAGTATTCAATGCCGATCTTTTCGTACACATCATGCATCACTTTTTCTGTTGCTTTAGCCGTTCTCTCATCTTTGCTCAGCATGAAAATAGAAGGCCCTGAACCGGAGATGCCGCCGCCTAATGCACCTGCTTCTCTGCATTTCCTTTTCACGTCATCAAAACCAGGGATAAGGATACTCCTGACAGGCTCTATGATCACATCTTCCAGGGAACGCCCAATAAGGTCATGATCGTTCTTCAAAAACCCGGTAACGAGACCAGCAATGTTTCCCCATTGCTTTATGGCATCTTTCAGCAATACCTGTTTGCGAAGGATCTGCCGGGCATCAGATGTCCGTACTTCTATCTGCGGATGAACAACGGTAACGTACAGGTCGGGTGATGGTATGGGCACAATATCCAGCGGATGAATGCTTCTTATGAGCGTAACCCCGCCTAAGATACACGGAGCGATATTGTCTGCATGCTTCACTCCTGATGCCAGCTTTTCTCCATTCATGGCAAACTGCACCACTTCATCATTGGAAAAGATATTTCCCAGCAGGTGATTGGCTGCTACTGCTGCACCGGCGGCACTGGCGGCACTGGAACCGATCCCGCTACCAGGTTTGATATGTTTTTCTATTTCTACATCAAAGCCGATATTGCTACCCATCTTTTCCATGACAGATAAAAGAACAACCCCTGCTACATTTCTTTCAGGTTCGGTTGGCAAATTGAAATTATCCTTATTCGTAATAACAACTTTCGGCTCATCCAGCAGTTTTACCTTCATGATATCGGCCGGTTCATGCAAGGCAAGACCAAGAATATCAAAACCACATACCAGGTTGGCAACAGTGCCCGGGCATTTTACAATAACATTTTTCAAAATATATCCTTTACGTTTTTACTTACTGCTGGCTCTTAGAATATCTGCAAATACCCCGCTTGCTGTCACTTCAGCCCCTGCTCCGGCTCCTTTCACCACCATAGGCTGCTCTTTGTACCGGTCGGTGTAAAACAATACTACATTATCCTTGCCATACAGGTGGTAAAGATCATGCTTTGGATCTATGTGCTGCAGACCTACTGACGCTTTCCCGTTATCAAACGATGCCACAAATTTCAGTTTGGTGTTCTTGCCATGCGCTTCATCATACAGTTTTTTGAAATGTGCTTCCTCTTTTGCCATTTCATTGTAAAAATCATCTACACTGCCTTTCATACAGGATGCCGGCATAAATGATTGATTGGATATCTCATCCATCTCGATCTTTTCGCCTGCCTCCCGGGCCAGTATCATGATCTTACGCATGACATCTGTACCACCGAGGTCAAGCCGAGGATCAGGCTCCGTGTATCCTTCATCCTGTGCCTGCTTAACCACATCAGCAAACTTCCGGGTACCGTCATAATTATTAAAAACAAAATTGAGTGTGCCACTCAGCACCGCCTGTATCTTATGCACCCTGTCGCCGCTACGGACTAGGTCGTTCAATGTGGCGATCACCGGCAACCCGGCGCCTACATTGGTCTCGAACAGGAACTGGCAATTGTATTCTCCGGCCAGTCCTTTCAGCTTTTTATAATTACTGTAAAAAGATGAAGCAGCGATCTTGTTACAGGCAACCACTGATACACTTTTTTTCAGCAACTGATCATATACGGCTGCGACCTTATCATTCGCTGTGATATCAACAAAAACAGAATTGCGGAGGTTGCGGGAAATGATCTCGTTCACAAACTGCTGCAGGTCGGCCGAGGAAGCACTTTCCAGTGATGCTTTCCATCCGGCCAGATCAATACCCTCTTCACTGATCAGCATTTTACGGCTGTTGCTCAGGCCCACCACATTTACCTGGAGTTTCATGTGTTCCTGCAGGAATTTCGCCTGCTGCTTTAACTGGCCAAGCAATTTGGCGCCAACATTGCCTGTACCGACTATGAATAGATTGACCTGCTTATAGGTTGTTTCAAAAAATTCCTCGTGCAGCACGTTGATCGCTTTGCGCACATCTTTGGTGGAAATAACGGCTGATATATTCTTCTCCGAAGAGCCCTGTGCTATCGCCCGGATGTTGATCCCATTCTTTCCCATAGCGCTGAACATACGCCCGCTGATACCGGGATGACTTTTCATATTCTCCCCTACCAGCGCTACGATGGATTGCTCCGTTTCTATCTGTAGTGGCTCCACTTTCTGCAAGGCGATCTCGTTGGCAAATGCAGCATCTACTGCCTGCTTTGCCTTTTCGGCCATCATTGAATCAATGGCCACGCAGATCGAATGCTCGGAAGAGCTTTGGGTGATCAGGATGACATTGATCTTTTCATTACTTAATGCTTCAAATAATCTTTTTGAAAAACCAGGGATACCGATCATACCGCTTCCTTCCAGGCTGATCAATGCGATATGGTTGATGCTCGAAATGCCCCTGACGATATTGCCATTCTTTGTAGCCACCGATTCGATCAATGTCCCCTCATCTTCCGGGGCAAACGTGTTCTTGATCCATACGGGGATGCCCTGGCTCATCACTGGTTGTATAGTGGGGGGGTAAATAACCTTGGCCCCGAAATGCGAAAGCTCCATAGCTTCCTGGTAAGAGATATGCGGAATGATACGGGCATTGGTGGCCAATCGCGGATCGGCCGTCATCATACCGCTCACATCGGTCCATATCTCCAGTGTTGCAGCATTCAAAGCAGATGCTAAGATGGCTGCAGTGTAATCAGATCCCCCGCGACCGAGTGTCGTCGTGATCCCTTTTTTATCGCTGGCAATAAAACCGGGCACTACGTATAACTGAGATGGATTCGCTGCAAAGAATTGCCTGATTTTATCATTGGTGACAACAAAATCTACTTCTGCTGCACTGAAATTAGAATTAGTAATAATAACCTTGCGGGAATCAACCCAGGTATTATCTGCACCATCCGCTTTGAACTTTGCAGAGATGATCTGCGAAGACAACCATTCCCCGTAACTGGCTATCCTGTCCTTTGACCTGGCCGTGAGTTCACCGAGTAAAAATATTCCGTTACAGATATCCTCGATCTCATTGCAGGCTG
The DNA here is from genome assembly GCA_016787085.1 of Chitinophagaceae bacterium. Taxonomy (GTDB): domain Bacteria; phylum Bacteroidota; class Bacteroidia; order Chitinophagales; family Chitinophagaceae; genus VBAT01. The sequence continues at coordinate 271,665 of JAEUVJ010000053.1, read as the reverse complement.
TCTTCACTAAACTTAGCATCTGGCTTTGATTGGCCAGGGGGATCAGCTGCTTGACGGCTTCCAGGTGGCGTTGTTCCACCACGGCTAATTTTTCTTTGAAAGCCTCATTGCCTTCTGCGGCCAATGAGGCTGCATTCAGCAATACATCTGTAATACCTCCCAGTGCTGACACCACTAAAACCGTTTTATCTTTCTGAATGGTCTTTTTTACGATCGAAACTACTTTATTGATATTCTCCGCATTGGCCACTGATGTGCCCCCGAACTTTAGAACCTGCATGTAACCTGTATTTAAGCATTAAAAATAAATGATGATGATAGAATAACTATCCTGTGTTTGCCAGCGTGACGCCCAGAGTATGATATGGAGTAATACAATCCGCTTCAGCGGATCGTAATAGTTGTAGTGATAATAGCAGTCAGGGCAACAGGCGTTGCGATGGAAGAAAAAAACTTATGACTGTTAGTGTTTATCACTGTGTTGAATTGCGTTGCGAATATAGCGAAGAAATTTTGCAATCAAAATTATTTGGCCACTGACTGCGCTGCTTTTTTTACACTGCCGTATTTCAGCAATAAGGACTTCGCCTCCTCGTAGTCGTTCATCTGTAATCTTTCCATCAGCATCTTTACGCCACGGTCAACCAATTTCTCGTTGGTCAGTTGCATGTTCACCATTTTGTTATCCTCTACCCTGCCGAGCTGTATCATAGCAGATGTCGAGATCATATTCAAAACAAGTTTTTGTGCCGTTCCGCTTTTCATGCGGGTACTGCCGGTAACAAATTCAGGTCCTACTACTACTTCAATAGGAAAATCAGCTGCTGCACTTACAGGCGAATCCGGATTGCAGGAGATACTGCCTGTGCTGATCCCTCTTTTACGGCACTCTTCCAAAGCACCTATTACATAAGGTGTGGTTCCGCTGGCGGCAATACCGATCACAACATCCTTATCGGAAACGTTATGTACCTGCAGATCCTTCCAGCCCTGCTCTTTATCATCTTCTGCAAATTCAACCGCAGTCGTGATGGCCTTTTCGCCTCCCGCAATGATCCCTATTACCAGTCCATAAGGCACTCCGTAAGTAGGGGGGCATTCACTGGAATCTACAATACCAAGTCTGCCACTGGTGCCGGCACCGATATAAAATAATCTTCCTCCCATCAGCATTTTATCGCTGATCACTTCCAGTAATCGTTCAATCTGTGGAATGGCTTTGGCTACTGCAGCGGGTACTATCTGATCCTCTTTATTAATGTTGGTCAGCAGTTCGTGCATCGTCATTTTCTCCAGGTGGCGGTAAGAACTTGCCTGCTCTGTTATTTTTTTAAATGCCATATTAGTTGGTTCTGTATTCGTCCGGACGAAACAAAGATCGCCTCAGCTATGATATTCTACCAATCCGCTCATAGGGTTCTTTACAACCTTACCCAGCTCAAATTCGTAGGCCCGGCAAAGTTCCTTTAATACGTCCTGAAAACCAAATGCAACGCCCCCCGCAAAGCTGACAGGCAATGTCCATACTTCCCTGTATTTACATAAGTGATTAAAGAAAAAGTCATTCAATCCGTCTTCAATAATATTTTCAATCATGTAATGCCCCCGATTGTCAGCCAGGAATTTAGCAAAGCCGGCAAGATACCGGTTAGGAAGTGGTTTCTTATAAACATTCTCCAGTATCTCTACCGTATTGGTCACATATGTAGCATCAAAACGAGCCCTCAGATCCTCATCAAAGGTGTTGTATAAATAGTATTGAATAACCTTCTTGCCGAGATAAGCACCGCTGCCTTCATCGCCTAAAACATATCCAATGCCTGGACTATTTTTGACAATTTTCTTACCATCGTAATAGCAGGAATTGGAACCCGTACCCAGAATACAGGCAATGCCCTTTTGCCGGCCACATAAAGCCCTGGCCGCCGCCATCAGGTCATGGGTAACATTCACCTCTGCATCTGCAAAGACTCTTTGAATAGCCTTCTTCACCAGCTTTACATTATTCGGATTGGCGCAACCAGTACCATAATAATACACCTCATCAACCTGTATGCTCTTAAGCTTGGGTCTCAGCTCCTTGCCCAGCATATCAGCGATCTGTTCTGTATTTAAAAAGTACGGGCTGATGCCCTGGGTGAAATAAGTTTTTGTTTTACCATTACTAACCAGGCACCACTCGGCTTTGGTAGCGCCGCTATCCGCTATGAGTTTGATGGAAGACATACCCTGTATATTGTCTAAAGTTCACCGTTTAAGGTTAAAAAAAGAAATGATAAATAGCAAGGAAGATCAAACACTTAAACCCTTACACTTTAAACTTTTACCTATTTTGCGTCAAATTACATTAAAATCGAAGATGGCAAATAAAAAATTGCAGGTTTGGCTGCCGCTGATCTTTTCAGCCGTGATGATCCTGGGTATGTTCCTTGGCTTTGGCTTGGGCGGCAATAGTGGCTTTTTTAAAAGGGATAAGCAAAACTCGGTACAGGAAGCGCTGGAAGTGATCAAAAGGAATTATGTGGACGATATCAATAACGATTCATTGCAGATGGGAGCAATACAGCAAATGATGGGACACCTGGATCCACATTCGGTCTATTTTCCTCCTGTAGAACTAAAGGCGGCCAATGAAGATCTGCGTGGCAACTTTGAAGGTATCGGTGTTGAGTTCAATGTTTTTTCCGATACGGTCAATATCGTTTACGTAATACCCAATGGCCCCAGCGATAAAGCCGGCCTTCTCATCGGCGACAAGATCATTAAAGTAAATGATACCGCTATCACCGCTAAGGATATCTCAACCGAAAGGATCAAAGAACTGATTCGGGGCACAAGTGGATCACAGGTCGTATTGAGCATCGTAAGAAGTAACCAGCCAAAATCTATTACCGTTACCCGTGGCACTATCCCTGTCCCTTCTGTGGATGCTTTCTTTATGATAGACAAGTCAACCGGCTATATCAAACTCAATAAATTTACCAAAACAAGCTACGAAGAATTCATGCAGGCACTGGAAACCCTGCAGCAACAGGGACTACAACAGCTCATTTTTGACCTGCGCGGTAACGGTGGCGGCTTCATGGACGAAGCCATCAATATGACGGACGAATTCCTTGACCAGGACAAACTGATCGTATATACAGAAGGCGCCAATAATCCCAAAAAGGAATACCGTTGCAGAAGACCAGGACTGTTTGAAAAAGGGAAGCTGGTGTTGCTGGTAGATGAAGGATCCGCCAGCGCCAGCGAAGTACTGGCCGGAGCCATACAGGATTGGGAAAGAGGTACCATTATCGGGAGAAGGACATTCGGCAAAGGGCTGGTACAGGAGCAATTTGATCTGAAAGACGGATCGGCGATCCGGCTCACCATTGCCCGCTATTATACCCCCCTTGGACGCAGCATACAGCGTCCGTATGATCATGGCAAAAAAGAATATATGGACGAAGTTTGGCAGCGCTATTCGAATGGCGAAGCGCTGTATGCAGACTCCAATAAGGTAAAGAATGGTAAAGAGTTTTCTACCCTGAGCGGAAAGAAACTGTACGGAGGGGGGGGCATCATGCCAGACGCCTTTGTACCCATTGATACATCCGGTTACCCGCCGGTGGTCAGCCGGATGTTGCTCGACGGCAGCTTTAATAATTTTGTTTATCAATACTACCTGCAGCATAAAGCACAGATAGATGCTTTTTCATCTGCAGCCGACTATATTCAGCGATTCAGCTATACGGATGATATGTGGAACCAGTTTGTCCATTTCATTCCTAAGGACTCTGCGAACCTGAGTATGTTATCTGTTGAACAGAAGACCTCACTCCAAAGAAGATTAGAAGCTTACCTGGCCCGCTTCCGGTGGAGAAACACCGGTTTTTACCAGGTGCTGAACAATGAAGACCCTGCGGTAAAGAAGGCCATGGAAGAGCTAAAGAAATAATTACCGGGCCGGCAACAGCTTTTTTATCGGGGCTGCAAGTGAGGCACAAAAAAATGCACCTCGTCAGAGACGAGATGCATTCAGGACAAGGTTTCCAACCCGAACTTCTATGATTATTGATTATTCACTTTATTCTCATCCCACCACTTCTTTTCGATCCGGTAAGAACCGAACAGTCCAAGACCACCGCCGATAGCGATAAGGGCAAAATAGATCGGGGCATTCCTATCGTTATCATAATGGTTAAACCTACCGTAAGTACCGTATAGTACATACTGATCCAAAATATAGGCAAGGAACAATCCAACACCCGCCCCAATCAGCAATAATGCCCATTTCAGGTTCTTATAAGGAGCCGGCCTGTTGGCAAACTCTTTCGGGTTCATTCCTTTTTCTATCATGGCCAGGTTCTGGCGGGTTTTCAGGTAGTATACCCCGAATATCATAGCGAAACCGCCTGCAAACATGGTGACTGGTACTAATACTTCTGCGCCGTTCATAATTGTAATTTTTATTGTTGCCTTTTTCTCCTTTGCTAAGCTTCAGCTAAGCGAGGCCGGCAATTGGTTAATGATTGTTGATTTTCTATCTGTGACTACCGGTTTTAAGACCCGGTTACCGTTTTAAAGAACTTTTTATTTTTCCCGCCCCGCACCGGCGAAGCTGTTGTAATAACGTCTTACAATAACTAAGACTACAGCTGTTCAGTACCGGTTACAGCTATATTGCAATTTCTCTCCAGCAAGCTGTATTACCATTATTTAATTAGGCTTTGAAATTCCTCTTTTAGAGGTTAGGGGTAAAAACGTACCTTGTACGGTAACCTCACTGCTTATCAGGTAGTCTTATAGATAGTATGTCAACCGGACAGAATGATAATGAGATCATTAGCCTTGTGCTAAGGGGAGACCAGCAGGCCTATGCCACACTGGTCAACCGCTACCAGAACTACGTTTTCACGCTATCCCTCCGGTTTACCAAAAACAGGGAGGACGCAGAGGAAGTATCGCAGGATATTTTTATTAAGGCGTACAAAGCGCTGGCTGATTTCAAAGGCAATTCAAAATTCAGCACCTGGCTTTATACCATCGTTAATAATACCTGTATCACTTTCCTGAGGAAGAAAAAGCTGGACACACATTCGCTGGATAAGGAAGGCGTTTTTGAAGTGGCAGACAGCCAGGATTCTGGTTTCAGGGCCAATCTGGTTGAGCAAAAATCCAAAGTGGCGATGGTCAACCATGCGATCAATATGCTGAGCCCTGACGATGCGGAGATCATAACTTTGTTCTATAAAAGTGAACAAAGTCTGGAAGAAATAGCACAGATACTTGGCCTGGAGACCAATACGGCAAAGGTTCGTTTGCACCGGGCCAGGACAAGACTAAAAGAAAAGATGGAAAAGCATTTTAGTGAAGAAGTAAGAGATATTTACCCCTAACCCCTAAAGGGGAACTATGGGGCATTAAAAAGTAAAAATCGAAACCTTATAATAAATGAAGGAGGATTGAAATGAATGAAAATTATAAAAACACCCCTTTAGGGGCTGGGGGTATCGAGGAGCGTCTCTGGAGCTACATTGATGGTACCAGCGATGCCGGCGAAAGAACTGTGATAGACAGGTTGCTGCAGGAAAATGCGGAGTGGAAGGCAAAGTACCATGAACTGCTGGAGGTGAACAGCCTGCTCCAATCATCCGAACTGGAGGAACCTTCGATGCGATTTACGAAAAACGTGATGGAAGAGATCGCAAAGGTCCATATTGCTCCTGCTACCAAAACCTATATCAATAAAAACATTATACGCGGTATTGCATTTTTCTTCATCACACTTATTGTGGCATTCCTTGTCTATGGCTTTGGCCAGATAGATTGGACAGCCAAAGGAGACACCAATATGCCGGTTGATCTGAGCAAAGTGGATTACAGCAAAATCTTCAATAATACTTACGTGAATGCTTTTATGATGATCAACGTGGTATTAGGGCTGTTTTTACTCGACCGATATCTGGCAAACAAAAGAAAGGAGTTTCAGAATGAAGCTTGATGATGTAATATCATCTTGTCCGGTGGCCCTTCCCTCCTGAAAAGGCAGCGGAAGGGCTTTTTGTTTCCCCCTATTTTCCACTCTTAGCTTGTGGATAGTAAAATCTTACCTTTGCGGAGCTAAATGCTTGCAATGGATATCAAGAATAATATACTGGAAACGATCGGTAATACCCCGCTGATCAGGCTGAATAAGGTCACAAAGGATTTCCCCTGTACCGTAGTAGCCAAGGTGGATTACTTCAATCCCGGCAACTCTATCAAAGACCGTATGGCGTTGAAGATGGTGGAAGTGGCGGAAAAAGAAGGCAAACTGAAGCCCGGAGGCACCATCATTGAATGTACCAGCGGTAACACCGGCATGGGCCTGGCACTCGCCGCTGTAGTAAAAGGATATAAATGCATATTTGTTACCACCGATAAACAATCGAAAGAAAAGGCAGATATACTGAAAGCGGTCGGAGCCGAAGTGATCGTTTGCCCGACCAATGTTTTGCCAGAAGACCCGACGAGCTATTACAGCGTGGCCAAGCGCCTGGCAACGGAGACACCCAACTCCTATCACATGAACCAGTATGATAACCTGGCCAACCGTTTGGCTCACTATGAAACTACCGGGCCCGAAATATGGAAACAGACCGACGGAAAGATCACTCACCTGGTTTGTACAGCAGGTACCGGAGGTACTATCACAGGAACAGCTCAATACTTAAAAGAAAAAAATCCCAACATACAAATCTGGGCTATAGATGTTTATGGCTCTTTGCTTACAAAATATTTCCGGACTGGTGAGATAGACATGAAAGAGGTACACCCTTATATTTCCGAAGGCTTTGGTGAAGACTTTGTACCCGAGAATTACAACATGCATGTAATAGACCATTTCGAGCAGGTGACGGATAAGGACGGTGCGATCATGGCCAGAAGGCTGGCGAAAGAAGAAGGCCTGTTCTGCGGTTACAGCGCCGGCAGTTGCCTGCAAGGGCTGATGCAATTAAAAAGCCGTTTGAAAAAAGATGATCTCGTTGTTTGCATATTGCATGATCACGGCAGCCGCTATGTCGGAAAGATCTATAACGACCAATGGATGATCGAGAGAGGTTTCCTGGATGTCAAAACATTCAAGGATGTGGTCAGTTCAAGAGGGGCCAAGAGGCTCATCACGGTTGAGCCGACCCAGAGTGTGGCAGAAGCAGTGGAACTGATGAAGAAATATGATATCGAGCAGATACCTGTCATGAACGGTAACGGACCCATTGGTTCGATCAGTGAAGGCGGTTTGTTTCAGAAAATATTCGACAATCCCGAAATAAAGAACTCCAAAGTAGCTGACGTCCTTGAGCCTTTGCTCCCGATGGTGGCTTTTGATACACCTGTTGAGAAATTAAGCTCACTCATTAATAAAGATAATGGCGCCGTTTTATCAAAGGATGATGGGGGCAATTATCACATTGTAACGAAGTATGATGTGTTGCAGGCGCTCGGCCGTTAAACACAATAGCCCTGCCTGTTGATTATAGTCAATTAGAAAAACGTTTGCGTTACGCTTTCCCGTAGAATTACGAGTGTTTTATGCGTTGATCTTACAATCATCCTTTGATCTCTTTACGATAAGGGCGACCGTGAAAATCGTCTGAAAGTCAGGGTGTTTTGCTCTGTTTTCTTAATGAAATGCCAAATACATTTGTACCAGAAGTTGATTGATCAAGTCAATCTGATTTAGAATCCAATATCACAGCAGAAAACCGAAACATCCAGTATCCCGTAGATTAACCGAAAACTTATCCAAAACTCATCCTTAGAAAAACCGAAACAAAATCCAGTATCAATCAACTTCTTTCTTTTTCTTTTGATTCTTTGACAAACCGTTTTTATATCCAACGATCTTATAAGAAGAACGAATATCCATCCTTACGAAAAGCCTGATCCTTTTGAAATCCAAGAACCCAACTGAAAAACCCAAACCGTCCAAAACCAACCTGAACCTGATCCTTGAAAAGACACAATAACCATCCTTGAAAAACCAATACCAGATTCCTGTTGAAAAACCAAACCGTCCAGTTCCCTGAAAACCGCCGAAAGTCACCGTGTCCAAATCCTTGAAAAGAATTGAAACATCCGGAACCCTCCTGCTATCCTTCGAGTAATTCAGGATCGCAGGAGGCGCGGTGATGTTACCCCCTCCCTTCCCTCACCTTTTTCCTGTTTTGTTTTCCCGTTTTATACCTTGCATCAAAATGAGGCATGTTATCCTTTACTGACCAGACCGGCCGGACAATACAGCTTGCCCAAAAACCGAAAAGGATCATTTCCCTGGTGCCATCTCAGACTGAATTGCTTTTCGATCTCGGGCTGAATGAAGCCGTTGTGGGTATCACCAAATTCTGTGTGCATCCGCAGCAATGGTTTCATAATAAGACAAGAGTAGGTGGTACCAAACAGTTGAAGATGGATGTTATCCGTCAACTACAACCCGATCTTATTATCGCCAATAAAGAGGAGAATATAAAAGAACAGGTAGAAGAACTGGCTGCTGATTTTCCTATATGGACCAGTGATGTATGCTGCCTGGATGACGCATACGAAATGATCACACAGGTGGGCGCCATGACGGGTAAAGAGCGAAACGCATTACTACTTATCCATAATATCCAAAACAAGTTCTTACTACTACCTGCGACCAGTAGTCCATTGCGGACAGCTTACCTGGTTTGGCAGAACCCCTATATGACTGTTGGTGGTGATACGTTCATTCACTCTATGCTTACCGCAGCAGGTTTTGACAACCTGTTTGCCCATAAGAGCCGATACCCTGAATTGACCATTGATGATTTGCGCTCCGGTAATTGCCAGGTACTCCTTCTTTCATCTGAGCCATTTCCGTTCAGGCAAAAACATATTGAAGAAATGCGGCCACTTTTGCCTGACACAAAGATCGTACTGGCCGATGGCGAAATGTTCAGTTGGTACGGCAGCCGCTTAACCGAAGCTCCGGGATATTTTATGAAACTGCGTGAACAGATAAAATGAAGGGGTATTGGATTCTGGATACTAGATTCTGGATTCTTGTTCCTTGCGCCTTGAACCTTGTGCCCTGTGCCTTGTATCTTGTTCCTTCTCCCTTCTCTTCGTATCTTACCACCGATGAGTTTTGTAGAAAATAAAAGCAACAGGGAGATCAATGAAAGTGATAAGCCGTCACGAAAGAAACCGATGTACCCGGTCAGTGACAGCCTGCGTCAATACCTGAAGCTGAACGGACGTGAGGTGAAACTGCCAGTTACCTATAACAACCTACTCCATTATACATGGTCCACACCCATCAAAGACAAAAATGACAGGGACACCCTCTGGGAAAGAACATCGTATGACAGCCGCGAATGGGAATATATCCGTGAAGGGCTGGTAAAGATCTATGCCATTTTAAAAACGGAAGGCGACTTCAGTTTTATCAATCACCTGGATGTGGCCAGGATCGAATACTGCACATTCGGCAACTCCCATCCTTTTCGCATCCGTATCGTCAATAAATTCAACGATAACTACGATCATTATTATATTAAAAGGGCCGATGCTTCCCGTATCTACGGACTGGAACTGGAACATATCCTCTCTCCTAACCGTATCACGTTTTTCACTTGTGATGAAACACTGGTGGAAGAACATATACCCGGTGTGCCCGGCGACTACTTTGTTCAGCATTTAATGAATGACCCCACAACAAATAAGATCCGTCTTGCCAAAGAGTTCGTCAAATTCAATGAACGCTGTTTTGTACGATTACTTGGAGACATGCGCAGTTACAATTTTGTGGTAGATATCACCCCTGATATTGAAGATTACCAATACCGTATTCGTGCTATTGACTTCGACCAGCAATCCTATGAAGGCAGAAAGAACCTGTATCTGCCCCAGTTCTTCAAAGAGAATTATCCGTATGTACAGCTTTGCTTAAGCCACCTGAATAAAGAGTCCATCGCCCAGTACCAGGCCGAGGAAAGAACACTGATCACTTTCAGGCTTGCCTCATCCCGCTACCGCATCAAAGAACTGACGGATGTCATGTCAAAAGATATTATATCCACACCCGAAAAGATCAACCAGTTAAAAGAGGAACTCAACCAATATTTTCAGACCAATATCTTTAATAAATGCCAGTCAATGGGCCAGGTTGTAAAAAGGCATTTGAAACAGACACTTCAAAAAAACCTGGTGCTCATACAGAAAAACTTTGGAAAAACAAATGACTGATCGTATTGAACCGGTTGAGAAATCCCTGTTCATATAATCCAAACTAATACTATCTTAGCGCCGCTTTGAACCCTACCCTTATTAAGGGTTCGCAAAGCTTTCAACGACTGCCTGCCTTAAGAGTTTTATTTACTAAAACAATATCTCCTATTATGGGAAAGTACAAAGCCGGGGTGCTCTTTGGCGAAGAACTCGCAGCACTCTACAAGGATGCAAAAGATAACCAGTTTGCCTTGCCAGCCGTCAATACAATTGGCACTAATACGATCAATGCTGTATTAGAAACCGCAGCCAAAGTCAATTCTCCCGTTATTGTTCAATTTTCCAATGGTGGCGCTCAGTTCATAGCCGGCAAAGGAATGCCCAATGACAAACTCCAGGGTAATATTTCGGGAGGTATCTCCGGTGCATTACATATTCACAATGTTGCCAAATACTATGGCGTGCCTGTTGTATTGCACACGGACCATGCTGCCAAAAAATGGTTGCCGTGGATAAGCGGCCTGCTGGATGCCGGTGAGCAATTCTTCAAAGAAAAGAAACAACCGCTTTTCAGTTCACACATGCTCGACCTGAGCGAAGAACCGATCGAAGAGAATATTCATACCTCTGTTGAATATTACAAACGCATGGCCCCGCTCGGCATGAGCATTGAAATAGAACTCGGCGTTACCGGTGGTGAAGAAGATGGGGTGGATAATAGTGACGTGGAAAATTCAAAACTCTATACCCAGCCCGAAGATGTGGCCTATTCCTACAAAGAATTAAGCAAGGTCGGCAGCATGTTCACGGTCGCTGCTGCGTTTGGCAACGTACATGGCGTGTACAAACCCGGCAATGTGGAGCTGCGCCCCGAGATCCTTAACAATAGCCAGGTATATATAGAGAAAGAATTGAAGACCGGGAAGAAGCCTGTGTATTTTGTATTCCACGGAGGAAGCGGCTCACCCCAGCACCAGATACGCGAAGCCATTGGTTACGGAGCTATCAAAATGAACCTCGATACCGACCTGCAATGGGCTTTCTGGGAAGGCGTGCTGAATAACTATAAAAAACATGAGGGTTATTTGCAGGGCCAGCTTGGCAATCCTGAAGGTGAAGACAAGCCCAATAAGAAATACTACGACCCCCGTATCTGGCTGCGCAAAGGTGAAGAAAGCTTTATTAAACGCCTCGAAGTAGCTTTCGATGACCTGAATTGCATCAACCGTAATGCGTAGAACAAGACCACTGTATAACATCCGGCAAAAGCCCTGTGATTACTTACAGGGCTTTTGTATAAAATAAGAAGCTGCAATATTCATTCTTTTCTCCCGAATGCTGTGGCCTCGATAAAATGGCGTTAAGAAAATTTCGTAATAAGCCGTAAAAAAGCCGGCGCTGTTCGAGCCGGCGGTACCTTCAAGCACAAAGACTTTGGCGGCGAGTTCGCCGGGTTTAGGCTTATGAAGAAATTTTTAGCTATTTTATCGCAGCCTTGACCTTTTTTGTTACTTTCTTGTGTCAAGACAAAAAAGTAAAGGCAATGATTGCTAATTTATAACACAAAAAATGATCATTAGCTTTTCTTTATCAGCCACCCAACATTCACCTGCTGGTACCTGTTATAAATTGTGGTAATTTCACCACTGCATTTCAGCAACCATGAAAAAAGAATTCTACCAGTATCTTTTCAATACACAACAAAAGGTGGACAGTGTTCCGCCGAATGAACATATCGCGGCATGGGTATTAAAACTTATCAGTTTTCTTTTTCCTGAACGCTCTGATGAATTTGTATCTACCGCTGCTGAACTGGAGATCGAATTCAGCAAATTAGAAACACAGTTAACAAGAATCCTGAATGCTACGTCCGTGTGTAACGATTGTGACAATGCACAGAAGGCAAAAACATTTTTCAACGGTATTCCTGAACTGTATCGTGTTCTTAACACCGATATCGAAGCCACACTCGAAGGCGATCCCGCCGCACGGGCCAGGGCTGAAGTGATACGGGCCTATCCTGGTTTTTATGCGATCTGTTTTTACCGCATGGCCCATGAGCTGCTGAAACTCGATATTCAGCTCATCCCCCGCATCATCACTGAATATGCACATTCCAAAACAGGTATAGACATCCATCCCGGTGCAGAAATAGGCGAATACTTTTTTATTGATCACGGTACGGGTATCGTTATCGGCGAGACCTGCATTATCGGTGATCATGTAAAACTGTACCAGGGTGTCACTCTCGGCGCATTGAGTGTGGACAAAGCAATGGCCTTTACCAAACGTCACCCGACCGTGGAAGATCATGCGATCATTTATTCAGGCGCCACTATCCTTGGCGGCGAAACGGTGATCGGTCATCACAGCATCATCGGCGGTAATGTATGGCTGACAAAAAGTGTAGCCCCCTGCTCTACCGTGTATCATCGTCCCGATATTGAAGTGGTGGAACAAATCAAATCTTAACATGGCAAGCATCATAGATCTCGTCGGCAATACGCCGATGGTAGAAGTAAAAAAACTGAATCCTAATCCCGGTGTTACCATCTATGCCAAACTTGAAGGCAACAATCCCGGTGGCAGTGTAAAGGACCGTCCTGCGCTGAATATGATCCGCTCCGCAATCGAAAGAGGCGATATCAAACCCGGCATTAAATTGATCGAAGCCACCAGCGGCAATACCGGTATTGCACTCGCCATGATCGCCAGGCTGTACGATCTCGAAATAGAACTGGTGATGCCTTCTACTTCTACCCGTGAACGAACATTGACGATGGAAGCCTTCGGCGCTAAAGTGACCTTGCTGGATAATATTGAAGTGTGCCGCGACTATGCGGAAGAAAAAGCAGCGAAGGATGAAGCCTACATCCTGAACCAGTTTGCTAATCCCGATAACTATAAAGCGCATTATAAGACTACCGGTCCCGAGATCTGGAAAGACACGGATCAGTCCATCACGCATTTCGTGAGTTCTATGGGTACTACCGGCACCATTATGGGCTGCTCCCGTTATTTGAAAGAAAAAAATCCGGCTATACAAATTGTCGGCTGCCAGCCAACGGAAGAATCATCCATCCCCGGCATACGAAGATGGCCTAAAGAATATCTCCCAAAAATATTTGAACCCGACCGGGTGGACCGTGTGATAGATGTGTCACAGCAGGAAGCCACGATGATGGCAAGACAACTGGCCAAAGTGGAAGGCATCTTTGCCGGTATGAGCAGCGGCGGGGCTGCATCGGCTGCTATACGACTTGCAAAGGAATTGGATAAAGGGGTGATCGTCTTCATTGCCTGCGACCGCGGCGACCGCTATCTCAGCAGTGATCTGTTTGCCCCCTCTAACTCCCCCTAAGGGGGAGAATATCACTCCGAAAGATCAAATGGTTCGATCAGGCTTATATATAAAATATGTTTCCGGCACTCAATATTTTGATTTGTCCTACGTGTTCTATGTCCTCCATATTTTACAATAACACCCGTTAGCTTATCTTTGCCCCACTATTTTTCTTAAAAACTAACGATCATGCCTGCTAAAAAAATCACCGAACTGCTCGGCGACAAAGCTGAGTATTTACTCCATCACCAGTCAAAGACAATTTCCAAAAACGAGTTACACCTGCCCGGCCCCGACTTTGTTGACCGCATCTGGGCCAACAGCGACCGCAGCCCCCAGGTACTACGCAACCTGCAAGCCATGTATGGCACAGGAAGGTTAGCCAATACCGGCTACCTCTCCATCCTGCCCGTTGACCAGGGTATCGAACACAGTGGTGGTGCTTCCTTTGCGAAGAACCCGATCTATTTCGATCCGGAGAACATCATCAAACTAGCTATCGAAGGCGGTTGCAATGCAGTCGCTACTACTTATGGAGGTCTTGGTTTCCTGTCAAGAAAGTATGCGCATAAGATACCTTTCATCGTTAAGGTGAATCACAATGAATTCCTTACCTATCCTAATAAGTTTGACCAGATCATGTTCGCTTCGATAAAAGCCAGTTGGAACCTGGGTGCTGCGGCCGTAGGCGCTACCATCTATTTCGGCAGCGATGAATCTACCCGTCAGATACAGGAAGTGAGCAAAGCATTTGAGATGGCGCATGAACTGGGTATGGCTACGATACTCTGGTGTTACCTGCGTAACCCGGCTTTTAAAGCCAAAGAAAAAGATTACCATGTATCCGCCGACCTGACAGGGCAGGCCAATCATCTCGGCGTGACCATTGAAGCGGATATCATCAAGCAAAAACTGCCGGAGAACAATGGCGGTTACCTGGCGTTGAACACCAAAGAATCTGCCTATGGTAAAAATGATAAACGCATTTATGAGAACCTTACCTCCGATCACCCGATAGATCTTTGCCGATACCAGGTAGCCAATTGTTACATGGGCCGTGCTGGTTTAATTAACAGCGGCGGCGCTTCTTCCGGCGCCAGCGATATGGCAGAGGCAGTAACCACAGCAGTAGTGAATAAACGTGCCGGTGGAATGGGCCTTATCTCCGGCCGAAAAGCCTTTCAGCGGCCAATGAAAGAAGGCGTGGAAATATTGAATGCGATACAGGATGTGTACCTGGATAAAGAGGTGACGATAGCGTAACTCTTCGACATGTCTCAACAAACTCAGCATGACATAGACTCCAGTACTAAAGATATCTGGCTATTAGTGTTGTTAAAGAGCTAAGCTACATGATACTTTGTCCAGGGACTCCTTTGGAGAAAGCGAATCACAGCCTTGTAGTATTTGTGTAAACATATCATCTGGTTGTGCCAGAACACAATCCGCCTTCCGGATAAAACCTGTACTTTAGTAACTACAGACGGCTTCAGTTGCTGCGCCTGAGCAATGTGCGTTATACTATAAGAATGCAAACAACCACCAAAAAATAAAAACAATGACAAAACTCCCGTTATTTGCTTCAGGCCTTTTAATTGGCGCTTCCATTCTTAGCAGCTGCAACAACGCTGACAATTCCACAGCAACAGCAGAAACAGGCACAAAGAAAGCAGACACCCTTCGTTACTTCAACCTACGCCCACAGGTTGAAAAAGAATATGGTTACACCCACGCTGTACAGATCGGAGATGACCTTAAAATATCGGGAGCAGTGAGCATGGACGATGCCGGAAATTTAATTGGCGCCGGGAATATGGACCTCCAGATGAAAAACTGTTACAACGACCTGGAAAAGATATTACAGCATTACGGATATACTTTTGACGATGTCGTGGTAGAAAACGTATTCACCACCAATATGGCTGACTTTATCAAAGTTTCGGCTTACCGCAATTCCATTTATAAAAAACAATTTCCTACAGGTACATGGCTTGAAGTAAAAGGACTGGCATTACCCGGGCAGCTGATCGAGATAGACATGGAAGCCCATAAAGTAAAATGAGCGAATACCTTTTTTCCTACGGCACTTTGCAAAAAGAAAGAACGCAGATAGCATTGTTCGGAAGAGCCTTGCAAGGATCGGCTGATATTTTAAGAGGTTACGGGATCGCTACCATTGAAATTACAGATCAGGCTTTTCTTTCAAAAGGGGAAGAAAAAATCCAGCGGACACTCATTCTTACCAATGATAAGAATGATACGATCAAAGGGACTGCCCTGGAAGTTACCAGAGAAGAACTTTTAATAGCCAATAAATACGAACCGGACAATTATAAACGGATCAAAGTACAACTGGAATCGGGGAAAGATGCGTGGATATACGTAGCCATTGAACCTGCCTGACCCTTTCGTTGGTATATCAACGACCCGGAAAATCATTTCGTTACCAGCCACTAAGCCTGTTAACAATACTTTACAGGCGCTTTGCTTTTAAATAAACGGCTATTTTCAGATTTTGTATAAGAATAGATGAGGAATAACGTTTAGATATCCGTACACGTTCACCTAAAACTACCCTATGTCAGCATCTTTACTCAAACATCTTTGTCTTGCTATTCTTTTAAGCGCCTGCGCTTCTTCTTCCAAAAACAGCAAGGATACACTTCCTGGTGATACAGTCAATGAAACTATTACCGGTCAGCCAGCCCTAGCAGAAGACAAAAAACCGCAATCCTTAATGGATCTTCCGCAAACACCAAACGGGGGTTTTGTATTGGCGCCCGGTTATTACGAAGCAGAATTCAAAACGTATTGCTTACAACCGGGTACTCCCGATCCCAGGCCAGGCGATGCCTACCTGCAGGGACCTGTAACCGGTCACCGGAAAGAGATCGTGGAATCTGTCTTACTGAACTCAAGAGAAAAATCAGGGATACCACAAAAAAATATTCAATTGCTGTTATGGTCAGTGGTCAGCGGCGCTGATTTCAATAAACTGCCCAACATCGTTCAGGCTGATGCCATGAAACTGTTAACTCCGAAACAGGTGTTTCAACTAAGAGGCGGCGTAGTAGGTGTAATAAAAAAGGTTTCGTATGCTTCAGGAGTATTAAAGGCAAACACCGATATGCAGCGGTTATTTGAAACAGGGACTTCTACCTATGAAAGTTTCGAACGTCTCGCCGTGTTACGTGAACCTTCGCAGATCAGGAGAAAAGGGGTGAGATATGATCAATGGTATAAACAAAAAGAAAATTATTATATCCGCTATTTCCCGGCAAGCTACCAGAAAGTAAGGATACAGTTGTATGTGCCTGATGGGTTACTGGATGCAGAGAATAAAGTGAACGGCGAATACATTGTGTTCGATCCTACAGGCCAGCAAGCCAGTCCGGCATTTACCAATGCGCAACGTCTGGGTATTGGTGCACCCGTTATAGATATTGTAAGGGTCATCATACAGGTCAACAAAGGAAATAAAGCCCCTGCGCCGAAGAAAATACCGGAGAAAAAACAAGAGCCGGTTCCGGGAGATAAACAATTCTTGCAATAATGATCCTAAAATACCAGTGATGAATGGTGCACATCCTTCACTGGTATTGGTTTTTCTTCTATGTCCTGGTTATTAATCCTGCTCTCCGGATCCGTCTTTTGATGCTGATCCCTTCCCGGGTGTGGATCAGCATTATTTCTTACCTTCATTACCAGCTCCCGGTTAGTCAGCCAGGTCAACATTATTTCCGGCTCTTATTGTTTTGAGGGATCATCCATCAGAAAATCATAAACCTTTGGCAATATGAAATATTTTTCGGGTTACCTGCTGTTATTGCCTCTCATACTGTTTGCACTGCTATCCTGCAACGAGAAAAAGACGGCCTCCGCCCCATCAAAAGAACTAATCAGCCAGATAGATCTCAAAAGAGGAAATATCATCACTTGTGGCCCTCCTGATCAGCAACTGGGAAAAGTTGATTTTGACATGTCCTGTGACCAGCAAACAAAAGAGGATTTCAATACGGCCCTTGCCCTCCTGCATTCTTTCGAATATGATGAATCGGAAAAAGTATTTGCCAAAATTATTGACGCATCACCGGGCTGTGCGATGGCCTACTGGGGAGTGGCTATGAGTAATTTCCACCCTTTGTGGACGCCGCCTTCAGAAGCAGAGCTTCAAAAAGGAGCGAAAGCCATTGAGATAACGAACCTGATTGACAACAGATCAAAGAGAGAAAGCGGTTATATCAATGCTATCGGCGCTTATTATAAAGATTGGGAAAAAACCGATCATCTCACCCGCTGCCTCCGGTTTGAAAAAGCGATGGAAGAGCTATATAAAATTTATCCTGACGATAAAGAAGCAGCCCTTTTTTATGCCCTTGCCCTGGACGCTTCGGCAGATCCATCTGACAAAACATTTGCCAACCAGAAAAAAGCAGGCGCCATATTGAATGCATTGTATCCTGCAGGGCCTGATCATCCCGGTATCATCCACTATATCATTCATACGTATGATTATCCCGGCCTGGCTGACCTTGCATTGCCGGCAGCAAGAAAATATGCGAAGATCGCTCCTTCTTCTGCCCATGCGCTGCATATGCCTTCCCATATCTTTACCAGGCTTGGTTTATGGGATGAATGTATCGAATCAAATAAAGTGTCTGTTTCTTCGGCAAAATGCTATGCTGAATCAGCAGGTATAAAAGGTCACTGGGATGAAGAATTGCATGGGCTCGATTACCTTGTATATGCTTACCTGCAAAAAGGAGATAATGAAAAGGCCAAAGAACAACTGAGGTATTTAGAAACGATCAATGATGTATCCCCTCTTAATTTTAAAGTAGCCTATTCTTTTGCTGCTATTCCGGCACGTATGGTTCTGGAGAATAAGAACTGGCAGGCAGCTGCATCGCTGCAGGTCCGTACCACTTCCTTTCCGTGGAAGAATTTTCCCTGGCAGGAAGCCCTTATTCATTTCACCAAAGCAATGGGGAATATTCATGTTGGATATATGGATGAAGCCCGTGCAGAACTGGCCATCCTGAACCGGCTTCGTGACACATTGGAAAAACAGAAAGATCCTTATAAAACAAAACAGGTAGAAGTGCAGATCAAAACCTGTGCAGCATGGCTGTTATTTAAAGCCGGCAATAAAGAGGAAGCATGGCAACTGATGAAGCTCGCTGCTGATATGGAAGATAGTACAGGCAAACATCCGGTAACTCCGGGAGAAGTGTTACCGGCAAGAGAATTACTGGGCGATATGCTATTGGAAGCAAACCAGAATGAAGAAGCATTGCAGGCCTACGAAAGCGTATTGGAAAAAAGTCCTAACCGCTTCAATGCACTGAACGGTGCCGGAAGGGCAGCAGAAAGATCCGGCAATAATCCGAAAGCTATTGTTTACTATAAGCAACTGCTAGCAATCACAGAAAATACGGATTCTAAAAGGCCTGAACTTACCGCTATGAGGTCATTTGTAAAGAATCACTGATCTCAAAAAAACTACCAGGGCTTCTTTGATCTGCTTTATGCAGGAATTTAATGAAAGTAAAAAAGCATCTGCAGCTATTACAATTCATTGAAAGCAGAATATAAAAAATTTACTCCCATGAAATAGAGCTATATTCACCAAAAGGTGCCCGTGAATATGCGCCAGCTAAAGATCAGCAAGTCCATCACCAACCGCGACTCACAGAGTCTCGAAAAATACCTGCAGGAGATCAGCAAATTAAAAATGATATCTGCTGATGAAGAGGTTGCACTGTGTATGCTGGTGAAGCAGGGGGACCAGGCGGCCATCCAGCAATTAGTAAAAGCCAACCTGCGATTCGTAGTATCCGTGGCCAAACAATACCAGCACCGGGGCATATCTCTTTCTGATCTTGTCAATGAAGGCAATATCGGGCTGATCAGCGCTGTGGCCCGCTTCGACAGCACCCGCGGATTCAAATTCATTTCTTATGCTGTATGGTGGATACGGCAATCTATCCTGCTGGCACTCGCTTCCGATGGCCGGATGGTGCGGTTGCCTGCCAACAGGGTATCCGTCAATAACCGCATACAGAAAGTAATTTCAGCCATGGAGCAAGATCTTGAAAGAATGCCTTCAGAAGAAGAACTTGCCGGTGTCATGAATATGAACGTGGCAGACGTAATGTATTGTATGACGGATACCAGCCGGTACGTAAGCCTTGACGCCCCTATTTCAGATGGGGAAGGCGGAACCATGATGGACAACCTGCCTTCTACCGACAGTGTTACAACGGACAGCAAGCTCTATCATACCGAATCGTTGAAAAAAGAAATGCTCCGTTCCATGCAGCGGCTTACTATCCGCCAGCAGGAGATTCTTTGTTCCCTGTTCGGCATCGGGGAATGTGAACCACTAAGCCTTGAACAGATCGGTAAAAAATTTGACGTCAGCCCGGAAAGGATCAGGCAGATAAAAGATAAAGCGATCAAAACACTAAAGACCAAAGACAACAGGGGCATATTACGGTCCTTCCTGTAGAATAGCTATTCAGTTACTGAGACATGGATTGTGCCCCATACACTACTCAAACAATAAAACATGCATTTTGTAAAAGAGAACCTGTTGCAGCAGCACTATACCTGGAGTGGTGAAAACAGGAACCCGGTATTTATAGGTTCTGCCAGCCGCCGCACCTTCAATCGCTTTAATGGCGAACAGGTACTTTTCATCATTAACCTGTATGCAGCATCTGCGGCTTTATTTACTATCGCTGACGGGCAAAGACTGGAAAAGATGATCCTTGATGAATTACCCATTGATACCAAAAGTGAACTATCGGTGCTAAACTGGCTAACGACAGCTTCTCATTGATCATTCATAAGGGCAGAATGACATGTTGCATACCCGGCCGGTGAATACGAATGATCTTCAGCCAGTCCAGGAAACGAATAATATAGTAGGTTGGATCCAGCTCATACCGGCGAAAACCAAAGTTGGTAGCTGACGGGTTCTTGTGATGATTATTATGATACGCCTCTCCCATCATCAATACATCTATTTTAAAAAGATTGGTAGAAGTATTTCTCATTTTAAAATTGACTGACCCGTATTTATGGGCGAACCAGTTGATGATCGCTCCCTGTAGTGGCACCATCAGGATATGAACAGGCAATAAAAGAAACCACCATGCCGACGGAGCAAATACAACATAGATGAATATATATACGGCCGTCCAGCCCAGCCTTGACCAGGTTGCATGGCCTGCATTATCCAACCGTTTCCAATCCGGGAGGTTCTTTAAAAACCGTTGCTCAATCTCCGTCTTCCCTTTATGGATACAAACGGTTTGTTTTCTCAGGCTCCACATCATGGCAAAAAAGTTACGATCGTACTTCGGTGAATGCGGATCCTTATCCGTATCCGTATAAGCATGGTGCATGCGGTGCAGGATGGCATAGATCCTGGGACTGACATACGACGATCCCTGAGTGATATAAGCAGCCAGGTAAAAGAAACGTTCCCATAATTTACTCATGGTAAAAGCGCCGTGCGAAGCGTAACGATGCTGAAGGAACGATTGCATGAAAAGAGACAGGTACCAATGGATAACAAAAAAGAGCAGAATAATTAACATGATAAAAACATCACTATTGCTGAATACTGATGGTACAAGATAGGTTTATTACGCCGACCGGTCATTTTAATTTGCATCGTCGTCTCACTTTAACGTTTCAAATGAAAACACCCGCTGGTGTATGGCAGGCCCAAAGGAAAAATAATTCCGGGGTTACCATTTTAATAGCCTATCTTCGCCTCGTGATTTAAAGTTCAATCAACATTCAGTCCTGATCAGCATCAATTCTTACTCTTCGGTTCAGTAATAGTTAATTCTCCTCTTTACTTTTTGTACAGTCCTTTTATCACAGGTATTTTATTGTTTTATTTAAATTAATGTTTTATGAACATGTACGTTTCGAATCTGAGCTTTCATACCTCAGATGAAGATTTGAAAACCTTATTCAGCCAGTATGGCACTGTTTCATCTGCAAAGGTCATTACCGACCGTGAGACCGGCAGGAGCCGTGGTTTCGGATTTGTGGAAATGGGTTCCGATGCAGAAGCCAAAGAGGCTATCAAAGGGCTCAACAACAAAGAAATTGAAGGCCGCCAGATGTCTGTATCTGTTGCAAGGGAAAAAGCGGCAAGAACAGATAATAAAAGATGGTAAATAAAGTCATCCTTTTTTTGGATAAGAGCCTTTCACAGGCTCTTTTTCTTTTTACGGCAGTCACATCATCATCATGTACGCAAATAAATAAACCAGCATCCGGCAAATAAAGGTTACATTACATGTCCTGCAGATCATTCTGTCTGTAAAAAATCACCTGCCATGTCAACCATTTTACAAATAGCCAGCACAGACAGGAATCTCAGCATTATGATGAAAGCGGTAAAGGCTTCAGGTATTGAAGAAACATTGAATGGTGTCGGCCCGTTCACCCTGCTGGCTCCTGTAAATCTCGCATTTGGTAAACTGCCGTATCCTGATACTTTTGAAAACCTCGTAAAAGTTGCTGGTAACCAAAACCGGCTGACAGATATTCTTTCCTACCATGTACTGAAAGGCAAAAAACTGCTGAAGGATTTCAGAGATGGACAGAAGCTACCAACCGCTAACGGGAAAGAAGTAACTATAACAGTAAAAGACGGCGAAGTCCGTATCAATGGATCAAAGATACTGGCCCGTGACATGCAGGGATCCAACGGTGTGATCCATTCTGTTGACTCAGTGAACCTTCCTCTCTGAGTTATCCGCCTCCCGTTTTTTATGACTGCTAAAAAAAAAATGATGAAAAAAGATACCATTACCCAGTTCGTTTCTTTCATAACCCAACTTGGCCCGTATGAATTCATACCGGCGTGGGAGCATTATGCAAAAAAATGGATGGACAAAAAGAATATGCCTGTATTGCAGCAACTCACGATCTCCACAGGCAAGACCAGGTACCTGTCCCGGCATACATCACCTGAACATGACTTCCGTTTTAACTTTATGAAGGAACGTCATTCAGAACATTTCGCTGAACATAACGTGAGAGTGATGCAGCTTGGTGGTTATCTACGGCTACCGTTAATAAAAAAACAACGCAGTATTGAGAACGGCGTAAGGTTTGTTGTGCTTGCCAGTCATGATGAAACAAATATCAGCTTTTACGAAGCACTCCCTTTATACCACAACCTGACTATATACCAGGCCTTTTATGAAAGCTGCATGTACGGGCATATTATGGAATTCTCTGTGCCGGCCGCAAACGCAGAAGAACTGGAGCAATTACTGAAAAAAAGACAAGGGATAGAAGCAGGTATCTGTAAAGAATGCCTGGCACCCCAGTTGTGATACTTGCTCTTCGTTACTATTTTGCAGAGCCACTGCACTTCCGCTAACATCCGGAAATAACAGGCTGCGTGTGCACTCTTTTTTAACCGGGGAAGATGAAAGACATTTTCGGAAAATGACAACTTAGCTTCTACATGGCTCAGAGCCGTAAAATGGCTGAACAAAAGCAAAAGATACTGTCCTTCGCTTATTTATACCCATGGATATCCGGACGAAGGTAGGTTGACCTTTTTGACCGGTCCTTTTTTCCTGCCCTCACGGTTGATAATAGCGCTGATTGCTTTGACCAAAACTTTTTCTCCTGATGATTTTGGGGAGGAGATACGTATATCTGTGGAAGAATGGGCCACACTGCGCATATACAGCACACAGCAAATAATGGATAACAGTTTTTTCATAAGGTGGACAAAGAGCAAATTACCAAAAGAGGAGAATACCTGCAATGGTAACTGCCCTTACTGAAAGGGACAAAATGGCTCGTATTATCACGAACTAATTACCAACCGTAATTTTCTGTGAGACGAAAACCCGCGTCTATTCTTCCACTTCCTTCCTGAGTTTCTTTACCGTCAGTACATCCTGCCCGGTAGCATCTCCCTGCTCCTGCAATTTGCCGAATGCCGCTGCGGTCGCATAATCCAATACTTCCTGTGGCTCCTGCTGGTTGTATATACCATAGATCAGCCCGGCCATAAAACAATCGCCGCTGCCACTGCGGTCCATTACACCCTCACAGGAAAACTCCGGAGAACTGTATGCTTTATCACCCGTGAATAATGCCGTATAATATTTTACCTGGCTGTCTTTGCCATCAAAGCGGAATGTATTGGCAACGGTCTTACATTTCGGGAACCGCTGCATGATCTCTTTTGCCGTTGATGTCGCATGATCAAGGTAAGCCTGCTTGCTTTTTTTATCATGGATATGCTCATCAATCGCTGTACCAAGCAAACTGTTTGCACTCCAGATATTTCCCATCAGTACATCGCAATATGAGGCTATGGCAGGGATCACCTCAATGGGTTGTTTGCCGTACTTCCACAAGCGGGAACGGTAATTGAGATCCAACGAGATCACAATATTTTTCCGTGAAGCGGCCTCGGCAGCTTCCAGGCATACATCCGCCACATTGGCCGTAAGGGCCGGACTGATCGCAGACAAATTGAGCCACTCTACATCCCTGAGTACTTTATCCCAGTCCACCATGCCTCTTTTCAATTCAGAAAAAGAAGAATGCTCCCGATCATATACGACGCTGCCCTTCAGGTCAGCTCCTCTTTCGAGGTAATACACCCCTATCCTGCTGCCGGAAAAAAGTATGGAAGAGGTGTAGATGCCTTTATACTCAAGATAATCTATCACATGCCGGCTCATGAAATTATCAGGCAGCGCCGTAAAATATTTTACAGGCACGTTCCAGCCGGCCAGCGCTGTAGCCACATTAGCCTCAGCTCCTCCAACATACAGCAACATGGGGTTTTTTTCCGCCATGTCTTCAGCGGAAGAAGGCGATATGCGGAACAGGAGTTCTCCGAAACAAAGTACTTTTTTCTTATGCATACAAAGTGCCGGCCATTTACAAAAGAAAGCCGTTCAAATATCGCACTTTTCTCCCCTGTTTGGAACGCTGCCGTCCGGAAAAAATCATTTATCCGCACCGGTTACCTTCCCTGGCGTATTTTTGAGTGATATGTCTTTATTCATCAGTTCACTCAACTCGGGGAGCAATGGTAATTGTTATTACATCGGCAACGATACCGAAGCGGTATTAATTGATGCGGGCATCTCCTGCCGGGAAACAGAAAGAAGAATGAAGAAACTCGGGCTAAGTATGTCTTTGGTGAAAGCCATTTTTGTCTCCCACGAGCATATTGACCATATCACCGGTATTCCCGCCATCAGCAAAAAATACCAGATGCCGGTCTATATCACGGAAGGGACATTACAAAACAGCAATATACCCGTACAGGAACACCTGGTGAAAAGTTTTCAGCCCGATGAAACCGTCACTATCGGCCGGTTGTCTGTCAAACCATTTTCCAAATCTCATGATGCCGCAGACCCTTACAGCTTTATCATTTCCTTTACCGATGTGAACGTTGGCGTCTTTACTGATATCGGGTACGCCTGCCGGAATATGAAAAAATATTTTCCGCAATGCCATGCGGCTTTCCTGGAAGCCAACTATTGTGAAGACATGCTGGCCAAAGGGAGCTATCCTGTGCATCTAAAAAAACGTATCAGCAGCAACAAAGGACATTTATCCAATACACAGGCGCTGGAGTTATTCATGAAATACAGGGGCAAGCAGTTAAGCCATCTCTTGCTCTCGCACCTTTCAAAGAACAACAATTCGCCGGAACTGGTGCAGCGTTTGTTCGGCGAACAGGCCGGCCATACAGCGATCATCGTAGCTTCACGATACCAGGAGACCCCGGTGTTCCGGATCAATGGCAAACAGCCTGCAGGAATCGTAAAAACACGAATAAAAGGCCAACCAGGAGCCAGCCAGCTATCCCTTTTCTCATAAAGCGGATAAAAACATCAGGCTGCTATCTTCTAATTTTAAAAAAGCGGTATTGGAAACTTGACCAGCATACTAATATTGTATAGTTTTGCCTCACCTACCCGATCCCTCTGTAAAAATCACAAAAGAAAGACTGATTTCGAAAATTCCGTATCCGACTGGATGCTATTAATTATTTTTTTCCGAAACTCTTAAAACTTTTGTGCATGAAAAAGATCAACTCTCTATTAAAAGATGAAAAAGTGCAGGCTACGCTTGTCGTCGGCGGTGTATTTCTTTTAACTGCATTGATTTCCGTGTGGGCTTATTACCGTTCTTAATAACGGAGCTTTGCTAAAATGATTTAAACCGGCTTATAGCCGGTTTTTTTTATTTCCGGGACTGTAAGGAGATATTAAACAACCAGCAGTTCTTCCATACCCGTTCAGATCAACGCTGCCAGCCAATATTGTTTCTCCTGGCCTGCACCCATTATGACACGGCCCCAGACAAGGTCAAGGATCCTGTTTTCAATAGAATAATAATCGGAAAATCCAAAAAAAGAGTGCATAAGGGGTAAGCATTATTGTCAAAAAGGGATACATGCTAACACTTACTTCGTAAAAAGTAGGTTACAGTTCATTTCGTTTTGCAGACATTACCATTTCTCCGGTAGTATTTTCTACAGGTAGAAAGCGCTTTTCCTTTCTAATATAATCTGCCGTCAAAGTATATACTGCAATTTTTATAAGTGGTGCATTTACCTTGTTTGGGATTCGCAAAGCCAATAGCTTTACATCATAAAAACATATACCTTATGAAAGCGCAATTACTGCTTTTTTCAACGGCCGTCATACTTTTTCATACACAGGGGAGTCTTTCATCATTTCCGGATAATAAGTCCGCGGTTGTTTCCGCTCCTCAGAATACTGAGTTCTCCTTTTTCCGGACACACCGCCAGGGGAAAAATGATATTACGGCAACATGGGGACTGACATCTGTTGATGGTGTCGTTAGTTTCATTGTCCAAAAGACTTACCAGGACCCGGCAGATCCTTATTCCTACTGGGAAGATGTAACTACCGTTATCGCTAATCCTTCCCGTTCATTTAAATATACCGACGAGAATGTGCTGCCCGGGCAAATGTATTACCGGATCACAGCTATGATGGCAGATGGCAGCTCTGTAATATCTGAGGTGTCGGGTGTACGAATCCTCAGTCATTAAGACCATAAACAGGGCCATTTTACTATAACAAAATTCCGCCCATGAGAAGAATTGTACACATCTTGCTGCCTTTACTGATCGTTTCACAACAGGGATACTCCCAGATCACAAGCGCTGTGATCAAGGCAAACTTTGGTGTAGATGCGGATCTGAGGGCCAATTATTTCAACAATGCATTACAGCCCGGCAATGATGACTGGTATAACCTGCCGGGAACCGCCGGCGCTGGTCAATTTATAATTGATACCACCGGTGCGGCCGGTATCATTGCACGTTATGCAATTGATGTTCCTTTTCGCCGGACAACCTTTGCCCGTTCCATGAGGTTTCCTGCTTATAGTATCATCAACAACCGCACCTTGCTTGATGCAATTCTTGTACGGGACTTTCATGGCGATGACTCGACAGTATTTGCCTCGGGCAGTAATAAGAATGGCGACAACCCTGCCGATTGGACAACACCGGTCTCCCAGGGTATCCCTGATAAAAATGACATCCTGGACATGCTCGTACATGTAAGAAGGGCGGGTCCCAACGGTACTGACTCGCTATGGATGTTTGGCGGCCTCTCATTAGATAATACTACAGGTAACCGATACCTCGACTTCGAAATGTTCCAGACTGATTTCTTTTACGACAGACCTGGATTACAATTCGGAGGAGAAGGGCCTGATGAAGGCCATACAAGCTGGGAATTTGATGCGACCGGCAATATCACTAAAGCAGGTGATATTATTTTTAGTGCGGAATACCAGAGTTCTTCACTCACATTTATTGAAGCCCGTATCTGGGTACATCAATCAAAACTGTCCATTACTCCTGCAGCGTTCAACTGGAGCGGACAATTTAATGGGGCAAGCGCCGGTTCTGTATATGGCTACGCCAGCATTCAACCCAAAACTGCCGGTACTTATTATACAGGATTGCAATGCGGTAACAATACATGGGGAGGTCCTTTCTCGATTATACTGCAGAACGATGCCATTGCCACCGATTATGATGCCAGGCAATTTGTAGAACTCTCTGTCAATCTCACCAAACTCGGGCTTGATCCGCTGACAAGACTAGGCGGCGATCCCTGCGGTATGCCTTTTCGCAGAATAATTGTAAAAACAAGGGCTTCCGCTTCTTTCACTGCTGAGTTGAAAGACTTTGTGGCCCCATTCGCCTTTTTCGATCCACCAATGGCACAGGTTGCATCCGAAACACCAGTTATTTGTAACGAAGGATCTATTTCCGAGATATATGTGTCCAACCCCCTTTCTACCTCTATTTATACCTGGACAACACCCAACGGGAATATCATAAGCAGTCCCATCGGGCAATCTATTACAGTTGATACCCCCGGCACTTACATCGTCACACAACACCTGCTGACTGGTTGTGGCGCTTATACCAGTGACACTATCCAAATCGGTAGCTTCCCTCTTTGTGAGGCCCTGTCTGCAAGTTTGTTTGATCTGAGGGGAAACCTGAATAATAGTATCTCTCTATTGAACTGGAAAGTGATCAATAATCAATCTGCCGGCTATTTTGAGATACAAAGAAGTACGGACGGAATAAACTTTACTACCATAGGAAGAATCACTAATGCATCATCCGAAAGCTCTGCAACTTATAATTACCGGGATGATCTGGGTAACCAGCCCGATCGCAATGTATATTACCGGATCAAACTTGTAAATATTGACAATACGGCCAAATTCAGTAATATCATTACGCTTCCTGTTACTAAAACACAGATAGAAGCCGTAAACATCTACCCCAATCCTGTAAAGGACGTTCTGCAAATACAGGTGTCGGCCCCGGCCAGTACAAGAGTCAAGGTAGACATCTACGATCCGTCAGGCAAATTGATCAGTACAATAAATCAATCTGTACAACGGGGAAGCAATGTCATAACCCTGGATGCACTTGCCCATAGACCACGGGGAATTTATCTGGGTGTTATACAAGTGGGCAATGAATTATTCAATAAAAAGATCGTTTTGTCAAAATAGATGCCCTGTTTGGAAAATCACACTCTTTTACGCTATAATTTTACACATCCATCACCTAAAGATGAAACGGCATGATTTTTTCTGATTTGTAAAAAAATTAATCATGACACTTCGTAAAATTACCTGGTTATTGGCTATCCCTATTTTATCCGTATTGGTTTATGCCTGCCAGAAAGATAACAGCTCAGGCTCCACTACCCTCCGTATCCGGCTAACGGACAATCCTTATAATGCTACAGAAGTAAACGTGGATATACGGGAAGTGAGGGTCAACATTCATGACGACTCTACCGGCTGGATCCGGCTAAATACCCATGCCGGTGTGTATAACCTGCTTGAACTGCAAAACGGTATTGATACGCTGCTGGCACAGGGCATCATTCCCACCGGCACATTAAAGGAAGTACGTTTTGTACTGGGCAGCGATAACAGCATTGTGATTGACAGTATTTCTTACCCGCTCAGCATTCCCAGCGGCAGCGAATCAGGCCTGAAAATAAAACTGAACAAGCAACTGAATGTTTCGCTGGATTCGCTGATCATTGATTTTGATGCGGCTCTTTCTATCCTAAAAACAGGCGCCGGCGATTATAAATTAAAACCGGTATTGAAAATAAAATAAACTGGAAGTAACTTTTGCCTATAAAAAAGCTGCCCCTGATGAGGCAGCTTTTTTCATTCATCATGATCTTACATTGGCAGCAGAGTAAACGAAATCTCATTTTTTAAGCCTTGTTCACTATCTCTTCCAATTACGGAAATTTTGTACCTTGTCTGTGATACCGGCCCGTCAAACAGATGGGCCATTTCATTTTTAATACCTCCATTATGCCTGATCCTCTGCTATTCCTGAGCTATACACGCTCCGACGAAAAACTCGCCTTAAAGCTGGCAAGTGACCTAAAAAACTCCGGAACTAATGTATGGATTGACCAGATGGATATTCCTCCAGGTTCAAGATGGGATACGGAAGTGGAGAAGGCCTTAAAAAATGCCCCCGGTATTATTGTGATCCTGACACCGGCTTCTGTTGGTTCGCACAATGTGATGGACGAGATCAGCTACGCACTCGATGAAAGAAAACAGGTCATTCCGGTTTTGGCGGAGAGTTGTCAGATCCCTTTTCGTATCAGGAGGCTGCAATACGTGGACTTTACAAAAAGCTATGATGAAGGGCTAAGGAAATTGATATCCAAATTGAACCCAGGCTCCGCCCCATTCCAGTCGGGGAGTGACAGCAATAAATTTCTCTCTTTTGTAAAAAGCAGAACTTTTCTTTATGTGCTGATCGGCATTATTGTTATTCTCGCAACTATATTCATTACAAAAGGAGTCGTGAATAAAAAAAGTGACATTAAAAACAGAATAACATCAGAAGGAGATACTGCCCGGCCCATCACAACAGATACATCGATAAACCCGAAAGACACGCAGGATAAAAACACATCTGGTACGGATAAAGAAACTCAGCCAAAAACTGATTCGCCCAAACCTGACAATACAGGAGAACTTTCTTTTCAGAATGGCATGACAGCTATTAATGCCGGAAATTATGAAAAAGCAATAAATGATTTCACTGCTGCGATGGAGAAAAATTACAAAAAACCTGAAGCACTTTTTCTGCGTGGACGCTGCTATCAATCCCTGAATAAATTAAATAATGCTTGTAATGATTACCGGTTATCAGCAGATCTTGGACATGAAGCCGGCCACTCAGCTTATACAAAATACTGTGACACACTTAAAACAGCCCTCGAAATAGCCAACAATATCACTGTGGCATCCGCAAGGGTCAGGGACCACCGGAACAATACTAATTATTGCCGGTTTTTGCTAAAGGGGGACAATAAATACCTGAACAGCATTCAGCAGGTGAGATATGATATCACTATCAATAATGTACTAAGGTCGCTTACGTCAGCAGACAGGTCAACAGGATTTACGGTCAGGTATCCCAACACCACCCTCTGCAGCGGAACGATTTACATTTCTATCATTTCAAAAAAAGACCCGGGTACACCAGTTAAAGTAAGAAAAAATATATAAGAGGTGAGATAGGAAACTATGTAAAGGTAATGACCAACAACATTCTATTTCACGATCCTGTCAGCTAGTTCCGCATTGCCATCTATTGTATGTGTGTAAGAAAGCCCGAGCAGCCTTGCCATAACGGGATAGACATGAATATTCTCAAAAGCAGGGATCTGTATATTCTTAAGATCAGGCCCCCAGGCATAAAACACCGCCTGCATATCCTTTACCCGCAAAGGATCAAACCCATGGGCGCCTGGATCGGGGTGACCTGAATAAAAGTTAAAGGTCCTTGGCCAGTCAGGTACCAGCAATATATCCCCGATCACATTCATGTGGTCGTCCTTTTTACTGTAACACAGGTATGAAGGCATGTTGGTTTTAAGATATGCGGTAAAACCTTTCTCCTGTTTTTTTAGCTTCCGGTAAACAGGCCTGATATCTTTTTTATTCTTTGCATATAATGCTGCCAGCTCGAACCCTCTTGGTATATAGAATTTACCGGTATCAACAGCAGCAGGCATTGGCAGGGTATGAATAGTTTCTATGTTAGTCATGCCATGATCTGATACAAACAGGAAGTTCACCCGCAGCCCGGTAGCCTGTACCGTCTCATAAAGCTTTTGCACAACTGAGTCCACCCATTTCACCGCCCTGGCTGTTTCAGGCGCATCAGGTCCGTAATCATGACCTGCGTCATCCACTTCCGGGATATAAAAGGTGATCAAATGCGGGCGCCGGTCAGCGGGTAGTTCTAACCAGTCCACTACCCCCTGTATCCTTCTTTCTATCGGTATATCCTCATTATACTGGTAATAATAAGTTGGCCGGATCCCTTTGATGGCCGCTTCAGAACCTACCCAGTAAAAGCTGGCAGACAGCATGTGCTGCTGTTCGGCCAATACCCAGACAGGAATACCTCCATACCAGGTCCCATCTCTCACCGCTTGCCTGTCCTTCATAGAATAAAACTGTTTCCGGCCTGGTGAGTAAAAATAATTATTGACCAGGCCATGATGGGAAGGATACAGGCCCGTAGCGATACTATAATGATTGGGAAAGGTCACCGTCGGATAAGAAGGGATCATCGCTTCCGCTTTTACCCCGCTATTGGCCAGCGCCAGCAGGTTCTTTGCCCCATATTTCTCTGCATAATCATACCGGAAACCATCCGCTGATATCAATATCACATAAGGTTTCTGCTGTTGTTCAGCGCTGTTGGTCCTTCCGGTGATGATCTTTTGCACAGTGTCTGGTTGTGCACTGCACGCAAGAACATAAAAAGTAAGTCCTACAAATGAAAGTTGTTTTCCCACTCCGCAAATGTAACGAAGGGACAAACACTTTTAGACCGGCTAAAAGCAGGGCCTATGAGTTCAGCACATCTAATCTTGCCATGACAAAATCCCTACCGTTCCGGAAGAAAAGATCTTCCGAAAAAACTTTGACATCAAAGCCGGCAGGCAAACTGACCTCGCTTTGTTCTGCAAAATCTTCAAAATGGTCTTCAAAATCCTGTTTGAAGTGATATACTTCATCCGTAGTCTCACAGCACCAGATCGGGTTGATGAGCCCGTCAAAATCGGAGCCAATACACAATTGTTTCAGTGACTGTGACGCCTTATTGCCTGATAATACGATCACGTGCAGTACATGTGCCATGAAATGCCGCAGGTGCTGAAAAGAGACATTCGGATTGACAACCCCACCTTCTTTTATTTCACTCCAGGTCATGCAAAGGCCATCTGCAATAGCGTTACCCACTTCTGCTCCATCCTCAACAGGCAGGAACAAACTCTCTTCCTTATAAGAAACATACTCCTCCTCAATGGGATATGCATACTGTGAATTCTCTTCATAAGACTGGTACCCCAGTATCCTTTTATCAAGTGAAAGCCCGATCATACCCCCCGAGTCCAGGATAGCCGTTATATCCTCATCATACAGGTTAATGCTGGAAGGATTAAAAGAAGGCCTGGCAAAATTGCTTCCATACTTTACCGGTTTGCCAAACTGTATCCTGGTATAACTCTTTCCGGATGGTCTGTTATAGTCGCCGATATAATCCGGTATCTCGCTGGTGGAAATACCGGCAAAGCCTGCATGTGTACAAACCAGCGGCGGTACATTGGCACCAAACCGGCCAAAATTCCGCAACTCATACAAATAAAGTCTTGCACCAAGACTCATGTGCTTTACATCGATCAGTATATCATTTTGATAACAGTGATCAATGATGTCAATGCCATCATTGGATATCCGGTTACCCGTCGGTTTGAAAATCTCATCGCTCATATACGGCATAGCAAATGCGTGGTTGCATACCGTGGATTGCTCCATGTGGGTAGGGTTCACGGATATCAGTGGCAGTCTTGAACGGAGGTCATCCAGGTTTTGCAGGATGGTTTCCTTCTTATAATTACGCAGTTTGCTGCAGAGCGAATGACAACCTTCCAGCGTAAATACTACGTGTATGGTCTTACTGTCGGCTTCATCATACTGATCACGGCGGGTAATGATCTTCACCTGCCTGTCCGTTACGCCAAAGAGGGCTGCATCAGTCAGTGTTTTCAGGTCATCATTCATCATCAGGTCATACGGGTTGCCGTTAAGTATCGCATCAATTCTCGGCTGTTGCAGATAACGGCTTAGCTTTCCTTTGGCTGCACTTTTCACCAGCCCGTTATTGATCATACCGGGCTCAGCCACATACAGCACAGCGCAAATAAGGTTACAATCATTTACCACTAACTGAGAAAGATTGGCCTGTGATTCGAGTATGTACTCAAACTCCGTACACCATTTGATCATAAAAGGGATATCCTGGCGGCGCACTTTTTCCCAGGGACTGAACTTTTCTGTTGTGGTTGTTTTCTCGCTGAACTGCGATTTTAATACAGGATGAATATGAAAATCAAAGAAGGGCATAGAAAAAGGTTTTAGGTTAATGAATAAGAAATGGCTATTAAATGTACCGATCTTTTGACATGTTCAGGTCAACGGCCTGTCCATGTGCAGAAATTGTGCCCCCTCCGGCTGCCGGTCAGCCTTCACTCCTTCCCGTCATTTACCAATTCATCCTTTTCCTGCATCAATTCAAAACCGCATGGCTTTACTTTTATTCTTGTCAGGCATAGCTTCGTATCTCATTAAAACCTGGAACATGAAAATTCTTTTTCTTTTTGTAAGCCTTATTTCAATGGCTTCCTTGTACGGCCAAACCGCAAAATCCAAACCGGCACAGACCATCACTAATACCGTTCCTGCCGAAGTAATAACCAATGACACTACTTACTGGACCATCTCCACTATTTCAACAGTGGGCTATGTGAACACTACTTCCGGCCCGAACTATAATACATACACCAGCGGCGGAGGAATGCTGGTGAAGTTCCGTTTCAAACCCAATAACCGGTTTGAATTCCAGTTGTACGTGCAGGCCAACATCTATGGTATGATGAATGAAGCCTGGACACATGTGGAAGGCACGGTTGAGTTCACCAAAGATGCCAAAGGGCAAAATATTTTTATCACGAAAGCTGAGAAAGGAACTTACCGCACCAACCGGAGCGGCGCTGCGAACAGCAGACCTATACCTGATAATGAATTAAAAGGGCAGCATTCCTGTACGTATTTGTGGGAGAAAACAACATTGAAGGACGATCCGCATCATATTTACCTGTTAACAGTTGACCTGGAAAAATATCCCGGTGCTGACATCAATACACCCGGTACCATTGATCCCTCCTGGGTATCAAAATTTCACATACCGGTAAAAAAGTAAATACAGATGCCTGAACACTATATTCATTATTTTGATAAAAGCCGGCATGCCGGCTTTATTTTTTTGCCAGGCTGTAAACTTTCATGATGCTTTCCCGGATAGCGGGCCATTCAAATTGTGCCAGCCGGTGTTCCCTTCCTTTGATCATTTTAATATCAAGAAAAGGTGTATTGATAAGATGCCTGCGGGCAAATCCCGCATTGGAGGTATCTACAATATCATCATTTTCGCCCTGCAGGAATGCAACCGGAACGGTGATATCCTTCCAATGAGGAAGCATTTTTTCCAACTCGGATTTATGATGAACTTTCTCCGTATTGGCCGACCTGAATAACCGCGGGATGAACCATCGGATAGCTCCATTTTCAATGATATTGGTAAACCAGAAATAGGTTTCATGACCGGGACCAATAGCTGGACCGGTTAAAACAAGCCCATCCACCAAACCGGGATAATCTATAGCCAGGCGGCAAGCTACCGCAGCGCCGTACGATCCGCCCATTACGATCACCGGGTGATTGACCTTGTGAATGCTGTCAAGTACCGGTCTTATCATCGCTGCCTGCTTTTGAATAGAAGGCTCCGGGTCGCCAAAGCCTGAGTAGCCATAACCTGGTCTGTCCACTGCAATGACCTTAAAATGTTTTTTTATCGTGCTATCTGCAAACCGGCCGCTATAATAACTGATCGAGCCGGGAGAACCATGAAGCATTAACAAAGCGGGAAGACTATCATTACCGGCGCTGGAATAACGCAGCTTTCTTCCGCCCGACTCATAATACCCGATCCTGCCATCTATATTCCGCTCTGCAAAGATCTTTTGCAGTTCATCATCTGATTTACGGAACTGTACAAAATAGTCAAAAATAAAACAGGCGATAATGAACAGTATGACCAGCACCGTGATCACTCTCATTAACCGACGCAGCCAACGGAATTTTCTCTTTTGCTTTTCCATACAGTTTAAAATAATAACTATTCCGGCACGATCTCATCCCCTTCTGTAATTTCATGATAATTTAACGGGATAACGTTTTGCCCGAAATACACTTTATTATCTTTCATCCTGTAAACAGATAAGGTGGATAAAGGTTCATACCCCTTGGCGCCTGATTCCTGGTCAATGGTGGTCAGCACACATCTGGAACAAGGTTTGACCGCTGCGAACCGGTTCTTACCCGCCCTGAAATATTTCCAGCCATCTTCTATGTAAGGTTCACCATCTGTAAAAACGATATTGGGACGAAAACGGTTCATGGGCACCGGCACAGTTAATCTTTGATTCAGGTCATCCAATGAGCTTTGCCCTATAATGAGCAACGGATAAGCATCCGCCAAACTTACCTGGTCATTATTAACCGCATAATTCCTGTCAACCGGTCGCGGGTTGTTCTCCGGAAAAGAGACCAGCTTGCATTCTTGCTTTAATCTTTCCGAAAACCACACACTATGTTCGCGGCTCACTTCATGTACTGTTACCTCATCATTCCATATCTGCGCCGTCAAAGAGGAATCTATAGATGTAAACGGCAGTTGGATAGATTCATTATTGTAATGGATCGAAAAAGACCCGGAATGGTATTTTGCTTTGAAAAGGGACATTTCAGGATACATCCGTTGCGTCATGAACTTACCTGTATCTTCTATCAGCATCCATCTTCTGTCATATTCCAGCCCTTTTGGGAAAACCCGTGAATACGACATCCTTATTCCGCCGAGTGATTTGACGGGATAGATCCATATTTCAGATATCTTCAGTTTTTCCATGCAGTACTTACAGGTATCCGCTGCTTTGTAACCAGTTCTTCAGTCTTTCCATCCATTTGTCGGCCGTTGTTTTATTATTCATACCAAACCCATGGCCTCCTTTGGGATAAAGATGTAATTCCGCCGGGATGCTATTCTTTAATAATGATTCATAGTACCGGATGCTATTCTGCACTTTTACTGTCCTGTCATCCCCGGCATGAACAAGGAATGCCGGCGGTGTTTGCTGTGTTACCTGCAGTTCATTGGAATATTCCGCTATTTTCTCCGGTGAAGCCATTTTGCCGACCAGGTTATTCCGGCTTCCCATGTGGGCTAAGCTATCCGAGAAACTGATCACAGGATAAATAAGTACAGAGAAATCGGGTCGCAGTGAAATAGATTCATTGTTCTCAATAACAGCTTTATTGAAATGAGTGGAGGCCGTGGCGGCGAGATGTCCGCCGGCGGAAAATCCCATGATGCCGGTCTTTGAAGGATCAATATTCCATTTGCCTGCATTTTCCCGTACAAGCTGCAATGCACGCTGAGCATCCTGCAAAGGCCCGATAGATTTATCCTCCATGATCGTATCATCGGGCAAGCGGTACTTCAGTACAAAAGCTGTGATGCCCCATTCATTAAATACTTTGGCGACATCCACCCCTTCGTGACTGGCAGCCAGTCTTGCATACCCGCCTCCGGGACAAATAATAATAGCCGTTTTTTTGTCACCAGGCACCGCGGATGCATACATCGTCAGTGTGGGCACTGAGACCCTGCTTATCCGCAGCATATTGTCCGTTACCACCCTTTCCTCCTTATCCGGTGAAGGTTTGCTGTTAGGTACCTTGCCGTACAATGGGATCACCTCCTGTGATAACAAAGCATTTTGAATGCAACCGGCAATAAGTATAAGACTGAGTATTTTTTTCATGTTATTTCTTCCAATGAAAATAGTCAATAAAAATTAAACGCTACTTTCACTGTTTGCATTTTTCACAGTAAAACGTAAAGCATTCGCATGAAAACACTCGGGCTCATCGGCGGAATCAGCTGGGTTTCCACAGCTGATTACTACAAACTGATCAATGAGGGGATCAATGAAAAACTGGGAGGATTGAATTTTGCACAGTGTATTATTTATTCCTTTAACTATGCTGACATTAAGAGGAACAACGACGCCAATGAC
Organism: Chitinophagaceae bacterium; assembly: GCA_016787085.1. GTDB lineage: Bacteria > Bacteroidota > Bacteroidia > Chitinophagales > Chitinophagaceae > VBAT01. Next base: position 234,246 of record JAEUVJ010000053.1, on the reverse strand, counting down.
TGGGATGCCACTTTTCTCCTTCTTTCCAAAGCCTGTCTTCGCCTGGAGAACAGCGGCGCCGAGGCCATTCTTCTTTGTGCCAATACCATGCACCTGATCGCCGACAGGATCGGGGAAGGCATCAACCTGCCGCTCATTCACATTGCCTCTGCCACCGCCACTGTCATCAGGAAACAACAATGCAGGAAAGTGGGTTTACTCGGCACAAAGTTTACAATGGAAAGAGACTTCTTTACCAGTAAGCTGGCAGCGCAGGGCATTGACACCATCATACCTCCGCCCGGTGACCGCCAGTTCATTCATGATACGATCTTTGAAGAACTGGGGAAAGGTATTATTAACCCTCAGACCCGCCTGCGATACCTGGCGGTTATTGGTTCCCTGGTCAGGGAAGGCGCAGAAGGCATCATCCTTGGCTGCACAGAAATACCCCTTCTGATACGGCAGGAAGATGTAGAAGTGCCTGTTTTTGATACCACCCGTATCCATGCTGCAGCGGCTGTGGATTTTGCCCTTCAATGACTTTGCCGATATTGCTGATTTTTCAGTTTCTTTGTTCACACCAATCAAAACCAAAGCAGAATCCCGATGAAAGACATCATCATCCCTGTTGACTTTTCTGAGACATCCCTGAATGCTGTACGCTATGCGGCTGCCATGCTTAGCGGAAAACCTGATGTACATGTGATACTTTATAACATGTTTGCAGCTGCAGAGGAATCAGAATCAGCCGGCGCTTACCTGGAGAACCTGAAGAAAGAAATGCTGCAGAAGGGAGTAGCTGATTATATCGAATGTGTCAAAGAGCTGGGTGAAGACCTGATAGACTCACTTGGCAGATTGGCTTACCAGAAAAGCGCCGAATTGATCGTCATGGGCATTACCGGCAAAGAAGATAAAAAGCCGCTTTTCGGCAGCACCAGCAATACCATAAAAATGGCTGAGCAGAACATCTGCCCTGTCATGATCATTCCGCCTTCTTCTTCGTATACCGGTATCAGGAATATTGCACTGGCCTCTGATTTCAAAGATGTGGAAGGCACTACGCCGATCCTTTCTATCAAAGCCGTGCTGGAACTGTTCAATGCAAGCCTGCATATTGTAAATGTGGACAGTGAACACTATGTATCCCTTACTGATGAATATGTCGCTGAAAAGGTCAAAATGCAGAAGCTGTTCAATGGATTTAATCCCGAATTCTATTTCATCGGCATGAATGATTTCTTTGATGCCATTGACCAGTTCGCAGAAGATAAAGGCATTGACCTGATGGTGATCATTCCGCGGAACCGTTCATTTATGGACCGCATACTGGGGGGCAGTCATACAGAAAAATTAGCCTACCAGACCACTGTTCCTTTACTTGCAGCACACGAATAAGCTGACAGGTTGTAAAGCTCTCTCTATTGCGCACAATACAGGTAATTATCCCTTTTCCCTACCTTTGCCATACGATTGCTGGTGGTATGCGATATCTTTATATGATCCGCATTTATAAGTTTGCCGGAATGCTTCCGGTCAATTTTTATATTCCAGACTGACTTATTGACAACCTGCAATGAACCGGATCGCCGCTTCCTTCTATAAATAAAAACAGTATGCCAAAAAACGATAATAAAATATCCGTTACATCTGAAATAGGTGCACTAAGACGAATATTGGTTCACAGCCCTGATAGCGGACTGGGTAAAGTAGTCCCGTCGAAAGCACAGGACTGGCTGTTTGAAGACATCGTTCACCTGGAGACCATACGCAGAAAAGAATACGACTTCTACACAAAACTGTTGCTGTATTTCCTTGACCCGGTCAAAATAAAGGGCCGCCTTGCAAAAATAGATGACCCGGGTAACCAGTTCAGCTTTTATAAACCCGGGCATCCTGAATTTTTCCGCTCTGACAAAGTGGTGGAACTGGAATGGCTGCTGGCAGAAATACTCGAAGACCATGAAATAAAGCTCAAACTGATCGCTTCGGTATGCGCTATTGAGAACTGTACGTACCAGACACAGAATGAACTGGCCTCTCTTGCGCCCATAAAACTGGCAAAGGTCTTTATAAGCGGCTCGATGAATGAAAAAGAAATGATCTTTCCACCGGTGCCGAACCTGATCTTCACCCGGGACATAGGTATCACTATCAACGATCATATCTTATTAAATAAGCCTGCAAAAAAAGCAAGGACAAGAGAAGCGTTGCTGGTGAAGTATATTTTCTTCAACCACCCGATGTTTGTATCCTTCCGCGAAAACATCATTGAGATACCGGAAACATCACATCATTTCCTGCTGCCAAGAGAAGGTGATGACAGAAAATCAACATTGGAGGGCGGAGACATCATGGTCATCACAAAAGACCATCTGCTTATTGGCCTTAGCGAAAGAACCACGCAGGAAGCAGCCCACCAGGTGATCAATATTTTGTTCGAGAAGAACATTGTCAAAAAGATCACGGTGATCAAGATACCCAAGAAGAGAGATTACATGCATATTGATACGGTATTCACCCAGGTAAAAAGAAATGTATGGGTGATGCTTGGTAACTTTTCTAAAAAAGCGATCAAAAAGGAAGATGCCGACCCGGTGCAACGCATCCTTGAAGGAAAGAAAAAAGATGATAAGATCGAGATCACACAGTTCAGGAAGAAAGATCCGTCAGATCCTGTCTATTACGACAACCTGGAAGAACTACTTGCAGATATCAGTGAAAATGACCTTGGCGCAAAGGGTAAAGTGAAATTCATTTATTCCGGCAACAACGAATTTCCTTTCGATGCCCGCGAACAGTGGACCGACTCCTGCAACCTGCTAGCTTTGAAAGAAGGTGTCGTACTCGGCTATGACCGGAATGATAAAACGATCGAAGCATTCAAAGAAGCAGGATTTACCATTATTCATGCGCATGACCTGGTACCTAAACTAGAAAACGGCGAAATTAACCCGGATGAAATGGAGAACACGTTGATCACTATGCCATCTGCTGAACTTTCGAGAGCAAGAGGCGGCTTCCATTGTATGAGCATGCCGTTGTTGCGGGACGAGATTGAATAAAGCAGAAGTCTGAAGTGAGATGTGAGATGTCTCCAATACAAAATAAATTTCCGGGTAGGATTCGTTCTGGCTTCTGACCTCAAACCTCTGACTTCGATTTTATGCAAACAACCGCCCATATATTAATGATCCGCCCGGTGAATTTTGGCTACAATGCCGAAACCGCCGTAAATAATGCGTTCCAGGTAAAGAGTACTGATGAAGACATACAAAACAAAGCATTAAAAGAATTTGATTCCTTTGCTGATGTGCTTCGTAAGAACGGGGTGGATGTCACCGTTATTGACGATACACCCGATCCGTATACACCCGACTCTGTCTTTCCGAATAACTGGGTCTCGTTTCATGATGATGGCAGCCTGCTACTGTACCCGATGTATGCGGTAAACAGAAGAGCCGAAAGAAAGCAGCATGTACTGGATAAGATCGCCGAACGTTTTCAGGTAAGTAAAAGAATTGACCTGAGCGGGTACGAAAGCGAGAATATATTCCTGGAAGGTACCGGCAGCATGGTGCTTGACCGGGATCATAAAATTGCATACGCCTGTCTTTCTCCCCGCACAAATGAAAAAGTACTGAATGATTTCTGCAAACAGATGGGATACAAAGCCTGCCTGTTTCATGCCACCGATGCCAATGACCGGGATATTTACCATACCAACGTCATGATGTGTGTAGCGGATAAATACATCGTGATCTGCCTCGATTCTATAAAAGATGAAAACGAAAAAATAAGTACCATTGATACGATCAAAAAAACCGGTAAAGAGATCATAGAAATAACACTTGATCAGATGAACCGCTTTGCAGGTAATATGCTGCAGGTGGAAAATAAACAGGGCGAAAAACTACTCGTCATGTCATCGCAGGCGTATGAATCATTGACGGATGAGCAGAAAAAGAAACTGGCGTCTTACAATACGATCATCCACTCCCCTCTTACCACTATTGAGACCAATGGCGGCGGCAGCGCCCGATGTATGATGGCAGAGGTGCATTTGCCGGTTCGCTGACCAGGTATATCTTTGCAAAATGCGAAGAATTTCTTTTTGTGCCTTCCTGTTATCAATTGCCTGTATTGCTTTGGGCCAGGTCAACTATGCTGACTCTATAAAAAGATATATTGCTGATTATATAGACAAACATGAAGTCGTCACCGGTGATGATAAAAAGCTCATGCAATTCTTTCCTGTGAATGAAACCTACCGGGTGATGGCAGCATTTGAAAGGGTAAAGGATGGCGCCTGGTTCAGCATGGAAACTTCCGGAACGATGAAGAAAGTTTTCCGGGTATATGGACGGATACACTTTACGATTCACGACACCATACAAACCCTGAACATTTACCAGTCGCAGCAACTGATGACCGTGGAAGAATATAAAGAGCATTTATTCCTGCCCTTTACCGACCTTACTTCAGGAGAGGCATCCTATTCTTCCGGCCGCTATATTGATCTTTCTTTTAGTGACATCGCCGGCGATAAAGTGGTCATTGATTTCAACAAAGCCTACAACCCCTACTGCGCTTATGTAAGCGGCAAATACAATTGCCCGGTACCGCCCAAAGAGAATCATCTCCGCATCGCTGTTGTAGCAGGAGAAAAGAATTACGCAAAAGACTGAATGCTTTTTTTATTCAAACGTTTTTTTCAGGCCTCGTATAAAAGATAAAGGCTGAAAACCAAGTTGCTTTTTTGCTTTATCAATTACAAACCCTGTCTTTGGCGGCCGTTTGGCGGGCTGTGTAAAGCTGGCAGCAGTTACTTTATTGATCAATGAGGAGTCCAGTCCAAGATACTCTGCTGTTTTGACCGCCATCTGGTAAGGAGTCAGTACATCTTCACCGGATAGATGATAGATACCTGTCGCCTCTTTTTCAATTACTGCAATAATACCGGCAGCGAGGTCTTCCACATACGTAGGAGTACGCACCTGGTCGTCCACTACATTATATGTTTCCCTTTTCTCTAGTTTATCTTTTACGATGGTCAGCAGGTTGGATCTTCCCATTTGTGTCTTTCCGTACACCAGCACCGTCCGGATAATGGCCCAATGATGCTTATATTCCTTTACCGCTTCTTCCGCTTCCAGCTTGGTCTTGCCATAAAAATTAACGGGAGAAGGCATATCGTCCTCTTTGTACATTCCTTTTTCACCATCAAAAACAAAATCGGTAGAGATAAACACAAAAAAGCTTTTACACTCTTCTGCATTCAGCAGCAGGGTGATCGTACTCTCTGTGTTGACCACATAAGCCTGCCACTGGTTCTGCTCACATTCATCCGGCTTGCTCATAGCCCCTGCATGGATCACGGCTGCCGGTTTATGCTCCTCAAATACATCATGCACGGAAAAAGGATCGGTAAAGTCCATCGGTTCGTAAATAAAACCTGTCTGGTCGTGAAAAGGCAGCCGGCAATCCCCTTTTCCTGTAGCGACCACCGTATAGTTTTTTGCCAGCAGCATTTCACACAGGTAATACCCGAGAAAACCATTGGCCCCTGTTACCAGTACTTTCATATTTGTAAATTGATCATGGCCGCTGCCCGGCCGGCAAAAGATCCCTTTGCAAAAGGGATCTGCATAAAAGTTATCCTTATTTAAAAGCCCTTTTGCTTTTTATCCCCCTTATTGTCGCCCGATCTTTTGTCCATCGCTTTTTGCAAACGGCCTTCCGGTTGTTTGTTGGATAATATTTCGGGGTTGTCTTCAAAATTCATTCCCAGGTTTTTCATCACAAAACTCCAGACATCCGCTGCTTCATCTATTTGTTTACTGGTAGGTTTGCCAGCCCCATGTCCTGCATTGGTCTCAATGCGGATCAGTACCGGGTTATCGCCCGAATGATATTCCTGCAGGCGTGCAGCAAATTTGAATGAGTGAGCAGGCACCACCCTGTCATCGTGATCGGCAGTGGTCACTAATGTAGCCGGGTAACTGACACCAGATCTCAGGTTATGATAGGGAGAGTATTTGTACAGGTAACCAAACTGTGAAGCGGAATCAGCATTGCCATACTCGACAGCCCAGCCCCATCCTACCGTGAACTTATGAAAACGCAGCATATCCATAACACCCACGGCCGGCAACGCTACTTTGAACAGGTCGGGCCGCTGTGTCATGGCCGCACCAACCAATAATCCACCATTGCTGCCTCCCCGTATAGCGATCTTCTGGCTGCTGGTATATTGGGCTTTGACCAGGTATTCTGCCGCACCGATAAAATCATCAAAGACATTTTGCTTTTTTTCCAGCATGCCTGCCTGGTGCCATTTTTCACCATATTCACTGCCCCCACGAAGATTCACTACCGCATAGATACCACCCTGCTCAATAAAGAATGCATTGCTGATACTGAACCCGGGCGTCATCGGTATATTAAATCCGCCATACCCATAGAGCAACACAGGGTTGTTACCATTCCTTTCCAATCCTTTTTTATAAGTAAGGAACATGGGTACATAGGCGCCGTCTTTGCTGGTAAAGAACACCTGTTCCGTCACAAAATTTGCAGTATTCATCAGGATCTTGGTGCTGCGGAATAAAGACGATCCGCCACTTGCCATATCATACCGGTAAATGGCCGGCGGGGTATTGAAAGACGAATAGGAGTAGAAGAACTCAGTATCTTCTTTTTCACCGCCGAACCCACTGGCCGTGCCAATACCCGGCAATTGTATCTCACGAATCAGTTTGCCGGTATAATCATACTGGTACACTCTCGTGGACGCATGTTTAAGATAACTGGCAAAAAGGTATCCGCCACCGGTGCCTACACCCTGCAAGGCCTCTTCTTTTTCAGGAATGATGGTCTTCCAGTTCTTCTTATCCGGGTTCTTCGGGTCAACCAGTACTACTTTGTAATTGGGCGTCCCGTCATTTGTCTTTACCAGTAATTTATCGCCGCTATTGTCAATTACATCGGGTTCGGTTTTAAACCCGGCTATCAGCAATTTAAAACCGGTTTGTGCAGGGTCTTTCATATCCCGGTACCATATTTCCGCCCCGCTGGTCCCCTCGGATATACTCAATATTAAAAAACGACGATCTTCTGTCAAGCCGGCGCCATAGTATCGCAAGGGATGCTGTTTATCTTCATACACTAATTTATCAGACGATTGCGGGGTCCCTATTTTATGATAAAAGACCTTATGAAACTTGTTCTGCCCGCTGAGCTTTGATTTCTCATCGGGTTTGTCATAGCCGCTGTAATAAAAACCTTCATCCCCGTTCCAGTTAGCGCCTCCGAATTTGGTCCATTCTATTTTCTCACTGATGACCTTTTTGGTAGCCGTTTCCATCACAAATATCTCCTGCCAGTCGCTGCCGGCTACCGCAATGGAATAAGCAAGGTATTTGCCGCTTTTACTGAAATTGATACTACCCAATGCCGCAATACCGTCTTTGTTCAGCGTATTGGGATTTAAAAATTCTTCCGGTTCACCACCCAGCCCTTTCTGACGGTAGAGTATGGCCTGGTTCTGCAATCCGTCGTTCTTGAAAAAATAGTAGTGGTCTGCTTTTTTGAATGGCGAAGAATATTTGGGGTAGTTCCAGAGTTCTTCCAGTCTTTTCTTCACTTTACCCCTGAAAGGAATAGCGGAGAGGTAATCATACGTAACCTTGTTCTGTTCTTTTACCCAGCTTTTGGTCATATCGCTGTTATCATCCTCCAGCCAGCGGTAGGGGTCTTCTACCTGAGTGCCATGATAATTTTCCATTAAATCCTCTTTCTTGGTATCAGGATACTTTATCTGTGCCTGTGCGATGAATGAGCCTGTCATAACGAATAGAAATAAACACTTTTTCATATTTCAGCTTTTGAGCGGTTAAAGTTAGCAGAAACGGGCTGGAAAAATAAAAGGATTTACCGGTTTCATTTTATCTGTTGAACCACCCTTCCTTTGTCAGGGCAGGCTGTGGCACATAGAAAACATAGATATTTACTTAGTACTGCCGAAAATCTATGTGCCGGTCTATGTACCTATTGTTCCTATGTGGTAAATATTATTTTCTTAAAGCCGGGTTGCCCGATCAGAACCACATAGAAACATAAGAAATCATATGGAAGTTAATATCCTATGTGCGGTCTATGTGCCTATTGTTCCTATGTGGTAAATATTAATCTCTTGAGGCCAGCAACCAAAACCACATAGACACATAGGAACATAGGGTTTCGCATAGCTTTATTATTCATCAGGGAGTTTTGCAAAAAGATCCTTCACCAATGTACGCTGGCCCTCTTTAAAAATATTGACGCAATTGAAGTTGATCAATATACCTTTTGGCTTATTCAACATTTTCATATACGATAATAAAATGGCATCATGGATCGGCGCCAGCCCTTCATTCGACTTCAGTTCAGCATAGAGAATATCCTCCACCAATACATCCAGCCGTAGCTCTGTATCAATCTGCAGCCCTTTATACTCCAGTGGTACCCACAGTTGTCGTTTATACCGGATACCCCTTAGCTCCAGTTCCCTCACAAAACACTTTTCATATACGCTTTCCAGCAAACCGGGTCCAAGGTGTTTATGCACTTCTATCGCACAACCTATCACCTTATAGGTAAGCTCGTCCAGGTATTTTTTGGTTATTTGCATCAGTTCATTCTTGCATATACTGGAAGGTACACTTTTTCAAAAAGCTCACGGAATTGTAAAAAACAGTGGCAATGGGTCAGTTTGAAACTCACCCCATAGACCACGTATAGGCGTGTCAAACTATGTGTCTTATGTTTCTATATGGTGAAAAATAGCGAAGAATTAAGACTGTCTACTCCTGAAATAGCTATTTGCCATACAACAAAAAAACATTTCCGGTACTGATCTTCGTACAGTACCGGGCTGATTGTTCACAAAAAACTGACAGCCGAACAGTTATTCGTGCCGGCGATAAGAGATAATGTGTCACCGCCACACACATTCGGCAACAAAGTCTTACTTTTGAATGCCTGAAAACGATCGTATGATCGCTGCTTGCCATGCAGATCTTATTGTTAAACCGTTATTTGAATTACAGAAATGACAAAGAAAGTTTCCCGGATCGGAGTTCTTACGTCTGGAGGTGATGCACCCGGCATGAATGCAGCTATCAGGGCTGTGGTACGCACTGGTCTCTATTATGGCCTGGAAGTATATGGTATTATGCGTGGTTACCAGGGGATGATTGACGAAGATATTATTAAAATGGAAGGCCGGTCGGTGGCCAATATCATTCAGCGCGGCGGTACCGTTCTTAAAACGGCCCGGTGTAAAGAATTCTATGAACCCGAAGGCCGTAAAAAAGCGTATGATAACCTGAAGAAAAAGGGGATCAATGGCCTCGTCATCATCGGCGGCGATGGCTCGTTCCGCGGTGCGGTGAAGTTCAGCCAGGAATTTGATATTCCCTGCGTAGGTCTTGCCGGTACCATAGACAAAGACATTCATGGCAGTGATTATACCATCGGTTTTGATACGGCCGTCAACACCGCCATTGAGGCCATTGATAAGATACGGGATACGATGGATGCACACGACCGCATCTTCATCATTGAAGTGATGGGAAGAGATGCCGGCTATATTGCGCTGCACAGCGGTATTGCTACCGGGGCGGAGAACATCCTGATACCGGAAAGAAAAACGAATATCAAAGACATCATTCATTCGCTGCAGGAAAAAGAACGCCGCAAAAAATTAGTGAACCTGATCGTAGTGGCGGAAGGCGATGAGTTCGGCGGTGCCGTGGAGGTTGAAAAGATCCTCAAAGAACATTTGCCCAAGGCCGAAATACGGGTAGCGATACTCGGGCATATACAACGTGGAGGATCACCTACCGGTATTGACAGGCTGATCGCCAGCCGTATGGGTTACCATGCCGTAGAATGCCTGATGGAAGGCAAACACAATGTATTTGTCGGTATCATGAACAACCGGATGCATTATATACCACTGGAAAAAGCCGTCAAGAATAAAGGCAGCATCAGTGAAGAATGGATGAAGATCGTAAAGATCTTAGCATCGTAAAGGAAGAAGGTACAAGGCACAAGAATCAAAAATCCAGAAACCAGAATCCAGTAACCACCAACAACACTATGTCAAGAAACGCAGAGAAGTATTTTCACAAGGAGATGGACAAGAATGCAGGACTGATGCATACCCATCACCGCACCAAGATCGTAGCTACCGTAGGGCCTGCCTGCGATACGTATGAAAAACTGCTGGAACTCGTACAGGCAGGAGTAAATGTCTTCCGCCTGAACTTCTCACACGGCGCCCATGAGGATAAAGCAAAGATCATTGAATATATCCGCAAGATCAATAAGAACGAGCCGTATAATATCGCCATCCTCGGCGACCTGCAGGGGCCTAAACTCCGTGTAGGTGAAATAGAGAACAATGCCCTGCCGGTGGTAGCGGGAGATATTCTCACTTTTACCAATGAAAAGGTGGTAGGCAACAAGGACAGGATCTACGTTTCCTATACCGGCCTGCACAAGGATGTAAAGGTGGGCAACACCATCATGATTGATGATGGCAAGCTGGAAGTGGTAGTGAAACAGATATTGCCGAACAATGATGTGCAGGTGGAAGTAACACTTGGCGGTACCATTTCTTCCAAAAAAGGCATTAACCTGCCCGATACCAAAATATCCTTACCGGCGCTGACGGAAAAAGACCTGGCTGATCTTGACTTCATCATTCAGCAGCAACTGGACTGGGTAGCCCTGTCCTTTGTGCGCCGCACAGAAGACATCACGCAGCTCCGGAATATTATCAACAAACATAAGAGCAAGACCAAGATCATTGCCAAGATCGAAATGCCCGAGGCGCTGAACAATATCCGGGACATCATTATCGAATCGGACGGCATCATGGTAGCCCGTGGCGACCTGGGTGTGGAACTGCCGGTTGAAAAAGTGCCGCTGATACAAAAACAACTGATCCGTAAATCACTCCATCGTGCCAAACCCGTGATCGTGGCCACACAGATGATGGAAAGCATGATAGACAGGGTGAAACCCAACCGCAGCGAGATCACCGACGTGGCCAATGCGGTACTGGAAGGCGCCGATGCGGTGATGCTTAGTGGTGAAACTGCCACCGGCAAACACCCGGCGCTGGTAGTGCAGACCATGTGCAAGATCATTGAAGAAGTAGAAAAGACCGATTACCGCTATAACCTGGAAGAGATGCTGCAGCCGCAGCCCCACTCTCCTTCTTTCCTCAGCGATGCTGTTTGTTACAATGCCTGCAACCTCGCCAAAGACTGTAATGCGGATGCGCTGATAGGGATGACGCAAAGCGGCTATACCGGTTTTATGCTGAGCAGCTATCGTCCCAAATCTCCTTTATATATTTTCACCAAAGAACGATCGCTGGTAAACCAGCTCAGCCTGAGCTGGGGCGTACGGGCCTTTCATTATAATGAAGAGATCAGCCTCGATGATATCTTCCAGGACCAGTTGAATATACTGAAGGAAAGAGGTTTTCTGAAGACCGGTGATATCGTGGTAAGTACGGGCAGCACCCCGGTACATCTGCATCTGCCCACGAATGTGCTGAAGATAACGAAGGTGGATTAAGCAGCAGGGATCTTCTTTAGCCTGTTAACCGGGAGAAATCGTTTATAAATACTTACTACCCCTTTGCTATCGGGTATTGACGCTATTGGTAAATACAGAATGTACAACATCATCTGTCTGAAAGTCAGGTGCTATATTTTTTGTAGTTTCGGATAATAGCGCAAATACAGGCGTTACAGGCAATTTTAAATCGACATACCAAATTATATCATGGGTTTAGACATGCGACCAATGGGGAAACCCAAACCAGGATTCGAAAAACGCTTTGCTGACATTTTTGAAATGGTAAGTAAAGACACAATTCCTCAACCTTCATTTCTTAACAAGTTAAAAGGGAAAAAGTATCCGACAAAGGACGAACTTTTACAAGAATGGTTTGCAAATCAAATCCAGACTTATGAGACCATCAAGGCACCGAGAGTTGGACGAGACAAAGAAGCAGACGAATGGATTAGACACAAATACAACGAACTTGAACAAAAGCCGTCGTTTGAACAATTCTTGAAAGAGCATGATGGCTATTATGTTATTGAACTTGCAAAAGAACAAGACGGAGTTCCCGTTTATATAGCAATGGGACAGGACGAAAATGTGTTTAGAGGACAGTTTCTTCAAGACTGTATTGATATAATTGGAGAAGATTTAGTTAACGAAGCATGGGAAACAAAATTTGCTAACGAGACATTGGACTATGGAAACAGACTTATGGCTGTAGCTGACAAAATAGCCAAAGAAAAAAATTTAGAGTATTTGAAAACACAACGGCTGCCGCCTGACAGTGATGAAGACACCATAGAAAGCAAATTGCATATAGTATTTTCTTTGGCTAAGTGGTTAATATTTTACGGCAAAAATGGACATGGCTACGAAGCTGATTTCTAAAAAACGGCCTGTAAGTGTCCCTAAAATTCGGACGCTTTAAAAAATAGTTCATGCCAAAATTCAAAAACTTCCCTGACGATGAAATACTTATTAGCTATTTTATTTTTCATATATAACAACGATGTTTCAGCCCAAACAAAAAATATGATGATTCGATTATCTGAGATAGAGATTGATTCAAATTATCTTAAAGAATACAAGTCTATCCTTCAGGAAGAATCCCGGGCATCAGTTCAATTAGAACCAGGAGTTATTGCTATTTATCCAATGTATCAAAAAGAGAACCCGACGCAGATCCGTATTTTAGAAATTTATGCAACCCGGGAAGCCTATGAGGCGCATTTAAGAACGCCTCATTTTCAGAAATATAAAACAAGCACTCTTAGAATGGTAAAGTCTTTGAAACTTGTAGACATGGACAACATTGATTCACAGACAATGGTTGAAATATTTCGTAAAATGCACAATTGACTGTTCCCTGCCGATGTCTCCTTTTCGTCCTTTCCTGCCCGCGTCTCACACCAGGTTATCCCGCTATACGGGCAAGTTGTGCGTTTACCATGGACATTGCCCAGAATTATGAACAGGCTGTACCCGTTGATTTCGGGAAGATACGGTTGGTTTCACCAATAAAACAGCGACCTTATAAACAAAGCAAATACGGACTTTTAAACAAAGTTGACGGTTATATGGCTCACTACTTTTGTTTCAACAAAAAAATAAAAAATGAAACAGAACAATTACCAGGGAGCCTTGCAACAACCTACCGGCTCAGGCTTCAACGCTACATCAACTACAAGTGATGTGATCAAAGGAATAGACCTTACAGGAAAAATTGCCATCGTAACAGGAGGCAACACAGGTATCGGGCTTGAAACAACAAAAACACTGGCAGCGGCCGGCGCAACAGTGATCGTTCCGGCAAGAGATATTGAAAAGGCAAAAAGAAACCTGCAGGGAACTTCCAACGTAGAGCTGGAAGCAATGGATTTGATGGATCCCTTGTCTATTGATGGTTTTGCTTACAAATTTCTGGCATCCGGCAGGGCCCTTCATTTGCTGATCAATAATGCAGGCATTATGTGGGTGCCTTTACGCCGGGACAAACGTGGTATCGAATCGCAACTGGCCACCAATTATCTGGCCCTGTTTCAGCTCACTGCAAGATTGTGGCCTGCACTGAAAATGGCAAATGGTGCAAGGGTTGTCAATGTTTCTTCACATGGGCATCAGTTTGCACCATTTAGTTTTGAGGACCCCAATTTTATGAACAGGGAATACGAGACCTTACAAGGTTACGGGCAATCCAAAACGGCTGTCAACCTGTTTTCACTTGAACTGGATAGTCGTTCCCAATCATCAAACGTAAGAGTTTATTCAGTTCATCCCGGTTCTATCGGGGGCACAGAACTGGGAAGAGAGGCTCCGCTTGAATTGTTTCAGCAAATGGGTTTTTGTGATGCAGATGGAAACCTGCTTCCTGAAGTAGCTGCTTCGTTAAAAACAATACCCCAGGGAGCTGCCACTACCGTTTGGTGTGCCACCAGTTCGCTGCTCAATCATATCGGTGGCGTTTATTGTGAAGATGCAGATATCGCCAGGCTGGCTTCAGATACTGCTATGTCGGAAGGAGTAAAAGCCTACTCGCTGGATGAAGCCGGAGCAAAAAAATTATGGACGTTAAGTGAAGAAATGACAGGGATCGCATTTCCTGTTTATTAAATGGACTTTAAAACAAAGCGGAACGGATGATGCTCATTATTTTTGCATTCATACATTCTTTCGTAGTAAAACTAAAGAAAAGTATCATGGAATATAAAGCCAGGTATATCACAGAAGATATAAAGCTCTCCAGCTATGAAGATAAATTCTTCAAGTCAGATATCATGTTTGACCAGCACATGCTGGTTTGGTTCCTCTCCGGTGAAACCAAGATCGTGCAGGCCGATTCAACCTACTTTTTCCAGAAAGGTGATATTTTCCTGATCCCGAGAAATCAATTAGCCACCATTATTAATTATCCCAAAGACGGGCTGCCCCACAAAACAGTAGTGATGCATTTATCGGTGGAAAGGTTACGAGATTTTTATGCCAGACTTAATATTAAGTCAAGACCGCTGAAGTCACAGAAAATTTACAGTTTCAATGATCATCCTCTGCTTGAAAGTTGCCTGGCCTCGCTGGTTCCTTACTTTGATATGAAAGAAGTGCCGCCGGAAATTGCTTCCCTGAAAATCACTGAGGCCATCAGCATTCTCAGAACACTCAATAAAGATATTGATCATGTACTGGCCAATTTTGATGAGCCCGGAAAAATCAACCTCGTTGAATACATGGAAAAAAATTTTATGTTTAACCAGCCTATCGAGAAATTCGGGTATCTCACAGGAAGAAGTTTGACCACATTCAAAAGAGATTTTAAAAAGGCCTTCAATACCACACCACAGCGATGGCTGACACAAAAGCGATTGGAGCTGGCCCATTACGAGTTTGTAGAGAAGAAGAAGAAACCGATTGATGTTTGTTACGAAACAGGGTTTGAAAATCTATCGCATTTTTCTTTTGCTTTTAAGAAGCACTTTGGTTATGCACCTACCGAGTTGTTGGGACAATTAAATCCATAATTAAGAAATAATGGTTTTGCGCCAGAAATACTTTAAGTAACAGCCTGGTCATGACTCTCAAAAGACTGGTATTGACCATATCGAGAATGTTTCATGAAAATCTGTGAACTGATCTCCTGAACAAACCCAATCAGGTCCTCTAAATAAAGTGAAAGGGCTGGACCAGGTGTAGCTTATTTCCATACGAAGTCTCCTGTGGCGGGACTTGTGTCATGCATGGACTCCGTGCAGGCAAATTTTACCCTTCAGCCGTTGCCCGGTTTTCTGTATTTTTATTCAACAGATGTGAATATTTTTCCACAGTCTGTCGTTAGCCGCCATTTTAATCTTCAACATAAGTCAGTGAAAATAAAGATGGATTACACCGTAATAATTGGTTTAATAACGTTCATTTCAGCAGGCGCTATTACTTATTTTACCATAAGAAAAGATAGGGCTGAAAAGCAAGACGCCCAGCTAAAAGACGAAAAGTACAGGAAGAATTTACAGTCAGCCAGAGACACCATCGTTGAGTTACAAAATAAGACTGATAAACAATCAGCAGAATATTATGAACAGTCCTCAAAACGTCTTGACAGTTTGAATGAACAACAAATGAAGTTAATTGAAAAGCAAAGAGAAGTAATTACGTTACAACAAAACAACCAAAGAAAAGCAGCAGAATTAAACAATTTACAGAATCAGATGATAAATGAAATGACTGGTGGAAATAGTTATTGCTACTTAGATATCAGAATTGTTCCTAATTATTTAGATCAAAAGACGAAATTTATGGAGATTATTAGTCTGACAAACTCGGGCGACTATCCTTTGCAAAACATTCAAATAACATTAGAGAAACCTCAATTAAAATGGAACAAATCAAGGTCTGACGGTTATCCCAGTTCTAAATTGGATCCAGATCTTAACTACTCGTTTTACATTCCTTATCTTTCAGAAAACAAGAACTTAAATCAAAAGGCTGGAATTGTTTTACTCGAAAGACCAATTCCTGATGCTCAGCTGACAGATTCAAAAATCACTTACGTTGCGACAATTGCATTACGAAAAGGAATCTATACTCAGATATACAAGTTTGCTCAATTTAAAAATGTTTGGCTTCCCGCATCGAAATTATTTAGCAATTATATTTCTAATTTTAGCCCTGTTATCGACATACATCCTTATTTTCCAAACAAAAAACCTGATGGCACTATAGATTGGACAATGATTGAAACAGTTACGACAAAGTAATGAAAATAGCTACATTATTGATTCAACAAAAAAAAGGCGGCCAACATAATCTGCCATACTTTTTCCCCTCCTGTTTCGTTTATTATAGGCTGCCAAAAAAAATTAACGGCCCATTAAACCCAACCCCCGGAAATCCATCCAACACCCCGCAATTCCGCTATCTATGAAATATTTTTGCCTGCTGATCGCCTTACTGCCCCTCGCCTCTTGTCAGAAAGATAAAACAGTGACGCCCCCGGAAGAAACCATGTATTTTCCGCCCAGCGGAAGCACAGCCTGGGAAACGAAATCCCTGTCCTCCCTTGGCTGGAATACGGCAGCGATACAACCGTTGAAAGATTACCTGCAGCAAAAAAACAGCAAATCCTTTATGATCCTGGTAAACGGCCGGATCGTGATGGAAGAATATTTTGACGGGCATACCAAAGATTCAACCTGGCAATGGAACAGCGCCGGCAAAACCCTCGCGGGCACCCTCACCGGTATTGCTGCACAGGAAGGCCTGCTGCAGATCAATAACAAAGTCTCCGACTATATCGGCACAGGCTGGACAAGCGCCCCGCTGCTTAAGGAAAACCTGGTCACTAACCGGCACCTGCTGACAATGACCTCAGGTTTGAATGATTCGAGTAACCTGGTGATAAAGCAAAACCTGACATATATGGCCGATGCAGGAACCCGCTGGTCATATCATAACGTATTTCAGAAACTGATGGATGTGGTGGCTGCCGCTTCCGGTCAATCTTACGAAAATTATTTCAACGCCAAACTCCGGGATAAACTCGGGATGGATGGTTTTTGGAACAATGGGGTCATTTTTAAAATTTATCACAGCAATACCCGCAGCATGGCCCGCTTCGGCCTGATGGCGCTGAATAAAGGCAAATGGCAGAACGAACAGATCATTAATCAAACTTTTTTTGAAGAAAGCATCAATAGCTCGCAAACGATAAATCCGTCTTACGGGTATTTCTGGTGGCTGAACGGCAAGAGCAGCGCCATGCTCCCGGGCAGCCAGACGGTCTATACCGGTACACTGGTACCCAATGCGCCTTCGGAAATGTATGCCGCTATGGGCGCCGAAGACCAGCGTATCTATGTGGTCCCTTCGAAAAAAATGGTGGTCATCCGCATGGGGAATGCTTCCGACCCGGCGAATCCCAATTTTGCCTTATCAGGTTTTGACAATGAGCTGTGGGGAAAGATCAATGCTGTGATCAATTAAAAGCTCGTGGGTCAGTCGTAATTCTATGCATAGAGAGGAAGTAGCCTCAAAAGGGTCTTCCAACACAGAGTTGCTGAGCAACAGAGAAACACAGGGTTTTGAACATCATTGTAGTTTTCTCCGCGAAACGCTGATTCTTTTCCGCACGAAGTCTCCTGTACCGGGCCTTGTGTCATGACAGCCTATAAAAAATAAGGTAATAAGGTCGGCCTGATCACTGGTTGATTTCTACTAAGGTCCGAAGTGAGCCGCAACAGATGCAGGTTGTGACTGCTGAATCAAACTTATCATATCGCCAGGCAAACCTTAGTAGAAAATTTATTAATCAGGGTGGATAACCCTTACTCTTCCTGCCCGGTTCAGACAAATTTTACCCTTTAGCTGTTGCCCGGTTTTCTGTAATTTTATTCAAACCTGTTAATCGTTTTTCACTGGCTGATGTTGTGCGTAATTTTAGCATCACTCCATTTCAATGAGACATACAATGAAAAACCAGCTATTTCAAGTACGAAAACTTTGACAAAATGAAAAACCTATGTTTTACTACGATCATACTCACCACACTTTTTGCCACCATTAATACAAACGCACAACCCGCTTCTGACAGCACAAAAGCTACTCAGAAAAAATACCAGGCTAAGGCTCCGGCAACGCAACCTTTTGGCAAAAAAGCTTTCGGTAAATCAAAAAAGACAACACTCCGCTGGTTAGGCATGGCGGGATTTTTAGTCAATAGCCGTGGTACAACTTTCATGGTTGACCCATTATTGGAAGGCTTTGATATGCCTCTTTTAATTAATTTTCCTGTTTTGGCTAAGGACGTTCCTCATCTGGATGCCGTTTTCGTAACGCATGCCGACAATGACCATTTTAGTGTTCCGACTAATGTTGCCATGTCAAAAGTTACAGATGTTTACCATTCGACAGTTTATGTTGATTCTTTGATGAGAAACTTAAACCTCAGATCTGTCGGACATAACATTGGAGAGACCTTCAAAGTGAAAAACATTTCTATAAAATTGACCCCGGCTGACCATGCCTATCAGAATGCTTATCCAGGTATGAGTAACCGTTGGTTCAAAAATGAAGATGCCTGCGGTTTTTGGTTTGACACACCAGACGGTACTATCTGGGCGACAGGTGATTCCAGGTTAATGCCTGAGCATCTGACAATGAAAGCTCCTGATGCCATTTTATTTGACTTTTCAGATAGCGAATGGCACTTTACTTTTGAGGGAGCTGTTAAGATTGCTAATGCCTATCCTGACGCACTACTATTACTTTGCCATTGGGGTTCGGTAGATTCACCAGACTTTTCGCCATTTAATGGAGACCCCAAAAAACTATATGATGTAGTTGTTAATCCTGAACGAATCAAAGTATTGGCACCAGGAGAACCATTTGTTCTCAGACGCTTGAAAAAATAATTGACTGCTCTTTAAACCTGCCTCACAATGAAACATTTATTTGTCCTTTTAATTTTCATATACACCAACGAGGTTTCAGCCCAAACAAAAAATATGATGATTCGATTATCTGAGATAGAGATTGACTCAAATTATCTTAAAGAATACAATGCTATCCTACAGGAAGAATCCCGGGCATCGGTTCTATCAGAAGCAGGAGTTATCGCTATTTATCCAATGTATCAAAAAGAAAATCCGGTGCAGGTTCGTATTTTAGAAATTTATGCAAACCGGGAAGCTTATGAGGCACATTTAAAAACAACGCATTTTCAGAAGTATAAAACAAGCACTCTTAAAATGGTTAAGTCTTTGAAACTTGTAGACATGAGCAGCATTGATCCGCTGACAATGGCTGAAATATTTCGAAAAATGCAAAAATGACGGTGAAGAAAAAATACGCATAGCATGAAGCACGATCTTTTCCGTACTGAGTCTCCTGTTCCGGGCCTTGTGTTATGACAGGTGGTTAAACAATAAGGTAATAAGGTCGGCCTGACCACTGGTTGATTTCTACTAAGGTCCGGCGTGAGCCGCAACGGATGCAGGTTGTGACAACTGAATCAACCTTATCACACCGACAGGCAAACCTTAGTAGAAAATTTATTAATCAGGGTGGATAAACCTTATTCTTCCTGCCCGGTGCAGACAAATTTTACCCTTTGCTGTTGCCCGGTTTTCTGTATTTTTATTCAGCACCTGTGACTAGTTTTTTCAGTGACTGACGTTGTACGTAATTTAGTTAGACATCCCAAGATGGAGGGGTTAGGCAACTATTAATTTATGAGAATCATTTTACCCCTAATATGCCTACTGACTGTTGTTTCAAGTTGCGACAATACAGACGGTTTGTTCGGACATAGTAAATCCAAACAAGAGGCGAAAGCAAATGGGTCAAGTATCGCAGAATATTTCCCAAACAAATCAACTTTCAAACTTCTTGATGGAACCGAAATGAAAATTGATACAGCATGGACAGAGGTAAGTTTTACATATAAAAATGGTAATCGAATTCTTGATAGTTCATACGGTTATCATTTTTCAATTCCTGTAGAGAATGACAGTTTGGAAAACTTTACATTCACTTTAAGTTTGGCGGACAAAACAAATCAAATGTTTACAAACCCTGGACCTGGAAAAGAAGGTCTGTGTCAACTATGTCCAAAGAGTTTATTCGACAACATGAAAGTTCTTTTAGAACAGAAAAATACTGACACTTCTAAAGGATGGTTGAATCCTATAATTACAGACACAATAATTTTTATAAGAATCAAGGCTTCATAAAAATTACGTCCAACATGAATTGTGTAAAAAACCTATAAAGCACCGATCTCCTCCCATACGGCTCGCAACACCGGTATCCCCTTTTCCAGGTTTCTTTTTCTTGTTGCCAATATCCGTTCACCGGGATACAATATCCTGCCGTCAGCATCCGCTTTTTCAGCGCTGTGATAATCCAGTATTATGGCTTCAAGTATATTGTTCATACTGGAAGCAGGATGCAGTTTTGAAAGGTCAATGGCAATAAATACCTGCGACAATCCATATTCCGCCTGCTTACTGCTGATCTCATGGGTGGCCAGCCCTCCCGACAACAATACCGCCAGCATATCGAGCAGCAAAGCCATCCCCGCTCCTTTCCAGTAACCTACAGGCAAGGGCCTTTTTGATCCGATGATAGCCGCCGGATCATTGGTCAGGTTCCCGTCTGCATCAAAGCCTCCATTCACCGCGAGCCTCTCTCCTTTCATTTTCGCCTGTTGTAAAGAACCGATCGAATATTGGCTCATGGCCATGTCCAGTACGATCGCTTCCTTTTTGTAAGGTATGGCTATGATAAGCGGGTTGTTCCCAAGCTTCTTATCCTTACCGCCCCATACAGGCATATTGGCAATGGTGTTGGTAAACCCGATAAAGGCATACCCTTTTTTGGCTGCATACCAGCCGTATGTACCTCCCCGCATCCAGTGATTGGTATTACTTAATGCCACACAGCCGATACCTGACTGGTCAGCCAGTTGCATGGCCCTGTCTGTAGCAGCGATCGCATTCAAAGGCCCGGGCCCGAGGTTACCATCCCATTGCTCCATACTTCCGGAACTATTTTTTAATGACGGCTCGGCAGCAGGTTTTACATATCCTTTTTTTATATAGCTGACAAATGTGGGAAAGCGGTTCACACCATGGGTATAGACCCCGTCAGCGCTGCTGGCTGTAAATATCTCCGCACATTGGCCTGCTTTATCTTCAGTGAATCCCTGTTTGAGCAGTATCTCACTAAAGATCTTTTTCATGTCAGCATACGGGACAAGGATATCTTCTTTACCTGGCATCATAAACGGAAAATAATTGTGTGAAATGCGGCCTGTATTCCTCAAATGTAAAACAGAAGATATACTTAGCGTTCAGAAAATAAGTAGAAACCATGCACCAGCCCCTTTCTGTATGCAAACGGCCTGTTACGCCGGCAGAAAGCGTTAAGAAAAATGCTATTGAAAAGAACATTTTACTATTTTAGGCCTGCTGTTTCCTCCCCACGGACAACTGAACTTTTTAAATACAAGCATAACAGACCATTCTGAACCTTAAACTATTCCACATGAAAAGACTCACTTTCTTTTTTGTCCTGCTGTTTACCGCTACTGCCTTATCCGCTCAAAAAGACCTTCCCGCTTTTGGCAAAGTGGACAAAGCCGACCTGGAGATGAAAGAATGCGATTTTGATGAGAAAGCCGAAGCGATGATACTGCTGGATGAAGCAGACCTGAGCTTTATTCCTTCCTCCGGTATGGAAATGAGACGAAGGGTTCGTATCAAAATACTCAGCGATAAAGGCATGGACTGGGCCAACGTACACCTTTCCTACCGCAGCGAAGCCGCGGCACAGAATATCAGCAGTATTGATGCGCAAACGTATAATCTTGACCCCGCGGGCAATATTATTGTTACCAAAGTGGAAAAGAAACTGATCTATGAAAAAAAGCTGAATAAGAAATTCACGGAAAAAGTATTCACCTTCCCGGAAGTAAAAGTGGGATCGGTGATAGAATACAAATTCAAACACACCGGCATCGGGCTGATAGACTGGTATTTTCAGCGTTCTATCCCGGTAAGATATAGCAGGTTCATCACCGATTTTCCGCATGAGATCGAAACGCATACCACCCCTCGTTGTTCAAGGAATTATGAACAGAAAACGGATGAAAAATCCACCCGTACGGTCAAGACCTATTCCATGAGCAATGTACCGGGGTTCAGGGATGAGCCATTTATCCTTAACGAAGATTTTTATCGTGATCACCTGGAAACAAAAGTGACCGCTTTCAATATCAATGGCCGGCGAACGAACCGGGTGGTGAACTGGGTACAGGTGATAAAATACCTGATGGAAGATGAGGACTTTGGCGTACAGATCAAAAAGAATATTCCCCGTACGGCCGAGCTGGATGAGAAACTCAAGGGCATCACTGCTCCTTATGAAAAAATGAAGACCATTTATAAGTACGTGCAGGATAACATGGAATGGAACAAGTATGAAGGTATCTGGGCATTGGACGGGGTAAAAGCTGCCTGGAAGGATAAAAAAGGAACGGTGGGCGAGATCAACCTGATCCTTGTCAACCTGCTCAAAGATGCCGGCCTCGACGCTTTTCCTGTATTGGTAAGCACCCATGACAATGGCATTGTGAATGCAAGCGATGCCGGTACCTATGATTATCCCGGTTTTTACCAGTTCAATAAAGTGATGGCCTATGTCAAAATAGATAACAAGGTCTATGTGCTGGATGCTTCACAGAAAGAAACACCCCCGCACCTGATCCCGGCAGATATCCTGCTGACGGAAGGGCTTGTGATCGAGAAGATCGAAACCTTTAACTGGGGATGGCGCCAGCTATGGCATGATGACCTCCGTGCCCGGAATGTGATACAAGTGATAGGCATGATAGATGAGTCGGGGAAAATGGAAGGAGAAGTAAACATCAACAGTTTTGATTATGCCCGCCTGATGAGGTTGCCCGCTGTGAAAGAAGGTAAAGAAAAGTATATTGAAAAATATGCCACCGGCGCCATGCCGGGATTGACTGTAGATGAAGTGGCATTTGAGAACGTGGAATCGGATTCTCTCCCACTGATACAAAAGGTCAAGTTCAAGCTGCCGTTAAATGCTTCCGGCGACTACCGTTATTTTTCGAACAATATTCTTACCGGGCTTGAAAAAAATCCCTTTGTAGCCGACAGCCGTTTTTCCGATGTTTTCTTTGGGTTCAAACAACAGTACACCATCTTGTCAAACTTTACCCTACCGGACGGGTACGAACTGGAAGGGTTGCCTAAAAACATCAGGATGATCATGAGCGATACGAGCATTTCCATTGCCCGGAGTTCGCAGCAGTCAGGCAACGTGGTCATGTCGAGGATCCAGCTTGATTTTAAAAAACCTATTTACCAGTCTTCCCAGTACGAGGAATTACATGAGTTCTACAAACAGTTATTCGATATGCTCAACGAACAGTACGTGCTCCGTAAGAAAAAATAATTTACCTTACCTTATCCTGCATCCAAATGAGATCAGTCATCCTTTTTCTTGCAATAGCTGCTACATCATCAGTTACCGTATCAGGGCAGGCTCCTTATAACCTGGCTTCAGTTCCGGAACCTGTAAAGAACAAAGCGGCGATCATCACCCACCTGTATAATACAGAGCTCGAAGTAGAAAGCCCGGATAAGGCCCGGCTCAGTATTCACCGGATTTTCACTGTTGTCAGCAAAGACGGGGACGATGCCCTTGTATTCAACGAATACAGCTCCCGGGATATCTCACTCGAGGATGTGGAGATCAGGGTATTTGATGCCAATGGTAAACAAACCGGGAAGTACAAAAAAAAGGATATGAATACAGTGGCTACCGGGGAAGGCCTGATCGAAGACGGTTATGTCACTTACTACCCCATCCGGGCGCCTTCGTATCCTGTTACCGTTGAGGTGAAATATGAACAGGTATTCAAAAGCACCCTTAATATCCCGGCTTTCCGGTTCATTCATCCGAAAGAAGGGGTGATTGAAGCCAGCTACACTGCCAGGGTACTACCCGAGGTAGGGTTACGTTACCTGAACAAAAATACTTCTATAGAACCTGTTATAACAGATGAAGGAAAATTCAAAGTATATAAATGGACCGTCAAAAACCTTTCTCCTGTAGAATATGAAGAGGGATCGGTGGCAGCGATTGACCGGTATCCCCATGTCACCTTTGCACCGGAAAAATTTTCCCATTACGGATTCAAAGGCGAACTGTCCTCATGGAACAGTTTCGGCGCCTGGATAAAAAACCTGTATGAAGGGCTTGATATACTGCCAGCGGAACGCCAGCAATTCTTTCAGCAATTAGTAAAAGATGCGCCGGCAGATAAAGAAAAGATCAGGCGTATATACCGATATATGCAGGATAATTTCAGGTACGTGAGCATTCAATTAGGGATCGGGGGGTTAAAACCTTTTTCGGCAGATTTTACCGATAAGAAAAAATACGGC
Organism: Chitinophagaceae bacterium; assembly: GCA_016787085.1. Taxonomy (GTDB): domain Bacteria; phylum Bacteroidota; class Bacteroidia; order Chitinophagales; family Chitinophagaceae; genus VBAT01. Next base: position 209,671 of record JAEUVJ010000053.1, on the reverse strand, counting down.
GACTGTAAAGCGCTTAGCAATTATATGAAAGCGGCTTTGAGATCGGTAGGCATCCCAAGCCATGTTGCCATCATCAATGCCGGGCACAACCAGGAACCGGTAGATGCCGCTTTCCCGGCCAATGAATTCAACCATGTCATTCTTTGCGTACCCGGCCAGGCTGATTCAGTGTGGCTGGAGTGTACTAGCGCTACGGCCGGTTTTGGAGAACTGGGAACATTTACAGAAAACAGGAATGCCTTACTGATCACAGACAATGGCGGGGTGTTGGTATCAACCCCTAAAAGCAACCCTGGCGCCAACAGCCTGTCCATGGTGACCACAATAGATTTCAAAGAAGATCTTTCCGGGTTAATCGAAACTGCTTTTACTGCCAGCGGAGCGTATAAAGACCTGATGCGGGAGATCCTGAAAGAAAAAAGGGACCGTCAGAAAGAAGCGCTTGTTTTTTATTTCGGAGCCAGGCAACCGGATGATTTTATCATGTCTGATCCTGCACCGGGTGATGTATATAAAACAACCCTGAAAATGGTCGTGCTGAAAATGCCTGAGTTCAATGCAGGGAACAAACTGTTCATGGCACCGCGTATCTACAAGATGTGGCAGGCTAAACTTCCCAAAACGGATAACCGGAAATACGATTACTACTTCCAGTACCCTTTTGAAAGACATGATACAACCATATTCAGGCTGCCGGCAGGTGTAAAGCCGGATGCACTGCCTGCTGGGAAAGAACTTGCCTGCGATTATGCAGTGTATCGCTCCGGCTACTGGTATAATGAAAAAGAAAATGCTGTGTATTCAGCGACATCGCTTGTTTTAAAAACACATAAGATACCTGCTGCCGGTTTTGCCGGGTTAAAAAAATTCTACGAAGAGATGCTGCAGGATGATGTGCAGCGGCTGGTGGTCAATAAACCTGAAGCACCGAAAAAAGCCTTTTAGTGACTAGGTACTGTGAAGTACGAAGTCCGGCTCAATTGCCCTGGTGGCGGCCGACGTTTTTATATACAGTAAGGTTTAAGCTTTCCTTTTGCGCATCTTAACAGAACTTTTATACTGTTCAAAAGCAGAATAGCGTTCTTCGCTAACCACAAGCCTATGTAATGAAAAAATTACCTGCTTCCTGCTGCCGTCGGCAGGGTATGAGAACAGGGACCCATCATTTTCTAACAAAGGCCATATTCATTTCATTACTCACGACAGCTTTCGTAACTACTGCCCGCGGACAAGCCAACATTCAAAGAAATAACAAGCCGGCCATTCTCTCGATTGCTTACTTTATAGAAAGTGCCAACAATTCCGTCAATTCATTAAACAGCCTGCTGAAGAAAGATAATTACAGGAACAAGATCACGACACTTAACAATCCCGTCAACAATGAACTCGGATTCAGTCTGAAAAATGAGATACTGGCCGCACTGAAACCTATACTGGATAAAGTAAAAAGAACCGATCCCGGAAAATTCAGGGGCGTCATTGAGAACTTCCTCGGCAACCCGGAAGAGAACGGTATCAGTTCTGTAAAAAAATACATGCCCGTACTTGGTATATTCAGCACCGTTCTTTCGCTGGTAGGCAACCTGGTTATTGTAGAGAGAAGCATTACCCGGGAAGACCTGAACCAGTTTATTGCGAGGGTACAGCAATACTTTTCCCAGTATGAAAATCTGAATACCATCAATGAGCAGTTTGGTCACCACCTGCAGGAACTGGTAGAAAGATCAGAAGAAATAAAAGAGGAGTTGAAAGAATTCCTGATCGATTGCATCTGTACAATGGATAAAAGCCTGGCAAAACCCTCCATGGCAGAGATACAGGTTGAGGTGTTGTTGCAGCGTTATTATGATCCACAAAAGCTGCAGCACTGGCTGGATACTTCCGCCCGTTGCAGGTCGGGCGAACTGATGTACCCATTCGATGCTCCTACCAGTGCAAAGCTATTAACCTCCGGTGTAAAGAAGTTGCAAAAGGAATTTGAAGCCCTGTATAGTGATAATTACAAACAACTCAAAGAGCTGCTGGCATCGCTGAAAAATACCATCCCGGACCTTAACGAGGAGCAGCTTGCCAAAACAAACAGTGAAATTGACAAGTTGTATAATGACAGCCGCCAGGCAGACATGATCAACCTGAATCTGAATCATGTAGAAGAAAGGATGAATACTCTTTGCCGGATCATCAATTCCAACAGGTAAGTCGCATGGCGTATCCAGCCTGATCAATTCAGGCAATTATTTCGCCAATCTGTACATAGTACAGTTGGCCTGCCTATCCTTCGCAAGTATTTTTATTTTAAATTGAATCAGATAACAACCAACTATTAAACTTTATTGTATGAAGAAGATCATTCTCTCCATTATTCTCATTATTGCCCTTTTCAGTACTGTGCAGGCCCAGGAGGTAAAACCGGAGCCGGTTAAACAGTTTATGCAGATCACTACAGTGGAATCTGTCGTGGCAGGCGGACTTGGCCGTTCCAAAATTATCATTACCCATCCTGACGGAACACAAAAAGACTCCGATCTCAACAACCTGTTCAGTATGACGGGTATCAATTTCAAGAACATCAAGGAAAATGAAGACAACCTGGTAAAAACGCTGAAGACCTATACTGATGAAGGCTGGAAACTGGAACAGGTAACCTCGCTTACGCTTAGCCAGAACGATAGCGGTGCCGGCGGTATTTTTATGACAAGATATTTACTATCCAGACCTGACGTTAAAAAAGGGTTTTAAATAAAACACCGTTTTTGATATACGTAAGACCTTAACCCGGTACCGGGTAAGGTCTTTATATTTTTCTCCTATATGCTATCCACTCCTTCACGCTGATCTTCTTTACCAGCTCTCCTATCAGCTTGTAAGGTATTTGATCAGGCTTCTTGAAGCGGATGCAGCTTTCGCCTGGCGCAAAGCCAAAACCAGTTGCTTTCATCACCAATGGAAAGATCTTAGTATTTCATTCCATGACTATCTGCGCTGCCGGCAATATGCAGCGCAAAAGCAGCCATCGCAAGGTTCTGAAGTATATCAATGAATGCTGTGCGTCGTATATCAACATCCCCTGCATCATGATAGGCAGGCCAGTGGATCACAATGACAAAAACGATCAGTAGTAAAGCCAGCAGATAAGCGGTGACCTTGACAAATTTATTCAGGATAAATGCAACAGCAGCTAATATAAGAACGACCCCTACAAAATAAACCCAGTTGATACCACCGGGCAGGTTGGCGGGTACAAATGCGACCATATTCCTGGGGTTCTGCAGGTGGTAAACCCCAAAGATGATCATAATAACAGACAAGAGATAGATGGCAGCCCTGGCAATGATGTGCTGGTTCATAAAAGAAGTTTTAAACGGTGATGTAATAATGTTTTCCACTCCAAAACTTCCCCACAGCCTCTCTTTCCATCGGCAAAAAAGGTATGCAAAGAACAATAGCAAACTAAAGGTAAGATTATTTATTTCCGGGAAAAGCAGCATGAATAATTATCCTGTTTTTTTAATACTTAAAGAATACTAACTTTAAATATCGCTCACCCGGATTTTTTTAAAAATAGAAAAATGAAACAGGCACTGCTTTTTCTCGCGGCGCTGATCTGTTTTTTGACGGCCTGCCATACCCCCCGGCAGAGCACTGCTGTATCTAAAAAAGTGGTAGCAAACCCTGCTGAGCTGAATGGCGCCTGGCAATTGAACTATATTGGCGGGGCTAAGATAGCTTTTGAAGAATTGTATCCCGGGAAAAAACCGCAGATCGTTTTCGATGTAACAGGTTCCCGTATCAGTGGCAACACAGGTTGCAATAATTTTTCCGGGCCGGTCACTATTGAAGGCAGCAAGATCAGTTTCAGCCAGTCGCTTGCGCTGACAAAAATGTTTTGCCCGGATGAAGGAGAAATGGTTTTCCTGGAGACACTTAAGAAGGTCAACCTATGGGCGGTCACCGACACATCCACACTCAACCTTATCATGGGAGATATTGCCATGATGAGGTTCACGAAACTTAAATAAATCCAGTGACAAGATTATCCCCATCGTTACTTTTCCCACACTTTAGTTAGTAAAATCAAAAAATCTATTGCCTTTGCCCTTCATGCGAACTTTTTCATTAATTTCGTTGTTTAAACATCAAATATTACCGCATATGGCACAAACTACATGGAAAGTGGACCCTTCCCATTCCGAGGTCCAGTTCAAAGTAAAACACCTGATGATAACGACCGTAACCGGTCATTTCAGTAAATATGATCTGACAGTAGTGACAGAAGGCGAAGACTTTACCAAAGCTTCGATTGATTTTACGGCTGATATTGATTCTATTACTACCGGCAACGAACAGAGAGATGGTCACCTGAAATCTCCGGACTTCTTTGCTGCCGAACAATTTGCCCAACTAAAGTTTAAAGGCAAGAAACTTGAGAAATCAGGAGATGCCTTCAAACTGGAAGGCGATCTTACCATTCGTGATATTACAAAAACTATCACATTAGATGTGGAATTCGGGGGTATTGTGACTGACCCTTACGGTCAAACAAAAGCAGGTTTCACCCTGGAAGGCAAGATCAAAAGAAAAGATTTCAAACTGGAATGGGATGCAGTTACTGAAGCAGGCCAGGTGGTGGTCAGTAATGAAGTAAGGATACTCTGTGAGATACAGCTTGTCCGCCAGGCTTGATAATCAAGCCCCTGCCGGTGAAAAAACAGTGCCTGCCAGCGCTGTTTTTTTGTAGTATGTATTCTACAGACTCATCGAAGAAAAATTACTGCTGAATGACTCATACCCCTATTTACCGGCACCATTTCCATAGGTTTATTTGCACCATCGTACAGGCGCAATGAATGAAAATAGCTGCGTTGCGTACCCGGGCCTGAAGCTGACCTCATTCAGGTATCCGTACCGATGAAAAACCATAACAGCCGTACTATTGGGCTGATCTATTTTATTCATCAAGAACAATCGTATGAAAACTGAATACCAGCTTTCTGTTATCCTGGAATCAGGATACAAAAAGAATCTAAGTCACTTGCTGGATGTCCTTGTCAGCAAGCTGGAGATCCCGGCTATTCAAAACCGAAGCCTGGTCATCAATGATATTCCCGACAATATTGAAGTGGATACAGACGAGTACCTGCTTTCCGCAATCCTGTCGGGGATTATGACCCGTGTGATCACCCATACTGAAAATGGCAGCATCAGGATCACCGCAAAGAATTACAACAGCGTAATACTGATCCATATCAAGAACGACGGCATTTTACAATACGAATCCATCGTCCATCACATGCCTGTCTTGCAAGCACAGGCAGAAAAATTGGGAGGCTTTATTGGTTTTACCAGCTTCCGGAACCAGATCTCCACTATCGCCTTTAGTTTTACTAACAAAAAAAATATCCTGGATCCGGAGGTTTGCTCCAATCATTCATGAGTTTACTGGCGGGATAGCGTTCCTTCTTTGTCCCCTGGTTTACGGATGATCAATTTATAGCGAAGCACCACATACCCGTTGCAGATCACATACAGCCACTCTCCTGTTTCCGGGGTTACTGTATAAGTGAATGCCTTTCTTCTGCCGCCAATGATCACGGGGTCGTCATCATTACCGATCGAGTCTTCAGGCTGATCACCGGAAACGACTTCCAGCAAGCCCTGCATCACAGAAGAATTCACTTCAAACCGGATACTGTCACCAACAGTTGCTTCAATTACACCTCTTGCCGGGTAGAAAGAGTGTATTCCCGTTTTAATAAACCCTTTGTACCGGAACGGGGAATAGTTGAATTCAGTAAGTGGCGGTGGCTCCTTCAATAACGTCCACCGGATATCTTCCGGGTAGTGATCAAGAATGAACTGGACAGGATCTGTCAGAAAATACCGGGCATCATAGAACCGGATATACTCGTCTCCCCTCAAATTGGTATGCCCGGCAGCCCATGTCGCATCCAGCAGGTACCAGGCGCTGTCAATATATACAGCATTCCATGTATGATTGGATCCGAAATTCGAACGTCTTCTGTTCCATCCTGTCCTGGCATAACCGGTAACCACTTCGCTCGGAATATTGGCATGATCACACATCGTTTTAAAAAGCCTGGCATATCCATCACAAACAGCCATTCTTCTCCGCAGTACTGTTTCAGCTACCCGTAGGTTGAGTGGTTTTAAAACGGTTCCCGTATCATCATCAGGCTCTTCGAAAATGGCCGGGATGTTCCTGTTTCTTCCTGCCGCCCTTATATTATAGGATATATTATCCGTGATCCAGCGGAAAATGGAGGTGATCTTTTGTCTGTCACTCTGGTACGGAGCAGTTACCTCTTTTACTAATAATGCCGGTGTGGATGTCTCATATGCTTTTACCTCCCGGTCAATAAAAGCAGATGGTATATGGCCTTTTTGGCCACGGGCAAGTTGTACCAAAATGGTCATGAATAGTAAACTGAAGATCGCTTTCATATTTTATTGCCGGCAACGATGATCCTAATTTCCGAAATTATCGGACAGCAGCCAATACCATCCATCCTGATTTTTGAATCCCTTATATTTGAACCGGAATAATGAATATAAAAGAATGACCAAAGATCAACTGCTGGAAGAATTGACCGGCCAAACCTATGCTATACTCAAACCCTCTCTTGTTCATGGAATAGGCGTATTTGCCATCAGGGATATCCCGAAAGGATGCCGCAATATATTTTCCAAAGGCCATGGGCAATGGATAAAGGTACCCATTGCAGAAGTAGAAAGACTCCCTCTCCACTCAAAGAATCTGGTGGAAACCTATTGTGTGTTTGACGAAGAGAATTACTTTGTACCGGACTATGGGTTTAAAGTGATGGACATGGTCAATTATCTCAACCACTCTTCCAGTCCCAATATTACTTCCATCAACGACGGGGAAGACTTTGAAGCGCTGACAGACATCCCTGCGGGTTCAGAATTGCTGATCAATTATGAACATATTGTAGAGGATATCGAAAAATATGAGGGATAGCCCGTTACCTGACCAGTATCTTTCCACACCGGCTGCGGGTGACCATACAGAAAGGAAGCCTATACAGAAAATCCAGGAAGCGGCTGTGATTTTCCTCCCCACAATCGCAGTGGGCTTTAAGCTGGTAAATGAAATCCATTTTTCCTCGGTAAGCAAGGAACCATAGAGTGAAAGATCGGGTGACATAGTGTATTGGATTTATGATCAAAAGTGCCAGAAGCACGTGGCCGAAAACTATAAACGCTATGCCTGTTTCCAAAATCGGGTATGCACAATCTGTCCACAGTAAAAAGATACTGGTACGTAAAATCAGCAGGTATTATTACCGTTTCAGAAATTTTCCTTTCAGCAATCTTTCCATCACTTCGTCTTTCAGGTTACGGCTGACAGGAATATGATGAGGCCCTATGCGGATATCATTGGCTTCAATACTGTCCACTTTGGCAGCCGCAATGATGTAGGACTTATGAGTTTTGATAAATTGATCAGACGGAAGATAGTCTTCTACCGACTTAAAAGTAAGATAGGTGATGTATTTCTTGTCGTTGGTATGAATAACAACATAGTTCTGTAAAGCCTCAGCAAAAAGGATCTCATCATACAAAATCTTTACCAGCCTGTTATCCGCTTTAATAAAGAAATAACCTGCAGCATCGAGCATAGAAACCGATTCTGCTATATTCTTCTGCCTGACCTCATAAAACTCTTTGACCCGCATGGCCGCTTTCAGAAAGCGATCGAATGATATAGGCTTTACAAGATAATCCAGTGCATTCAGTTCAAACCCTTCCAGCGCATACTGGGGAAATGCAGTGGTAAATATAACAGGAGGAGGATGCTGCAGGGTCTTAAAAAAATCCAACCCGGTGATCTTCGGCATCTGTATATCGAGAAAAAGCAAATGCACTTCCTCTTTGGCAAGTGTGTCCATTGCTTTGACAGGGTTATCGAATTCTCCTGTTAATTGCAGGAAATCAACATCAGCAATGTATTCTTTCAATCCTTTCCGTGCCAGCGGCTCATCATCTATGATAATACAGTTGATCATCATTATTTATGCCATTACAGAGATCATATCTAATACTTTCTCTCCCAGCAGTTGGTTCCCCTTTACCTGGTAATCACCATTTATATCCTGCTTCCTTATGCTTTTAGAAAATAGTTTCCAGGCTACATTCCCGTCAATACTCGTTTCCGCAGCGAAGCTTGCCGGCTCAGTATTTTTTATTTCCCAGTTCCCTTTTTCAAAATGTAAGTACCATACTCCTCCACCCTCACCTGTAATCGTTGTTCTTAAAGCAGTTCCTTCTTCTCCTGCTACATTCATGGCTACCGGCCATGCCCGCATAAAAATGTCAAGGAATGGGTGATATAGCTGTTGCGTCATGATATCCCTGTTATTCATCGCCTCTCTTATCTGCTGCTGGTGCAACCATCGCTCAGTGTATTCCCTGGCGATATCAAACCAGTTAAACGACCTGTTTTCGCCAGCCCAGCTCACCGGGTAAACAGATTCTGCAAAAGGATCAAGGCCTTTAAATATGTTATACACCTCTTCATTCGTTGATTCCAGCAATTCAATAATGATTGCCGGGCTCAATCGCCTGGCGGCTTTTACCCAATCCGCATTCAACCCATTCAGGTAGCGCACAAGGTCGTCATAAGAATGAATAGGATCGGCCACAGAAACGGTCCACTCATCCCGGTGCACGGCAATACGGCGAAAGTTCCCATCCAGCAGGTGCGCCGCTACATCTTTTACCTTCCATTCACGGGCAACGGTTTGCCGTTGCCAATCCGCAGGCGACAGGTTCTTTAAAAAAGACACCAGTTGTTCATTCAGTACAGGGAATAAAGGCAATATATCTATCGGAGGTCTCATTGATCTACTGATCTGTCTTAAGCTTTAAATGTACACCATAACTATCTTCCCTGCTCTTTATCTCCAGCTCATAGTTGCCGGGGTACAGAAGCTCCAGTCGTCTTTTCACGTTGCTCAGCCCTATCCCACCGTGTTTTTCGGTGGTTCGGTCTGTCTCTTTCGAGTTTTCAATTGAAAAAACAAAATGCCCGTTCTGCCGCGACATATTCAACCTGACAAAATTCTGTTCATTCGTCTTATGAGAAATATGTTTGAATGCATTCTCAACAAAAGGGATCAGCAACAGCGGCTCTATAGAAAATCCCTTTACTTCCGGCCCGCAATTGAACTCCACCCGGTAATTTTCATCTTTCCTGAGTTTTTGCAGGTCCACATAATCCTTCAGGTACGCTACCTCCTTTTCGATCGGGATGCTGGCTCCGTTCATCTCATACAACTGGTAACGCAGCATGTCGGAGAACTTATGCAATGCCTGCCGGGCTTCGCTATTCTCTTTACTGATCAGGAAATAAACTGCATTGAGTGAATTAAACAGGAAATGCGGGTTGATCTGTGATTTTAAAAAATTCAGCTCTGCCTCCGCTTTTTCTTTAGCCATTTCATTCAGCCGCTGTTGTGTCCGGATATAATCCATCACCAGTTTAACAGCCACACCTGCCGTGACCAGGAAAAAATGCGGGATCAGGTTATCATACACTCTCATTTTAAAGTTAGTGGAAGTGATACTAAAGAGACCCGGATTGCCCAGGATACTCCCGATGAGCTGCATCTTGCCGTAACTGCTCAGCAATATCATGGTAAGGTAACCAAGACCAAACCACACGTACTTCTTTCTATAAAGTAATGCGGGGACGAGGACATAGTTAGCCAGATAGATCATCAGCGCCAGGTCAGTAACTTTCAGCAAAGTGATCTTAAACGCCTTTTCACGGGTTGAATAGTCCTGGTAGCGGAGATAATACCACAGGCAAAATACCAGCATCCATATCAGAACATGATGCAGCCTGTATCGGAAAAAGAAGGATCGTTTTCTCATAGTCCAAAATAAAAGTACAAATTACCACTGGTAAAAGAGTTTACATCAATGGCTATTTTACCGTGACCACCTGCCGTTATACTACTTGTCAAGTAAGGCTGTCCGCTCATCTAAAACTATTTGCGATGCGGCCCGGCAGGATGCAATTTTGGGTATTAAACATACACATTATGCAACGCCTGATCATCCTGCTCCTTTTCGCCGTTATGTTCAGTCATAGCAGCTGTTCGCAAAACAACGCATCTTCCTCAAAGGGCAATTCCGCTAACCCAAAGGACCTGAAAGCAGGTGGTTCCTGCGAAGGGTGTGAAGCTATTTACGAATGCCCTGTTCCATTCGATCAATTGAATGAAACAGATACTTTGCCCGGCTTTAATGCAGCAGGCCCTAAGATAGAGATCAGCGGAGTGATCTACCAGCCGGACGGGAAAACGCCGGCCCCGGGTGTCATACTATATGTTTACCACACCGACCAGAAAGGTATCTATGCCACAAAGGGTGATGAAAAAGGATGGGCAAAGCGGCATGGTTATATCCGTGGCTGGGTAAAGACCAATAAAAAGGGTGAGTATAGATTTTACACCCTGGTGCCAGCTTCTTATCCCAATAGCAATAATCCCAAACACATACACCCGACCATCAAAGAGCCTGGAAAAACGGAGTACTGGATAGATGAATTTGTTTTTGATGATGATCCGCTTTTACCCGAAAAGGAAAGAAACAGGCCGAACCCCAGGGGAAGTAACGGTGTATTAAAGACGACCAAAAAAGGGGATATGCTTTACGCTACCCGCAATATCATCCTTGGACTGAATGTAACTGATTATCCTAAACAATAAAATACAAAAGCATGAGAAATCTTATTATCCTGATAATAGCGCTGTTGCCGGGTTATACATTTATCTCCTGTAACGGATATTCGGGACCTGTTCTGGTCACAGGTTCCGCTAAACCGGGGAGCTACCAATGGACAGAGCAAACACCTGCTGCACCATTTTCCAAAAGTTACAATTTTCAGTTATTCACTGTACGTGATACGTTATGGGCCTTCCATCCGGCGGGAACCTGGTACTCTGTTAACGGAAAAGACTGGGCTAAAAGCCAGCTTCCTAATAGCATCAACAACCTGGCTTTTCTTGACTATGCAGCATTCGGCAATAAGATACTGGGGCTCGGGCATTTTGAAGGAAATATCAATCAGTACAGCCTCACTACAGAGATATACCAAACCACGGACATGAGGAACTGGTCAGTATTGGCAAAGGAAAGTAACTTACCCGTAAGATTCTTTTATCATCCTTTTGTATTCAAAAATAAAATATGGATCATCGGCGGAAGTAACGGAACAGATTCTTTCGCTGACGTATGGAATTCCGATGATGGTGTTCACTGGATCAAAAGAGCAGACAATATGCCTTTCGGAAAAAGAGAAGGCGATCAATTTGTAGTCTTTAATGACAGGATCTATATGCTGGGCAACGATGTGTGGTCATCTGATGATGGTCTGAACTGGAAACAGGAAACAAAAGAGATCGTCCATGGCGAATCAATATTTGGCTACGCTTCTTTAGTATTTGACAACAAGATATGGCTGCTTGGATGTAACCGTAACGGGACCTTCAAAAGCGAGATACTTACCAGCTCTGACGGAAAACAATGGAAAGCACATAGAGCGCCATGGAGTCCGAGAGGCGGAATAGCAGCTTGTATTTATAATGGAGAAATATTTATGACTGGAGGCAAGTATGGCGGCCCCGGCATAGACGGGCAAACAGAATTTATTTACAGCAATGATGTGTGGTCATTGAGGAAAGTATAAGGCTTATTGTCAGAGATATTGTTTGACGAAATGGACAGTTATCCGATAGCGTCAACTTTGAACCTAAAGCATTTACTTTAGACTTATTACGTAAATTAGCCGGATACAAAACGCATGTATCATGTATAAAAGATTTGTACCGGCTTTTTTGCTGCTGCTTCCTGCCTTCGCTTTTTCTCAAAACAAAATGACCCCTGAATTGCTCTGGAAATTAGGAAGGGTATCAGGTTTGGGTATTTCAAAAGACGGCAGACACATCGTTTACTCTGTCAGTACACCTGACTGGGAGGCCAATAAAAGCAGCCGTAAATCGTATATGATCCCTGTCGAAGGAGGTACTCCGGTACTGATCAGTAAACCCGACAGTTTACTAGCCGACAAAAACATTTCGCCCGATGGGAAATTTGTACTCGGCCATAAAGAAGCAAAAATTAAAAAGATCAGTGGTAAAGACTACTACCCTGAGCTGACCAAATCGAATGTGTACGTTTTCGACAACCTGAACAACCGTCACTGGGATACCTGGGAAGACGGCAGTTTTGATCATGTTTTCATCACTCCCACTGATAAATCTTCCGAAGGAAAAGACATCATGCCGGATGAGCCGTATGATTGTCCTCAAAAACCATTTGGAGGTGATGAAGACTATGTATGGCGACCGGATGGTAAAGCGGTAGTGTATGTTACCAAAAAGAAATATGGAAAAGATTACGCTGTAAGTACCAACACAGACTTATACGAATACGACATAGAGACCCGAAAAACAAAGAACCTGACCGAAGGAAGAATGGGATACGATATTAATCCTTCTTACAGCGGCAAAGGAGTATTGGCCTGGATGAGTATGAAAAGAGATGGATATGAAGCAGACAAACAGGACCTTGTTGCCTTTACCGGTCTGGGTGATGCAGTAGTTAACCTGACTGCTCACAGGGATGATATATATGTTGAAGGTTTCAGATGGAGTGATGATGGGAAAAAGATATTTTTCTGGGCGCCGGTCAATGGAACATTACAATTATTTGAAGTCATCTATACCGGCGCTACCAAAATGCTTCCTGCCATTCGCCAGATCACCAAAGGCGATCATGACATCAATGGCATCCTGGGGCAAAGCGGAAATACATTGATCGTTTCCAGAACAGACATGAACCATGCTGCAGAACTATACTCAGTGGATATTGCTGATGGGAGTATGACTCAATTGACACATGTCAATGACGATACTTATAACGCTATTGGCATGTGCAAAACAGAAAGAAAATGGGTGACCACTACTGACGGAAAGAAAATGCTGGTATGGGTGATCTATCCCCCGGATTTTGATGCCAGCAAAAAATATCCAACTTTACTTTATTGCCAGGGCGGACCACAGTCACCATTAACACAGTTCTATTCTTTCCGCTGGAATTTTCAACTGATGGCATCGCAGGGATATATAGTAGTAGCTCCCAACCGAAGAGGAATGCCGGGCCATGGTACCAAATGGAATGAACAGATCAGCAAAGATCATGGCGGGCAGGTGATGAAAGATTACCTGTCAGCTATTGATGCTGTAAGCAAAGAGAAGTATGTGGACAAGAACCGTCTTGGTTGCGTAGGCGCCAGTTATGGTGGCTATTCTGCTTTCATGCTGGCGGGTATCCACAATAACCGTTTCAAATCCTTTATCGCCCATGATGGCATCTTCGATATGCGCAGCATGTATGGCACAACGGAAGAAATGTGGTTCGTGAATTTTGACTGGGGCGGCCCTTACTGGGATAAAAAGAACACAGCGGCGCAGCGATCCTACAATGAATTCAACCCGATCAACAAGGTAGATAAATGGAACACCCCGATACTGATCATCCAGGGTGGCAAAGATTACCGGGTTCCTGTTGAACAGGGTTTACAGGCATTCCAGGCCGCTCAGTTAAGGGAGATAAAAAGTAAATTACTGTACTTGCCGGATGAAAATCACTGGGTGCTGAGTGCGCAGAATGCCCTGGTATGGCAGCGTGAATTTTATAAATGGCTGGAAGAAACTTTACCTGACCCCGGGAAGATCAAAAAAGGGTTCTGATATTTCCCCTGAAAAAAGAAAACCATCCGCCACAGCGGATGGTTTATGAGGAACGTGTTCTTGTATCTTTTACACCCTGAAGTGAGCAAAAGCCTTGTTGGCTTCAGCCATACGGTGTGTATCTTCTTTTTTCTTGAAAGCAGCGCCTTCACCTTTGCTGGCGGCTACGATCTCTCCGGCCAGTTTATCAGCCATGCTGCGGCCGTTTCTCTCGCGGCTGTAGCGGATCAGCCATTTGATGCACAAAGATATTTTCCTGTCAGGACGTACTTCCGCCGGTATCTGGAAAGTAGCACCACCGATACGGCGGCTGCGTACTTCAACGGCAGGAGTAACATTTGCCAAAGCCCTTTTCCATACTTCATAACCATCTTCGTTGGTTTGCTTGGCTACTTTATCCAAAGCATCATAGAAAATATTGAATGCCCCGCTCTTCTTTCCCTGCCACATCAGGTTATTGACAAAACGGGTTACCAGTTTGTCGTTGAACTTAGGATCGGGTGCTAAAGGGAGTTTCTTTGCTTGTGCTTTACGCATGACTTATTCTTGAATTATCTTATTAATTATTTCTTGGCTTTTTCTTTCTTGGTTCCGTATTTGGAACGGCTTTGCTTACGGTCTTTTACACCGGCAGTATCCAGTGAACCGCGAACAATGTGATAACGAACACCCGGAAGATCCTTCACACGACCGCCACGGATCAGAACGATAGAGTGCTCCTGCAGGTTATGCCCCTCACCAGGGATATAGGCGATCACCTCTACTTTATTGGTCAAACGAACCTTGGCAACTTTACGCAGAGCTGAGTTAGGCTTTTTGGGGGTAGTGGTATAGACACGGGTACATACACCGCGACGCTGCGGACAGCTATCCAAAGCCCTTGATTTGCTTTTCGCCCTGATGATTTCTCTTCCTTTTCTTACTAATTGTTGAATAGTAGGCATTCTGAACCTTTTATTTTTGGGAGGGCAAAGGTAAGGGGCTCAGGTCAGAATGCAAAAAAACAGGAAATCTATTTGCCAAATTTCTTTAAAGTAAATCCGGATAAACTGCTTCCTTAAAAGCCTGAAAAGCAGAGAATTTCCAGACCTGCTCCTATCCCAGCTATCAACTAAGCACTAACTTTCCACATCCAGCTGAATTTATCCTCCAGTTTACCTTCCCGGATATCATTGAGCCAGGACTTGATAGCTTTTGAAATTTTGTAGGTATTGGGGTCAAATTTCATGACGAACCCCTTGTAATTCAATTCTTTTATAGGGGCAATAACAGCGGCAGTACCTGTTCCAAAGACCTCCGATACCTTACCGGCATTATAGGCGGCTACCATTTCATCAATACTGATCTTTCTTTCTTCTACTTTTACCCCCATCTCCTGCAAGCCCTTCATAACACTGTCCCGAGTCACCCCTTCGAGTATAGTACCTTCCTCGAGGGACGGGGTTATCGCTACTCCGTCAATAACAAAGAATACGTTCATCATACCCACTTCCTGCAGCCATTTATGCTCAAAAGCATCTGTCCACAACACCTGGTCGTAACCTTTCTTCTTAGCCTCTGTCGCCGCCAGCATACTTCCACCATAGTTTCCCGCATTTTTGGAAAAACCAACGCCGCCCGGTGCTGCCCGGGTATATTTTTCTTCGACCAATATCTTCATAGGGTCAACGAAATAAGGGCCTGTAGGACTGAGGATGATCAGGAATTTGTAGGTTTCTGAAGGTCTTACACCCAGTAACTCATCTGTGGCGAACATCACAGGACGTATGTACAGGGAATGATCTTTTTTCGCCGGTATCCAGCTTTTATCAAGGTGGATCAGTTTACTCATACCATCCATGAATATTTCCTCAGGAACCAGGGGCATGTTCATACGTTCAGCCGAACGGTTAAAGCGCTTGAAATTATCCTGCGGACGGAAAATGTAAGCATTGCCCTGCTGGTCCTTATACGCCTTGATACCTTCAAAAATAGCCTGCCCATAATGCAAAGCAGCCAATGACGGTTCCAGTAGTAAAGGCTGATAAGGTTTAATCTCGACATTTTTCCACTCCCCTTTCTCATAATCCGCTTCGAGCATGTGGTCTGTAAAGTACCTGCCAAACGGTATATTCTCAAGGTTTATATCCTGCAATTTGCTCCTTTCTGCCCTGGTGATCAAAATATCCGGCGCTGCGGTCATAATCATTTATTTTTGATGCGCAAAGAAACGAAAAAAAGCTAACACTTATTAGCGCATTCATGACAATATGAGCCTGAATCAAATACAAATCCCTCCTGCGATAATGGCCGATCTCTACCGGTCCTCGCTTGTTGAAACGAATGAGGCACCTGCTAAATCAGGGAGGATGACATCTCAGGAAACTATTGTCACTAAGCCTCGAAAATATCTCGGCGAGAACCAGAAGAATATCCTCGTGCTTGTCAATTACCCGGGTACAGTTTACCTGCCTGATGAGGAGCTTAATTTCCTGACCAATATGCTGACCGCATGTAAACTTAGTTTGGCTGACGTTGCCGTAGTGAACAGCAGTACTGATGAAGGCATAGGGTATAAAGACGCCATCACCCATTTTAAAAGCCGTATAATATTCCTTTTTGGAATAGCCCCTCTTTCATTCGGACTACCTGTTGATTTCCCCCATTTCCAGGTACAGTCATTTGCCAATGTAACTTTTCTTTATACACCTGCGCTGGAAGAATGCAGGAAAGACGGAGTGCTAAAAAGTAAATTATGGGTTTGCCTGCGCCGCATCTTTGGCATTTGATGTTTTCCCCTTACTTTGTTATTATGAAACTGATCTTTGCCACCAACAACCAGTATAAAGCAGATGAAATAAATGCAGTTATTGGCAATTCGATACAGGTAATTACGCTGAAGGAAGCAGGTATTGATGTGGATATACCAGAACCCTACGACACCCTTGAGGCAAACGCTTCAGAAAAATCAAAGGTCATTTATAGTCTTACCAAAACAAATTGTTTCAGTGAAGACACAGGGCTCGAGGTAAAGGCACTAAATGGTGAGCCTGGCGTAAAAAGTGCCCGTTATGCCGGGAATGACCGGTCTTTTGACAAGAACATAGATAAGCTTTTGCAAAAACTACAGGATATGCCCGACCGGAGCGCAAGATTCAGGACGGTAGTCTCTCTCATTATTGAAGGAAAAGAGACCCTTTTCGAAGGAATTTGTGAAGGCCGTATCATTAACGAAAAAAAGGGAGCAGCAGGCTTCGGATATGACCCGGTCTTTATCCCTGATGGATCAGATAAAACCTTCGGAGAGATGACGATGGAGGAAAAAAACCGATTTAGTCACCGGAAGAAGGCCACTGAAAAACTGGTAGCATTTTTGAATACCCTTGAACCAATACATAAATTTTGAGTCCCGAACGCAACCATACTATTTCCGAAAGCGACTTAATCAGTGGATGCATTGAAGGCAACCGGCGAATGCAGGAAGAATTGTATCGCCGCTTTTCTCCCCGTATGTACGCTGTCTGCCTCCGCTATGCCGGCAGTTCCGATGAAGCAGAAGATATTTTACAGGAAGGCTTTATTAAGATCTTTAAAAAGCTGGATAGTTTCCGTGGCGAGGGGTCGTTTGAAGGCTGGATACGCCGGATATTCGTCAATACGGCTATTGAGCATTTCCGCCGCAAACGCTATCTGCAGCCCGTGACAGAAAAAGAAGAGAATACACTTGAAGGCAAAAGCCTTTCTGCCTTGGATGGCTTAGCTGAAAAAGATATTCTTGAACTGGTGAGGCAGTTGTCACCCGGTTATCGTACCGTTTTCAATATGTACGTAGTGGAAGGCTACACGCATAAAGAGATCGGAGATATACTCGGTATCAGCGAAGGAACGAGTAAATCCCAGCTTTCAAGAGCCAAAGTGATACTGCAGGACATGGTGAAAAAGTTTATAGATCAAAATAAGGATGTGAGGGCAAAGTCATGAGCAGCCTGAGAAATAAATTATATAACTCTGAGCAAAACCCACCTGCAAAGGCATGGGATAAGATTGCTGCTGCCCTGGATGAATCACATATCTCAGACAAATTTTCTTCCAGATTATATCAGTCAGAAGTTCTACCCGCAGAAATAGTCTGGGATAAAATAAGTATTGCTTTGGATGAGAACCGGATTGCAGAAAGGCTATATAATACTGAGGCTTCGCCTCCCGTATCAGCCTGGGATAAAATAGTTGGTTCTTTGGACACCGGACACACTCCTGTCATACCAATGCCAGGGAAAAGCTTCCCTTTATTCAGGTATGCGGCAGCTGTGGTCTTCATCGGAGCGGTAGCTTTCGGTGTTATCAAACTTGTTGGCGGAAATAATAAGCCGGTCAATGAAAGCATGGCTACATCCGAAGAGCATAATATTCCCGTAAGACAGGAGGCCCCTTTACCTGAGGACAATGATCAGGTAATAAATAATAAAAGTCCGGAAAATACAGTTCCCGACGTAGTAACCAGTCACTCTTCCTCAACTGACGAAACAAGACCAAATCCTGTTAAAAGAGCAAAAGCGGGCTATGCCCTTAATGGCGATATTTCTCCAACGGAAGCCTTCTATGCATACAATGAACATACACCCAATCTCGCCGACAGGTATGTGATGCTGATGACACCTAACGGCATCATTCGTATGTCAAAAAAATTAGGTGATATCGTATGTTGTGTTGCTGGTGAAGAACAAACCGATGACTGTAAGGACCAGATTAGGAAACTGCAGGAAAAATTAGCTACCACTCCTGTAGCAGCGGCGCCAGGCAATTTTATGGATATTCTCAGTTTGATCAGTTCGCTGAACGAGACCGAACTTTAGTTTTTACCTAATTTTATTGCAAAACATCCCGATGTCAAGAATTAAAATTGACCTGCCGGAAAATTTCTCTTTCACTGCTTCCATTCCTATCCGCATTACGGATATAAACTATGGCGGACATACCGGTAATGATACTATACTTAGCCTCATTCACGAAGCAAGGATACAGTTCCTGAAAAGCAAGGGTTATACTGAAATGAATATTGCCGGTGCGGGAATGATCATGGCTGATGTGGGTATTGAATTTAAAAGTGAATTATTTTATGGGGATATCGTCATTGCGTCCGTCACCGCAGCCAATATCAGCAAAGTGAGCTTTGATGTGTACTATAAACTGGAAAAGGAGGTAAACGGAAAACGGGTATTGGTAGCGGCAGCTAAAACAGGAATGGTATGTTATGATTATAAAAACAAAAAGATAGCTGCCATACCCGAAGACGCTAAAAAGAACCTGCTTTAAAAAGAAATAGCTGAACCGGATCCCGGAAATTTTACATCTGCTGCTTTTGAAAGTCAAAAATGACACCCTGCTTTCACTTCCCTCACTTCGTTGCCACGATATTCATCAGGGACATTCCTTTCGATTATTCATTCCATATTCTCCAGCTTTCCTCCGCCTGGATCACCAGCATATCGTACCCGTTTTTTATCACAGCCCCTTTTTCTTCCCCTTTTTGCAGAAATAAAGTTTTTGCAGGATTATACACCAGGTCAAAAAGGTAATGCTGATGGGTTAATGCTTCATAAGGCAAAGGGGGGGCTTCGTTTACGGCCGGAAAAGTACCCAAAGGTGTTGTATTGATGATCAGGGTATGATCAGCAATAAGAGCCGGTGTCAGCTGTTCATACGAATAGTTATGGACGGATGGTTTGCGGGAAACATTCCTGAATAAAATGCCCAGTTTTCTCAAAACGAATTCTACAGCTTTAGAAGCCCCGCCCGTACCAAGTACAAGAGCTTTTTGATGATGCGGCTGCAGTTTTTCTTTCAATGAACGTTCGAATCCCGTCACATCTGTATTAAATCCTTTCAGCTTTCCAGTGGTAATGGTGATACAATTGCAGGCCTTTATTTTCCGTACCACCTCATCCTTTTCGTCAAGAAAAGATAATACCTGCTCTTTGTAGGGGATCGTGACATTGATACCGGTAAGTTCAGGATGCTGAGACAATACCTCTTTCAGCTGATCAATAGAAGCAATAGAAAAGAGCTCATAACGGCAATCACCGATACCTTCCTTTTCAAATTTTGCTGAAAAGTATTTCTTAGAAAAAGAATGGGTCAGCGGGTAGCCAATAAGTCCGAAAAGCCGCATCAGGCTTCTTTTTTATCAAGGTATAAACTGAAAGTATCTCCCCTCAAACCGAGACGCATAGCCTCCAGGGGTATTACCTCCGTCGGGGCAATGTTGCCCAGATTAACATTACATCCGAGCAATTCTATAAAGTACAGTTGCTGGGCTTTCTGGGGGGCTTCCCAAATGATTTTCTCTCCGGGTATCTGGGTTAGTATCTCCTGTACCAATCCTTCTCTCACCTCCCCTGAACCACGATAAATACCCACATTACCGGCCTCCCGTGCTTCCGCAATGACGTAAGTAGAACCGGCGCTCAATTCGGCCCGCATCAGTTCGATCCACTTATAAGGAGGAATGATATGTGCCGCATCTTTACTTCCTACTTCACTTAATACCGTTCCGTATTTTGTCAGTTTTTCGATATAGCCGCATTTCTCTGCGTGAGGTATGGTAATGGAACCGTCACTTACTTCCATATAACTGATGCCATAGTCCTTACACACTCTTAAGTAATCATCAAATTGGTTACGGATCAGGAAAGCTTCGAACAAAGTGCCTCCGAAATATACCGGGATATCATATGAACGATACACCTCCAGCTTCTCTGTAAGATTTGGGGTAACGAACGAGGTACCAAAGCCAAGCTTGATTATATCTACATGAGGATAAGAAACACTCAGGAAATTCTGCGCCTCATTTACGCTCAGCCCTTTGTCCATGACCATAGTGATACCGGAAATACGTGGCCGTAGCAAACGATCAGGAATCTGGGATAGGTTGAAATTCATGCACCAAAATTTTTATTCGCTGTTAATACAGTAAATGCGTCAAGAAATTTTAAAACAGCCGCAAAAATAGGGAAGAATAAGGAGTAACTGTTAATGATGTTTATCAGCCAGTGTATGATCAGATTGACCTGTTACGCTTGAACTTTGCTACAACATCTACCAGTTGCTGGTTTTGCAGGGCAGCTGGATTCAGTTCGATCAGCTTTTTCAACAACTTTGGAGCTTTGCTCATCGCATTTTCCAATTGCAACATGGCCTCTTTTGTCTTGCCGGCTGCTAACAGGACGGCTACTTTATAAAAAATAAATAGCGGTTTGTTATTGGTAGCCTGCAAAGCCGCATCGGCCTGTTCCAGTGCTTCACTTATGAACTCCCCCCGGTAAAGACACCTTATAAGCGCTTCCCATCCCGAAACATTTTTAGGACGTATCCGGACAACATTGGAAAAATATTGTAATGCATCTTTATATAGCTCCAACTTCAGTTTGCATTCGCCCATCAACAGATTGTATTCCGGTTGCAACCGGTGTATCTTCAAAGCGTGATCCAACTGCTTCATGCAGCTTTCCCATTGTTGCTCATTAAAATAAGTGACCGCTATTTTGTAAAATAATTTACTATCCTCCTGATTCAGGTGTGTTGCTTTCCGGTAATAGAATCTAGCCTGCGCATAATTCTTCAGCCTGTCATAACAATGGCCTATCGCTTCATAGATCACATCCTCTGGTTTTGACAGTTCGGTAACCTTTTCCAGCGCTTCGATCGCTTCCTTGTACTTCCGCAGTCTTATATACGCATCACCCATATTGCGGTAGGCATAATCAAATTTTTCCTCTATGGCTATGGCATACTGGTAGGCATCAATGGCCTTTTCGTATAATTTCAGGCCCTGGTAGGCAGCGGCAAGGTTGAACCACGCCAACTCATTATAAGGAAACTCATCTATGATCTGCTGGTGAAGACGGATACCTTCTTCATTACGGCCTGTAAAATCGGTCCAGAAGCATATTTTGTACAAGGCCTCCTCGTTATTCGGATCCTGCTCAAGTATCATTTTAAGGCAATCAAACACTTTATCGAACTCTTCATAATCGTCATATACGTCCGCAAGTTCAAAAAGCAGCTCCAACCTTTCCTCTCCATCAAACATCTCAAGCGCCTGCTCCAACAGGATTACAGCTTTTTCCTGCTGGTCAAGGGCCAGATAGGCATCCGTTTTCAGAATATACAGGTTGATATCCCCGCTATCGAACAATTCCGCCTGCTCTAGTATCTCCAACGCTTTCTGGTATTGCCTATTGGCCAGCAATACATCAGCCTTTTTGATGAGAAGTGTGGACGAAAAGGGAAAATGCTCAATGGCCGTTTCAGCAGCTTCCAGCGCTTTTACCATATTCTCGTTTTCCTCAAAATGGTTGATGATCTTCTCAAATGCTTCTTCCTCGATAAAGGAATGACTGCGCCCCTGCCTGAGATTTTCATATTGCTTCAGAAGCTCCCGTATCTGTTCCTGGTCAGGATGCTGAGGGTTCTCTTTCATGAATGAGGGTTAGTTTTAGTAAGTTACTGACTAATGCACAAAAAAAGAACTGGTATTTGACTCCGATGAAAAGCCGATTATAATCAACAAGTTAACCGAAATAAAAGGGTAATTCCAGCAGGTAATTTTCCCCAGATGTGCAAAATAGAGAAGTTTTTTTTGCCGATTGTGTAACAATTTCGGATGAGCGCCGTTAAATAAGTATTAAAATTCTGGATAAACGGTTTTATTTAATCCCTCTTTTATTGTTAAATTTGCAGAGCAGTGAAAACTAACTCTTCAATATTGTTAAAAGCGTTCCGCGGAACTGTAGCCCTCATTATAATGATGGCGGTAGGTGCGGTTGCCTTTGCAACATTAGGCGATGGCAAATCCACACATACCAAACCTGTAAAAAAATCACTGCTTTCAGGCAAAACCATCACCAAACCCGGTACATTCTCTTTACACTCAGGATATAATTTTCGCGGTAGCCAGGTAATCAATACACAGAACAGCAGCTTTATTACACTTAATACTGTCGCTAGCTATCAAAAAGGAAATACGACTTATATAGTTCCGCTTAAAAAGAAGGTGGTTCTTAATAATAAGGTCGTCTTCAATCCTAATGAGGCTACCCGCCGCTAATTTCCGCCTGTTCCCACACTTTCTTCGTAAGTCATCACCCTGTAGCCAGATTTAGGCAGGTCAAATTTTGCTGTAGGCACTAAATTCAGGTTGACAGAAGACACAGTATAAGTAACTTTTAATTTACCGAGTGTAGCCTCGTATTGCATAGCGAGACCGGGAAGATTCTTGTTCAGATATTGGAAGTCCTTGTTCACAGGGATCAGATCCTTTGTAAAATACACAGTGAAAGTACTGCCGTCTGTAAGTTTGCCTACAGCTTTCTGGCAATTATAACCGGCAATGGTCTTAAATTCATTTTCGTAAGTGAACGTAATACCCTCATATTTCTTGTTGGAGGCTTTCCAATTCTCCGGCGTCATCGTGATCATGTACTTCTGCTCCCCATAATCTTTCAGAATGGTGACATTACCCGTCTTGCCATCCACAATCGTGGATTGCGTACCTAAAGAACTGATCATCTCAGACCGGCTGGAATTGCCTTTCAGGTAAACCACACTGGTTGCCCCGTCAAGCAGGTCAGCTGCCTGAGGGACTGTATTGCTGGTATTGATGACGATATCATAAGAAATAGTCGCTTCTGTCAGTTTCTTCTGACCAACGGCGTTAAAAGAAGAAACCAGCCCAAGAAGCACGACCGCTATGTTGTTTATCTTTCCCATGTTTTAATCCTGCTGATAAGTAATAAAAAGACGTGCCAATTTAGCCAATAAGTTGCGTAACAAAAAAATCTGTCCTGCCTGTGAGCGGGACAGATTTTCCTTACCAATATTTTAACCAAATTACCTTTTACCTTTTTGCTGCGTCTCTTTCATCTTTTTCTGCTGCTCCTGCATCTGCTCCAGCCTCTCCTGCCACTTGGATTTTGTTTTCGGTTTCTTGCGGTTAGCCTCGATCCTGGCTACTAATTTATCATGGTTGATAATATAATTCTGGATCACAAACTGAAGGCCCAAAGTGATCAGGTTGGAAACAGTATAATACCATGTCAGTGCCGAAGGAAGGCTATTGAAAAAGAAAAGCAGGAATACCGGGAAGATATACGGCATATATTTGAGCACCGGGTTACTTTGGTCCGGCGTCATACTCATGCTGTACAAAGAGATCAGAAAGCTGGTTATTACCGCTGTAATATTGAAAAGACTCAAATGACTTCCCAGCAGAGGGATACTAAACCCGAATTTTATAGGATCATCAAAAGCAGAAAGATCAGCAGACCACAAAAATTCAGCGCCCCTTAAACTGGTTTCCGCATTGAAGAAGCTGAACAGGGCAAAGAAGATTGGTATCTGCAGCAAACTGGGGATACACCCTGCAAACTGGTTCACCCCTGCCTCCCGCATGAATTTCATTTGCTCCATGGCATATTGCTGCTGATCCGGAAATTTCTCTTTCAGTTTTGCCAGGTCAGGTCTTAATATTTTCATCTGGGCGCTGGTCCTGTAACCGGGATACATCAATGGAGAAGTGATCAGGCGGATGAAAACGGTGAGCAACAAAATAGCAATACCCATATTACCGGTCAATCCTTTCAGGAAATCGAATATGGGTACAATAATGAATTTGTTCAGAGGTCTTACAAAAGCATACATACCCTGGCCCAGGTTGACCAGTTTATCGAACTGCTGGTCATACTTCCGGAGAAGATGATAATCAGATGGGCCATAATACAAACTAAAGGCAACGCTTGCTTCAGAAGCTACCGCCACCGGTACACGCATTTGTGTGGTGGCCTGCACAATGGTCTTCTTTTCATCCGGTGGAACAGACCATTCCATATTGCCAGAAGAGAACTTATCTTTCGCAACAAGAAAACTGGTAAAAAAACGCTGGCGGATACCCACCCATTTCACTGATTCATCCCACTCTTTATCGCTCCGGTTGCCGACAGTGTGATAATCAAATTCACCGTCCTCTATATAACCGATCTGTGTGTTCTGTTTTTCGTATGATACAGATGGTTCCTGCTGTGCAGCGGCATATTGCCAGGAGAGGTTCATAATGCCCTGGCTGAGCAATTTATCTGCGCCTTTTAGTTTCACGCCAAAGTCAATCATGTAGTCATCAGGCTTTACGACAAACTCATGTATAACTGAAGCAGCAGATGCACTATCGGAAGATGCCAGTACAAAAGAGACAGCAGTAGTACCATCAGCATTTTTCGTCATCACGCCCGGCTGAAAGTAAAGGTTGGAGGTTTGCTGAATTTGCCCGGGCCCGGTATTGACCGTATAACCGATCTTATCAAAATCGGATGCGGCCAGCCTTACCCTCCCACTGTCCATGCTTTTGAAATGATTCAGCTCGATCCATTTTGGCTGTCCCCCCTTATTTGTAAAAGCTATCGTAAAAACATTGGTCTTAACAGTCACAATTTGTTCGGTTCCATTGACCGCATCTTTGAAATTCCCGGCTTTTACGATCTTGTCAGTTGAATCAGCCCTTGCAGAATCTTTCTTTACTGCCAGCGTATCTTGTTTTGGCTTCTGCGCATTCGCAATTGAATCCAGCCTCGCCTGCTCTTTACGAAACAGCGATTGTTCTTTATTGGTGTAATAGAAATAGCCAAAAAACAATAATGCCAGGACTACAAACCCTAGAACGGTATTCCGGTCAAACTTCATGAGAGGTTAAAATTTAAAGACCGCAAAGATAGCGGGTTTCTGGTTTCAGGTCGCTGGTTTCTGGTTACCCAAATCGCCGGCTTACCACACCTGAAGGTGAACTCAAAACCGTTAAACAGCGGCCAACAGCTATCAGATCATCTCGCTTTGCAGCAAGGGGTTTTTAACGTTAGCTTTTTTTTCTGCATATTCTTTGGCCGCTTTGATAAAGTGAACAAAGACAGGCTGGGGATTTTCAACGGTACTCTTTAATTCAGGGTGATATTGTACACCGATAAAAAACGGGTGTTTGGGCAATTCAATGATCTCCACAAGCCCTGTTCCCGGGTTCTTACCGCTGGCAACCATACCTGCATTTTCAAATTGTTCGAGGTATTTATTGTTGAACTCCCAGCGGTGGCGGTGACGTTCACTGATGGGGGAATAACCATATATTTTTGACGCCAGTGAGCCTTCTTTTAATTCGCAGGAATAAGCTCCCAATCTCATCGTGCCGCCTTTGGCCGTGATCTTCTTTTGCTCTTCCATCAGATCAATGACAGGATCTTTTGTATCCGGATCCATTTCAGTAGAATGGGCATCTTTCAAACCTAACACATTCCTTGCAAATTCAATGGCAGCCATCTGCATACCAAGACAAATACCAAAGAAAGGCAAACCATTTTCTCTTGCATACTTTACTGCAACGATCTTGCCTTCCACTCCCCTGTGGCCAAATCCCGGAGCTACCAGTAATCCATCCAGCCCGGCTAATTTCTCCGCTACATTATCATGGGTAATAAACTCACTATGTACATTCACTACCTGTACCTGGCATTCATTGATGGCGCCGGCATGTACAAATGATTCGAGGATGGATTTATAAGCGTCCTGTAATTCAAGATACTTCCCGATCAGACCAATCGTTACTTTGCTCTTTGGATACTTTAGTTTATCGAGAAACTCTTTCCATTTACTGAGATCAGGTTCCTTATAATCTGTGATATTGAATTTCTTCAGGCAAATGATATCCAGTTTTTCCCGCATCATCAGCAGCGGCACTTCATAGATAGTAGGAGCATCTGCCGCTTCGATCACCGCTTCCTGTTTTACATTGCAGAACAAAGCGATCTTGCGCCGGAGCTCAGGGTACAGGGGTTTTTCTGTCCGGCAAACTATGATATCCGGGTGCACTCCTTCCTGGCTTAGCATTTTCACGCTATGCTGGGTAGGTTTTGTTTTTAGTTCTTTGGCTGCTTTCAGGTAAGGGATCAGGGTCAGGTGAACGACCAATGAATCCTCTTCCGGTAGTTCCCACTGCAGCTGACGGACAGCTTCTACAAATGGCAGACTTTCGATATCCCCTACCGTTCCGCCTATCTCTGTAATAACAATATCGTATTGCCCGTCCTGACCCAGTTGCAACATTCTCCGCTTGATCTCATCTGTGATGTGGGGTACTACTTGTACTGTTTTACCTAAGTAAGCCCCTTCCCTCTCTTTACTGATCACGGTCTGGTAAATGCGGCCTGTAGTTACATTATTAGCCTGTGAAGTAAAAATATTGAGGAAACGTTCATAATGTCCAAGGTCAAGATCGGTCTCAGCGCCATCTTCCGTTACGTAACATTCGCCATGCTCATAAGGATTGAGCGTTCCGGGGTCAACATTGATATAGGGATCGAATTTCTGAATAGTTACTCTCAGTCCCCTTGCCTGCAGCAATTTTGCCAGCGATGCCGCAATGATCCCTTTTCCAAGAGATGAGGTAACGCCACCGGTAACGAAGATGTACTTTGCCATATATGGTCAGTTTTTTATGTAAAAACAATAAAAGCAAATTGCCCGGCAATAACGTATTACCTGTGCTGAAATGCTTTCCAAAAAATCAATAAACTCAGTGAAACATTAGAAACCCCACCCATTTGACCAATCGGATACTCGGTGTAAGGATAAGAGAAAAACAAAGAATTTCCGGGAGGTCATGCAAAGCTACAGGAATTTTTGCGGCTATTGAAATCCGGTTATTCTTTGTGGAAAAAACAGGTATTTTTATTTGAAAATATTTAGAGTTAATGAAAAAGATCACCCTTCTCCTCCTGCTTGCATTGTTTCTGCTGAACGGATTTTCTCAGAAGACCTATATCTGGTGCGGTGCCCTCATTGATGGTATAGCGGACGAGCCCCGGAAGAACATGACCATCGTTGTCGAAAAAGACAAGATCGTCTCCGTAGAGAATGGATATGCCAGGCCTGGAACCAACGACAAAGTGATTGACCTGAAAACAAAGACAGTTACCCCCGGCTGGATTGATATGCATGTGCACATGGAGCATGAGACCAGCCCCAGCCGCTATATGGAAACCTTTACCCTGAACCCGGCTGACTACGCCTATATGTCTGTAAAGTTTGCCGATACCACGCTGAAGACAGGTTTTACCTCCGTAAGGGACCTGGGAGGTAGCGGCGTGAATATTTCGCTCCGTAATGCGATCAGCAAAGGCCTGATCACTGGCCCAAGAATATTTACCGCAGGAAAATCCATAGCTACCACCGGCGGCCATGCCGACCCCACCAATGGGTACAGGAAGGACCTGCAAGGCGACCCCGGCGCCAGGGAAGGTGTAGCTAACGGACCCGATGAATGCCGCAAAGCAGTGAGGCAACGATATAAAGACGGCTCTGATCTGATAAAAATTACCGCTACCGGCGGTGTACTAAGCGTTGCCAAAAGTGGTAAGAACCCCCAGTTTTTTGAAGATGAACTGGTGGCTATTGTTCAAACGGCAAAAGACTATGGATTTAAAGTGGCAGTACATGCACACGGCACCGAAGGAATGAAAAGGGCGGTGAGAGCCGGGGTCAATTCAATTGAACACGGCACTTTTATGGACGATGAGGCGATTGCCCTTTTCAAACAGTATGGTACCTGGTATGTACCTACCATTACAGCCGGAAGATCAGTGGGTGATTCGGCTAAGATCCCCGGTTACTACCCCGCATTGGTCACTCCCAAAGCATTGGAGATAGGTCCCCAGATTCAAAACACATTTGCCAAAGCCTACAAGGCGGGGGTGAAGATCGCTTTTGGTACGGATGCCGGTGTATATAAGCATGGGCTCAACTGGCTGGAATTTACTTACATGATCGAAGCAGGTATGAAACCGATGGATGCTATTAAATCAGCCACGATCCATGCAGCCGACCTGCTGGGAGAAAAAGATAAACTCGGCAGTATTGAAGTGAACAAACTCGCCGATATAGTAGCGGTGGATGGCGATCCGCTGAAAGATGCCAAGGTATTCGGCAAAGTGGTGTTTGTGATGAAGGGAGGGGTAGTGTATAAACAGCTTTAAATAACTAATATAGCTTCTTGTTAAAAAATCAATACCATGTAAGTAGCATTTATACTGATATACTGAACAAGTTTAGCACAAGTATTTGTTCAATCCTTCGCAATCTTCTTATAGCTTGCCACGATCCCCCGTATTAATGAAGAACTGAATCCCTGGTGTTCCATTTCATTCAGCCCGGCAATCGTACAGCCTTTGGGAGTGGTCACCTTATCTATCTCCTGTTCCGGATGCGATCCTTTTTGAAGTAATAACTCCGCGGCCCCTTTCACCGTTTGCGCTGCGATCAATGAAGCCGTTGGAGCATCAAATCCAATTTCGATCCCACCCTGAATATTGGCCCTGATATATCGCATCGCATACGCCGTGCCACAGGCGCCAAGAATGGTAGAGGCTTCCATCAGTTTCTCATCAATGGTCACGACTTTGCCTAGTTTACCAAATAGCTCATTCACGTATTTTACATCGGCCGCTTCAGCATCTTTACTGGAGATACAGGTCATGCTTTCCTGAATAGCAATAGCCGTATTGGGCATAGCCCGGAATAACGGCACCTTCTTCCCCACTACTGTTTCCATATCTGCAATAGTGACCCCTGTGACAACCGAGATCAGTATCTTCTTCCCGGATAACTCTTTTTTTACTGCACCCAACACTTCCGATACCTGGTATGGCTTTACGGCCAGCATGATCACATCTGCATCTTTAACGGCTGCCTGGTTATCCGCGGTTATCTTCACTCCTTTATCTGCCAGCGGCCTGAGCGTGGCAGTATTTCTTTTGGTCACAGTCAGTTCTGCAGCCTTGCTGAATTTACTTTTCAATAACCCTTCTGCAATGGCCGTTCCAAGGTTCCCGCCCCCTATAATGGCGATCTTTCTGCCCATACGTTAAATGATTTTTTGTAAAGATACGTTGTGGAAAACTGTGCTGATAAATGATAAAGAATTATTACCGAACCGAAAATCCCGAAGAACCTTAACGCCGTATATCAATTTACAGAAGACAAACCATGCAGATAATATATTCCCTGACCTATCCATTGTGATTTTTCGAAAACGGAGAAAGGGTATCTTGCCAAAAGCAGGATGCCCTTTTGATTTCAACATATCATTTAGATCTTTGCCGGTATATCGGGAAAAATAGTAAGAATTTATCCTGGTTTACTCTGTTGCGGCGGCCTTTAAAATATTTTAATAGTAGGAATGCCCGACCAGGAAATTCTTTACATAATCTTCCACTCCTTTTTCCAGAGACCAGAACTCTTCTTTGTATCCGGCCTTTCTTAATTTATCCATATCCGCTTCGGTAAAATATTGGTATTTATCACGGATATCCACAGGCGTATCGAAGTATTCAATATTCACTTCTTTTTTCAGCGCTTTAAAAATAGCTGTGACCTGGTCATTAAACGTTCTGGCTTTACCGGTTCCCAGGTTATAAAGACCAGAGGCAGGCGCTTCACCGCGGCTGCATTTTTCCATAAGCCAGTAGCAAACGGCCACAACATCATTTACATAAATAAAATCCCTAAGCTGCTCGCCATCTTTGAAATCAGGCCGGTGAGAGCGGAACAATCTTACCTTTCCTTTTTCCTGTATCTGGTTAAATGCATGAAAGATCACGCTGGCCATCCTGCCTTTGTGATATTCGTTCGGGCCATACACATTGAAAAATTTCAATCCGGCCCAGAAAGGAGGTTGCTTGTCCTGAGCCTGTCGAAGGGCCCATTTATCAAATTCATTCTTGGAAACACCGTAAGGATTCAAAGGCTTCAGCTTATCCAGTATCTCATGCGAATCGGAGTAACCGAATTCTCCTCCTCCGTAGGTGGCAGCAGATGAGGCATACACCAGCGGTATATTCTTTTCAGTACAATACTTCCATATCTGTTTGGAATATTCCACGTTCAGTCTTTCATGAATGGAATAGTCAAACTCGGTAGTATCTGTCCGGGCGCCTAAGTGAAAAACAAAATCAATTCGTATATCGTGCTTTGCCAGCCATTCAAACAGCTCTTCCCTTTCCACGAGTACATGGTACTTCTTGTTACTGTAATTGTTCAATTTATCCTCCCGGCTGAAATCATCGCAGATAATGATATTGGAGTACCCTTTTTTATTCAGGTATCCCACCATGCAACTGCCAATGAACCCGGCAGCACCAGTGACCAATATGGCCGATTGTTTATTCATGCAAAAGATCGGGTTTGTACAGAAAGTTTGATCCAAAGAAATAAGCCGAAAAGAATACTACTCATGACCAGCATGCCTGTGTGGTTGCTTTGCTTTTCCTTGACCAATACAGAGAATTTCTCTTTGGTGAATAATATCCGGGCTGCAGCCCCTAAATAGTTGAAGAAGCCGCCCGTAATAAAATCAATGAATTCATCCAGGAAATTCTTCATGTGGATCAAATAGCGCTTAATGCAGAGCCTGCTGTTTCTTTTGAAAGGTAATTTTCTATGGCAGTATCATATTCTTCTTTCCACCAGTCAATCGTTCCCCAGAAGTCTCCATCTATCACTACCTCACCTGTTGTTACCACACCGATCTTCTCAAATGGGAGATCGCCAAGCGCCGCTTCAAACTCCTTTACCCGTTCCAGTTCCACACTCACCAGCACACGACTTTGCCCTTCACCAAATAACCAGGCATCCTTACGACAGCTATTATTGCTTATAACAGAAAAACCAAGTTCCCTGCTAAAACCGCTTTCGCACAGGGTAACGAACAAACCGCCTTCACTGACGTCATGCGCTGACAATATCAATCTTTCATCGATCAGCTGACGTATCTTTTGTTGCAGGATATATTCTTCCTCCAGATCAAAATAAGGAGCCGGAGAATATTTCACTCCCGTAATGTTGTGCAAATATTCAGAGCCACTGATATCATTGGTCATTGTGCCCAATACATAGAGCACGTCGCCTTCATTCTTATAATCTAATGTCATTTTGTTATTGATATCCTCCAGCAGGCCTACCATACCGATGGTAGGTGTCGGATTGACCGGGCCGTCGGGATTTTGGTTATAAAAGCTAACATTGCCTCCCGTAACCGGTGTATCAAATCTTTTACACGCTTCTCCCATGCCTTTTACCGCATGTACAAACTGGTAATACACTTCCGGATCATACGGATTACCAAAATTCAGGCAGTTGGTCACACCTAAGGGCAACCCGCCGCTGCAAACGATATTCCGGGCCGCTTCACTCACAGCGATCATGGCTCCTTTAAACGGATCGGCAAATACATACCGGCTATTGCAATCTGTTGTGACTGCGATCCCCTTCTTTGTACCTTTCACCACTACTACCGATGCGTCGGAAGGAAGATTAGTAGATGAATTCACCGTACCTACCATACTGTCGTATTGGGTATATATCCAGCGCTTGGAGGCAATAGAAGGCAGTTGAATGATCTGCTCAGCTATGATCTTAAAATTCCCCGGCACTTCCACCTTTGACGGATCGAATTTTTTGATCTCCGCAAAGTAGGCGGGTTCACGATATGCTCTCTCATATTGCGGTGCGCCGCCACCTAATACAAGATCATGTGCCGGAAGGGAAGCTTCCAGTTCTCCGTGCATATAAAAGTTCAGCATACCATCATCTGTCACTTCGCCTATCACAGAACACGGCAGGTCCCATTTATCAAAAACCTTTTGTACTTCCTGCTCTCTTCCTTTCTCAGCCACCAGCAGCATTCTTTCCTGGCTTTCGCTAAGAAGAAGTTCCCATGCTTTCATATTCTTCTGGCGGGTAGGCACCTTATCCAGATCTATCCGCATACCTACTTCGCCTTTTGCACTCATCTCAGAAGTGGAGCAGATAATCCCTGCCGCCCCCATGTCCTGCATGCCCACCACTGCGCCGGTTTGTATCACTTCCAGGCATGCTTCCAATAGTTTCTTTTCCTGGAAAGGGTCGCCTACCTGAACCGCAGGCAGGTCCTGGGCGCTTTCTTCCGTAATATCAGCCGAAGCAAATGAAGCGCCGCCAATGCCATCCTTACCTGTAGCGCTACCCACGAACATTACAGGATTGCCTTTGCCTTTCGCTGTAGCTGAAATAGTCTCACCGGCTTTGACAATACCTACGCTCATGGCATTTACCAACGGATTGGTATGATAACATTGATCAAAGTATATTTCGCCGCCTACGGTTGGCACCCCAAAGCAATTTCCATAATGGCCGATGCCATGCACAACGCCAGATAAGAGGTGCTGTGTTTTATCTTCCTCCAATTTTCCAAAACGTAGTGAGTTCAAAGCCGCAATAGGCCTTGCCCCCATCGTGAAAATATCCCTATGTATCCCTCCTACTCCGGTAGCAGCACCCTGGAACGGCTCGATAGCCGAAGGGTGATTGTGTGATTCGATTTTGAATACAACCCCGAGTCCATCACCGATATCCATCAAACCAGCATTTTCCTCACCCGCTTTTACCAGCATCCTGTCCCCTTCTCTCGGCAGGGTTTTCAGCCATTTGATCGAATTCTTGTAACTGCAATGTTCACTCCACATGCCGGAAAAAGCACATAGCTCGTTGAAGTTCGGGGTGCGGCCAAGCTTTTGTTTTATCAGTTCAAATTCTTCTTCGGTAAGACGGAGTTGCTGCGCTGTTTTAACGGTTACTTCCATGAGAAAAGTTGTGATGATGAAGAGCTGCAAAGCTAAGGAAATGTGAGCGACCAAACGGGATATCTGTTTATACTTTATCCTCTCTTACTTATGATGAATAATACCTATTTTGCGATTTTAAAACCGCTGCTTTTTGGAGCATCTCCTGTTTGTCGCTTATCTCGTATTGTTTGCCTGGCTGGTTACCCGAACCAGGTTCTTTACCCGTTCCGGGTTAAGCCATTCACAATTGGTCATCCTGTTTTTATTGAAGGTAATGGCTGGCATCTTTTACGGATGGATGGGTAAATATTACGGTGATCTTGCCCAGATGGTGGACACCTGGTCATTTCACCAGGCTGGCCGGGAAGAATACAAGCTGCTCTTAACTGATCCGGGTGCGTATATCAGCAATCTTTTTTACAATCCTTATCCGGGCGGATTAGATAATTTTTTTGGTTCCTACAATTCGTACTGGAATGACCTGAAGGGGAACATTTTTGTGAAGCTGCTTTCGGTCTTTAATATTTTCAGCTTCGGACAGTACTATATCAATGTGATCTTTTTTTCTTTCATCTCGCTTTTTGGTCCCATGGCTGTTTACCGGGTGATGAACGATATTTTTCCGGGGCAGAAAATGACCATCCTGCTGGCCTCATTTCTCATCCCTTCCTTTATTTACTGGACCAGCGGTATCCATAAAGAAGGATTAATTTTTCTGGCCATCAGTCTTATCATTTATCATTTGTATTTCGGCTATAAGGATGGCCGTTATCACTGGAAAAGGTGGATAGCAGTCATTGTCAGTCTTCTACTATTGCTGTTGCTCAGAAATTTTATGATGGCCCTGGTCATACCGGCTGTAATTGCATGGCTGCTGGCTGCCCGCCGGCAGCGGCATGGTCTGGGCATATTCCTGGCGGTTTATGCGTTTTGTGCTATCCTGTTTTTTAATGGCCGGCATATCAGCGAGAGATTTGATTTTCCAAAAGCCGTCGTGGATAAGCAACAGGCGTTTCTGCAACTGCAGGGCGGAGGGTCTAACATTCCCATTAAAAAACTAGAGCCGGATGCTGTCAGTTTCCTGAAAAATGTACCGCAGGCTGTTACCTTATCGCTTCTGAGGCCATATCCCGGTGATGTACGAGACCTTTTAACACTTGCCGCATGTGTGGAAATCAATTTACTGCTGGCTTTGTTTGTGCTTTTTTTGGTATTCAGAAGGAAAAATCAAGGCCATTCGGGAAACATTATCTACCTGTTTATTTTCTTTTCGCTTTCTGTCATGTTGGCCATAGGTTTTAGTGTAAATAATCTCGGCGCTATAGTCAGGTACCGCAGTATTATATTTCCATTATTGCTGGTGCCGATGGTTGCCCTGACAGACTGGAAAAAGATCATCGCTTTTCTGGGTCAAAAGAATAACCGCCAACCCCTATCCAATGATCAATTATCCTGATATAGTAAAACTTGCCTGGAAAGGCTATGACCCTTCAAGAACCATCCGGAGCATAGAAGACATTAGCCCGATGGTGTCTACCAATCATGTATACAAAGTAACTTTTGCTGATGAAGATTTTATTATAGCAAAACTTTCTACATTTGGTAAATATGAGCACTTTAAAGAAGATCACCGGATCATTCATTCTTTAAGTAACAACCTCCTCTACCCTTTTGAGAACTTGCTAGCCAAAAGCCTTTTAAAGAACAACAGGGTCTATACTTACCGGTACAGAAAAGGAAAAGCAGATGCCTGGGTTGTTTTTTACAATCCAAGCCGCGTTATGCAACGAATGCCCAGCCGTTTGCAGGAAGGACATATCCGGAATTTTGGCCGCCAGATAGCCAAGTTTCACCTAGCCTGCAGCCGGATCCGTAATGTATTACCCAAAAGCAGCAAGACCTTAAGAACAGATATAAATGACCTTCTGGAACAATTGGAAACCAACGAAAAAAGGTTTGGAAATAAAGAGCAGGTCGCACTCATCAAACATCACTGCGAGCAGTTTTTAAAGAACAGGAATAAGTGTAATGCGGGCAGTTTTGAGATCATCCCTGTATTTATTGATTGGAACATCGGCAACTTCTCAGTTGTGGATAATTTCCAGTTGTTCAGTCGCTGGGATTACGATTGGTTCCGCATGAGCAGCCGTATGCTTGATTTCTATTTCTTCAGCCGTGTAGTAAGTGATGTGGGCGACCGGAGCGTCTGGAGCTATGTCATCGGGCCGCTGATGGAAGACCGGTTCCTTCTTTTCCTGAGTGAATATCACAAGATCAACCCGCTAAGCGCTGACGAGATCCGTTTCCTGCGGGAAGTTTATCGCTTTTTTATCCTGACATACGTGATCAAAAACGGAGTGTATTTCTTCAGTGAGCAATACGCCAAAAAGCTGTATGCTGAAGCTATCGAGATATACCTGCCCTCTGTTGACAGGGATTTTGACCCCGAAAAGATCATTGCCCATTTAAAGATCAAGGAATGAACTAAACAACACAGGTATGACAGACTTTAAATCGTTACTGGAAAGCTACAAGGTCATTTTTTTTGATGCCTATGGTGTTATCAAGAACTACAAAGGTCTGATACCCGGTATCGAAAAAACATTCGACTGGCTGAATGAACAGGAAAAGTCTTACTACATTATCACCAACGATGCCAGCCGAAGCCCTGAATTGCTGGCAGACTCATACAACAGAAGCGGGTTGCTGCATATCACCCCGGACAAGATCATTTCTTCGGGTATGCTGGCAAAAGAATTCCTTGACCTGAAAGTGAAGAAGGGGCTGGTAGCGTATCTCGGCACTGAAGACTCAGCCCACTACATAGAGCACCCGGGCCTTGATACTTTACCATTGGAACAAATGAACGACGATAATATCAACGATATTACGGCTCTTGTTCTGCTCGATGATGAGGGTTTCGACTGGATGAACGGACTAAATAAGGCAGTCAACCTGCTGCGCCGGAGAACCATCCCGGCCATCATCGCCAATCCCGACGGCGCTTATCCCATGTCCAAAAAAGACGTGGGTATTGCCATTGGCGGACTGGCTTATATGATCGAAAAGATAACCGGGCGGAAATTCATCCGGTTTGGCAAACCCGACTCACAGATATTCATGTTTGCCTGGGAGTACATCCTTCCCGTACATGCCGGCATTACCAAAAGAGATATTCTTATGGTCGGAGATACTCTCCACACCGATATCCTGGGCGGAAATAAATTCGGCTTGGACACAGCCCTTGTTTTAACCGGCAACCTGCTGCCGGAAGACTATGAGACCCGCATCATGTCCACTGGCATCTCCCCTACTTTTATTTGCGAAACTGCGGTGATCTAACCATTGAATTAAATAAAAAAATAATTCGAACAATTTAGCCGGATTTAATCAAAATAATGGTTGTTAGTTGAAAATTATTAACCTTTTTTGAACGCCCCCCCGTATTTATGCTATAAATTCAGTAAAATTGCAAAGTATTAATAATTTATAAAACAACCCCTTCTAAGTTATGGCAGTAAAGCTTGAGTACATCTGGCTCGACGGTTACAAGCCCACCCAGAGCCTTCGCAGTAAAACAAAAATTGAAAAAGAGTTTAGTGGTAAGCTGGCTGACCTACCCATGTGGAGCTTTGATGGATCTTCTACAGAACAAGCACCAGGCGGATCTTCTGACTGCTTATTAAAGCCCGTTTTTTTCGTGCCCGATCCTCAGCGTAAGAATGGATACCTTGTTATGTGCGAGGTATTAAGTGCAGATGGCACCCCTCACGAATCAAATGGCCGTGCACATATTGATGATGATGATAATGATTTCTGGTTTGGTTTCGAACAGGAATATTTCCTCTGGAATAATCAGACCAATAAACCTCTCGGGTTCCCTGCAGGTGGTTTTCCTGCTCCGCAAGGTCCTTACTATTGTTCTGTTGGCGCTGCCAATGCATATGGCCGCCATATTGTAGAAGAACATCTGGACGCCTGTCTCGAAGCAGGTTTGAACGTAGAGGGTATCAATGCTGAGGTAGCTGCAGGCCAGTGGGAGTTCCAGATATTCTCCAAAGGCGCCAAAGAAGCCGGCGACCAGATATGGATCGCCCGTTACCTACTGGAAAGGATCGGCGAGAAATACGGAGTTTCTGTGAACTGGCATTGTAAACCTCTCGGCGCTCTTGACTGGAACGGAAGCGGCATGCATGCCAACTTCTCCAATAGCCTGTTGAGAAATGCCGGCAGCAAAGCCATCTTCGATAAAGTATGTGAGGCCTTCCGCCCGCTAGTGAAAGAACATATCGAGGTGTATGGAGCAGATAACCATCTCCGCCTTACAGGCAAACACGAAACAGCCAGCATACATGATTTCAGCTATGGCGTTTCTGACCGTGGCGCTTCTATCCGTATCCCTGTAATGGTTCCTGCCAAAGGCTGGAAAGGATACCTGGAAGATCGTCGTCCTAACTCAGCAGCTGATCCATACAAAGTAGCCGGACGTATCATCAAGACCGTTAAAGCAGTAAAAGCGTAATTGCATTTATTGTCAATAAGTATTTCATCCCTTCCATTTTTGTATGGAAGGGATTTTTTTTCTTTGCTAAAAGCCAATAATCATGTCACTCCGATTCAAAGCATTAGCCAAACTGACTGGCAACGGGAATATTGATGTAGCCACCACTCCAAAGATCACAGGTATTTTTGCTACCAATGTTTTTACTTTAAAAGTTGCAAGGGAGTTTCTCAGCGACGAGGCCTATAAAAGCTTAGTCAATTCTATCCGTTCCGGGCAAAAGATTGACCGGGCGATTGCCAACCAGATCGCCAGCGGTATCCGCTCATGGGCCGAAAGCAAAGAGGTGACCCACTTTACACACTGGTTTCAGCCATTGACAGGCACCACTGCAGAAAAGCATGACTCCTTCTTTACCATAAAAAGCGATGGCACTCCGATAGAACAGTTTGAAGGTGATGCTTTGATCCAGCAGGAACCAGACGCTTCTTCATTTCCGAGTGGCGGTCTCAGGGCTACATTCGAAGCAAGAGGTTATACGGCATGGGACCCATCCTCTCCAGCCTTTATCATGGAGATCGGGAATGGCAAAACACTATGTATCCCCACGATCTTTGTTTCCTATACCGGTGAATCATTAGATTATAAGGCCCCTTTGCTGAAAGCAACAGAAACGTTGAACAAGGCCGCTGTAGATGTGTGTAATTATTTCGACAAGAACATAAGCCGTGTCACCCCAACACTTGGCTGGGAACAGGAATACTTTGTCGTGGACGAAGCGCTGTTCAATGCCCGTCCCGACCTGGTAATGTGCGGCCGTACCGTATTTGGCCACAACTCAGCCAAGAACCAGCAACTGGAAGATCATTATTTTGGTTCTATTCCTGAAAGAGTGTATGCGTATATCAGGGATTTTGAAACAGAATGTTATAAAGTAGGCATCCCTCTCCGTACAAGGCACAACGAAGTAGCCCCGGCACAGTTTGAATGTGCCCCCATCTTTGAAGAAGTAAGTGTGGCTGTTGACCACAACTCTTTGCTGATGGATATCATGGACCGTGTGGCCCGTCGTCATAAACTGAGAGTGCTGCTGCATGAAAAGCCATTTGCCGGCATCAACGGAAGCGGTAAGCACAATAACTGGAGCATGAGCACAGATACCGGTGTCAACCTGCTGGCACCAGGCAAAACACCGAAGACCAACCTGATGTTCCTGACATTCTTTGTCAATACCATCAAAGCCGTGCATGATTATGCAGACATATTAAGGGCTTCTATCGCCTCAGCGCCCAATGATCACCGCCTGGGAGCCAATGAAGCACCGCCTGCTATCATCTCTGTTTTTATAGGTCAATACCTGAGCAAAGTATTGAGTGATGTAAAGGAAAGGGTGAGCAGTAAATTCGACGAACAAGATGAAAGTATGTTGAAGATAGATATCCATAAAAGCATCCCTGAACTGCTGATGGACAACACCGACCGTAACCGTACTTCTCCCTTTGCGTTTACCGGAAATAAGTTTGAGTTCAGGGCAGTAGGATCGTCGGCCAACTGTGCCAACCCGATGACGGTACTAAACACCATCATGGCACAAACGCTGAAGCAGTTCAAGGAAGATGTGGACAAACTGATCAACAAGGGCGAAAAGAAAGAGATCGCAATCATGCATGTGATCCGGGAATATATTGTAGAAAGTGAAAAAGTATTATTTGAAGGTGACGGCTACAGCGCTGCCTGGGAAAAAGAAGCAGAGAAAAGAGGGTTGGCCAACGTCAAAACCACACCGCTGGCCCTTGATGCCATGATCACAGACAAAGCCAAGATACTATTTGAAAGCAACGGGATCTACACACACGAAGAACTGGAAGCCCGGCACGAAATAGAACTGGAACGTTATATCAAAAAGGTACAGATCGAAAGCCGCATCATGGGTGAACTGGCTACCAGCCATATTTTGCCACCTGCCATACGGTACCAGAATTTATTAAGTAATAATATCAAAGGATTGAAGGATGCAGGATTGCCTGAATCATCTTATAGTAACCAAAAACAGATACTTGATAAAATATCTGAACACATCAACAAAGCCAGCGACCTGGTAGAAAAAATGATCGAAGCGAGGAAGACCTGCAATGCGATGACCAGCACCCGAACAAAAGCCATCGCCTACCAGAGCCAGGTGAAGGATGCTTTCTTTGACCAGATACGTTACCATGTTGATAAACTGGAAATATTAGTGGACGACAGAGAGTGGTACCTGCCGCGGTACAGAGAGTTGTTGTTCCTGAGATAGCAGCTTCAATCGGCAATAGATAATTGCAATTAGCACCGCCCCCGAAATTGCATGGTTTGTCTTGTCAATTGCCCATTGCCTATTTATACACTGGCGATAACCATTTCTCTGCAGGCAGGTATTTGCTGGCGCTGGCCCATCTGATGCCTCTTTGTAAAATATCAACAGCTTCCGGCACTTTGGTCATATGATCAAGATTATGCCCAAGAGATGTATAGAATATCCTGCCCTTCCCATACATTTTTTTCCAAACTACGGGCATCACACATCCATCTATCCATGAATTGATAGCCCCGTTGAAACGGGTAGTAGCCAGTACTTTTACATTGGGATCAACATGCATATAGTATTGCTCACTATGCATAGCAAAATCCTTCAATCCTTTGGTCACTGCATCTTTCCTGTTCGTAATGGTAACCCGGTAGTCTATCACACCTCCCGGGTGCGACACCCATTGTCCTCCGGTCATATACTGGTATTCCGTATTGTTCCGGAATGCATCACACATGCCGCCATGCCAGCCGGCCATACCAGTACCATTGAGTGCAATCGCATCCAGCAGTCCCTTTTCCTGTTCTTTACTGATCTGTGACATCGTAGCGATCTGCAGTACCAGGTCAATACTGTCCATTAACGCTTTATCAGTATAAGGATCAAGCGTAGCAAACACATGCACTTCCGCCCCCTCATTCTTCAGCCAGGGAACAAGATGATCCCGGAATTTTTCAGGCTCATGACCCGGCCAGCCGCCATAAGTGAACAGTATCTTTCTTCCTTGTAAGGATGGCAGTTCCTTTATCTCCTCGTTCTCTTCCGGTTCAGCGGCTATTCCTTTGACAGATAACAAAGCTGCTGAGCCTGCAGCAAGGGCCTTAGATAAAAAAGAACGGCGGGTGTTGCTTGACATAACTGATGAATGGATGAGTAACTAAGGTAAAGGAATTTTTATGGAAAGCGGATATATAAGAAGATAATCGCTTATGAAGTCATTGAAAAAAGGAACACAGATAATCATATCGCATTACCGCTATTACTATCCATTGTTCCCGGTAAAGAAGCCCCGTGAAAATCCACCCACCGTTCATGGATACCATCATAGATCTCGGCAGCATTTATGCCGGGAAAGAATTTGTAATCAAACTTGGGGTAACCGGCAGCAATATAGCCGGGATAGTAATAACGTTTACCCGTATCGATAGCGTATTTTACTTTCACCAGCATCAGGTATTTGCCGGGGCTTTTGCTTTTGTAATCAGGATGATAAAAATTCAGGATACCCGCCATGCTATGTAAGCCATTATCAAAAATGCCGGCGGCGATCAGTCGCCCGTTATCCCTTACCGTGATCAGCTGTGTGTCATAAATATTGGCAATGTCGCCATCAAGCAGGTTGCTCTCCACGGATGGCGATATTTCAAAGTCAATATTCGCCTGGTAAATACTATAGAGCTCTTCCAGTTCTTCCGTTAACCGGAAGGGCTGTATCCGTGTCTCAAAATTTTTGTTGGCTGCCAGCAGGCGTTTTTGCTTTTTGCCAAACGCTATCCTGTCCAGGTCGAACCTGAGCCAGAAAACAGGATGTATCTTTCCCTCTACCGGAATAAAATCAGTAGTAAAGATCGTCTGTCCCATCCGGAACCATCCTTTGGCCAGGTACTGGTCCAGTTCCTCTCCTACCATCTCCATCGGAAAATGTATTGCCTTGATCATTCTTCTTAAGCTCTCTGTAAAATTAACAACAGGTGCTGTAATAGCATAATGACATTGTTCAAGCGGCAGACGTGGCCTTTTACAGCCTGAAACTGTAAAGCCTGTCAAAAAAGAAGCGGTTCATCCATTATTATCCTCAACTCATTGTGGCAATACCTGCTATGCATTCGTAAAAAGGCGGATATTAGCTTTATCTAAATCTCCCTGCTCATGAACGTCTTACCATATTTTTTCGCCAAAAAGCTGTTGATAGCTCTTGCTTTCACCTTCATGCTTAGCTATTCAGAAGCACAACGGGAAGTATTGTACTACAAGGATACACCAGAAGGATTTGCCTTATCGAAAATGCCAAAAGCATGGCTGGCAGAGGATATGAAGTTTTGGCAAACGGTCATGGAAGAAAGCCATGTCAATCCTTATCATGCCATTACCCGGCAGGAACTACACCAACTGCAACAGGAGATTCTCAGTGAATTGCCGGATAGCATCACTCATTTCCAGGCCAGCTTTGCCATCAGCCGTCTTATCGGCTCATTGAATGAAGGCCATCTTGGTTTTGCCAGCAATAGGGTAAGTGACAGCCTGTATGCGTATCACTGTGTACGCTTTCCTTACCTGGTACAGGACATAGATAACGGCGCTTTCATCGTTCAACGTGATCTGAGCTACGCTAACAGGTTACCGCCTTTCAGCCGTATTCTGTCAATAAATGGTACACCTGTACAACAGCTTTATGAAAAATATGCATCCTTTAACGGAGGTCTTGAGCCGTGGAAAAAATTAATGGTGAAAAACAATATCCGGAAGTTATTGTTCATGGATGGCATCGTCAGCCCTTTTAGCATCAAAGCAGTGGTCAATAATGACACCGTTCAGTTCACTACGGATGGCTATACCCGGTATCAGGCTGACAGTATTTCAAAAGTTTTGTCGGCAGAAACTGCCCCGTACAAACCTTTTACATTAACCTTTGCGAACAGTAATATCGCATTGATCGGTTTTAACAGCATGGATGGTTCATTGCGTGATTCATTCTCTGTGTTTCTGCGCCGTTCATTTACCCGGATCAAAGAAAGAAATGCAGCCGGTGTGATCATTGACCTGCGTAAGAATGGTGGCGGAGACAGTGGTCTTGGAGACACACTGATCAGTTATATTTCCGGGAAGCCTTATCGCAATACGGCAGGTATGAAAATGCGTATCAGTCAGCATAGCAAAGCACTATCCGAAATGAGACGCGCCAGCGATCCATTTAAAAAATGGAAGAACGGAAAGATCTATGAATACAAAGTCAGATCGTTGGTAACACCTGCCGCTAACCCTCTTCGCTATACCGGCAAGGTAGCAGTACTCATTGGTCCCGGTACATTCAGCAGCGCCAACATGCTCACCAATGCGATCAAAGATTATCAGCTGGCCATGCTGATCGGGGAAAGTACGGCGGAACCGGGTAATGACTTTGGCGAGATATTCTCTTTCATGCTGCCACGTACACATATAGTCGCAACCGGTGCGATCAAAATGTTCACAAGGGCAAACGGCGACGAAAAAGACTTTGGAGGGATCAAACCCGACATGGAAGTGATGAACACCTTTGAAGATATTTTGCAAAAGAAGGACAAAGTGCTTGATAAGGCCGCAGAATGGGTCACAGGTGTTAAAAATTAGCTTTCATCACCCGCATCACATTGCCGCCCAGTATCTTTTTGACCGATTTTTCAGAATACCCTCTTTTCAATAGCTCTTCTGTGATCTTTGGATACGAAGTGACATCATCCAGTCCTTTTGGCAAGGATGATACGCCATCGAAATCAGAGCCGATACCGGCATAATCATCGCCAACGAGCTTGACGATGTAGTCAATATGATCCACCATTTTCGCCAGGGTTGGCCTTACAGGCTCCAGCTCTGCAGAAAAATGCTGACGCCATATCTCATTCATTTTAGCGGCATCATAGTATTGATTCAACGAGTCTTTGATCTGCTTTCCTTTTGAACCTTCTAATTCCGCCATCTTTTTTGCAAAATTGCTGTCAATAAAGCCTGAATAGAAGTTGATACAGATAACGCCGCCATTTTTAGCCACAGCTTTTATCTGTTCGTCCTTCACATTGCGAAAAACCGGGCAGATATTCCATACAGAACTGTGCGATAAAATGACCGGCTTTGTGGTGATGGCCATAGCATCATAAAATGTTTGTTCGCCAACATGTGAAAGATCAACAATGACACCGAGTTCATTCATTTTCCTGACTACCTGTTTACCAAAATCCGTAAGCCCTTTATGCGACAATGAATCCCCCCTTTTTGTTTCGTCCATAGCACTGGTGGCCCAGGAAGTGCTGTTGTTCCATGTCAGCGTCATATACCGCATACCAAGCTCGTATAGTTGTTGGAGTTTGCTGAGGTCATCTTCTATCATGTGGCCTCCTTCCACGCCGATCAATGCCACGAGTTTATTCTGATGGACACCTCTTGTCACTTCTTTATAGGTTCTTGCCAGGGTCATACGTTGCGGGTTTTTCAGTAATAGTATGCCTAACGAATCAATCTGTTGTTCGGCATCTCTAAAAAAACCTTCCTTATTTCTTGCTTTCTCCCCGGTCCAAACAGAGAAGAACTGCACATCGAGCCCGCCTTCTTTCCATCTTTCGAGGTCACTGTGACCTTCCTTTACACGGTGAGAAATATCAATACCATCCAGTACGGCTGAAGAAAGTACATCGTTATGCGTATCTATGAGTATGGCCTTTTTATGAAGTTTCTTAGCGGACTGGGCATAAATACCTGGAATGGTTAACAATAGAAAAGAGAAAAGAGGGATGATCTTTTTCATGAAGCAGTTTTACAGGGTGAAAATAAAAAATCCCGGCTGGAATGACCGGGATTAATTTCTTTGCTTATAGTGCCAATCACTTTAATTGAAATCCTTCCAAAAATTTCGTATTAAAATCGCCGCTGACAAAACGTTCG
This sequence comes from Chitinophagaceae bacterium, assembly GCA_016787085.1. Classification (GTDB taxonomy): domain Bacteria; phylum Bacteroidota; class Bacteroidia; order Chitinophagales; family Chitinophagaceae; genus VBAT01. Next base: position 164,725 of record JAEUVJ010000053.1, on the reverse strand, counting down.
TCCTGCATCAACTGCAGGTGAAAGGGAATGGTCGTTTTGATCCCTTCGATCACATATTCACTCAACGCCCTGTACATGGTATCAATAGCTTCTTTCCGGGTACGGGCCACCGTGATCAGCTTACCGATCATTGAATCATAATAAGGCGGGATCACATAACCTGCATACGCATGGCTATCCACTCTTACTCCATGACCTCCCGGTTGGTGCAATACCGTTATCCTGCCAGGTGATGGCCTGAAGTCATTATAGGGGTCCTCAGCGTTGATACGGCACTCGATAGAATGCATCTGGGGTATATAATCGTCGCCGGAGATCCTTTCACCCATAGCGATCTTGATCTGCTCTTTGATCAGGTCAAAATTGATTACCTCTTCCGTCACACAATGCTCTACCTGGATACGGGTGTTCATTTCCATGAAGAAGAAATTACGGTGCTTGTCCACAAGGAACTCGATCGTCCCTACACCTTCATAATTGATGGCCCCTGCTGCTTTCTTGGCCGCTTCTCCCATTTTGAAACGGAGCTCGTCGGTCATAAAAGGAGAAGGAGACTCTTCCACTAATTTCTGGTGACGGCGCTGGATAGAACAATCCCTTTCACTGAGGTGACATACATTCCCGTATTGATCTCCCGCTACCTGTATCTCAATATGTCTTGGCTCCTCTACAAACTTCTCCATGTAGATGCCATCATTCTTGAATGCAGCCGCCGCTTCCGCTTTAGCTGTGTTATAAGCTCTTTCCATCTCGCCTTCCTCCCATACGATACGCATGCCTTTACCTCCCCCGCCGGCTGTAGCTTTCAGGATAACAGGATACCCCATGTCTTTGGCCATGCCTTTTGCTTCTTCCAGGCTTTGCAATAAGCCTTCCCCACCCGGTACTACCGGCACGCCGGCCTTGATCATCGTTTCTTTCGCCGTGATCTTATCACCCATGCTGCTGATCATATCCCCGGTGGGTCCGATAAATTTTATATCGTGATCGTTACATATCCTGGCAAACTTGGCATTTTCAGCGAGAAATCCATAACCCGGATGCACAGCATCTGCATTCGTGATCTCCACGGCTGCCATGATATGCGGAATATTGAGATAAGAATCTGCACTTTGAGGCCGCCCGATACATACAGCTTCATCGGCAAACTTTACATGAAGGCTGTCCCGATCGGCAGTAGAATACACAGCCACCGTTTTGATGCCCATTTCCCGACAGGTCCTGATGACACGCAGGGCAATTTCACCACGGTTCGCAATCAGTATTTTCTTGAACATGTTTGGATTTGGAAATTTGATGATTTGAAGATTTGGCTATTCAAGTTCGAAGATTCAGCGAATGGTATGCCCGGTTCCCGGATCTTCAAATTGAATTATTTCCAAATTAACTTGGCTCCACAAGGAATAAGGGCTGATCGTATTCCACGGGTGAAGCATCTTCCACCAATACTTTTACGATCTTTCCTTTTACTTCACTTTCGATCTCATTAAAGAGTTTCATGGCCTCGATAATGCAAACCACTTTACCAGACGACACCTCATCCCCTACTTCTATAAGGTTAGGTTTGTCTGGGGAAGAGCGACGATAGAAGGTGCCTATCATCGGGCTCTTAATAGAGATAAGGTTGGAGGCTGCGGGCTCGGAGGTCTTTGGCTTCTCTGCGGCAGAAATCGCTGCCGCAGCAGGTTGTGCTGCAGCAACAGGCTGTGGAGCAGCATAGACGGGAGCAGCATGCACCGGTGCAGACAGCACCTGGGTTACCTGTTCTTCTTTTTGTTTTATTGTTAAGCGGAAATCTTTCTGTTCAACAGTGAGCTCTCCTATGTTGGATTTGTTGATCATTTTGATCAGCTCCTGTATTTGCTTGAAGTCCATGTTTTTCAATTTAACGGGCAATTTTATTAGTGAAACGGGGGCTAAGATAGGGAAATCAAGTGCAGTAATCCCACTATTTTTTTACGATTTCAGGTCAAAATCACCTGAAATCATAGCAAAATGGCCCAAAATCGGGTGATTTAGGGCCATTTTTGATATAATCGTTCATCACTCCTTTACTCTTTCTACGTATTCCCCCGTCTTTGTGTTAACCCGGATCAGTTCGCCCTCATTGACAAACAAAGGCACGCCTACTGTTGCGCCTGTTTCAACGGTAGCAGGCTTCAACGTACGGGTAGCTGTATCGCCCCGCAGGCCCGGCTCACAATAGATAACTTTTAGCACGATCTTATCAGGCAGTTCGGCAGCGAGTATCTGGTCATTCTCTGTATTGATCAACACACCTACTTCCTGGCCTTCTTTGAGGTACTGGGGCGCATCTATCGCTTGCTCTTGCAAGGCTATTTGCTCAAAAGTGGTCGTATCCATGAAATTATATCCTGTATCATCCTTATACAGGAACTGGTATGTTCTTTTTTCTACACGTACAGGGTAAATAGTATCGCCAGAGTTCCATGTTTTTTCAATGGACCGGTTGTTATCAACGCCTTTCAATTTTGCCCAGACTTTAGCGGCCGCACGGGCTGTTTTGTTCTCACCAAACTCTACAACTGAATATAAACTTCCATCTAAATTCAGGATCAGTCCACGGCTGATGTCTGCTGTATTTGCCATAATGTTTCCTTTTTTTGAGGCGGCAAAGATAAGGCAGGGGGCCGTGCGGGCAAAAGAGAATTAATCACCCGGAGTGGCCGGTATTACAAGCCAATAAATACTGCTTTGCCGGATGCAGCCGGCTTCATTCTTATCTTCACATTTCATTACAGATCGTATGAAAAGATTTTTTTTGACGATGGGTCTGATAGTACCTGCTTTTTTTTTGTACGCCCAGACTGATACTAGTATAACACAGCCACCCTACAGGAAGTTCCTCTCCGTGCCCCCGTTTAAATTATTAAGACCTGACAGCAGTACTGTTTTTACCAAAGCTGATCTCAAAAAAAACCGGCCTGTGCTGATAATGCTGTTTAGCCCCGACTGTGACCATTGCCGCCAGGAGACCGGGGAGATCATCAGGCACATTGACAAATTTAAAAAGATACAGATAATCATGTCAACCACTCTTCCGTTCAGTAAGATGAAACAGTTTCATACCGAATACAGTTTAGACCGCTTTGAAAACATTATTACAGGCAGGGATATGGATTACCTGTTACCTGTCTATTACGATATCCGGAATCTGCCTTTCCTTGCTTTTTACGACAAAAAAGGAAAGCTGATTGATGTATTTGAAGGAGTCCTCCCTGTTGAAAAAATACTGCCCAAATTCGAATAAAATATGAATATTATCAGGTTTCAGGTCAGTTCCGATCAGTTACCTTTGCCGCACTAAATAATTTTACTCATTTATAAATTTTTTTGTTCATGAAAGTAACTGTTGTAGGCGCCGGTGCCGTTGGAGCTACCTGTGCTGATAATATTGCCCGTAAAGAACTGGCACAGGAAGTAGTATTGCTGGATATCAAAGAAGGAATAGCCGAAGGCAAAGCGCAGGATATGATGCAGACAGCCACTCTTCTTGGCTTTGATACAAAGATCACCGGCAGCACGAATGACTATTCCAAAACTGCGGGAAGCGATGTTGTTGTCATTACTTCCGGTCTTCCCCGCAAGCCCGGTATGACCCGGGAAGAACTGATCGGTGTGAATGCGGGTATTGTAAAAGGTGTTTGTGAAAACATATTGAAACACTCGCCAAATGCGATCATCATCGTCATCAGTAACCCGATGGATACGATGACCTATCTGGCCCTGCAATCAACCGGGTTGCCCAAAAACAGGATCATTGGTATGGGCGGTACGTTAGACAGTGCCCGTTTTAAATACCAACTGAGCCAGCACCTCGGCTGTAGCCCTTCTGACCTGAATGCAGTAGTGGTAGGAGGACATGGCGATACCACTATGATTCCCCTTATCCGTCTGGCTACCTGGAACAGTATTCCCGTTACTCATTTCCTGTCTGCAGAACAGCAAGAGAAGATTGTAAAAGATACGATGGTAGGTGGTGCTACACTGACCGCCCTGATCGGTACTTCTGCCTGGTACGCCCCCGGCGCTGCCGGAGCGGCATTGGTGGAAAGCATTGTACGGGATGAAAAGAAACTATTTACTTGTTGTGTGAAACTGGATGGAGAATACGGTCAAAAAGATATATGCCTCGGTGTTCCCGTTACTATTGGCAAGAACGGATGGGAAAAGATCATTGACTTCAAACTGAATGATGCTGAACAGGCTACTTTTGATAAAAGCGCCGCTGCGGTTAGAGGCATGAATGATGTATTAAAGACGTTGTAATAACAAACCAACGACAAAGTAAAAAGCAGATTCAAACCGAATCTGCTTTTTATTTTAACTCATCTATTTTAGACTGTACAATCTTCGCTGATTTTTTCAGATGGTTTTACCAACTATTTTTGGCATCATTACCGGAAATCACAAATTCCGGCAACTGTGCAAAATCACTCACTCACCACCACGGCTAGTTTATCATTTTTTGTATTTGCCGCCAGCCTTGTAATCCCTTTTAGCATAGCCCTGTCACCTTCTATGACAACGGGCTGCCAGTTGCTGTCCGTATCTGCACGATATGAGAATAGTTGCGCACCACTACTTGTCAGGATAAGTCCATTATTCAACCAGGTAAGGTGGTCTGTCCCCTGGATAATTGCTATATCGGTAATAGCACCTGTTGAAAGATCATATTTTTTGACTGCAAATTCTTTATCATTCACTTTCTGCACAAAGCTCATCGTCTCTACTCCCGGTATCTTATGCAGGCTGCGGCCAATATTCATAGCAAGAACAGTATCCCTCTTTGCCAGCAGATAATAATCACGCAGTGTATGCCGGTTACTGTCGGCCAATACAAACAGCAATAACCGGTTTTTATCTGCCCAGGCATGATAGCCCACCACCAGGTCGCTGATCAGCACTGTGGGTTCACCTCCATGAATGGGATATTTGCCTAAATCCTGCGCACCATTATCCCTTTGTATAATACAGGAAATGAACTTGCCGTCCGGTGTCACAACAGGCGAATATTCCCTTTCCCGGGTAAGTGTCAGGTTTGCCGTTGTATTCTTTTTGTAATCAAAGTATTTTATATCACTCCTGTCGCTGTCATTAAAAGAAGAATAATAAATCACTGGCTTTGATGGATGAAAAAATGGCTGGTTATCGTATCCTGTATGGCGGGTGATATTTTTACCATTGGAAAGAATGACCTTACCTTCCTTTATTTTCATATCAAAAAGAATGATTTCAGTACCCGTCTGGGCAGAACAATAAAAAAAGGGAAACAAAATAAAAGAGAGAAGAAATTTTTTCATAGCCGTGACGTATCAATAAAACAGTATAGTTAAAAGGTCCTGTAACAACTCACCGTTGCACTCCCGGTAAATTTATCAATGGGCGGGTTCAGTTTCTCTACGGAAATCATTACTTCTTTTACCTGAGGGAACTGGCTGTGTACGGTATCTGCAATAGTCTGTACAAGGGTCTCCAGCAGGTCCACCGGTTTTTGCATAGCGGTATTAATGATCGCAAAAAGCGAAGCATAGTCAATCGTATCATTCAGGGAAAGTATAACCCCTTTCCGTGGAGTATAGCTGGTCCTCATGTTCACCACGAAATCATTCCCTTTCTGCCGTTCTTCAGGATATAACCCATGGTAAGCCCTGAATCGCACATTGTTCAGCGTAATGGTAAGTAATTCCGGCATTGCTACGTTTTGAAAGATCAGTGAATTCCTTTGGCGCCGAGGTATCGTTCAGCATCCAACGCAGCCATACAGCCGCTTCCCGCCGCTGTTACCGCCTGGCGATATATTTTATCCTGCACATCACCTGCTGCAAATACGCCTTCAATATTGGTTTTAGAGGTCCCCGGGATCGTTTTAATATAACCGGCTTCGTCCATATCCAGCCATCCTTTGAAGATATCTGAATTAGGCTGGTGCCCGATGGCTACAAAGAAGCCGCTTACCGGTATCTCCTGTTTTTCACCTGTCTTGTTGTTCTTTATTTTCACGGATGTGACGTGTTTGTCGCCCACTACTTCTTCCGTATCGGTATTCCAGTAAACTTTAATATTGGGTGTATTAAAAACCCGCTCCTGCATCACCTTGCTGGCCCTCATCATGTCGCGACGGATGAACATGTGAACGGTGGTACATAACTTGGACAGGTATAATGCCTCTTCAGCAGCCGTATCACCTGCTCCAACAATGGCCACTTCCTTGCCCCTGAAAAAAAAGCCATCACATACAGCACAGGCACTCACCCCATAACCATTCAGACGCTGCTCACTTTCCAGTCCCAGCCATTTAGCTGATGCACCTGTAGCAATAATCACCGAGTCAGCTTCGATCCATTTCTCTTCATCAATCTGGACTTTATAAGGATGCGCTGATAAATCAACTTTTGTAGCCAGACCATAACGGATATCTGCTCCCATCCTTTTAGCCTGCTTTTCAAAATCTACCATCATTTCAGGTCCCTGAATGCCATCAGCATAGCCAGGATAATTCTCCACCTCTGTCGTGATGGTCAATTGCCCGCCGGGTTGTATTCCCTGGTACAAAACAGGCTTTAAATTCGCCCTTGAAGCATAGATCGCTGCTGTATATCCGGCTGGGCCGCTACCGATGATCAAACAATGAACTCTTTCATTTTCCGCTGTGGTTGCCATTCTTATATTGCTCTTTTTAACCGCCAAAAATAACTGCAAATCAGTATTGAAACTATCGCCTTGCCGACCTCTGGATAGCTTGTGCAAAAGTATTAACAGGATTGGATCAAATAAGTTTTCTGTCGAATGAAGGATACTGCCATACATGACATAAAACGAAAACAGCCCCAGTCAAACTGACTGAAGCTGTTTTCTTAAATAAACCCACCAAATTTCCCGATAAGATCGGGACTGCTATTTTAACCCAGGTAGGCTTTTAAAGCACTACTATAACGGGCTTTTTGTAAACGTTTGATTGCTCTTTCTTTGATCTGGCGGATACGTTCTTTGGTAAGATCGTATTTCTGGCCGATCTGCTCAATGGTCACACCCTGCTCTCCGTCCAACCCAAAATACGCATTTACGATCTCCGCTTCTCTCGGGCTGAGGGATTTGAGTACACGGCGTATCTCATTTCTCAGAGAATCTTTCATCACATCATCATCCGTATCGTCGCTGCCTTCGAGTAAGTCGCCCATTGCTACATCTTCTGCCTCGTGTACCGGTGCATCTAATGATGTGTGACGGGTATTGCTCTGGAAGATATTGTTGATCTCTGTTTCGCTCATTTCAAGTAACTCCGCTAGTTCCTCAGTTGAAGGCTCTCTCTCATGCTCCTGCTCAAAAGCCATGTAGGCTTTATTAGCCTTATTGTATGTGCCTATCTTATTTTGCGGTAAACGTACCAGCCTGCCTTGCTCAGCTAAAGCCTGCAGGATGGATTGGCGAATCCACCATACAGCATAAGAGATAAATTTGAACCCTTTTGTTTCATCAAAACGCTGTGCGGCTTTGATCAAACCGAGGTTACCTTCATTGATAAGGTCGCTCAGGGATAAACCCTGGTGTTGATACTGCTTGGCAACCGAAACCACGAAACGAAGGTTGGCCTGGACCAATTTGTCCAAAGCTTTTTGATCCCCCATCTTAATGCGCTGAGCCAGAGTTGTTTCCTCCTCAGGAGTGATCATTGAAATCTTGGAAATTTCCTGCAAGTACTTCTCAACTGCCTGGGAATCTCTGTTTGTGATCTGTGTAGCAATTTTAAGCTGTCTCATAATGATCTAACAATTTAAATGACAACGAATAATAGACAGTCTTTGTTTGCAGAATGTTGCAAAAGGGTAGTTAAATAGAACCGTCCGAGTCCGTCTGCAAAAATACATCGCAACAGCGGAATCTCATAGTCATTGTGAATAATTCTTAACGGACACTAGCGACATTTCGTTCAATATATCGGGCACAATGCAGTATGGACAAGCGTTTGGAAAGATTACGCCATTTATAAAAAATTTCATCCGATAATGTGAATTACTTATTTCCGACCGGCTCTGTAGCCTTCTTTTTCTTATTTAAAATAATCCAGAGCCCAATACCCGTCAGGAATAAAAGTGTGGAAATGATCTCGGCCTGGGTCGGTTTGAATCCGAAAAGGTTAATGGTCTCATTCACCCTGATCTTTTCTATGAAAAATCTTTCTAATCCGTTAAGTATTAGGTATAAGGCGAAAAGGGTTCCTGGCACTTTCAGCCGCTTTCTGACAGACCATAGAACGAAGAAAAGGATCAGGCATACTACCGTCTCGTAGAAAGGTGTCGGGTAAACGGCTTCCTTTAGCTCATGGCAGTATTTATCTATACAACCGGGTATAGGTGTGTCTACTTCGTTCACATTATGGGGATACTTATACGACCACATCCAGTCAGGAAGCCATGAAAAAGGTTTCGGATTCGGGTTGGGAATTCCCCAATCCCCATCGCCTGCTACCTGGCAACCAATCCTGCCTGTGGAATAAGCCAGCATCAGAGCGGGGGCCGCTGCATCGTTCAGGTGCCAGAATCCAATCTTGTGCTTTTTCGCATACCACCAGATCGCCAAAGCTGCACAAATAAGACCGCCATAAAACGTAAGCCCTGAAACTGAAAAAATAGAAGAGGGGTCTTTGACAAATGTGCTCCAGTTCTCAAAAGCATCAAATAGTTTGGCGCCAACCAGCCCAAATACCAGCGCCAAGATGGTTATTTCACCAACCCTGTCATGCGGCCATATCCTTACTGTTCTTTTTTCAGGCTTAGGAAGCTTTTGTTTGTTCTTGTCATACCATTTCAATCCTGCAAACAATAGTCCGAGGAAAATACCGGCGGGCCAACTGCCGATCGGGGAAAAAATAAATGCCTGCGGGTCCTGCGTTGCAGAACTATCCATAATGAACAAGGCTAGTATTTTATATCCCAGCAGGAACCCCAGTAAAAAATTCAGAAGCAGTTCTGAAAATGTGGCAGGCTGGCCTACCATTACCTGCATTTCAGTAGGATGCAATAAGCCTTGTTTGCTTTTACGCCTAAGTTCCTTGGTAAGAATAACAGCCGCCAGGATAAAAGATATAGCTACAAAAAATCCGAATGAGTTAACAAAACGAAGAAATTGCCAGTCCACTCCAAAAATGTCCTTAAAGGCAAACTGCAGGTTTGGATACATTAAGAATTGTTGGTTTGTTAGTGGGCGAATATACAGACTATTAATCAGAAGTGCTTACAGCAAAATAATACCTTCCCGCTTTCAATAGCAGGAAGGCCTATAAAGAATTTACATGGCGTTTGTGTTACGACATTACGCTGCAATGCTGCTCAAAAGCACCTATCAGGTTATTGGCGATCATCTGGGCAGGCCTGCCTTCTATCTGATGCCTTTCGATAAAATGCACCAGTTGTCCATTCTTGAATAATGCGATGGAAGGTGAAGAAGGAGGAAAAGGCAACAGATGATGCCTGAGTGTTTTTACCGCTTCGATATCAAAACCGGCAAAACTGGTTGTCAGGTAATCGGGTTTTGAATTCGCATTCGCAACTGCCATCAATACACCCGGGCGGGCTGAGCCGGCAGAACAACCACAAACTGAATTGATCATCACCAGCGTGGTGCCTTCTTTAGCCAACTGTGCTTCTACTTCATCAGCCGTTAATAGTTCCTGGAAACCATTATCTGTCAGTTCCTCTTTCATGGGTATTACAATCTCTGCAGGATACATAGTATAGTTTGTTTGTTTTAATGTGAACGCAAAAGTAATTAAAAAGTTCATTGAGGTTTTATAAAGAAATTTTGGCAGCTGTTTACAGCAAGTCCGGAAATTTTGTCCCGTACCAGCACTGAATGATGAACGGATGTCAGTGATCTGGCCGGTGGTATGCAATTTGAAAAAAGATATTGTCAAAAATTTTTAACCTTAAAAGAAAATAGTATGACACTCGTAAAATTCAACCGCAAGCCTTTTGAATCAACCTTCAATAACCTGGTTGATGAAATTTTTAATGATATGCCGGCGCTTTTTAAAAATGACAATAATGTGACTGATCATTGGAACGGTTTTGCTCCGGTCAACATCAAAGAGTTGGAAAAAAGTTACATCCTTGACCTGGTGGCCCCGGGTTTTGACAAAGTGGATTTTAAAGTAAACCTGGAAAATGATATGCTCACCATTTCGGCTGAAAAGAAAGAAGAAATGAAAAATGTGAATGAGAAAGAGATCCGCAAAGAGTATTCTCATCGTTCATTTAAAAGGTCGTTCACGCTGGATGAAAAAATTGACGCCGGTGCTATCGAAGCAAAATATGTTAATGGTGTCTTAACATTAAACCTTCCCAAAAAGGAAGAAGTCAAACCAGCGTCTAAACAAATAAGTATACAGTAATTCTATCCTGGCAACAGGTAAACATAATTGAAGGATTTTCTCATAAGCAGTTGGTTTTGGTTTACACCCTGTCGTTTCTACGACGGGGTTTCTTTTTTAACAAACCATGTAAAATCCGGTATTTTTGCCAGCGTTTTACCAACTATCCACATATGCCGAGAAAACATACCCTTCTGATTCTTGTTTTAATGTTAATCGTTTCAGTTATCCGTGCCCAGGATGTTGCAGACACCACCAGGCCTGTTACCGATACCGCTGTCCTGCAACGGCCTGATACAACTCTCCGGATTATTAACCTGAGTCCTTATTTTACACTGCATGTAGATTCAATGCTTTCTTACCAGTTGTCAATAAACAAGGATGAGAAAAGATACTATTGGTATCTCAAAAACTCACCGGTTGGTCTTAAGATCAATAAAGACAACGGGCTGCTGACCTTTAAAGCGGACAAATCTTTTTTCCTGTCCGGGAAATTGAAATATGACGAAGAATATACGGTCAGGATCGGGGTACAGAACCTGTCTGATGCCAATGAGAAAGTGGATACTAATTTTACCCTTGTTTTTTATAGTACCGAGGTCATTTTACCAAAAGTAAAACCAACAGTGGGTTCTGTACTTACCATTGAGGAAGGCGAGCAGGTATCCTTCAAAGTGCAATGCGAAGCAGGCAATTTCCCTATTGAGGATATCCTTTTCTCCAGCAATATCACTCTTCGTGACTTTACACTGGTAAAATCATGTAACGATGAGTTTAAATGGACGCCTTCGTTTGATTTCGTTAAAGAGACCGACTCCGCTAAAGTTAAAATAGTAAACCTTAGCTTTATCGGCTCAACAAAATTTAAAATAAAAGACACCACCAATGTCCGCATCATAGTAAAAGATGCCCTGAATTATCCTTTTGCCAGGCAGGAGTATGATATGGTGATCAGTAATATCAGGAGTTATGTATTGCGGCTGAAATACACGTTTCTACAGTTAGACAGGAAACTGAAAAAGACCAAAAGTACCCGGGCTTCTTTCGACCTGACGTCTGCATCTACAGCCTTATCCGGAACAATCCTGTCAACAGCCGGTAATACGGAATCAGCAAAGAATACCGGAAAGATATTACCCAGTGTGGGCCTTGCATTGGTGCCGGTAAAAGAAGCCACCGCACCAAACAGGAATATTGAGCAGAACCAGGCTTCTCTGATCCGGTCTTCCATCAAACGCCTGGTCTATATGTTGGATGATTACTCCCTGGTTGGTGAAAAAGATCCATTAATTACTATTAAAACAAATAAGCTCAGAGATGAGTTGAAACAAAGCCAGCTACAATTAATAGACGTGCCCATTGAGATGACTGAAGGCATGACCGAAGAAGAATTGAATAAATATTTCGATAGTCCTAAGGTTAATAAGAAGTACCGGCTGAATAAAAAATGATCACAGGCAGCCCTGCCTGCGCCGTGTATCTATCAGGTATTGTATTTTCCAGTTCCCGTTTAATCGTACAAGCTGGAAGGAATTTACCCCGCAATGACTGAATTGACCATTATGATAGAACTGATATGGCGTCCATACAATAGCCAGCGGCCCGTCAGTTTTGATCGTTTCAAAACGGATACGCTCATCTGCTGAATCTTTTTTCAACTGCCTGACAAATTCCGCAAATCTGCTTACACTTTCGCTTCTTATGATAGTTTCCCCTTCTCTAGTCCGGCCGACGGTTTGCATGATGGCGCTATCAGCAAAGCAGCTTTCAAACAGGGTTTCATCTGCCGTCTTCATAGCCAGGAATAAGTTATTGATCACCGCTTTTACTGAATCTTCAGTGGTCTGTGCATTCGCCATTTGTTGAAAAGCGAGAGTTGTTAAGAGTATTAAAAAATAACGCATGTTAACAGATTTTGTCATCCTTTGGTGAATGAATTGCCGTCTGAAAATAAAACCATTCAGTATGAAACGAACAGGAATTTTACAAGCGGTAGCTATCTTATCTGTTGCGGTGGTAATTGCCAGTTGCGGACGAGGCCGGGAATACCAGGTAAGACATTATCCTCCGAGAACACAAACCAGTATTTCGCTGATCATTGGCCCTTCACCGGGTCTTATGATTATGAGACATCCGAACGGTATGTATTACTACAGGGCTCCTAACGGCTTTATTTACTGGCGTGGGTATGGTAACCGGTATTATCTCGACCGGAGGTATATGAACAGATCTTACTACAACCATGGTCAGTATAATGATTGGAGACGCTATCACAATCACAGGAGACACGGAAGAAGGTAACAAATAAGAAGGACGGAGTAATTACTCCGTCCTTTCGCTTACGGGATAGTTTCTTCCCTATTTCGTGTACCCAAGTATTTTAAGCATACTCTGGGCTGTTTGTTGTTTGGCATATACCCAGTCTGTCAGCTTTCCATTCCGGTCATAGCCAACAATCACATGTTTAGGTGAAGGAATCAGGCAGTGTTTGATGCCGCCATAACCGCTTATCTGGTCTTGGTAGGCGCCGGTATGAAAGAAACCTACATAAAGAGGTTCCCCGTTATTTATTTTGGGCAGAAACACTTCGTTGATGTGCTCTTCTGAATCATAGTAATCATGACTGTCGCAGGTAATTCCTCCTAAAACCACTCTCTGATAATCTGCATCCCATTTATTGACAGGCAGCATCAGGAATTTCTCCCCGATACCCCATGTATCAGGCAATGTAGTAATGAAGGACGAATCTATCATGTACCAGGTTTCCCGGTCGTTCTGCACTTTCTCGCCAATCACACTGTATATATGGGCCATACTCTCTCCTACCGTGTAGCTTCCAAATTCGGTATAAATATTCGGCATCGGCACTTTTGCCTTTTTACAGGCTACTTTTATATTCCCCACGATCTCATTGATCATGAACTGGTAATCATATTCGAAACCAAGAGAGTGCTTGATCGGGAAACCGCCGCCGATATTGATCGAATCCAGTTCCGGGCATATCTTCTTTAGCTGGCAATACAGATTGATGATCTTATTCAGCTCACTCCAATAGTAAATATCATCTTTGATGCCTTTATTCAGAAATATATGAAGCATTTTTAACTGGAACTTGCTCTCGTATCCTTCTATACGGTCTACATAGAACTCCAGAATATCTTTTGCCCTGATGCCTAACCGGGATGTGTAAAAAGGAAATGTAGGTTCTTCTTCAGCAGCCACCCGGATACCTAATTTGAATGGCCCCTTAACCGTTTTTGCATATTCTTTCAGTTCATCTTTATTATCCAGCACCGGGATCACATTCTGGAAACCGGAATTCAGCAGGTTAGCAATACGCCGGGTGTACCCTTTTTGTTTGTACCCGTTGCAAATGATATGAATATCCTTGGTGATCTTTTTTTTCTCATACAACTTCTTGATGATCTCAATATCATACGCATAAGAGGTCTCAAGATGAATATCACTTTTCAACGCCTCCTCCACTACAAAGGAGAAGTGTGAACTTTTGGTACAGTAACAATAGAAATACTTGCCCTCATATTTGTGCTTTTTGAATGCATTGGCAAACATCGTTTTTGCCTTTTTGATCTGCATGCCGATCTTAGGCAGGTAGGTCAGCTTCATCGGGGTGCCATACTTCGCAATAAGCTCTTTCAGATCCAGTCCATTGAACGAGAGATAACCATCCTCTACATCAAAACCTTCTTGCGGGAAATTGAACGTCTGGTTTACCAGGTCATGGTAAGAGTTGGTCATTAGGGGGTTGTTCGGTTGTGCCACGGCAATTCTTTAGTGTGTGCAAAAATATAAGATTGTAAAAACTTCGGGACAAAAAAAAGCGGCCCCTGTCAGAGTGCCGCTTTCAGTTCGATCAAAGGCTCTTTATCATTTCACGGAGTCAACCAGGCTTTTGAAAGTATCGGGGTTATTCATCGCCAGGTCGGCCAGCACCTTACGGTCCAGTTCGATACCTTTTTTCTGCAATTTATTGATGAACTCAGAATAGGTCAGGCCTTCAGCACGGACCGCTGCATTGATACGGGCTATCCACAGGGAGCGGTATTCCCTTTTCTTCAGTTTGCGGCCTACGAACATGTAGGTCATCCCTTTTTCCACTACGTTCTTGGCAACCGTTAATACATTTTTACGTTTGCCATAGAAACCTTTGGCTTGTTTTAATATCTTTTTTCTGCGTGCTTTGGAAGCGACAGCATTTTTTGAACGAGGCATATAAAATAAGTTAAGCGTTAAAAGTTAAGAGTTGAGTACCGTAAACGGTTATTTCAGGCGCAAAAGTCTTTTTACAAAATCAACATGTGACTTTGCCACTTCGCCATCTTTCCGCATGTTACGTTTACGTTTTTTGGATTTCTTCGTCAGAATGTGACGCTTGAAACTCTTCTGATGCATGATCTTCCCGGTCGCCGTTACTTTAAAACGTTTTTTGGCGCTGGAATTTGTTTTTACTTTAGGCATTTTACCCAGTATTAATTTTACACCTTTGAGGCGTTCCCCACCGGGGGACCCTTTTCGAACCTCTTCAGGAAATAAGACCCATTTAAATCGGGCCGATAAAAAGAACTTCTCGTTTTTTAAACGGGTTGCAAAGATAGGGCTGAATAGGTTAATGACAAAGGCCTGATAAAAAAAACGGGATGATGCCTTCATCCCATTGAAAATACGTGCCCTTTTATAGCTTATGCCTCTTAATCTTTAGGATTCAGGGCTTTATCAATTCTTTGCGAGATATCCTGCAGATGGTATTTGCTCATCAGGTCTGAAGTACCCGTCGCAGCGGCATTGATCTCGCTTCGTAAGGAAGCCAAGTGAGCCCTTACTACACTCTTTACATCTGACTTGTCGCCACCGGGAGTAATGATCGTTATGGTTATTCCCCCCGTCACTGTAGTGGAGCCTGGCGAAGATGGGTTTAAAATGCCAGTAAGCATGTTTACGCAGGCCTTTTGCAGGTTACGGCGATAAATATCAATAGGTTTTCGGCCAGGCAACTCAGCCCATATTCCTCTTTTCATATCACTGAGAAACTCTGTCAACGGGTAAGCGGTATTGCCAGCCACGGCCTCTGCGTCAAGCAGCTTATTGAATGTTCTGGTACTTAAAAGACGACTCAGAATGTTGTCCTGGATATTGCCGATCACTGCAATACCACTCATTCCTGTTCTGCTGAAAATATCCGGATTAAGCAACCATGCTGGAGTAGCAAACAGGTTTTTATTCAGGAATTCCACCGCTTCTTTTTGCTTTGTTTTTGAAACAGCTTCGTATACAGGGCCCTGTTCTTCTACTTTTTTAGGTGTTTCCATGATGCCTGCTACATATTTTGCTACATGACTCATGTACATTTGGAATTGGCTGCTCACTTCGCTATACATATGGCTAAGGCCACTGTAATCTTCGTTGGGCTGCTTGGTCCACTCCAGCAGATTGGGTACAATACGCTGCAGGTTTTTGATACCATACATGCTTCCCTTCATAGGGTCATCACCTACTTGCTCCCGCTGGCTACGCGGGTCATCCGGGTTGGTTTCTGTGCCAAACCAAAGCCGCTTATCCTTTAACTTTTCGATCACCCATTTATTGAGCGTCGTTTTTTCTGCATCCACATCTTTGTATTCCGGAAATAACTTATAGCCCCATTCAATGGCCCATTTATCGTAATCGGCGATACGGGGATACAATCCTTTGTCACTGATATTATCTTCCGGCTGGGCTACATAATTGAAACGGGCGTAATCCATGATGGACGGTGTGTGTCCATTCGCTTCCACCCAGGCTTTATTCCTGAGATTTTCGACCGGTACACCTGAACTTGACCCATAGTTATGCCGCAGCCCGATCGTGTGCCCTACTTCATGTGAGGAAACGAAACGGATCAATTGACCCATCAATTCATCATCAAACACCATTTTTCTCGCTCTTGGATCTACCGGAGAGCACTGTACAAAATACCAGTCACGCAGCAATTCCATCACGTTATGATACCAGTTGATATGGCTCTCCATGATCTCCCCGCTTCGCGGGTCCCAAATGCGAGGGCCGCTGGCATTAGCGATATCAGAAGGTTTATAAACAATGGCGGAGTTGCGGGCATCATCTAAGCTCCAGGTGCTGTCTTCCTCTTTTGTCGGTGCCATTTTTGCCAGTATTGCATTCTTAAAACCGGCTTTTTCAAAGGCTACCTGCCAGTCGTTAACACCCTGTATCAGGTAAGGCGCCCATTTTTTGGGGGTGGCGGGATCTATGTAATAGACAATCGGCTTTTTAGGTTCCACCAACTCTCCCCTTTTGTACTTTTCCATATCCTCATCCTTTGGCTCCAGCCTCCAGCGCTGCACCATCACGACTGATTTTACTCCCTGAGGATTCATATCGTAATCTGTATAGCCTGTTGAGAAGTAACCCACCCGGGGGTCAAAGTATCGTGGCTGCATGGGTTTCTTTGGTAAAATGACCAATGAACTGTTCAGCTCAACCGTGAAATTTCCTCCTGAAGAAATGATCCCGCCGCCAAAACCCTGTGAGGGAGCCGCGGCCGATCTTCCATATGTTTTCACTGTTTTGATCTCAACGTTTATAGGGTATGATCTTACCCCGACTATATAGGATTTATCTGCCTGCAGAGCCGATATTCTCAGGTTGCTCTTTGCCGGCCCGCTGAAATGAAGGACATCATTGTCTCCCCCGATATAGTCAGTTACGTCAATGACCACCCCGGTCGAATCTTTCCCTAGCGACCTGATATCAAAAGATGCAGCAATGGGCTGGATATTGGAATTGTTCACGGAAGTGAACATAGGTGATGTGCTGTCCTTCGTGTATTCAGCAAAAGACAGGTTTCGGAGAAACACTTTATTATTCGGTCCCTTTTCGAATCTGATTACACTCTGGCCGATATAATCTCCGGCATACCCGAAAAAACCGCCTAAACGCATTCCTGCCGCCGCCTTCGAAATGCGGTTCACCACCAGTATCTCTCTTCCTAATAATGAATCAGGGATTTCAAAATAATACTTGTCTTCTACTTTATGTACAAGAAACAAACCGGCATCGCTGATTGCCTTACCTGTGATTACTTCCTTGTATGGCCGTGGACCTGCATTGCCTCTCGCTCCAAAACCATTACTGCCTCCCCTCGTCGTGTCAATGCGGGGTTGCGCAAATGAAGCCATACCTGCAAGGGTCATAATAACTGTAAAGAGTATTCTTTTTCCGGGAAAAAAGCTTTTACGCATTTGTATCTGTATTTTAAAAACTCAATTTAACTAAAGTGCTGCTCCGTGAATACCATACCACTGGTTTTGTTACCAGTGGTTACAGCAGGTGATGGAAATGATATAATGCCCGTATGCCGAAGTAGTTTATTTACTCTTTTCCTGGTCATTTACTTTGAGTCCGAGTTTCATGATGGCGGCTGTCAGGCTACAGCCATTCTTTGACTCCAGTTCTTTAATGATCTTCTCATTGAATTTTTTCTCATTAAAGGTGTAGCTTTTTTCATATTTCTTTTCAATGTCTTTCATACAACGGCCCGCTTCTGAAGAAGCATCATCCAGTTTACTCATGGCTACCATTTCCATAGCTACTTTCATTTTGTTTTCTTCACTCATCCCTTCCATAGCCTTTTCCATGGCCTGTTCAGGATCGGCTGCTTCCGCCGCCTGGCTAATGATATCGATCGTCGCTTTACTCATACCTTTCTCAAGCGTGGAAATACAATTGCAAAAATCGGCTGCGATCTGAGGAACCTGGTCATCTGCCGTTTTGCAGGATGAAATACCTATCACAAACAATACAGCCAATAAGGGGGCATTCTTTCTCATGATTGTTTTTTTTGAGTTGTATGATTTTTTTCCAAAAAAAGAAACCGCTCTCTTTACGGAGCGGTTTTATAAAAAGCTATTTCCGGTTATCCTTTTTTCTTGCCTTTAGGTGCAAACATTGCCAGCATTCGCCTGCCCTCCATCTTTGGCATGTTCTCCAGAATGGCTACTTCTGCCAGTCTTTCTGCAAACTTTAGCAACAACAACTGGCCTCTTTCCTGGAATTGAATAGCACGGCCTTTGAACTGTACGTAGGCTTTTACTTTATTGCCCTCTTTTAAAAAGCCTTCCGCATGCTTGGCCTTGAAATCAAAATCATGGTCATCGGTATTAGGCGTAAAGCGGATCTCTTTTACTTCAGAGACCTTGCTCTTCGCTTTCATTTCCTTTTCCTTCTTCTTTTTGTCGTAGAGGAATTTATTGTAGTCAATCACCTTGCACACAGGCGGATCTACAGTAGGTGATATTTCTACCAGGTCCAGTTGCTGTTCCTGTGCAATTTTCATTGCTTCCTGGATAGAATAGATGCCTACTTCTACATTGTCGCCAACGAGGCGAACCTGCGGAGCCCTGATGAATTGATTGATGCGATGTTCTGCTTCTTTGCGGGGGACAAACCTGCCCCTGAATCCGCCTTTGTTAAAACCGCCACCGCCGCCGGGTCTGTTAAAACCGCCCTGTCCTGGTGGCCTGTTGAACCCGCCTCCGGGTTTTTGTGGTACTGCCATTTACTTTTTTTGGTAAAGCTTCCACCCCTGCAGGGAAGCAATTGTTTTTTATGGTCTGTAATTCCTCATACAGGATCTGAGGTATTGTTATTCGCTTCTTCTTTCTTCTATTTCGGTTCTCACTTCATTCAAAAACTCATCTACTCCTTTTACACCGGCATCGCCTTTACCTTGTCTTCTTACTGCTACTTTGTTCTCATTCATTTCTTTTTCACCCACTACCAGCATATAAGGTACTTTCATCAGTTCCGTATCACGGATCTTTTTGCCGATCTTCTCATTACGGTCGTCAACCTCTGCACGAATATCAGCTTTTTTCAGCTTTTGTGAAATTGTTTTGGCATAATCCAGGAACTTATCACTGATCGGCAGCACTTTTACCTGTACAGGCGCCAGCCAGGCCGGGAATTTGCCTGCATAATGTTCCAGCAAAAAGCCGATGAACCGTTCGTGTGTGCCTAATGGCGCCCGGTGAATGATCAGCGGGGTTTCGGCCTTATTATCCTGGTTGGTGAATTCCAGTTTGAACCTTCTTCCCTGTGCAAAATCAACCTGGTTGGTAGCCAGTGTGAACTCCCTGCCGATAGTACTCCATATCTGCACATCAATCTTAGGCCCGTAAAACGCCGCCTCGTCCTGCACCTCAACAAACGGGGTGTTGGTCTTGATGAGTACATCTCTGACAAGCTCCTCAGTTTCTTTCCAGAGTTCCGGTTCATCTACATATTTTTTCCCGAGTTTGGAGGGCTCATGCAATGACAAACGCATCACGTACTTGTCAACACCAAATATTTTAAAATACTTGATGTACATGTCGTTCACTGCCTTGAACTCTTCATAGAACTGCTCCTTGGTGCAATAGATATGCGCATCATTCATGTGCAGGCAACGTACACGCATCAAACCAAACAACTCACCGCTTTGTTCATACCGGTAACAGGTGCCGTACTCAGCCAGCCTCAACGGAAGATCCTTGTAGCTCTTGGGTTCTGCAGCAAATATTTTATGATGATGAGGACAGTTCATGGCTTTCAGGTAGTACTTCTGCCCTTCCAGTTCTATCGGGGGATACATGCTATCCTGGTAATAAGGCAGGTGACCACTGGTGAGGTACATGCTTTCTTTGGCAATATGGGGTGTCACCACCCTTTTATAGCCTGCTGCCAGTTCCGTTTCCTTCGCCAGCCTTTCCAGTTCTTCTATGATGATGGTACCATTAGGCAGCCATAAAGGGAGACCCGGACCTACATCATCATCCATCGTGAATATGCTTAGCTCTTTGCCAAGCTTGCGGTGATCCCTTTTCTTGGCTTCTTCCAGCATCTGCAGGTATTCATCCAGTTCTTTCTGTGAAGGGAATGTAACACCATACACACGGGTCAGCATTTTATTCTTTTCGTCGCCTTTCCAGTAGGCGCCCGCTATACTGGTCAGTTTTATGGCTTTAATGAAAGAGGTATTAGGAATATGCGGTCCCCGGCACAGATCAGTGAAATTGCCCTGTGTATAGAAAGTGATCTCCCCGTCATTCAGCCCGCTGAGCAAGTCAAGCTTATACTCATCTCCTTTTTCTGTGAAATACCTGACAGCTTCGGCTTTAGGCATTTCTTTCCGGGTATAAGCACTGTTCTTCTTGGCCAGCTCATTCATTCTTTTCTCCAGTGCAGCAAGGTCCTCTTCCGACATCTTTCTGTCGCCGAGATCCATATCATAATAAAAACCATTTTCCACCGGCGGCCCGACCCAGAATTTCACTCCCGGAAATAAAGATTCCACTGCTTCGGCCATCAGGTGGGCAGATGAGTGCCAGAATGTGTTCTTCCCGTCTGTGTCTGTCCACGTAAGCAGTTTTAGTGATGCATCGCCAGTGATCGGCCGGCTGGCGTCCCATACCTGCCCGTTCACATTTGCCGCCAGCACTTTCCTGGCAAGACCTTCTGAAATGGATTTGGCAATCTCCAATGCGGTGACACCTTTTTCGTATTGCCTGACTGCTCCGTCCGGTAAAGTAATATTTATCATCTTTTGTACTAGATATTGCCTGTTGATGGTGTCGGGTTACCAGTATTTGCCCGGTCCATTGTAAACCAATCTTTGAACTCAAAAAACCGGCGACAGAACAGGCAACTGGCAACCAGCTTTTAAGGCTGGCAAAATTAGCAAACTCCGGGCGATTAAAGAGACGGTTACAAAGAAATCATCTTTCAGGTGTTCCGGCGGATAAGATGCTCAAGCCGGATCATTTTACGGCGTACCTGTTCTAATTTTTTTTCAAACAATGACCGGTTAGTAAAATACAGGCCGGCGAGGTTCATTTGCCGTTTACGCCAGCGCTTCAACATTATTTTCCCATACCATTTATCCATTCCGAAACTTATGGTATGAAGTAGCCTCAGCTTTTTACTTTGCGCCCACGCCTGTTCACTCACCCGCCTGTATTCTTTCAACAGTTCTGTATAGTAAGAAAAGTAATGAGGTTTGAGTTTTTCTAACTCCTCTTTTGTAAACTCAGTTGTCAATGCCTGCCAGATATCGCCATTGATGTGGGCATTGATGCCCAAAAGGAGGTACCGGAGCGAAGAGGCATTGTTATCCGAATAATAAGCCATCCATTCGCGGGAAACCGGTGTTTTATTTTTGGATGCGTCGGCCGACCGGAAAAAATAATCAGCAAACCGCCATTCCATTCTTCCCATCATATCCTGCACAGCCGGCTCGGCGCTGGAAAAATGACTGACAGCATGAGCTGTTGTTTCAAAGTAAATTCCGGCAAAATGCCTGGCCACAGAAGGGCTGTTTCGTATAGAATCAAGCTTGCAGAGAAGCAAAACCGTTTGCGGTGTATGTTGTGCATCCACCTGCCACGACAACAGCAAAAAGAAAGGCAAAACCTTGTATTTGACTTTTATCATCATTGTATAACGCTATAGCCTGCTTTTGTCAGGGTTCCGCATGTAAATGCCTGGCCATCAAAATTAACAAAGCCTTTCCCGTTAACGGATTAATCAATACGAACTTATTCGTTAGTTTTGAACCTGTAATGAAACGGACTGAACGAAAGATCGGGTTGCTTGCATTCATCCTTACCTGTATTATTTCCCTCCATTCTTTTTCACAGAATGTAACAGGTATCTGGAAAGGCTATTTCACATCTGAAGACGGGCAGCATTACCGGCTGGAGTTCCAGGTAAAACAAAATGCCGACGGCAGTTTTTCAGCAACCGGCGTATCCTATTCATGGCAGGACGATATCCGTTTTTATGGCAAAGCCACTATGACAGGCAATTTTGTAAAGAACTCAAAAAAACTGCGCATACAGGAAATAAAAACAGTTGAACTGGTCAATCCCGGAGGTCTCACCTGTATCATGAAATACAACCTGGCTTATAGCAAATCAGGTAAAGAAGAATTTCTCGACGGTACTTACTTAGGCAAATATGAAGTCAAAGGCCGTCCCAACCCTTATGAATGGGGCGATTGTGGCGGAGGCACCGTTCACCTGCGCAAAGTTGAAACTTCTGATTTTTATATTGAACCTTTCCTCCGGAAACGGAATACCGTGACGCCATTGGTCAAAACGAATGTCCCTCTTTCCAGAGACTCGTCTGTGAAAAGAACATCACCGCCTGCTGTCACGAGAAAGCCGGTCACTACTCCCAATAAACCTCCCGCTACGGTAAAAAGAGAGCTTGTAAATCCATCCACTACACAAAACACAAAAAAGGATACGATTGTCAAAAAAGACCCACTGCCGGTTGTAAAAACTGTTGCTAAACCTCCTGTAGCCACCCCGGCCATTCTGAAAGAAAGACAGAATGAACTGATGAAATCATTAATCGTAAGCGATCCGGATGTGACGGTCAGATTATATGATAATGGTGAAATAGATGATGACACTATCTCTATTTTCTATGATAAAAAACTGCTTTTGGTCAACAAGCGGCTGAGCGCAAGCCCCATTATTGTAAAACTGAAAATGGACGACGATGAAGTCCATGAACTGGTGATGGTAGCCGAAAACCTGGGGCGCATTCCTCCCAACACATCCCTGATGATAGTAGAAGCCGGCGACCAGCGGTTTGATGTCCGCATCACATCCAATGAACAAAAAAATGCCCTGGTACGTTTCCGGTATCAAAAACCCTGACAACCCTATTGATATTTATCACGACTAATAGCTAGGAAATTTAACCGTTACTGTAATTTTTTTACAGGCTTCGGGCATTTTCTTCTATTTTCATTTTTCATGCACAGGCTCCTGATCATAGTTTCATTTCTTTACACCTTTTCCCCTGCCGGCGCACAGGATATCAACGGCATCTGGAAAGGCAAACTCGTGATGGAACCCGGCGGCTGCTTCCCGGTATATAATATCGAGCTGCAGATACAGAAAACCGGCACCAGGATCCTGGGTACTTCCTATCACTACTCCGACACTACTAATTATGTAAGAGAGGTTTTTGAAGGAGTATATGACACAACAGCTAAAAGCATGATCATTGATGAACTGAAAGTAGCCACCTTTCATATTCCTCCTGATTGTATCCCCTGCATCAAGCGATACACCCTTTCTTTTCATACCGACGGAAGAGAAGAGCAGCTACGCGGCTCCTGGACCGGCAAAACGATGGACAATAAAAGCATTTGTCCGCCGGGCACTATTGTAATGACCCGTATCCAGCAATCCGCTTTCAAGCCTTCATTGCCTCCTATACTGGAGATCAGGAAAAACGAATTGGTAAAAGAGATATTTGTAGATACCGGCACGGTAAAGCTTGACTTCTATGACAACGGCCAGATAGACGGTGATACCATTTCCGTTTATGTGAACGGGAGCCCGGTAGTATCCCGCCAGATGCTGAAAGCAAATCCTGTAACCACCTACCTGAAAATAGACCTGAGAAGACAACAGCAGGAAGTGATCATGGTAGGCGAAAACCTGGGCACTATCCCTCCCAATACGGCATTGATGATCGTCAATGCCGGTGATAAACGTTACCAGTTATATCTCACTTCTGATGATAAAAAGAATGCGCTGGTCAGGTTTATCTATGAAAAGCCTAAATGATCATTTCCAGCAGAAATACAAAGGCCACTAAGCACGTAAAAGATTTCTTTGCGCACTTAGTGGCCTTTGCAGTAAATATTTAAAACCCACGTTGATTACCTTCTCTCGGTTTCGGCAATTCTTTTCTCGGCAGTTTCTCATCCCTTTGCGCTGCATTATATACAAATGCTGCCACGATCGTAGCTATCTGCTTCATATCGTCAGCGATCAGGTGATCGTATGAGTCCATATTCGTGTGATGCGTACGTGTGTCGTACTCAATCGGGTCTTGTATAAACTGGAATCCCGGCAGGCCTACCGCATCAAAAGACTGGTGATCAGTACCACCGGTATTGGAAATGGTTACCGTTTTGGCCCCGAGATCATGAAAAGGCTGCAGCCACTGGGCAAATATGTCCTTCAGTTTTTCATTACCCTGCAGGTAAATGCCCCTGACCTTACCGGTTCCATTATCAATATTGAAATAAGAAGAGAATTTGGCATGCTCAGGTTTCAGCTCCATAGTGGCAGGATCAGCAAAGTGGTTCTTTACATACCCTCTCGAACCCAGCAATCCCTGCTCCTCTCCATTCCATAAAGCAATACGGATAGTACGGCGTGGTTTGACACCAAGTGTCTTTAATATCCTGATTGCTTCCATCATTACTGAACAACCTGCCGCATTATCCGTGGCGCCGGTAGCACCCTGCCAGCTGTCGAGGTGGCCTCCCAGCATGACTATCTCATCCTTCAACGCAGGATCTGTGCCTTTTATCTCAGCGATCACGTTGTATCCTTTTGTATCCTTTGCGTTGATGGCTGTTTTCACATCTGCCTCGATCTTTACAGGAATACCCGCCTTTAGCAACCGGCAGATGCTCATATAGTCTTCAAAGGCGATCATGATGTCTAAGAAATTATCAGGAGAAGTGGCTGCATAAGCTCCTCCTCCCTGCACAAACAAGGTACCATCATGTCCTCTTGGGCTCATGCTTAATACTGCTACTGCGCCTTCTTTACCAGCGATTTCTTTTAGTTTATTCAGTAGCTGTGCGGGTCCCTGCAAGCGCTGAAATTGTTCCCGACGGCGACGGGTCTCTGCAGTATCGCCGCTTTGCTGGCGCGGCTGTTGCGGTTTGGCATTGGCCATTTTTTCCAGTTCCTCATCAGTATAACGGCTGGCATCTGCTTTAAAACTTTGTTTGAGCGTATCTGTTCTGCTCATGATCAGGATCTTCCCTTTCAATTTGCCACGGTATTGTTCCAGTTCAACAGAATCCTTTGCGGTTACCAGCACTACCTCCACATTCTGCAGGCCATTGGTACCTTTTGTCCATGTTTTGGGAAAGGCAATCAGCGGGCGATAATAGGGCGCAGTCATAGCCACATAGCTTTTTTGCAGGTCCCAGCTTTTGCCGAATTCTCCCCATGGTTCCAGCATGGCATTTTCCAGTCCCCATTTTTTTAATTCACTGGTAGCCCAGTTGGCAGCCCGGTCATAGCCAGGTGATTTGGTAAGCCGTGGGCCGCTGACATCGGTAAGATAAAAGGCAATATCCATCACCTTCGAATTGTTCAGGCCCTCATTCCTGATCTTATTCATCATCTCCAGGTCAATTTTTTCCTGGGCAGATAAGAACGTAATAAGGAAAAGAAACAAAAAGGAAACTCCGGTTTTTCTCATGTGTGTAATTTTTAAGGCAGGAAAGTAAGGAATTTCTTTGTTCGGTTGCGCCGGAAATGATGAATGAGCACATAATTATACAAACCGGTCAAATACCTTGTTCCGGGTATTTCACTTTTCATATCATAGTATCATTTTTACACCATCCACTAATCTCTTATTCAAACTTTTTGTCATGCGAATACCTTTAATACCTGCTTGTTTCATTTTTTGTATGCTGATCCAGGCCTGTTCTTCCGGCCCCGGTACAACAGCCCTGCCCGGGGCACCAGTGTCTGTCAAAGCTGTACAGGATGAAGTAAAAGGGAAAAGATACAAAGCGGAAAAAGCCGGCACACACAGCCCTTTCAAAGATGACAAGACCATCGAATGGCTGGAGCCCAAAGCGGAGGATAAATTTGAAAAAGGAATTGCGGATGACTCTAAAACGCTGCAGTTGGAATTTTTCAATGATACTTCCGTAACGGTAAATTATAAAAGCAAATCCTATACAGGCACCTATGTTGTAGATGAAGTGACCGGCGAAGAGGAACGGCCCGGTATCAAGCTGAGGGTATCATACATTGATGAAGAATTCAAACTCGGAGACGGACCGGCTACCAAAGTCACCTATACCTACATCGTAGATGGTTTGAACGACAAAAGCCTTTTACTCGAAACCCCCAGGAGTATGAATAACCGGAAGATCGTGGTGCTGATGAATAAACAATAAGATTACTTCTGTTGTGTCGTATCGGCTTGTATGAAGTTGATCGTATCCTTTGGCCCGCCGCATTCCAGCATTTTATCTTTATACTCCGGGTGCTTCGTACCCATGTATGGATTTCGAACCTCTTTGGCAGGGCTCAGCCAATAGCCAGGGGTCTGTCCGTTATCAAACGCCATCGGGCATTCCTGGTAGTAGACCTTCGCCTGGTCATATTTGACAGTGATCAATAGAGTACGTAGGTTGTCTGTCAGGTTATTCAGTGCCGCTTTTTTCTTATCCAGTCCGGGTTGCTGCAGTATGTTGTTTGTTTCCGTCTTCGCATTTTCCAGGAACAGCAGCGATGTTTCATAAATGATGGTATCTTTCTGCAGATCGGCCACCTTCAGGCTGTCCAATGCTGTTTTTAAAACAGCCGCCTGCTTATTGACCAAATCTGTATCCCAGTTCACAAATGATTCCGCTAAATCATAGTAAGCAGTAAGCAGAGCATCTGCAGAACTATTAAAAGCCGGAGTATGCTTGCTGACCGCAATAGGTTTGGGTTTGGGGCCGTTATCCCGTGTTTTTCGGCCACGGAAATAAAAGAACCAGATATACCCCACGAACAATAACAATAAAATACCAAGTATAGCTAATATCCTCTTCATGCAGCTTTTACAATTTCACGCAAAGATAATCGTCATTCCCGGCAAGTGGTAATCCATTATTTTTGCGTTTCAAAAAAGGAGTCAGCGGGTCATACAAGTCAAACCGGTCAATGTAGCGTTGCTGCCGGTATGATTTATACTGATTGTGCGAGGATCGTGTATGACACATTTGACCCTATGACCATTTTGACCAATTATTCAATACTATGCTGGCAGGTTTACAGAACGTAACATTCGAATTCGGTGCAAGGGCAATTGTAGAAGATGCCACCTGGCATATACAACCCGGAGAACGCATTGGCCTTATTGGTTATAATGGAACCGGTAAATCTACCCTCCTGAAACTGCTTGTAGGCCAATACCTGCCTTCCGCCGGTACCGTGGAGAGAAGCCGCAGCACCTCCATCGGGTATCTGCACCAGGATCTTTTAAGTTTTGATACAAACGATTCCATACTCCAGGTGGCGCTGGGTGCATTCGAAAGAGTATTACAACTGGAAAAAGAAATTGAAGAGATAGGGAAAGAACTGGAAAAAACAGGTGATGAAAAGACCCTGCTGGAATATACCGACCGCCTGCATGAACTGGAAACATTGGGAGGATATAATATTCACCACCGCACTGAAGAGGTATTACAAGGGTTAGGTTTTGCCAATGAAGATCTTGGCCGCTCCTATAAAGAATTCAGCGGCGGGTGGAGAATGAGGGTATTGCTTGCAAAGATGATCTTACAACAACCCGACCTGTTGTTACTGGATGAGCCGACCAACCACCTTGACCTTCCTTCTATCGAATGGCTGGAAAAATATTTGCAGCACTACCAGGGGTCGGTGGTCATCGTCAGTCATGATAAATATTTCCTGAACCGCATGGTGACGAAGATCGTTGAGTTGTACCAGCAGCAATTGCATATCTATACAGGTAATTACGACTATTACGAGAAGGAAAAAGCGATCCGTGTAGAAATGCAGCAAAAGGCGTATGAGAACCAGCAGGACTACATTCGTCAGAATGAAAGACTGATCGAACGGTTCAGGGCCAAAGCAAGTAAAGCGGCGATGGCACAGAGTCTTATGAAGAAACTGGATAAACTGGAACGTATAGAGGAAGCAGAAATAGAAAGACCAAATATTAAGATCAACTTCAGGGTGGATAAAACACCAGGAAAAGTACTGGTGGAACTGAAAGACGTATCCAAATCCTTTGGCGAGAATGTGATCATTGAGAACTCTTCTATCGAAATAGACCGCGGCGATAAGATCGCTTTGATCGGCGCCAATGGAAAGGGAAAATCAACATTGTTGCGCATTATCGCAGGTACTGAGAATTTTGGCGGCGAAAGAAAATGGGGGCATAATGTAGAAGAAAGTTTCTATGCGCAGCACCAGTTGGAAGCCCTGAATGTCAACAACACTATCCTGGATGAAATGAAGGAATGCGGCAGCCAGATGACGGAACTGGAGCTGCGGGGACTGCTCGGCTGTTTCTTATTCAGCGGTGATGACGCTGACAAAAAGATCAAAATATTGAGCGGAGGTGAAAAAGCAAGGGTGGCGCTGGCCAAAGTGATCGTCAGCAAAGCTAACTTCCTGATGCTGGATGAACCGACCAACCACCTCGATATGCATAGCTGCGACCTGCTGATTGATTCATTGAATAAATATGAAGGCAGTATCATCCTCGTCAGTCACGACCGTTACTTTGTTGCCCAAACAGCCAATAAGATTTGGGAGATCGTTGATCACCAGATAAAGGAATTCAAAGGCGGTTATGAAGAATGGGTGGCATGGAAAGAACGGATGGCAAAGCAGGAAGCGGAGAGAAAGAAGTCAGAGGATAGAGGTCAGAAGTCAGAGAGGTCAAATGAGTCAAATAAGTCAGTTAATACAGCTAAACAAAAAGAACCGGTACCTGTTGCTGAGCCGGATCGTCGGACAACTGAGCTCTCCAAAAAAGTACTCATGGACAAGCCTCAGGCCTCATCTCCTATCAACAAGGAAGCTAAAAAAGAACTCCAGAAGCAACAAAGAATATTTCAGCAATTAGAAGAAACAATCGCTGCATTGAATAAGCAAAAAACAGAACTGGAAGCATCGCTGGCTGATCCGGCCACGTATTCCGACAAAACAAAATTCCTGCAGGCAGAAACAGCCTATAAAAAAGCGTCGGATGAACTGGCCCGCAAGAATGCCGAATACGAAAAGGTTTTTGAAAAGATCATGGAGTTGGAGGGACAGCAGGGTTCCTGATTTTTTTCATTAGCTGCTTTCAAATCTTCGTATCTTTTGTCGCTACAAACGAAGACGATGAAACCAAAACTCCTTTTGCTCGCTGGTCTTGCATTCCTGGCAGCCTCCTTTGCTTTCAGCATAAAACAGAATAAGAAGCCCTCTTACCAGGCTTTTGATCTGACAACCTACAAGAACAAAAACCTGGTTCGCTGCAGTCCCGACTGGGAACTGCTGAAAGACTGGATAGAAGAAACAGACATCCCTCCTATTCCCGGCGCCGGCAATTATTCATGGAAGATCACCACTACCAGTGACAGCGCCCAGTTCTATTTCAACCAGGGCATCAACATGTACTATTCCTTTCATATCATCGAAGCCATGGCGTCATTTAAAAAGGCTGCCCGCTTCGATCCAAATAGCGGCATGTTATACTGGGCGCAGGCCCTTGCCTATGGCCCCAATATCAATGATCTTGGATATGCAGCTTCGCCGGATGCACTGGAGGCAGCAGGAAAATCTATTGAGTTTTGCAATACCTGCACTGAAAAAGAAACCCTGCTGATAAGGGCACAACGGTCCCGGTACTCGGCTGACTCTACGGAAAGCAGGGTAAAACTGAACCAGGTGTATGTTGATCTGATGAAAGAAGCATACGATCAATTCCCGGACGATGCAGATGTAGCAGCATTATACGCTGATGCATTGATGCTGCAGCACCCCTGGGATCTCTGGAAGATTGACGGCACACCCAAACCATGGACACCCCTGATCCGGGATGTACTGGAAAAATTATTGGCCAAAACACCCGGGCATCCCGGCGCCAATCATTATTACATTCATGTGATGGAGCCATCGCCTTATGCAGACAAAGCCTTATCCAGCGCCGATCGCTTAGGTAAACTGACACCCGGATTGTCGCATACCGTTCACATGCCTTCGCATATTTACCTGCGCACCGGCCATTACAACAAAGGTGTTTCCGTGAATGAAGATGCGGTGAACAGTTACAAAAAGTCTATCGCTTTGTACGCCCCTGTCACCGGCGCTGATTTTTTGTATGCCATTCACAACCTGCACATGCAAACCAATAATGCCATGCTGGGCGGTATGCTGGCTTACTCCATACGATCAGCAAAAGAAACTGTAGAGAGTATTCCTAAAGATTATTTAGGTATTCCCGGGGCTATGGGCAACTATGTACAATACATCTATATGACGCCGGTACTGGTTGATATACGCTTCGGCAGGTGGACTGAGATATTGAACCGCCCGCAACCGGAAGCCTCCATGATCTATGTCAATGTCCTTTACCACTTTTCAAAAGGTATGGCATATGCTTATCAAAAGAATATGACTGAGGCATCAAAAGAGCTTGACCTGATGAGAGAATTCATGAAGGATAGTTCGTTGAATATACCACTCTCCCCTTTTTCTGCAGCCATTGAAGGAGCTATGGTAGCTGAGCAGCTGTTACTGGGAGTGATCCATGAGCAGCGCAAATTATATGATGGCGCTATACGTCATTTTAAAATGGCCGATTCTATCGAGCAAAACATGGTTTACAATGAGCCCCGCGACTGGATACTCAATCCCAAACATTATCTCGGCAATGCGTATGTACTGGCTGGCCGCTACAAGGAAGCAGAACAGGCTTTCCTGGATGACCTGAAGTACAACAATGAGAATGGATGGGCCTTGTATGGATTATATCAGAGTCTTTCTGGTCAGAAGAAAAAGGGAGAAGCAGATAAGGCAATGATACGCTTCCGGAAAGCCTTTGACAAAACAGACAGTAAGATCAGCAGTTCAGTTTTCTGATCAGGTATTTTTTCCTTTTACAAAATCACTCACCAGGTAACTGATCAGTTTGCCGCTGGTGGTATCGGTACGTCCGTCAGCTAATCTTGTCGCTCCTTCGCAGATATGGAGGTAAGCAGGCTTGGCATCTGCAGCAGCGAACGAAACATATTGTCTTGCATGAATGGGGGAAAAACCTACAGGCGTCATCGCACTGCTGAGTGTATTCTGGATGCCATCGAGATCAATATCTATACCGGTGAGCGTATCTTCCGTAAAACCGGTGGCGTGGGCTACTGCCTGGATGAATGATCTTTTCTCATGAATAAAGATATCTTCGAACGTGATACAATCAATAAAAGGATTATTGACAATATCTATCCAGATATTTTGCGGGATGTAATTCTCATGTAATCCCACGATACAGTATTTCTGTAAATAACCGTCTTCTTCCGCATAGCGGAAGGCATTGCCGCTATGTCTTCCTTCCATAGGGCGGTAATCGGCATGGGCATCCAGGTTGATACAGTTGATCTGGGCCAGTGGTATTACGCCTGCCTTGTGCCAGCCTTTGGCTGCGCCTTTAATTAAAGGGTAAGTATTATTGTGACCCCCGCCGATAACGATGGGTATCTTCTTAGCTTCAGTTATCTGCTTTACCAGGTGCTCGACTTCCTCATCTATCGTATTCACGGCATGACGGTAAGCTTCGATTCTTTCATCTTCATTCTTTGCTGTTGTATCTATCAGGTATTGTATATCGCCGAAATCAAAATGGCCGAAGAGTAATATCTCCTCGCCATCCAGAAAATCATTGCTCTGTATGTTCAGGAAACTTTGCAGAAAGGGTATCCACAGCGTATCCGTTCCCCCAATACCGTAATTCCCTTTTGCACCCAGATCTTCCGGTACGCCGAACAAGACATATTTAGCAGTAGAAGTGGCCAGCGAGTTCTCAATATTGCCTGCATCACTGATCACCTGCAGTCTTTCACCGAGCTTGGTTTCGAAACGACGGATCTTTGTCAGGGAAAGAACATCCTGTTTGTTGTATATCTTCAGGTGGCGCAGATTGCCTGTCTTTGGCTCCGCCGGCTGTGCCTTTGTTGCTGTATTTTCCATTGCCCCGGTTTTATTGGTTCTTTAAAGCTATGGGAAATATTTTTATTCCAGAGCAAGGAGTATCTTTTTAAAATCTTCCCGGTTCTTCCAGGGAACCTGGTGACCCGCTCCTTTGATCGTATCAATGCGGATACCAGAGGCATTCACCATCATTTTTTTCCCATAGGCCACATTTTCGATGGGCACCCAGGTATCTTTATCTCCATGGACAAAGATCACATCGGTAGTTATTTTATCCAGGTCTTTGGCCAGGGGCTTCAGGTCTTCTTTCAGGTACAAAAGTTCCGTATTCGATGGCTGAAAGGCACCCGGCAGAAACCAGAACAAAGGTTTTTTATCCATCACAAGCCGCCATGTTTCTTTCTTTTCCAATGCAGGGTCAAGTGCACCTGAGGCAATGATCACTTTTTTAAAAAGGTCAGGCGCATCGGCTGCTAACTTCGCAGCCACCGGTCCGCCATACGAATGCCCGCACAAAAACATGGGCTGATCTGTCTTTAACCTTTGTAAAACGGGTAAGATCAGTTTGCATTGATCCTGCAGGTGAGTGGCTTTGCCATAATCACTGTATCCAAAACCCGGGCGGTCAAAACTGATGATGCGAAATTTTTTTCTCAGGCTATCATCCCACATAAACTTCATGTAATGAAACCAACTGCCGGGAGAACCATGCACAAATACCAATGAGGGTAATGTATCAGGGCCACAAACCGCATAATGAATATGCCGGCCTTCCAGCACCGTGTCACGAATATCCAGCGGTACGTTCTTACTTTTGAAAACACGTTGAGCTTTGTTGTCACTCCAGCGCATCTTCGAAACGACGCAGCGGCAAAGGAAAAGAGATAGCAAAATAACAGAGGGAACGATCATACTGACCCTTTTCATTCGTAGCATTGGCGGATGATTATATTCCTATTTTCCCGTTCACAGTAGTTAATATTTCGTTTTCCAGCACTATCGTTTTATTCTCGATCTCCCTGCCTTTTGCCACGATCTCTTCCACGAATGTTTTATCATCATAACCCACCGCATTGATCCGGACATTCATAAAGGCGCCCATCACCGCGGTCCGGGCACATAAAGCGCCGACACCGGCATCCGATACCGAATTGGGATTCCCTTTTTCGACCATCGCTTTGATCACTTCCATACTGTCGCAGGCGGTTTGCATCACTTTAAAAGGTATTTCGATGGCAAACTTCGTAGCCTCCTGTATCGCTTTGGAACGGGCGGCCTTTTCTTCATCCGTTGATTTAGGCAGACCGAATGCGGTCATAATGCGGTTAAAGGCTTTCGTGTCCTGGTCCACGAGCCGGAGCAATTCTGTTTTATACTCCTCTCCTTTCTCTGCGTGATCGCTGAATTCTTCCCATCGTTCATCCCACCCTTTCTTATGCGAAGAAAGATTCGCTACCATCGTGGCTAAAGCAGCACCTAATGAACCCACATACGCGGCAATAGAACCCCCGCCCGGCGCCGGGCTTTCACTCGACGTTTCATTGGCAAAATCAGTCAGCGTCATACTGACCAGTTTGCTGTCCGCTTTATCTTTCAACATATATTCAATGATGCGCTCCTCCGGTTTGAAAGGGCCAAGTTCGTCCAGTCCCATAGATTTTACAGCGATCCTGATCAGTTCTTTTTCCGATACACCGGTTGAACGTTGCTGCTTGCGCAGAAAATATTTACCGGCATCGGTCATCGCTTTTAACGGGATCAGCCCGACGATCTCGCTACCGGTGACACGAATGCCCCTTGCTTCTGCTTTCTTACACACTTCATCAAAAGCAATATGCACCGGCGTAGTATTGATATGGGTCAGGTTGATACTGATCTGTGCGATACCATATTCTTCGATATACCACCCAATGGCTTTAACACACTTCAGGCTGCCGGGTTTATTCACCTTTACACCATTCTCTACTACATTTCTTCCCGCCTCTCTTACATCAAAAGCAATAGCGTTAGCACGGCGGGTGGAAGTGGTATTGAGATTGACATTGTATGCTACGAGAAAATCTCTTGCCCCGATCACTGTTCCTCCCCTCTTTGCATCAAACTCTGCCGGGCCGAAATCAGGTTTCCATTGTGGCTCTTTTATCTTTTTGAAAAAACCTTCATACTCTCCTGCACGTATCACAGAAAGATTGCTGCGGTTTTTATCCGGCTGTGCTGCCTCATAGAGATAGACAGGTATTGCCAGCTCCTCTCCCACTCTTTTGGCAAGGGCTTGTGCATACTTTGCTGTTTCTTCCATGCTGATATTGGCAATCGGTATCAGCGGGCAAACATCTGTGGCGCCCATGCGGGGATGCTCGCCTTTGTGTTTGCTCATATCAATCAGTTCACCGGCCTTTTTGATGGCCAGGAATGCAGCATTGACCACAGCGTCCGGGTGGCCGACAAACGTGACCACGGTACGATTGGTGGCTTTACCGGGATCTACGTTGAGTAACCTCACTCCTTCTACTGATTCAATTTGATCAGTGATCTGTTTGATAATGCTGAGGTCAATCCCTTCGCTGAAATTGGGAACACATTCGATGATAGGTAGCATGCAATACAAATTTGGATGCTAAGATATTGTATGCCCGGAACAATGCAACCCGGGAAGATTCCGAGGGAAGGCCGGCGCATTTCCCGGAGGGACATTTCGCAGGTAACACTATCAGCGACGAGTGTTCTGACGTTTCGTAGGAATGTTTGGTGCTTAACCGTCCGGACAACTGCACGATGCGTCCCGATGGGACGCTATCCTATCATAAATCATCATATCTAACCTACGATGCGTTCCGCTGGAACGCAGGAAGCATCATGCCTCCGGTAAAACAATAAAGAATCGGGAGCTTCACTCTATGTCCCATCGGGACATTTCGTAGGTAACACTATCGGCGACGGATGTTCTGACGTTTCGTAGGAACGTTTGGTACTAACTTCCCCACCATCTTTGCACCATGCGTCCGATGGGACGCTACCGGCATCTCTCATCATCATCATCTAACCCATGACACGTCCCTCCGGGACGCTGCCATGTCCCGGAGGGACATCTGATGGGTAACACCGCAAACTCAGGCGACCCAGCGTTCCGGAGGAACGCCTGGTGCTTATCTCCGCCAGTTACTCACATCTGCAGCAGCCGGGGTTGATGATCTGTCAAAATCTTTTGTATATTCATTTCGCCAAACCTTATCCGATGGCCAACACTTACTCCCAGCTACATATACAGCTTGTATTTGCCGTAAAGTACAGGGCGTCGCTTATCCTTCCAAAATGGAAAGACAGGTTACACCAATACATCTCCGGTATTATCCAGAACAACGAACACAAGATGCTGCAGGTAAACAGTATGCCCGACCACATACACATCTTTGTTGGTATGCGGCCGCAACAGGCCATCTCTGCATTGGTACAGAATATAAAAGCAGAGAGCAGCAAATGGGTCAAAGCAAACAGGTTTTGCCTCTCTTCATTTGCCTGGCAGGAAGGTTTTGGCGCTTTCTCGTATTCCAAAAGCCATGTGGACAATGTGATCCGTTACATACAGAACCAGGAAGCGCATCACAAAAAAGAAACCTTTCTTGATGAATACCGGCGGTTATTAAAAGCATTTGGGATTGACTATGAAGAGCAGTATATCTTTAAAGAGCCGGAATGAATGAAACCATAGCAAAATAGAGTAATTATTGCGGGCATTTTAAAACATCATTATGTCAACGAATCAACAGATAATTTTAGACACCCTTTTGGACCAACAAAAGACATCTTTGGCTGGCAATTTTAGCGACGACGACTACTTTCACCTATTTGTAACAGATCAGGTCCTAAAAAACTATGAACTTTCATATGATGAAACTGATGAAGGCATTGTTGATAATGGCGGCGATGGAGGCATTGATGCTATTTATACATTTGTTAATTCAGAATTAGTGCAAAGAGATAGTGATTTAATTGACGGGAAAAGAAATTCTATTATTGACGTATTCATTATCCAGTCTAAAAACACAACCGGCTTCAGTGAGTCTGCTATTGAAAAATGCACATCATCAGCTATTGATTTATTTGATCTAACAAAATCCATAGATAGCCTAAGAATGGTTTATAACAATGACCTTCTTGTCAACATAGATGTTCTTCGAAGGCAATACTTACACCTTGCGTCAAAATTTCCAATACTGAGATTTCACTATTTCTATGCTACTAAAGGAACAGAGGTTCATCCAAACGTCTCAAGGAAAGTCCCAAATCTGGAAGCTGCCATAAAGACACACTTTGATAAGGCAGAAACTGTTTTTACTTTTTTGACTGCAGGAGATTTAATAGAGTTATCACGCCGGGAACAAATAAAGTCAAAGGGAATTGTCCTTTCAGACAATCCAATTTCAACACAGGATGGGGGATATATAGCGTTAGCCCCAGTAAAAAGTTATTACGATTTTCTGAGGGACGAAAAAGATGCGTTAATAAAAAATTTTTTTGATGCCAATATTCGAGATTATCAAGGAACCGTCGAAGTAAACAGTGCGATAAAGGATACATTAATGACCAGCAAACCATCCGAGGATTTTTGGTGGCTAAATAATGGAATAACCATTACGGCATCTAATGCTTCTTTTGCAAGCAAAGTATTGAATATCGAGGACCCTCAAATTGTAAATGGGCTGCAAACATCTTTTGAAATTTTTAATTATTTCCGAACAAATAAAGTTGAAGGTGATAACAGGAACGTTCTTATTAGGGTTGTAAAAACGACTGATGAGAGCAGCAGGTTAAAAGTAATCAAAGCAACAAATAGCCAAACGAATATTCCCCCTGCTTCATTGAGAGCAACCGATCCTATTCATAGAGACATTGAGGATTACTTAATCTCAAAAGGCTTTTATTATGATCGAAGAAAAAATTATCATAAGAACCAAGGAAGGCCAATAAACAGAATAGTAAGCATCCCATACTTAGCTCAAGTTGTGATGGCAATCCTGCATCAAAAACCTGACTACGCAAGAGCAAGACCTTCAACTTTAATAAAAAGCAACGCCGACTACGAAGGTATTTTTGACGCTAAAATTCCAATCGAACTGTATTACAAAACAGTTGCAATACATGAAGCAGTTGAAAAAATAATAAAGAAATTTAATAAGCCTAAACTTTCACGAATTCAAATCGGTGATATTAAATTTCATGTTTCAATGTATGCTGCGGCAAGAATAATAAACAAACTAAAACCTAACACCAAAGATATTTCAGGAATTGATCTAACAGCTCTGACAGAGACGTTAGTAAACGAAGCAATTGAACACGTATTTCTAGTCTATGATTTAATGGGCGGAAACAACTCTGTTGCGAAAGGAAGAGAATTTGTTAAAGAAGTTACAGAACAACTGGAAAACAACTTGGTTAAAAGAGAAAACACAGTATAATCAAAACCAAAAGAAGCACACCATGTCCACAAAAATCATCGCCAGCTTTTGGCAAAACAACAAGCATCAGGAGCTTCACTCTATGTCCCATCGGGACATTTGGTAGGTAACACTGTAAGCAACGTATGTTCTGACGTTCCGTAGGAACGTTTGGTGCTTCAACTCATCCGGCATACTGCATCATGCGTCCCGATGGGACACTACCGGCATCACACATCATCATATCTAACCTACGATGCGTTCTGATGGAACGCAGGAAGCATCATGCCTCCGGTAAAACAATAAAGGATCAGGGGGTTCGCTTTATGTCCCATCGGGACATTTCGTAGGTAACACTAACAGCGACGGATGTTCTTACGTTCCGTAGGAACGTTTGGTGATTCCCTTTATCCGGCATACTGCACCATGCGTCCCGATGGGACGCTAACCGCATCTCTCATTATCATATATCTAACCCATGGTACGTCCCTCCGGGACGCCTGGGCTATCCATCATCCCTCATCCATCTCCACAAGTAGATTCATGATCAGTACAGTCCATCCCGTCTGGTGAGAAGCGCCGAGGCCCTGCCCCGTATCACCATGAAAGAACTCATAGAATAGGTGGTGCTCTTTAAAATGTTCTTCCGACCATAAAGGCTGACCGGCAGCATGGTATTGAAATTTTCCTTCTTCATTGCGTTCAAATATCTTCAGCAGGCGTTTCGTCAGCTCATTGGCTATTTGTTTCAGGTTCAGTTTTTTTCCGGAACCCGCCGGGAACTCATAGGTGTACTGGTCGCCATAGTATTCATAATATTTCCGCAGCGAATGAATGATCAGGTAATTCAGCGGCAGCCAGATGGGCCCCCGCCAGTTGGAATTGCCGCCAAACATATCGCTGGAACTTTCACCCGGCTCATAGCGGATGTTATACTGCTGCCCCATGTACCCGAATACATAGGGCCGCTCCTGGTGTACTTTGGAAAGAGAGCGGATACCATAGTCAGATAAGAACTCCGCTTCATCGAGCAGGCGTTTCAGCAAATGTTCCATCCGGTCGCCGATCATAATGGCGAAAAGATAATTGCCGTCCTTGTTCTTTTTATCAATATCGGAAATGATACGGGTGAGGTCGGGCCTTGTCAGCCTGATCACCTCTAACCGTGTATTGAACTGCCGCAGATTTTCGAACACAGAGCTATGCATGATCTCCACCGCCAGCAGCGGAATGATGCCGACCAGTGAACGGATGCGCAGGCGCTGGCTTGTACCATTCTCGAACTGGATGGCATCATAATAGAACGCATCTTCTTCATCCCAGAGCGAAATATCTTTTTTACCAATATGGTGCATCGCCCAGCCGATGTTCAGGAAGTGGCGGAAGAATTTCGCTGCTGATTCCTCATAGGCCTTATTGTGTTTTGCCAGTTCCAGCGACATGCGCAGCATATTGATCGCATACATCGCCATCCAGCTCGTGGCATCGGCCTGTTGTAATTTTTTAATACCCGGCGGCATGTGGTTCCGGTCAAATACTCCAATGTTATCTAAACCAAGAAAACCGCCTTCAAAGATGTCTGTACCATTCGCATCTTTCTGGTTCACCCACCAGGTAAAGTTCATCAGCAGTTTCTGGAAAGCCCTTTCTAAAAAATCCCAGTCTGGCACGCCTGTCTTTTTTTTATCCGCTTCAAACACGTACCACACCCCCCATGCATGCACAGGAGGGTTCACGTCGCTGAAGTTCCATTCATATGCCGGTATCTGCCCGTTGGGGTGCATGTAATATTCCCGCAGCACCACGAGCAATTGCTGCTTGGCAAAATCAGGATCCACATGCACGAAGGTGGCTGCATGAAAGGCAAGGTCCCATGCAGCGAACCAGGGATACTCCCATTTATCCGGCATGGAAATGATGTTGCGGCAGGTCAGGTGTTGCCAGTCATAGTTGCGTTTATGCGCCCGGTGCGGCGGCGTTTCATTCGGTTCGCCAAAGAGCCACTTGAATACATCGAGATAATAGAATTGTTTTGTCCATAACAAACCACCGGCGGCACTCCGCAATAAAGTTTTTCGCTCGGGAGAAAGCGTTGCCGGTGCCAGTTGTTCATAATAATGGTTTGTATCAGCGATACGTCTCGTAAAGATCACATCGAACTCTGCCCACGGATCTTCCATCTCTGTTTTACTCAATCTTACCTTGAAAGTTTTCGATGAGCCGGGTGGAATAATTGCTTTGAACCATACAGCTGACTTTGTGCCCCGTTTTGCCGGGTTCACAGTGTTGGCGCCATTGACCACGTAATTGTTGATCCCATCTTTTACATACAATGAATCATTCGTCCGGTGATACATCCGGCGGTTATTTGTTTCATTGTCGCAGAACAATTGTTCGCCACCTTCATGATAAAAATAAAAACTGCCGTTGCGGGACGAATGGGCCTGCAAACAAGAATCAGAAAGCGACACGATCTCCGGTCTGCTGAAGCGGGCATTGTGTTTCCAGAAATTGCGGAACCAGAGTTGCGGCAGTACATGTATCTCTGCAGCCTTATTGCCGCGGTTATGCACCGTGATGCGCAGGAGGATGTCATTGATATCGGCTTTGGCATATTCGACAAAGCAGTCAAAGTAGCGGTTATCATCAAAAATGCCGGTATCAGGCAGTTCGAACTCCGGGCTCAGCCGGCTTCGTTTATTCTGCTGCAGCAATTCGAGATAAGGAAAAGCGACCTGCGGGTATTTGTATAAGAATTTACAATACGAATGTGTTGGCGATGAGTCGAGATGAAAATACAATTCCTTCACATCCTCACCATGATTGCCTTCACCGTTCGTTAATCCGAAAAGCCTTTCTTTCAATATAGTGTCCTTACCATTCCAGAATGCAGGCGCCAGGCATAGAATCTGGTCAGCATCACAAAAACCGGCGATACCATCTTCGCCCCAGCGGTAGGCATAGCTGCGGGCCAGGTCATGATTGATATAATTCCAGGTATTGCCTTCCGGGCTGTAGTCTTCCCGCACCGTACCCCACTGCCGGTCGGAAAGATAGGGCCCCCATTTCTTCCAGTTGCGGTTATTGGACGACCAGGCTAAACGTTCATTTTCGGCATTGCTCATCATTCGTGCTTGTCAGTTCAGTGTATGTAACAGCATTTCTGAAATGAAATACTTCTCCCACTGTGCTTTCTTCTATGCATCAGGCACAGGCAGGCTTTCCCCGGCTGAATGGAAAAGCATTTCAACCCTTCTGTTTATGGCAGGCGTTCGTTTAGTTTCATCTGCTGAAGACCAGGTGCAGGTGAATAGCAGGAAATATTTCTAAGGAAAGGGCTACAATGAGCGATCTATTATGCAATATATCTTTTTTACCGGTCACTTGTAAAAAAGAATAGCCCCGGTTCATGGACATCATGAACCGGGGCTATCCCATCGGGTCAGTTTATTTTATCACCAGCGCTTTGTCAATTAAGAATTGCAGGTTCTCCCGGTGCGCTTTGGTCTGTTCGTTTCCGGCACCAGCCTTTTTCAATTTTTCTTTGATACTTCTCAATGTACTCAGGGCCGCTGCTTTGGACGGGTCATCGTAATTACCTTTTAGTAATATCGCCGCTACCATTTTCACATATTCCGTCTGCAGATTCTGGCGGTACAAGTTCACATCGCCTTTGCTATCCGCATCAAACACCATCCCCGTTACATCATTCATGATGTTGGCAGCAGGATATGTATTGCCATACAATGTGGTCCTATTTGCCCTTCCCAGCGTATATTCATTCAGTATGCACTGCAGTACATACGACTGCATATAATAAACGGTCAGTTCCGGTTTGGGATCTTCCGGGCTGCCGTAGAAATTGAAACCTCTTCTTTGCCGTTGCAGGTAAGGGAACAAATAACTGTCCGCATCAAAGGCATTGGGTGAAAAAACATAGGTGTTCAATACATCCAATGCTTTCTTCTGGTAATCCACCGGCACCGGCGTGAATGGTGCAGTGGACGGATTTTGCCCGACAAAACTCCGGTCCACATAGATACCGCCGATATACATAGCGATCGGGATGGCCATCGAATAACGCTGGTTGACGAGCATATTGTATTTCCAGCGCATATCTGCATAGGTGCCGCCGGGTTTGGCATACTTATCTTTTAATTTACCTATCAGTTCGTTCACCAGTTTGAAACGGTCAGTACCGTATGTCACCATATCACTGCTCATATCCCATACATTCACTCTCGGATCAATACCTCCGCCGATAAAAGCGATATCGGCATCATTTCCAAAAATGAGTTTAGGTTCCGTACTGCGGCCGAGTATTTTTTCCAGACCGGTTTTTTCATTGGCTGCTGAGAAAGGAGTATAGCCGTACTCAATAGCCCACTTGTCATAAGGCCCCGGTGTGGTGGTATAATAATCGGCCTGCTTACTGCGATCCAGTGCCGCATTCACTACAGAATAATCCATTACAGAGCCGGTCACACCATATTGCCTTGTCATATTCTTATCGTTCAGTTCGGCCGGGCTCAGCATGTGGCTCGATTTCATATTGTGGTTCAGCCCGAGGGTATGCCCCATCTCATGTAAGATAAGCTCGGTAAAGAATTGCTCTTTCAATGTGGCGAGTTCATCCGGTGTGGCATCAAAACATTCAGCAATGATATTCCCTGCGGCAAACTGCATCTGCATGCCTTTGGCCATATCGCAACTCATAAAATGATTACGCATGGCTGCCATTGATTTTGTCATCTCAAGTGAAGGATAACCGACCGGTCTGAATACATCCTGCTCGCTGATAATACCGCCCATGAAACCGAAATCAATGGTGATATCCGAACCGAGTATCTGTCCTGTTCGCGGGTTGACAAAACTTGGCCCGATAGCATATCCAAGATCAGAAGAGACCCAGCGTATCACGTTGTAGCGTATATCAGCAGGATCCCATGTTGCTGTGTCGGGCATCATTTTCATCACCACTGCATTTTTGAAACCGGCCTTTTCAAAGGCATCATTCCATTTATTGCCAGCATTGAGGATGATCTGTCTTAATTCAAGCGGTGTCGTGTTCTCCACCCACCATACAATGGGATCCACCGGTTCGCTCATTGCTGCATTCGGATCTTTTTTCACCAAATGCCAGCGATTGATCATATCGCGGTAGGGTGTCGCTTTCGTGGAGGTCATATCATCCGTTTCCTGGAGGAAGTACCCGACACGGGGGTCATCAAACCGGGGCTTGTAA
Organism: Chitinophagaceae bacterium; assembly: GCA_016787085.1. Lineage (GTDB taxonomy): Bacteria > Bacteroidota > Bacteroidia > Chitinophagales > Chitinophagaceae > VBAT01. The sequence continues at coordinate 121,885 of JAEUVJ010000053.1, read as the reverse complement.
TCATTCTTCGGCATCTCCAGGAAACTGTGCTGCATCTTGACCCTCACATACCGCGCATCAGTAATGGACTTATCGCCGTAATTCAAAGGTGCGGGGTTATCGTATGCTAAGGAGACGACCACATCTGTATTATTCGGAAAAGAACGGATCTTTTCATAGCCTGATTTGTCTGCTACCAAACTCCCTACATTAAAGATGGCTCCGGGAGGAATATTGGGAGGAAAATTAGGTTTTACCGGGTCTAACTTTTCACTCAGGAACAGACCGTCTGCCTTTACCAGGTAACCCAGTGAATCTTCAGCACCCACTTTATCAGCATAAAAAACAGCGTCACTTACATCTACATTGGCAGCTTTGCTGATAGCATTGGATGGATCATAATAGAAATTGACATTGCAGCGGATGAAATCAAGACGGTTGTAGGCCTTTTTGATCTTGAACACCCATGTTTCCCGCAGCATATTCTGGTTAAGGAATAAACTGCCGGGGCCTCCCATCGAAAAACTCTGGTAAATGAATTCCTTATCGAGCTGGTCTTTGCGGATATATAGCTGCAAACTGCCGGATGCAGTATCCTGGTAAAGCGTGAACATGCCCTCCGCTTTTCGTTTCCCTTTCACGGCTTCTTTCCACAAGGAATCTTTTTTGGCGGCAGCAGAGTCCACCACTACTTTAGGTTTTACAGGAACAGGTTTTTTGACCTGTGCAGCCAGTGTGCAGGGAATGACCATGCCAAGCATGATAATACCCGCCATGCAGAGTTTTTGTAACATAGATGTCTGGTTTTTGATTATTAAAGGAAAGTACCGTTTTATTGATTACCAAAAAAAATTACCACCGTCCTTGAGAAAAGTCAAAGTATAACAATGCTTGCCGTGGCATCACGGGCCCTCCTAACCAAAATCATATAATTACCCTTTCATAGCCGGTAACTTGCTCCGCCGAAAACAGTGATCTATGATCCGGAAAAAAGTATTCGGGCCATTGCACCAGCCACATTTCAGGGAACGGGGCAAAGAAATACTTCGCATTGAAGCGTTGAGTGATGCCGTATTTGCTTTCTCTGTGTCTTTGCTGGTCGTAGCGCTGGAAGTACCGCAGACATTTCACGAACTGGAGATCATTTTGCAGGGAGCCGTTCCTTTTTTTGCCACGGTGGCGATGATCTTTTTGTTCTGGTACCAGCAGTATAAGTTCTTCCGCCGCTATGGACTGAATGACCGCATCACCATCTTTCTTAACCTCGCTTATCTCGCCGTCATTCTCTTTTATGTATACCCATTGAAGTTCTTATTCTCCTTGCTGCTCTTTTCGTGGACAGGTATCAACCTGTTCCCGGAAGCAACGGAAAAGGGAATAGCGATCATGAACCCCGGAGATTTTTCGCAGCTGATCATGCTCTTCAGCGCCGGTTATTGTATGATATGGCTGTTATTGTTCTTCATGTACCAGCGGGTCCTGTATGTCAGAAAAAAACTGGAACTGAATCAATTTGAGGTCCTGTTCACCCGTAAGGAAAGAAGCGGGGCCATTTTGAATGCCGCTGTAGGTATCGCCGCTATACTGATGGTCACAGCAGGCTGGGAAATACTATCAGGCATTTGCTATTTGTTTATCCCGGTTTTACTGATAGTGAATGCCCGTCTTTACAATCCAAAGACAAGCCATACAGAAAAGTAAACGTTGCCGGGTTATAGCCTGCAATTTCATTATATGAAACTGCCGTTTACCATACAAGAGTTCCTGGAAGTTTTTAAAGACTATAATAGAGCCATATGGCCGCTGCAGGTCATTTTCTGGCTGACCGCAACCGCAATGATCATTATGATCATAAAAAGATCTGTCCCCGGCAGATGGGCACTTACAGTACTTTCTGTACTATGGTTATGGATGGGTATAGTTTATCACTACTATTTCTTTTCCGGGATCAATACAGCAGCCTATGTATTCGGGACCCTGTTTGTTCTGCAGGGAATATTTTTCCTGTTATACGGGTTCAGCAAAAATGTATCTTTTCATTTTCGTAAAAGCACCAACGGCTTTGCTGCTGTACTGGTGATCATCTACGCCTTACTTATTTACCCGGCCATTGGCTATTTTACCGGCCACGCTTACCCATATTCCCCTACGTTTGGACTTCCCTGTCCTACCACCATCTACACATTCGGTATGCTATTGCTCGCAGAGAAACGATTGTCTCTTTATCTGCTGATCATCCCCTTTATATGGTCAGTGATCGGGTTTTCCGCAGCACTTGCATTAGGAATGTATGAAGACACCGGGCTCATTGTGGCTGCAATTGCAGCGGCTATGATCGGGTACCGAAATCGGGGTAACAAAGAATATTAAATGATCCTGGATAATGTACTTCCGCCGTGAGAATTGCGTCCTGCCACCCGTATTATCCCTCTTTTCCTTCTTTTTCTCCTTTCCTTCACTTTGTCTCTTATCCACTTTCAGTATTTTTAGTCCGTCAATGAAAAACATGAAAGGAATTATTCCAGCAGCAGCGGCCTTAGCCCTTATTCTCGTTTCCTGTGGCAGCTCCAAAAAGATCATTTCTGAAAAACCTGTGCTCACAGAAACAGATTTCAATCTTGATTCACTGCCGGTATCGGAAATCAATATTCCCATCCAGATCAGCCTGAAACCGGTGTATGCCCTGGCAGAAAAAAATGTGGACACGCTTTTTACTTCAGAAGGCTACCCGGATGATTGGGTGCAGGAAGGTTGTGACATGCGCTATAAATATGTGTTTCGCCGCAGCCCGCTACAGATGACGGTATCGGGAACAACCATGAATCTTGGTTTTACCGGCCTGTATAAGATCATCGGGTCTACCAGGGTCTGCGTAATGGGTGCTGCTGTTTCTCCCTGGACGCCGCCCTGCCGCTGTGGTTTTGACGAACCGGAACGAAGAGTGAATGTATCTTTCACCAACTCGATGGCCGTACAACCTGATTACAAGGTAAAACTTACTATCCGGCGAAATGAGCCGCAGCCATTGGACAACTGCAAGGTTTGCTTCTGGAACCAGGACATCACTAAACAGGTGATGAACGGATTGAAGGAGGAATTAGATGCGGCCAAAGCAGCGATGGAAAAGAATTACAGCGTAGTGGACCTGAGGCCCCGCTTTCAGCAGGTATGGGACCAACTGAGCAAGTCGTATAATATTTATGGTATGGGCTGGTTGCAGATGAACCCCCAGCGGTTGCGGATCAATAATCTTTTTGCCAGGAATGATTCTTTGTATTTATATCTCGGGTTGTCGGCCAAGCCGGTGATCAGTTTTGAAAGACAGGCGGACAAAACATCGGCTGTTCCCGCTTTAAGTGATTTCAGCAGGCGGCAGGGATTTTCCATTTTTCTTGATGCCGTATTGAATTATGATTCGCTCAGCTATATTATGAACCGGCAACTGGCAGGCAAGGAATTTGATTTCAACAAAGGTCCGATCAGGAAAAAATTCATCATAGATGATTGTAAGCTGGTAGGCGAAGGCAACGAGAAACTTGTGATCAAGGTGAATTTCTCCGGCAGTAATAAAGGCACGTTTTACCTGACCGGCAAGCCGGCGTATGACAGGGAAAAACGCATCATCGAGATCAGGGATATTGATTTTGACATCCGCTCAAAGAACGCCTTGCTGAAATCAGCGGAATGGCTTTTCAGCAGACGCATAGTCAATGAGATCAGCAAATACACGAAGTACGACCTCACTTCATTTATTGATACGGCCAAAGTGAGTATCAACCAGCAACTGAACCATGAATGGATGAAAGGGATCAGCAGCAACGGCAACGTAGATGACATCAGGCTGATCGGTATTTACCCGCTAAGCCGCTTCCTCGTTATCCGCAGCAACTGCAGCGGGAACTTATCGGTGAAAGTAGAGTCGGCAGAGTTCAGCCTGTAGTTTCCTCTTCGATAGCAGCCGCCTTGAAAGAAAAATGACGTTGTGCCAGGTAGCTGAAAACAATAACGATGGCTGTGGTCAGGACCTGGGCGATCACGGCATATACATGAAATTGCTCTACCATTATCTTGAGCAGGATATAGTTCAGCACCAGGTTGAACATGCAGATCATGAAATACCGGAACAGTTGTATCCTGCCTTTCATTTTCGAATCGCTGAACACCACATATTTTGACATAAAAAAGCCAATGGGGAAAGTAATGCAGAAAGAAACAAAAAGGGCCGCCACGTGTGCTTTGAAGGCGTATATGCCAAAATGAAATTCCTTTTCTGCAAAAACATACCTGAAGCTGATAAAATAGACCAGGAAGCCCAATAACACATTGCTGCCGCCGGATACTGCATACCGGAAGGTCTGCAGGTTCATCAGCCGGCGAAAAGGCGGATAAAAAAAATCAATGATGGGAAGAAGAAAATCCCTTACGCTATGGAAATGCTGTCTCAAAACGCCGCAAAGTAATTGAAAGAAAAGCCATCTCCCAAATTCTCCTTTACAAAACCCGGATGAACCTTATTCACTTCGTACATTCGCAGCCAAAACGAAGACAGGCATGAGCATAGCCCATGATATTAAGCCGCTGATGATAACAACGCTGAAAGAACTGTACGGACTGGCCCTCAGCGAGCCCGACCTGACTGTCAACACGACCAAGCCTGAGTTTGAAGGCGATTATACACTGGTGCTTTTTTCGTTTGTAAAACAGCTGAAAAAATCCCCGGAGCAACTGGGCCAGGAAATCGGTGAAGCCCTGGTAAAGAACAACCCTGTATTATTCACTTCTTTTAATGTCATCAAAGGGTTCCTGAACCTTGTAATAGCCGATAGTTACTGGACGAATTTTCTGCGATCAAACCATACAGATAAAAATACAGGGACAAAAAAGCCGAATGGCAAAACGATCATAGTGGAGTACTCCTCTCCCAATACCAATAAGCCGCTGCACCTTGGTCACCTGCGGAATAATTTTCTGGGGTGGAGCATTTCCGCCATACTAAAAGCCGGAGGCTATGATGTGGTAAAGACCTGCATCGTTAATGACAGGGGTATTCATATCTGCAAAAGCATGATCGCCTGGCAGCTTTTTGCAAACGGGGCAACACCGGCCAGTACAGGAAAGAAAGGCGACCATTTTGTCGGGGAGTATTATGTCAGGTTCAATGATGAATATAAAAAACAGGTGGATGATCTTACTACCGGGGGTATGAGCAAAGAACAGGCGGAGAAAGAAGCCCCGGTCATGAAAGCAGCACAGCAAATGCTTGTTGATTGGGAGGCCGGCAAACCGGATGTCATTGATCTCTGGAAAAAGATGAATGGCTGGGTATATGAAGGCTTTGATACTACCTATAAACGTATCGGCAGCGACTTTGATAAGACCTATTACGAAAGCGATACCTACCTGCTCGGAAAAGACATCGTCAGGCAGGGGTTGGAAAAAGGTGTTTTCTTCCAAAAGGAAGATGGCAGTGTATGGATAGACCTCACTGCAGATGGATTGGATGAAAAACTTGTGATGCGCAAGGACGGAACTTCTGTTTATATCACACAGGATATCGGGCTGGCTGAACAAAAACAGAAGGAATACCAGCCGGGCGAAAGCATCTATGTGGTAGGCGATGAACAGAATTATCATTTTAAGGTACTCAAACTGATGGCGCAGAAGCTGCAAATGCCGGGCGCCGATGGTATTTATCACTTAAGTTACGGCATGGTAGAACTGCCTACCGGGCGTATGAAGAGCCGCGAAGGTACCGTGGTGGATGCAGATGACATGACAGATGAAATGGTGGCCATTGCAGCGAAGCACACAGAAGAACTTGGAAAGGTAAAAGATTTTTCGGCTGATGAACTGAAAGAACTGTATGACACGATCGGGCTGGGTGCTTTAAAGTTCTTCCTGCTGCGGGTAGACCCTAAAAAGAAAATGATCTTTAACCCGGAAGAAAGTATAGATTTTCACGGGTTCACGGGGCCTTTTGTACAATATACCCATGCCAGGATAAAATCCATACTGAGAAAAGAAAGGGCTACAGCTAACCAGCAACCGGTAACGGCGAAATTGCTGCCTAAAGAAAAAGAACTGATCGTCTTGCTGGAACAGTACAGCATCGTACTGGAGCAGGCGTTGCAGGAACATAACCCTTCCGTGATCGCCATTTATGCATTTAATGTGGCCAAATCATTCAATACATTTTATACAGAACATTCGGTAATGAGTGCTGAGTCGGAAGAAAAGAAACAGCTCCGCCTTCAGCTTTCTCAACTTACCGCTAACGTGATCGCCTCGGCTATGTCATTATTAGGCATTAAAGTTCCTGAAAGGATGTAAGCGCCTGCAACACTTTCTTTATCCTTGCAGCATCCATAAAGATGCTGCTTTAGTTTTACGATTCCTTAACAATTACCGCTCCCGTTGTCTGTGATCAATGATGATCTGCATAAATATATTCCGACGGTAATGCATTGACAGGTATCAATATTTTTTTACTTCCCTCTTGATTATTGCTGCATATATCGATATACACATAAGTATATCCCTGTATAAACATCGTTATTGACTTTGGTTAATTACCGGCGGCACAGTAGTTGGCTAATGGCGGCAAACAAAAATACTTTATGAAAAACCTCAAACGTCCGTTCGAAGGTAAACTTCGCATTGCACTTCCGGCTGGTGCTGTTTTACTAAGTTCTCTTTTCATTGCCGGTTGCCAGAAAGATATATCAACTGAAGCGTTATCCTCCGCCAATGAGGAGACCATCACAGCAGAAAGCATTACGGCGGCCGCTGCGAGAACTGCCAATGATGTATCCATTATCGCAACAGATACCAAAACGGGTATTAAAAAAACTACCCATTCACTTACCAATGTACCAGCAGGCGCCTTGCTGGTTCTGACCACTTCCTGCGAATCTTCATTGAAAGATGCCGTTATTACCAGCAGCCCATCTCTTACCTGGACAAAAAGAGCACAGGCTCACAAATATGTAAGTGGCGATGCAGAGATATTTACAGCGGTGTTGGCTGCAGGTGGTAATATCAGCATCGCCAGCACATGGCCTGACGGCGAAGTATCCAGTGCTGCGTACGTGATCATTAACCAGGAAGCCACATTAAGCGGCGCTGTAAAAAACGCCACGCTGCAATCTACACCGTCTGTTTCCATCAATACAACAAAGGAGAACAGTTTGCTGATCTGTGTGACATCCGATTGGAAAGCCATTGAGGGCTCAAAAAGACAATACAGGGATAATGCCACGGAATTGCTCTATACGTATGGCGCCAGTACCTATTCAACCTATCATTATTATAAAGATGCCGGTGCAGTTACGGCATACCAGGAAGGATTGGCACTGCCATCCGGACAATCAGCCGGCACCTGCATACTTGAAGTAAGGGGAAAGAATAGCTCAACGAATACAGCTACTCCCCCTCCTTCCACATCCAACCAGGCACCTGCGATCAATACGATGACGGGGCAAACCATTACACTTCCCCTGAATTCTGTAACGCTTACCGGTGTAGCCTCTGATCCGGATGGAACGATCGCATCGTACCAGTGGACAAAAGTTTCCGGGGCAGCCGCTACTATCTCTGCACCTGCTGCTGCTGTTACAGCCGTTACAGGACTAACTGAAGGATCCTATGTTTTCAACCTGAGAGCAACTGACAACCTTGGGGCAACAGCAGACAGGACAGTTTCTGTGGCAGTGAACCCTGCTACCGTCACGCCTCCTTCCACCAGCTATGGTACGCTAGTATTTCAAACGGGATATGATAATGCATCAACGATCAACACAAACCAGGGACCTTACAACACTATTTCTTATACTACTTTCAAAACCGGGCCGGGCTCTTTCCGATCTGAAGTAAGACAAAACCAGCCGCAGACCTCATCAGGTTACCGCAGCGAAATGCAATACAGCGGCGTTGACCCTGTGGAAGGTGTATATGAATACGATGTGTATTACGAGAACTGGAAAACGTTTGAAGGTGGCGGCCACTCTATTCAATGGCACCCTAACAGCAGTACAGGAAGCGCCGTTCTCTCGTTATACACGTACGGCGGCAAGTTCAATGTAGTACGTAATATAAACGGAAGCAACGTACATCAGTCGGGCACAGTAAGGACCATAACACCCAACACCTGGTATCGTCTTCGGTGGGAGGTCAAATGGGCCAATAACACTACCGGTTATATAAGAATGTATATTGATGATGTACTGTACTATACCTATACCGGCGCCACTACAGATGGCAACGGTACGCCCTATTGGAAAGTAGGTCAGAACAGGTGGTTCTACAGCGGCAGCAGCATTGCCGAAACATCGGTTGTATATTATGACAATGTAAAGGTTTATAAAAAGTAAAAAGGGGAATCAACCCGCCTGTGACCAGGCATAATAAAACAGCCTCCGTCGCCGGAGGCTGTTTTCCTATTTTACCGTTAACAATATTTAAAGGCCCGGCATTTGTTTTTTCTGTTTAAGGTTGGCGAGGCTTGGATCCATTTCAATAGCCTTATCGCAAAGCAACTGTCCTTTCTCTTTATCCCCTTTCTTCTGGTAGCTCATCCCGATCATGTACAGGGCAGAGGCACTTTGTTTATCATACTCAAGTATCCTGTCCCAGTAATCAATAGCATCATTATACTTTCCTTTGTAGTAATAGGCCTCGGCCACCATGTTCAGGATATTGATATCGCTGGGCTTCCTTTTTAATATCTCGCTCATGATCTTAATACCGTTCTCCAGGTCTCCGACATCCAGGTAAGCGATACCGAGGTTCTCCAGGTAGTCATTGCCTTTTGTCAAACCTTTATTACCCGCTTCCAGCATATATTTCAGGGTATTCTTACTGTCATTCATGCCATAATATATCAACGCCATTTCATAGATCCAGTAAGGTTTTGTGCTATCAAGGGCGATGGCTTTCTGGAAATAAGGGATGGACTGTTTATAGTTCAGCATATCGGCATAGCTGCGGGCGATCATGTAAGGCGCTTCAGCATTGGCCGGATCTTCCTTAACTGCTTCGTTCAATGTTTTAATAGCCTCCCCATAGTTTTCCCGGTCGTAATGCACTTTACCGATATAAAAATTTACTTTCTCTGCCGGATCAGCTTTCTTTAGTTTATCAGCATATAGTAATACATCATCCTGCTGCTTCAGGTTATAGGACAACGTAAGCAAATGCTTATAATTGGTGGATGACTGATCGCCCAGCTGTTCTAATTTTTTGTACGTTTCCCTTGCCTGGTAATACTTCCGAAGATCCATATAAGCAGAAGCCAGTTCTGTAAAAAGCGCCTGATTGGTTGTGTCAAATTTCAATGCCTTTTCGAACTGCTTCAGTGATTCCATCCTTCTGCCATTCTGTTTTTCCTGTAATCCTTTTTGCAGAAAATGGTCAGCGCTGTCTTTGTTCTGGGAAAATGTAAGAGAAGAAACGGCCAGTAAAATACAAGTAGCCGGCACTGCACGCAGCAGGGTGTTTTTCGATGTACGGATATTCGATAGGATCAGCATCACAAATTGTTTTAAGGGTGATAAACCATGTTACAGACACGGCTTATTCCATTCAGGGATTACAATGTACAAATTATTTCAGGATCAGGCCAGCCAGCGGGGGTAAATTTAGCCGTATCCGGTAAATTTCCTGTTCCTTGTCAACCAGTTCCGACCTGATGTCAGGATTGTAAACGTTGCCGGTTCCCCAGTATATTGCGCTATCGGAGTTAAAAATCTCTTTTTCGTAGGTTTTTCCCCTTACATAGATGTCCCAGTCGTTACGGACTATCGGGGTCATGTTCAACACGATCAGCAGGTCATCTTCGGGCAGTTTTCCTTTCCGCCGATACACCATCACCGATTCTTCCCGGTGATTGAGATCCACCCATTCAAACCCGTAAATGGTGAATTGGTTCTCATATAAGGCCGGTTCCTGTTTCAGGAGTTTATTCAGGTCAGCTACGCAGTCTTTAAGTTTTTTGTGCACATCATATTGCAACAGATGCCATTCTAATTCCGATTTATAATTCCATTCGCTGGTCTGCCCGAACTCGCCACCCATGAATAAGAGCTTGGCGCCGGGATGTGCCCACATATAGGTATAAAGCAGGCGGAGATTAGCCGCTTTTTGCCATTCATCACCCGGCATTTTAAACAGCATCGGACTTTTGCCATGCACTACTTCATCATGGCTTAACGGCAGCATGAAGTTTTCATCATAATAGTACATCATACTGAACGAAAACTTATCCTGGTGAAACTTACGGGCCACGGGATCGAGTTCAAAAAAATCGAGCGTATCATGCATCCAGCCCATCATCCATTTCATGCCAAAGCCTAATCCATCTCCCCAGGTTGGTTTGGTCACACCCGGCCAGTCGGTGGCTTCTTCGGCAATGGTCTGTACATCGGGAAAATCTCTGTAGATGGTCTGATTCAGATCTTTTATAAATGCGATCGCTTCCAGGTTGCCATCACCGCCATGTTCATTCGGCTCCCACTCTCCTTCCTCCCTGGAATAATTCAGCTTCAGCATAGAACTAACAGCATCTACACGTATGCCGTCAATATGGAACATATCGAACCAGAACCGGGCGCTGCTGATCAGGAATGATTTTACTTCTCCCCTTTTATAATTAAATATATAGCTGTTCCAGTCAGGATGAAATCCTTTTCGCATGTCGGCATACTCAAACGTATGAGTGCCATCGAACATGAACAAGCCATGCGAATCATACGGAAAATGGGAAGGCACCCAGTCTAATATCACCCCAATATCCGCCTGGTGAAATGCATCAATCAATCGCATCAGGCCCTGCGGATCGCCAAAACGTGAAGTAGCCGCAAAAAAACCGGTACACTGATAGCCCCAGCTCCCGTCAAAGGGATGCTCCATCACCGGCATCAGTTCCACATGGGTAAATTCCATTTCTTTTACATACGGGACCAAATGCTCGGTTATCTGGTCATACGTGTTATACGTTTCTTCATCATTCTTATCGGGTCTCATCCAGCTTGCCAGGTGTACTTCATATACACTCCAGGGTGCATCCAATGAATTATGCTTTTTTCTTTTCTTCATCCAGGCCTCGTCCTTCCAATCATAATACATATCCCAGGTAATGGTGGCCGTAGCCGGTCTTCTTTCCCAGAAATGAGCAAACGGATCCCCTTTATCTGTTTCCCTTCCATGAAAGCCCACGATATGATACTTGTACGATTCGCCTAACTTAAAACCGGGAATGAACCCTTCCCATATACCGCTGTTGTCCCACCTTGGATATAGTTCATACTCCCCCTTTTTCCAGTGATTGAAATTGCCTATTACGGATACTGATGTGCCGTTGGGCGCCCATACACAGAAATACATACCCCATTGCCCGCTTACCTGTATAGAATGAGAACCGAATTTTTTATATGCAGCATAATTAGTACCCTGCTGAAAATTGCTGACATCTTCATCGGTCAGCATAGAGTAGTTCCAGACCAGCTTGCTGGTATCAACAAAATGGGCTTCTTCGTACTTAGTGATGGAGTCTGGCATACTGATCTTTTTAAAGTGACAGTATTATTTTTTGCAGCAACCCTAAATGATATGCATTTATTCCGTCATATCTTTTTTTGTTGCGAACATTTGTGGAATCAATTCTTCTTTGCGTCTCACCCAACTTACGTCTTTTTATTGAAATATTAACAGGTTTGTAAAATAAATGACAGCCTGTTTTAACCGGAAATAGTCATTTTTGCCCGGCCTTGTAAATGTGGTGGATTGTTTAGTGTGCGGGGCCTAATTTGCGTCAAAACCATTAACCATTAATCAGCCATGAGAAAACTGCTCTTTTCTTCCTTTGTCCTGCTATTCTTTTCATTCAATGTTGCAGGACAAACATCTTCCATCAAAGGGACTGTGACCGATACCACGGAAAGAAGGAACCTGCAGAACACAGTTATTACTTTGCTCCATCCCAAAGATTCTGTATTGACCGGCTTTACCCGGGCCGACCGGGCCGGTAACTTTTCAGTTAACAATATACCGTCCGGTAAGTATATTCTTATGGTCACCCATCCCTATGTTGGTGATTACTTTGACCAGGTTGAACTAAAACCTGGTGAGACAACCGATATCGGAAAGCTGTTCATGATCCCCAAAAGCAAGCTGCTGGCCGAAGTGATCCTGAAAAGCGGTTCTCCTATCAAAATAAAAGGCGATACAACTATTTACACTGCCGATAGCTTTAAAGTAAGAGAAGGCGCCAATGTAGAAGAATTATTGCGAAGGCTACCCGGCATACAGGTGGACAAGAACGGCACCATCACGGCAATGGGTGAAAGAGTGACCAAGGTATTGGTAGATGGAGAAGAGTTCTTTGGCAGCGATCCGGGCATAGCCACCAAGAACCTGCGTGCCGATGTAGTACAGGAAGTACAGGTGTTTGACAAGAAAAGCGACCAGGCTGAGTTCACAGGTATTGATGACGGGGTAAAGGACAAGACGATCAACCTGAAACTTAAAGAAGATAAAAAGAAAGGGTATTTCGGTAAAGCGGAGATCGGCGGAGGATTGAAAGACAAGTTCAGCAATTCTATTATGGCCAACGCCTTTAAAGCAAAGCGGAAACTGGCTGCCTACGGCATCATGAGCAATACCGGCCAGACCAATCTTGACTGGCGGGATGCACAAAACTATGGCGGCGGTATGGAAGGCTTAACCAGCGGCATGGATGACGATGGCGGCATGTACATATCATGGGACGGTGGCGGCGATGATAACTACTCGGGTGGAAGAAATGGCATTCCTACGAACTGGAACGGGGGTTTACATTACAGCAATAAATTCAACAATGGTAAGAACAGTTTTAATGCCGGGTACAAATTCAGCAAGGTAAACGCCCCGGGTATTACCAACACGTTTGCCCGCAACTTCTGGCCGGACAGTACCTGGAATACGAACTCCGTGACCAACCGCTTTAACTCGACGATCAAACATGGCTTCAACATGACAATGGAGTCGAATATTGACTCCATGAACTCGCTGAAATGGACGGCAAAGATCAACCGGAACAATACCCGTACAGCCACCCGGTTTTTTACCGAATCATTTACGGAAGAAAATGATTCGATCAATAACAGCCGCCGCAACAGTACCAATGAAGCCGACAACAACAGTGTAGCTTCTTCCCTGCTCTGGAAACATAAGTTCAAAAAACTATCAAGAACCCTTTCCGTAAATGCAGATATCAACTGGAGCGAATCAAAGAACGACGGGCTGCTTCAGTCATATAATAATTACTACAAAGGCGGGCTGGTCAGCTTCCGGGATACCCTTGACCAGCAAAATATCCGTAACAGTGAGAATAAAAGCATTGTTACAAAATTTGCCTACACCGAACCCCTGATGAAGGATACCTACCTTGAACTGAGTTATTCCCTTGGGTATTACAATAACACCAATGAACGTGTTACCAACGCCGGCGATGGCGGCGGCAAATACGAGGATAAGATTGATTCACTAAGTAATTCGTTTGTTTTTAACAGGCTGGTCAATACCCCGGGTGCCAGCTTCAGAATGGTGAAGAAAAAATATAACTTCTCTTTCGGCTCATCAGTAGGTTTCAGCCATTTCACCCAAAAGAATGTGACGGAGGGCCTGGAGTATAAATACAACTTCACCAACTTCTTCCCGCGTGCTACTTTCCAGTACAAGTTCAAACCCAATGAAGCCTTCCGGTTCAATTATAATGGTAATACTACCGCTCCTTCGCTGGAGCAACTGCAGCCGATCCGGGTCAACACCGATCCTTTCAATATCTATAAAGGCAACCCCGATCTCAAACAATCTTTCCGCCACTCGTTCAATATGGGTTATAACACGTACAATGTATTAAAGGAAAGAAATATCTGGACCAACCTGTCGGTGAACTTCACACAAAATGCCTTTACCAACTTCAGTACGATTGATACGCTCGGCAGAAGGACCTACCAGACCGTCAATGTAAGCGGTCTTTACAACATCAACTTTTACGGTGATTACGGATTTAAAATACCGGATACAAAATGGCGTGTGGGCATCGGGCCAACCTTTAATAAGAACCGCAATATTGATTTTGTCAGTTCGCCGGGCTCGACCGTTGCAATAAAGAATACTACCAACACGACCGGTTACGGGGCAAGGATCAGTATCAGCCAGTATATCGAGAACAAATACAATTTCTATTTCAGCCCCAACCTGACATGGAATTCATCGAAAGCCACTGTCAACACCTCTGCCAATGCAGAATACTGGCAGGTGCAGGGATGGTTTGGCGGCGAAGCGCATTTGCCTAAGAATTTCCGCATCGGATCTGACGCCAACTTCCAGTATCGCCAGAAAGATCCCCGTTTTCCGACTGATAATAACTTCGCTACCTGGAATGCCAATGTCACCAAAGGATTTTTCAAGAATGAACTGGAATTAAGATTTGCCGTATATGATATCCTGAACCAGAACCGCGGGTATAACCGGAATTTCAGCAGCTATAGTTTTACAGAGACCTATTATAATACACTCCGCCGTTTCTGGCAGGTGGCGGTGACCTGGAATTTCTCAAAGAATGGCAAACCTGCTGACTTTTAATTATAATCATCAACAGTATATGAAAAAGATATTCTTCATTATCGCTTTGTTTACCGCCGCATCAGGCAATACCCAGCAATTCATCGGCAGCGGGTTGATCGAGTATGAAGTAAGACGTAATAACCACCGGCTATTCGGCGATGGTATATGGGCCGAAATGGCAAAAGACCGCTTCCCGCAATTCTCCACCAGCTATTACCATCTCAGTTTTACGGACAACAAGGCGATCTATAAATATGACCGGAAGGATGAACGTACTAAAATGCCCTGGGGCAATGAAGGAGAAGACAACCTCTGGTTCAGTGACTATAACAGCGGCGTTTATACACACCAGAAGTTTGTATTTGATAATACGTACCTGCTCAGCGATACCCTGATGAACATCAACTGGAAATTATCACCGAACGAAACAAGGGAAATTGCAGGCTTTAACTGCCGGAAAGCCACCGGCATCATCTTCGATAGTGTATATGTATTTGCTTTTTATACCGACGAGATCACCGTCAGCGGCGGCCCGATGGGTATCAGTGGCTTGCCCGGTATGATACTCGGCATCACCATTCCCCGCATGTTCACCAGCTGGGTAGCTACCAAAGTACAGTTGAGTGGCTATGACCCCAAACTAATAGTAGCGCCTACCAAAGGCAAAAAGAAAGTGGCAGCAGAACTGCAGGAGAATGTAAGGAAGGCAACTTCTGACTGGGGCACCTGGGGGCAGCAGCAAATATGGAATATATTTTTGTGATGATCAGTTAACGGCTACAGCTTTCCGTTCGGCATAGCATTTGGGAAACGTCCGGTACGGAACTGCAGCCAACAGAAGTTACAAAAGGTGAGAATGTCTTCTGTTGTTCATCCGTGTTCGGCCAGCCGGATTTGAAGCCGGGAGTAGGATTAAGATGAGGATTTATTCGGCAGCCCCTTCTGTCGCAAAGCCTCGCTGTTGTGCATTTTTATTCTTTTTAATAGGTTCTTATACAATTTATCGTTCCCCGAAAAGTTGTGCCTGTCGGTGGGAAGAATGAAACCCACGAGCCAGTCACATTTGTATTGCTAAATGTGGGATAGCCAGAAAATGTTCTAACCGGGTTGCCTAAGTCATACATATAATGTGTATGTGTCCGCAATGTATCTGTTTCTGGAATACAGTTACCTTTTAAGAAGAATGTGTCGCTTGAAATTTTTGCAAGAAAACTCACGGGTTCGCTTCGAATAGGAGTGCCTGTTTTTACGAAACAAATTGCCCCATTCAAGTCGCCACTGATTGTTCCTTCATAACACAAGACCTGTTGAGTAGAATTTTCATGAACAACTAAAGCTTTTGCATTGGGATGGCCGGCAATATTTAGGTTTGTAATTTGAGCATTACTTCCGTCGGCATTGGCCGATAACGTAAAAGACGATATTCGGCCAGAAAAATTCAGACTTAATATTGGCTGGCCAGCTACCAGCTGTTGAGTTGTTGACAGTGTGTCTTTAACACTGCCTATACTTAGATAGCCTTTTACAATTGTATCTCCATTATTGATTCTTAATACTACTGTTCCGGTTGAACCTACAATGATACCTTTATATACACCAAAGCTGGTATTATTATACTGAGGCTTCGTTTCTGCGGAAGTTGGAAATCCGTCGGGCGGAGGATCAGTTTTTGTTTTTTTACATGCAATGGCGACTAGTGTCAGAGCGATAATTAGTGATACCAATTTTTTCATATAAGTAAAGTTAAATGACACAACGGCCGGGGCTTTGCGTTTGTTTGGATATTCTGTGTTACGTCAGTTTGGTTACGATGTTATGTTGATGCATAGGATACAAGAAGTTGACCGTATTAGTTCAGCCCAAATAACGCAAAATTCAATGTTAGTGGCAAGCGCCTTTTGTCAAATTTATTTAAAATAATTTTGGGGTTTTGGCGTTAGGTTACTACTTTCAAACCGTAATAAGATTCTACGATTTATAAAAATGTGGTCAAGTATCTTAATTGTTGCTCTTGACCACCTGCCAGAGAACAGAGGAACACTATGAGTTGCCTTTTTCGGAGTTCGCCCGGTCGTCACCTGAGTTACTCTCCTTAGGCCTTACAGCGTTTCGTGTTACTGGAATGTTTTAATAATAGTCCGACATATAAATGTCAGACCGTGTGGTTGAGTTAGCTCGTAACTAACTCGTGCCAATTGCAAGAATTACAATAGACGACCAGCATGAAAGGTCTTTCAGGGGTGGAATAAAATTCTTCCCCTGTTTTTTTATCTATGTAATACCTAACCTTAACTAAATGTAGTCTCGGTTGATGGCAGCACCACTTTACTTGGCTTGTCATAGCTGCTGTTTGGGTTAATAAATATCTTTTTCTTAGTGGTTAAAAGATATTCAACAGCTAATAACAATAGTCAAAGAACTTAGTCGCATAAAAAAACACCTATCCCATGCGTTTCTTGCGAGTTCATGGTTTATAGATGCTTTAGTGGTATCGCCAAATTAGCGATTTTATTTTTACGAAACTCTTGTTTTGAAAACTTATTTAGGTCTATGTGGATAAGTCCGTCCAACAATGTAAGATGTCAAACGGGAAGCGAAAGTGTCGTCCTGCGTTATCTGTCAACCGAAATAAATATCTCCCACCAGTAGTAATCGATATGCTGGTTGTCGCTCCCTATGAAAAACGCAATTCTATTAGGCATTGCCACTAACGTGTGTATTGTAGAAAATACGAAACTTTAAAAAATCCCGGACTTGATATTGTCGTTCTGATTTTCATACTCTTAACCCTGTTTATGCAAGATCCTCTGTAGTTTCGGCAATACAACCTCCTTTTCACAATATTACTTCATTCTTCAATACCCTTCCTTTCTCAAAATCACTGATATTGTTCAGCGTCACCGTAGCGATCTGCTCTAATGCTTCAGTGGTAAAGAAACCCTGGTGTCCTGTGATCAACACATTCGGGAAAGTGGTCAGCCGTGCAATGGTATCGTCGGGCACGATGCTATCGGAAAGGTCTTTGAAGAACAATTTTTCCTCCTGCTCATACACATCAATACCGAGATAACCCAGCTGTCCGCTTTTTAAGGCTTCAATAGCAGCCTGTGTATCTATTACGGCCCCGCGGCTGGTATTGATGAGCATGGCGTCCTTTTTCATTTTGCCAAAAGCCTCCTTGTTCATCAGGTGATGCGTTTCCGGCAGCAGCGGGCAATGCAGGGAGATGATGTCGCTTTGCCTGAGCAGGTTATCCAAAGAGCAATATTCCACTCCTGTACTTTTCAATTCATCCAGCGGGTATTTGTCATAGGCGATCACGTTACAGCCAAATCCCTGCATGATGCGGATAAAGGCCTGCCCGATCTTACCTGTGCCAATCACACCCGCCGTTTTGCCATGTATGGTGAACCCGGTCAGCTTTTCAAGGGAAAAATTATTTTCCCTTACCCGGTTATACGCTTTATGTGTTTTGCGGTTCAGCGTCATGATAAGCGCTACCGCATGTTCTGCCACTGCTTCGGGCGAATAAGCAGGCACCCGCACTACTTTGATGTTATGATTTGCCAATCCTTCGAGGTCCACGTTATTGAAACCGGCGCATCGCAGGGCGACCAGTTTGACACCAACGGAAGCAAGTCCGTCAACCGTTTCCTTTTTTTTCACACGGTCGTTGACAAAAATGCAAACAGCATCATACCCCTTTGCCAATGGAAATGTCTTGCTGTTCAGCGAGGAATCGAAATAAGTAATCTCGTGATGCCCGTTATTATTCAACCGGTCAAACGTTTCCCTGTCGTATGATTTGGTGCTGAAGAAAGCTATTCTCATGATACATGGTTAATGAGGCCATGAATTTAGCCAAAAAACTATTTCATTAATTCCAGTACCACAGATTCCCTTGGCTGCAATTGCAACTCATCGAAAGAACTTATTTTATCTGAAGCAACGTTCCTGATCTTTGTAAATCCCCTGGTTCTTTCCGTAAAGCGATCCCAGTCTGGCTTAGCCGCTTTATCGCTGGTATTGACGATCACCATTACGGTTTGCTTCATATCATAGCGGAAGTATGTATAGACACCATTGGCCGGGACGAACTGTGTGGTCTTACCGGTGGTCAATGCAGAAGATGTTTTCCGGAATGTAGCCAGCCTGGCAGTATAATTAAAAACATCATTCTCTTTATCATTTCTTCCTGCTGCGATGAACTTATTGACAGCGTCATCGCTCCATCCGCCGGGAAAATCTTCTCTTACCGATGCCCCATCCAATCCTGTTTTCTTATTTTTCATCAATACCTCCGTACCATAATACAATTGCGGGATGCCCCGTAACGTCAGCAGCCATGTCAACCCCATTTTCAATTTGGCGACATCTTCATCCACCATGGAGAACACCCGGTCCATATCGTGGTTGTCGAGAAAAGTACAGTTACGCATCGGATCTTTATACACGATATCCTGCGCCATCGTCATATATAGTTTGTTCACCCCATCCGTCCATCCCTGCGAGAGTCCCATCCCCGCCAGCATACCAAAACAAGCCTGGAAATCTATTACACTATTGGCATTGTGTTTAAAGGGGACGTTCATACTGTTTTGCGTAAAATAAGCATTGGCAATGGGTGTATTCACCCACGCTTCACCAAAAATGGTGATGCCGGGAAACTCTGTTTCCAATGCTTTATTCACCCGGTTCAGAAAGGCTTCGTCGCAATATTTGTAAGTATCCACCCTCCATCCGTCAATACCAAAGTATTCAGTGGTCCAGATGGCATGTTGTACCAGGAAATTGGCGAGAAAAAGATTACGCAGGTTCAGGTCGGGCAGGTGATCAATGAACCAGCCATCGAGCATCTGCTTTTTATCATAGGCGGAAGCATACGGGTCGAACAAGGTTTCTTCTCTGTGACTGGGTCCCGTAAAAGAAAGCCAGTTATTGATCCAGTCCTTCGAAGGCGGATCAAGCGCAAACCAATGCTGCCTGCTCACATGATTATAGACGGCATCCTGTATCACTTTCAACCCTTTCTTATGCGCTTCGTTGCAAAATTCAAGATAGCCTTCATTACCACCGAGACGTTTGTCCACCTGGTAATGGTCCGTGAACCAGTATCCATGATAGCCTGCTATATCATTTCCCCATTCCTT
The DNA here is from genome assembly GCA_016787085.1 of Chitinophagaceae bacterium. Classification (GTDB taxonomy): domain Bacteria; phylum Bacteroidota; class Bacteroidia; order Chitinophagales; family Chitinophagaceae; genus VBAT01. The sequence continues at coordinate 102,152 of JAEUVJ010000053.1, read as the reverse complement.
CATTTTATCGGTATTATTCTCGATCACGGGAGTAAGCCATAATGCCGTCACGCCAAGCTGGTTGAAATACGCAAAACGATCCTGTATGCCTTTGAAATCGCCGCCATGGCGGGAGAACATACTTTTCCTGTCATTGCCTTTATCCCTGTAGTCGTCAATCACATCATTGGAGGGATCGCCGTTGGCAAAACGGTCGGGGATCATCAGGTAGATAAAATCTTTGGACGTTATTCCTTGCGTTCTTGTTTTACCGTTGTCTTTGCTTCGGGCTTTGAGTTCGTACGGAATAGTGAATGGAGCTCCTGGTTTGGGAAACGATAATGTACGGACGCCTGGTCTTGCATTTTTATCAATGGTCAGGTCAATAAAAACATAATTAGGATTCTCTGCCCGGTGGACAGCTTTTAAGGTGATGCCATCAGCCAGTTTCATTCCCGTAGCCGGAAGCTTGTACATGGGAATAATATTCGCAATGTTTTCCTGATGGATCATTAACTGGAGCTGCTGGTTTTTCATACCCACCCACCAATTGGAGGGATAGACCCTGTAAGGATCGGTTGCAAGGCTATGAAGAGCCGTGAACAGGAAAATGAGAAAAAGGATTTTTTTCATCGCAGCTGGTTATGATTTTTTTTCTTTCTGAATTTTCGCCGCGCCGGGGTCATACACATAAATAACACTTACTGCAGCACATAACATAAAAATACCTGCCAGTACGATCGCATATACCGGCTGGTTATTATAAATATTTTTTACCATAGGGCCGCCGATGATCCCATTCAATATTTGAGGAAGCGTGATAAAGAAATTAAAGATACCCATATAGATACCCATCTTTCCCGGAGGGATGGAACTGGAAAGGATCACATAAGGCATGGCAAGGATACTGGCCCAGGCTATACCTACACAAGCCATGGAGAAGATCAGGAATTCTTTATTGGGTGCAAAGAAAAAAGATATCAAACCAATACCCCCGATGATGAGTGAAAGGGCATGGGTCTTTTTGCGACCGATCTTTGCTGCAATAGAAGGCAGACATAATGCCCAGGCGGCAGACACAGCATTATACACAGCAAAGATCACACCTGTCCAGTCCTGAGCCTCACGGTACATTTTTGAACTTTTGTCTTCTATTGGTAGATGAAAAATATGTGTGGCAATAGAATCTGTTGTAAATACCCACATCCCGAACAAGGCAAACCAACTGAAGAATTGAACCAGCCCCAGTTGCTTCATCGTTCGCGGCATCTTACGCAGATCTGAAAAAATACTCCTGAAAAGGGAATGGCCTTCTTCAGCTTTGCCATGATACTTTTCATATTCTGCAGGCGGGTATTCTTTTGTTTTAATTACCGTCCAGATAATGCTGAGAATAAAAACAGCTGCACCAATATAAAATGCAGTCTTAACATTAGCGGCTACAACTCCCGCCGGCGCCTCATTCGAAATACCTGCCCAGTTATGCAGGATATATGGCAAAAAAGATCCGACTACAGCGCCAATGCCTATCAGGAAAGTTTGAATGGAAAATCCCATTGTTCTTTGCGAATCGGGAAGGTTATCGGCAACCAATGCCCGAAAAGGTTCCATGGCAAGATTGAAACAGGCATCCATGATCATCAGGAAGGCGGCGCCTATTATAACCAAAGGAGCGATCTCTCCAAGAATACCCGCATTAGGCATTAAGGCTAATGCGCTGGAAGATAAAATTGCGCCGGCCAAAAAATAAGGTCTTCGTCTTCCTAAACGGTTCCATGTTTTATCGCTGTAGTAACCCACAATTGGCTGTACGATCAATCCCACCAATGGAGCAGCTAGCCAAAACCAGGATAAGTGTTCTACATCAGCGCCATAATTGCGGAGTATCCCGCTGGCGTTTGAGTTTTGTAATGCAAATCCGAATTGGATTCCCAGAAATCCAAAGCTCATGTTGAATATCTGCCAGAAACTTAAGCGAGGTTTGGGGACCAGGTCATCTTTGTCAATAACATAAGAGGAAGAAGCCATAGCAATCGCAATTTTAGTTATGCAGTAAAACGGAAGTTAAGAACTTTTATGTAACAAGTACACATTTTAATCAGCTAACAAAAAAGGAGGCGTTTGCCCCCTTTACACAATTTATCAGATAACATAGCCATTGGGAATGACCGACCCTTTTTTTACCACTACAATACCGTCCTTAATGGTATAGAGTGAATGATCCGTATTCTCTAAATGGGGGCCGCCATTGATGCGAACATCATCGCCGATACGGCAATTCTTATCAAGTATAGCATTCTTTATATAACAGCGGTTACCGATACCCAGCAGCGGGATGCCTTTGGCCTGGTCACTCGCCATATCCTGCAGTGTTTCATAATAATCGCTTCCCATCATATAGGTATTGATCACCGTGGAGCCATGCCCGATACGGGAACGGATACCTACCACTGATTTTTCCATCCTGGATGCATTGATGATCGTCCCTTCTGCGATCACTGTTTTCTCCAGCGTAGTGCCGCTGACTTTAGCAGGCGGTAACATACGGGCACGGGTATAGATGGCATTATTATTATCAAAGAGATTAAAATCAGGAAGATCTTCTGTTAAACCGATGTTGGCCTCAAAGAAAGAATAAATATTCCCGATATCAGTCCAGTAGCCGTCATACTGGTAGCTGGCTACCTTGCATTTGCTGATAGATTGCGGAATGATCTCTTTCCCGAAATCAGTGGCTTCCAGGAATTCGTTTTGCAGATAATCAAACAACAGCTTACGGTTGAAAATATAGATACCCATAGAAGCCAGGTATATCCTTCCGGCCTTTCTCATGTCATCCCCGGTATCGCTGATCCAGTCCTTCAGCACTTCTTTCTTTGGCTTTTCAATAAACGCGGCAATAAGACCATTCTCATCTTCTTTTAAAATACCAAACTCAGGAGCTTCCCTGTCACCCACAGGTATCGTAGCAATAGAAATATCTGCTCCTGCTTTTTTATGATTATCCAGCATGGCCTGGAAATCCATCTGGTAAAGCTGGTCGCCGGAAAGTATCAGGATGTAATCGCTTTCAAATGGTGTTACATGGCGCAGACTTTGCCTTACGGCATCCGCAGTTCCCTGGAACCAGGCAGGATTATCGGGGGTTTGTTCCGCTGCCAGTATATCCACAAAGGCGGTACTGAAAGCGCTGAAGTGATACGTATTCTTGATATGCCTGTTCAGCGAGGCAGAATTGAACTGCGTCAGTACAAACATCCTGTTGATGCCTGAATTGATGCAATTGGAGATCGGTATATCCACAAGACGGTACTTTCCCGCAATGGGAACTGCAGGCTTGGACCGGCTGGCTGTTAAAGGATATAATCGTGAACCGGCCCCGCCGCCAAGTATGATGCTGAGAATTTCTTTAGCGATAGACATAAGCAATCAGAGTTTAAAATATTCGCAGAAAAGTTAAGTAACAATTGGTATATAAATGCATGACACCGGAAAAATAACGGTCATTTCAGGAGGATATCAGTTTTTCAATGACCGGTACAGATCAATATATTGCTGTGCCGACGAGTCCCAGGAATGATCAATCGTCATCATGTAACCACGCATCCATTGATACAAGTCCTGTTTGTTATGGTAAAGGTCCAGCGCCCGCCCTACCGAATAAGTGATGTCTCCGACACTTGGTTGATCGAACCGGATACCAAAGCCCTGCGTATCGCCGAAATCCCTTATCGTATCCTTTAATCCGCCGACACTTCGTACCATAGGTACCGTACCGTATCGCAATGCATACATCTGGTTAAGCCCGCAGGGTTCAATGCGGCTTGGCATCAGCAAAAAATCGGAGCCGGCATAGATCATATGGCTGAGCGGCTCGTTATAGCCTATATAGGAGTTGAAATACCCGTTGAACTGGTGCTTCATATTGTCCAGTTGATCTTCCAGTTGCGGCTCTCCCGATCCCAGAACAAGAAAATTAGCCTTACCATGATGCTGGTAAATGGATTGACTGATAGCTTCGGGCAACAGGTCAGCCGCCTTCTCTCCTACCAGCCTGCCGATAAAGGCGATCAGCGGTTTATCTTCATCCAGCCCAAACTGGCCGCAGATCTCCTTTTTGTTCTTCTTTTTGCCTTTATCAACAAGTTCTTTATCGTAGTTCTTGATAAGAAAACTATCGGTCTGCGGATCCCATACATCTGTGTCAATTCCATTCAGAACGCCAAAGCTTTTTCCTTTTTCATATTCGAACAGGTTTTCGAGCCCGTTGGCAGAATGTTTCAATTCATCCAGGTAGCTATGGCTGACCGTAGTTACCTTCCATGCACACTTTACCGCCGAGGCCATTGGGTTGATGTTATTGTTCCAGTCCAGCAGGCCCCAGTTCCAGCTATCATAACCGGGTATATAATAATACTTATCCCAGCCGATCCATCCCTGGTATTGCCCGTTATGCACGGTAAAGACTGTCGGAGTATGGGCGAGTTTGAAACGGAAAGCATAACAATGCTTCATCATAAAGGGAATAAGGCCGGTATGATGATCGTGGCAATGGACCACATCGGGAAGATGCTGCCAGCGGGATAACCAGTCGCAAAAAGCCACCTGGAATGCAATGAACCTTTCGGTATCATCATCATAGCCGTAGATCTTTTCACGGTCCAGCAGGCCATTGATATCTATCAGGTAAAGGTCGAACCCCAGCTTATTGGACTTTTCTTTGATCACACTGTAGTGAAACCAGTGTGAGCCGAGATACTGACTGCCTTCATGTACCAGTTCCCACTGATGGGTGTACAGGAATTTGGTGCGGTACATCGGCATTACCACTTTAGCGACATGCCCAAGCTCGGTCTGGTATTTAGGTAAAGAACCCACTACATCACCGAGACCTCCGGCTTTAGCGACCGGATAACACTCTGCTGCTACATGAATAATTTCCATCCGGGGATATTGTATTGAAGAAATAGTACTTCAAAGTAAGGTGATTTTTTGAATGTGCAATAATGGAGGTAAAAAATTTCACAGGCTATCTGATTTATTTCTATTTTCAGCCCCACAAATACAAAACCCCCGATTGCTATGAATCAACAAACAAAATGGTCCCAGTTCGGAACACTTATCATTGTGTTCTTCTTCTGGGGATTCGTTGCGGCCAGCAACAGTATCTTTATCCCTTTTTGTAAAAAGTTCTTTGATCTTGATCAGCTACAGTCCCAACTGATAGGGTCAGCGTTTTATGGCGCTTATTTCTATGGTTCGCTAATACTGTACCTGATGTCGTATATGAGCAATGTGGATATCCTGAATAAGATCGGCTACAAAAAAGGGATCATTTATGGATTAATTATTTCCGTTGTAGGTGCATTAGCCCTTGCGTTGATCAGCACCTCTGCTAATCCAACATTCGGAATGGTGCTGGTAGCATTTTTTATTATAGCTCTGGGGTTCTCTCTTCAGCAAACAGCGGCCCAGCCATTTGCTATTGCCATGGGTTCTCCGGAAACAGGAGCACATCGTCTCAACATGGCTGGTGGTGTAAACTCTTTTGGCACTTTGCTAGGCCCTTTGGCTGTAAGTTTCATGCTCTTTGGCAGCGCTACCAGTACCAAAGAAGCCACTATTGGTAATATTGAGACCGTGTACTTCTTCCTGGCCGGCTTATTCACACTGGCCGCTTTGATCTTCGGATTTTCAAAATTGCCAAAAGTGACAAGCGATGAAACGCTTGAAAAAAGCCCGAAAGCTATGCAGGCATTGTTGGCGATCGGAATTATCTTCTTGCCGGTTCTTTTTGCTGATTGGATAAAAGAAAATACCGGTATAGCTAAATCTGTAGTGATCTATGCTTCTTTAATTATTATCCTGGCTATCCTGTTTGGAAGCATGATTGCCGCAGGGAAAAACAAACACGGATGGGGCGCTATGCAATATCCGCAGCTTGTGTTAGGGATGATCGCCATCTTTGTTTACGTCGGCGTGGAAGTAACTATTGACAATAACTTCGGCGCTTTTCTTAAACGACCTGAGTTTGGAGGATACGACGAAAAACATAATTCTCACCTTATTGCCCTTTACTGGGGCAGTTTGATGATCGGACGCTGGACAGGTGCTGTGAGTGTATTCAATGTCAGTAAAGCCACTAAAAGACTGCTGGTAATAATTGTACCTTTTGTTGCGTTCGGCATTATTTGTCTCGCAAATTATGTCAAAGGAAATGACATCAGTGATTTTAAGTGGTACTGGATAATGATCGCCTTTCTTGTCGGCGCCAATTTATATTCGCAGGAAAAGCCAGTTAAACTTCTTCTTACTGTATCTGTTTTGGCAGCAGTATTTATTTTGATATCCTTGTTCACTAAAGGGATGTTTGCCAATTACTGCATCATTGCCTGCGGGCTTTGCTGTTCTGTCATGTGGCCCTGTATTTTTTCTCTTGCCGTGGCAGGGTTGGGTAAATACACCAGCCAGGGTTCCGCATTCCTTATCATGATGATATTGGGAGGGGCCATTATCCCTCCTGCACAGGGAGCTTTGATAGACCTTGACCTTGGTACCGAAGTAAACGGTATCACTACAGGTCCATGGACACATATGTCCTATATCGTTCCTTTGGCCTGTTTTGCTTATCTGGCATGGCATACTATCAAAAGCAGAAGCGAACTTCGGAAACAGGGTATCGACTTTGATCAGCAAATCGCCGGAGGTCACTAAAAATAAAATCATTTCCCCTTACTTTTACCGCCCCGACTGTAAACGTCGGGGCTTTTTAAAATCAACTAACGATGGCGAAATCAAGCAGAAAATCGATCGTAGGGCAACCATTGGCAATCGGTATTGACATCGGGGGCACCGGCACCAAATTCGGCATAGTTGACAGGGATGGCAATGTCCTTTTTTCCGGCGAAATGTCCACAAAGAAGCATGCAGAGGTCAGTACTTTCATTGACGAATTATACATAGTGCTGTCGGAACTGATCGAAAAGGCCGGCGGCATCGGAAGAATGAAAGGCATTGGAGTGGGCGCCCCTAATGGTAATTATTACACCGGAACGATCGAATACGCCCCTAACCTTCCCTGGAAAGGGATCATCCCTTTGGCAAAACTCATCGAAAATAAATTCAACCTGCCGGTCACATTAACGAATGATGCCAATGCAGCGGCTATTGGAGAAATGATGTATGGCGCCGCTAAAGGCATGAAGGATTTTATCATGATCACCCTCGGTACCGGCGTAGGAAGCGGTATCGTAGCCAACGGCAAACTCATCTATGGACACGATGGCTTTGCCGGTGAGCTCGGTCATACGATCGTAATACCTGATGGCCGGTTTCATAAAGGCACGGGTAAGAAAGGCTCTCTCGAAAGCTATGCTTCTGCAACCGGGGTTACGCTGACTGCAATAGAAATGCTGGAGAAAAGCAAGGAAGACAGTTTATTGAGAAAAGTGCCGGTAGAAAAGCTGGATTCAAAAGCAGTCTATGATGCGGCTATTGCAGGAGATAAACTGGCACATGAGATATTTGAATTTACCGGAAGGATATTAGGGCTTTCGCTGGCCAATGCGGTAATGTTCTCCAGCCCTGAAGCCATCGTATTGTTTGGCGGCCTGACCAAAGCAGGCGATCTGATATTAAAACCCACCCGCGAACACATGGAAGCGAACCTGATACAGGTGTTCCAGAACAAAGTGAAGATATTGATCAGCCATCTGAAAGAATCTGACGCAGCTATACTCGGCGCCAGCGCACTGGTGTGGGAGATGAAGTAATTTCCTTCCGGCTTGCTTACAGCGTGATACTTGTCTGAGTAAGACCGGCTTCACTGCCGCTTTCAGCAGGAACCGATTTTACCTGCGAATTCTCTATCTCTTCCTTTTGAAAAGATTTGACAATGCCGGAAATAACGGTGGAAACAATAATTGTTGAGCCGATAATCGAGACGAACAGGATCGTCAGATACAAACCAGGCCTTTTCATAATAGAATTTTGGATGAACGTCTTCAAAACTATGCCAAAATAAAATTTCACGAAAAATTTATTTTGATTTTTAGTTGGAAACCATTACCGGGATTTTACGATAAAAACGGCCGGCACAGCTCTTTGCCCCTCTTTATCAGAAGGTTTGATGGTCTCTTTTCCATTGATCAGCATACAACTGCTGCCGCCCCCGTCTAAGTTTAACGCTTCAATACAGCCAATATCCTTCAACATTTTTGCTTCCTGTGTGAGAGTGGCGCCTTCAGCTATACCCGGACGACGGCCTTCAATCACCAGGATGATGAGCTTACCACCCTTTGTATAGCCCATAGCCGTGCGGGGATGTTTGTCGTTGATGGCTTTGCCGGCAAACTTTAGCTCTTCGTTATTGGTGATCCTTATTTCGCCGTTTTGAAGCAGCACAGGGCCACCGCCCACTGCTGTTTGCATTTTCCATTTTGCAAACGGGAATTTCAAAGGTGCTATCTCGGGAGTAAGGGGGTGATTGCTTTTAAAATAGTGATACCCCGGATCAGCTACTGAATCTCTTAGTACCATATACGGTGTCTGGCTGGCAAACGGGAGCTTCAGTAACGAATCTGTCAAAAGCCAGGCAACATCCGCTTTCCTTTTTTTTGAAATACCGATTGCGCTTCCAAAAGGATGCCTGTATGTAAGCGTATCCTTTCCTTTGCCTGCAATGGAATGAATATTATACCCCACAAGCCTTCCATCCTTAACAACAGCATTAAGATTTTGACTGGTAGCAAAGGAAAAAAAAGTACAGTTTACTACAACCAGTGGAAAATTCATATGCTCATAAAATCTTTCAGGGTCATATTCTTTTGTGCGGAATTGTGAGGGGGTCAGCCGCCTGTTTAAAGCGGTATCGGCAGTAAATACAAGCCGCCTGTCATTCAGGTCCGCTTCTACGTAATAGGCTACGTTCGGTTTACCATCCAGCGGATCTGTTGTTTTGTAAACATGTACAGATGACGGTAAAGGCTGAAAAAGAGAATCAACATTCTGCCACGTTAGTTGAGAGTAAGACAAATGGGTGAATAAAATAAATGCGGATAATAGTAGAAAAGTAATTCGTTTAGCCGTGATCATTGACCTGCAGACTTATTTGACTTATATGACCAATTGCCTTTAACCTGATACTATACAGCCTTGCTTTGCTCCCACTCCTTTCTTCCCAGCCCGGCCAATACATGTCTTTCGCTGTGGTAAGAGGAGCGTACCAGCGGACCACTTTCTACATAATCCAATCCCAGTTCGTAACCTATTTCCTTATACTCCGCAAACTCATCAGGATGAACAAACCGATGAACAGGTAAATGTTTTTGAGTAGGCTGCAGGTATTGCCCGATGGTGACCACATCGCAGCCGTTATCGCTGAGGTCTCTCAGTGTCTGTATCACTTCTTCTTTCTTTTCGCCAAGACCCAGCATGATGCCGCTCTTTGTCCGGCTGCCCCCCTCTTTTAATGTTCTTATCACTTCCATGCTGCGCCAGTATTTAGCCTGTATGCGTACCTGGCGGGTCAGTCTTTCTACGGTTTCAATATTATGTGACACCACTTCAGGGGCCGCATCAATCACCCGTTGAATATCCTCTCTCTTTCCTTTAAAATCGGGTATCAGTGTTTCGAGTGTGGTTTCAGGGTTCAGCAACTTCACCGCTTTGATCGTATTATGCCAGATAACGGAGCCACCGTCAGACAATTCATCCCTGTCAACAGAAGTGATGACAGCATGTTTTACTTTCATCAGATGTATAGCCTCAGCTACCCGCTGCGGCTCATCCCAGTCAAGCGGATCGGGCCTGCCTGTTGCCACGGCACAAAAGCCGCAGCTTCTTGTGCAGGTGTTGCCCAGTATCATAAAAGTGGCGGTACCCTCTCCCCAGCATTCGCCCATATTCGGGCAATTGCCGCTTTCACATATCGTATGCAGTTTGTAATTGTCCACCAGGCTGCGGACATTTTTATAGTTCTCTCCGATAGGTAATTTTACCCGCAGCCAGTCAGGCTTTTTGATCTTTGACTTGAGAGAATTGTCCGGCACGACAGGAAGTTCATTCATAATGCACCATTCAGCTTTTACCGGAACCCGGTCCGGCATCATATTCCGGCAAAGGTAGGCCGGTTACTTGCGCTTTCCAAACAAATAGGCCAGGTGCGCCTGTATGAAAAGGTTTTTATCCTTCTGAAAGAGCATAATAGGTATTTTGGAAAAATAGTACTCTGCGCTTACCCCGATCTCCAGCGCATTGACCGACTCATTAAACCGGCCAAAATCAAACCGCATAGCTGCTTTGGCAAACAAACCGGGTTTTACTTTGATCTCACTCCAGCCTTTCCCGAAACCGGCGCCCCCGGTGATAGTGGGACCTACAAAAATAGCGCTGTCCTCCGTGGTGTATTTTATGGTCTTTTCTTCGTTGGTCTGGGGATCCATTGCATTAATATAATAAGGACGAAGAAGGCCTAAGGAAACACCGCCGTTATATATTGCCGATACGGCTACCCCGTTCTTATTGCCTTTCTGCCCGAGAATATACTGCTGTCCCACGCCTATGGTCAAAGGATAGAAATAGTTGATCTTTCCGTAGATAAAGGAATTACCGAAAAAGTTACCCCCTGCCAGTTTTTCTTCTTTGTGGTTTTTGGACTCAGTCAGGTCAATGCGGTAAATTGTAGTTTTCCGGTTGGTCTTCATTCTCCCAATTTCGTAAAAAGCCCCATAGCCATTCGTGCGCAACTGTACCCCGAAAATGCTTTGCTTAGAATAAATAAGGGTACCTTCTTCTGCCTGGCGTATCAGTTCGTTTATTTTCTGGCGGCGGGCATCTTTTCTCTCCTTTTTGCTCATGAGCCTTGACGACGCAGAATCCTGTGCTGCTGCACCCATGGCAAACAGCACAACAATCGCTATTAAACTTAATTTCTTCACGTAGTATGTATTGAATTTTTGTACATCAGAATAAACGGGATAAAGAGAGCAATGGATGCTTTTGATCATAATGCTGATGAACTCTTTGCCTCTTTTCCTTTCAACTCTGTGTTATAACGTAAATTTAGGGCAAAAATTGACATGACCTCAACAGTAGTTTATAACGGCGGACTTCGAACCACCTGCACACACCTGAGAAGCGGCTCTGACTTTGAGACCGACGCCCCGGTTGACAACAACGGCAAAGGCGAACGTTTCTCCCCCACCGACCTGATGTCCACCAGCCTTGCCACCTGTATGGTGACCGTGATGGGCATCAAAGCCCGTACGATGGGGTTTGACCTGAACGATATCAAAGTTGAAGTGCTTAAAATAATGAAAGCCGATCCGCGACGGGTAGGCGGCATCGAATTAACATTTCATATACCTGAGTCTTTAAAGAACATTGATGAAAAAACAAAAGCGATACTCAAACATACCGGCGATACCTGCCCCGTAATGAAAAGCATTCATCCCGACATTGAAGTAAAGATTGACTGGGGCGGATGGGCCTGACAAGGCCTGTTACAAAAACGTTGCACCGGTAATTCATCATTTCGGGAATAAGAACCGGGCCGGCAGTTCATTCATCTCTTTGGGCAATTGATACCTTTCTTCTTTTGATTACTGTATCATTCTTTTAAAATTTGCCTATTATACCAGTCAACCGTGATGATATGAACGTTTTAGTGATAGAGCATGAGCTGCCGAAAGTGGAAAAGATAAAAGATCTGTTGCTCCGGATAGATGATTCGATCCGTATCGTTGGCGTAACCAATAACATGCTATCGGCGGCCGAATGGCTCAGCCGGAATAAAATACCGGACATCATCCTGGCCAATAAGAACATGCTGGAAGATGTGGAACTGAAAAACCAAAGAGAGATCAAAGCGCTTGTCACTTTTTCCACCACTACGGAAGAGTATAAATTCCAGGCTTTCCGGTATAAAACGATACGGCACATTTTGAATGAGATGTCCATGACGGAAGACCGGCTGGTGGATCTTGATGAATACCCTGATGAGATACTGAAACCCGTTTCAGCCGGGTCTTTTAAGGAAAGATTCCTTGTAAAACAAGGCCAGAAATTATTATCCGTACCCGTCAGCCAGATCGCTTATTTCTTTTCGCAGGAACGTTTTATTTTTTTCAAGACCACAGATAACCAGAAATTCCTCCTGGAATACCGCATAGAACAATTAGAATCCCTGCTTTCACCCGATCGTTTTTTCAGGATCAACCGTTCTTTTATTATCTCCCTCGTTTCCGTCAGGGAAATACATGCCTACTTTGGTAACCGCCTCAAACTTTACCTTTCTCCCGATGCCGGCAAAGAAGTGATCGTTAGCCGTAAACGGGTTAGTGATTTTAAGGAATGGCTGGGAAAATGAATCCTGAACAGCCAATTAACAATACAAACGTTTTAAATACGAATGAGTTTGCAACATTGAAGCCTATTCACCATTGACTATTCACTATTCACCTGTTTATTCATGCAGCTTTTTGGTTATTTCATGCAGCAAATCGTTTACTTGCTTCAATATGGCTTGCTAAGGGTAAATAGGAATAATACTTTAGGTAAGTAAACATCCAATACCGAGGTCACCCGGTCAAGATCACCGATCGCTGATCCACTATTTGAAAAACCAGGTAACGCCAATATCCTTCCATGAGGCCAAACCCGGCTATGCAAATATGCTGGCAGGAAGTGTTTTGACCGGTGGCTTTTAACAACCAAAGTCACCCATGATGAAAACTGGTATTCTCCTCCTCTTTTCTTTTTTTCCCCTGTTCTCTTTTTCTCAATGTCTTACTGCATTGCCCCCGCCCGGCTGTAATGGTACCGAGCCACTGGCCACTGACGGGGAAACTATCAGCACCGGCACCACTAAATGGTACTATGGAGCCACCGTCACTATGAACAGCCTGACGCTTGATGGCGGAACACTTGTAGTATGCGGCGATCTGACAATTGACAGGTTTTATATGAATACAGGCAATGTGTTCATACGGCAGGGAGGGCGGCTTGTAATAGGCTCCGGCATTGGCGCAGGATTACAGTTAAGAGGCGGGTGCGCTATTTATAACTATGGCACCTGTGAAATACAGCGCAACCTGAGCCTGGAGAATAATGCGACGGCTATTTCACCTAACAGGGTGATCAATGCATTGACGACATCGGTATTCAAAATGTCAAACCAGTATTTCGTAATTAATAATGCACACTCCTGGTTTGTCAATAACGGGTATGCCGAATTCTGGGGTATCATTACCGACAACCAGTCTTCGGCCGGTTCGGTTTGCCTGGGCAATAGGAGTATTACCCGCATGGCCGTATTGATCAATAAAGTGGCGAATACCTATAATGCGCCTGATGGTAATGCCTGTGTGAATGTTTACCAGTTCTCAGAATTCTATGGACAACTTACTTCCAGTGCCAGTTTGCTGGTCTGTCTCGGAAGCGGGCATAGCTCCAATTCAGGATGTATTCTATTTGGGTGCACTCCTAATAACTGGGGAGTTGCACAGGTCTTTACCAACTGCACCGGTTGTGGTACGTTAGCGGCTTTGACGGTATCGTTTACATCCTTCACTGCGGGCAGCCATACAAGATCCGTCATGTTGCAATGGCAAATGAATTCCACAGTACAGAGTGGTCTTTTCCGGGTACTACGGTCTTCCGACGGATCTGCCTGGGATCCTATTGACAGCCTGTCCGCCGGGCAAAACAACATCTCAGTTTATAATTACACTGATCAATCACCCTTACGGGAAAATGCATTCTATATGATCCAATATACCAACCCGCTTACTGGAATGATGATGAACAGTAAGATCATAAAAATGTTCACGGGTATCATGGCTGGCTTTCACCTGTATCCTGTTCCTTTCGATAATAAATTCTTTATAAACTATGAGCCGGGCGCCAACCCGGAAAAAATATTACTGACTGATCTGGCCGGAAGAGATATCCGGGCAAAATATACGATCCGTGAAGGTTCGCAATCGGTAGAGGTTATCGTACTGGATAATATCCAGCCCGGTCTGTATATCGTTCACATGCAGACCAGCAGGAACGTAGTCGCCAAAACGATCTTTAAACGATAAAAGGTTGAAAGCACCGGGGTAATTGACCGACAGGCAGGATGGTGGTACAGCATGCCTGGTGGATTCCGGTTGATTGCCCCGGCTTTAACTGGTCTGGCGCAGGATAGCATTACCTGCAGCACAGGAGAGGCACATTTTATTATCGCAATATTGTGTTTTCAATTCGATCAGTGCCTGCGAATCATAAGCCGTTTTGCTGATGATGCCCGTCTTTTGAAAGCCCCGGGTCACAAAATTCTTTTCTGCGGCCGTAGCCTCCAGCCACTGCAGGGCTTTGTCCTTATAGGCCTGCCCTCCCTGGTAATTGCCATAAGCGAACAATACAGGCGCTACGGTATTGATGATGATATTGTCTGCCATCATACTTCCAACTATCTTTTTTTTAAAAGCAGAAATTTCGTCATACCGGTAATGGTAATGCCAGTAATCATTCGCCATGACATTGAACCATTCTTTAACCTCTTTTACCGATGAAGCCTCTTTAATTTTAGAGAACAAATGCGCAGAGCCATGAATGAGCATTGCCAGCTGGGCCAAACGAACACCCGGAAAGTTACCCGGCCGCATCCGAAGAAAGTGAAATGGTATGGAGATGGGCTTGAGCTGATATTTAGCCTGCTGGAATTTATATTCTTTCTGTAAAAGAACAGGGTAATCTTCTTTGAATTCCTTTTCTAATAGACCGGCCTGACCTGACAACAACGCTTCTAACTGGTGTAACTGGTTCTTTTGTTTGGCAAGAATGGGCAAAGGAACAGACCGGGCGACCGCTTCAAATGCATCGGCATTTACCTTCATGCCGAAACTTCTTGCGAGCAGCCACCAAAAAGTTTCTTCCCAATGGAAATTATTTTGCTGCAAATACATTTCCACCATCCCTGCTTTTCGCATCAGGCGTTCAGCCAGCAGTCTTTCTTTCCAGCTTTTCCAGGAAATATCCGGAACCGATGGTATACTTTTCTCACATGGGATAAAAGAACAGTTGCCCATCCAATCTTCATATCGCTGTAATAAGATCTTTGAAACCCTCTCTTTGAGTTCAAAAACGGGTATATTGTCATGCACCCCGTCGTCGTCCCACACAACGTGAAGGATCACATTTTGATAGTTCGGGTCATTGTGATGCCTGTGTTTTTTCCAGTCAGATGTTTTGATATGCAACTCTACCGTTCCGGCCCATACAGTATTGCCAACTTTGATCTTTGCATCCAAAAAATCAGGGCCCTGGTTAGTATTATGCCGGCCGGGAAGGAGCACCTCTATCTTCTCTCCTGATACAGATGCCAATTCGCTTTTATTAAAATACTGAAATTGCCAGATGAAGTGAAGCAGCCGTTCATTCATGCCAAAGGGTTTAAGGTTTAATGTTACAGGTTTAAAGTTATTGCACTTTCCGGAGAGTTCGCCATACCTTTAACCGGTTCCGCAATAACACCCTTACACTTTAAACCCCAAACTTCTTCAGTTCCTGTACTACCCTGCTGACAGGCAGGCCCATCACGTTGTAGAAATCTCCATTGACTGATTTAATTCCTATTACACCTATCCATTCCTGGATAGCATAGGCGCCGGCCTTATCGTAAGGCTTGTACTTGTCAACATAGAACTCGATCTGCTCAATGGTAAGGTCATGAAAACCGACTTCAGTAACATCAGCAAAAGCAATCTCCTTCTCACCTTGTCTGATCACTACACCAGTGACCACCCGGTGCTTCTCGCCGGATAAAGCCAGTAAGATACTCACGGCTTCTTCCCGGTGAACGGGCTTGCCGATGATGGATTCTCCCAGTACAACGATCGTATCCGCCGCTAATATGATCTCGTCATGACTTCTTTGCTCCTGCACCGCCAATGCCTTGTTCCTGGCAATATAAACAGCTACTTCTTCCGGCGACAGGCCAGGCGGGAATCTTTCATCCGTTTCCATTACGGCTATTTCAAACGGTACTTCGGCCCATTCCAATAATTGTTTCCGTCGCGGCGATTGGGAGGCCAGTATAATTTTTTTCATAGATAGAGGTAGAAATAGAAGAAGACCATCGAAAGAATGCCGGAGAGCATCACCCATTTGATCCGGTTACTCAGCCAGCGATAATCTTCCGGGGATGAGGCTCTGTATAATTTTTTAAAAATATATCCCAGCGGCAAAATGATCAGCAACAATGTGTATACTACCGGCCACCACCACTGAAACTGGAGAATGTATACCTGGATGATCAGCAGCATCACGATCAATACGATCAGCCATACGGCCACATATACTTTGGTAGCATTGATGCCCCATACGATGGGCATGGTCCTGCACCCGTATTTCTCATCCCCTTTTATATCTTCCATGTCCTTGACTGCTTCCCGTACCAGCGAAATGATAAAGGCAAAACCGGCATACAAAAATGCAAACCGGAAAAACTTAGGCTGGCTGCTGCTGCCGGGAGCAAATGCATTATCCAAAGACAACTTTGAGAAAAAAACGATCAGTATCGTCCAGGCGGTGAGTAAAGAGATCACCACGTTCCCGATCAAAAGGCCTTTTTTAAACCGGGTAGAATACAGCCACAGCAATGCCACACAGGCAATATTAACCAATACCAGGTACCATTTTTCCCTGAGGGGAACGGCCAATGCCGTCAGCAGGATGCCGGCAACACTCAGCATAAAATGCCAGGCAATGGCCCAGCGCCTGCGAATGATCTTGTCCACGACCATTTTTTGCGGCTTGTTCACTTCATCAATATTAATATCAAAATAATCATTGATGATGTACCCGGCTGCGGCAATAAACAAAGATGCCAGTACTAACAATACAAACCATATAATATCCTGCTGGCTCATCGCATCCGGGTACAGCGGCAGGTAAATGCAGAACTGGAACAGCGACTGCGTGAGGGCAATGAAAAGGAGATTGGGCAGTCGTATCAGTCGGAAGAAGGCTGCTATCAATCTCATGGCTAAAATTTGTGAAAGATAAAAAGAAAATGACAGAGCAGGTGCATCAAATTGACCCGTCAGCGGGAGGCAACCTCCGGGTGAAAATGCCAATGGCCATTTTGTTTCAACACTTTTTCAATGACATCACGTACACAGCCATCGCCACCGTTAAGCGGGGATATATACCTGACGGCTTCTTTTATTTCAGCCGCTGCATCCGCCGGGCAGGCTGAAAGACCAACAACAGCCATGGCCGGCAGGTCAGGCAGGTCATCGCCCATGAACAATATCTCTTCCTGCCTTAATTTGTTTTTGGAAATAAAATCTTCGATAAAGGACCGCTTGTCAAGAACAGACATGTGAATATCAGTAATACCCAGTTTGGTCAAACGGTCCACCACCGGGGAAGGGCTGCTGCCTGAAACAATAATGACCTGGTAACCACTTTTTACTGCCAGTTGTAAAGCAAATCCATCTTTTATACTCATTCTCCTTGCCTGTAGCCCGTTCTCCAGTACTAATACAGTACCATCGGTAAGCACACCGTCTACATCTAAGATGAATACTTTAATTGACCTGAATAACTGATTATTGTTCATAAGCCCCTTCAGGGGTTTGAGGTTTACTTCTGGTTGTCCCGCCACTCATACACCCAGGCGCTTTGTATCATTTCCAGGTGACCTTCATTACTTTCTTCTCTTTTGCCCACAAATCCGGGAATCTGTAATACCCATTCCAGCAGATCGGTAAAACGGATGCGGTAGATCTTTCCTTCATTGAACTCATCGCCAAAACGCTCATAGAGTTTCAGGGCGATATCTTCGTGATCGTTCCAGTGTATCGGGGGTTCAAAGTGACTCATATACCCTAAATCCCTAAAGGGACTTGTTGATTTTAGTGAATAAATATTTTTTCAAATGTAGCGAACATTATATCTCCCCTTCAGGAGCCGGGGCTTACTCTCCTAAAAATTGTGTCTGGTCAGGGATCGTTACTTCTATCTCCCCTTCCCCTTCCAGTAATAATGACTGGCACCCTAACCTTGAATTCAAACGGGGGTTCACGGCCCTGTCAATAAAATCCTCTTCCCTGTCGCTGATCTCGTCTATATGTTCCATTCCTTTCTCTATATACAGGTGACAGGTAGTGCAGGCGCAAACACCGCCGCAGTTATGATGAAGTTCAATATCATTCGTCAGCGCTATTTCCAGCAAGCTCTGACCATCCTGTACATCCGTCAGGGTAAGAGGGGCCAGGTCCTTTTGTTCAAACTTGAATTTGATCGTGTACATCTTTCTTTTTTCAGTTCAGTATGTCCATTTTGCAATGGGCTGCAAAAGTATTGTAAAAACAACAAAAGCCATTTACTTGTTCGGGAAAGAATATCCCCGGCTACAGGCTGCTGTTCTGAATACTTTCCGTAAGTAAAACGTAGAGATTTTTCAGGTGGGGGTGATCTTTCAGCAGGTCAAGGTGTTTTTGAAGCGTCTCCTTGTCATGCCGGATGGCAGGGCCTGTTTGCGCCTGCTTTGGGGAAATACTTCTTATACGCAAGGCTGTTTCCCCGATCAGGGGCAATAATTGTGCAAAATCAAGTCCTTCTTTGCGGCAATAATCCTCCGCCAGTGTATACATATGGTTGGTAAAGTTGCTGACCATGACGGCAGCTACATGCAGTTTTAAGCGGGCATTATCCCCGGCTTCACCTACGTTCTCTTCTGCAATAGAATGAGCAAGTTTACCCAGTGTCGTTTTGGTTATCTCATCGCTGCCATCAAAAAAGACCGGTACATCCGGCAAAATATTCATCTCTTTCCGCAGGCTTTGTAAAGGGTAAAAAACGCCATAATGTCCCGATACATCCTTCAGTACATCTTTGGAAACAGATGCAGCCGTATGTGCCACTACTTTGCCATTCAGTCTCAGCTCAGCAGCCAGCTTATGGATCGCATCATCAGATACAGCGATGATATATACATCCGCAGTCTTATTGATAAGACTGATGTAATTGGTGGATTCGGTATCCCACTCATACGCCAGCTGACTGGCAGCAGAAGCATTGCGGCTGACCACCTGCTGAATAGTATGACCGGCCGTTCTGAATTTTCTTCCAAGAACGGCAGCTACATTTCCCGATCCAATGATGACAATATCCATACTTCCTCCAACCCTTTCGTTTTTAACAGAAGCTTTTAGCTATGCGAAATTAAATATCAGAGTGCATGATAACCTATTTTTGCCTGCATGAAATTCACCAGGCTTTTCGCTTTAGGCTATATCCGGGCAAAATTCAAAATTCTTTCTGCCATCTCCAAAAAGAAAGCGGCGGAAGAGGCCTTTCAGTTATTTTGTACCCCACCGACAAAAGATGTAAAAGAGCTGCCTCTTATTTTTACAGAAGCCGAACAAATTCATTTCACCTTTCACCAATATGATATAGCAGGCTACCGCTGGAACAAAGGAGGGCATAGAAAGGTACTGATCCTGCACGGGTTTGAATCAACCGTGATCAATTTTGAAAAATATATTCAACCTTTTGTCAGCAAAGGCTATGAAGTACTGGCTTTTGATGCACCCGCCCATGGCCGCAGCAGCGGAAAACAGGTAACTGCTCTCACCTATCGTGATCTTATTAAGTACATTCATACAGCGTATGGCCCGGTTCATTCTTATATGGGTCATTCTTTCGGCGGTTTTGCCTTAAGCCTTGCTTTGGCCGAAATGCCGCATGATAATAATTTCAGGGCTGCCTATATAGCCCCCTCTTCTGAAACCAGTACGGCCATCACTAACTTTTTCCAATTACTTTCTCTTGATGGCAAAGTAAGGAAGGAGTTTGAACATATCATCGAAGCGCTAAGCGGACACACCGTCCCCTGGTTTTCTGTCAGGAGGACAATGCCCGATGTAAAAGCCGAAATACTGTGGCTGCATGACGAAGAAGATATGATAACCCCGCTAAGCGATGCCTTAAAAGTAAAATCCGAAAACCATCCGAATGTCCATTTCGTAATTACCAGGGGACTGGGGCATAGCCGGATCTACCGGGACACAGAAGTGATAAAAAGGGTCGTGGATTTCCTGTAGCCAGTCTTTTCGTACCATGAGACAGCAATTGATCAGGCTTATTAATTCCTCACGGATCATAGCGTTCATTTTCCCGGTTATCCTTATTTTCATCGTTGCAATGAAGGGAGCAAACCGGAATAACAAGACCTATACCTACCTCGCTATCGGCGATTCCTATACTATCGGGGAGCAGGTAAACTCCCGGGATAATTTTCCTAACCAGGCAGTATCTCTTTTAAAACAAAAAGACATAGATATGGCCGGGCCGGTTATTATTGCCCGCACAGGATGGACAACGGACGAACTGGCTGAAGCAATTGCAAACGCAAAACTTCACCCCCCGTACGATTTTGTTACATTATTAATTGGAGTGAATAACCAATACCGGGGAAGACCGGTAAACGATTATATCACGGAGTTTGAATCCTTATTGAAACAAGCGATACGATTTGCCGGAAATGATACCGGTCATGTGATCGTTCTCTCTATCCCCGACTGGGGCGTCACCCCATTTGCTGAAGGGCGTGACAGACAGCAGATCGCTGCCGAAGTTGATGCGTACAATGCAGCCAACAAACAGGTAGCCGATGTATATAAAGTGCATTATATTGATATCACACCTGGCACAAGGCAAGCAGCAAAAGACACCTTATTACTTACAACAGATGGGCTGCATCCTTCAGGAAAAGAATATCGCCGCTGGGCCGAACAGGTGGCTGCGATCATCGAGAAGAAAACATCATTTTAAAAAAATCTTTTCCTGCTTTCAAATCATCTCCTGTTATTGACCGGAAAGCCTTATCAGATAAGTGTTTGAGACGAGCGGAAGTGTGCCAAATGCGTTCACAAAAACATGTTTACCAGAAAAATTTATTATTCTTGTTCTATTTTGCACCCGCAAGACCGGTATCTAATTGTATAACTAAGGAGTGAATATGGCGAAAAACCTATTGATAGTTGAGAGCCCTGCGAAAGCGAAAACCATTGAAAAAATACTGGGGAGTGACTTCCAGGTAAAGAGCTGTTTCGGGCATATCCGCGACCTGGAGAAAGCCGGTATGGGCATTGATATTGAAAAAAAATTCAAACCCCGTTATATTGTCCCTCCCGAAAAAGAAAAAGTAGTAAATGAATTAAAGAAACTGGCCGATAAAAGTAAGGAAGTGTGGCTGGCAACGGATGAGGACCGGGAAGGAGAAGCTATCAGCTGGCACCTGTGCGAGGTGCTGGGCCTTGATCCGAAAAAAACAAAACGCATCGTTTTTCATGAGATCACCAAACCGGCTATTAAAGAAGCGGTGGAAAATCCCCGCCGCCTGGATATGAACCTGGTAATGGCACAGCAGGCCCGGAGGATACTGGACAGGATCGTGGGATTTGAATTAAGCCCTGTGCTCTGGCGCAAAATGAGCATGCGGAATAACCTGAGTGCCGGTCGTGTACAGAGTGTAGCCGTGAGGCTGATCGCAGAAAGAGAAAGAGAGATCAACGCTTTTACTCCTGCCAGTACATTTAAAATTGAGGCCTTATTCACTGCAAAAGACATTTCAGATAAGAATGTCACCTTTGCGGCAGAAGGAAAGAAGCAATCCTCGGCAGAAGACGCAGAAACTTTTCTCAAAAGCTGCGTAGGCGCCGGATACAAAGTAGAAGATATACAGGTAAAACCGGGCAAACGTTCACCCGCCCCTCCTTTTACTACATCCACCTTGCAACAGGAGGCATCACGAAAACTTGGATATGGTGTTTCCAGGACCATGCTGATCGCCCAAAAGCTTTACGAGAACGGGTACATTACTTATATGCGTACCGATAGTGTGAACCTGAGCAATACGGCTCTCGGCGATATTACGAGTACTGTGAAAAGCATGTATGGGGAGGAATACCACCAGTTCAGAAAGTACAAGAACAAGAATGAAAGCGCCCAGGAAGCACACGAGGCGATACGGCCTACTTATATGAATAATACCACGGTGGACGACCCGGATTGGCAACGCTTGTATGAGCTGATATGGAAAAGGACCATGGCTTGCCAGATGGGTGATGCAGAATTGGAGAAAACAACAGCAAAAATTTCTATTTCAACAAATAAAGAAGAATTAACGGCATCCGGCGAGGTACTCAAATTTGACGGCTTTCTGAAAGTTTACAGGGAGGACAAAGATGATGATGAACTGGAAGAAGAAGCGCAGGAAGGAATGTTACCGCCGCTGGTCATAGGTCAGTCATTGCCCATGACGGTAATGAAAGCCACAGAAAGGTTCAGTCGTCCGCTCCCTCGCTATACGGAAGCCTCATTGGTAAAAAAACTGGAAGAGCTTGGTATAGGGCGTCCTTCTACCTATGCACCTACCATATCTACTATATTAAAAAGAGGGTATGTAGAAAAAAGAGACAAAGAAGGAATGATCAGGGATTACAGGGTGCTTGTGTTGAAAAACGACAACGTCAATAAAGTAACAGAACAAGAGACCACCGGCGCTGAAAAATCCAAACTATTTCCCTCCGATCTCGGTCTTGTTGTCACTGACTTCCTGAAGCAATACTTCGATGACATCATGGATTATAGTTTCACCGCCAGGATAGAAGAAGAATTTGATGAAGTGGCTGAAGGCAAAATGAAGTGGAATGACATGATTGATGATTTCTACAGTCCCTTTAAAAAGGATGTTGAAAAAACAATAGAAACGGCTGAAAGGATCAAAGGCGAAAGGGTATTGGGTGAAGATCCCGAGTCCGGCAAGCCTGTCGTTGCCAGAATGGGACGATATGGACCTATGATACAGATCGGGGAAGCAAATGATGCAGAAAAGCCCCGTTTTGCCAAAGTGCCTACCGGGCAAAGTATCGAAACGATCACGTATGAAGAGGCCATGAAGCTGTTTGCAGTTCAGGGCACATTAGGTCAGTATGAAGAAAAGGATATTTCTGTGAATGTGGGCCGTTTCGGACCGTATGTCAAGTGGGGCGATGAATTTATTTCTATTCCCCGTGGCACGGACCTTGCGTTGGTTGACCTGGACAGGGCCATACAATATATTAAGGAGAAACAGATAGCCGATGCGCCTGTCGGCACCTACGATAGCAAGCCCATTACTAAAGGCAAAGGTCGTTTTGGCCCCTATATCAAATGGGATGGCATGTTCATCAACGTACCAAGACGCTACAACTTTGACCACCTGACACAGGCCGAGATGAATGAGCTGATAGATGCCAAGATCAAAAAGGAAGCCAACCGTTTCATACATCGCTGGCCGGAAGAAAAGATATCCGTGGAAAATGCCCGGTGGGGCCCGATCATAAAGTTTGGCAAAAAGATCATCAGGATGCCCAAAAAAGCAGATGAAACCAAATACACCGCCGAAGATGCAGCGGAGTTTACTTTAGAACAGGTGAAGCAGTTCATTGAGGCAGAAGTGCCGGGCGCCTTCGCCAAAAAGGAAAAGAAAACCACAACAAAGAAAGAGAAGAAACCTGCTACCAAGGCAATAGCTAAGAAAAGCGCTGCCGTTAAGAAAAAGAAATAATAGCAGATAATACTGCTAAAAGTAAAAGCCCCTGCTTAATTAAGCAAGGGCTTTTGATGTATATATCTATAGGGATAATAATTACTGTCGCAATTGTATGGTTCCGATATTGGTTTCTTCTCCCCTTCGCAACGGAACATTGAGGATAGTGGTATCCCGGTAGCCATTAGCAGTGGCATTAATGAATACAGTCGCCACGCTGTCCCGGATGCCCCTGATTTTAAACCTGCCATCGCCATGATCAGGTATGGCCACCAGCGTATCTGTAGCGGTATAAGCAGCTACTACTGCCTCAGCTTGCCGGGGCAATATTTTTCCTTTGATGCTGGCTGTTTGTGCAGGCACAAATATCTTGATGCGGGGTTTCAGCACGAACCGGTTGTTGCTCACTTTAACGATAGAAGCGCCTGCATCAAAATCCAGCCATAACTGTAAATCATTGGGCGTGATCTCGAAGATATCACGGCCTTTCACCTGAATGGTCCATACCCGGTTATTATTCCATAATGTAAGCGGGTAAGACACGCTGTCGATCACAACCGAATTATTCGTTCCCAGTACCAGTTTGATCTTATTGATCCGGCCTTCAATGGTCAGCCCTGAAGCGAGCAATGTATCGGCGCCATTGGAAAGGTCAAGCAGATTATATACTCCGGGACGAATATCCAGCGTATCCCATACGGAACAGCGGTATTCATCATCATCATAACAATCATTCCCATTATTATCTCCCCTGCCACGGCAGCTATCGGGTATGATCTGCACGATCACCTGCTGGATATCCACATTAACGGCATCGTAGTTGACCGGGTTATCAGAAAGCCTTATTCTGATACGTTGCTGCCCCTCGGGAATGGCAACGGATTCAGAACTTTCTTTTTTACACGAATTGATGAGAATAACGAAGAGTGCAATAATGCCTAAGGCAAGGCATATTCGACGAAATTGTTTCATATCACTTGGTTTTTTAGTTCAATAATTCCGGTATTCCAGGGCGGACGGATGCGGTGACTTATACCAAATGAAACTATCCACAGGAAGGCAGGTTGGTAAATAATCTGTGCATAAAACAGACCAAACTGTATTTTGCAGGAAATAGTTATACACATGGACAGGAAATATTGGGAAAAGATCGCCCCTGATTACCATGAGGAGATATTTGATGTATTGCGTAATGACAAAAAAAGGGTCATCCGTTCGGCCATTGACAGAGTAGCCTCTCCTACCAAAACGGTGATAGATGCCGGATGCGCCATCGGTAAATGGCTACCCGTGTTGTCCCCTGCTTTCAAAAAAGTAATCGCCGCGGATATTTCGGAGAAAAACCTGGTTATCGCCAGAAAGAAATATCTGCACCTTGTCAATGTAGAATACCTGAGGGCCGATATGTCGGGCAGCCGGCTGCAACTGCCTGCCGCCGATGTAGTAGTTTGTATCAATGCGGTCCTTACGGATTCTTTGAAGAAAAGAAATATGTTCTTTCATAACCTTTCTTTATGTCTTAAAAAAGGCGGGCATCTTATACTCGTAGTGCCTTCATTGGAATCATGGTTACTGACAAGGATCATTCAGCACCGCTGGAATATTGACATGAAACTGTTTGACATGAAGCTGCCGGAAAAAGAAGCAGCCAAACGATACCAGGACATTCTGGATGGTAATGCGGAAATAGATAATGTCCCCACCAAACATTACCTGCGTGAAGAACTGGAGCTACTGTTAAACAAAGAAGGCCTACTTATCCGGGATCATCAAAAGATCGAATACGAATGGCAAACAGAATTTGTAAAGCCTCCGGAATGGCTGAAAAAGCCGGGCCCCTGGGATTGGATGATACTCGCAAAGAAAAAATAATATTACCATTTACTCTTTATCAAAGCGGGATGACGGATCAATATCATGGCGATATATTACCATCTGTGGAAAAGTTTGATTATTTTGTCTGACCACCGATCCTGTAACTTGCAAACTAATCGCCACCAATGGAAAACAATAAGGAAATATCAGCCTTGTTTCACCTGCTTGATGACCCTGATGAAGAAGTGTTTGATGCCGTATCGCAAAAGATCGTTGACTACGGCAAGCCGATCATTCCGAACCTGGAGCATCTTTGGGAAACAACACCAGACGAACAAACACAACTTCGTATCGAACTACTGATACACCGGTTGCACTACCAGGACCTTTCTGAAGATTTTCGTCAATGGAATGTATCAGGCCATCATGACCTGATGCTTGGCGCCCTGCTGACAAGCAAGTTTTTATACCCGGAACTGTCATTCACCCAGGTAAAACAGGAAGTGGAAAAGGTTCGCCGTAATATCTGGCTGGAGTTAAATAATTACCTCACGCCGCTTGAACAGGTCAATATCGTCACCAGTATTCTCTACAGTTATTACGGGCTCAAAGGGAATGAGACCAATTATAAAGAGCCCAACGAATTCCTGCTGCATAAAACCATTGAAGCAAAAAGGGGCAACCAGATCTGTAACGGTATCCTTTACCTTTTGCTTTGCGAAATGCTGGACATTCCTGTAAGAGCCATCAGTATTCCCAAGCAATTCGTGATCGCTTATTTCAAACCGGGCTACTCGGAAGAGAACCTGCCCAACCCCTTTCATAAGATCGAATTCTTTATTGATCCCACTTCCGGACAGGTGTTCACTCACCAGGATGTCGAGAATTATTTTAAACGGATCTCCGTGCCGCCGGTCGGCTCGTATTTCCGGCCACAATCGAATAAAAAAGTGATCCGCCTGCTCCTTGAAGAATTCAGTAAATGTTTTACGGCCGATAAAGACCTGTATAAACAAAAGGAATTACTTGAACTGGCGATGTTGCTGGATTGATGCTTATCACCGGCTATAAGCTTAAACTCCATCCGTCCCGGTATTCTCTCTTTACAAACTGGTTGGCTTCATCAAAATTGGTCACCTTCATGTTCTTTGCGTCCCATACCAGTTTTTTGCGACCAAGATATTTATCATCCCAGCCGGTGAGTTTAGGATTCTTCATCATCCAGCTACGGATAGCGAGGTTACCCATTAATATGCTTTCAGTGAAAGGTCCGGCATATTCAAAAGGAGAACTGGTCTGTCCTTTTCCATGACCGGCAATACAGGCATTCACCCATTGGATATAATGACCTTCCGGCACCCGCTTCAATGTTGGCTTTGGCATTGTCTTTTCCTCCATCAGCCGGGTAGGCAGCAATCTTGGGTTTTCTCCATAACAGTCCACCAGCAGTTTTCCTTTTTTGCCAATAAACAAAACGCCACCGTCCCAGTTACCGAATGGTTCGCCCGGTAAGAGTTCATCAGGTCGTGCCGGTAATAAACCGCCATCATACCAGGATATTTTAATGTTTCCTTTTCCATCTTTCCTGGGATAGTTCAGGTGGATGATAGAAGAAGGCGGGCAACTATCCACATAGTTGCCTTCGGCCCACATATCTTTCCATACATTGCTTACACTGCACTCGGCAGAGCTTGGGTAATCAATCGGTAATATCCGGTAAATAGGATCCATGATGTGACAGGCCATATCTCCTAATGCACCTGTACCGAATGCCCACCATCCCCGCCAGTTGAAAGGAACATACGCAGGATTGAAACTAGTTTTTTGCGCAGTACCTAACCAGAGGTCCCAATCAAGCTCTTTGGGTATTTCAAAATTGCCTGTCGGAGCAGGTATGCCTTGCGGCCATACAGGCCGGTTGGTCCAGGCATGGGCTTCATACACATCTCCGATCAACCCCGCCATCACCATCTCTTTTGCTTTCCTGACTCCATCACCAGAACCGCCCTGGTTACCCATCTGTGTGACAACCTTATATTTTTTGGCAGCCTGTGTAAGTATCCTGGCCTCATAAATATCATGTGTCAGCGGCTTTTGTGTATATACATGTTTACCGAGCTGCATAGCGGCTAACGTAGCCACCGCATGCGTATGATCAGGTGTAGAAATGGAACAGGCATCTATCGTATTCTTCTCTTTTGCCAGCATCTCCCTGAAATCCTTATAGTAGGTGGCTTTCGGGAAGTTCGTTCTGCTTTTTGCAGCCTGTTTGTCATCCACATCACATAAAGCAACAATATTTACATAAGGGCTTTTGGCAAATTCAGCAAGATCGCTTTCTCCCTTGCCTCCTGCACCGATACCAGCAATATTCAGTTTATCGCTGGGAGCAACATAACCACGACCAAGAACATGACGGGGAACTATAAAAAAACCAGCGCCGGCAACTGCGGTGTTACGGATAAAACGACGTCTTGAGTTGTTGAAAAACTGTTTTTCTCTCATGCGGCAAACTTTTGCAGGAAGGTAAACGGAACTGGCTTAATCATCAAAAAAAATCCTGTTACATTTGGCATTAAATTTTTATTAATGAGCGGGCCAATAAGCTGGAACGATTTTGAAAAGATAGATATCCGTACCGGGACCATTATTGAGGTAAATGATTTTCCGAAAGCCCGCAAACCTGCCTACCAGTTGGTAATTGATTTCGGAGAGCTGGGTATTAAAAAGTCGTCAGCACAGATAACAGCTCATTATGCTAAAGAAGAATTGCTGAACCGGCAGGTAGTGGCTGTTGTCAACTTCCCACCCAAACAGATCGCTACCTTTATCAGCGAATGCCTGGTGCTGGGTGTATATGATGAAAACAAAGACGTAATTTTATTGCAACCCGGAAAGCCTGTTGCCAACGGGATGAGAATTGGCTGAAATTTATACTACATACTATCATTCTCCTGTAGGCCTGTTAAAAATATCCGGCACGGAAGATTATATCTCCGGGGTCAGTTTCCATGATACCTCTCAAAAGAACACGGGTCATAAAAAACACCTGCCGCCTCTGCTGATCCAATGTGTTGAACAATTGATCCAGTATTTCAATGGTGAAAGGCGGGTATTTGAATTACCTGTCAGCCAGCCCGGCACTTCTTTTCAACAGGAAGTATGGAATGAATTAGCCGCCATTCCCTTTGGCAAAACGATCAGCTACCTGCAACTGGCCATCAAAACCGGCGACCCAAAAGCCACAAGAGCGGTAGCCAATGCCAACGGAAAGAACAATGTAGCGATCATCATACCCTGTCATCGTGTGATCGGTGCCGATAAAACGTTAGTAGGTTATGGCGGCGGGCTTTGGAGAAAGAAATGGTTGCT
The DNA here is from genome assembly GCA_016787085.1 of Chitinophagaceae bacterium. Lineage (GTDB taxonomy): Bacteria > Bacteroidota > Bacteroidia > Chitinophagales > Chitinophagaceae > VBAT01. The sequence continues at coordinate 73,396 of JAEUVJ010000053.1, read as the reverse complement.
GGAACATGAGATGAAAATAGCGCATGGGGTACAAACATTATTTTAGTTTGAATCACCGCTATATCAGTTCATCCTGCGTAAATGCAAATGGAAGTAAAAATCTTACCGTCTCCACGATATATATTTTTCCTTTCTGGCCTGCAAGGATCAACCGAATCGGCTTTGCTGTTCTGGTCTCATATTCCAGTAATGCCTGGCGGCACATACCACATGGCGAAATCGGATGGTCGCTGGGCACGTCTTTACTATCATAACTGATGGCTAATGTATCAATACTGACTCCCGGGAATAATGTAGCGGCATTTCCCAGCAAAACCCTTTCTGCACAAATACCAACAGGATAAGAAGCATTCTCCTGGTTAGTACCGGCCACCGTTTCCCCATTGGCTAACCGGGCAACAGCACCTACAAAAAAATTGGAATACGGAGCATAGGCCTGCTTCGTAACACTCTTCGCTTTATTGAGCAGCGTTGCATCTTCTTTTGCCAATTCGCTGATATCATTGTACACCTTGTAACTGAATTCAAACTTGCTTTCCTTCATGATTGTAAGATACAAACTATTGGAAATAATAAACCCCTCTTTTGGAGGGGTTATGATGCTTATTTTACGAAGTTGAAAAGTCTTTTCCATCTTGGCCCGCCTTCCCAGCTAAACCAGATCATCCAGGCTTTACCCACAATACGATCTTCGGGTACAAAGCCCCAGAATCTTGAATCCTGCGAGCCATGTCTGTTATCGCCCATCATCCAGTAATAATCCATTTTGAAAGTGTACGTACTGACCTCTTTGCCATTCAGGTAAAATTTCCCGTTCTGCATGTAAAAATCATTTTTCTCATACACCCGGATGGCTCTCTCGTAAATAGAATATTCTTCGGGCTTCAGTTGCAGTGTTGCTCCTTTTTTAGGTATCCATATCCTGCCGAAATAATCAATGGTCCAGGGATAGAGTGTGTCGTATGGAAAAACTACTTTCCCTAAAAACTTTTTATCCTGGTACATGCTGGCCGGTTCCTGTAAGCTGGGAACGGCATTCGCAATGATACCGTCCGCTTTCATTTGCTGCAATGCTTTATAGGTAAGGTCCATGCTGTAACGGGTACCTTGTAACTGGGTAATATCACTCTCGTTCACTCCGTATTTCTTTGCTGTTTCTTCCCTGTCAGTGATGATCGTCTTTGTATCTACCGTATAATTGATCTGGGAATAGGGAGGCGTTTCTTCTTTGACGCCATTAATATAAATATCCCCCCCAATGATCTGCAGCGTATCGCCGGCAACAGCAACACACCGTTTGATGTAATTGTCTGTTTTATCCACCGGGTGCACCACGACCGGGTAGTTGACCCTGTCATTAATTATCTCTGACGCAGAAACACTAACGGAACTGGTTGCGCTGCCATCAGGATCATATTCTATGGTATTGAATGGATAAGGCCATTTTTCTTTTCTGCGTATGTCGGCATAGGGTATAAGCGATTCGAAGCCCGTTGCATGAATGACGGTGTCACCTACAGGAAAATTAAACACCACCACATCTCCTCTTTTGGGCGCAGCAGCAAACCATCTTATATAGGGCAGCTTGATCAGTTCGGAATAAGATCTTGTATTGGTGACAGGCAGATAATTATGTACAAAAGGAACGGACAAAGGCGTATTCGGGATACGCGGACCGTAGCTTAGTTTGCTCACAAATAAGAAATCCCGTACCAGCAATGTTTTTTCCATTGAACCGGAAGGAATAGTATAGGCTTCAAATATAAAAGTGCGGATCAATGTGGCAGCTACGACCGCAAAGACAGCTGCATCCACCCACTCTCTCCAGCTTTTCTTTTTATGCTTTTTTACCGCCCCGGCACCGACCAGTTTTACTTCGGGCTTATTTCCGATCCATGGGAAATAAACAAAGGGAAGCAGGGAAGCCAGAGTATGATGCCGCAAGGAGAATTGGCCAAAGACCTTGGCAAATTCTATAAAGATACCCGGCGTAATGAACCATCCAACAACAGGGATGAATTGCCAGAACACCCAATGCTTAGGTCTTTCAGCGATATCCTGCATCACCCATGTATTGTAAAAGGGCACATAGGCTTTCCAGGCTGGCACCCCTGCTTTCACAAAAAGTTTCGCCACTCCGAATGAAGGCAGAAAGACGAGCAGTGTTCCGATGAGATAAATGATCAGTAAATGTTGTAATGGCATGAGCCTGATTTTATAGCGAGCAAAAATATCAGAATTATCCGGTAGTGTGAATTATAAGATTGAAAGTTTTGTAAAAGGCGGTGAGCGGCTAGTATTGGCCGGTAAGCGGGAGTACTATTTTGTTTCAGATTACTGGTTACAGGTTTCAGTTCATCTGGGCATCACATAGCTTTTCACATCTTCAGCAGTTATTTCTTTTCCCGAAAGAATGACCAGGCGTTCCACTACGTTTCGCAACTCACGGATATTCCCCGTCCAGTTGTATTCTTTCAGCAGGGTTATCGCATCATCATGGGTGCTTTTTTTAGCAATCCCGTAATCATTGCAGATGTCGCCAAGGAACTGATCTACCAGCAACGGGATATCATCTTTCCTGTCGTTCAGCGAAGGCACATGAATGAGGATGACACTTAACCGATGGTAAAGGTCAAGCCGGAAAGTTTTGGCATCTACTTCTTTCAGCAGGTCCTTATTGGTAGCTGCGATCACTCGCACATCTACATTGATATCTTTGTCAGCTCCTACTCTTGTGATCTTTCCTTCCTGCAGGGCCCGCAACACTTTGGCCTGGGCACTCAGGCTCATATCCCCGATCTCATCGAGGAACAAAGTGCCGCCGTTAGCTTGCTCAAATTTACCAATGCGTTGTTTGATGGCGGAAGTGAATGACCCTTTCTCGTGACCGAATAATTCACTTTCGATTAACTCTGTCGGAATGGCCGCACAGTTCACCTCTACCAAAGGCCCGGTAGCCCGATTGCTTTTTTCATGTATCCATCTTGCCACTAACTCCTTACCTACTCCATTCTCCCCGGTGATAAGTATCCTGGCATCTGTACCGGCTACTTTATCTATTGTATCCTTGATCTTTTTAATAGGCGTTGACTCGCCTACCATTTCTTGTACCCTTGATACCTTTCTCTTCAATACCTTGGCCTCAGCCACAAGATTGGTCTTTTCCATGGCATTGCGGATGGTGATCAGCAGGCGGTTCAGGTCGGGTGGTTTGGAAATAAAATCGTACGCTCCCTTTTTTACTGCTTCAACCGCCGTCTCAATATTACCATGTCCTGATATCATGATGATGGGAGTGTCTCCGTTCACTTCTCCCGCCTTTTGCAAGAACTCAATCCCGTCCAGCTTCGGCATTTTAATATCACAAAGCACCACATCATACGTTTTATCCCTGAACTTCCTGAGTCCTTCTTCTCCGTCAGACGCTTCTTCAATCTTATAGCCTTCAAATGATAATATCTCCGTCAAGGTCTTCCGGATCGCTTTTTCATCATCTATGATCAGTATATCGGCCATTCAATTTATGATTTGTCGGCAAAAATAGGAAGAAACACCCAGCCCCTAAAGAGGAGTATTCAAAGACTAATGAATAAAAATATTTTAATAAAGTAATATCGGAGTATGAGTAAGCTCTGAAAACAAATGGAAATTCAAACTCCCCTTTAGGGGCTGGGGAGTAAATAATAGAGGCCGGATAGAAATCCAGCCTCGTTTTAAAATCCAATATCCTATGAAAAACCATTACAAAGATGCTTTTTATATGCTAAAAAGCTGCATGGTCATCAAAATAATTATTAATAGTAGTTTTACTAAGATTGTTGAAAAGAGAAACCCATCAAGCATTACGCCAGATGGGTTTATTTCAGATTAAAATCTGAATAAGAATTTTATTTTTTCTGATACATCACTTCCTTTATCAGCTTTACTGTCCTCGGTACATCCGGCAATGCAGCAGCAACAAGGTTCGGAGCATAATGTAAAGGAGCGTCGGCAGCAGTGATCCTGCGGATAGGAGCATCCAAATAATCAAAGCCCTCCTTCTGTATCCGGTAAGTGATCTCTGACGATACCGATCCGAAGGGCCATTGCTCTTCTACGATCACCAGGCGATTTGTTTTCTTTACGCTTTCCAGTATCGTTTGCCAGTCAAGCGGACGGATGGTACGCAGGTCTATGACCTCAGCACTGATATCTTCTTTCTCCAGTTCGGCAGCTGCCCCCAGAGCGACTTTCATCATTTTATTGAAAGAAACAATGGTCACGTCACGTCCCGGCTTCTTTACATCGGCTTTACCTAGTTCGATGTAATATTCTTCTTCAGGCACTTCGCTTTTGTCGCCATACATTACTTCGCTTTCCATGAACATTACAGGATCTTCCTCGTAACGGATCGCCTGTTTCAACAAACCTTTTGCATCATAACCATTACTTGGCGATACTACTTTAATACCCGGGATATTTGCATATAATGATTCAAAAGCGGTAGAGTGCTGCGCACCAAGCTGCCCCGCAGAACCATTAGGGCCTCTGAAAACAATAGGACACGAAACCTGTCCACCACTCATTGCCAGCATTTTAGAGGCGGTATTGAGAATTTGATCTAAGGGAAGTACCGCAAAATTCCATGTCATGAATTCCACAACCGGACGAAGACCGTTCTGTGCTGCTCCTACCGCTATAGCAGCAAAACCCAGCTCCGAGATCGGTGTATCAATCACCCTTTTCGGCCCAAACTCGGCCAGCATTCCCTGGCTAACTTTGTAAGCCCCGTTGTACTCGGCCACTTCTTCACCCATCAAAAAAACCCGGTCATCCCTTCTCATTTCCTCTGTCATTGCCTCACGAAGGGCTTCCCGAAATGCAATTGATCTTGCCATGGTATTGATACTTTTAAAGAGCGGCAAAAATAAGCGACAGGCAGGATAAAACCTAAAAATGAAATAGCCTGAACTCCTGCTGCCGGTGGCTGAAGAATAGCATCATTTCGTGACCGGTAATAAAAAAAACAGGAATGTATAATCTTACATTCCTGTTACCCCACTTTTACAATATCAGAGAAACCTCGTTCAATAACGTTTGACAGGCTTAGTTATCGTCATAGTCACCGCCGCCATCGTCGCCCTGGAAGCCACCGCCACCCATACAAGCCATCGCCGCCTGGCTGCCGGCCGTTTCACCTCCCCTTTCATCAGCATCCCGAAGGCTGGAATATTTAGCTTCCAGTTTCTCCAACACACAATCACATACCTGGCGGGCCTGTGCGCTGGTATAGCCCTGTCCTGTAAACCCTCCTTTACAATCACCTAAGAACTTGTTCCTGTCTTTTTTTGACCAGGAACCACCCCCATTGTCATCATCCCTGTTGCGGTCATCATTACGGTCATCTTCATCGTCCCTGTCATCGCTATCATCCTTATCCCGTTTACCTGTTTTGTGGTCATCCTTTTCCATCAGTCCTTTGGAATTACTGTTGCAGGAGGCAAAAAGGGCCGCCGCCAGTAAGAGGATCAATATTTTTTTCATACAAATAGTTTTGGAGGTGAATTAATATAACCGGTATTTCTTATTCAATATTTGACCGGCAATTCATAGCGGCATTTTGCCAGTATGATGTATTAAAATCTTCCGACGTCATTTTTGCCGCTTCATTAAAACTGTGCTTGCGCTCTACTTTCCTGGTCATACAGTCACAATAATCGTTGGCCTGCTGTGCGGTAAAGCCCTGCACCTGCCGGGCTGTTGTAGCGCAGCCCTGTATGAATTGTTTCCGCTGCAGATTCGACCAGCTTCCTCCGCCAGATCCTTTATCTTCCCTCGCGGCATCATCATCATCGTCAGCTTCTTCATCACCGGCGCCACCACCGCCTATACCGCTCATGCAATCACGGGCCATTCTTTCTGCTTCCGACTCGGTCATGTTCTCTGCATCGCTTACATCCGGGTATTTCTTTTCCGCTTTTTCCAGCACACAAGCGCAGATATCACGGGCCTGCGGAGTATTGCCCGCTTCGTCCACACATTCATTCAGCCATTCAGTGCGCTGTTTGCTGGTCCAGTTGCCTTTGGCATCATCATCGTCGGTATTATCTCTTTTACTGTCGCCTTTATCATCATCGTCATCATTGTCATTGTCCTTATCATTGTCTTTGTCCTTTTTTTCTTCTTTGGTGTCTTTTTTGGCAAAGGGGTTATTCTCACAGCCGGTCAGCAAGCTGATGGCTAAAAAGAGAAGCAAGATCTTTTTCATATATAGTGTGGGGTTTTAAGCTATTTCAAAATAACCGACCCTTCTCACGCAGGCCAATACTCAATTTGGAGTAGATGTATATTTGCGCATGACCCATTTCCCTATTATCATTATTGGCGGCGGGCCTATTGGTATGGCCTGTGCGCTCGAAGCGCAGCGGGCCGGCATCGCATACGCAGTTATTGAAAAAGGCTGCCTTGTCAATTCCCTGTACAACTACCCGGTCAATATGACCTTCTTTTCTACTTCAGAAAGATTGGAGATCGGCGGCGTTCCCTTTGTATCCAATAATGCAAAACCCACCAGGCCTGAAGCGCTGGAGTATTACAGGAGAGTAGCCACTTCACATCAACTAAATATTCATTTGTACGAAGAAGTAAGAGAGATAAAGAAACAAGGTACAAGGCACAAGAAACAAGATGAAGGTTTCATTATTAAAACAAATAAGCAGGAGTACAGCACCGCCAATGTGATCATCGCAACCGGGTTTTATGATATTCCTTACCTGCTGAACGTACCGGGCGAAGAGCTGCCTAAAGTGACCCATTATTATAAGGAGCCTCATTCCTATGCTTTCCAAAAAGTGCTGGTAGTAGGTGCTCAGAACTCAGCAGTGGATGCTGCACTGGAAACATGGCGCAAGGGCGCCGATGTAACAATGGTCATTCGGGGCGAAGATATTGGTCAGCGGGTGAAATACTGGGTACGGCCGGATATTGTCAACCGCATCAAAGAAGGTTCCATCAAAGCTTATTATCATTCCTCCATTGCGGCTATCCGTCCTCACGAAGCAGATATACAAACACCGGAAGGGATCATTACTTTAGCCAATGACCGGGTGATTGCTTTGACCGGCTATCAGCCCAATCTTGATTTTCTGAAGAATGCAGGAATTGGTTTGTCAGACGATGAAGTAAGGAAGCCAGCTTACGATGAAGAAACCCATGAGACAAATGTGCACGGTATTTTCCTGGCAGGCGTCATTTGTGGCGGCATGAATACACACCGTTTATTCATTGAAAACTCCCGGGAGCATGCAGTAAAGATCATCAACACCATCTGCAACAGAACTTAACCGTCTTTATATGATGAAAAAATTCCCCTTCATTACCGCTACACAGGCCTTTGTCATCTTCCGTATAGCAGTATCGGGATTATTGATGGCCCACGGTATCATGCGCATGACAGCCGGCACTGTAAATGGTTTTGGAGAATTCCTCAACAGCAAAGGCTTTATCATAGGCACTGCCATTGCCTGGTTTCTCACCCTTTTTGAAATAGCCGGCGGGCTGCTGATGGCTTCAGGGTATTTTGCTAAGTGGATCGCTGCTGTTTTTATTATCGAACATTGTTTCGGCATCATCCTCGTTCATGCGCCAAACGGTTGGTTCGTGGTAGGTCATCAATCAGGCGGTGTGGAGTTCAGTGTATTACTGATCTTTTCTTTATTACTGATAGCAGCTTCGTCAAAAAAATAAAAGGCCTGATCAGAGTTCTTTTTTCATCAGCCAATCCCTTTGCACATCACTGCCGAGCACAAAATCATGTTCACTGAATTTTTCAAATCCCCATTTGGTATAAAACCGGATGGCCTGATGGTTGTGCTCCCATACTCCCAGCCAGATCACCTGCCGGTTCATTTCCTTTGCGATCTCCAGGCATTTCTGCATTAATGCGCTACCCGCACCTTTGCCTATCGAATGCTGAAGAGTATATATCCGGGCAATTTCTATGGATGACCGGTTGGCGAATTCATGGTGCTTCATACCGTCCCTCATCCTTACATATCCCACAGCTTCCTCATTCAGGAACGCCAGCAGGAAAATATTTCCCGGAGCCCCGACTTCTTTCATCAATGCTTCCCTGGTGAACACATTATTCATGAATTGATCCATATCCTCCGGGGCATTCTGTGAAGCAAAGGATTCATAAAATGTCTGGCGGCTCATATCTGCTATCAGTTCAGCTTCAGCGGCAATTGCCTCTCTAATATCAAAATTCATAGCTGTAAATTATGGGATATTAGTGCAATTACGGCGAAGAAATACTGTTTATAAGTCCTGAACCGCTTATTTTACTGCACTTATTACGGTTTTGCATTGACCTGCCGGTTTTTCCAATTTATTTTTGCGAAGAGTTTCTACTTTAAAATCCACCTTATGAAAAAACTTTTACTATTCCTTCCTTTTTTTACAACGTCCTGTATGATGCTGGCACAGGTGGCTGGCCCGCAAAGCGCCCGGATATTCAGCAATACATCCCTTGAAGGTTCGGACAATACATGGACTGATTTGGATAAAGCTGCATCCAGCGATCAGCAATACGCCAGCTTTGGCGATCTGCGGGATATTGCGGGCAGTCATACGGATTACCTGGTCGCCACCAGTTTCAAATTCAATATCCCTGCTGCTTCATACATAACCGGAATCGCCGTTTATATTGAATGCTCCGATCCCAGCGGTTCTACATCCGATCACCAGATCCGTATTGTAAAGAACGGCACAATAGGCAACACAGAACATTCGTCGGGTGCAATGTACCTTAATCTTGGCGACAGGGACAAAATGCGCACCTACGGGGGTAATGCTGATCTGTGGGGAGAAACATGGAGCCCTGCGGATATTAACAGCGATGATTTTGGCGTGGCGATCTCTGCGCAGCGTGCAGTAACAGGCCGCGAAACGCTGGGCCGTATAGATAATATCCAGGTAATCGTGTACTATAGCAGCTTTACCACGTTACCATTAAAGCTGACCGCTTTTTCAGCCGAACTGCAAAATGATAAAGTACGGCTCAACTGGACGACCACTGACGAATCGAATATGGACCGTTTTGAACTGCAGCGGTCAACCGATGGAAACGAGTTCAAAAGTTTCGGCACGGTGATCTGCCGCAACCGCTCCATAGCATCCGCTTATTCGTTCAATGACTATGCGCCATCTACCGGGACATCCTTTTACCGTTTAAAGATCCTCGAAAAGGATGGCAGCTTTACCTATTCTAAAACAGTTACTATACGCTTTACAACAGATAATGTGAATACACTATACCCGAGTCCATGGAAAAAAGGTGCTGCACTTTTTATCCGCAACCCCGGGAATGAAAAGCTGACCATTCATTTCTTTAACGCAACGGGAGAGACAATCGCTAAGGTCAGCAGTTCTTCAGGCCAGGTACCTGTACCTCCTTTTGGGATAATGCAAGGCATCCTGCGCTACAAGGTGTTTGATGAAAAGCAAAAGATAACCGGCACCGGCTCGCTGATGATCTATTGATCATTTGATATAATTATCGTAAGCCCTTCCGGTAACCCGGAAGGGCTTTTCTTATCAATTGATAAATATTTTACATAGAGCTATAGTTCTGCTTTATTCTGTATAACTTTCTTCCACTTCGCCCTATCCCAACAATACCCTTTTATTTTATTCACTTTTAAAACATTCACATGAGAAAGATCTTTCTTATCTGCATGCTTATTCCTATGCTTGGAATAAGCCAGACAAAAAATGTTGTCAGCGCCAACCGGGTATTCCCCAAAGTTGACAAAGTACTGGAATTTGAAAAAGCACTGGCTGCACATGCGCAAAAGTATCACACCGGCGACTGGAAATGGAGGGTCTTCACTATTGAATCAGGCCCCGATGCCGGGGGATACCACATCACGGAAGGGCCGACGAGCTGGGAAGCGATTGATGGCAGAGGAAACCTTGGCACAGAGCATAATAATGACTGGAACAAGAGTGTTGCCATTTTCCTGACGGACAGAAATTCCATTTCTTACTCCGTTTATCAGGATTCGCTCAGTACAGTAGCATTAGGCGACTTTTCAGATAAGATCGAAATCACGCATTGGTATCCTAAGATCGGATGGGGTAATAAAATCAGGGAAGCCATCGTAAGTATGAAAAAGGCATGGGTAGCTGGTGGGCAATCGGTGGCCGTCTACCAGTCGGCATCATCAGGGCCCGCACAATATGCTTTGGTGACAAGGTATAAACAAGGACTAAAAGAAAGAGCATCCGGATTTCGGAAACCCTTTAAAGAAAGATATGAGGGTGCCAATGGTGAAGACTCATTTGAAGACTTCCTGGATACAATCAGGGAGTATCTCAGCGAAGCATGGTCTGAATTACTTTTTCTCAGGACTGACCTGAGTTCGAAATAAGCTCGCAAAAACTCCGGGATATGCCCGGAGTTTTTCTTTTCCGGTTTACTGATTGGTGGAGGTATTACACTCTACTTTCCATTCGCCGCCATGTTTCCGGTAAACAGATGTCCAGGCAAAACGGGTGGTATCATAAAATGGCTTCCCCGATGTATCCGGGTAAGTGAGGATCACTTCTTTTTGAATGACCGCATAGGCCAGTGATGCATCATCAGAAAACCGGATGATGGGATCGGCCAGATCATCCCATTTGATGAACTGAACACTACTGAAGTATTTGCTGATACGTTCTTTGTTTTCCTGCAAACCCGGAACTTTCACCACGCCCCTGTTCACAGAGATCATGCTGTCGGCAAATTCAGCGACGAACAGATCAGCATCCCTTGCAAAATGTGCTTTTTGCTCCTGTTCCAATAAGTTCCGGATAGCCGCTGCCTCTTTCACCAGGTCTGGTTTTGATGAGCAGGATGATATAAGCGTAATCATGATCGCAAAACCCGGGATAATATTTCTTCTTACCAAACTCATACTATATTTTCTTGGTTACGTACTACTCTCTTGTCCATTCTTCATGAATCGGATCGCCTTTTGAGCTTAGCCCTTTATGCGTCCATATATTTCCTGATACACTACCATCGAATGTCAGCGATGCGCCTACCCTGCTACTATCCCTTGAAAAGAATTCAATATTCTCGGTGTATTTCCCTTCCCTGAAAGTATACGTGCCGCCACCGGTACCAAAGAAATCCTTTGTTTCGGTATTGATGGCCATCCATTGAAAGCGGGTGCCGGATAATATCTTCAGTGTTTTGCGGGGGCCAGCCTGGATCGTGTTCATCTTCTCTCCCTGCATACGGCCGGTGATCCGCCAGTTACCGGCCAATACGCCTGTACCATTATCCAGCCGGTTAAGCTCCCGCTTCATCCCATCATTTCCTGTGATGATCATTTTATCACCGGTGATAGCAAGATCAACGATTTGCTCTGTCCCTACGTTCATTTTTTCTTTTGTATCAAATTCCACCCGGCAGATCAGTTGTCCCTTCTTTTCTGTATATGTACCCCCGCTGCTGAAGATAAAACTTCTGCCTGCCTGGTTAAACATAGTGTGAACAAAATAACCATCCTGGTAAATGAGTACCGTTTCTGTCTCTCCTTTTTTGCTATGCCAGGCGCCGGTGACGGATGATGCAGGCTTATCAAAACCGCCTGCGATCAGTACATATAGCAAAAGAACAATAACTGCAGGGGTATTTCTCATAAACAAGATTTACTGAAAAGTTACGAAGAATGAAAATGGAGCCCGAAAAAAAACCTTCCGGGTTGCCGGAAGGTTTTAATATCTTATCTGACGTTACATATCTTGCTACAGATTTTCAATCACCATGGCCGATGCGCCACCGCCGCCATTACAGATACCGGCCGCTCCGTATTTTGCTTTATTGGCTTTTAATACATTGATCAGCGTAACGATGATCCTTGCACCGCTGCAACCCAGCGGATGACCAAGTGAAACTGCCCCCCCATGTACATTTACTTTAGCAGGATCAAGTTTCATACGCTTACTATTTTCAATGCCTACAACAGCAAAGGCTTCGTTCAATTCCCAGTATGCGATGTCTTCCATTTTCAGGCCTGCTTTAGCTACTGCCTTAGGCACCGCCAGCGAAGGAGTAGTGGTAAACCATTCCGGAGCCTGTTCGGCATCAGCATACGAACGGATCTTTGCAATGGGCGTTAATCCCAGTTCTTTTGCTTTATCAGCACTCATCAGCACCAATGCAGCAGCGCCGTCATTCATGGTACTCGCATTAGCGGCTGTTACGGTACCATCTTTCTGAAACGCCGGACTAAGCGAAGGTATCTTATCAAATTTCACGTTGTACGGCTCTTCATCTTTTGCAAAAACAACAGGATCTCCTTTACGTTGCGGTATCGCTACCGGTATGACCTCATTGTCAAACTTACTCCCTTCCCATGCGGCCTGGCTGCGTTTATAACTTTCGATGGCAAACTTGTCCTGTTCTTCACGGCTGATGCCGCATTCTTTGGCGCAAAGTTCGGCTGCATTCCCCATCGCTCTTCCATCATATACATCTGTAAGACCATCTTTAGCCAACCCATCAATAAGCGCTGCATTTCCGTATTTGTTTCCCCATCTTACACTGTCTGCATAAAATGGCACATTACTCATACTTTCCATTCCGCCCGCCACTACTATATCGGCATCACCGAGCAGGATGCTCTGCGTTGCCTGTGCGATCGCTTTCATCCCGCTGGCGCACACTTTATTGACAGTGGTGCAATTCACTTCATTGGGTAAGCCGGCAAATTTTGCAGCCTGCCTGGCAGGCGCCTGCCCGAGATTAGCCTGCATCACACAACCCATTAAAACGTCCTGTACCTGTTCTGCTTTGATCCCGGCCCTGTCCAATGCGCCTTTGATAGCCATAGCACCCAGTTGGGTAGCCGTTAAACTCTTTAATGATCCGCCAAAGCTGCCCATCGGGGTACGGACGGCGGAAATGATGACAACTTCTTTTGACATAGCAAGCTTAAATTTTAATATGAATATGCAAATATAACCATTGTTGCCCGGGTGCCGCCCTTTATGGGTGCCGTTAAAAAGTTACTGTTTCTCCTATCGTTACTTTCCTTCCATTCTTTGCTATCCATAGCATTAAATTTGTATCAACAAAGCTGAATACGATGTCGAAAACGATATACTGCGTTTATGTTGTGGAGTTATCTAAACGGGTATTCACCGAAAACTGGAGATTCAGAGCCGCCAATCCCCAGTTTAACGGCGTGCTCGAATGTCTTTACGTAGGAATGACAAGCAAGACCCCGGCTGAACGGTTCAAACAACATAAGACCGGGTATATCAGCAAGAAGGGTTATAAACTATCGGCCTGGATCGTGCAGAAATACGGGACCTACCTGCGTCCAAGTCTTTACGATCATATAAATCTAAAACCCATGACCCGTCAGCAGGCGCTGATGATGGAAGAAAAACTGGCCCTTGACCTGCGAAGACAGGGATACGCTGTCTGGTTCAATTGATCCGGTACCCCACCTGCTCATCCATGCCGACTTTAAGAAGATTCGCCGGGGGCTTTACTATGATGAAGCCAACACGCTGTCTATGGCTTCATTGACTTTGTTCATTGAAAAAGGCTTTTCAAGAAATATATCTGCCCCGTTCTCTAAAGCCACATCCCGGGCCGAATCAAAGCCAGAGATCATAATGATCTTTATAGCCGGATATTTTTTCCTGATATAACTGATAAAATCAACGCCATAACCATCCGGGAGTTTATTATCGAGGATAACGACCGACGGGGCTTTTTTTTCAAGATACTCTTCGGCAGACAAAAGGCTATTCACATAATCCAGTTCCAGGTCCCTCTCGGAAAGGATCATATGGAGTGCCAGGCCGATCTGACCTTCATCTTCCACTACCAATATCCGTTTTGTAGTCATAGAATCTGATTTAATGCAGGCATCACAAAGATAATTTGATTTTTCTTCACTGTTCCTCCCTTCGTTTGCCATGGGGCCGTACAACCAGGTTTATCATATCGCCCATACCGTTAACTTCGCAGCTTGCCAATAGAAAAGCTACATATTGATCCATTCCTTGAGCTGGGAAAAAGGTTGCCGGTATTCGATGTCCGCTCACCGGGAGAATACAACCATGCACATATACCCGGCGCATACAATCTTCCTTTATTCACAGATGAAGAACGGAAAGTAGTAGGGACTACCTATAAACAGGAAAGCCGGGAAGCCGCTATAAAAATTGGTCTTGACTATTTCGGCCCGAAGATGCGGACAATGGTTGAGACAGTAGAGTCATTGCTGAATACCGGTTCTGCTTCACGCCAGGTACTAGTACATTGCTGGCGAGGGGGAATGCGCAGTGCCGCCGTTGCCTGGTTGCTGGATATGTATGGATTTAAAGTCTATACCCTGGCAGGCGGGTATAAGAGCTACCGGAATTGGGTCATTGAGACGTTTTCACTTCCTTTTTCATTTATTATTCTTGGTGGTTATACCGGTTCAGGTAAAACCTATGTATTGGAAGAAATGGGAAAGAAAGGCGCCGCTATCATTAACCTGGAAAAATTAGCCAGTCACAAAGGTTCGGCTTTTGGTGATATCGGTATGCCAGCCCAGCCAACACAGGAGATGTTTGAAAATCTATTGAGCCGGGAGTTAAGAACGCAGATCAATGACAACCCCGGTGTGCCTGTCTGGATAGAAGATGAAAGCCAGCGGATCGGCTTTATCAATCTTCCGAATACATTTTGGAATACCATGCGGCGATCGCCTGTTCTCTTTATGGTCATTCCATTTGAAGAAAGGCTGAAACATATCGTGCAGGAATATGGTGGGCTGGATAAAGAAAGGATGGCCAGTGCCATTGTACGCATTCAAAAAAGACTGGGCCCGATGGAAACCAAAACCTCCCTGCAGATGCTGGAAGCCGGAGATATCGAGTCATGCTTCCGGATACTGCTGAAGTACTACGACAAGCAATATAACAAGGCGCTGCATAACCGGGAGCAGTTAGCCTCCTTGCTGACCGAACTGGATTGTGCGACAGTCAATGCCGGGTTAAACGCAGATAAAATAACTCAAAAAGAACTTTCAATTATATGATCAGTATGGAACAGGAAATAAAACTAACACAGTACTCACATGGCGCAGGCTGTGGCTGTAAGATAGCACCGAAGATCCTGGAAGAAATTTTATCCGGCAGCTTTACCCTGCCGGATAATAAGAACCTGCTGGTAGGCAATCACAGCAAAGACGATGCGGCCGTGTATGATATAGGAAACGGGACTGCTATTATTTCGACTACTGATTTTTTTATGCCGGTAGTAGATGATCCGTTTGAATTTGGCCGGATAGCTGCGGCCAATGCCATCAGTGATGTATATGCCATGGGCGGCAAACCATTACTGGCAATAGCTATACTGGGCTGGCCCGTCAATAAACTTTCTCCCTCAGTAGCCAGGAAGGTGATCGAAGGTGGAAAAAGTATTTGTGCGGAAGCAGGGATCCCACTGGCCGGCGGGCATAGTATTGATTCGCCGGAGCCCATCTTTGGCCTGGCAGTAAATGGTCTTGTTGATATTAAGAACATCAAGCAGAACAATACTGCCAAAGCAGGTGATATTTTATTCCTCACCAAGCCATTGGGCGTTGGCATCTTAACCACAGCTGAAAAAAAAGGGATGCTGAAACCAGAACATGCCGGAACAGCAGCCAGGCAGATGATGCAATTGAATAAAGCGGGTGAAGCCCTGGGAAAGATAAAAGCGGTAAGTGCGATGACCGATGTAACGGGCTTTGGATTACTGGGCCACCTTACTGAAATGGCTGAAGGAAGTGACCTGACGGCCGTAATTCCCGGCCTATCCGCTATCCCCTTCATCAATGATGACCTGGAATATTATATCAGCCGTCAATGCGTGCCCGGCGGCACACACCGTAACTGGGACAGTTATGGGCATAAAATTTCTATCAGTGAAACATGGGGAGATAAAAGTGAAATAGTGAAATGCCTGCTCGCTGATCCTCAAACAAGCGGTGGCCTGCTGATCGCTGCCAATCGCGGCGCAGTGAAAGAAGTAGAATCAGTATTGAATGAATATGATCTGGGAAAACACTTTACACCGATTGGGTATTTTACAGAAAATGAAGAAATGGCGGTTTTAGTACAAGCTTGATAGTCAGGGTAGCGAAACGGCAGGAACCACTCTCACCAAATCATTTTATAGGTTTACCCGTGCATTTCTTTGTGGCTGAATTACTTTTTGTACCTTCTGCTTCATTTGTAAACCAAAACACAACTTTTATGGACATTCTTCCATTGATCATTCAACTGGCTTCCGGCGCCGTCGGAGGCAACGTAGCCGGCAAGTTAATGCCAAAATCCTCATTAGGCACCATCGGTAATTCCATTGCAGGTATTGTTGGCGGCGGATTGGGCGGACAGCTATTAAGCATGCTGGGTGTTGGAGGCGGTGGCGAAGGAGGCAGCATGGATATCGGCAGTATCGTCAGCAGTATAGCAGGTGGCGGCGCCGGTGGCGGTATCCTGATGGCCATTGTGGGCTTTGTAAAAGGGTTAATGAAAAAGAAATAAAGATCATCTTGCCATTGAGGAAATCATCTATGTTTTTTAAAGCCGGGTACTTTACCCGGCTTCTTATTATATGTCACAGCAGGCAAAAGAAAGGGATAAATAATTCAGTATCTACTCTTAGCAAGGATAGTCTACTACTGTCAACGTGGCCATTTATATCAGGGCAGTATCTCTTTTTTGCTGTCCTCCCATGTTAACTTAATCAGAATTTGCCAAAAGAAAAGGGGATAGCCTTAACCCGATAATTTCCCGAATATCATACCTTAGCAGTTCCACCAGTCTTCCTGTCAACACTCTGTGAATCCATTTCGATCTCCCCCATGAAATATCTTGCTGTATTAAAAGCCATATCACTGTTATGACCCCTGAGCTAAAGAAAGCCTGTGAAGTAATTTTCCAGGAGCATAAAACAATCAGCCAGCTAAAATGGGAACGGCATTCATTCCATGGCCGGTTGTCTATCGGCTTATGTGAAATGGCAAAACAGACATTGGTAAGAAAGAACATCCTGCTGCTGCCTGATAAATCAAAAAAAATGATCACCCTGCTGAACCCGGCCGTTGTGGCTGCAGCCAATGTGGAAGAAGCAGAAGAAATGATCATTCACAAAAAAGTAATTGCCCCCTCCATAGTTACGGGCGACGTGCATACAGTCATGATTAAGGACGAACATCCAGCATTCTATATCCCTGTTACTGAAAATGCCGATAGCCTGCTGATAAACGGGAATATGTTAACCACAAATACCGCTGCAACAAAATGGTACATGAGGCCAGTATTCTATTACATTATCTGGCCGATTTGCGCCCTGGTGACCGGCGCCCTGATCGCATACCTTTTAGGGGTTGCTTATACAGAATTATTCCCGGCCATAAAGTAAAGAAAGGTCGGGTATGACAAATTCTCCTGACCATGAAGACATACAACTTAACCTGTCATAGAATCATTTCAACCCGGAAAGATGACATAGAACAAAAGTTATAGTGAATATTAGCGGGATAATCCTACATTACATATCACTTCTCCCCCTGAAAACAGTTTTTCTTTTTGTAAAGGGCCTCCTGCCCAGAAAACTGAATAATACGGTCTTTGAATTCTCTAACCTCAATTTTCAGGCTATGAAGAGAAATTTGTTATGCACCGTCCTTCTGTTATCAGTTGTAGTCACCACCCGGTCGCAGGTGACCAGATTATCCAATAATACCAGTTACGACTGGGGCTTTGCGCTCACCAGTACAAAGATCATACTGCGTTCACAGATCTCGAAGACCATCTGGGTGTATGATATACCCGGTAACAGTTTCACCGAACTTAGCGCTGCTGCGCAGGTGGAAGAAGATTATGACTATGGTGTCATGGGGGGAAAATTATATTTCGCAGGAAAAACAGTTGCAGAAGGTATTGAACTGTGGGTAACTGACGGAACTCCCGGCGGCACTTCCCTGCTGAAGGATATCAATACTTCCGGCGCAGCCGATTCAGAACCAAAATATGGTTTCATTGAATACAACAATGAACTCTACTTCACCGCCAATGACGGCAGCTCCGGCCGTGAACTGTGGAAGACAAACGGAACCGGGCCCGGCACAGTAAGAGTAAAAGATATAAATCCCGGGGCACCGGATGCGTTTGCTTCAACGCCGGCTTCCCATTTTAATGTGATCAATAACACATTGGTATTTTCTGCTGCTACTGCGGCAGAGGGTGGCGAATTGTGGAAGACAGACGGCACTGAACCGGGAACAACTATGCTGAAAGATATTTACACAACGCCAACATATGGTTCGTATATCAGCAATTTTACAGTGTACTTAACGGACCTTCTGTTTGCCGCTTTTGACGAAGTGAACGGTAGTGCCCTCTGGAAGACTGATGGAACAGTGGCCGGCACCGTTATGGTAAAAGATATTGATCCTTCTGCTCCGCTTCCACCGCCATTTTATTATTTACTTCCTTCCATCATTACGGCATTCTTCAATTTTCAAAATGAACTTTATTTTACCGGCAATGACGGAACAAATGGGTTTGAATTATGGAAAACCAACGGAACAACAGCAGGTACTGTTTTTATAAAAGACATCAACCCCGGCTTTGATGACGCAATGCCCCAGGTGTTTTCAGCAGTAAAGAACGGCAGCAAGTTTTTCTTCGGCGCTACTACAGCGAACGAAGGCACCGAATTGTGGGAAAGTGATGGCACCGGGCCGGGTACCCAATTAGTAAAAGATATAGCGACCGGCATGGGGGTTAGCGGCGATGTATTCGTTCTTCCTAATTATTTCTATAGCGGGTTATTCCAGGGAAATAAATTCTTTCTCGTCGCCACCACTCCTGCTGAGGGAAGCGAATTCTATGTAAGCGATGGTACATCCGGCGGAACCACCCTTTTGAAAGATATCAACATGGGTGCTCCGGATGGTTATGATGGAAGTAATTTATTTTACCTCTATACAAATGACAAATTCTATTTTATTGCAGACAACAGCACCAACGGATCAGAATTATGGCAAACTGACGCCACAACTATTGGTACTACATTAGTAGCCGACGTCAACGCCTTACCCCCTTCAGCAGGTTCAGGTTTCCAGTTTGCAACAATCACCTCCGGTAATTTATATTTTTTCGCCACAGATGGAGATGATGCCCTCAATACAGATTTTCTCAGGCTGGATGCATCAGTGATACTGCCTCTCCGGTGGGTATCAATAGAAGCAAGAGCTTATAATGATGATGTGGTGCTGACATGGAAAACAGCCGATGAAGAAAATACCGGTTACTTTATTATTGAGCGGAGTACTGACGGTGTCCGGTATACCGATATCGGCAGGATAAATGCCCAGGGAAGGAATACCAATAGTTACAGCTACACCGATGGAGGTGCAATGAGCCAGGCAGGAGTCAGAAAGTGGTTTTACCGGGTCAGGTGCGTTGACATAGACAGTAAATCTTCTTTAAGCCGTATTGTTGTAGTATCACTTAATGAACCGGCATCTGTTGTACGTATTGCACCCAACCCGGTCGCAAATGAATTAAAGCTGGTGATCAATACCGCCAGAAGCGGTCATGCAACGATCAATCTCCTCGATATTAAAGGGAAGCTGGTTGTACAGCGATCGATCGTTGTGAATCGCGGGATGAATGTGGTGAACACAGATGCTACCCACTTGCCGGCAGGCGTTTATCTTGTGCAGGTGATCAGCAATGGCTCCGTTGTAACCGAACGCTTTTTAATTCAAAGATGAGGCAGTGGGGAAACAGGTCTATTCTTCCCGTTCCACCGCAATCGTACATTCCCCCACCAGGGCAGCTACGGCGCCGATCGCTGCCAGCAATGGCGCCAGTAAGGTACCTACTACGCCGATGGTCAAAGGAAATGACATGATCTCCTTATTGTCTTTATCATGTATAGTCACTTTCCTGACATTGCCTTCGGCGATCAGTTCTTTGATCTTTTTGAGCAAGTGTTCCCCTTTTACTTTAAATGTTTCTTTGAATGTGGTTGCCATAGCTGTTACCTCCTTTTATTTAGATCAACAGGTCTAAAGGTAAATCAACCGCAAGACCAAAAAAATGAGACAGGTCAATTGCCCCGCGAAACAAACGGGGTTGAATAAGTAACTTGCATAAAGCTGCACACCCTTATGCCCCTGCCTGTTTCGCATAAAATGTATTACCTGGCGCTTCTATGCCCGCAGGAAGTTGATAAAAAGATTTTACAGTTTAAGCACTGGATGAGAGATCACTTCGATTGCACTGTTGCCTTAAAATCACCTGCCCATATCACCCTGATACCACCATTCTGGCAGCAAGAAGTAAAGGAAACAGAACTGGTGGAAGCATTACATTTATTCACCTGCGACCTTCCTGCCATTTCGATAACATTGAGTGGCTTCTCGCATTTTGGGAAAAAAGTTTTGTTCGCCCAGGTAAAAGAAAATCCGGCGATAGAGGAGTTAAAGAACCGGGTGGAGGATCATTTTATCAGGGTCTTTGGCAAAACAATAAAAAGGGATGCCCGTGTATTTCATCCTCATGTAACGATCTCCAGCCGGGATGTAAAACCCCCTGATTTTGACAAAGCATGGGATTACTTTTCAGAAAAGGAATTGACTATATCTTTTACCACTCATAGTATCTCCCTGCTGAAACTGA
Organism: Chitinophagaceae bacterium; assembly: GCA_016787085.1. Taxonomy (GTDB): domain Bacteria; phylum Bacteroidota; class Bacteroidia; order Chitinophagales; family Chitinophagaceae; genus VBAT01. The sequence continues at coordinate 52,675 of JAEUVJ010000053.1, read as the reverse complement.
ATGCCGGCAACTGGCATGTCATACACAAGCATAACTGGTAAGTTAAATACAGCAATGGTCTTCACAACCGGGCAATAAGAGGTAATCCGTGTCTCCAATGTTAATAAATGTATGCCTGTGTGTTTTTTCGCTTGACATAATGAACGAAAAAGAAAAACTTGTGCCTGATTTATTCCGGTCTAACGAAACAGCTATGGCTACGATCCTGAATTATCCTGCATGGAAAAAAGATGATCCCGCCGAAACGGGTACTGCTGACCCGCACCAGGTCATTGAACGTTTTTTCGATTTTGCCCGCCTGCCTGAAATAAAGCAAATGCTTCGTGATGTTTTAGAAACAATGATCAATAAGAACTATGCCCATCCGGCTGATAGCATTCAGCATGATGATATGATCTATTTTTTTGAGAAACTGGAACAGTTAACGGAAGCGGCCTATCGGCTCCACATGCGTGAGACGGCAGAACGATCTTCCGATGAATGAGCACACGGTTATCACATTTTATATGACTCAGCATACGCTTATATGATTGAAAACAGGTATACTGAATAAGAAATAATCATTGAAAACTTTTACAGGTTACAGTCCGGGAAACCGGATCCCGGGAATGGTTTCTACCATTCCCTTTTCTTTGGCTCCGCTATAGGAGATTTACGGACGGGATAGCAGTAAGCACCCGGATGATTACCCGGTAATCCGGTTCACAAATGGTAAAAAATCCGTTACCGGCAGCGTATAAATGAAAGACTTGCTATAATAAACTAATTCTGAATATTATTTTTGTTGATAATTGTCAACCGAAGCCGCCGAAACCCCATAATCCACTATAGTATGAACCATTTGTACACCTGCCTGTCTCCTTTTGATCATTCCTGTCCTAACCGTATATCCGTGTAAAATGACCGCATTGTAATGCGATTAACTGCCGGTCTGTTCCGGCAGCGGTACACCATTTTATAACGGATAAAGTTCGTGCAATGAACAATACATTCAAGACATATCTTTTTACCCGATACAAGATCAAAGAAGAAATAGCAGACAATATCATCGCCCTGCTATCTCCCCGGAAAATCACCAAAGGCACGGTATTGACCAGGCAGGGGGAGATCAGTCCCTATGTATGTTTTGTCGCCAGCGGCTGCCTGCGCAGCTATGTAACTGATAAAAAAGGCAAGACACATATACTTTCCTTCGCTCCAAAGGAGAAATGGATAGGCGACCAGTTAGGTATGATGCAGGGAGAGCCTTCCATCTTCTCGATTGATGCTGTTGAAGATTCAGAAGTATTCCTGGCCTGCCATACTTTCTTTGAAAAGATGCCCGCGGTATATGAGCATTTTCACCAGGTGTGTATCATCGAAATGCTGGATCAGCTGCGATTGATGCAAAAACGCATACTATACCTCCAGGGTGTGTTTGGTGACGAACGCTACCTTGACTTTATGGAGTCATATCCCGAACTGGCTATACGGTTGCCGCAGTATATGATCGCTTCCTACCTGGGGCTTTCCCGGCAATCGCTTAGCCGCATCAGGGGTAAACTGGCAGGCAGTCATGTGTATTCAAAAGAGAACTAATCAATCCGGGCCCTGCGCCCGGCTCATTCATTGGCAGGATATACTAAATCAATGGATTTGATACGAGGCTCCGAACAATTGTATGAAAAACTAAAAGCACGTCTTGACAAGGATGGCAGGCGGTTCCTTTCCAAACAACAAATAGAGGAGCATTTTGATACATGTACAAGAACCGTTATTGCCCTTAATGAACTGATCAGGAAGAAAGGCTTCACCAGCACCCGGGAAGAGATCAGCTTCTTCCGGGATCACAAACCCCGCATCACTTCGCTGCAGCGATATTACATTCTCCTGTATAATCACAGCCTTTTCATACCCGACGAAACCAGCGAGATCATTCAATACCTCGAAAAAATGCTGGAAAGACTTGAAAGGTTCCTGGCAGATCAACATCCATTCTATTCCCTTTGCCTGTCCGATAACGCTGACCTTGACCTGAAGTATTTTACCCGCCCGGATAAAAAAGGCACGCAGACACCCGGCGAGATCATGATCAGTGATAGGATGGCCCACCAGATGCTGGCTGACTATATCCGTTATGAACTGGAAACTATTCGCCGTTAAACAGTTCATACCCCTGTGGGTAGTGACGCATTTTGAAATTTGATGCTTGACCGGGTAAGCAAATCGTTTTGTACCTTTGCTGTCATGGCAAAAAAAACGAAATTACCAGCAGATACCAATAAGCGGGCTAAGTCAATCGTCGATCTGGCGACGGGAGAAAGTAAAGAAACAACCCCGCAGGATGAAGTAAAGGCAGCGGCGGCTGCGTTAGGGCGTCTGGGTGGATTGAAGGGGGGTAAAGCAAGAGCGGCTAAATTATCTGATAAAAGGAAAAAAGAAATAGCCAAGAAAGCTGCGGCAGCAAGATGGAATAAGCGTAAATGAGACAAAACTAAAACATAACTCCGTCTGTTGGCAAACCGAAACGCCTACAATATACTTCATCAAATTCGGTCATGTCGTTACATTCGTTCCCAACCTCGACAACATCTTTTATGAATCCAACCAGCTTGACTATGTCTTCTTCGCGTTTTAGATACTGAAAGTGCTTATTTGCTCTGATAGATTGGCCAGTAAGAAAAGGATTCCTGCTTTGTAATTCCGATATTAAATTTTTTATTTTGAACCGCCTGTAGACATACCTAAGTGTGTATACCGCAAAAATGGAAGGGTTATAATTGGGATGTTTTTTTGATTTTTTAAATCCAGTTAGCTTTCTTAGTACATCATAAAACGATGGGATGAACAGCGGCCCCATATATGCACCCGCCTGTTTTAAAAGCATCTTGTTTAGTTCCTTAACTGATGCGATTGTAAAATGACCGCCGCCAATTAATTGATGTACTTCCGATTCCTTTTGTTTATCCCGTTTCTTTTTTGCTTCTTTTGGAGATATTAGATCGGCACCAAACAAAATGCTATCTTTTGTAGATTCTTTGGTTTCTTGAATCCGTTTTATCTCGTTCAATTCTTCGTCAGTTAATGGTTTTCTATTTCTCATAAACTGTTAATTATATATTTCTAATTTAAGTTTCTTTGCTATTTCGTCAAGGGTTTTATCGGTATTCCAGGAATTTGCAACCGGGAAAACACTTTTTGTAATTTCAGGCATAAACCTGCGAGCTCTTACCCAAGCCATCCGATCAGTTTTAGCATTTGCGTGTGCATAGTAGCTATGAATAATGCTTGGATGAACATTATTGTCTCTCGCTATCTCTTCAATATATCTTCGGTCGTAGATAAATAATTTAATATCCTCCATTTTTTCTTCTGAGAATAGATACTTCTGAGCAAATTCGTCAGCTTCAATTTCCTTTTCGTTTAAGGTTAAAACCTCTTCTGTTGCATCTGAAACATGAAAAGAATACGCATCATTTAGTATCTCAATCCAATCGAACAACGTATGGTAAAGTTCGTGAATCAGACAGTGCCAGAGGGTGGGGTAAAACCCCCTGTAATCCGTTAAGGCGATGCAAGGCTTATTATCCACAGCAAAAGTAGCACCTCGGATATGCAGATTCGAAAATCTTGGTAGAAAAACTACAGTTACTCCTAATCTGTAAAGCTCTTTTATGACATTAACAAACCCAAATTCTTCGTTTCTACTATACCAACGAATCTGTGGAAAAAAATCAATCAACTTTTGTCTATTGTATTGATACGGATTATCAATTCTTGTGGCCAATGATTTTGCAGACGTTAGCCAAAAATCAGTGATTAGGCAATTGTGTGAAGTTGTCTCTGGATCAGCATTATTCATAGTTCGTAAAGCAAGAGCACCAGCGCTAAAGGCAGTATCAAATGCTCTTTTTTTATACTCAAAAATAGAACCGAAGCCAAAAAATGATACAATCTTCTCTTCAATCGATTTAAAGTCAGAAATGTTTTCAATGAAGCCAGCCTTCCGCAGTGCCGCTAAATCAAAATTGCTTTTGATAAACCGTTTATTGTTTGTTGGTGTGCTCTGATATTCAAAATTCTTTTCTGCCATCGCTGAGTGCAGCTCGATCAGTTTGTCCACTGACATATTTAGGAAGGTCGCTACCTTTTTCAGGTTTTTAAGATCGGCACGTTTTTGAGTTCCGTCCAAGATACCGTTAAGGGTTCTCCTTGCTATTTTCATCAGTTTCTCTGCTCCCGTCTGTGACATCTTTAAATTATGTAATCTTCTTTCAAAGCGCTCCCGAAGGCTCTCAGACTTAAAAATTCCGTTCAGCAGGGTATCAATATCGTTGTGTTTATCGTCCATTTTAAATAGAGGTAAAAATGTTGGCTATTTATTTCATAAAAATACATTGAAATCCAATACATTTGGCAAAATAGAGGTATATTTTATAAATTTTTTTTTAAATTGAACAAAATGCTTGACCGTGTAAGGAAAGTTCATTACTTTAGTGGTATGAACAAACTGCCAATAGAAAAGCGAATACAGATCATTAAATGTTTGGTTGAAGGCAATAGCCTCCGATCCACGTCTCGTCTATGTGACGTTGCTTTCAATACGGTTCTAAAACTTTTGCCTGAAATAGGTAATGCATGTGCGGAATTTCACAATGAAAAAGTGGTTAATGTAAAATCTCAGCGAGTACAGGCCGATGAAATTTGGAGTTTCATTGGCTCTAAAGAAAAGAACACTTCCACCGAAAGGAAAGAAGAAGGTTGCGGCGATGTTTGGACGTGGACAGCTTTAGATGCAGACAGCAAATTGATTGTTTCCTGGTATGTTGGCGAACGTGATGCATTGGCAGCGAATTACTTTATGCACGATGTTTCTTTGAGGCTGGCAAATAGGGTTCAGTTAACTACAGACGGTCACCATGCTTATTTAGATGCTGTTGATAATGCTTTTCAATTGGATATAGACTATGCAACATTAATAAAGTTATATGGTGCTCCCGCTGGCGAGAGTCAAACAGAGAGAAAATACAGTCCTAATGAATGTAATGGTACAAAAACAAAGGTTGTTACAGGTGAACCTAATCCCAAGTTTATTTCTACCAGCTACGTGGAAAGACAAAATCTTACAATGCGTATGCACATGCGTAGGTTTACCCGATTGACAAATGCGTTCAGCAAGAAACTGGAAAATCATTGTCATGCGATTGCGCTGCATTTCGTTTACTATAACTTCATAAGGATTCATAAAAGTCTTTCTGTGACTCCGGCAATGCAAGCAGGACTGGCAAAAAAACCGATGACTATTGAAGATATTGCTAACCTCGTTCCAATTGACGCCCCAAAGAAAAGAGGAGCTTATAATAAGAAGAAAAACAATGTTCTGTAATATCCATAAGTCATTAGACAGAATATCCCTTAATTTTGCAACTCAACATTGAAACATGAAGGCCATGAGCCGCCGCAAGGCGTAAAACTCGGAAGCCGACAGACATAATGAGGAGAATTTTACTCTTCAAAGACGGAAAACCTTCAATGTTGTACATAGATGATTGTGGGTGTCAGCCGCTAAAAAAGAAACGAAAGTTTCCAAATTGGATAGGAGCACTCATTCTTGAGTTTGTGAAAGGGGTTATCCGCACTTTAATTTTTTAAAGTTCTGATTTGTTAGAGCCCATAGCTGTTACATCTGGCTATGGGCTCGCCGGTTTTTTTACCTCAAATTTCAAAATGCGTCACTACCCCCCTGTGCATTGCTTATTTTACTAATTTTAGCAGGATCAGAATAATTAAATCCCGGAATATGAGAAGATATCCTGGCTTCTGCTGCATCGCTATGATGATGGCTGTTGTTTTATTATGCCCGCTTCATTCTATAGCCCGCAAACCTGTGAGGGAGTTTTACCAGCTTACAGTTTATCATTTTAAAGATGCCCGGCAGGAAAAGATGCTGGATCATTACCTGGAACATGCGCTGTTACCTGCATTACACCGGGCAGGCATCACTAAAGCAGGAGTGTTTAAAAACATTGCTAATGATACTTTGTCGGATAAAACACTTTATATACTTGTTGCTGCCAGAGAATTGGAAAGGATAATACTTATTCCTGATAAATTGAAAAAAGACACGGCATACCAGTCGGCCGGATCGCAATATATCAATGCAGTGTATAATGATCCCCCTTATTCCCGAATGGAGACACTGTTGCTCAGGGCATTTACAAAAGCCCCGGAAATGCAATTACCTGTACTGAAAGCCCCAAAGGAGGAAAGAGTATATGAGCTGCGTAGCTATGAAAGCGCCTCTGAAAAGATCTTTCAGAACAAGGTACACATGTTCAACGAAGGTGATGAGATCGGTCTTTTCAAACGACTGAACTTTAATGCTGTCTTTTACAGCGAGGTCATAGCAGGTGGCAAAATGCCCAACCTGATGTACATGACCTGTTTTGAAAGTATGGCTGACCGCAACGCACATTGGAAGGCCTTTGGCAGCGACCCTGCATGGAAAAAACTTTCTTCAATGCCTGAGTATAAAAACAATGTATCACATATTGATATTACCTTTCTCCGTCCTGTCTCCTATTCTGATTACTGAAGAATAGCCGGGAAGTACGCCCTGGTATGTAGCGGCATTGCCATGAAAATGGTTCTCATTTCGGGATTACTTATATTACATAAAAAAGAACCGCTATGGCCGGCAAGGATAAAACTTTCAAAGTGACCGCAAACGGGCTTGTCTTCACTTTTCCCGAAAACATAATTGATACTATTGACTTTGTAAATAAATCTCCCGGAGAGTTCCATCTTATAAAGCATCATCGTTCTGTTATTGTAAAGATACTGGAGTCCGACACCAGTGGTAAAAAGCAAAAGGTGGAAGTGGAAGGTGAAACTTTTGACATAGAAGTGAAGGATGAGCTCGACCAGATGCTGGAAACGATGGGATATAATTTTGCTTCCGGCAAGCATATCAAGGAGATCAAGGCCCCGATGCCGGGGCTGGTGCTGAGTATTGCGGTAAAAGAAGGCCAGGAGATCAGCGAAGGAGACAGGGTGCTGATACTTGAAGCCATGAAAATGGAGAACAGTATCACGGTTCATGCCAATGCCCGCATAAAAAGAATAGCAGTGACTGCCGGGCAGGCAGTTGAAAAGGGCCAGGTACTGGCAGAACTTGAATAAACTCTTTATACGCTTTTTTTCATTCCATACAGGTTGTCTGATCATTTAAACACTAACAATGCAAAAGATACTGGTAGCCAACCGCGGCGAGATCGCATTACGCATCATGCGTACGATACGAAAAATGGGACTCAGGTCAGTGGCTGTATATTCAGAAGCAGACCGCCGGTCGCCTCATGTTCTATTTGCCGATGAAGCAGTGTGTCTTGGTCCCGCACCTTCTGGCCAGTCCTACCTTAACGGGGAAAAGATCATTGCGTATGCAAAGCAATTGGGAGTGGACGGTATTCACCCGGGATATGGTTTCCTGAGTGAGAATGCAGATTTTGCACAGATGGTGGAAGATGCAGGCATCACGTTCATTGGTCCCGGTCCTGAAGCAATGCGGATCATGGGTTCAAAGCTGGCAGCAAAGGAAAGCGTAAAGAAGTATAATATTCCGATGGTACCTGGTATTGACAGGGCGGTGGATGATGTAAATGTAGCCATTGAGGTGGCAAACAGGATCGGTTACCCTGTTCTGATCAAAGCATCGGCCGGTGGTGGCGGCAAAGGAATGAGGATAGTGGAAAAAGCAGCGGATATGCAGGAACAAATGGAAAGGGCGATCAGCGAGGCGAAATCCTCATTCGGGGACGGGGCGGTATTTATTGAAAAATATATTACATCTCCCCGGCATATAGAGGTGCAGGTAGTAGCTGATAAATTCGGCAATGTCATTCATGGATTTGAAAGGGAATGCAGCATTCAGCGTCGCCATCAGAAAGTAGTGGAAGAAACTCCTTCCGCCATCATCACCCCCGAACTGCGAAAAATGATAGGTGATGCGGCGGTCATGGTGGCGAAGTCTTGTAACTATATTAGTACCGGCACAGTGGAGTTCCTGCTGGATCATCAAATGAATTTTTATTTCCTGGAAATGAATACCCGGTTACAGGTAGAGCATCCCGTTTCTGAAATGATCACAGGGCTTGATCTTGTAGAACAACAGATCAGGATCGCATCCGGTCAGCCTCTCGGCTTTACACAGGAAGATATGAAACTAAATGGCCACGCCATTGAACTCAGGATATATGCTGAGGATCCGCTGAATAATTTTCTGCCCTCCATTGGCACACTGACGCGGTATGAAAAACCGCACGGAGAAGGGATACGGGTGGATGATGGCTATGAAGAAGGCATGGCCATTCCTATTTATTACGATCCGATGATCGCTAAACTGGTGGTACACGGAAAAACAAGAACGGAGGCCATCCAGAAAATGCTGCAGGCCATCAAAGACTACAGGATCGAAGGTGTGGCTACTACCCTGCCCTTTGGGACATTCGTATTTGAACACGAGGCTTTCTTCTCCGGGAATTTTGATACTCATTTTGTCAAGAACTATTACACTCCTGAAAAAATAAAGGAAAAACAAAAAGCCAATGCAGAAATAGCAGCTATTGCGGCGCTGAAATTCTGGATAGAAAAAAGCAAAATGCTCAACCCTGTTGAACATAAATCCACCAGTTGGAAACGCAGGCTGGCTCATTGAAGACCCAATACCAGCAAAGGCAATTACTATAAAACCAACACAGATGAAGTCAAAAGCCGACATACTAAAGGAAAAGACCGGAGAAGGAAAACTGGGAGGTGGTGCAGAGAGAATAAAAGCCCAGCATAAAAAAGGAAAACTCACCGCAAGAGAACGTGTCGGGTTATTAATGGACCCGGGCTCGTTTGAAGAGATCGGTGCACTCGTTACACATCGCACGAGAGAGTTCGGAATGGAGGATCAGAAATATTATGGCGATGGAGTAATAACCGGCTACGGCACCGTGAATGAAAGGCTCGTATATGTATTTGCACAGGACTTTACGGTATTCGGCGGCTCCTTATCTGAAACACATGCAGAGAAGATCTGCCGCATTATGGACCTGGCCATGAAAGCCGGTGCTCCCCTGGTCGGGCTCAACGACTCGGGTGGTGCCAGGATACAGGAAGGGGTAAGATCATTAGGAGGTTATGCAGATATATTTTATCGCAATGTACAGGCATCGGGTGTTATTCCGCAAATATCAGCCATCATGGGTCCCTGCGCCGGTGGCGCTGTGTATTCACCTGCCATGACCGATTTTACGATCATGGTGGAAAATACCAGTTATATGTTTGTGACAGGTCCCAATGTAGTAAAGACGGTCACCAATGAAGAAGTAACTTCTGAGGAACTGGGGGGCGCCTCCACCCACTCTACCAAATCAGGCGTAACACATCTTACCGCAGTGAACGATATGGATTGCATTTTACAGGTGAAAAAACTGCTTAGTTATATGCCGCAGAACTGCGAAGATGTTTTGCCTAAGATACCCTATCCACTCGGTGATGAAACAAGAGACATACTTGAAACCATTGTTCCCGCCAGTGCGAACCAGCCGTATGACATACGAGCCGTGATAGCCGGGATATGCGACCCTGATTCTTTTTTTGAGATACATAAGGACTATGCAGACAATATCGTGGTAGGTTTTGCCAGGCTGGCCGGAAGAAGCCTCGGTATTGTAGCCAACCAGCCGATGAGCCTTGCCGGTGTATTGGATATTGATAGTTCCAAGAAAGGCGCAAGGTTTACCCGCTTTTGCGATTGCTTTAATATCCCTCTTTTAGTATTAGTGGATGTGCCAGGTTTTCTCCCCGGTACCGACCAGGAGTGGAATGGCATTATCACCAATGGAGCGAAGTTATTGTATGCACTGAGTGAGGCAACGGTTCCCCGCTGCACGGTTATCACCCGCAAGGCATACGGCGGCGCATACGACGTGATGAACTCCAAGCATATCGGCGCGGATATGAATTATGCATGGCCTACTGCAGAGATCGCTGTGATGGGAGCCAAAGGCGCCAGCGAAATTATCTTTAAGAACGAGATCGCAGCAGCACCTGACCCGGCCAAAAAATTATCAGAGAAAGAAGCAGAGTATGCAGACCTGTTTGCCAATCCTTACACCGCAGCAGAAAGAGGGTTCATTGATGAAGTGATAGAGCCAAAAGAGACCCGGAAAAAACTGATCAAAGCCTTTGCGATGCTGGAGAACAAAGTAGCTAAAAGACCCCGGAAGAAACACGGGAATATACCGCTATAAAAACATTACCTGACGATCATCAGTATCCCTTTCAATAGTCTTTTCTCATCCTTTAATTCCACCACGTACACATAGGCCCCGGCTGGCTGAGAAGCGCCTTTGTATGTTCCATCCCAGGGTACGTTGGCATTTTTGATATGAAAGATAAGTTCTCCATACCGGTTATACACGGAAACAGTATAGACAGAATAAGCTGTCAGCGCCGGTATAAACCATGTATCATTTTTCCCGTCATTATTGGGGGTAAAAGCGGTCGGAACATACACATCGGCATATACAAATACATGCACAGAATCAACAGCAGTACCACAGCCTTCTTCTGATATGACCGTAAGCACATAAGTGGTGTCATGCGGCGGCGTTACTACGGGCTGCAGGGAAGTGATATCATTAATGAACACTGCCGGTGACCAGCTATACGAAACATTCTGCCCGGTAGCCGACCCTGGCAGTTGTACGCTGTTGTTCTTGATAATATACTTATCCGGTCCGGCATCGGCTTCAGGTCTTTCTATCACATTGACTGTGACCCATGCTGTATCCCTGCACGAAAACTGGTTTGTCACGACCACGCTGTAATCAATCGTATCAGCCGGAGAAGCGACAGGATCAGCAACAACAGCCGATGAAAGCCCATTAGCAGGTTGCCACTGATATGTACCGCCACCATTGCTTTGTAGTTGTATCATGTCGCCTTCACAAATAGCGGCATCCGTAAATGAAACAGAAGCTACAGGATTTGCATTCACCGTAACCATGACTGAATCAAGATGTGTGCACCCGGCCGCATTCGTAACAAGAACATAATATTTTCCTGATTGGGCCACCTGCACATTATTAACAGAAATGCTGCTGCCCATTCCCACCAGCCCGTTTATCCCGCTCCATTGGTAAATAGTGCCGCCTCCGGCCGTAAGAGTAAGTGTTTCGTTCTCGCATAGCGGAGAATTGGTTGCTGCATTCGTCACTGGGTTAGCAGCTATGGTAATTGTCAGTGCCGGTGAAGCGACACGGCATTTGGCGGAACTCATATTGCCAGCCTCTGCTGCCGAAAGACGAAATGAATAGATAGCCGGCGCTGTATTGGCAGGAAAGGTGGTTGAATAAGAAGTAGCAGTAGCACCCGGAATATCTGTCCAGGCTCCCCCATTCAAACTTTGTTGCCATTGTAAAGAAGGGTTATTGAACCCGGCAGACAAAGCGCCATTAAATGTAAAAGATCCTCCTGTGCCTTCACAGAGATTGACAGCAGGAGAACTATTGCCGGTAATAGAAGAGGTAAGCTGGGGTCCGCATGGGCGGAAAGTAATATCATCCAAAGCCAGGTCATTACCGCAGCCGCCGGGAGAATTATTAAAGATGCGTAAGACAATGTCGGAAACACCGACCGGTGTAGCGAAGAAAAAACCCCATTGTTGCCAGACTGGTGAAGATTGATTGGAAATATTTCCCGTACTGTATGTTTGAATAACTGAACCATCTGTCCGTTCGATAGTGAACGTTAGGTTTGGCTGAATACCATTGGCATTACAGGCACTTGATTTGAGCACATTGACCACCCAGGCAGCAAACTCATAGGTGGTTCCGCTGCATAATCCTTTTACCGTATCCAGGTAAAATGCACTCGGTTGAAATGAGGCATTTACCAGCATAAAATATCCATTTGGATCACCGGTATGATCAGTAGCGAGATTATGCCAGCTACTGCCAAAACAATTTGCCGTATTACTTCTTACGGTATAAAAGCCATCGCCGGGGCAGTCGGTGGAAACAAATTGATATGAGGTTGTGGCGGCAGTTAGTTGCGGCCCGGGATTGGTACCAGCGCCAAAAGTGATATTTACAAGCGGATCGCCCAGGCTACCCTGGCAAAGCTGGGCATGGATGACGGCGGGTAAACCGGATAAAGTCAATAAAATCACTGCAAATCGGGCAAACAGGGTCACAAAATTTTCTTTAATAGACAACGAAAATACTCAGTTTGTACCAAAAGCCCGGATTGTTTTACATCATCACTGGTATTGAATATTACTGTCATTTGTTTACCGGATTTTAGTCAAATCACACCGTTTTGGAAGCCAGTTTTATCTGCTCCTCGCTGCCCATAACGATCAGCCTTTCGCCTGGCTTCAGATAATAATCAGGAGCCGGGTTAAGTTTATAGCTGTTATTGCTTTTGACGCCTAACAATGTACATCCGGAGCTTTTCCAGAGCTCCAGTTCACCAAGCGAAACCGTTCTTGTTGCCATGATTTCCGACACTTTGAACTCAGGCGTATTTCTCGTAGTCATCAGGGAAAGCATTTCAAGTACATCCGGATTCATCACCAGCGTAGCCATATGAGCACCGCCGATCTTATCAGGCATGATCACATTATTGGCCCCTCCTACTTTTAGCTTGACCACACTATTATCCTGTGAGGCCCTGCTGATGATCGTAATACCGGCATTAAGCTGACGGGCTGTTATCACTGTAAACAGGTTATCCGCATCAATGGGCATTGTACAAATGATCGCCCTTGCCCTCTCAATACCGGCTTCCTTCAATATCTCATCCTTCGTGGCATCTCCTTTAATGAAATATTTCACATGGAAAGGAAGATTCGGCGGCAGGTCATGCTTTTCTTCCAGTACAACAAACGGTATCCTGTTCTCGTGAAGCACCTGGGCGCATTCAGATCCGTTGCGGCCAAACCCGCAAACGATCACATGGCTGCTGAGATGATGAATTTCATTTTCCATTTTCAATCTTTTATATTGGCGAAGCAATTCTCCGTCCAGTAAGTAACGGGTGATGTAAGTAAGAAAAAAAGAGAATGCAATAATGTTGATCAGAATAATAACAACTGTAAATATCCTTCCGGTTTCAGACAACGGGTGAACTTCCATGTAACCGACAGTGGCGACCGTTATTACTGTCATGTAGAATGCCTCAATCAGGGAGTATCTCTCAATAATCATATAGCCTGCCGTCCCTATCAATAATAAAATAAGGAACAGGATCAGCGGAACGATCAGTGCTTTAAAATATACCAGTTGTCTGAACCAGCGCATGACAGGAATACAATATCAATACTAAAAAAGGGAAGGCTATTCATACATGACCTTCAGGGTCATTTTCCCTGATTTTAATCAAACCAATACTTCCTCCGGTTGTTACAGCAATAATCATTTAATTTTATGCCACCTATGAGTGAAGTTTCAGTCCCAGTCTTTGCAGGACGAAAAAAAGAGATCGTTCAGCAGTACATTGCTGAACTGGATAAACATATTGCCGACCTGAAAGCGGGCAAAACGGAAAGAACCCTGGAAATAAGGGATTTTGCCGGTTTATTGCATGTTCACCCCGGTCACCTGAGCAATACGATCAAAGAAGTGACAGGACGGTCCACCTGCGACCATTATGAAGAAAGACTTTTGAAAATATCCAAAGAGCTATTGCTTGACACCACGCTTTCCATCTCGCAAATAGCATCGCAGCTTACTTATGACCCCTCTAATTTTACCAAGTTTTTCAAGGCCTATACCGGCATGACACCTAAAAAATTCCGGAACCAGAGCAGGTAAGCAGACCATAAATCTGAAACTCTCACCATTTCTTCTGAAACAGTCACCATTTTTCGTCACCGGGCACTGCGAACTTTGCTTTTCAGTTATTAAATCAAAAACTCAATATGACAATACCAACAAAGATCGCATTGGTCACAGGCGGAAGCCGTGGCCTGGGAAGGGATATGGCCATCCATATGGCTAAAAAGGGGATAGATATCATCCTTACTTACCGAAACAATGAGGCTGAAGCCAATAATACCATAATGGAAATCGGCAAAGCAGGGCGAAAGGCTGCAGCCATTCAACTGGATATGTCAGATTTCAGCTCACTTGATGAATTTGTGAAAAAGGTTTCAGCCACGTTGCAGTCAAAATGGCAAACCTCTTCTTTCGATTTTCTTATCAATAATGCCGGTATGGGCGCCACAGTGCCGTTTGAAAAAGTAACCGAAGAGCTTTTCACTGATTTCCTGAACGTACATTTTAAAGGTGTGTATTTCCTGACGCAGAAATGCGTACCGATGATCAATGCCGGCGGGCGGATCATCAATATCTCTACCGGTACCACCCGCTTTAGTAACCCGGGATATTCTGTCTATGCATCCATGAAGGGGGCTATTGAAGTATTCACTAAATACCTCGCAAAAGAATTAGGGCCAAAAGGGATCGGCGCCAATGTGGTAGCACCGGGCCCTGTAGAAACAGATTTTAACAGCGCCGCTATTCGTAACAATCCTGAAATGAAAGCGAGACTAAGTTCATTGTCGCCTTTGGGAAGAGTAGGAAATACTGATGATATCGGCGGCGTGGTGGCTTTCCTTTGTACAGATGACGCCAGATGGATCAATGGGCAGCGGATAGAGGTCAGCGGCGGTATCAATGGATAAAAAAATAAGAGCATCTTACGGGATGCTCTTCCACACATACTGATTGCCTGCCTTTTATTTGAAAAAATATCCGATCGTGAATTGTGCATTCCTGTTCTTATACTTTGCATCATCCCCGCTCTGATCAATATCCGCCAAACTCAACTGGTAACCGATATGGATAAACAATCCATTGCCTAAGCGGAGCCCTGCCAGCACACTGGCCCCAAAATCGGTCTTTTTTAACCCCATCCCTCCTTCTTCTTCTTTTTTGAATGCATCTGCTTCTTCTACAATTACCGCTTCATGTCCGTCGGGCATGGTATAACTAAGTCTTGCTTTTGATTTTCCGCTCACGCCATAGTTCACAAACCCGCCACCACCGGCGTAGAACTGCATACGGGAGACAGGTATGGTGTATAAAACATTCACCGGAACCTGGATGTAATTCAGATTATTCTCAATTTTCAACTGCATGTTCACTGTTTCATCCACCGTGGTTTTCAGCGTGACGCCATTCTGCACATAGTTTACACCGGTGCGTACAGCAAAATGCTTGCTGAACGTATATTGCACATCAATTCCTGCACCCGGCATCGCCCTCATTTTCCTTTTGTAGTTGAAATCATTTTCATTTTTTACCTGCGCATCGGCCAATGTACCCGTACCGTGGAGACCGAAAGATAGTTGTGAAAAACCAGCCACCGAGATGACCAACGCTGTTACTGATAAGAATATCTTTTTCATAAAATGATAAGGTTTAATGGTATTGCTGCACAAAGAAAAGGCGATGCAGACCCGATGCAAACATCAGCATGAACGAATTGAGGATTTTACGGATGAGCCGCCTCAGCAGGCAGCATGAAATAGTATGAAGTAATGACTGATTTTCGTCAACCGTGCCTGAAATGTGCAGACGTTTTGTAATTTCAAAGAAAAAAAATGGCCAGGCCTCATCATCGCAAGAAACATAAAACGCATGTGCAGCAATTCAAGCACAGCCACAACAGCACTGCTTCCGTTAAAGCAAAAAGCAAAGCCTCTGCTGCCGGCGTATTTACATTTGGTGGCGCCATAGCAGGATTGCTTCTCGGTTATTTTGCCGGTGGCACTTCTCTTATATGGGCAGCAGCGGGGCTTATCGCCGGCGGGCTTGCGGGCTACCTCATCGGCCGGCGGATGGATGCAGGAAACGCAAATTGATTTCTCCGGACTGATCACAAGCCATAACTTTAAACTACAGGTTAGTACTATGCCTGTATATACAGATGAATTACCAGGTTTATGATCCTTCCCCAGATTTACTGCCCTTTGTAAAATGCTTCTGGTCATTGGACGATGATGGCACGGAAGAACGGATCCGCCAGCGGGTATTACCTGATGGATGTATGGAAATGATCTTTCACTACGGCGATCTTTACAGACAATATTTTAATGATGGCTCCTTCATCATTCAGCCCAGGAGTTTTGTTTTTGGCCAGATCACCCAGTATATCGAAATAGAGCCTACCGGCATAAGCGGTATCATATCAGCCCGTTTCCATCCTGAAGGGTTATCTCCTTTTTTGAATATACCCGTCTCATCGCTGGAAGATAAAGCTATCGGTATAGGGTCATTGTTTGGTGAAAAAGGAATTACACTCGAAAAACAAATACTGGCTGCGGATAATAACCTGCAACGGATAGAAATGATGGAGCATTTTCTTCTGTCCATGCTTGCCGACCCCGGAACCATTGACAACATCACCAAAAGTTGTGTGGATGCGATCTTTCAGTCGCAGGGACAGATACCGGTTGCTGATCTCGCCAGCAAGATGAGCCTGAACCGACGCATTATCGAGAGAAAATTTGCCACCGCTGTAGGTATGAGTCCCAAGCAACTTTCAAGAGCTGTACGACTGCAGGCCGCCGTAAAAATGCTGGAAGAAAATAAATGTGCCAGTCTCACGGCGCTGGCCTACGAAAACGGGTATTATGACCAGGCACATTTTATCAAAGACTTTAAAGAGTTTACAGGCACAAGTCCGAAATCGTTTTTTGCAGGTAACCTTCGGTTCGCGGCTTTATTTGCTTCAGCCGAATGACCTGTCGCAATTTTACAATTTTGATCCCCTGTACAACTTTACTTTAGCAAAAAATAATACAAATGAAAATTATACTTCTCCTGCTAACCGCCTTTTTTTATAACACCGATGGCCTCTATGCACAGAACATGTCCATTGACACGTTTAAATGGCTGGCAGGAAAATGGAAATATGCAGGAAGAGAGCGGTATGAAGCGTGGAAGGTAGCTGCAGACGGAAACTCGCTGACAGCACAAACCTATCGCATTAAAGATGGGGATACCACGATCGTCGAAAAAATAAGCATTGAGAAAAGAGAAGGCATCTTCTACTATGTAGCCGATGTGCCGCAGAATAATAAACCGGTTGCCTATAAGATCACACAGGCAGATAAAAGCGGCTTCTCCTGCGAGAATACAGCACACGACTTTCCCACACATATTAAATACACGATTACCAGTGACGGTAAAGCCGAAGCGGTCATTTCAGGCGGTGGCCGTGATATCAAATTCCAACTGGAACTCCAGCGGTAAACAGGAAAGATACTGACAAGCAATTGCCAATATCCTGTTCTGCGCAGGCATTCGTTATTCACTTAAAACTTCTTCCCGATCATGAACCGGAGCCCTGCCTGGAAATTCAATCCATTGTACTGTTCTTTCTGATCATTGTCCTTGTCTTTAATGGTTTCAGACAGGTAGCCCACCATATAGGTAAAAGAAGTGTTCTTTCCGAAAAGGGTGTTATAACCGATATAGGCGCCAAAACCGGCAACCCCGTATTTGTCTTCATTGCTGGCAGAGCCAAAATCAAAGACGGTTTTCTGTGAACCAAATGAACCTTCTCCCTGTAAGAAAAAATTTCTCGCCCAGTTGTCAACCGGCATATTCACTACGAACTGCGGGGAAAACGTCAGCCCAGTGGTAGTAAACTTATAATTATTATCATCCGATTTCTGTACTTCTCCTTTTATATTCAGACCGGCCCCTACTCCAAAATTATCGGCGATATAATAAACATAATCCAGTTTCAGGCTGCCATCTGTAAAGTTTTCCTTATCAGTATCAGGAAAGTTATCATACTCTGTTTCGGAGGAACCAAAAGCGATCATACCCCGTGAGTAATAACCGATATAACTGCTTCCCTGGTCATACATGCTTTTGGTGAGGGCATACCCATTCTTCCTATCGCATCTCATTTCGCTGCAGGGAGAGTATAGTTCTAGTTTGATGCCCGCTGACAGGCGGTTTACTTTTTCCTTTCCGTCATCGTAATCATAAGTGATATGCCGGTAAGAAACATAGGGTGTCAGGTAGGTATTGCTGCCCTTCTTGGCCAGGAAAGGAAGCCCGGCCGTCAGGCTGTAACTGAATAGGTTCGCCTTATTGGTTGTACTTCCGGAAGGGGTCTCGTTGATAGTTTTGTTACTGCCAAAACCGACCCCTGCTTTTCCGTAAATATTAATAGTACCTGACAAACTCTTACCATACAAAGCATGTGGCGTCACCATCCAATTTCTTACCAGCACATCATTATTGCTGACCGGCCGCCACCCGGTAGCGTTCACATCAATATCACCGCCTATCGCAAATCCATCAATAAGAAAGCGGCTTCCTTCCGCATGCAGTTGCCAGCTATTGGAGCGGCCTGTATTCACCCCGTCGAACTTAGTCTTGAAAGTGGTGAAGTCAATGTTGCGCTCCATGACGATCCTGTTGACCCCCTTCGAGAAGATACCGGCGCCCCGGGCCTCGTCTTCAATAGAGACAATCTGTCCGGAAACCATTCCTGAAATGAGCAAAACAGGGATGCCCGTAAAGAGAACTGCTGTAAGAGGTTTCATGACTTTTATTTTTAGGTGAAGAATGAAAAGTCAGTTATTGCTGGCCGGAAGGCAGGATTTACCGGGCCGGATCAACACAGGAGCGATGCGAAACCACTTAAAAGGTACGATTTATTACAATGCAGCCACATTTTTGCCCGGGATCATGGGTAATATATCTGGAAAACATATGGGAATTTTTCCGGGGCAGGTATCTACATTAGTTCTAATTTTGTCCAAAACGAATAAATGAAAATTTTTGTTGCCGGTCTTCCTTACGACCTGGATGATGCTGAACTCGAAGAGATATTTGAAAAATTTGGCACCATTGCTTCTGCCAAAGTGGTGATGGACAGGGAAACAGGAAAAAGCAAAGGATTTGGCTTTGTAGATATGCCTAATGAAGCCGAAGCCAAAGATGCTATTGAAAGCCTGAATGATATTTCGCTGGGCAAGAAACCACTGATCGTAAAAGCAGCTGAAGATAAGCCTGGCGGTGGTGGCGGAGGATATGGCGGTGGCGGCAGAGGCGGTGGCGGAGGATACGGAGGGGGTAACCGGGGCGGAGGCAGCAGTGGTGGCGGCGGGTATCGTGGTGGTAGCTCCGGCGGCGGTGGCGGATACCGGGGTGGAGGCAGCAGCGGTGGCGGTGGTGGATACAACAAGTACGGTAATAACAACGACAGGGACCGGAAAAGATTCTGAGTATTAGTTCCTTTCCCGCATATACAATGAAAAGAGGCAGGATGGTACCATCCTGCCTCTTTTCATTTTCAGTAATGCAAACGGTGCATTACTCTTTATCATATAATGCCTTTGTAGACCGCTCTCCCTGTGGCGATGTAGAAACAGTCTG
Organism: Chitinophagaceae bacterium; assembly: GCA_016787085.1. GTDB lineage: Bacteria > Bacteroidota > Bacteroidia > Chitinophagales > Chitinophagaceae > VBAT01. The sequence continues at coordinate 33,236 of JAEUVJ010000053.1, read as the reverse complement.
TACTGATAGCGATTTACCTTCATTCGTCAAGGTCCAGGTTTCCGTTCCGTTAATATCAAAGGTTTGCCCATTCCTTTCAAAAGCAATGGTGTAACTGATCACAAGGCTTTTACCGTCTTCTGACCATTTCGCAGCAGATTTCTTTTTGGAGCCGCCGAATACAGTGGTCTCCGAAGCTTTCCCATCGAAAGTAAGTGTTTCTGTGGTGGTCACATCATCCCCACCCGGAGATGGCGATGTTTTGGCAATACCGATAGCGTCCTCCTTTTGCTCCACTTTTATTTTACGGGCGGCAAAGCGGCCAAAATTACCAAGCTCGCTTTTGCCTTCATTCAATACCCATGAACCGGCAAAACTGGTTTTGTCGGCAATCGTAGTGAAAGAGAAAAGAAAAGAGCCGGCCAGGATGAAGAGGGCTGCTCTGCTGGTGATAAGAAGATTCATGTTTGACAGTTTTTATCAGCTAATGTAAGATGAATAATCATAATGATGCAGCAGCCGCTCATAATATCTTACCGGTAAGCACGGCGGTTAAAAAAAGAAAATTGACATATTTCAAGAATAGGGATAATACATTACAAAAAAATGTATATTTAAAATGAAAATTCTCTTTGTGATCAAAGATTAAATAACGATTGTGCCGGGGAGGTCTTTTACTTATCCTATAATCCCGCAACATGAGGCCCAAAAAACCGAAGGAAAATCTGCTGGCGGTCCGCCATCCATTCCCTGACATCCTGCTTGACGAGAGTATCTACCACAAAATGATCGAAGAAGTAGAAGACTACGCCATTCTGCTGCTTGATACCACAGGGATGGTGATCAACTGGAACAAAGGCGCTGAAAAGATCAAAGGCTATAGAAGTGAAGAGATCATCGGCCGGAGTTTCAAAATATTTTACACAGCTGATGACCGGGAAAATCATGTACCGGAAAAAATACTGGCAGAAGCTGCCCGATTGGGTAAATCGGTACAGGAAGGATGGCGGGTCCGTAAAGACGGCAGTATGTTCTGGGGCAGTGTGATCATCACCAGTATTCATGAAAAGGATCGGTCTGTAATTGGTTTCACGAAAGTGACCCGCGACCTGACACAGCGAAAAGAGATGGAAGAAAGTATGCTGAATGCGATCGTGGAAACACAGGAAAGGGAAAGAAAAGAGATCTCAGACGAATTGCATGATAATGTCAATCAAAAATTAGCCACATCAAAGCTATTCCTGGAAAGAGCACATGAAGAATGTAAAAGCGGGATGCTTACCAGCGCTGAGAAAAACCTGGTAGAAGCCTTGCAGGAGATCAGGAATATCAGCCACCGCATCAGCCCCAACATCATCTTTAATCTCGGGCTGCCTGATGCCATTGACGACCTGGCAGAAAGCATTAACCAGCTAAAAAAATTCAAAACCATATTCTATTGCCCTGACAGGCATATCCCAGCCGGCCCCGATGTACAACTGGCCCTCTACCGCATCATACAGGAGCAGATGAACAATATCCTGAAATACGCAGATGCCAAACAGGTGAGAATTGAATTAATACAACATGAAAGGCAACTCCATCTTGCGATTAGCGACAACGGACGTGGATTTGACTTTATGAAAGTCAAAAAAGGTCTGGGTATTCAGAATATCTTCTTCCGGGCAGAGCGATGTAAAGGAAAGGCAGCCTTTATTACGGCGCCGGGCAAAGGATGTACGGTCAAAATAAATATACCCCTCCATCCTCCTGTGCAATAATAAAGAACAATAAATTCAAAAATTACAGTCCTCCGAAATAATCCCGTTTGGGAAGAAAAGGGGCGACGTCTTTATAGGAAGCATTGGCATTGCCGATCCTGACCTCATCATAATACGCAATACGCTGGCTGATGGCCGAAGATTGGTGACCCCATCCGAATTTATTGATACCGAGTTTAAAGTAAGATTCTATAGCAGCATTTTTCACTCCTGACCGATCAATCATCAGGTTCCTGTTCATCCATAACTGGAGCAACCCCGTAGAATCGGTGGACCAGCGGATACGGATAACAAAATCAATCCACTTGTTTGATATTACAGGGCCAAGATCAATATATTCATTATCTGAAGTACCCCCGGTATTATTGGTGGTAAAACTGAAACTTCCCCCGGCAACATGCAAGGACATGGCCGCCGAGCCTGATGTATTATCCGGGTGCCACTGGAAGACGCTTTCAGGAGCTGCATCATCTGCCCAATCCTTTAAGTAAAGGGAAAAACCATACCAGCGGTCTTCATTAAGCGGATCTGTATTCAGCGCTATTTCTGACCGTATCGAACCGCTCACGCCGGGGTCTGTACTCCGCACCTCCATCCGAAGGGCATTGCTTCCACCTTTTATTTGTTCTGTAGTCTGCTGTACCGAATAAGCGCAGCAATGCTGGCTGTTATTCCAGCCCGCCAGATAGGAGCCATTCTCAAAAGTACTTTCCAATAATAGGTTTTGCCGTTGCGAAAGAGCGGCATGGCCGGCACAAAAAAAGACGAACAAAACAAACAGCCCTCTCCTGGTGATAATCGTGACTTGCATAGCGCTGATTAATAAATGGATGGTTTCCCGGAACAGGTTACTGCAAATGATATCGGGATTCAGAACAGGTTAATCGGTTATTGGCAGGGTCAGTTGCGTACAACAGTACGCTGTAACGAACAGCTAATATCCAACAAAAAAGCCGCATGGCAAAGTTCTGATCCGGATTCGTGGAGACACAAACCCGGATGCCCGGGACAGGAACCCCGGGTGCCCGAAACCGCTGCTCATTATTTGCAGCGGTAAAAACAGCAAATTACTATCTTCCGCTTTCAATCCCTTTTATGAAGAATATCCTGTTCCTATTTTTTATTGCTTTAGTATTGTCCGCCTGCCAAACAGAAACAACTATTCCCGCTGCGGAAGGAAATAAAGAACTCGCTGCCCTGTTCGAAAACTATTATAACGAAAGGATGAGCTTATTCCCGATCGAAGCAACCGCCAATGGCGAAAAAGGATTTAACGACCGGCTGTATATTGACTTTACAGATGAGCATGTAGCAAAACTGAAAGCATTTTATACAAAGAATCTATCTGCTCTTGAAAAGTTCAACAGGGACTCATTAAGTGAAAATGATAAAACCAGCTATGATGTATTTAAACATGAAATGAACATCAGCCTGGAAGGCCTGCAATATCGTTTCACTACCTATATACCTTTTCAGCAATTCTGGGGATTACCACTTACAATGGGGCAGATCGGAAGCGGATCGGGTAATCAGCCTTTCAAGACAACAGAAGATTACGACAACTGGGTGAAAAGAGCAACCGTCTTTAATGCCTGGGCCGACAGTGCTATTGTCTATTTCAAAAGGGGAATGACTGCGGGGATCGTTCTGCCGGAAAAACTCGTCGTCAAAATGATACCCCAGATGGAAGCGATGGTAACAGCGGATGTCACAAAAAGTATATTTTATGGGCCTGTGACTAATCTGCCTGCTGATTTTAGTGATGCCGATAAAAACCGGATCACGGGCGAATATAAAAAATTGATCGAAGGACAACTGGTGCCTGCGTATCAAAAACTGGCTGTCTTTTTAAAAAATGAGTATTTACCAAAGGCAAGAAAAACAACCGGCATCAGCGCTTTGCCCGGCGGGGATGAGTACTACAGGTATATTGCCAGGGCATGGACCACCACAACCAAGACGCCTGATGAAATATATAATACCGGTTTACAGGAAGTAAAACGTATCCGCGGACTGATGGATAGTGTAAAGAATTCAGTTGGCTTTACCGGCTCACTTGATTCATTCTTTGTTTACCTGCGTACCGATAAAAAATTCATGCCCTATACCCGGGCGGAAGAGATACTGGATGCTTACAGGGCCATACAGGCTAAAATAGAACCCCACCTGTCGCATTTGTTTGGCAAGTTTCCGAAAACAAAATTCGAGATCAGGCAAACGGAAGCATTCAGGGCTGCCAGTGCTGCGGCCGAATACAATCCCGGCGCCCCTGACGGAAGCAGACCCGGTATATTTTACATCCCCATTGTAGATGCTACGCAATTCAATACTACCAGCGGAATGGAAAACCTTTTCCTGCATGAAGCCATACCCGGTCATCATTACCAGAACAGCCTGCAGAACGAAGACACCACGCTTCCTAAGTTCCGCCGTTTCTTATGGTATGGCGCTTATGGAGAAGGCTGGGCCTTATACACGGAGAGCCTTGGTAAAGAGTTAGGTCTTTACTCCGATCCTTACCAATATATGGGCGCCCTGGGTGATGAGATCCACCGGGCTATCCGCCTAGTGGTGGATGCCGGTATGCATACAAAGAACATGACCCGTGAAGAAGCGATCAAATACATGATGGACAATGAAGCTATCAGTAAAGAAGGCGCTACGGCAGAGATCGAACGCTATATGGCTATCCCCGGGCAGGCGCTGGGTTATAAGATAGGCTCAATTAAAATATGGGAGCTGCGAAATAAGTATACAAAGCAACTGGGGAATACATTCAGTCTCGCTGCTTTTCATGATGAGTTCTTAAGCTATGGCTGCGTACCATTAGATGTATTGGAGCAAAGAATGGACGCATGGGCTGAAAAGCAGAAATAACCGTGATCATTTATTTTCGTAAGGCCCGGATCCATGCCGGGTCGTTGCAGCAAAGCAACCGTTTCTCTATTTCATGCAGCCAGATCACCCCTCCCCGGCTGTTAAGGTGCAAACCATCAATGGTCAGGTGAAGACCGCGGTTCCGGCTTAAGGCATCGGCCCTGTTCAGCACACGGCACTGCAAAGCATCCAGCCATACAGTATTGAAAAAATTGTTGAGGAAATAGCTGGTTGTTCTCCGCTTGCTGAGATACTGGCTAAAGATCGCTGCTGTATCGGCCAGCACACAGCCGCTATACCGTGCCACATTACGAATAACGCCATTAAATTCATCTCTTCTGTCATTCAGGTAAAAGCCGGGGTCTTCACTCATGCAGCCGATCGTGGTCAGTATGATGGTCGCTTTGGTACGTTGCTTTACCAAGCTGACCATATCATGGAGAATGGTTTCAACATCCGTCAGTTCCTCCAAAGGGCGGTAGCCTTTATTCAATAAATGCTGTGCCGCTTTCCGGAACAGCGGCCCTTTTTCTTCCAGGGAAGGTATGAGGATATCGTTGGCGCCTCCCTGTATCACCACCGCATCATAAGAGCGGGACAGTTGCAGTTTTTTCTCCAGTCTCTCTTTGATCCGTATCAGGGTATCGCCGTTCACGCCTTCGTTCTCTATGGTCCAGTCAGGGTGTTTGCGGGCTAAGTGTTTTACCCAGTTTACTCCTGTCGTGCCACGGATTATACTATCGCCGATAAAAAGTATTCTCATTCGTTCCTGTTCAAACGGCAAAATAAATACAGGGCAGTTCTCCGGGTTGCTGAAACGTGAATGAATTGCAGACTATACTGCATGGATTGATGTCTCTTGGTGCCTGTCCCACGCACCAATATCAGAATGATGCAAAGCCGGGTTTGTGAAGACCGGACCCGGGCATCTGGAGCCAGCTTGCAATTTTCACTGTTCAAAAGTCATCTGCATCTTACTGTTCCATTCCTTACTTTTACGGCCAAATTTTTTTGCCATGCGATCTTTCTTTGCCTCGCTTCTGACCCTTTTGACCTTCCTGGCCCTTTCCTTTTCTTCATTTTCTCAACTTCGTTTTCCTGCTGTCATCTCTTCGGGGATGGTGCTTCAGCAAAATGATTCCGTTACCATCTGGGGATGGGGAAGCACCGGCCAGCAGGTAAAAGTTACGGGCAGTTGGAACAGCACTACCATGACGGGTAAAGTGGCCAACACGGCCAAATGGAGTGTAAAACTGAAAACGCCGGTAGCAGGTGGCCCTTACACTATATCCATCAAAAGCGACTGGGAAGAAGTTGTGTTGAATGATATCCTGATCGGTGAAGTATGGCTCTGCAGCGGGCAATCCAATATGGAATGGAGTTATTACAATAAAGCCGGTTTTATAAAAGAGGAATTACCCACCTGCTATAACAATAACATTCGTTTCTTTCATATTCCCCGCACAGCCTCCGACTATCCGCAGGAAGATGTAAAAGCCAGGTGGCAGGTCTGCGATTCCAATTCATTGAAAGGGTTCAGTGCTGTCGGATATTATTTTGGAAAAAAGCTGAATAAAGATCTGAATGTACCGATCGGCCTCATCAATGCCAGCTGGGGCGGTACCCCGGCAGAAGTATGGGCGCCTGCTGAAGTAGTGAATAGTAATACAGCACTGAAAGAAGCTGCCGGTAAACTGCAGGAATTCGCTTGGTGGCCATCCAAACCGGGGTTAAGCTTTAACGGGATGCTGGCGCCTGTTACAAAGTTCAGTATTGCCGGGGCTATCTGGTACCAGGGTGAAAGCAACACCGGCACCAACAATACTTATACGCCACTGCTCACAGCCATGATAGACAGCTGGAGAAAGCAATGGGATAAAACGTTTCCATTCTATTATGTACAGATCGCTCCTTTTAAATACGGCAATCATAATGTGGGTGCATTGATACAGGAACAACAAACAAAGGCGCTGAACCATCCCGGCACCGGCATGGTCGTGATCACTGACCTTGTAGATACAGTTACAGATATTCACCCATCCAACAAAAGAGACGTAGGCAACCGCCTGGCTAACTGGGCCCTTGCAGAAACCTATCATAAAGATGCAGGCGCTTATAAAAATCCTATGTTCAGCAATAAAGAAACAGTAAAGGGTAAATTGTCTTTACGCTTTACCGATGCACCCGCAGGCCTGGTGGCAAAGAACAAGACCATTACAGGATTTTTCATATCAGGCGAAAAAGAAGAATGGCTGCCTGCAGAAGCTAAAATCGAAGGCGATAAGATCGTTGTCTGGAACAAGGCATTGAAAGAACCGGTCCATGTCCGTTATGGCTTTGGGAACACGATCATCGGGAACGTTTTCAGCAAAGAAGGATTACCTTTATGCCCGTTCCGTACGGATGACTGGCCCGTTGATCAGTCACCGGTAAAATAAGCAATGAAAATAGTGCCTGCCATATCATTGATTGCCTTTGTGGCAACGCTTACAAGTTTTGTAATTGCCACCAACCCGGTGCATATTGATGGTAAAATAGTGGTGCATGCCCACGATAAAAGAAAATGCAGTTTCGGCATCGTCGTGAAAGGCGATGATAAAGTCATCGGCAGTTCCCCGGTTGATTCTACCGGTAAATTTGCTGTCAGCTTCACCCCCGCTAAAGAAACTTCCTTTGATTTTTTTTATATAGACTCTCATCATGCGGAGGATACGATATACCTGAAAAGCTATAAAGAATTTGAAAGCGATCATGTAGAACTGACCTTTTATACTTTCAAAGGATATCTCCAGGTGGATGAGGATGACCATGTTATTTGCCCCAAATGCAGCCAGTCAGATAAGGTGACTCCGATTGAAAAGCTTCCGGGCTATTACTATTGTGCCAGCGATAGAATAAAGTTCTGACCCTGAGTGTCCCCGTTTGAAATTTCAGCTTCAGGAATGCTTATAAACCACATAGGCACAAAGGGCACAAAGAAAAGACACATAGGAGTGTCTATCCACGCCTGCGGCGGGACAAGTTGTGAAATCCTATGTAGCTATGTGACACAGCCTGCCCTGACGAAGGAAGGGTGGTTCAAATATTTCAAACTGATACGCTACCGTGTTTGACATACTCAGCATTTAAGCTTAATTTGAGGTTCTCCATTAACAGGAGAAAACAAAACAATGAAAATTACATTGCTTATTATGTTTATCACGATCATTGGTGCAGGATGTGCCTCTGACTCCAAAACAAATAATGAAAGTACAGGTCCCATCCCTACACCCACTACAACCCCTGCTCCTGTAAATAGTGATACCTCGAGGATTCAGCCTGTCCCCCAGCCGGCCGAACCGACACCAACTGTCGTCTCTAACTCCGCTTCTACCGCAAAACTTAACCCTGCCCACGGAAAGCCGGGTCATCGTTGTGATATTCCGGTAGGCAGCCCCCTGGATAGTAAACCCGCACAGGTAAATAGCCAGCAGCAACCTGCAACAGCCATCACACCGGTGAACACTACCCCGCAAACCCCTCCATCAACAGCCGGCAGCGGAATCAACCCTGCACATGGCCAACCGGGCCATCGCTGTGATATTCCTGTTGGCTCCCCACTGAACAGCAAACCTGCGCAATAATCATTTTGGCAGTAGCTGATTGTTTGAGCCGATCGTGTACATTTGAAGTCTTCTAATTATAGATGATATGAAAGTCCATTTCATTAAAAAGCTCTGTTTGACCGCATCATTATGCGGTATTTGTTTTTCTTCCATGGCCTGGTGGGGAGTAAACGGGCACCGGGTTACCGGTGAGATTGCCGATTACTACCTGACAAAGAAAACCCGCAAAGCGATCAAAGAAATACTTGGCAATGAATCAGTAGCCATGTCCAGCAACTGGGCCGACTTTATCAAATCTGATTCTACCTACGATTATCTCTATTCCTGGCATTATGTCAATAGCAAGGGTGGTATGAGCCATGATGAGTTTACATCAAAATTGCTGGCGGATACAGGAACCAACCTTTATACAAAGACCAATTTCATCATCAGTGAACTGAAGAATAATAAACAACTAGCCCGGGAAACGAAAGTATTATACCTGCGGCTGCTGATCCATTTTATCGGTGACCTGCACCAACCCCTTCATGCCGGAGGCCGCCCGGAAGACCGGGGAGGTAATGGCATCAGGGTGCTTTGGTTCAACGAAACTACCAACCTGCATAGTGTATGGGATGATAAACTGTTGGAGTTCCAGAAATTAAGCTACACTGAATATGCCAGGTCTATCAATCATGTGACCAAAGAACAACTGTCGGAATGGCAAAAAACGCCTATGACGGAATGGTTTTACGAGTCATACCAGGTATCCCAGGGCCTCTATGCAGATATCAAACAACCCGACCAGAAACTGGGATATGACTACAACTTCAAATACGTGGAGACCCTGAATAAACAACTGCTGAAAGGAGGGATCAGGCTGGCTGCCCTTCTTAATGAGCTATTCGGGTAAGACAAAAAACAGTCTTATTTTAATTTTTCAATACACCCCGCAATCCTCTTCGCACTGAAAGAGTTAGGCACATTTTTTTCACATCCCTTAGCTCATTTTCGGCAACTAAGTATAGTCTGCCTAATATTGTAAGTTGAAGCACTTCTGCGAACTAAACTATTCAGACCATGTACACAAAAATCATGAGGCGATGGGTATTGACTGCCTGTTTATTTACTGTGACCTATACATTAACAGCACAGGACAATTACAACCCGAAATTTGAGAACAGTCATGTTTATGCAGGTATCGAAGTGGGGTCAAAAGGTGTTAAGATGAGTTTGTTAGAAACGGGCAAAGATTCCAGGACGACGGGAGCATTCAATATCCTGAAAGATACTACGGTCAATACAGATTTCATTTCTTTTACACCAGCCACTTTCCAGGCAACGGTAGAAGTATTTTGCGGTCTCTTCAATGCAGCGCTAACGAAATACAGTATCCCTTCCACTAAAATATTCACTGTAGTAAGCAGTGGCGTAAAGATGCAGGCAGAAAAAGAGGAGAAGACCCAATGGGTAAGCAAACTGGTTGACTCATTCAGGTACAAGATCAATGAGCCGAACCGGCAGGTAGAGGTAGTGGATGTATTGCAGGAAGCCCGTTTATCTCATCTGGGTATCGTACCGGCATCCAAGCGTTTTGCTACTTTTCTGATAGACATCGGCAGCGGCAACACCAAAGGAGGGTATTTCCCCTCTGACGATAATACAAAGGATTTTAAATTATTCCAGTTCAACTGGGGCACCAAAAGCGCCGCCAATGCCGCAGAGAAAAGAATGGATGAATACGACAAAACACTTTCCACCTACAGCAAACAGCTATATAGGGTACTGTTGGGTGCAGAAAATTCGGAACTTATCTATGCCGTCAATTCAAGCGGAGCCTATAACCTGAATGATTACATTGCCTTCAGTGGCGGGATAGCATGGGCCACTGCTACCCTGCTGCGGCCTGAACAGGCAAAAAGTTCTGTTGTGACAGTGTCTTATGAAGATGTGCTGCAACTATCTGAGAGGCTGTTCAGCGATTATGCTTCATTATCGGATGCCGCCCTTATCCAAAACATCAATGATGAAAGCGTGGATAAGAATGCAGTGACTAAAGAGATCAAAAGGGTACATAGTGTATTCGATCAGCGTTCATTGATGGCCGGCACCGGTCTTTTGCTGAAGGTCATGCGCCAGTTCAAGTCAGTGTATGAATCAAAGGGTTTTTTCCTGGTAAAGAACGGGGCCGTGGGCTGGGTATCCGCTTACGTGGATCAAAGCCTGGAAAATGAAAAGATAGCCTCTGCCAAACAATGATCACCCGTGATAAAAAGAAAAAGGCAGGTGAATGGTTCACCTGCCTTTTTTTATTGAGAGATCAGAAAGTTCAGGCTCTTTGTACAAATGTTCTTCCATATCTTTTTCCACCACCCCTGCGGCCTCCGTTGCTGAACGAAGAGGATGAAGATGAGGCAGGTGTAGCCGGCTGAACTGTTCCGTGCATCAGCGGCACATCAAACGGATGATCTTTTACCAGGGGAATGACCTTGCCGATCAGTTTCTGGATATCCTTCAGCCATATCTTTTCTTCATAATCACAGAAAGAAATGGCAATACCACTGGCTCCTGCTCTTCCTGTTCTTCCTATGCGATGCACATACGTCTCCGGGATGTTAGGCAGATCATAATTGATCACATGCGTGAGGTCATCAATATCTATACCACGGGCAGCAATATCTGTAGCTACCAGTATCCTTGTTCTTCTTGTTTTAAAATTACTTAATGCCAATTGCCGTGCATTCTGTGATTTATTGCCGTGAATGGCTTCTGCATGTATCCCTGCTTTTTTCAAATCTTTGGCGATCCTGTCGGCGCCATGCTTGGTGCGGGTAAATACCAGCGCTGTGGGGATAGTATCGGCGGAGTGCTTCAGCAGGTGAATAAGCAAAGGCCGCTTGTTCATTTTTTCCACGTGATACAAATGTTGCTGTATCGTATCCGCAGTGGAAGAAACAGGAGTGACTTCTACCTTAACCGGGCTCGTCAGGATCATGTTCGCCAGTTGCTGTATCTCCGGCGGCATGGTAGCAGAGAAAAACAATGTTTGCCTTTTGGCCGGAAGTTTGGCAATGATCCTCCGCACATCCTGCACAAAACCCATATCCAGCATACGGTCTGCTTCGTCCAGCACAAAGTATTTGATATCCTGGAGAGATATATGACGCTGTTGCATCAGGTCCAGTAAACGGCCGGGAGTGGCCACTAATATATCCACACCACGACGCAATGCCGCTACCTGGTTATACTGTGATACACCACCGAAAATGACCAGGTGCTTCAGATCAAGATGCCTTCCATAGGCACGAAAACTTTCCTCGATCTGGATCGCCAGTTCCCGGGTCGGTGTTAATATCAGAGCTTTGATGCGGCGGCGGTCATGTTGAGATGATGGCTGCTCCTGATGCATCAATTGCAATAATGGCAAAGCAAATGCTGCCGTTTTACCGGTTCCGGTTTGCGCACAGCCGAGAAGATCTTTTTGCTGCAGGATCACAGGTATGGATTGCTCCTGGATAGGTGTAGGCGTTGTGTAGCCTTCTTCGCTCAAAGCCTTTAATAAAGGCTCAATGAGCTGTAATTGAGTAAATGACACTAATGAAAAATTTTTATTATTAATATGGTAAGGCTATCAGCTAAGAACTGATACTTTACCCGCCTTACGTTAAGCCATCACGGCATTTGAATGGTATGAAACACAACAAACTAAGTGAGAGATAACATATAAGAATGTAAAAGTAAGCAATTAATACCAGAGTATCTGTTTTATTTTTTGTTATCAATCAACCAATGGAAGGTTCTTATTATTCGTTGAAAAATATTGTACAGCTAAATGGCTTCAGTGCGATCTTTTCACCTGCAGTAACATGACGGGCTGACAGCGATTGTTCATTTGCTTGCTTGCCGGGTGATATGGCATATTTCCATTTACCGGCAGGCAACAGGTAGGAATAATCATTGTTAGAGCCATTCAATATAACAAATACCTTTTTCCAGGAATCGTTTACCGCTTCGCCATTGATCGTATAAGCTATTACTCCTTCCGGCTGACTGTCCAGGAAACGAATATTTTTTTCAATGTCTTTGGCTGTACGCATCCGGAAAGCCGGGTGTGCTTTCCTTATCGCAACCATTTTTTTTACATACTCAAAAATATCTTTGTTTTTTGCTTTAAGACTCCAGTCAATAGCGTTGATGCTATCGCCGGCATTGTAAGAATTCTCATTCCCATTCTTACTGCGCAAAAATTCTGTACCGGCATGAAGAAAAACAATGCCCTGTGATGTCAATACAACAGACAAAGCCAGTTTATGCATTTCCCTCCGTTGTTCTTCTGTTGTTCCTTTTGCTGAAATGGCTAATTTATCCCACAGCACATGGTTGTCGTGGCATTCGGCATACGTAACCGTATGATACGGTTCAGCCGCATAAGGCGCTTTGGAATAATTTACCTTGTTGTAATCTACCTGCGGGTGTTTGCACGCAGCCACGATGCCAAACTTTATACTTTCCTCCATACCCGGTTTACCGCTGGCAAACCCTTTATCACCATGCTCAAATACACTTCCTTTTATACCATCCCGGATATCATCACTGAATACGGCTATGCGATCCAGTTTGAAGGCATTAGCTTTTAATGCACGTTCCGCTTCCGGCAATGGCGATGTACCTGCTGTCCATCCCTCGCCGTATAAAAGAATATCGGGCCTAATTGCATGCAGTTCCGCAGAAATAAGATTCATGGTTTCGATATCATGCACACCCATCAAATCAAAACGGAACCCGTCAATATGATACTCCTGCACCCAGTATTTCACCGATTCCAGCATGAACTTTCGCATCATCGCTCTTTCGCTGGCCGTTTCATTATTGCAGGCAGTAGCATTGGAAAATTTCCCGTCAGGTGTTTGCCGGTAATAATATCCCGGCACCAGTTGGTTAAAATATGAATCTTCGGTAAGCATGGTATGATTATACACCACATCCATTACCACCCGCAGCCCGTTGTCATGAAAGGTCTTTACCAGTTGTTTGAATTCTTTTATCCTTGTTGCCCCGTCGTAAGGGTTAGAGGAATAAGATCCTTCAGGCACATTATAGTTCAGCGGGTCATAGCCCCAGTTGTATTGTAGCGTATCAAGTTTTGTCTCATTTACAGAATAAAAATCATACGATGGTAATAAGTGGATATGTGTTACTCCCAGTTCTTTCAGGTGATCCAGTCCTGTTGACAGACCATCGGGACTTTTTGTTCCTTTTTCTGCAAGGCCGATAAATTTTCCTTTATTCTTTATTCCTGAATTAGCCGCAATACTGGCATCCCTGACATGCAATTCATAAATGACCGCATCAGTGGCGGCATTGAAAGCAGGGCTTTTATCCTTTTCCCAACCAGCAGGGTTGGTCTTCTTCAGGTCAATGATCATTCCTCTTTTGCCATTCACTCCCACTGCCTTTACGTATGGGTCAGGTACTTCATTCGACCATTTGCCATTGATCTTTACCCGGAACGTATAGAATTTTCTCTTAAGATCACCTTTCAGATTTGCTGTCCAGGTTCCTTCATTCCCTTTGATCATTGCGTGTTTGCTCACCGGGGTTCCCTTCTCTCCTGCTGCATATAGCATGATCTCTGCTTCACTGGCCGGTGGTGACCAAATTTTAAACGAAGACGCTGCGGGGGAGTATTTCAACCCCAGGTCATTACCATTATAAACCGGGTATTTACTGACATCAATCGTTTGAGTTTTTCCGGTAAAAAGATGGATCAAAAAAACTAACAGCATAAGGGCCCGCTTCATTGAACAAGTAATTTTTATTAAAGATAAGTCATGAACTGTGTAGAAATTTTAATGCTTTTTTTCGGGGCCTATTTAGCAAACCTGTAAATTGTTCCTTTAATTTATTATGTCATAATTTGCCGTATGGGAGAATTACAGGTTAAGAAACAATCAAAGAAGTATGATGCAGTGATCGTGGGATCTGGTGCAGGCGGAGGCATGGCCGCTTATGTATTGGCCAATGCAGGCCTTAGTGTATGCCTGCTGGAGGCGGGATACATGTACGACCCGCAAAAGAATATCACCCAATTAAAAAACCCCTGGGATTCGCCACGTCGTGGCGCCAGCACTTCACTCCGTCCTTTCGGTGATTTTGATGCCTGTTATGGCGGATGGAAACTCGAAGGCGAGCCCTATACCAAAGAGAAAGGAACAGAATGGGACTGGTGGCGGGCCAGAATGCTCGGTGGCCGTACCAATCACTGGGGAAGGATATCACTCCGGTTTGGCCCCAAAGATTTCAAACGTAAAAGTATTGATGGCCTCGGCGATGACTGGCCGATAGGGTATGAAGATGTAAAACCCTATTACGACCGCATAGATAAAATGATCGGCATCTTCGGTACTAATGAAGGGTTAGACAATGATCCCGATGGTTTTTTTCTTCCTCCTCCCAGACCAAGATTGCATGAGTTATTTATAAAAAATGCGGCGACACAGGCGGGTGTCAGGGTTATTCCCTCACGCCTTTCTATTCTTACACAAAAACTGCCCGATAACAACGACAGGAATGCCTGTTTTTTTTGCGCCCAGTGCGGCAGGAATTGCAGTTATGCCAAAGCGGATTTTTCTTCTACCAACGTATTGATCTATCCTGCACTGAAAACAGGAAAGATAGATACGGTGACCAATGCGATGGCAAGAGAAGTATTGACAGATAAAGAAGGATCAGCCACCGGTGTCTCCTATATCAATAAAGATGATATGATGGAATACCAGGTATCGGGCAGGGTCGTGATCCTGGCTGCCAGCGCCTGTGAATCTGCAAGACTGCTGCTTAATTCAAAATCACAAAGGCATCCAAATGGCCTGGCCAACAGCAGCAATGTGGTAGGTAAGTACCTGCATGATTCAACCGGCGCCGCCATGGGCGGTGTTTTACCCCAGTTATTCGACCGGAAAAGATATAATGAAGACGGCGTAGGCGGAATGCATGTCTATTCGCCATGGTGGTTAGATAATAAAAAACTGGATTTCCCAAGAGGTTACCATATAGAATACTGGGGAGGAATGAGCCAGCCTTCGTATGGTTTTAGCTGGGGAATAGAAAAGCTCAATGGCAAATACCTGGTGAAAGGCCAGCAAAAAGAAGCCGGCGGCTATGGCAAATCATTGAAAGAGGATTACCGTTTCTTCTATGGATGCGGCGTAGGTATGGCCGGCCGTGGTGAAGCAATACCATTGGAATCAAACTACTGTGAAATTGATCCGAACGTTGTGGACAAATTCGGCATTCCTGTTTTGCGGTTCAATGTAAAATGGAGTGAGCATGAGATCAGGCAGGCCAGGCACATGAAGGAAACTTTCAAAGAGGTGATGCACAACATGGGTGCTGTTGTTACCTGGGGTGGTGATGATGGCCCGGAGAATAATTATGGTTTGTCGAAACCAGGCGAGATCATTCATGAAGCCGGAACCGTACGCATGGGCAATGATGCCAAACGTTCGGCATTGAACAAATGGAGCCAGTCGCATGATTGCAAGAACCTGTTCTGTGTAGATGGCGGGCAATTTGTGTCACAGGCCGATAAGAACATTACCTGGACAATACTGGCACTGAGCATGCGGGCCAGTGAGTATATCATTGATGAGATGAAGAAACAGAACCTTTAAACCCCTAAATCCCCTAAAGGGGGACTTTAGAGTCTGATAAGTACAATGTCATCAAAAAATCCATATAAGACAGGTGGAATGTTCGATGGAGCATTCCCTCTGATTTTTGAGAATGCTAAGGCCCTGCGAAAAAATATGACTGCCGCAGAAAATGCACTTTGGCTCCATTTAAAATCTTTTAACGGCTATAGATTCAGACGACAGCATCCTCTGGGAATATATATTGTTGACTTTTATTGTCATAAATTGAGACTAATTATTGAGGTTGACGGGTCAATTCATGACCTGCCTGCAGTGAAAGAAAATGACGAACGCCGACAGCATAATCTTACAGCCTCGAATTATAATATTGTAAGATTCCCGAATGAACAAGTTCTTAAGCATATAGGTATAGTGTTGACGGATATTTTAGCGCACATCGAAAAAATTGAAAAATCACAAAAACAAAATACTTCTTCAAATGAAGGAGTCTAAAAGCCCCCTTTAGGGGGTTGGGGGTTCATATGGACAGAAGAAAATCACTCAAACTGATCGCTACCGGCGCTATTGCCGGCGGGGCTATTGCAGCAGGCTGCAGCAATGAAGAGAAAAAGAAACCGGAAGACGTGGCTGCTGAGCCAAAATTTAACCTTGACCGAAACCCGGAAGAGATAGCCCGTGAAAAGGAAATACTGGCCAAAGGAAAATTTTTCACTGATCATGAAATAGCAACAATCACATTGCTGGCCGACATCATCATTCCCAAAGATGAAGTGAGTGGCAACGCATCGGAAGCCAAAGTGCCTGATTTCATCGAGTTCATCGTAAAAGACATGCCTCAGCACCAGGTGCCTATGCGGGGTGGCCTGCGCTGGCTGGATATGTATGCACTGAAACGTTTTGATAAGACATTTAAAGATTGTACTCCTGCTCAGCAAATGGAGATCGTTGACCTGATCGCGTATCCTGAAAATGCAAAAAACAATAACCAACTGACACAGGGTGTAGCATTCTTTACTTTGATGCGCAACCTGACTGCCACTGGTTTTTACACTTCGCAGATCGGTGTAAAAGACCTTGGCTATGCCGGTAACCAGGCCAATCAATGGAATGGTGTGCCGGAAGATGTATTAAAACAGTATGGTTTAGCGTATACAGAAAAAGAACTGAAAGAGTGTATCAGCTTTACTAAATGATCAGCAGGGACCTGTCAATTCTGGTTGAACGTAAAATTATACAACTGGCTGCTCACGATCCGGTTCCATTTATCATCAAACAATACGACTTTGTACTGAAGCCTGTAGAAACCTTTCGGTAAATGCAGCTCGGTATACGGGAGATAGATCGTAAAATCCATCTGGTTATTATTGTACAGGGTAACCGGGTAACCGGGCGTAAAGTCAACCGTACTGGCTATGGTTGATTCCCGTGTACTATACGTGCTATTAATATCTTTCAACGGCACCCCTCTCTCATCATAAAAATAGGCTACCGCATGACAGGCAACACCTTTGGCATTCTCAATAGTGAAGATAGGTGTAAGGGCTATCCGCTGGCCCGCATCTTCATACTTTACTTCCAGTTTCACTTCCTTGCAACTGATACCCTGCGAAAAAGTAAAATACTGGTACCCACTGGAAGTGATGACCTTCAGATTTGGATCAAATAAGGCCACATAACACTTCAGCCGGAAATTACCGGCGCCAAGCTCCAGCTCATCATAAGGCATAAACAGGGAAAGGTCTTTGTATTCTGTATTCTGGTAGCCCGGGTTGAAATAGGTGAATGCAGCTACTTTGCCGTCCGCAGAAGCCTTAACACCGTCCTGGTCAACCAATGCCTTGCCGTCATCGGCATTATAAAAATAAACAGCCATGATGCATTTGCTGTTCTGTGCATTGTAGATAGTAAAGTTCTGTTTGATCCGCATACCGAGCTGCCCGTTCTCTGTCACGTTATACTCGATATTCATATTCTCCAGTTTCGACCATAGTATTGTTTTATTGTCAAGCGGCAACACTTTATTGGAAGGATACAACTCTGCGATCAGCTTTCTGTCACTGTCAGAAATGTCAAAGTTCTCCCCGACGGCATATCCGTCGTTAGTAAAACTGGCGGGTATAGGATAATGCATGATAGACTTCGGATCATAGCTTTTATTGGTCATGGTGACACTGTATCGGTCAAATACCTGCCGGTCCACCATTTCCTTACTCCATCCATCGTATTGCAGGTAATAGGCATACACCACTTCCTTATTCCATTTGATGTTACTCATCGGGTTCATGTGCTCATGGAGCAACCCGAGTGTATGTCCGAATTCATGCAATATGACTGACTTTAACTGCCCTTCTGTTTTGCTGTCATTGATCCAGCCCAGGTTCATGGTCTCCTCGGCAGGTTTTCTGTTTTTAGCATCCACACCGATATAAGAATAAGACCCTTTCTTGTCAAAGCTGATCCGTATATCGCCGGCGCCCTGGCTCAGGAAATTGAATTTCACATTGGCGTAGCTGCACCATTGTGGTGCATATTGTTTCACTTTCTCTTTTTGCCACTCCGTACCATTGAGAAAGCTTACCGTCAGTATAGCTCCCGGTGTCCATTTATTATTGAAATCATATACCCCCTGCCCTGCGCCATTATCTTTACGGGCTGCCCGTACGTCAATACAAGGCTGTATCTGGGAAAAGGAATCAAAAAAAGCACTCAATAAACCTGCTGCAAGAAAAAAAAGGCGGGTCATGACAAGAAAATTTTACTGTTAAGTTACAAAAACACTCCGCTTGAAGGATAATCAATTTGAAGTACAAAAAGGCCCCGTCACCGGGGCCTTCAAAAGCAATTGGTCTGGCTGGTGTTTATGCAAACTCTTCTTTGGCCGTCTTACTGTACTCATCTATCAGCCTGCGTTGGATCTCAAACGGCACCGCTTCATAAGCCTGGAAATACATTTTGAATTTTGCTCTTCCCTGCGTGATAGAACGCAGTGAAGAAGAATAACCCTCCATTTCCGCCAAAGGTACTTTGGCGATCACTTTCTGGAAATGGCCTTCGCTGTCTATGCCTTCTACTATGGCGCGGCGGCTTTGCAGGTCACCCATCACAGGTCCGGTAAGATCATCAGGACACAACACTTCTACATGATAGATCGGTTCCAGTATCTGCGGGTCGGCCTGCTGAAATGCCTGGCGGAATGCCTGCAAACCCGCTATCTTAAAGGAAATATCATTGGAGTCAACCGGGTGCATCTTGCCATCATATACGCTGACACGTATATCACGGGCATACGAACCGGTGAGCGGGCCATTGTGCATTTTCTCCATCACTCCTTTTAAAACAGACGGAAGGAAACGGGCATCAATAGCGCCACCAACAATACAGTTGTAGAAGACGAGTTTACCACCCCAGTCAAGGTCATATATATCCCTGCCCCTTACGGTAAGATCTTTTGGTTCGGGCATACCTTCATACCAGGGCTCAATACGCATGAACACCTCACCAAACTGGCCGGCGCCACCACTTTGTTTTTTGTGACGATAACTGGCATCGGCCATCTTGCGGATGGTTTCCCTGTAGGCTATCCTGGGTTTTACGAATTTTACTTCCAGTTTATGATTATGCTCGATCTTCCATTTAGCCACTGCCAGGTGCATATCACCCTGACAATGGATCAATGTTTGTTTTAACTCTGGCGAAACTTCAACCAGCAAAGTAGGATCCTCTTCCCGTAACTGGTGCATGGCCTGTGATAGTTTTTCTTCTTCCCCTTTTTTCAGTGTTTCAATAGCCACTGTCATATTCGGCGGAGGAAATGCGATAGGATGCAACTCATAGTTCTTACCACGGGCATGTAAAGTATTGTTGACATGCGTATTCTTCAATTTCAGGGTCGCCCCGATATCACCCGCTACCAGTTCATTCACATTAGAACGTTTATTCCCTTCTACCAAAAACAACTGGCTGATCTTTTCTGTAACACCGGTTGATTCGTTTTCCAGTTCCATCCCGCTTTTAATAGTACCGGAATAGACCTTGAAGAAAGATAATTCACCTACATGAGGTTCGCTGACCGTTTTGTAAATAAAGATGCACGCCGGTCCGTTGGCATCACAGGCAAGTTTATCGCCGCTCTTTGTAGTTTGAGGCGGCATTTCATTGGCACTGGGGCAAACGTTATCAATAAAGCCCATCAACCTGCCGCTGCCCATGTTTCTTTCTGCTGACAAACAGAAAACAGGGAAGAGATCGTGGTTGATCATTGCCTTCTTCAAACCCATCTTCATTTCGTCTTCATCCAACTCACCTTTATCAAAATATTTTTCCATCAGTCCTTCATCATTACTGGCGATGGCCTCGATCAGCTCTTTATGTAATTCATCGGCTCTTGCCTTCTGATCCTCCGGAACAGGAAGTTTCTCCGGCTTGCCTCCATTGTCGGTGAACTTGTACATGGTCATCCGCAGCACATCAATGATCTCATGAAAGCCTGCTCCGACCTGGTGAGGGTACTGCACCACAACCACATTACTGCCAAAATGTGATTTAGCTTCCCGGACTGTTTTATCAAAATCAGCATTATCATCGTCCAGTTTATTGACGGCAAATATCATGGGCGTCCTGAATTTTTCCGTGTATTCCCAGATGATGTCAGTACCTACTTCTACCCCCATCACAGCGTTCAATAACATAACGCCGGTATCAGCTACTCTTAATGCAGAAATGACTTCCCCGGTAAAATCATCGTAGCCGGGTGTATCAATGACATTGATCTTATAGCCTCTCCATTTGGTATGAAGGAGCTTGCTAAAAATAGAATTACCACGTTCCTGTTCCAGTTCGTGGTAATCTCCTGTTGTATTTCTTTCTGATATAGAACCTTTTCGGGTGATCAGGCCTGCTTCATATAGCATGCACTCCGCTAAGGTGGTCTTACCTGAGCCGGCATGGCCCAGCAAGACTATATTTTTGACATGTGAGGTATCAAATTCTGGCATAGCAAAAAATTTAATTGTGATCGTTAATAACGTACGTGGACATAACTGCGTGCCGGAATATCGGGTGATATCCCAGCCAGTTTACTTTATTGCTTCAAAAAACTATCAGGTTATTACGTTCGGCTTAGAAAGCCGCTGAATTCTTCCCTGAGTTCCTGCAGGGTATGCTCCAGGGTTTGGTATTGATTAAAAAGGGTTTCATGTTCAGCTACTGTTTCTTCATTCAACCCCTTTTGCTCACGCATTTCATAACCGATCTTGCGGTCATGGTTTTTGATCGCTTGCTTGAGATCGTGAATGTTGATGAGCTGAATGTGAAACTGGTTGTGGAGATGTTCTACTTGCTGTAACTGGTCTTTGGAGAGAGTGCGGCTGGCGGCGAGCTGGAGTTTTGTTTTGTCCTGGCTAAATTCTTCGCGGTATAAGCGGAGAACTTGTCTCCAGGATTCGCACTCTGCGGTGAGCTGTGCGGTTTCTACCTGAACCATGGGATTAAAATTTAAGTGAAGCAATGTTGTTTACTCTTTTCCCTGGGGTACTCTGGAATGGTATATGTAAATTATAACTCTTTTTGCGCAAAATCCAGAAATTTCTTTGCACATGATGAGGCTCATAATGCTGATTGAGGAGAATAATAAACCCGCCTATCACCGGTCATTGTAATAAAATGAAAAGACCCGGAACATACCGGGTCTGTTTGCTGACAGATATATGCTTTGATTATCTTCTTTTTATCGTTGTCTTTCTGCCTTTCACCTGCCCGCCTTTGCCCCTGACGGTGGTAGTGGTCTTAGTAGCCTGCCGGCCTCTGGGCCCCGTAACTGTGGTCTTTGTTCTCGTTACCCTGTATCCGTTGACGGCTGTTGCATGGCGGGTCCTTACTGTAACAGAGCTCATCCTTACCGGCCTGTAAATAGCATGTGCCCTTACCACTCTATGCGTACGTACCACTACAAATGGCCGGTGATGAACGATGCAACGGGGATGCCATACACGCCATGCCAGTGGTCTCCAAGGTCTCCACCAGGCAGGATGATGACGCCATCTCCAGGGAGATACCCAGGGTCGGTAAAGAGGGCCATATACAAAACGTACAGAAGGCCAGAACCAAACATTGATCACTACCCTTGTTTCACGGGTATATTGACCAGCATAGGGTCCGTGTGCAACAGTATTATTGAGATCAGATAAGAAGGCACCGTCATCATCGCCGCCACCGTCAGGCTCCACGATCACCTGCTCGCCATAAATATCTTCGTCACCCACGATCTGCAGTACCGCAGTGGTATCACCTGTTTTTTCTAATTCGATCACGGCAATATCCTGGCTTTCCTTTTCAGAAATGACAGCCTGTAATACAAAGGCATGAACATCTTTATCCGAATTATCTATTACACGGATGTAATCTGTTTCTCCGTCTTCGTTCAGGTCCAGGTTGTTGACATTGTTGTCCTGACTATTCAGCAGCTTTTCAAAATCTTCAGGAGAACTGGCTTTTTGAAACATGGCTAATGCGCCTTGCAGGCTGAAATTGTCGCCGGGAAGACCGGTGGAATCAATGCCGGACTCATTCTGAGCCTGGGCTGATACAGCCAGGCAGGTAAAAAATCCAAGCAGGTAGCGGGATATTTTCATAAAATTTAAAATTTGAGATGATGAGACAAGAATACTTCACAATGGTTTAGTCATTGTAAAAAAAAGACAAATCCTTACCGTGAAAAGCCCTCACGGGGAATAAAGTTTTGCATCCAAAAAGAAAAGTTTTAGTAGTTCCCGCAAAACAGGCTCGTAAAAAAACCATACCCGCCTGTGTACCGGGGCGCAGCGTGACGAAAGCTAACAAGAATTAAGCCTCCTTATTCCCTTAGCGCAATGACCATCCAACGACTATCTGCGGCGCTGTATTGCATGGTTACAGAGCCGTTACCCACTGTAATAATATCTGCACCACTCAGGGTGTTGATCCGGTTCAACGCTGCGGAACTGACAGAGAGGTTCCCGATCGTCATATCCTGTCCTGTTGTATTCAGAATGGTAACGATCTTACCGTCTCTTCCGTTTTGAACCCCGCTGATGGAAAATGCCGCCGTAGGGCCTGAAACGGTAACGAAGCTAAACTTACCGGGATCAATATTATTATTAGCGCCGTTTACCAGTGCAATGGAATTTTGCCGGATGGCTACATCTCCATTCACATCCAGGTTGGTTCTCGGGTTGCTGTTATTGATACCTGTGTTGGCATCGTTGCGCACTACCAGCGCATTACTTCTCGACACATCACTAACGCCATTGCCAACAATGAACAGCGGAGTATTGGATGCTATTAATGTTTGCTTTGACACAATCGAATCATTAAACCGGCCTGCAACCAGTGAAGCATAGCCGTTAGCTTTTACATTTTCTCCGAATGCTGCTGCCGCCGTAGCATTGGCTGAGCTTTCTTCACCGGCAGCCATGGAGTAATTACCTGAAGCAGTTGTATTATTTCCCAGCGCTACGGCTGAAACGCCGGTAGCGGATGAGTTTTCACCTGCTGCCAGAGAAGCGAAACCTGTTGCCAATGTATTATTGCCCATAGCAAATGAATAATTACCGGTGTTAGCAGCATCCCAGTTTGTACCCGATACATACCCGGCACGAAACGCCGCTTTATCTGCATACCAAAGCATTCTTCTGCCTGCACCGGTTACCGGTACGTCATCAGGCGTACCCGGAATAGTACCGGAAGTATTGAAAACAACACTTCCTTCCGTCACCTGAAGCCTGGCAGATGGTGTTATATCTCCAATACCAACATTGCCTGCTGAATCTATTCTTACACGGGAAATATTATTGGTAAAAAAACTGATGTGGGTATTCTCTCTTTGTTTTATCTCAGCCTCACCGCCGGCATTTATACCAATATCGAAGCCATCGAATAAAGTCTGACCTGTGCTGTTACCGGAGGTGAACTTATGATACGTTGCGAGGCCATCACCCTGGTCCTGGTGCAGCAATACTATTGGTGATGAAATAGCGATACCTGTGCGGCCATCCGATAAAACAGTAATGGCATTAGAGCGGTTATTGTCAGCATTGCCATTCCCGATCTGGAAAATTTTCCCGGCATTAGGCACATCTGCAGTATCGTTGTACTGCCCGGCAACAAAGCTATAAGGGATATCCGCTTTTGTCTGATAGCCCATTGCTACGCTGCAAAACTCAGATGCTTTAACATCCTGCCCCAGAGCCATACTGGAAACACCAGTTGCCAAAGCCGATCTGCCAGTAGCAAAACTATTGTTGCCATTAGCCTTATTCAGCATTCCCAGGGAAACAGACCATATACCCCCTGCTTCCGCCCTGTCGCCTATAGCAATTGTATAATCCTTGTAAGCGATAGAATTGCCCCCCACCGCTATACTCCCTGTACCTCTTGCCTGCGTGAAGGATCCGATAGATACGCTGTTGTCTCCAAGAGCCAATGGATTGTTACCTACTGCCAATGAATAATTACCTGTACTGTCTCTGTCCCAGTAAGCAGTGGCAGCAAAACCGCTTCTGAAAGCAGCTCTATCGGCATACCACAGCATCTTTCTGCCCGGGCCGGTATTTGGTGGATTGCGCGGCGAGGCAACGGCACCGCCTGAAGCCGAGAATATCACGCTGCTGTCAGTTACGTGCAGTCTTGCTTGCGGATTGGATGTCCCTATCCCGATATACTGAGCCATGGATGGAATGCAGTATAGCTGTAAAAAAACTAGTAAGACCAGTTGGTGTTTCATCTTCACATTATTTGCACCAAAGCTCCATAGCGGGTAGAGAATCCGCATCACCCGAGGGGGTGAATTTCTGATATAATGCAAAAGAAACGGTAACATAATATATCTATCTGATCATTAGCTCCCGTAATTTCTTTAAAAGTGCCAGGCGGGTACTGACATCTAACTTAAGATAGATATTCTTCAGGTGAGTTTTGACTGTATTTACCGAAACGAATACTTTCTCTGCGATCTGCGTATTGGTATGTCCTTCACAAATAAAACCAATGATCTCAAACTCCCTTTGCGTCAGTGGAGAAAGTAAATGGCGGTTGATCTTGTCCATACTGATAGGGGGCATTGAGCCTTTTTGCTCGGCAGCATGATTACTGATAGCGATTTGTAATGAAGCCAGCAATGTCCGCTCATTAAACGGCTTTACGATATAACCGCCGGGCTTTACCTCTTTGGCCCGGTCCAGTGTAGCTTTATCGGAATAAGAGGTAAGAAACAGGAAAGGTATCTGGTAAGCTGCATTTATATAGGTGGCAATATCAATCCCATCCTTCTCACTGTCCAGGTTTATATCCAGTATCACGGCATCAGGCGTATTGGCGTTTAGCTGCTCTATCGCTTCATGGCTGTCATAGGCGATCCCGCTAACCTCAAAATCATTGTTATCTAAGTATAGCGATACATTCTCTGCAATAACAGGTTCATCCTCCACTATCAGCACTTTTAGTTTACTCATGCCATTTTGAATTTGGATATTCTCATCTCGACCACAGCTCCCTGGTTATTATAAATATCAAGTTTCGCTTTCAGTTTTTGTGCGAAGGCCCTGATCATTTTCAGGCCAAATGACTTGCCGCTTTTCACATCCAGTCCCTCAGGGAACCCGACACCATTATCGCTTACTTTGAGCAGCAACTGCTGCCCCTCCTCATTCAACTGTATATTTAACCGGCCGGCCCGGTTATCCCTGAATGCATACTTGAAAGAATTGCTGACAAGTTCATTAAATACAAGCCCGATAGGTATCATGGTATCCACATCAAGATTGAGATCATCAATATTCATATGGATAGTGATCTTATCATTCGTGATATTGTAGGAATCGCATAAAGCCCGCAGAAGGTTATGTATGTATTCCTTCACCTTTATACCCTTGATATTGCCCTGGCTGTACAGGTTCTGGTGTATCAGCGCCATACTTTGCACCCGGTTCTTTCCTTCTTTTACTGCTTCGCTGGCCTGGCTGTCAGCAATCGTATGGCTCTGCAGGTCCAGCAGGCTGGAAACGATCTGCAGGTTATTCTTTACCCGGTGATGGATCTCTTTCATCAACACCTCAAGTTCATTCGCCTGTTTCTGGATCAGCGTATTTTTTGCTTTCTGTTTCCGGTATAATGCCAGCACGGATATACCCATCACCAACAGCAGACCAGTTCCTGCGATCAATATCCATCTTGTTCTTTTCTCTTTTTGCAGCCGGGCGGCCTTCATGTCATTCTCCCTGTCCAACGCATCTTTTAAAGCTGCTTCCTTTTTCAATTCCGAATTCTTTAGTTGGTTTTCTCTCGCCAGCAATTCATTATAGGCCTTCTCACTTTTTAATACAGAATCTGTCAGCCTGTTGCGGCTATGCAAAAGGGCATTGCTTCGCTGCTCATTTTCGATAGCGAGTTCTTTCAGCAGGTTCTCCCGGAATAAGGCCTTACGCTGCTCCGTTTCTCTCAGCAACTGAATAGTACTGATCTCGTTCCGCGTCTGCAGTACCTCAATTTCTTTTTCATTGAGCTGGTTTTGTGAGCTCAGCAATTCTATTTCCTTTTGTTTCTTTTCTGCCTGGTACCTGGCTTCCAGTTCCAGCATCTTTTCCTGTTGACTGATACCGGCGAGACTGTCTTTTACTGCAAACAAATAGTCTGACATAGCAAAGGCGTCTGCGTACTGTGCCGCTTTTATCAGCAGGCGGAATGCAGCTTTTGAATAAATAAAGTGATTCAGCAGGTTGCCTTCCCGTTTTGTCCACTCCATGTTCTCCTTCATATAAGGAAGCGCCTGCAGGGCTTGGCCATTGTCTTCATGTATTCTTGAAATAACACTGTTGCTGAAGGCCGCATTGACCGTATCACCATTTTTCAGCAATGCAGTTTTGACCGACTGCAGAAAAATTACTTTCTCCGCAAGTGTCATTTTCTCGAGGTCTGCATATATCATTTCGTGAGAAGGAATACGGGAAACAGCCATTTTCCGTGCAGCGATAAGCTCCATTTGTTCCTTCAAAACACCGGCATACTGATCCGGCATCCTGGCATAGCTATACAGTTCACTCAAAGTAGCCAGCATGACGCCATGATCCATCCGGATACCCCTGGCTTTGGTAAGCGTATAACCTTTCATCAAATACGCTTCAGCCTGTGAAAAATTATTCACCTCCATGAACATTCTTCCTTTGTGTGCATACAGCATCCAGTTGCGGTAGGGATCATGCGCCATATTCAACTGCTCAGCCATAGTATAATAATGATGCGCCGAATCGTATTGCCGCAGATGGGTAAAAGAAACCATAAGCGAATACAGGCAACCTGAGTGTACTGTGTAATTAGCCGCATCCGCCAGATAAGGAAATGCCTGTTTTAATTCCAGCACCGCATTGCGGTAGTCTCCATCCATCAGGAGATAATTGCCGCGGTAGGTAAAGTATCTTGCGATGGTCAGGGCCTTGCCTGATTCCAGGGCTATAGACCTGGCAAGGTTCATACAGTAAAAGACACTGTCGTTCTTACCTGTATTTTTGAATTTGCGGGCAAAGAAGAAAAGTGTATCCGCTTTCTGGCTGTCGGAAGATAACCGGTTAAGCAAAGCATGAATATCCTGCGCTGCCAATGACGGGGACAGCAGAAAGAAAAAAAGAAGCGCTGGCAGGTAAGGTTTCATCATTCCGCTTTGCTGATTAAAGGTATAATGATTTTTAAATCCGTGATCGGAGAAGCTGTTTAATTCTTTATTCCAACGCCCTGATTAATTTATTTTTTTAGTGCCTCTTTTAGCATTTGTACATCTTTCTGTATGGATGTTAACTGCTTCCGCAATTCCTCATTCTCTTTGATCAGTTGCTGTATGGCAGCCAGGGCAATACCGGCAGGATCAACCGTTGAAATACCCTTATCGTCTACACCTACAGCAAAAATCTTATGAAAATCCTGCGCCATAGGGCCTATGTGATATTCTTCAGAGCCCTTATACTTCCAGCGGGTGATGGAAAGGGAAGCTATCTTTTTTAATAAATCCGTCTTGTCAAGCAACATGAACCCTTCCTTTTTATTGATATCAGAAGCGTTGGTCCATATACCCCCCTGGGTAAGATAGGCGCCGTTGCCGTTGCCAAATTGATCTCCTACTTCAAGGGCATGTTGCGCATTGGTGGTTGTAAGCCCAAAAGCCCATCGGTCAACACCTGAATTGCCAAAAACCATCGTGTTGCTGGTAGTAACCTGCGCACTTACTCCTAAGCAAGTGGTATTATCAAGATTATCCACCTCTGGCCCGGCAAAAGCACCGATCGCTGTATTATTTTCCCCATAATAGTCATTAAATCCACCACTAAAAGAGTAGTACCCTACTCCTGTATTGAACTCGCCTGAATAATTTAGCAAGGCAGAGCATCCGACTGCCGTATTCTTTCCCCCGGTAGTATTTTTTGATAATGCCCGGTGACCAAAAGCCGCGTTATAATTACCGTATGTATTGCCCTCCATTGCCCGCAATCCGGTCGCAGTATTTGAATCTCCCTGAACATTGTCTCGCATGGATTCCCATCCGACAGCCGTATTCGCAACTCCATGTGTGTTGCGGTAAAGCGCTTTAGTACCAATAGCGATATTATTGATCGGACCATTGTAGTTAGGCGAGGGGATATTGGCGGTATAGGTAAAATACATCGCAGAATCACCGATAGCCAATAACCCGGATAAGGTCTGGTTGGTAAATAATGCCCTTTTGCCTATAGAAATATTTCCTCTGCCGGTTGTATTGGATGAAAGCGCATCCATTCCTACTGCTATATTTCCTGATGCAGTAGTATTATCCCGGCCAGCACCGTTACCGACAAAAGTATTATCCGATCCGGTAGTATTGCTGATCCCTGCGTCTTCCCCTGTAAAAACATTTTTATTGCCGTTGCTGTTATTTTTGCCAGCCTCCTGTCCAATGAAAACATTCTCCGACCCGCTATAGTTAAGATTACCGGCAAAATGGCCTGCAAATACATTGCCTGACCCGGTACCGTTGTTCTCACCTGCAATATGTCCTAAAAAAGTATTATTAATGCCAGACGAGTTGCTTATACCCGCTGATTGCCCCAAAAAAACATTATTAGGGCCGGGATCAATTTTACCGGAAAGAATATTGTTGGTTTTAAAAACAAGAGCGTTATTATCAGTAGTACCAATAAAGTTGGCAGCAGGACTTGTTCCGCTGTTGCCGCCTATGCTCCATGTCAGGTTATCCAGGTTGCTGCGTGTGGCCAGTTTAGACCATTTGTTACCATTCCAGAAATAGTAACCCGCCCCGTCAGGCAAAACAGGGTTCATATTATAGATCAGCAAGGAATTGAGCGGATTGATAATGGTAGCAGAATCCGTTTCACTCAATAAGTTGATACGCGGCAGCAACAGCCCCTTACTGTTACTCCTGACCTCCAGCAGGGCGCTATGATGCGGGTTATCGGTGCCAATGCCAATACGCTGTGTCCATGCCTGTAAGAAGAACAAAGAAAGACAGCAGTAGGCAGATAGTCTTTTAAATCCCATATCTTTTTGCTGTCTAAAGTAGCAGTACCCGCTATGTGTTTTTTCACCCCGACGGGTGATTTTCTACTCCCGGCAAGGGCCGGATCATGTATATTCGCAGTCCTGATGATCTCGCAAAACACGATACAGCAAATACTCGGCAGATTAGATATTATTGATGTCGTAGGCAGCTTTGTAAAATTGAAAAAAAGAGGTACTAATTACCTTGGCCTTTGCCCTTTTCACAATGAAAAGACCCCTTCGTTCACCGTTTCTCCATCCAAAGAAATATATAAGTGTTTTGGATGCGGCCGTAGCGGCAATACTATCAGTTTCGTAATGGAACATGAGAAGTATAGTTATGTGGAAGCATTGAAATGGCTCGCCAGCCGCTACAATATCGAGATCGAAGAAACTTTTCAAACGGATGAGCAGCGTCAGCAACAGCAATCGGCCGACAGCCTGTATATCATCAATAGTTTTGCACAGCAGTTTTTTTCCAAAGTACTATTTGAAACAGAAGAAGGGCAGGATATCGGTCTTAGTTATTTTAAAGAACGAGGGTTCAGGGAAGATATCATCCGGAAATTCCAGTTAGGCTATTCTCCTGAACAGAGAGATGCATTTACCAAAGAAGCCATTGCCAAACAATATTCGCCTGAGTTGTTATTGAAAACCGGTCTTGTTGCCAACCGGAACGATCAGTTGATGGACAACTATCGCGGCCGGGTCATCTTTCCCGTACATAGTCAGAGTGGCAAAGTATTAGGTTTCGGCGCCAGGATATTAAAGACAAACGATAAGGCTCCGAAGTACATTAATACCCCGGAGAATGAGATCTATGTAAAAAGTAAGATACTTTACGGCTCTTATTTTGCCCGGCAGGCGATTGATAAAGCCGATGAATGTTTATTGGTAGAAGGTTACACTGATGTCATTTCATTGCACCAGGCGGGTATTGAAAATGTAGTTGCTTCCGGCGGCACCTCTCTGACACAGGACCAGCTCAGATTAGTAAAAAAATACACGAATAATCTCACGATCGTATATGATGGAGATGCGGCCGGTGTAAGGGCTGCATTGCGTGGGCTTGATCTTGCATTGGAAGAAGGGTTGAATGTAAAACTGGTATTGATACCTGATAAGGAAGACCCCGACAGCTATGTCAATAAAGTTGGCGCCGCTGCATTTATCCAGTTTGTACAAAAGAATAAAAAAGATTTTATTCTTTTCCAGCTTGAGGTCGCTTTGAAAGACGCAGGCAATGATTCCACCCGCAAAGCAGACGTAGTGAACCGGATGGCAGAGACGATCTCTAAGATCAACAAGGCGGAAGATTTTACCAAACAGCAGGACTATATCAAGCAATGTTCCGAGATCCTGAAGATTGACGAAAGTGGTTTGCATGCACTGGTAAATAAATTCATTCGTGACCGTATCGCTACACAGGAACGAAAGCTTCCGTTTGAAGAAGCCAGGCAGCATGAAGAAAATGCCCGGCAGGCGGAACAGACGAATTATGACGATGCCACTTTTACCCTTTTGTTCAAAGATGAACTGCAGGAAAAAGAAATAGCCCGGATACTTCTCGAGCATGGGATCAGAAACTGGGACAGTTCGAAGCTGATCGCAGATCACATTTTCGAAGAAATGGTGGATGAAAGCCTGATTGATAACGCTGAAGTCATCAGGCTGATACATTCTTTCAAGGATGTTTTGCAGAAGGGCTCAACACCTGATAAGAATTTCTTTATTTATCATACTGATGCCAAACTCAGTGCATTGGCCGTGTCTCTTCTTAACTTCCCTTATGAAGAAAGCGATCATTGGCGCCGTGAATTCAGCCAGACAACGGGCTACCAGCAGCAATTATTTGAACAGAACTACGAAGATTTTATACGCACCGTATCCAAAGACAATGGAAGTGAACTGATGCGCTACCTCAAGATGGATGAGGACAGGACCCATGAAGAAGTAGAATCAGCGATCAATTATTTAAAACTCCGCAAAATAAAAAGAATGCTGCTTGAAAACCAGGTGGACCTTGAAAAACCTCATACCACCGGGGAGTACGAAATGCTTCACCGGACACATGAACACCTGAAACAAATGGAAATAGAACTGACCAAAAAAATGGGTACAGCTATTATCCGGTAACCGGCAGTTTCACCCCTTCATAAATTTCGGTCAGTGGAATCATAAGCTGAACTGCTTTGACTTGTAAGAGATCTTCGATCTTTTTATATTCTTCCAGTTCCCAGTGATGCGTATCGTTCATACGGAATACCTCGATGTGAATTTTTTCTGAATCCACAAGAATATATTCTTTCAGGGATGGTATATCCCGGTATAACCCGAATTTTTCACCTCTGTCATAGTTCTTTGTCGAATGGGAAAGCACTTCAATAATAACAGAAGGGTTTACAATATTCCAGTCATCATTATCTTTTGTAATAATCTCGCCGCACACAATGGACAAATCAGGATAAGTAAATAAAGAGTTCTCCGGAATATAAATACGCTGATCGCTGTTGAAAGGCTGGCAGGATTTGCCTTTCAATTTTTGTCCGAGTAGTACTGTCAGGTTTATTGTTATGACATTGTGGGGCACCTTTGATCCCGACATAGCAAATATCTCTCCCTGGTAATACTCATGTTTCTCCGCAGATTCTTTTTCAAGAGCAAGGTACTCCTCTACGGTAAATTTCTTTTTACCATACGCAACAACCGGTTCCCTGAGCACTAAATCCATACATTAAATTTACAGCAATTATTCAATTTTTGCCAGCAGCATATCACTATACGAAACATCCACCAGGTCTTCCGGCCTGATACCGAATGCCACCAAATAATGATCGCATTGCGCTTTCAATTGATCTTGCGACAGGTCAGCCAGTATATTCCCCGCTTCTATCTCTACAAATGACCCCAGTCCCCGCACATCATCAATGTGAAACTTAACATTGCTGATGTAATATATCTCCCGCTTTTTGGTAACTACCACTTTGACGCCGTTCGATCTTGTCAGCACTTCTTTCAATCCGTTGGCATCCTCCACTTTCACCAGGTGAAAATGAGAATTTTTGGGGCCTGCCTGGTTCGCCCGTTCATAATAGATCAGGTTATTCTCAATATTCCCTTCCCGCAACTTCAGGCGACCGTTAGGTACATTGAAGTACGTATCAGTTTGCTCATCTGTTCCTTTGAACAATGCATGATGCGACTGGAGATAGTGGCGGATAAACCCAGGATCCTTGCACGAGGCTTTTATTTCAACATTCAGGAAAGGCATAGCTGCTGTTATGAAAAAGGCGAAGCTAAGTCACCGCAATAAAAAAGGTTTGTTGCTTTTGCAACAAACCTGAATAATTTTTCAACAGTAACCTTAATCTGCCAGCGCAGCTTGTCTTCTCCGGGTCGCCGGAGGGGCATTCTCGCCTCTCAGGTTCTCCCCTTTTACGAACCTCATGGCGCTCCATACATGGTCGAGTTCAACACGCTCAATGCTCTCGTAGCCCTCGCATGTTAAACGGTTCCAACTGCATTCGCGGTTAAGATCAGTAACGATCTTAGAGGTGAGTTTAGGGTAGGCCACCCAGAATTTTGAACCATCCTTCAGAGATGGCATCACGTCGCTTAAAATGCCATTGAGCTGATTCTCATTGACGGCAAAAACCAGTGCAAAATCAATTTTGCGGGTCTTTAAAAGCGGCGTCATGTTTTTGGCAAAAGACAACTTACTGAACTGTTTTTCGATGGAAGAAGGCAAACCCTGAATTAAGAGATTCTTTTCGTCTGCCAATTGTAATTTCTCGAAAACTGTTTGTGACATGCTTTAAAAGAATTTTAGG
>JAEUVJ010000035.1 GCA_016787085.1 Chitinophagaceae bacterium | reverse complement strand
AATTTTTCCTGCTGGCCCCAGTCAATATAATCTTCAGCCTGCAATGTTTCGAGGCTGGCCAGCGGTTTGAGTAATTCATAATAATAACGGTCACCGCGTTGCTGGCTGTAGTCGAGGAATGACTGAGTACCTGCGTTGGTTTTATAATCATTCAATACCAGGCGCAGTACATCGGGCCCTCTTTTACTGGGCACTTTCACCACCTTGTCGGCAATGCGTCCGTTACCGCTACCCAGTACACCGCCTCCGATCAGTACCTGCAATGCGGGTAACACCTGTCCTTTTGCTTTCAGCGAACTTCCATGAAACCCGATTGAAGCCATACCATGTTGCCCGCAACTGTTCATACAGCCACTGATCTTGATGGCTAATTCCTTATTGAATAAGAATTCAGGAAATTCTTCTTCGATCACTTCAGATAGCACTAATGCTGTGCCTGTACTGTTGCTGATACCGAGGTTGCAGGTATCTGTGCCGGGGCAGGAAGTAACATCGGCCGTGCTGCCAAAGCCAGCAGCAGCAAAACCTTCTGTTTCGAGTACACTGTAAACGTATTCAAGGTGCTCAGGTTTTACAAAACGAAACTGTAGTCCCTGATTGACTGTTACCCGTATATCGTCGGCGATCACGTCTTTTAATTTTTCGATCAGCCTGCGGCTGCTGTCAGAACTGATATTTCCATTCGGCACACGGACATAAACAGCGAAGTAGCCTTCCTGTTTTTGTTTTACCACATTTGTGTTCTTCCAGAGTTCGAATTTGAATGGGTCAATGATGAGTGGTGAATGGTGAGTGTCCGTTGAATTTCCGGATTCACTATCCACTATTGCCCATTCACTATTCACAGCCACATCATATCGCTGGTGCGTCAATGCTAACTGTTCCTCGGCTACCAATTCGTTGAAGGCATCAATACCGATCTTTTGGATCAGGAATTTGATCCTTGCTTTATGGCGACTGTTCCGTTCACCATGGCGGTCGAATACCCGCAAAACACTTTCCAGGTAAGGTATCAGCAGATCTTCTTCCAAAAATTCATGCGTAGTGACAGCGAGATGCGGCTGTGCGCCAAGACCGCCGCCTATCAGTACTTTAAAACCACGTACTTCTTTGCCATCAACGATCTTCGTTCTTGGGATAGCACCAAGATCATGCATGAAAGTAAGGGCGGTATCTTTTTCACTGCTGCTGAAAGCGATCTTGAATTTTCTGCCCATTTCCTGGCAGACGGGTTTGCGGAGAAAATATTCAAACATCGCATGGGCATACGGTGTCACATCAAATGGTTCTTCCGGATCTATACCAGCCATGTCGGATGCAGTGATATTTCGTACCGTATTACCACAGGCTTCACGGATAGTTACATTATCTTTTTCCAGTTCGGCCCACATCTCCGGGGTGCGGTCAAGACTTACAAAATGTATCTGTATATCCTGCCGTGTCGTTAAATGAAGATTGCCGGTGGAATATTTATCCGATACATGAGAGATACGCTTCCATTGTGCCATGGTCATTTTACCATACGGCAATTTGATACGCACCATCTGCACACCTTGCTGGCGTTGTCCATATACTCCCCGGGCCAAGCGTAAGCTGCGGAATTTTTCTTCATCCATCTTTCCTTCACGGAAGAGACGGATCTTTTTCTCCAATTCAATGATATCTTTTTCAACCAGTGCCTTTCCCTTTATATCAGGCACACTCTCCAACTCAGTCCGGAAACTTTGCATGTTTGTTGATTTAGGTGATTCAGTAGTATTCTCTCAGCAGGCAACCTGGAACAGCATATCTAATAATCTACTTATCAGATAGACTAAATAGAGTGTAAAAATAGCCCCGTAATCGCTAACAGGCAAAAATATTTGGGTTAAAGGGGTAATAATTTTCCGGCAATATCCGGGCAATGACATTGTATAATATGATAAATGTAATTAGCCTGGCTGATCAGTAACGCTTGTTAGTTTGTCTATGTCGAGAATGCCGATATGTTTGCCGGAAAGTTTTACCAATCCTTCCTCAACCAATTCATTTAAAACACGAAAAACCGTTTCGTAAGTGGCGCCGGTATAGGAAGCAAGATCCTGCCGGGATAAGGTAAGATCTATCAGGCCGTCCTCAGCAGTTCCAAATTTATCTGAGAGCGTAAGTAGAGCCTGGGCTACCCGCCCCTTAACAGGCATATGGGCCAGGTTTCGCATTTTTCTTTCTGACACTTTTAGCTCATCAGCAAAGAAGAGCATCAGTTGAAAAAGGTATTCCTGGTTCACCTTAAGAGATGCCAAGAAGAAATCGATAGGAATAAAGCAAACTGTTGAAGGTTCAAGAGCGGTAGCGGATACCGGGTAATAAATATCATTACCTAATCCCCGATGGCCAACAATATCACCTCTTTTGGCAAAGCGTACAATGAGTTCTTTCTCCCCCCATTTTTTATGGACCTTAACAGCGCCTTCATACACAAAATATACCCCGGTCACTTTTTCACCTTCAGTAATGAATTCTTCTCCTTTGCTGACCAGCAGGGTCTGTCGGTTCACATCAATCGCCGGAGACCACTCCCTAAGACATAACTTACAGAAGGAACAGCTCTGGAGATCACAGTTCTTTTTAGATCTTTTCATGGCGTAAGCAATAACAGATTTCGTATTATTAAATATTATATGTGTTTTAACACTCGCTTTCCTATTTGAAATCTGATAGGTCATCTACCCGCATTTCCGGCAAATGATGAACCATCAATTTTTTTCAAATTTATTCAATATCAGTAGTATATAATAGTTTTTATAAAAAAATACCAAAGAAGAGTCATAAAATGTGAGTAGTGAGAAAAGAAGAATAATTCATATTATAAAAAATATTATTTGAAAAATATTTCAATATAATTGATTTTTTATTTTAAAATATATCTATATTTATGATATAAGTCATATTTTATATTAATTGTTATAACTGTTGCTACCGATGATATTAAATATGATTTATCCTAATATAACGATGCTCCGCCATACTGATCAATGATCGTTCATTCTAAACTCGCATTAAAATGAAGATTGTCGTTATTGGTAATGGTATGGTTGGCTACAAGTTTTGCGAAAAGCTGGTAGCAAAAAATTCCGGGTCATTTGAAGTTACTGTGTTTGGCGAAGAGGTTCGTCCAGCC
>JAEUVJ010000064.1 GCA_016787085.1 Chitinophagaceae bacterium | reverse complement strand
TGACGATATTCTTTTATCACTCGTGCCCAAACATCGCCTGGAAAAATTGCTGAGGGCACTGCTGGATGAAAAAGAATTTCTTTCTCCCGGTGGTATCCGCTCCATTTCAAAAATACATGAACAGGGATATGCTGTTCATATAGATGGACAGGAGTTCGGATTGAATTACCAGCCCGGTGAAAGCAACACTTCCCTCTTTGGTGGCAACTCCAACTGGCGTGGACCCGTATGGATGCCGATGAATTACCTGATCGTACTGGCATTGAAACTATACTCTGGTTATTATGGTGATGAACTGAAAGCAGAATACCCGACAGGTTCAGGGAATGAAATGTCACTGAATGAAATAGCCAATGAAATAGCGAAAAGACTGGTATCCGTTTTTCAAAAAGATAATAACGGGGAACGTCCTGTTAATGATAACTTAACCGTGTACCGCGACGATCCGCACTTCAAAGACTTAGTTTTGTTCTACGAATATTTCCACGGTGATTCGGCAAGAGGGGTCGGCGCTTCACACCAGACAGGATGGACAGGAGTAGTAGCAGAACTGATCAACCGCATTTGCCTTTACGAACGAACAAAAAAACGCATCCCGGAAGAAGCACAGGTCCCAGCATGATGTGTGCCGGAATACTGAAGGTGCGGAACCGGGTGCAGAAAATGTGCTAAACTAAACAACACATCGCCGCAGTTCTTATGAACTTTGAGTTCAGTCCTATGCGGTGGAAAAACAGAATTGTGTCCTTATGCTCATGCATGGGGCTGATTAAAAAATTTAACCACTATGCTAACAAAAAACCGGGCTGTCCTGCAAAATTTTGCCGACGCCACCCAGCATGAATGGCTGGAAACAAACGGACTTGGCGGATGGGCATCCTCCTCCATCATTGGCGCCAACACCAGACGTTATCATGGATTACTCACTGCAGCCATTGTGCCACCGGCCGAAAGAATGGTATTGCTCTCCAAGCTGGATGAAACCATTGTAACCGGCGACAAGCGGACAGAACTCGGTGTGAATCTTTACCAGCATAATGTGATCGCACCAACCGGGCATCACTACCTCAGCCACTTTACCAAAGAACTGTTTCCGCAATGGGAATATGAAGTGGATGGCATCAAACTGAGAAAGACCATTGCGATGGTGAATGGAGAGAACACCACGCTTATTATATATGATGTGCCGGAAGCGAATGAACCGTTCACACTTGAACTGCTGCCGCTGATGGCAGCGAGGAATTATCATTCACTCACGCATGAAGGGCCGCAGATGCACTGGGATGTACAGTTTGAGAACGGCATCTTCCACAACCAGCCCGATGGCATGAACCATGTATTCATCAGTGTGCCCGGCGCCAACTATGAACACAGCCCAAGATGGTTCAACTTTTTCCAATACTTCGTTGAGGAATACCGCGGGCTCGATCATACCGAAGACCTGTTCAATCATGGCACCTTCAGTGTGCAACTGAAACAGGGTGATTCATTAGGCATCATTGTTTCTACCGAAGATCCGGCAGGAAGAAATGCACATGAATTGTTTGCCAAAGAAAATATGCGCCGCAAACTCCTGGTCAGCAACCAGCCGGAAGATGAAACGGTACAACAGCTTGTACTCGCCGCCGACCAGTTCATTGTAAAACGAAATGTTCCTGACTCCTCCTCCTTCGGGGGAGGCTGGGAGGGGGCCACTATTATCGCAGGCTACCACTGGTTCACCGACTGGGGCCGTGATACGATGATCAGCCTGCCGGGACTTTGCCTTAGCACCGGCCGTTACGAAGATGCAAAGAAAATATTATCTGCCTTTGCCCACAGCGTCAGCGAAGGCATGCTGCCCAACCGTTTCCAGGATAACGGAGAAGCGCCTGAATACAATAACGTGGATGGCACCCTCTGGTATTTCATTGCTGTCTATAAATACCTGCAGGCCACCGGCGATGTGCAGTATGTACTGAACGAGATATTACCGGTATTGAAACATATCATTGACTGGCACTATATCGGCACCCGCTACAACATACACGTAGATGAAAATGATGGCCTGTTATTCGCCGGTGAAGAAGGACAGCAACTGACATGGATGGATGCAAGGATCGGCAACTGGGTGGTGACACCCCGCATGGGTAAACCCGTAGAAGTGCAGGCACTGTGGTATAATGCACTCCGCATCTTCAGTGAACTGCTGAACCTGAACGGGCAGGAAGGCGATGCCATCGTAGTGAATGTAAGTGCCGAAAAAGTGAAACAGAACTTTGAAGAAAAATTCTGGTATGCAGAAGGCAATTATCTCTATGATAATATCCTGCCTGACGGGAAACCTTCCGCTGAATTCAGACCAAACCAGTTGTTCGCTATCAGTCTCCCGTTCGCATTGATAGAAGGCGATAAAGCCAGAATGATCCTGCAGATGGTGGAAGAACAGTTATACACCCCCGTTGGACTGAAGACACTGCCAAAGACCGATACACATTATGTACCGGTATATGGCGGCGACCAGTACCATCGTGATGCAGCTTACCATGAAGGAACAGTGTGGAGCTGGCTGCTGGGGCCGTATGTGGATGCTGTTGTTAAAACAACCAGCGACAGGAGCAAGGCACAGGAAGTGATCAGCAACTTTAAGTATCACCTGGAAGAGGCCTGTATCGGCAGTGTATCCGAGATATTTGATGCCGAGCCGCCTCACCATCCTAGAGGATGCATAGCACAGGCATGGGGCGTGGCAGAAATACTGAGAGTGATCAAAGACCATCACCTGTACGAAGCAACAATGGAAAAAGTGGAACCCAAAATGGAAATGGCGGAAGCCTAAGCCATAGTTATCATCCTTTACATACCAGCCTGCCGGTTAACCGGCGGGCTGTTTTTATTCACATAAAAGCTTTCGGATTCTTATATCGCCTTCTGGCTTTTAACGATATCTCTACAGCGAGTTTTCTTATAAGGACTTCTGTTAGCTTACGATTAAATTCTTCGTTCAAAGTAACTTGCGTTGGTACCAAATCGCATTTAAACACACAGCTAGTTATGCTTGGGCTTCGTCGAATATGGCCCTGAAGGCGCTCCTTAACTCGTTTTCGGAAAAATCCCTCTTTTTTTAGATGATACTCTTCAATGAATGTGTACTCCTCTTGTTTAGTGTTAGGACTTGACTCAAATGAAATACACTTGATATTTGTACCCCCTGAAATGCGAATCCGATTATTGGGAAATGAAAAGTAAAAAGTCACAGTTACTCGCATTGAAAAATTGGTTTAACATGTCATTCCATAGAGTAATCATATCCAACGATCAGCTATCGCTGCAAGTTGGATATTTTATAACCCTCAGCCCAGCACTATAGCTTTGTTTTGTTGAAGTTTAGAATTGATGTTGATAGTTTCCTCGATGTCATGGCTGACGCTTAAATTTGCAAACCGTCTTCAAAATTCCAATCAGCCCAAATATTAGCAGGCCCATGTTTATTATAGTTAATCCCCCTCATCTCTTTTCTTTTTTATCAAGTCAATAATATAGCCTCGCACTTTCTGTCTAAGTCTTTCAAATTCAACTGTCCTTTCATCTAAAGACTGGTTTTCCTCTGCTTTCCTTTCTTCGATTAGTGTGTTTTCCTCATCAACCATTTCCTGTGTCACAGGAATTTGAAGAAGTCTAAAAGCTTGATTCAATTTATCCGTTAAAATGATTTTCCTCTTTTGGCTAATTCTATCTCGAAACTCCACTTGTAGCCAATCATTAAGAAATGATTTTTCATCATAATTGATTCCAAAATCACTGTCCCGAGTTACAATTATAATGTGCTTTTTAGTTCGTGATGCACAATCAATAATCCATTCCCAATTAATTGCATCACCAATTGAATTGTCTTCCTTTTTTCTTGGAGGATAGCCTAAATGAAACCGTTTTGTAGCAAGTCTCCGTATGGTATACCTTTTTTTGTTTTCGCGATGCAGATTAAAATTGCTTTCAGTCTTAAATATTCGCTGCACTGTTTGAAAAACTTTATCTTGAGCTATTGGATTACTTAGTATCTTATCAATTCGATCTTTAATTTTCTTTTGTTGAGATGTGATTTGCTTTTGAGCCTTCTTTATCATTTCAACAGGTTTTGCTTCAAAGAGCACGGCAGGAACGCTTAAAGTTCCTGCGGAAATTTTTTTTACTTCCCCAATAGCTTCCAAAATTACCTTTTGCCGATTCTTGCGAAACTCCATTTCAACTTGATTTGTCAAAATTAAATTGTCTTTGTGTTTTTCAATTTCCTCAAGATATTTCAAACTTATATCGCTTTTTCTAATGCGGTAAAAATCGAGTAAAATGTTTGTGTCTATAAAAACTAATGCGTCTAGTTTATTTATTGTTTTTGCCATAAGTATTATATTATAGCGCCCAACTCTTGTATTGGCGTCATTTCTTATTTCAAATTTATTTAATTATCAACCCAAATTTGAACAAAAAGGACACACATCACCCTTTCACTCCTCATGGCTCATTCTTTCTTCTAAACCCGATCCTTTGCCTTACCGGCTGCGGCGGGTTCAGCAACTGCTTCAGGTATTGAATGGCATCGCATTTTGCGATACCATCCTGCTCACTCCGTCATTGGCTAGCTGAAACATGAAGTTCTCCGGGAATTTCAGCAGGTTCCTTTTTTACCTGCTCCCTCACCGTATGAACATAAAAAGCCAACCCCTCACCAGGGCTGGCCTTAACCTGTTTCCAAATATAGGAAATTTAGTATTGGAGATCACAGATCGTGACCTCCATTTCACAACAATAATTCATGCAAATACGACCCGGTACTCGCAAAACTCAGCGCCGCCCGGGAGTTGGCAAAGGCCGCTGCGCAACACAGAAAAGACCCGGAACGCCACAGAAACTTTTCTGTGAACCTCCATCCCTCTGCGGCTCTCCGTGGCCTGCCCGCCGTATGCTGCAATGCATTGGTTATTCGTTCATGCTGCTGTCAGAAGCTCCGGCCATCCTTTTTTACGATCTTCACCAAAATGAATTTTGGAAAGTAAATGCCCAGGTTTTCTTTCAACTCTTCAAAGTCGAAACTATTGACATTATACGTGATGTAAATTCCGTCTGCATGCAATTCCGGGTGGGCCCTGGCAGCATACATGAAAGGCTTTTTTATTCCGTCATAAACGGGGGTGTAAACCGTGTACAGATCTGTCCATTTGCCCTGGAGGCTATCTGACATCCTGATACCGATCTTCCCTTCTCCAAAACCGGATGACTGAACCTGGATATATTTCTTCAGCGCATGATCATAGTGAACAGAATATTCTGTGGCGCCGATAAACAAAGGCGCAGGAACAGGGTCTTTTGTTTTTCGTTCAGCCCACCGTCCGTTCAACCACCATTCCGGGTTTGCCAGGTTCCCGTTATATGCTGCTGTTAGTTTCCATCTCAATAAATAGACCTCGTGGGTCGCAGGCTCCACTGCACCGTAAGCATAAAGATATTCATCGTCTTTAAGAACGGCAGCCGAACCTGCAATGGTCCCGAACGTTTCACAGCCCCTGATATATCGCATTTTCCATCTGGAAGGTTCATCATGAGGATTTGAAACAAGTACGGCATCCCATCCGGAAGCTTCAAACCCAATTCCTGTTTTTATTTCGTGTTCCCTGATCAAAAAAATAAGCAGCCTGTCCTTCACCATTATTCCATGACCGGTCCAGAACCAGGATTTGCCCCGTGTTTGAAAAAATGCCTGCGGCTTCTTTTTAGATGTATTCCAATAGAACCGGACCGGGGCGGTCTTCAGATCATACCCATCCTGTATCGCAACGCTGTTCCTGATTATCACGGATCTTTTTCTTGAACCAGATGAGTCGCTGCTGATAAACCCATCGCTGAATAGCCATAGTACTTTCCCGTTTTCCAGGTCAATGGAAGCAGCACCGTCTGCGCCACGCCACATTAAATCATTGGTGAAATACTTATCCGTATTCCCGGGATCTTCCATTTTGATACGATACTGTGATGTGTCAAATGGCTGCCCAATGCAAATACCGGGAGCTAAAAAGAAAATAATAATTGTAAGATATTTCTTCATGACTGTTCTCACATCAATAATTGCCAGCGCAGCGCTGAACAAAATACACGCAGATCATCCACTCACTATCCAGTACACCCACATCGCAAAACTCAGCGCCAGCGCTGCCCAGGGATTCAAAAAGGCTACAGCCATGATAACGGCATTGCAGATAAGCCCCGTGTTCTCCATCCGGGTCACCTGTTTTATCTGCACATCGCTCATGCGGCGCACCAATAGTTCCCTGCTCTTTG
The DNA here is from genome assembly GCA_016787085.1 of Chitinophagaceae bacterium. Classification (GTDB taxonomy): domain Bacteria; phylum Bacteroidota; class Bacteroidia; order Chitinophagales; family Chitinophagaceae; genus VBAT01. Next base: position 285 of record JAEUVJ010000064.1, on the reverse strand, counting down.
AAGCCGCCCGCCACAGCAAACGGAATGCGAGACTGATGAGCACAAAGTAACCGGTATAAAAAATAACAGCGGTCTTCAGGGCCCCTGTCTGGAGAAACAATCCTAATGTTTTGGTAGGAAAAGGTACCAGCGCCACCAGCATCAGCAGCAGCCCGTTGGTGATCATCACGGCGTTATTGGTGCGGTGCAGGTGTTTGAATAAACCATGATGGCCGATCCAGGCGAGCAATACATTCACAAAACTGATGACATAGGCAAGGCAGATCGGCCATTTCTCCCACAGGG
>JAEUVJ010000058.1 GCA_016787085.1 Chitinophagaceae bacterium | reverse complement strand
ACCCCGATATTGCCGCAGTTGAAAAGATTACACCGGACGAGAACACTATAAAGGAACAAACAAAGAGTCTCTCCAATCCTGTCCCGATGACTGATCCAGTCCCTATGAAACCTTTATTGAATTCCAAACATAATGAAAAAGGGGTGACAAATCCAAAGCCTGTGGATAAACAACCGAAGGCGGTGATGAAATCCCCAGTCGCTAAAGGGGAGTAAGAGAAAATGGGTAGTAGGGAGGGGGTAAATAGGGTGAGCAAATTGAGTATTCCGGCCTTATAAAAGGAAACGACTGTTTGGGCGGAAGAAAGCGTGGCAGAACAGTGCAGAGAGGATAGCATTCTTAAGAAGTAAACGAATCTATATAATCAAAATACCAGCAAACAACTAAACACAGAATATCATGAATCACGAACAACCCATTATTGTCGGTCTGGATATCGGAACCACCAAGATCGCCGTGATCGCCGGTCGCAAGAACGAATTCGGTAAACTGGAAATACTTGGTTTTGGTAAAGCCAACTCCAATGGCGTGAAGCACGGCCAGGTGCTGAATATTGATGAAACGATCAAAGCCATCCGTACTGCACTGGACAATTGCTTTGCCTCCAATCCTAATCTTGAGATCAAAGATGTCTATGTCGGTATAGCCGGTCATCATATCAAGAGCCTGCAGACCCGCGGTGACATCGTTCGCCAGGTGTCAGAAGAAGAGATTACGCAGCGGGAAATAGATCAGCTGATCAGTGATCAGTACAAGACCTATATCCCTGCCGGCGACCAGATCATTGATGTGATACCGCAGGAATTTACCGTTGATAATTTCCAGAACATCCCTAACCCCATTGGATATGGTGGTGTGAAGGTTGGAGCCAACTTTCACATCATCACCGGTGATAAGAATGCGATACGCAACATCAACCGGAGTGTAGAAAAATCAGGATTACATACCAAAGACCTGGTGCTGCAACCATTGGCTTCTTCTTCAGCCGTCATGGCGCAGGAAGACCTGGAAGCCGGTGTAGCCATCGTGGATATCGGCGGGGGTACTACTGACCTCGCTGTTTTTTATGAAGGTATCCTTAAGCACACAGCTGTTATTCCTTTTGCGGGTGAGAATATCACGAATGATATCAAAACCGGCTTAGGCGTATTGAAAACGCAGGCGGAGCAAATGAAAGTACAGTTCGGCTCCGCGTTGGCGAATGAAGCAAAGGCTAACGCCTATATCACCATACCGGGTTTGCGTGGTATGCCTGCCAAAGAGATCAGTGTAAAGAACCTGGCCAATATCGTACAGGCCAGGATGAGTGAGATACTCGACTTTGTTACCTATCATCTGAAACAGGTAGGCCTGGATAATAAAGCGCTGAACGGGGGTGTGGTGCTGACAGGCGGAGGTTCGCAGTTGCGGCACCTTATTCAACTGACAGAATATGTAACAGGATTGCCGGCAAGGATCGGTTTCCCGAATGAGCACCTGGCTGCAGGTCATATCGAAGAGCTGGCCAAACCGACCTATTCCACCTGTATCGGTCTTATCCTGAAAGGCTATGATGATTATGAACACAACCGTAAAGAGTTTGAGAAAGAATTCAAAAAAGTAGAAGTGCCCGATGGATTAAAGAGAGCAGAGGAAGAGCCCGTAGTCGTGGATGATGATGTCATTACTCCCGAAAAAGTAAGACAGCGCAAAGGCATCACCAACTTCTGGGGCAAGTTCAAAGACGGAATTATTGACCTGTTCAAGGAAGAAGAGGATAAACATTTATAAAAGATCAGGTGTCGGGTGTCAGGTGACAGTTACTGACAGCTCACACCTGACACCCGACACCTGATATCAGAAAAACACTAATCAAATATTAAATCAGTATCTATGATACATTTTGATCTGCCAAAAGAAAAGTCATCCATTATCAAAGTCATCGGAGTTGGCGGAGGCGGGGGCAATGCAGTGAATCACATGTTCAGCCAGTCCA
>JAEUVJ010000038.1 GCA_016787085.1 Chitinophagaceae bacterium | reverse complement strand
ACAGGTGGCAATTACGGCCTTCACTATTATATCAATGGCGGATTCCGCAGATTAGTTGATACCACGATGAGCGCAACCGTAGCGGCCGAAAATGGTGTTACGTTTTCAGGAGGTAAAGTGAGGATGCAGGGGTCATTGATTGAATATACCCCAATCGGCACAGGCAGCTACCCGCTAACTATGGTGCAGAATGGATATGCAATATCTACATTGCCGGATAGTGCTGGTATATGGGCAAGAAACAATACTGCAGCAGCAACCACTACAGACAGTAATTCTGCAAGAATATTTCGGTCGTTGGTATATGCACGAAAAACACTTCCGGCATCATCAGTGCCGATGGAATTTGATTTGGTCACAACCGGTTTAGGTTCTTCTGCCGGTAACGCTTCTTTGAATTTCAGGGCAAGAAAAAACAGCGGAGCATGGGCGACAGCACTTTCTCTTGACGCAGGTGGATATATCCGTGATTCTATAAGCATAACCGGCGTGATAATCGGCCCGCTGACAGGTGGGAGTTTTAGAATAGGTGGGCAACATTATGCACTAAGCTCAGGCGGGTTGAATTTGTCTATTGGTTCTGGGGCATTAAATATTGTTGCTTCAGGCGCAGAGAACACCGCTATCAGTACTAATTCTCTTTCGTTAAATGTATCAGGAAATGATAATACAGCAGTAGGGTATAGGTCGCAGCAGTCAACTACAACCAGTTTCAACACTTCATTGGGGGCAAATTCATTGCTTGCTAATACGTCTGGTGAACAGCTTACTGCTATAGGATATAATGCTTTGCTTGCTAACACAACCGGAATTAAGAATGTAGCCGATGGAGCGGGTGCTGGTGAGAATAATACGACTGGTTCGTTCAATATGTTCGGCGGTATGGATGCTGGCTTGCAGAATACAACAGGCAGTGAGAATACGGATATTGGTTATTTAGGAGGCTCGCAGAACCGTACTGGCAGCTACAATGTATGGGTTGGCTCATCATCAGGTCGTGGCATATTGAACGGTAACTACAACATAGGGATAGGACGCAATACGCAATACGGAGCATACGGCGCTGGTGATTATGATCAGAATGATACGCTTGACAACTCCATAGCCATCGGTGCAGGGGTGAACACAACAAAGAGCAATCAGACGATATTAGGAAATGCGGGCATAGTTGAGACGAAGATAAGAGGAGCAATATACACGACAGACACAACCGGTATCACCCTTTGGGGTCAGCGGGCTACTGATAGCGCTATGGTACGCCTTCCTTCCGGGTTGTGGGGGGGTGGAGGCGGGGGCTCATCAGCCCTATCATCTATAACGGCAGCGACAACAACAAATACAATTGATAATGGCGGTAATCAACAGACGTGGGACTTTAATTCCTTGACTACAGAAGTAGGTGGGTTAAGACTAAGAACCTCATCTGTTACATCCGGAGCGCTATTCAGGCTGACATCAACATCCACCGCTGCAACGGGTAATACTCAAAATGTATTAGAGGTAAATACATCAGGAGCTAATGCAAATTCTACACAAACAACATACGCTTCAACTTTTACAAATTCTCACACGGGAACAGCCAGCACTAATATAGCTGGATATTTCAATGCTACTGGTGGTAGCAGCAATTACGCTGTTAGGCTAACGGACGGATCAGAAGGAGCTGGTAAGCTGCTCATGTCAGATGCGTCAGGGAACGCAACATGGGCAACCGTCACCGGATCAGGTACTACAGCAGTACTATCAACGTCGCCAACGTTCACCACAAGTATCATCTCACCGCTGGTATATGGCGGCACCGGGACCGGGTCAACACTTACGCTGCAATCAACTTCCGGAGTTGGTGCAACGGATTACATTGCTTTCAAGACAGGCAACAACGTAGAGGCAGCAAGGATAAACACAGGGCAGGAGTTGTTGGTAGGTACTACATCAGATGCCGGTGCCTACAAGGCGCAGATAGCGGGGGATGCGCTCATCACTTCAGCATCATCACCAAAATTACTTATCCGCAATACAGCAGGAGGCGGTGAAAGCATGGCGCTGCTGGCGGGTACTGCGCTTAGTATCTTCGCAGCAACACCGGGAGGCTTTGGTATTGAAATAGCGGCTGAAGGTTCATTCGGCGGCGGGTCAACAATGGCTATGGTTACCAACGGTACGAACTTCAATACCGCATTTGGTAACTTCTCATACACCACTGATATGAGTTCGCAGTTGGGGGTGATTTCGTCATCTTCAACGAAGGTGGCTTTCAAAGCAAGGGCAGCAGCTTCAACATCAGTAAACCTGATAGAGGGGCAAAATTCAGCTTCAACCAACTTATTCACAGTTGGCCCCACCGGTCTTATCTCATTCGCTACTGGATCAGCTATGCCAAAGGCAATAGGTAGCCTCAAACAATTATACACAACAGTTGGAAACGTCGGAGCCGGAGAAGATGATCTGCAAACCTATTCTATACCGGCAGGCACATTGGCCACCGATGGAGACTACATTGATTTCGTCATGTCGTTTTCCGTTGCCGTGAATTCAACTTTAAAGGTCTATTACGGTGCTACTCAGTTATTCTCTTATGCTGCATTAGCTACGGATGCCGTTTATCGTGTTACCGGGCAAATAGTAAGAACAGGGGCAGCAACACAAAGAGCCACATTTGTAATGACAGCAGGAGGGGCAACCGTCGTTACAGGTTATCAAACGCCTACAGAAACATTATCCGGTGCTGTTACTTTAAAGGCAACCGGACAGGGAACCAGTAATAATGATATTGTGCAAACGCTGACCCTCGTTAATTATCATCCTTCAAACTAAACTATTAATCGGAAACTGATATGAATAAACTACTAACCATTATCATCATTATGCTGTCGCTGAGTGCGGCGGGGCAGAAGGATACTATAGTCACAGACAGCACCCCGG
>JAEUVJ010000070.1 GCA_016787085.1 Chitinophagaceae bacterium | reverse complement strand
CTTATAAATTCAGGAGTTTAGTAAAACCGGGCATTACCGGCCTGGCGCAGGTAAAAGGCCATCATGGCATTGCCAAAGATTACACAGAGATCATGAACCGCTATTACTGGGATGCAGTATATGTGCGCAAAGCAAGCTGGACGTTAGATATAAAGATTCTGGCTGCTACGATACTTATTAGTGGCCGAACACTTTACCGCCAACTGCTGAAGAAAGGCCAGAAAAGCAGTAACAACAGGTAAGCTTACCACACATTTCTCGGGCAACTATCCGGGTATTTATTCCCGATCAGGAACCCGACAACGATCTCGTGTGTGCCTTTGCTGTAATTATTGAGTTCAGAAGTAGTATAATCGTAAGCATAACCCACATTAAAAGTATTGGATACATTCAAACCAAGCATACCAGCAAAGCCATCCTTGTGACGATAACTGGCGCCGATCCATGCCAGGTCATGATACTGTAGTTTTCCATTTACTTCCACTTGTGTGGGCAATGGTTGAACATACTTTACCATCACAGAAGGGATAAAATTGAAATCATTTCCTACCAAAAAGCGATAGCCGGCGGTAGCAAAGAGATGTGGAACTGTTTTCCCTTCATTAGGCCTGATATAATTATTGGAAAAGTCAATTTTTTGAGGCACGATCTGCTGCGCTGATACACCGATAAAATAATCTGCAGAATAAAGATAAAGGCCTGCCATAACATCTAACCGGGTGTTCCTGTTCAGACCGGTAGAATAAACCACCGGATCAACTGTTACATCACCAAAATCCAGTTTATCCGCATCCAGACTGATACGGTTGATCCCTACGCCAAAGCCTCCGGATAAACTGGTACGGGGTGTCAGCCCCAGATGATACGCATAGGTAGCATACATAGAGAAATTACTTAACGGCCCGGTCACATCATTGATGATCTGCATACCAATACCATGATGTGGTTCTGCGGCGGTATATTCTTCCCAGTATCTTTTGCCACGGGGATTTTCTCCGGGCATCTCATAGGAAGTGGCCGTGGTGCGGTAATCCTTTTTTCCGATAGGCCCGTGTAAAGTGAGGTAGGTAGTCACAGGTGCATCCCGGATACCTACCCACTGGTGACGGTGGCTTCCCTTCAGATCAATATAATTCTCAATTCCTGTGAGGGCAGGATTGACGATGTACTGGTTGAGTATGTACTGCGTGTAATGAGGCTTTTGCTGCGCCATCACCTGCACACTTATCACCAGCATCATTAACAGAGCTACTCTTTTCATATTTGTTGTTTTCAGTACACGGATCTTAAAACGGGGTGTCGTTGGTTACCCGGTTGATCAGGACAAATAATGACGCTACGCTTCCACTTAACTAATAAACCAATCACCTGATTAACTGCTTTATCAATTCTCCAATACCTTGAATTCCGTTCTCCTGTTCTTATCCCTTCCGTCAGATGTCTTATTAGATTCGATCGGTGTGGACTCGCCATAACCTTTTGCTTTCAGTCTGCTCTCATCAATACCTTTTTCGATCAGGTAAACCACCACACTCTTCGCCCTGGCTTCAGACAATTTCTGGTTATAGCTATCGGAACCAATGTTATCCGTATGGGCGCCGATCTCTACGATCATAGACGGGTAGGTATTCAGCATTCTCACTACCTCATCCAATGCCGGGAACGACTCAGGTTTCAGTTTTGATTTGTTGAAATCATAATATACATTCTCGATCACGAATGTTTCATTCACCTGTGGCGCTTCGGGCTGCAGGCAAAGATCGGGATAGCCGAACTTCTCTTCTTCCATGTCAGCCGGGCCATTGGCATCTGTTGTATTAGTGACAAAACCGGTTGCATCGGCTTTTATTTTCACAGGCATATAATCTTCCAGTGTAAAAGAATAACCGCCATCGGCGCCTACTGTTGTGCTATGCACTGTCTTTCCTGTAGCCACATCCGTAACGGAAACCGTAGCGCCTGTCAATGGTTTGGCAGGGTCACAGGATACAATGCGTCCGCTGATCTGTTTCAGTGGTCTTATTTTCTTCAGGTAAAACAATTCAAGGCAACAGGCCGCTTCACGATCAGAGCTCAACATCACTTCTTCCAGAATATTCTTTGCGCCGCCGCGGCTGGTAAAATAAATATCATCTTTTACAGAGTTCACCGGGTAACCAAAGTTGACCGGCTCTGCAAAACTCCCTATGCTTCCTTTACTGTAGAAAAAATCATAACCACCCATACCCACTTTTCCGTTGCTGGAAAATACCAACGATCTTGACGCTTCATGATAAGAAGGCGCCTGTTCATCCAGTGACGTATTGATGGAAGCACCCATATTCACAGGTGTTCCGGGTTTCCCGCTTTCCAATGGTGCATACCAGATATCAAATCCACCCTGGCCACCACTACGGTCGCTGGCAAACAATAAATATTTCCCGTTGGGTGTTACAAAAGGTTGTTGCGTATTAACCCCTGCTGCATTGATAGAAGCATCCAGCATAACGGGGTCGCTCCATCCATCTCCTGTTTTGCTGCTGGAATAAATAGCTGATGTTTTCTTATTACCGCTAAAAGTCCACCTTGTGAGGAAAATGGTATTGCCATCCGGAGTAACGCTTACCACACCCTGGTGCATATCTTTTCCCTGCGGCATCTTCGCTTTTTGTATCTGCGATAATGAACCATCTGAATAAACCGCCTGGTAAACACGGTTAGTATACACTTTTGATTTAGCCGTTGTGTCTTCGGGCCTTGTAGAGGTAAACAACAAGGTGCTTGCATTCAGCCATGCCGGTGCATAACTGGCGCCGGTGGTATTCAATTGCGCCGGGGCCTTGTTCACAGTATAATATTTCAGGTCCTTCTTTTTCAATTGCACCTGTATGAACTGCAGGTTCTTTATTTCCCTTTCTGCTCCCTTCCTGTATTCATCATCGGTTGTGTATTCGCCCAGGAATGTTTTAAAAGCTGTTTCTGATTCTTCATACTTTCCCAGTGCCCTCAGCATGGTAGCATAACGGTAACCTGCCAGCGGGAATTTGGATTTATCCATCTCCATCGCCTGTTGGTAATAAGGCGCCGCCTTTTCGGGATAATTCAAATGCCGGTAGCTTTCTGCCAGGTGCCAGGTAGCCTGCTCTTTACTGGTAACAGCCGTTACCTTTTTCTTATTCCCTGCCTGCGGCGAATACGGGTTGAACTCCGGTTTATCCTTTGCTTTATCACTACCGAAATATTTTTCATAATACTGGGCAGCAGAAAAATAATCACCCTTTTGGTAATAATTATCGGCCGCCTTCAGGTAGTCGTACACAAATTGTGCATGCAGCGAAAACGCCAGCGATACAGCAACAATAGTGAAGAATATTCTTTTCATTCCGAATGATGTTAGTGTTTGATAGTGGTGTTTTATAATCTTGGACAAACAAATTCGATCTCGGGTGTTTTGGTCGCTTTTTTCCCAATGAACGAAAGCGATATCTCAAAACTGTTAGAGCCGTTAGCCAGTTTGCCCAGGTCAGAAGTGTTGACATCATAACTGGCGCCGATCACCATATTCTTGTAAGTAAAACCTAAGAAAGGTGAAACCGCATCTTCAAACCGGTAGTTGGCGCCCAGCATCACATCCACACCCGGCGCCGCTTTATATGTTGCATAAGCTCCTACCATTTTTTCCTGTGCACTTCCCTGCTTTAAATACAAAATATTGGGCGTAAGACTGAATACATCTGACAAGGTGAACCGCATACCGGCATGACCGGTAAAACGCATCGGGATCTTTGCATCGCCGGTGCCACTGAATTTATCTTCCGGCCGGGTAAGATGAGAAACCGAGAACCCTAAGAAGAGATTCGATTTTTTTCCAGGTTCCGCATCAAAATACATCACCCCGGCTCCCGCATCAAATGCAGAAGCAGAAGTCCTTGACAAATTATCCATCGAAGAGGAGTTTGGATTGTAACCGGTGATCGGGTTCCATTGGTCGCCGAAGGTCATCTTACTGCGATCAAACCTTCTTTGTATCATCCCTGCCTGTATGCCGAATACCAAACGCTTTGTCTGATTGGGGCCAAATCTTGCACCGGTATAGGCAACGTTACCATAAGCCGTCATATAACTGTAACCACCGTTGCCTGCCGTTTGCCTCAGTACACTGCCGCCAAAATTGATATTCTTATCCGTAGTGAAATCCAGCGAAACACCCGGCGTAGAGAACGGGCTGCTGATATTTCCCCATTGATTACGATAAACTCCCGACACCCTGTATTCACCGTCGAAGGCGCCTGTCAGAGCCGGGTTCAGCCACGCAGGATAGACATAGTACTGCGAAAAATGCGGGTCCACCTGCCCTTTCACTGCACCGGCAACACACATAGTCAGCAGCAGGCAGGAAGCTTTGAAAAAATTTCTCATCGTAGTAGTTTTTGTATGCAAAAAAGTTTCTCTCATTCTTTATTTACTTATTTCAGAACAGTAACCGAACCGGTCACCGGTTTGAATCCGTTCTCCAGTTTTATAACATAATAGTAGGTTCCGACAGGAACACCTTTTCCATTATACGTACCGTTCCATGGCGTGCCATACCCTGCGGAGTGAAATACCTTTTGCCCATACCGGTTGAATACTTCCACAGTGCAACCGGGATAGTCGGTAAGATTCGGGATCAGCCAGGTATCATGTATGCCATCATTGTTCGGTGAAAACACATTCGGCACTGTTACCGGTTTCAGTATTTTGACCGTCATGAAATCGGTGGCGGTACAGCCAAAATCCCCGATGGCTGTTAATGTATAGGTTTCATCGGCCGTAGCCGTCAATACCGGCTTCAATGCCGTTGCATCATTGAGTCCTGATGGCGGCGACCAGTTAAATACCAGCGTAGATGAATTGGCTGTTGCTTCAAATTGTATCTGTGTTCCCTGTGGCACCACAAACGAACGGCCTGCATCAATCACCGGTTGCAGGTGAACCCTCACCGTTTGCGGGTAAGGATCCGATACACATCCTGCTGCATTCGTTACAGTGAGATTGATAGTGTAGTTGCCAGGGTTCGGGAACTGTTTGACAGGATTTTGCCCGCTGGCAAGAGCCGATCCGTCACCAAAATTCCAGCTCCATCCTTGAATGCTGCTGTTAGGTGCAGAACTGTTCTCGCTGATCGCAATATTGGTTCCCTGGCAGATCTCTGCTGGTGTTACGGTGAACGATGCGATAGGTTTATCATAAAAATCACTGACCACCTTCGGTGCACTGGTATTCGTACAACCGAATGCGGAAGTAGCTGTCAGCGTTACGTTATAGGAACCAATAGCCCCATATACATGAGAGGGGTTTGCGGTTGTTGATGTTCCTCCATCACCAAAACTCCATGCATAAGTCATGGCTGAGTTATCCGGCACAGTAGATTGATTGTTGAACAATGCTGCACCACCGGGCATACATATCCTGGTGGGCACTGCAAAATCAGCCACCGGCAGCGGATGCACACTTATCGTTTGTGTGACAGGACTGCTGAAACATCCCCTGTCGCTCACCGCCACCAATTGTACAGTATAAGGTATAGCCGACGGATAAGAAACCGTGAATGGATTGCCATTAGTATAAGAAGGGTTATTGCCATTGCCAAGGTTCCAGTTCCATGCTGCGATCGTACCTGTTGGAATGGTGGATGTACTGGTTATCGTTGCTGCCTGGTTCAGACAGATATCCGGTGTGACCGTAAATGAAGCCTGTGGTCTTGGATACACTTCTATTGAACCGGTAGCTGATTGCGTACAACCGCCATTGGTAGTAAATGTATAAGTGATAGTATGTACACCGGGACCAGCAATATTCGGATCAAACAAACCTGCCGCATTGGTACCGGGTCCGCTATACACACCTGTACCGCTTATTCCATTGGTAACAGAAGCCAACGCAACAGAGGTTGGCGCCGCACCGGGGTTCTGGCATACATTGGTCAATGGCGGGAATACTACTACCGGTGTCACTGCAAAAGTGGCATTGATGGTAGTATCCTTTACACAGCCATTAGAAGAGGTCACACTCAGGTTAACGGGGAATGTGCCTTCGCCGAAATTATGTGTTGGGTTTTGAGCAGTAGATGTATTCGGATTCCCTGCATTGGCATTCGGGTCATTGAAGTTCCAGAGCCATGTCATTGTTTGTGCATCCGGAATAGTGGTAGCATTCGTGAATTGTGCCAAACCAGTTGCAGGCAAGCAAGCCCCTGCCGGGAAAGTGAAATTGGTTCTCGGTCTTGCATGCACCAGTATGTTACTTGTAGTGGTTTGAGAACAACCACCATTGGATGTAAATGTATAAGTGATGGTATGATTGCCATACCCTGCAGCAGCCGGATTGAACTGACCCGCCGTATTGGTACCCGGCCCGCTATATACTCCCGTTCCGGCTATGCCATTGGTTACATTGGCTGTAGCTACAGATAAAGTATTGGCGCTTTCACACACGGCATTCAATGCAGGATAATTCAATGCCGGTGTCACGGCAAAAGTGGCATTGATAGTCGTGTCCTTCACACAGCCGTTGGAAGAGGTCACACTCAGATTGACCGGGAATGTGCCTTCACCAAAATTATGCGTCGGATTTTGCAAAATGGATGTATTGGGATTGCCCGCATTGGCATTCGGATCGTTGAAGTTCCAGACCCATGTCATCGTTTGCGCATCTGCAATGGTTGTGGTATTGGTGAATTGCGCCAGTCCTGTTGCAGGCAAGCAAGCCCCTGTCGGGAAAGTGAAAGCCGGCCTTGGCCTTGCGTGCACTTGTATAGTTTGCGTAATAGGTTGTACACAACCACCATTGGTCGTATAGGTGTAAGTAATGGTATGATTACCCGGACCTGCCACGGCAGGGTTGAACTGACCCGCAGCATTTGTACCCGGTCCGCTATATACACCTGTACCCGTAACACCATTTGTTACCGTAGCCGTCGCTACCGACAGCGTAGCTGCATTCTCACACACTGCATTCAAAGCAGGATAGTTCAATACCGGTGTGACGGCAAAGTTTCCGATGATCGTAGTGTCTTTCACACAGCCGTTGGAAGAAGTAGCCTGCAGGTTGATGTTATAGGTGCCTTCACCATAGTTATGCGTCGGGCTCAGCACCGTAGATGTATTCGGGTTACCCGCATTTGCATTGGGATCGCCGAAGTTCCATAACCATGTCATCGTTTGAGCATCGGCAATAGTGCTGGTATTGATGAACTGTACCTGGCCGTTTGCCGGTAAGCATCCACCCGGAGGTAATGTAAAATTGGGCCTTGGTTTGGCATGCACCTGTATCGTCTGCGTAATGGGTTGCACACAACCACCGGTCGTAGTAAAGGTATAAGTAATAGTATGATTGCCGGGACCTGCAGCCGCGGGGTTGAACTGGCCTGCCGCATTAGTACCCGGTCCGCTATATACACCTGTACCCGTAGCGCCATTGGTAACGGTGGCTGATGCAATGGATAATGCCGCAGCATTCTCACACACCGCATTCAATGCAGGGTAATTGAGCAAAGGCGTCAGGCTGAAGGTAGCCATGATACTCGTATCCTTCACGCAGCCATTCGAAGACGTGGCCTGCAGGTTGATCGTATAGGTTCCTTCTAAGAAATTATGCGTAGGGTTCAGCGCCGTGGATGTATTCGGGTTACCTGCATTGGCATTGGGATCATTGAAGTTCCATAGCCATGTCATCGTTTGTGCATCCGCAATAGTACTGGTATTGGTGAATTGCACCTGGCCATTCACCGGAAGGCAACCATTATTGGGGAAAGTGAAATTGGGACGTGGTTTGGCGTGTACTAAAATGGTTTGTGACAATGAATCGGCACAACCGGCAGAAGTAGTGAATACATACCAGATCGTATGCGTACCCGGCCCTGCGGTAGCAGGTGTGAAATTACCTGCAGCGTTTGTTGACGGCCCTTTGTAAACGCCTGTACCCGGAACGCCATTGGTAACCGTGGCTGACGCTACAGAAACCGTTCCGGCCACATTCTCACACACCGGGTTCAATGCCGGGAATGCGATCAGCGGTTTCAGGTTAAAGGTGACGGTGATCGTGGTATCCTTTGTACAGCCATTGGCTGTCGTGGCGCTGAAATTGATATTATATGTTCCCTGCTGGAAAATATGCGTCGGGTTCTGCACCGCAGATGTATTCGGGTTGCCTGCATTCGCATTGGGGTCATTGAAATTCCAGGCATAGCTGGTGAAAGCCTGCCCGTCAGGTGAAGTGGCAATACCGGTGAACTGAACAAGACCATTCACATCTAAGCAACCGGAAGCATTATTGGTAAACGATACAAAGGGTTTGGCATATACCGTCACTGTTCTCTGTGCCGTATCACTCACACAGGTAGCGCTGGAGCGGGATGCATGCCTGATAGTATAAGTGCCGGGCGCAGGGTAGGTATAGGTGACCGACGGCCCGGTCGTTACATTTTGTGTAACGCTGTTGCCAAAATCCCAGTACCAGTTGTTGACGGCAATGGTAGCGGATGATGTATCGGTGATCGTAAAGGCCGATCCTTCGCAAACCGACAGCGGCAGCACCTGGAATTCTGAAGGTGGTTTGTCATAAATAGTTATTTGTTTGACTGTATCACTGGCACAGCCTTCATTGGATACAACGGACAGGTTAATAGAATGCGTACCCGGTGGTAATACCCGGTTCACATACTGGCCGGTAGCGGCTACCGGCCCCGGGAATGTCCAGTTGAAATCGCGGATGGTAAAACTATTGCTGGTAGTACCCGTACCGCTGAAATACACTGTATCGAGCGTACAGCCGGTATGGGTAAAAGTGAAATCAGCCAGTGGTTTTTGTCTTACGATCACCTGGGTTGCCAATCGCTCCCGGTTATAACAATTCTCAATGGTAGAGTGATATCCATTTATGGGAAGATCAAAAGTATCCGCAACATTAAACATGTAAGTTCCCGGAAGAGTGTACTTGTAATAAACAATTCCATTGACGACCACCAGACCTGCCGATACAGGTGCATTATCAATTACATCTGTGTTAGGTGTAAGGACAGCCCCCATTTGACTAAGCAGCCAATCTATTCTTGATGGTTGGTAAGCGATCAGAACAGATAAGCGGACCGGTGTGTTGGTACAGGTAAAAGGGTGCTCCGGGGTAGTTGCATCCAGCATATTCTGGATAGAACTTATCGCACTTAAGTTATTGATATGCGTGCCTGCATTGTATCCATAGCTTTCAACACTGCCTAAACCGTATGTAATAGCTGTAAATGAAGAATCGCTATATGCTATTGCTTGTGCCTGTGCAGAACTCCATCGTTTGACGACAACTGTATATCCGGGTAACTGAGGATGCGGATATGAGTGATCAAAAGCAGGGCTGCCATCTATACGAAGTGATGGAACACCATTTGTTGGAATAATAAGGGTAAGATAATTGACCGTTATGGCCTCCCGGTTATTACGATAGAACCCGATACGCTTAATACCCTGCTCAATGGGGCTTATGTACATCATTTCCGGGTCACCAACGCCCCCTCCGCCCTGGCAGGCCGATCCTCCTGTCATGAACTGGGCAACCATTACCGGCTTATCCGCCTCAATATAATCGGCTGTACTGGACTCAAAACGATAATAGCTGTTATTTATCAATGACCCTAGTGGCAACTGCACTCCATTTCTTCTCACCACTGTTGTCGGATCTTTTACAGCGATCTTGTAGGAGTTTGTCATTGGCGACGAAGCCGTGTTGGAATTTGAAGTAGGCGCCGTCAGGTATCTTTTGCCCCATGCAATGGAAGGGAAACACTGCTGGTTATCATTATCCCCACCGCCACTTCCGCAAGATGCCGGATTGGTAGTACGGCTACTGCCTGAGAAAACAGCGATCGGGTAACACTCGCCCGCTGCATTGGCAATTGACCTGATACGGGTACCTGTCATTTCCGGCTTGTTGCTTCCTGCCTCAGGCCCGGCCATGGTCTGGTATATTTCTCCCCGGTTAAGTGTAACAGTGAAAGAAGTATTTGCGGGCCTGCCTGCTCTTGTAACTACAGAAGGAGTTACTTCGATCACCGTATTGTCATTCTGTGCAATAGCGTATACCCAGGAAAAACAATTGGCCGCATAATTCTGAATACTATTAATGGAAGTATAAGCATAGCCCCATGTTTCTACCGGCATCAGCATAGTGGCACCTGAAGAAGCACTGCCGAATATGTGTGCATACGCCACAATGGGTACATCACTTACAATGTGAATGCCTTTATTGGTAAATGTTCCCTCACCACCACAAGGAGTGCCGGGTGGAACGAAGCTACAAGGAACTGATATCAGCCTGGCATCAATAGCCCCTGCTTTGGGAATATACTCTGATGCGATCACGGTGTTAGCCGGGATACTGTAATTCCTTACCCATGCTGTTCCTTCAATAGTTACCGTAACATTTGCTGGTTGCTCGGCACTCAGGTACAGAACCATTTCCTGGCTGTTATTACCTCCCGGTTCCATGAACTGGTGATGCCCGTATCCCACCCAAAAATCCCGGCCCCGGTTGGAAAGGTTTTGTGAAAACCCTTCCAGCCAGCCAGTCAGTAAGCTGAATACAATGATCAGTGTTTTTATCTGTTTCATAAGCTGCGGTACTCTTCTCATTTTATTATCTCACCAGGTTAATAGAACCCTTCCGTTGAATTCTTTGTCCATCAGCCAGTGTCATATCACATACATACATGTACACACCTGATGGCTGCGGTTTGCCTTTATGCGTTCCATCCCACACCACACTCTGGGCCCTTGATTCAAATATCTTCTCACCCCATTGATTGAAAATGGCAAAGTGCATATCCCGGATCACATTGCTATACACACGTAACTGGTCATTCAACCCGTCGCCATTCGGCGTAAATGTGTTCGGGATATATACCTGGTCGGTCACGGTTTGTCCCGTTACCGGTTGCGAGATGGCAGGTAAACAGCCACCCAGTGCCCTTACGATCAGCGTCACTGTTTGATTCACCTGCAAACCGGTGACAGTATGGGTCAACCCTGTGAGACCGGATGAAGGTGTTGTCCATGTAGCCCCGTTATCAGCGGACACTTCATAACCTGTGGCATTCGGTACAGCACTCCAGCGGAAACGCAGCATATTGGTACCGGCTGAATCCACTGTCACCACCGGCGCTACCAGATTCGGCAGTATGATCACCCTTACCCGCTTGCGGCTGGTACTTAAACAACCACCCGGCGCCACGGCTTCCACATAGTAAGCAACAGGGCCGTTCACGGTAAACGAATACGAATTGCCTGCATGAACGATGTTGCCGCCGGTGGCTGCATCATACCAGTTGTAGATCACTCCCGTTACAGGATTCTGTATCGTGAATGTCACCACGCTGTTGTTACAGCTTGCCAGTGAATCCGGAGTGATCGTCACCACCGGCGGAATATTGACATCTATGATCTTTGTCGAGTCATCAATACAACCGTCGTTTGCAATACCGCGAAGGGTCACATTGTACGTACCGGCAGCCGCCCATTGTTTCGTGGGGTTCTGCAGGGCAGATGTAGTCGCATCCCCAAAGTTCCAGTTCCAGGTACTGACGGGTGTGCCATTACTGGTCACCATGGTACCGTTGAACTGGGCTATATCACTGATACAACCGTTGAACGTATAAGTGAAGTCAGTGACCGGCGCCGGTATCACATCAATCAGCAGGGTAAAGTCTAAGCTGCTGTTACATCCTTCAATACTTGGATGTACGAATGTGATCGGCACAGAAACTGTTCCCACGTTATTAATGGTATAATCAAGCGGCAATGAATAGATATAGAACCACTGGCCGTTCACGAGTGAAGAATCAGCCGGTGTCGGGTTGTTTTGAATGATATCAGCATTCGGCGACAGGCCCGGTACCTGGCTCAGGTTCCAGGTGATCTGTGTAGGCTTCACGCTGACACGCATCGTCATCTTGAACGGAGTGCCCTTACAGGTATAAGGCGCCGTAGTACCCGAAGCCGCAAACACGTTGCTGATCGTACCCCTTGCATTCAGGTTCTTCACTAATGTACCCGCATTGTATCCATAGCTTTCCACACTGCCTAATCCATACGTGATCGCCGTAAATGCCGAATCACTCAGAAGGATATGCTGGCCTGCAGTAGCCCCCAGGTTATGACGGACACAGGTATAACCTGCCAGGTTCGGATGTGCAAACACATCGGTAAATGTAGTAGCGCCATCAATGGTCAAACTGGCCAGGCCGGTTGTTGGCAGCACCAGGTTGACATAATTGGAAGTAATAGCGCTTTCATCTGTATTATAGAAGATCGCCTGTTTGATACCCTGTTCCAGCGGGCTGATATAGATCATTTCAGGATCGCCGTTGCCACCCGGCGCTGCCAGGCCTGAGCAACCTGTACCACTGGTAGAAAGCATATACTGGGCTACCAGTACCGGTTTGTCAGCTTCGATGTAACTGGCGGTACTTGTTCCTGTTCCGTTGGTGGTACCAAATTCATAATAATTACCCGGTGTTACCAGTCCTGTCAGCGGAGCGCCGTTTCTCAGCACTACTGTTGTCGGATCTTTCACCAGCACTCTCCACTTATTGGAGTTATAGGCTGTATTGGAAGTAGAGCTGGCCGTTGCAAAGGTCAGGAACCTTCTGCCCCATGCCTGCGACGGGAATACCTGTTGTATAAAGTTGTCACCGTTGGTAGTATTACACAATGCCGTACGGCTACTGCCGGAGAATACAGCGATCGGGTAACATTTGCCACTGGCATTTGGCACCGAACGGATTTTGCTTCCTGTCATATCTGTTCCTACAGAACCGCTGGTGGTTCCCATCACCTGGTATACCTGTCCTTTGTTCAGGTATACTGTGAACGGCACGTTGGCCGGTCTTCCTCCTTTCGTAGCAACCACCGGTGTTATTTCTACCAATGTACTGTCGCGGTCTGCGATCACATAGAACCAGGAATAACAATCTGACGCATACACCTGCGAGGAGTTCAGCGAAATATATTCATAACCATACACCCCTACCGGCAATAACATACCTGCACCGGAATTGGCGCCCTGGTAAATATGGGCATAGGCAACAATAGGCACATCACTTTCAATACTGATCGCCCTGTCGGAAAGGCCTTCATCAAGCAACCTTGCATCGGCAATACCACCTTTCGGTATGATATCACTTACAATAGCGCTGTTGGCAGCTATTGAATAGTTACGTGACCATCCTGTTCCATGTACTCTCACCTGTACGTTCGCCGCTTGTGTTGCACTCAGGTAAAGCACCATGTCTTGTCCGTTGCTGCTGAAGCCCTGGTGGTGACCATACGCTACCCAGAAACGTTTACCTGCATTGGAACTGTCAATAGATATCACATTCGGCGGAGGCGGTGGCGCCTGTATAGTACTATCCGTCATACCGGTGAACTTATCCAGGAAGTTCAATGTATCCCGGCTCAGTACATTTTTAACTGTATCAGCGCTGCTCGCAGCATCCATTATCCAGGCTGCAGATGCATTGGTGCGTCCAAGACGTGTCACTGTTTCTCTTGGTATAAGCCCTTGCCACGGATCAATATAATATTGCTTCAGGTCGTAGTTCGGCGCGGCTGATGCCGTTACATCAACATCCGTATAGAAGTACATGTGTTTCGCTGTTGGCACCATACCCGGGGGTATCACACCGGAATACCTTCTTACACTTACGGCAGACGGAACCACCGATGCAGGCTTCCAGGTGATCTTTGAAACCGTATCGGTTCCAAACATGAACACCTGTGTATCGCCGGCCACCGGAATAGCAGGCGTAGCAGGCAATACCGGCGGTGCAATTGCGGGAGTGAATTCATACGCACCAAGGTCAGGCACACCCGCCACTACCGTTGTTGGTCTTGGATTATTATTAAAGTCATAATTATTACCGGGCAATTGTTCACCACGGCCATGAATAGCCCATACATCCGGGTCATTCACATTCGGCACCAGGTTAGTGGTGCTGGTGAATGAAGGAGAATAGACGATCGAATTCAGGTCAAGAGAAGATGCAGCTCTCCACGCAGCCAATGTAGCAAACGTACCTGCTGGTGTGCCGGATTGAACAAGATTAGTGCCGGTCGTAAATAGCAGGTTGTAATCACTGTACACATAGCTGGTACTACCTACATACAAGGCACGGCCGCCGCCACGGTGACAGAATATATTGTTCCGTACATCCACACCGCTGCCGGTGGTATTGGCGAAATACGCAGCATAGTTATTGGTAGCAGAAGAGGCCACGCTGTTCACCGAGTTGTTGTAGTATGTATTGAATCCGCCGGCGGTACTGTAAATACCATAGGAGCTTGCGCCGGTCGTATTCAGCACGATCACGTTATTCACGGTGCTGTTATTGGCCGTAGAGGTCTGGTACATGCCATACAGGTTACCCGTATTCCCATTAAGCGCTGTTATTTTATTACCAGCAATACGTCCTGGTAATGCAAATGCCGCATCGCAGGAAGTGAAATACATACCGTACGATGTGGTACTCGTCAGGTTGTTGATATTGACAATATTGCTGACAAACTGGTACGCAGAATCCGCATTGGTAGCGTAGATGCCATAGTTGGTGGCATTACGCGGTGAAGCCATATCCACGGTATTCCTGCTTGTGATCATATTCTTTGTATTGCTGACATAGATACCATAATAGTAACTGCTGTTGATGGTATTGCTGTCAATGACCATGTTGTCCGGCGCCAATGCTACCGACATTCCTCCTATGTAAATACCGCTGGAGCCATTGGTGATCGTATTTCCCTTGATGGTATTATTATTTCCGGTCAGCGATGTACCCACGATACCGGCGATCACATTGGACGTGCTGGTAGATACCGGCAGATTGATCACTAAGTTCATCAGTGTATCGTTGGAAGCTGTTCTGGCCAGTTCAATCGCCCTGGCATTGGTAACACCGGTAGCCGTTACCGTCATGTTCTTATAAATGATATAGCTGGCACTGTCTAACTGCAATACATAATTGAGGGCTGCATCCGTAATTCCATACGTAAGCGTTACAGAAGCCGGGTTACCGTTCTGCGACTGGAAGGTAACGGTATTGACAGGCGATGTTCCTGTAATGGCTCTCATCCTTACCTGTTCTGTATACGTGCCGGGGGCTACATTAAAGATCACGGGGCCGCTGATACCACAATTCATCACCGCCACGGCTTCCACAAATGAATTGAAATTGGTGCCGCCCGGGTAATCGGTCGGGATCGTGTTGTTGATCGTGTAAGTACCTGCCGGGAATGGCGGGTTCATGCTCACCAGTGCCGTTGTCGAAAAGTCTGTATTACCACTGCAGGTCACTGCTACGCGGTAGTAGAATATACCGCTGGCTTCAATGATCGTATCGGCGATGAGCATCGGGCTGCCCAGGTCTGTCCATGGGCCGGTGGCCGATGTGGAGTATTGCCATTGATAGGTCTGTCCAACTCCTGAAGAATTGCCTGCCAGCGATAATTGCACAGGTGTACCTATACAAATATTAGTATTGGGGAATGCAGAAGCAGTTCCCGGTGTCGGAGGCGTAGTACAGGGCAGTACGGCAAATTCCCATGCGCCGATATCAGGGGTAGTGGCATTTCTTAGCGCTGAGTTGATATCCGTTGTGACCGCAGGTAGCACAGGCGCACCCTGGTTATCCAACGGGGCAAAGTTAGGCTGCAGATTACCTGCCGGTGCATTCGAATAAAGCGGATCAACAGAAAGTGAATTAGCATCCTGTGACGAAGCCGTTTGCCAGTTAGCAAGCGTAGCCTGGTTGGCATTGAGGAATCCTACAAAGGCATTGCTCGTTGCCGGATCTATATAGAAATTATTACGATTGGATGTGAATGTAGTGGTAGCTGTCCCCATGTATATCGCATGTTTAGCTGCCGTACCGCCTCGGGATATCGTTACAATGTTATTGTTATATCGCAATCCTGTTGCTGCCGTCAGTTGGTAAAAACCTCTTGTTACTTCTGTAGAGGTACTGGCGGTATTGTCAATAGAAATGCTGTTGTGATAATACCAGGCATTGTCTGAGCCGGCATTGTAGATTCCATAGATCGTTCCCTGGCCATTCAGATTGTAAAGTGCGTTATTGCTGACCACATTCTCAGCGCCGGCAGGAGCATCTACGGTGGTCAGGTAGATACCATAGATATCGTTGGCAGTACCCGGCACAGCATCATACATGTTATGCACCCTGTTCTTTGATATCCTGGCATTCTGACTTACCGTGGTAAAATAAATACCATAGACAATGGTGCCGCTGTTATCACGTATCGGGCGGCTGATATTGTTGCCTTCTACCAGGATGTTGTTGCTGCCGTTCACATATACACCGTAGGTATGGAAATCCATAATAGTGTTGAACAGTACCCGGTTGCTTTGAGTCTGATTAGTTGCGCTGTTAGCCACCACCGCCACACCTGCATAGCCGCCGGTGATCGTATTAAAGCTGATGATATTATTATCACAACGGCTGTCGCCGGTTGCTGTAACACTGGTAGTACTGCTATTGATCAGCACCCCTGCATAATTGGTGGTAGAGGTGGAAGTAGTATTGATATTGATCGTACAGTTATTGACCGTATTGTTGTCTGCATTATTGATCATCTGTACGCCATAGCCATACTCAGTAGTTGCGGTACCTGTTGCATTGATCACCAGGTTATAGAAGCCTATATAATCAGCGCCGTTCAGTTTAATGACCGCCCTTTCAGCAGAATTGACAGAAAGGAACTCGATGGTTTCCCCATTACCATTGAACGTAACGGTATTGGTGGCCGAAGTACCCGGAATGGAATCCAGTACCAGTTGTTCAATGTAGGGGCCTGTATTGGCTACGACATTGAACACAACAGGTCCGTCAATACCGCAGGCCATCGCAGCTTTGGCATCATTGAAACTGACGAAATTCGAAGCGCTGGCTGGTGATGTCTGGTCAATGGTATAGGTACCTGCTGCGAGAGCCGGGTTCACGGTCAGTAAGACCGGCGTAGAGAATTGCGTATTGCCACTGCAGGTTACTGCCACCCGGTAATAGAAGGTGGAAGAAGCGATGATCGTTGTATCCGGATTGGTCAATACGTTACCGATATTGGTGTAAGGACCGCCGATAGCTGTGGCTGTTTGCCATTGATAGGTCTGGCCTAATCCGATAGAGTTACCAGTAAGGCTCAGAGAGACCGGGAAATTAACACAGATCGGATTTTGTCCCGCTATTGCAGTACCAGCTATAGGGGGTGCAATACAAATAGCCGGGGTAAACTCATAAGCGCCAAGATCAGGCGTGGTTGCGTTTCTCGCAATACCTCTTATATCAATAGTAATACCTGCCGGAGAGCCCAGGTTGTTAATAGATGCATTGGTTGGTTCAAAATTACCCAATGCCGCATCGGCATAGATCGGATTTGACGCAACTGAATTGGCATCCTGTGTTGAAGCAGTTTGCCAGTTGAGCAGGCTGGCCTGTGTAGCGCCATTATAAAACCCGGTGAACTCGGTTCCTGCCCCGGAAGAAAGGTAAAGATCGTTCCTGTCCGACAGAATGATATTTGTAGTCGTGATCGTAGTACCAAAATATAAAGCGGTTTTAACCCCCGGTCCTCCTCTTGTAATGGTGATGATATTATTCCTGAGTTCGATACCGGCAGCTGCGGTTACCTGGTGAAAACCTCTTGTCAGCGTAGTAGCTGTACTTCCTGCTCCTGTTCCATCCAATGATACGGTATTGTGATAATACCGTACATTATCAGAAGTAGTATTATATAATCCGTACTGGTCGCCGGCGCCGGTCGTGTTATAGACCAGGTTGTTGCTGACGGTATTTTCCAGCCCTGACAAAGCATCTACTGCGGTAAAATAGATCCCGTTAAAGGTACTGGTGCTCGCCAGTGCGCCTCCGAAAGGATCGTGTACCCTGTTGCGTGTTACATTCGCCTGCACACTAAGGCTGGTAAAATAGATACCCATGAATGTAGATACCGATGTACGGGCCGGGCGGCTGATGTCATTGCTGTCTATCAGTATGCTGCCTGAGCCCAGTATATATATGCCATAGAAATAGAAATCCTTTACTGTATTTCCTTTGATCCTATTGCCAAAGTTTGCGGCCGTAGTGCTGCCTACCTGTGTCATGCCATAGTATCCGCCGGTGATCGTGTTATTACTAATGGTATTGTTGTCACACAACGCAGAGCCTGTGGTAGTGGCAGAAGTGGCAGACGAACTCATCACGATACCTGCATAGTTGGTAGAAGTAGATGATGTGTTGATATTGATCGTACAATTATTGATCGTATTGTTATCTGCATCGTTGATGAAATGGATACCAAAACCATATTCGGTAGTGGTGGTGCCCAGAGCGTTGATCACCAGGTTATCGAAGGTGAAATGATCGGCTCCGTTCAGTTTGATAACGGCTCTTTCATTGGTGTTGGCAGACAGGAATTGAAGTGTCCGGCCATTACCATTGAAAGTAATAGTATTCGTGGAGCTGGCGCCGCCTATCTGGGGGATGATGATCTGTTCATTATAAGGACCGCTGGCCGGATCCACATTAAAGGTGACAGCGCCGGTAATACCGCAGGAAAGAGCTGCTACTGCATCGGTAAAGCTCTGGAAATTGGATCCTCCGGTAGCTACCGCTGAATTAATTGTATAAATGCCCCCGGCTAATCCCGGGCTTACATTCAAAAGAACAGGAACTGATGTCTGTGAGTTGCCACTGCAGGTAACAATACACCTGTAGTATTTTGAGGAAGCGGGAGCCGTTGTATTGAACAAGGCTGCATTCAGTACGCCGCTTGCCGGTGTATAGGGTCCACCGATATTATCCGCACTTTCCCATTGATAGGTCTGTCCCGTTCCGCCTGTACTGCCTGTCAGGTTAAAAGCAACAGGTGTACCCAGGCAAACAGGTGTTGCAGGCAATACGGTAGATGTACCGGCCACAGGAGGAGAAGTACATGGAACAGCCGGTTCAAAAGTGACAGAACCGGTAAAATATCTTGGTGTGTTAGCATTTAATGCAACCCCGGCGCCCGACCAGCCAATGTTCTGGCCCGCTATCTGCGCACAGCCGTTCTTCAGGTTCACACCGCCCCCAGTGAATGTATTCAGTTCAGGTGTAAGATTCGGACAAGTGGTTCCCGTTCCCGAATACCGGATACTGCCCGGTCCCTGGTTCTCCAATGCAAACCGGTATTGCGTACTGGCAGGGATGGTAAAACTAAGGCCCGCAAAGTTAAGTGCAGCAATGCCCGAAGCGGTGACCGGTGTGGCCAGAGAAGTCGCCACCAGCGACCATGCGCCTGATTCGCAGTTGGTGGTAGAACCTGACAACTCTGTCGCTGTATAAAAAAGTCTCCAGATAGAATTGTTGTCAGCAGTCGTTACATAGTTACCGATACCCGTCAGGTTAACAGCAAATGCGTTGGTATTTTCTATAACAAAGCTGATCTGTCCGCCTGCGCCAAGGGAGTTGGTCCCGGTGTAAGGCGGAAACGGACCCGTGGTCAGTGTTGTCTGCGCTTTCAAACTACTGGCAGCCATAAACAATAAGACAATAACCATGGCAGCAACACGCCGGCCGGGTATCAAAAAGAAACTTCTCATTACAGCAATTTTTGAAATTAGTTTTGGTATTAACATATCTCCCTTACTTATACTTGATCGTCCTTACAGTTTATTGTTTCATTATCATCCGCTGGATCTTTTCCCCGCTTCTCTCGTTTACGATCCGTACTACATATAATCCCGCACTGTATTTACTCATATTAATGGTATAGTTTGAAGCGAACGAACTCCTGAGCAATACAGCACCGTGCATATTCATCAACATGACAGAGAACCTGGCGCCAGTGCCATTATATTTTATGTTCAGGTCATCCCGCACAGGGTTCGGCGCTACCGTGATCTTCCTGTCCAATACGGGGTCATTCGTAGCGGTTATGGTATAGCTGAATGGCGCCGAGGCAGTACCCGTACATCCATTTTGCGTAACCTGCACAGTGTAAGAACCGGAAGTAGTAGGTGTATAGCTTTGCCCGGTGGCTCCGGCAATAGCTGCATTATTCAGCAGCCATTGATTACCGCTGGCTGCAGAAGATTGTAATGAATTGCCTGCTTGTGTAATGGTGGGCTGTGGCGGAATTGCATTCACCGTAACAACAGTAGCCGCAGAAGCATTGGAACTGCAACCATTCGCTACCGCCCTGGCGGCATAGCTGCCGGCCGTACTAACAAGGTGAGTTTGACTGGTGGCGCCTTGTATAGCTGTTCCGTCTTTATACCACTGATATCCCGCTGCTGCAGTAGACGTAAGTGTGACACTGCCTCCAGTACAAAATGTAGTGCTGCCTGAAGCCGAAACCGTCGGCGCTGCTGGTACTGCGTTCACTGTAATGGTAACAGAAAGTGTTTTGGTGCAACTGCCGATAGTACCTGTTACGGTGTAAGTGGTAGTGGTGGTAGGCGAAGCGATCACCACGGCACCTGTTGTTGTATTCAGACCAGTAGCCGGCGACCAACTGTAAGAACTGGCTCCGTTAGCCTCTATCTGTACAGAAGATCCCTGGCAAAGGGCGGTACCTGCAGATATACTCAAGGAAGGACTTGGGGCAATGATCACTTCTTTGCTGGCCACGGCGCTGCCGCATGAATTGGCTACCGTTACTGAATAATAACCCGCAGTGGTCACATTGATCGAACTGGTTGTAGCCCCGGTATTCCAGGTATAGGTGCAGGCCGTACATTCAGTAGTAGCGAGGGAAACAGATGTTCCGTTACAAACATTTCCGTCAGGCGTAGCAGTAACAACCGGTATAGGTGTGCTGCTGTTGACGATGACCGCCACAGGAACCGAGAACTGGGTATTACCGCCACAGGTAACTGCACAACGATAATAAGTGGTAGTGCCCGGCGCTGTAATAGTATAAAAAGGAGAAACAGATGAACTACCGATGGACGTGTAAGGGCCCGCAGTGGCAGGCGCACTTTCCCATTGGTAGGTTTGTCCGCTGCCAAAAGAAACACCGGTAAGAGTGAGATTGACGGGAGTACCACCGCAAACTGAGCCCGGATTAGCTGTGGCCGTTCCCGGATTGGGCGGGCTGGTGCAAGGCGCTGCCGATGTCCAGTTAAAAACAATATTGGGCCTGCTGGTAGCAGTGGTAGTAGCAGAGCCATTGGTGGTAGGTGCATTACCGCACTCATTACCGCCATTATCTGCCGCATACACCCTGGAGCCGTTAAAAGACAATCCGGTGGTCCATGTCACTGCTGAGTTATTAGTAAAATACGTATCACTGGCGCTATTGGGATCACCACCGCATATTTCAATGATCAGGTTAGAAGCGCCATCCCAGAAGAAAGGAGTCGTAAAAATAAATGTATTGATACCGAGAACCGGAAGATAGTTCACCGGTCCATATACAGTAGCGGTAACAGGCTCCCAGCTAGTGGCGCCAAGCGACGCAGTAGATGTCGTAGCTATCTTAATAGTGTATTGCTCTACGGCAGGGTTGGCGCCGGTACTCGTTGTCAGGGCCAGTACATTGAACCTGATAGCATTGATAGTGCCGGCAGACATACCGGCAGCAGACAGCTCAGAAGCAAGATACAGGTATTGCTGACGTTGCCCTTCCCACCAGTCACCAAAAGGACAAGGGTAAGTAGTGGTCGTATTGGCATTTGTTCCGGTTCCGATCGTAATATCCACTTGTGCATACAGGTCACTGGCCCTGAAAACTATCACAAAGAATAATACAAGAATAGTTTTTGAATAAAACCCAGCCAGGTAGATTTTTCTCATGATAAAAGCAGTTTTGGTAGTAGTTATGTCCATTAAACCTGATCACAGTAATGACAGAACAAGAGCTGTAAAAGCATCATGCTTCTAAAGCCTCTCCCCCGGCAAACTTGTTTTTCAGATTAGTTAAGAGCCAACAGTAAAATTTCTTCCTCCGTCAATGTGATCGTCCAAAGGTTCCGGAGCTTTTCAGAAGGATAGCAGGATAACTGTGATTAAGCGGATATTGAACAGTAAAGCAAGCTTTCATTAAGTTAAGACCGCTTTCGATAGGATAATAATGATAAACTCTTAGAAATTAGAAGGATAAAGCAATGTCTTATGAAATGCGTCAATGGTATCGCAATGATAGAAAAATAAATTAACAATAGTCAAACCGGGTCAGCTTTTTTTACTACTTGCCGTATCAAAAAGCCAGGTATGATTGTCCGAAAGCATAACCCCTGTATAATTTTCAGTAATTAAAATTAACTATTAAAAATGGTTCGTCATAATCATATTTAAAGCTGATATTTTGCAATGAAAAAGTGTAATATTTCATTTTCCTCAATTATTCAATTCCGGTTGCTTTTGTTTTACTGTGCTGTCCGCTCTTTCTTTATAAATTGAGAAATACACTGGTTATAAAAAAGGCTGAAGCATGATAATGGATATGACACATTTGAGATCTTTCTCCTATTCCCGGAGCATAATGGCCGGGAATTTTTACGAGAACGTTCCCGGCAATTCATTGACTATCATTACGCCATTTCCTATAGCTTTGTCATGACCAACCGAACATTAAAATAAAATTAGAAATGAAGATCATTCACCAGGTACACCCGGAAGATTTTACCCGGTACAATACCCAGCAGATAAGAGAAAAGTTCTTGCTTCAGCATCTGGTAGTGGCTGACAAGATAGAGTGTGTGTACACTCATTATGACCGGATGATAATAGGAGCCGCACATCCTGTCAATACCCAACTGGAACTACGTTCCTACGAGCAACTGAAATCAGATCATTTTCTCAGCCGGAGGGAAATAGGCATATTAAATATTGCCGGTAATGGCAGCATCACGGTGGATACCACCAAATATGATCTTGAAAAACAGGATTGCCTCTACATTGGAAAGGGGAACAAAAAAGTAGTGTTCAGCAGCAGTAATAAATCAAGCCCGGCCAAATTCATTTTCTTTTCCTGCCCGGCACACCAGGAGTATCCCACAAGGCTGATGAAACCATCCGAAGCGCTTCCGGCAGAACTAGGCAGCCTGGAAAATAATAATCATCGTGTGATCAATAAATATATTCATCTCGATGGCATCAAAAGCTGCCAGCTGGTAATGGGCGTGACCAATTTCAAAGCCGGAAGTGTATGGAACACGATGCCACCTCATACCCACGACCGCCGGATGGAATCTTATTTTTATTTCGATCTTCCGGAAGGCCAGCGTGTGATCCACTTCATGGGTGAACCGCAGGAAACAAGACATATCTTCCTCAGCAATGAACAGGCGATATTATCCCCTGCATGGAGTATTCACAGCGGTGTAGCCACAGCTAATTATTCATTCATCTGGGCCATGGCCGGTGAGAATATGGTATTTACCGATATGGATCCGGTGCCGGCATCTTCTTTACTTTAATTCAAATCATTTCATCATGTTAAACTTCAGGGTTGATGGCAAGCTGGCTTTGGTAACAGGCAGCAGCCGGGGTATCGGGTTAGCGATCGCCACTGCATTGGCAGAATCAGGCGCTGACATCATTGGCGTCAGCAGCAAACTGGAAGCATCGGGTTCTGCATTGGAAAAAGCCGTCACAGGTGCAGGCAAAAAATTCTATGCCTACCAGTGCGATCTGACAGACCGCAGTTCTATTTATTCTTTTTTGGAAAAAGTAAAAGCTGATCATCCGAAGATTGATATCCTTATTAACAATGCCGGTCACATATTGCGCAAACCTGTTGCCGAGCATCCTGATGAATACTGGGACACGATCATTAATATCAACCTCAATGCCCAGTTCATTTTAACCAGAGAGATCGGCAAGCGTATGGTAGAACAGGGATCGGGCAAGGTCGTATTCACCTGTTCCTTGCTTTCTTTCCAGGGAGGGATCACCGTTCCGGGTTATGCCGCCAGTAAAGGTGCTGTCTCATCTTTATTAAAGGCATTTGCCAACGAATGGGCAAAATATGGTGTAAATGTAAATGGAGTGGCCCCCGGGTATATTGCCACTGATAATACAGCACAATTGCGGGCCGATGCAGAACGTAATGCGGCGATCCTGTCAAGGATACCGGCCAACCGCTGGGGAACGCCTGAAGACATGGCCGGCGCATTTGTCTTCTTATCCTCCCCTGCTTCAGATTATATGAACGGGACCATCGTGACCGTAGATGGCGGATGGATGGGAAGATGATCGTCTTTACTAAACTATTTATTCAGCAACAAAGCCCCCGTTGATCCGGGGTTTTTGTTTGTTATAACCATTTAAACTCTGTATGCATAGATAAATGACCGGGCAACCCGGGAACTATAGCTGTCGTTTCAGCGTTGAATTCATCTTTCTGACAGGCTGATGATCACAAAAAAAATACTACGGGTAAGGATACAGCATGTTTTGCGCAAGATCCGGCTGCTGGCTTTGGCAGATCAGGCCCGGTATTACTATAAAACGTGGAGACTCCGAAAAAGGAACAGGCAGTTTATAGCAGCCAACCCCGGCTTTGCATTACCGCCTGCTTATCTCGCTTTTGATGCGTACTCCTCTTCTCACTGGGAATTCTATAAAGTAAGCGGTGAACAGACAGCCTCTTTTCTCAAAACGATAGCGGATACCTATTTCCCCGGCGGTCATTCATTGTCTGCGGTATATGAATGGGGCTGTGGGCCTGCCCGGATAACAAGGCAAATGCCCGCTGTATTCGGCCCTGTCGAACTGCACGCATCCGATTACAATGCACAAACCATTGCATGGTGTAAAGAGAATATTCCCGGTGTGCATTTTATGAAAAATGAACTGCGTCCTCCTTTATCTTATCCTGACAATATGTTCGATTTTATTTACGCTGTTTCGGTTTTCACTCATTTATCAGAAAAGAATTGCCTCGACTGGGCCCATGAGCTATACCGTGTGCTGCGACCCGGTGGCATACTGCTGATCACCACAGACAGTGACAGTGTGTACCGAAAGGAGTTTCTGCCGGCCGAAAAAAAAGAATATGATACCAAAGGGATAGTAGTAAAGGGACGATACGAAGAAGGTAAAAAAATGTTCCTAACAAGACATAGCCCGAAATACATCCGGGAAAAGCTATTGCAGCCATTTGAGATATTAGAGCATGTTCCTGAAGTTTTTCCTTTTATGAAACAGGATTACTGGGTAGCAAAAAAATAAAGATGATTGCCGGTGTTCTTACATATCTGGCTGCTTACATCGTGTTTAACGACGGGTAATGAAAATGAGCCTGTTTTTACCACCATTACAGGAGAATATTGATGTAAAAAAGCTTCAGAAATAATACGTTCTGTTTGGCTGGAAGGCTTTATATTTGCACTCCCCAAATCATAAGCAAAGCGAAGTGATAAGGGCGGGAGGTAGTTCAGCCCGGTAGAATACCTGGTTTGGGACCAGGGGGTCGCAGGTTCGAATCCTGTCCTCCCGACAGAAAAGTCAAACATTGATTTGTTTGACTTTTTTATTCCCGTTAGCCTGATCAGGTCAGCATTTCATTTATAGCAAAAGAAAACAGACAGGCGCTGCCTGTCTGTTTCACTATTATCATGTGTGTATGTTATCTCGCAATACTCATGAATGACGGCGACATATAGTACCCGATCTTTTCCATTTCCTTGGTCCGCGGGTTCACCATCGCGACAAAGAATTCGAATTTGACCTTGTACTTCCTCAGCCATTCCGGTATTTGTGTATCCGGCAGGAATATCTCAGTATCCTTTTTCAGCTTGTTATAGCTTACTTTGGTGGCAGGCAGCAACATTTTTTTCTGATAAGCCGCCAGGAAACCACCCCAATGGAATTGCTGGTTGGTGGTATTGACATAATAGGTCTTGCTGGAATCTTCAAATATCAGCCTTGCTACCAGGTACACTTCGGCCATCTTGGGATTACTCGCAAGGTCTAATGTGGGAAATATGGATATCCCTTTCTTTTTATTATAATTTTTGATCACTTCCAGTTTGGTAATGCTCTTTACATCCACTCTTGGCAGCATCAATGCAGACACTTTCTGGCTTTTCGGGTACATGGCAGCGATCAGCATTTTATCTCCGGCTGATAGCTCATAGTTGGAAGGAAGCGAATATCCGTTGGTGGTTTGCCAGGCAGCTACTGAGTAGTGCATGATAGATTTAGCATCATAGTTGGTACCATTGGTATAGAAATAATCGCCTACCTCGAATACATTGAAGTCAACGGTCTCTCTTGTCCAGTTCGGGTTGTTGTCCAAGTAGTAATTATAAACAGAATCCGTCCTCTTCCAGCTGATAGCCCCCGGAAAACTTTGCTCATGCAGCAAGCCCAGCGTATGACCGAACTCGTGAAGGGTAGTACCCCGCATGGCTTTCAGGTTCCATACCAGGTTGGAACGACCCAGTACATTCCTGATGAACCTTTCAGGCTCCCATACTTTGATGACAGTATCACGGCGGGCCAGCCTTGCTTCGAGTTCTTTGATGTAATACTGGTAATCTACAAAGTCAGTGGTATCGAGATTCATGGTCTGCTCAAACTGCGAAGTGATTTCATTCACCCCGATCCCGATATAGGAATTATGCACCCTGTTGCCAAGCTTGATGCGCACATTGGCGGCCGGCGCATTGTCAGGTAAAAAATTGAATTTGAGATTGGCATACAGCTCCCACTCTTTGGCAAATTGCATCACCTTGCTACGTACCGCCTGGCTGCCGCCGGGCAGGAATTTAACGGCAATGGTCTTGCCATTATCCCACATCAGTTCATTCAGCGCCATACCCCTTGACTTAGTAGTATCAATGCCCTGCAGCATGATCCCTGAGACCATCGAGGCACAACCTGCTTTTCTTGGAACGGCGGGTAATTTATTGACCTGTGCTGACAACTGGTGCACCACCAGGCCGGCTACTAATACAAATAATATCTTTTTCATTTCTTCTGTTTTAAAATTATAGAACTAAAGTAGCATTCGCCGGCAATCTTTGTTATACCCAGCGGGGGGTATTTTGTTTTTTTGATATATATCTATCGCCAGTCGCCATACAAAACAAAAGCGCCCCAGAAATAAGGATGACTATAGCGGGGGTCCTTGCTTAATTTTTCCTGGGCCAGTCTTAATGCCTCGCTTTTTTCCTTTTTTGTATTCAGTTGCCGGTAAAACTCATCCATCAGTATGCTGGTGGCTTCATCATCTACTTTCCACATAGTAGCTACTACCGATTTTACCCTTTTACGCAGTAATGAATTAGCCGGCGATATCTTCCATCCCTTTACCTTTTGCCGGCTCACGGCCGTTTCGCAAGCGGAAAGGGTAACCAATTCGCAGCCGCCGATGCTCAGCCCATAGATCTCATCAATCGTAAGTTTACCGTTATTCCCGCCGGATGTATCGGCAGCAGGCAGGAACTTCAGGTAAGAAGCATTATAATCCGTATAATTCAGAATACCGTGTGTGGCAAAATGAACATATTTCTTTTGCACCAGGCTTTGTTTGGCCTGCTCTTCGGTGGCTTTCTTTTCTGTATAAACCCCATCTGAAAGATTCATGATACCGGCGATCGAACGGGCTTCTTTCTCGGTATATTTCAATGTCTGGTCAGGCACACCAAAAACGGCAAAGGAAGACATATTGGTAACAGCAGGCGCATCGGCATCAAATATCTTCATCCGGCTGGTATAGAAGATCACCTGGTCTTCCACGAGATAACGGAATACATTATCTGGCAATGTATGACCCAATGCCTGGAAGGGAATATTGGCAAGGTCACCATTGGGAATGATGCAGAGTTTCTTTTTCCCCTGTATATTTCCGGCCACCGGGAGTATCAGTGCCCGGTACATTTTTTCAGAAACATCTTTGAATGATAGTTTTGATACATCAATGTTATCCTCCTCTCCCTCAATAGTTGACCTGACCCTGATAGCGCCTGTACCGGTGGCCTTGCCCGGCACTCTCAGCAATGCAGCATATTCCCGGATCGTCCTGGTAATATCCTCTTTCAGATCTACCGGTGTGATGCCGAGTTTCTCATTGGTAAGAGAGAAGATCAGCAGTTTATTGTCATTGATGACATATAGCAACACCGCCATATCGGCCGGCAGCATGCCCTTGTAATTCTCAAAATCAACCGGGTTGACGTTATCATAAAAATTCTCTTTCAGGTCTGGATATTTAGCCAGCAGGTTCTCGCTAAATTTAATAAAATCCTTTTCGGCTATTTCCTTTTCGACCACGATACTTTGCAGCTGCGCCGCTACCTGGTCCGTCTGTGGTTTCGCTTTCAGCTCGGCTTCTTTTTGGGCCAATGCTTCTGTTCGTTGCGACAAGCTCTTTGCTTTCTCCAATGCTTCATCCTTTGCCACATCCCCGGTCTGGTCGGTGATGCCACCCATCAGTTCTTTGATACCCGTCATATTACTGCGATCGGCATAGGTCCAGGCTTCTGCGGTCTTACCTGACTCAGCCAATACCAGCACCAGCTTGCCGTAGAGATCAACTTTCCTTGGATCATTGCGGTACAATTTCTTTGCCTCATCTCCCCCGTATACATTATTGCTGTTCTTCTCTACTATTTCTACTGCATTCTTAAACTCCTCAATCGCCTTTTCCATTTTCTTTTGCCGGTAATGCAGCAGTCCCGACTCATAATAGGCCACCCAGGATAACGAAGGAACATGATACTCTTTGCTTACCTTAATGGCATCAGCCAGGTATTTCTCCGCTTCTGACTCATTCCCGGCTGCCCATTTCACTTTTGCCAATGTCACCGATGCATCCACGAGTTTTTCTTTCTCCCCGCTTCGCATGCACACTGCCACAGCCGTGTCGAGGTATTGCTGCGCTTTGCCAAATTGTTTTGCATCTGAATATATCTTTCCCAGCACAACGGCCATCCCGGAAGCAATACGGTTGAATTGCTTATTCTTTGCAGGGGGAAAAGCGGCGAGTAAAATACTTTCTGCCTCCTTATTTTTTCCGAGATAATAATAACACTCTGCCAGGTTGCCTTTATTCAGCAGATAGCTCTCATCTATCAGTCCCGGTTTGAAATACTTAGCAGACCTGTTGAAATAATCAATGGCTTTTGTATAGTCTCCCTGGTTATAATATGTCACGCCGATATTATTGAGGGCAGCGCTTCTCATTTCTTCTGTTCTCTCCGCTTTATAGATACTATCTGCAGCCAGCAGCGCTTCAATGGATCTTTTATACTCGCCGGCGCTTTTATACAGTGTTCCCTTACCCAGCAAAGCGCCTGCCTGCCGGAAAGTGTTACCCGTCTCTTCATAGATACGGCTGGCCATTTCATTTGCTTTCATTCCTTTGTCAAACTCGCCAAGTAAACCATACAGGAAAGAACCTGAACTATAGGATACGCCAAGTGCCAGTTTTCCCGAAATACTGTCAGCGATCCGGATCCCTTCGAGCAAGACTGCTTCGGCTTCTTTGAATTCCCCTTTGGAAATAAGCGCTTCTGATAGACTGATCCTTTCCCATACAGCGCTGTTCAGGTCAATTGTATCATATATTGCCACTGCCCGTTTATACAGGTCAATAGCGCTATCCACTTCCAATTTATAGATATAAGAATACCCTTTAAGATCCAGCCGCTGCGCCTCTGCCCTGGGAGTAGCAATTAATTTTGTCCATGCAGCCACTGAATCGTAATACACATCGCCTGCATGGAAATTATTATTCCTGTATGCCAGTTTTGACAGATCTGTCAGTGAATAAAAGGTATAGATATCATTGCCTGTTTCCCGGCTGAGCTGGTAGCATTGTCTCAGGTAAGAACCTGCTTTCAGTGTATCCATCATCATCCAGGCTAAGTATAAATTATACAGCGCCTCTACCCATGCTCCAAGGGTTTTCCCTTTTCCCTTTTCAAAATACTCCGCCGCTTTTTTGAAATTCTCGTCGTTCAGATACACCTTCCCGATATTATTGTAATTGGTTCCTAAAGCTGCCTCATCGGGAATTTTGCTGTTATACACTACTGAAGAATCATACGCTGCCAGTGCATCTTTTTTCTGGCCACTGACCAGGTACAGTTCACCGAGTTGGTTCCATGACCAGGCCTGTCCGGTCTTGCTGCCTGCCTTTTTTCGCAACTGCACGGATGACTGGTGAAAGGCTATCGCCGAATCATACTTACCCAGCTGATGATAAACAGTGCCTGCCAGGGAAGAAGCATACCCGGCATCGTCGTGGGCTTCCAGCTCCAGCAATTCGTTTTTTGCAGAAATAAGATAGCTAAGGCTTTTGTCGTAATCCCCGGTGTAATACAGGATATTCCCGATACTGACCTCTGTATTGAGTTCGTTCTGCCTTTCAAAATTTTTTTTATAGATACCCCGTGCCTTCTCGTAGAAATCAAGTGCTGTGCTGTAATTACCCCTGTCCCTGTACACATGACCGATACTTTTATAAAAGCCTGCATTTTTGTTCTTCGAATTGTAGGTATTGATCGTATCATTGATCCCGATCGCCCTTTCAAAATAGACAATAGCCTTTGTATAGTTGCCCGTGATATTGCCTATCCAGCCCCGGTATTCAAATGTTTTTTGCAGGTAGTAATAATAATCTTCATCCCCGATAAGCTGCCGGTACTTATTTGTTTTTGATTCTGCATCAGCAAAGCTGAGTTCACTCTCCCCGTATGCTGACAGGTTTAACTGACAATATCCCTTTTTAATAAGCGCCGCCAGTTCCTGCCTTTTACAGTCGGCATATATCTTGTTCTTTACATCCCGGCACCAGGCGGTAACCGCCAGGGCCTTTTCACATTCGGCGATCGCTTCTTTGAATTTCCTCCTGTCCTGGTATATCTGGGCCTTCGACACCAGCAGTGAGGCCTTGCCTACTGTATCCTTTACTTCTTCTGCAATGGCCAGTCCTAATCCTATCAACTGGTCCGCTTCCGCATCCTTATGCTGCCCGGCCAAAGCAATAGCCTGGTCTCCAAACGTTGAACAATGGCCTTCCAGTAAGATAGAAGCTTTATACTCTTTTATTCTTTTTACAAACTCCGGCCTGTTCTTATACCACGGCAACAAAGCCCTTTTTACTTCTTCTGTACTATGAGGACTGTTGCTTACCACCCAGGCAGTAAAGCTTTCGCTTATGCGGAACAGGTTTCCGGCATACTTAGCCGGGTAGGTTTTGACATATAAAAGAAAATTATCGAGGTCTGTGATCTTTACATCTTTCAATACCTGCAAAGCGGTCTTACCACCATAACGCCCCCCGGTCATAACTTTCCGCATAGATTCCGGAAGATTCGGACGATCCTTTACCATCTCATACGCCGCATGCAGGTCATCCAGTATTTTACTCTTTATCATCTTTTCCTGCTGTTCAGATAATGCAGAAAGGAACACAACAGGCTCAAAAAAAAGCTGCTTGCTTATATCGGTAAACTCGACTGCATTCAGCAGCACATCGGTGATCAAAGTCTCGTAAGGCAATACAGGAAAGCCGATATCCGAAGAAATATGATCGCCAGGATAAGCGGTTTCACTGCTATCGTAAAATGAGACATAGCATTCCGCAAAGCTTTTACTTACCCGGATAGCTATCCCATACCCGATCTCACGAACCGGATATTCGACCCCACCCGATTCTTTGTAGGCTGAAAAGCATTTGATGAATGAACCCGGCTGCAGACCAGCTACCGTACCGCCTGCCACCTGTACCAATGATGAATCGTTACGTGTAAAAACAGAATCAATCCTGAATTTAGCCAGCCTTACCTTTTTTTGCGTATCCTGTGCTGAAACATACAGGGAGCATACAGTAAACAGCAAGCACACTATTTTACTTTTTCCCGTAAGCATCATGCAGCAGTTTACAAATTATTTTCTTATCACAGTAAAACCAACCGTAATGATACCTGTTTCATCGAGGCTCACATTACTGACATCAGACCGGGTGGCCTGTTCACTTTCCCCGTCTTTAAACAGGTCATCTACCATTTCCTGCAGGGATATCTTCAGGCTTCTTTCTTTTTTCCGTTCCAATATACTGCGCAGGTCAATGACCTCGTTGGAGAATATCACTTTGAATATTTCTTTACCGGCTACCGCATTATCATCTACCTTGCTTCTTTTGAATTCTTTGGTCGTGCCGGGGCTCAGCTGGAAGTTGGCCGGGTCGGCCCCTTCACCGGGTATGCTCACACTGATCTTATTATCGGCGGTAATATTAATGATCGTATAAAAGACCGTATGCTGTCCGTTGTTGGTAAGCCTGAGATTAAATCCTTCGCCCGGCTCCATAAATATTTCCGCCGGGTTGGTTTGCTCTTTATGCGGGGTGATCTTTACTTCCACTCCTTTGGCCAATTCGCCCCCGTCGTCCAATGAACGCAGGTATTTTACCCGTATCGCATTTTTGATCTTTGACAGAAGCAGTTCACAATCCTCTTTGGTTAGTGTGTCCCCGGATACCAGTTGTTTGGACCACCTGATGCTGTCATTTTTTTCCAGCAGTGCGAGGCTGATCTTTCCATCCGGCTGCGGCGCCATGTCTAACATCATATCGGCATTCTCACCGATAGAAAGATACCGGTAAGGCTTTATAAAGTTCCTGACCTGGTGTTGCAGCGCATCAATATTCTTATTCCCTTTTTCCTTTGAACGTAAAAAAATAGCCGCCGAAAAATCACCATAATTCAGGGCGTCTAACTTCACCCGGTAAGCTTCTAATTTATTCAATGGTTTTTTTGCTACTCCCAGGCTTTGAAAATTATTCACCTTTTCGATCGTTGCTTCCGTATAAGGTTCTGCTGATCCTGCCTTATACACAGTAAGGACCGAACCCGGGGCAATGTTATTGAGTAATCCTTTATCAATGGAGAAACCTGTCTGTCCTATTACCTGTCGTATGGTGGCATAGCCGGGCTCTTCTTTATTATACAAGCCGCTGAATACTCTTTGCTGCGTGTTGCCTTCGATCATGGGTATCTGTCCCGGTATATTTCCCTGTATCACGGCCTTGATCTTTTCAAACAAAAGCTGGTAATCGCTTTCCGGGCCGAGCTCTGTGGCTGCTTTATAAAAACCATAGGAAAGAGACCCTACCTGTTCTATACCATCTCTCATCTTCTTATTGGGCAATTGCACCTGGTAGTTCTGCTGGTGCGGTGCAGAAGCAGAAATGACGACCATATTGGCCGCTGTGTCAGAGGTTTTACCAATAAAGCCTGTCTCAGCTACGTCGGCAAAATATTTTTCAGCCCCTGTCAGGCAATCAATAAAGGGTTTGGGATTTCCTCTTGACACTAATGACTCTGCCGAACGGGAAGCGGTACCGGAATGGCAGGCATCTATCAGCACTAATAAACTTCCCCCTGACCCGATGTTACTCCGTATAGCGTTGAATTTTTTATGCAGGTCATCATCCCGCAGATGGTTCTCCCCGCGATAGTCAACGGGATCGCATCTTCCTTTAGAATCATATGGCGCCAGCGCCTCATCATAGCCGTCCTCCTCATCCTTTCCCTCTTCTGCTGTCAACTGATCATATACCTGCTGGCCATGGCAGGCAAAATGAATAAAAACAATATCATTCTTTGCTGCTTTTTTGGCCAGGTTCGTCAAAGAGGCGAGTATAGCTTTCTTTGTCGCCTTGCTGTTCTTCAGGGTATCTATACTCTTATCGGAAAAACCATGCTGTTTGAGTGCGGCTTTGATATAACGGATATCGTTGATAGAAGCGATAGCAGGCCAGGAGCTGTTTTGCGGATACTCGCCAATAGCAACGATCAGCGCCAGTTTTTTCTGGGAAAAGACTTTCTGCACATTGCCACAGCACAAGAAAAGTAAGATATACAGGGTAAGGGCTTTCATAAACTATCCGATCGGTTTGTTCAAATATACCATTATTACGATCGGGAGCTATACCGGGGAATGGGTATTTGAAATGCAGAATAGAGAAATAAAAAAACCAGAGAAGAATCTTCTCTGGTTCAGCGGTGAGGGAGGGATTCGAACCCTCGGTACAGTTTAACCCGTACGGCAGTTTAGCAAACTACTGATTTCAGCCACTCATCCACCTCACCGGTTGCCGTGGCTAATAATTCCCTTCTTTGAAAGGGGTGGCAAAAATAAAGATAAGAGCTAAGAAATCCCAAAAAACAAATCCCAAATTCCGGCTCCGGAACCTGGGATCAGTCATTTAATCTTTTATTGGCTTACATCGCTGCTAACTGCACCTTTTGCTGGAGTTCCAGTACATTTTCCCTGAATACGCTATCGGTATCCATCAGGTCCTTTACCGTCTGGCAGGAGTGGATGACCGTGGTATGATCACGACCGCCAAAATGTTCGCCGATGGTCTTTAATGAGTTCTTGGTAAAGGCCTTTGCGAGGTACATGGTGATCTGGCGTGCCTGCACAATCTCCCTTTTGCGTGTCTTTTGCAGGAGCTTATCGTAAGACACGTCAAAATAATCACAGACCATGCGCTGGATGGTATCAATCGTGATCTCTTTGCTGGATGATTTCACAAAATTGCGTAACACTTTTTTAGCTAAGTCGAGGTCAATCTCCCTACGATTTAGCGAAGATTGTGCCAACAGTGAGATCAGTGCGCCCTCCAGTTCTCTTACATTACTATTGATATTGTAGGCAATATATTTCACTACTTCTTTCGGCATTTCGAGCCCGTCATTCTTCATCTTCTTTTCGAGGATGTCAATACGGGTCTCATAGTCGGGTATCTGCAGGTCGGCGCTCAGTCCCCAGCGGAACCGGCTGAGCAATCTTTCCTGAACCCCTTCCAGAT
Source organism: Chitinophagaceae bacterium (assembly GCA_016787085.1). GTDB lineage: Bacteria > Bacteroidota > Bacteroidia > Chitinophagales > Chitinophagaceae > VBAT01. The sequence continues at coordinate 63,896 of JAEUVJ010000070.1, read as the reverse complement.
CTTTGGGAGGCTTGTCCGAGGTAAGGATAAGCTGCTTATGGGACTGATGCAGGTGATTGAATATGGCAAAAAAGGCATCCTGTGATTTCTCCGCTTTGCTGAAGAACTGCACATCATCTATGATCAGGACATCTATCAACTGGTAAAAATGGATAAAGTCATTGATCGCATTGTTGCGACTGTGATCCATGAACTGGTTGATGAATTTCTCCGAGCTTACATATAATACCACCTTATTGGGGTGCTGTCTTTTGACCTCATTACCGATGGCCTGAGCCAGGTGGGTCTTTCCGAGCCCTACCCCGCCATAGATCACCAGCGGATTAAAGGAATTGGCACCCGGCTTTTCAGCCACTGTCTTGCCGGCACGGCGGGCTACCCGGTTGCAATCGCCTTCTATATAGGTATCAAATGTGTAAATATGATTGAGCTGCGGGTCTATCTGCATTTTCTTTAGGCCCGGAATGACAAAAGGATTCTTGACGGGGTTATTGATGACTAAGGGGAAATCCATCTCGTTGTTTGAAAAGGTTTTTATGCCCTGGCCCGTCACATCCATCGTCAGTGGTTTATTCTTACTGTTACCGCTGTCCACCATGATGCGGTATTCGAGCCTTGCTTCTTTTCCCAGTTCTCTCTTCAAAGTCTTTGCCAATAAATTGACGTAATGTTCTTCGAGGTATTCAAAAAAGAACTGGCTGGGTACCTGTATGACGAGTATGTTATTCTTTAATGATACAGGCTGGATGGGTTCGAACCAGGTTTTGAAATGCTGCCATTCAACAATATCCTTGATGATCTTTAAACAATTGGCCCAGATTTTTTCAGCATTTTTCTCCATCAGTCAGTAAGCAATTTATATATCGGGTTAACTATAGTTGTTCCTAAAAAAAATCTCCGGAAATCTTTGCACACATGTCAATAAAAAAACTTGACAGGACGGCGAATATCTATATTTCCGGGTTAAAAAAAAATTTTATCCATTTGTTTTTTTGATATAAAAAATAGTATCAGATTTTGCCGGTTTTTGCCATAAAAATTTGGAAAATCCAATTACTTTTCTTTGTATATTCTGCTCTTTATTATTTCATCTGTCAGTGCAACATTACAGCATTTGCCATAAACAAAAAATGATCGTTATTCGTTTGCGTCATAATCATGTCAAAGGACTTTTTCCACCGATCACTGATCTCTCACATTTGAACACATCATGTCATCACACTGCAATCGTTTCCGGTCCGTTTGCAATTAACTGTAAAAGATCAGCCTTGCGTAAAAAAGATAATTCCTGCTCTTTCCTCTATCAAACTCAATATGGTTTTGTGTAAGCTACGGATGTACAACGGTAAATTTTGCGAAGGATATTCAGAGGTCGGTATAAGTGCTTCTGCAGGCATCGTTTGGCATTTGAAAGATATAAACTATTTTCTATCCGGCAAGCAAAAAAATTAAGGCCTGATAAACAGTGCAAAAAGGCTCTAAAAAAGCTTTTTCCTGTCATTATTTTACGGCTGTTTGTTTACTAATTATCATTACATTTGTTTTTACTAAAACTAAACGATCTGATATGAGAAAATTACTGACTGCTATCATTGCAGTACTGTTTTGTTCTACCATTGTATTCGGGCAGAAGATGAAACAAAAAGCGGCTTTTGGTTTTAAAGCCGGGGTAAATGTCAGCGGCTTCAGGCCGGCCATAGATTACCAGGATATTGACCTAGGTCCTAAACTGGGACAGGTGTTCGGCGCTTTTGTACAAATACCCATCAGTGCCAGAGTCACCATTCAGCCCGAATTCCTTTACTCACAAATGGGCGCCAAAGCCAAATCAACACTCTGGGGCGATGTGACCTTCCGCTATAACTACTTTTCCATTCCGATCCTGGTGAAGTATAATGTGGTCAAGAGCTTTAACATCTATGCCGGCATTGAAAATGACATCCTGATCAGGGCCCGGCAAAAACAGATATATGAAACATCTACGATTACGTATGATGTCAAAGATTTTGACTTTGCTTATACCGCAGGTATCGGTACGTCGGCCAAAAAATGGACGTTTGACATTCGTTACATACACGGCTCGCAGGATGTAAGTGCGGCCCAGGGTGAAAATACGTTCTATAACCAGGCTGTACAGGTAACAGTCGGTTACAAACTTCATAAAAAGGCAAAAAAAGCACCCCGGGTTAAATCTAAAAAAACAAAGAAGTAAGTCAATAATATCTTTTTTGAAGAGCTGTCCTGATAAAAGGACGGCTCTTCTTTTTTATATTTGCCCCGAATTTGTTTTTCAGGATAAAAACCTGACCGCAATGCAAAAGATCCTTTCTTTCAAACTGCTTCCCTCCGAAGCAGCCGATGAAACCGCTGTAAAGAACTATATCGCAAAGACCGAAGCGGTCAGCACAAGTGCAGTTCACGGCTATAACATTCTTAAACGGTCCATAGATGCCCGCAGTAAACAGGCATGGGTCAACCTGACCGTGCAGGCATTTATTGATGAGCCATACCAGGAAAGAAAGCGCCTCTCCTTTTCATTCAGGGATGTGTCAAAAGCAAGCAGTAACGTGATCATTGTTGGCGCCGGTCCGGCCGGCATTTTTGCCGCATTGAAGCTGATAGAAGCCGGTATCCGTCCCATTATACTGGAAAGAGGAAAAGACGTCAGGTCCCGCCGAAGAGACCTGGCCATGCTAAATAAAGAAGGTAACATAAATCCGGACAGTAACTATTGCTTTGGAGAGGGCGGTGCCGGTACGTACAGCGATGGGAAACTATATACCCGCAGTTCCAAACGAGGCGATATTGACCGCATCCTGAACTTGTTTGTCCATTTCGGAGCAGAAGAAAAGATACTTTATGAATCTCACCCGCATATTGGCACGAATAAGCTGCCTCATATTATTACCGCCATGCGGCAAAAGGTACTCGCCTGCGGCGGTGAATTTTTATTCGAAAAAAAAGTAACAGACTTTATCACCGGCAAAGACATAATTACAACTGTCCGGACGGCGGATGGTGATTCTTTTGCCGCAGATGCAGTCATCCTGGCAACAGGTCATTCGGCAAGGGATATTTTCAAATTGCTCCATGCAAAAGGAATATGGATAGAAGCAAAACCCTTCGCCCTTGGAGTAAGAGTGGAGCATCCCCAGTCGGTAATTGACAGCGCCCAGTATCATTGTGTGACCAGGGATGCGTTTTTACCCCCTGCTTCTTATAGCTGGGTACAGCAGGTTGACGGAAAAGGGGTCTTCTCCTTCTGTATGTGCCCGGGCGGCATCATTGCCCCTGCAGCGACCGATCCCGGCGAACTGGTAGTGAACGGATGGTCTCCCTCCAAAAGAAATAACCCATATGCCAACAGCGGTATTGTCGTATCTGTTGAGCAGAAGGATGCTGCAGCAATCTTAAAAAAAGAAGCTGACAGTCCTCTTTTACTAATGAACTTCCAGCAATCAGTTGAGCAAAAAGCATTCAATGCCGGCGGGGGTAAGTTCGTAGCGCCTGCCCAGAGACTGGTTGATTTTACCGGTGGAAAGATATCTTCCTCCCTGCCCGATTGTTCGTATTTGCCCGGTATCCATTCTGCTTCTCTCAAAGAAGTACTTCCCGGTTTTATTCATGACAGGCTGCAGCAGGCGTTCAAACAGCTGGAAAAAAAAATGAAAGGCTATTATACGAATGAGGCTGTTCTGGTGGCAACCGAATCCCGGACTTCATCTCCCGTGCGCATACCAAGGAATAGTGAAACATTGCAGCATCCGCAGCTACATACTTTATATCCCTGTGGCGAAGGAGCTGGCTATGCCGGAGGTATTGTCAGCGCTGCCATGGATGGCGAACGGGTAGCCAGCCGGATAGCGTTCACTTTACTTCACCATTGACAGCCTGCTTTTGCCGGTTCGCTCCGTTTACCACCCCGTTCACCGAAATATTGTCCCTGATTGTCCGTAACCTCTATTTTTGCGATACAATTTTTTACCATGCCCATACTGGAACTTCATCACCTGAGAAAATACTTTGCTACGCAAAAAGCGGTTGACGACATCAGCCTTACCATTGAAAAAGGACAGATATTCGGATTACTCGGACCCAATGGCGCCGGTAAGACCACGCTGATCCGCATGATCACCGGGATCTTTTACCCGGATGAAGGAGATATCTTTTTCGACGGGAAAAAATTTGATCCCATTAATGATATCAGTAAGATCGGGTATATGCCTGAAGAAAGAGGACTATACAAAAAAATGAAGATCGGCGAGCAAACGGAATACCTTGCACAACTGAAAGGGTTAAAAAGAAGCGAAGCGAACCGGAAGATCAAAGAATGGTTCATCAAATTTGATATGCATACCTGGTGGAATAAGAAAGTGGAAGATCTTTCAAAAGGTATGTCGCAAAAACTGCAGTTCGTTACCACGGTTTTACACGAACCTAAACTCATCATTCTTGATGAACCTTTCAGCGGCCTCGATCCCGTCAATACCAACCTGATCAAAGACGAGATCTATAACCTCGCCCAGAAAGGGGCCACCATCATCTTCAGTACTCATCGTATGGAGCAGGTGGAAGAGATATGCGACCATATCGCCCTCGTGAATAAGGGCCAAAAGATCCTCGATGGCACAGTAAAACAGGTAAAACAGGATTTCAAAGAGCATCTATTCAAAGTAAGCTTTGCCGATCATGTGACGCCGGAACACCTGGCCATACACCTTTTTGAAGTAAAGAAAAAAGATGACAACGAAGTGGTGATAAAAGTAGATCCCGGCTACAGTAATAATGATGTGTTACAATACTTCATCAACAAGGGCCTGCGGATAGAATCATTCAATGAAATACTGCCTTCCCTGAATGACATCTTTATCCGCCTGGTGGGAAATACACCCACTGCCCGGCAGTTCCAGGAAGTAACAGCCTGATCAAACATAAACCAATCCCAAAACCGGTCACATGAACAAGATATTACTCATCATAAAAAGAGAATACCTGACCCGGGTCAGGAAAAAAACGTTTATCATCAGTACGATCCTCTTTCCTTTATTATACCTCGCATTGATATTCGGCATGGGATACCTTGGCGAAAAAGGAAAATCACGCCTGCGTGTAGCCATCATTGATTCATCAGGCTATTTTGACAAGGGAAAAATAGAAAGAGAGAACCTGAAGGACAGTTCTTCCATCCTGCGGTTGGTAACAGATAACCCGGATAGTTTAAAGAAGAATTTTACAGACCAGGGTTATGATGGATTTATCATCATTCCGCAACATGCTAGCTGGGAACAAGGTATTAATGAACCATTGCAGACCAGCCGGACCTTAGGCATCGGATCGGCCGCCCAGGTTGAAAAAAAGTTGAACAGTATCTGGGATGAGATCAAAAATGAAAAGCTGGGCATTGATGAAAACAAAAAAATGATACTGAATAGCAGCCGGGTAAATATCATTCCAAAGAACATAAAGGATGAAACAGCTGATTCAGGAGTAGCCAGTACCATCGGGTATGTCGCAGGTTTCCTGATCTACCTTATTCTGCTTATCTATGGCTCACAGGTAATGATGGGTGTCATGGAAGAAAAGACCAACCGCATTGCCGAGGTGATCGTGTCATCGGTCAAGCCTTTTCAACTCATGCTGGGAAAGATCCTGGGTATTGGGCTGGTGGCTTTGACACAGTTCTTGCTCTGGATCGCTTTTATCTTTATTATTTATAATATTACCAAAGCCGGGGGCAGCGGTATGATGAGCGGAGTGGTAGGCCAGGTACAAAAAGTATTTGCCGGTATTAATATCCCGCTGATCCTGTTCTGTTTTGGGTTTTATTTCCTCGGCGGTTTCTTTTTTTACTCTTCTTTGTATGCAGCTATCGGCAGCGCCGTGAACGAAGACATGCGGGAGGCACAATCTTTAAGCTTCCCGGTAACCATGCTGGTTATCTTCTCGATCGCTATCATGACGGTAACCATCAGCGAACCTACCGGTAAGCTGGCGGTCTGGGCCAGTATCATTCCTTTCAGTTCGCCTATTGTCATGATGGCGAGAATACCCTTTGGGGTACCGGGGACGGTGCCGTGGTGGCAATTAGGCCTTTCCATGGGATTACTGATCGCCGGTTTCATTTTCACCGTCTGGCTCAGTGGTAAGATATACCGGACCGGCATCCTGATGTATGGTAAAAAGCCAAGCTGGAAGGAAATGCTGAAATGGGCTTTCCGGAAAAACTAAAAATGAATAATAAATAATCAGAAATGAGAAAGCAGGGTTTCTGCTTTCTCATTTTTCTTTTCAGGGCTGTCCGGTCCTGATACCCTCAGTTTGTTAAAATAATCCTTAAACAAAAAAAGATGTTTTGAAATACGAAATCAGTCGTATATTTGATACGAAACACTTCGTGATTCATTAAACCTAAAAAGATTTGTATGAAACCAGGATCAATTGCAGCAGGACGCATCCTGCTGGTGTTATTTGTCGCCGGAGCCGCTATTGCGCTTATCTCATGGAAAGGAAAGCAGTCTCCTGATCGTTTTCAACCACAGCAAAATTTTACCGATTCCGTTCCTAAAGGCAAGAAAACAGATCGTGATAAAAAAGTACGGGACCTTGATGAGGTGCTGGTTGAACTGGACCGGGTAAATATCGAGCTGGAGCTAAAGAATGCGATGAAAGAGATCGAAATTGCCATGAAAGAACTGGATGGCCAGAAGATCAGGATGGAAGTGGAAAAAGCGATGAAGGAAGTAGATTTTGAAAAAATTCAGAAGGAGATAAAAGAATCAATGTCCAAATTAGACATTGACATGGCAAAGATGCAGAAGGAACTGAAAGAGTCGATGAAAGAATTTGACAGTGATAAGATGAAACTCGAAATGGATAAAGCCATGAAGGAAGTAGATTTTGAAAAGATACAGCGGGAAGTGAAGGAATCCATTGCCAAAATAGATATGGACAAGATCCGGGTGGAACTGGAAGAGGTAAAGAAGATCAACATGAAAGAAATGGAAGAAGAAATGGCCAAAGCCAAAAAAGAGATGGAGAAAATAGGACCGGAAATAGAAAAAGAAATGCAGAAAGCTAAAGCGGAGATCGAAAAAGCCAAAGTAGAAATAAAGGAATACAAGAATTTTGTAGATGGCCTGGACAAGGACGGCCTGATCAAAAAGAATGAAACATACACCCTCAAACATGAGGACGGTGAACTGATCATCAATGGCAAGAAAGCCAGCCAGGAAACCTACCTTAAATACAAAAGCTTCTTAGAAAAACATAAAAAGTTCAATATCAAAAAAAGCGACGATGATTTCGATATGGATATTGATTAGTACTTTTTGCCAGAACCAGCCATGAAAAATAAACCCCGCCGGTTGTGAGGCGGGGTTTTTCTATGCACCTAAAACTGTTATAAAACTATATTCTTACCGCTGTACCGGAAGCGATCACCATCAGCATACTGCCGCTACCGCCGATGGTCTCAAAATCCAGGTCAACGCCTACAATCGCATTGGCCCCGGCGGCCTGGGCCTTTTCTGCCAGTTCCCGGAGTGCATCTTCCTTGGCCTGTTCAATTACTTTCTCATATGTTTTACTGCGACCGCCAAATACATCCCTTAGACCTCCCAGGATATCTTTGAAGATGTTGGCGCCGATGATACTTTGCGCATTGATGACGCCAAGGTACTGCTGTACCGGCCTGCCTTCGATAAAACCGGTGGTTGTAATGATCATGGTATTATTGTTTTTATTTTTTCAAAAATAGCTTTTAGTTCCGGGTTATCTTTTACGGCACTTTTTGCAGAGGCTTCCCGGATATAAGCGATCCGGTTATCAATGTCAGGATGGCTCTCCAGCATTTCGGGCAAAGCCGAAGCAGGCGCCGAAGCTTTCAAATGCCTGAACAATCCAATGAAACCAGCAGGGTCTATCTGGCGTTCATTTAGTATTTCCAATCCTTCAAGGTCGGCTTCTTTCTCCAGGCTTCTTGAATAGGTCAGCGATTTAAAACTATCGGCCTGGTCAACCAATACGGCCATTACACTGCCGGTATTGCCAAGCAAAAGCCCCAGGAATACTTTGGAGCCCAGCCTCCGGAATATGGATTTAGTAGAATGACGGTTGTTTACATGCGTGAACTCATGACTCAGCAAAGCGGCTAATTCAGTATAATCTGTCAGTTGACCGAGCAAAGCAGAATACACTACAATACGACCGCCCGGTAACGCAAAAGCATTGACCACATCGCCTTCCACCACCGCTATCCGCACATCATATTCTGTGGGCACCTGCATTTGCCTGAAAAAATCATTGACAAGAATAGTGGCATGCGGGTTTTCCGGCATAGCCCGCTGCATAGAAGTATATACCGCATCGCCAAACTGCTGTTCCGTTTGGACAGAAACAGTGGAAGCTAATTTCTCCGATAACCAGGGGACCAATAACAGGTAAGCTATCACCAATATGCCTGCAAAACCCAGGAAGATACTGAGATTACGAAGCCCGTCTTTTGTTCTGCCTTTTTTATGCCAGGGTTTTGCCTTTTCGGCTTTTATCTGCCTGATAAAATCGGCAGCTTCTTTACCGGGAATAACGAGGCGCCTACTATTGTCCCGGTTATAGGTGATCACCGTTCCCTGGACGCTGTTATCGGCTACAGCTTCCACATCCTTCATATCCCATTTCAGCTTCTGCGCCTCCCCTTCCGGTGTACGCCAGGCAAAAGAGATAAACTCCTCTGCCGCCAGTATGCTGGCATCTACGGGCTCTGCTCCGCGGGAATCATAATAGAAGCCAAACCATGTTTTCATGATGCAAACATACTGTAGTTTGATTTTTGCAGAAATCACTTAACAAAACAAGAACGAATCACTATCTCTTATATAGTAGTAAAAAAGCCCCATCTTATAAGACAGGGCTTCAAATATTTTAAAAATAGGCGTATCAGAAATGGAACGGCGATGGCATCAGGTCCGAATCCCGGCTCTCGATCATTTCAATATTCAACTGGAAGGCTTCATCTGTTTTAATGACCACTCTTTCTTTGGTCACCCTTTTGAAACCAGCCTTCTCAAATACAAAACGATAAGTGCCCGGCTTTAATTCATCAAATGAATAGCCACCTTCGTCATCGCTTACTGCATTTTTTTCTTTTTTGGTAACTAAGTAAGCCGTAACGCTTACATCTTTGATGGGCTTTTTACTTTCAGCATGAACGATCACGCCGTTGATCTCATCCCCTTTCTTCTTATCACAACCCGCTACTTTATTACATCCCGTTTCGGGATCAGGGCCATTATTGGCTTTGGCTGCCGTAAAACCCAGAAAGCTAATGCCCAGCAAAAGGATCTTTAGTCGCATGTTTAATGGTTTTTGGAGTTGTAAAAACTGGTTTTACAATACATCTATCCCGCTGCGTTATCAAATTTAAAGGATTTTCACCGGATTCTCCAACGCCTCGCTGAACTCTGACCACAAATTTTTTACGATCGTTGCAGCGGGTAAAATATTATCCAGCAGGGAACTTACCTGGCCAATTTCCAGCTCTCCCTCGTCCATATCCCCTTCGAACATTCCCTTTTTGGCCCTTGCTCTTCCCAGTAACGCCTTCAGCTCTTCCGGGGTTGCCCCTTTCTGCTCCGCTTCCTGCACCTGTTGGTAAAATTTGTTCTTTATCAGCCTGACAGGGGTCAATTGCTTCATAGTAAGTACTGTGTCCCCCTCCTGAGAATTGATCACTTTGTTTTTGAACTCGATGTGAGAGGAGGCTTCCTCGCTGGCCACAAAACGGCTGCCCACCTGCACCCCTTCCGCCCCCATGACCATGGCCGCCAGCATCTGCCGGCCTGTGGCAATTCCCCCTGCTGCTATCACGGGGATCTTTACCGCCTCTGTTACGGCCGGTATCAGCACCATGGTAGTGGTCTCTTCTCTCCCGTTATGTCCGCCGGCTTCAAACCCTTCAGCTACTATGGCATCACAGCCAGCTTCTTCTGCTTTACGGGCAAACTTTGATGAACTGACCACATGCACTACGGTAATTCCTTTTTCTTTCAGGATACCGGTCCATGTTTTAGGGTTACCCGCAGAGGTAAAAACAACTTTTACTTCCTCTTCGATAATGACCCGGATATGCTTGTCAATATCCGGGTATAATAAAGGCACATTGACCCCAAAAGGACGGTCGGTTGCCGCCCTGCATTTTTGTATATGTTCCCGCAAAACATCAGGGTACATGCTGCCGCTGCCTAACAGGCCCAGACCGCCGGCATTGCTTACGGCACTGGCCAGTCTCCAGCCACTGGCCCATATCATGCCGGCTTGTATAATAGGATAATCAATACCGAAAAGCTGAGTGATACGATTAGAGAAGTTGGTCATACTGTAAAGGTAACCGTTGCCTGCTACAAGTTGCAGGGTCTGCCGTATTGAAAGTTAATTACAAATGCAGGAGTAAAAAATCGAAACTGGTAACCAGATTTACCCGAGGTCAATGGTTGTATTATCCCCGATATTCAATTGTCTGGTCTCTCCCTGCAGGCCTGAATCGCTGCCGATGAGTGAATCTTCTAATACAATATCATATAAATTGGAGTAGGATCCAATGATCGAGTTCCTGACAATGGAATAATTCAGCGTAGTATGATCGCCGATAGTGACATTCGGACCGATGATCGAATTCTTAATATCGCAGCCTTCGCCGATACTGACCGGCGGGATGATCACGGTGTTCTCAAAATGATATTCCTTCCCGTTTTGCGACACAAATTTCTTCAGCAGTGTAGCATTGGACTCCAGCAGCGTTTCCTTTCGCCCGCAGTCAAACCAGCTATCTACTTTGAAAGGTTTGAACTTAGCGCCTTTCTGCAGCATGCAATCCAGGGCATCTGTAAGACTGTACTCGCCGTGGGTGCGCAGTCCCTGTACGAAATTATTTTCCAGGCAATGGAACAGCATCTCAGATTCCTTGATCTTGTAGATACCCACCAGCGCCATATTCGACTTGGGTATCTGTGGCTTTTCCACCACATGATCTATGTAGCCATCATCATCCATTTCCGCCACGCCGAATTCACGGGGATCATCCACTTTTCTTACACCAAGCATCGAATCGGGACTGTTCACCACTTCTTTTACATCGTATTCACAAATGGTATCACCCAGCACCACAAATACTTCATCATTGTTTACAATACCCCGTGCCAGGTTAATGGCGTGGCCAATACCCTGCCTGTCTATCTGCTGTACATAATGTGCATGCAGATCGGGGTACCTGGCTTCCACGTAATCCCTGATCTTGTCGCCGAGGTAACCTACGATAAAAATAAATTCATGAATACCTGCTTCACGCAACTGGTCAATAATGATACTGAGTACCGTCTTCCCGGCTAAAGGAATAAGCGCTTTGGGTTGAGTATAACTATGAGGACGAAGCTTCGTGCCTGCCCCTGCTACTGGTATGATCGCCTTCATTGATTGTCTAAAAAGCCCGTGAAAGTAGTGAATTTTCAAGGAATAAAATTTTCTAAATAAATCCCCTTACATCCTGCACAGACTTATTTTTGCAAAAAAAATGGAAAGGTTTAAACCGTTGAACAGTTTACAGAGGTTTCTCTCTATGAAAATTGCCCGCAGACCTTTTTAAACACATCAAACTTCTTAAACCTTTACATCTTGTCAAACTCCTGAATCACCGACATGCAAAAAGACACTCTCGTTTTTGATCTCATCCGCAAAGAGCTGGACCGCCAGCGTAATGGTATTGAACTGATCGCCTCTGAAAACTTTACTTCACTGCAGGTAATGCAGGCCATGGGAACCGTGCCTACCAACAAATATGCAGAAGGTTATCCCGGCAAACGGTATTATGGCGGTTGCGAAGTGGTAGATGAAATAGAAACCTTAGCTATTGAAAGACTAAAGAAAATATTCAACGCTTCATGGGCCAATGTACAACCGCATAGCGGAGCCCAGGCCAATGCAGCCGTGTTCCTGGCCTGTGTAAAACCCGGTGAAAAAGTATTGGGCCTTGACCTGAGCATGGGCGGACACCTGACTCATGGCAGCCCGGCCAACTTCAGCGGCAAGAATTACCAGGCATTTTTCTATGGAGTAAAAAAAGAGACCGGCCGGGTGGACTATGACCAACTGGAAGCTGTTGCGATAAAAGAAAAACCTAAGATGATCATTTGCGGCGCTTCTGCTTACAGCCGCGACTGGGATTATAAAAGGATACGTGAAGTAGCGGATAAGATCGGCGCCGTGATCATGGCGGATATAGCGCATCCCGCAGGCCTGATCGCTACCGGTTTATTGAACGATCCTTTTGAACATTGCCATATTATAACATCCACCACGCATAAAACATTACGTGGCCCCCGCGGGGGCATCATCCTGCTGCGTCATGATTTTGAAAATCCATGGGGCATCAAAGACCCGAAAGGCAACCTGCGTACCATGAGTCAGTTGCTGGACCTGGCAGTTTTTCCCGGCACACAGGGCGGACCACTGGAACATGTGATCGCCGCCAAAGCCGTGGCCTTTGGCGAAATATTGTCGGAAGATTTCAAGTCGTATGGCAGACAGGTGATCAGCAATGCCCAGGCGATGGCAAAAGCCTTTGTCGCCAAAGGGTATCATCTTATCAGTGAAGGGACCGACAACCATTTAATGCTGATAGATCTCCGGAATAAGAATATCACCGGTAAGAAAGCACAGGAGACTTTAGATAAAGCACACATCACACTCAACAAGAACTCTGTGCCTTTTGATGATAAATCACCATTTGTTACTTCCGGTATCCGTGTAGGGGTGCCGGCTGTCACCACGCGGGGTTTAAAAGAAAATGATGTGGAATCCATCGTCGGCATGATTGATAAAGTACTGATGAATGCTGATGATGAAAAAGTGGTGAGCGGCGTAAAAGAGGAAGTAAAGGAATTCATGAAAAAATTCCCCCTCTACCCGGAATTGGGATGATGTCCAAAAATTCCGATATTTATTTTACGTAAATGAATGTTGTATGATACAGCGCCAGCAAACTCTTTGGTTATTGTTGTCCACCGTATGTGCTTTCCTGACCTATAAGTTTCCCTTTTATACCGGTCAGCTGAAAGAAGGCAAGTATGAAGAAATGGATGGCGCCAGTAATTTTTTCCTGCTGATCTTAACAGCCGTTTCGCTTCTTCTTTCGCTCATCACGATCTTTTTGTATAAGGAGCGAAAAAAACAATTACAGTTTTCGATCGGTGGTGCTGTACTGGCACTGATCATCCTGGTCATTTACTTTTCCGGGATCAGCAACTACGAAAAAGGCAGCTTCTCCATTACATGTCTGTTTGCTTTTGCCGTACTGGCCGGTTACATCATGGCCGCCCGGGGTATCTGGAAAGATGAAAAGCTGGTGAAGAGCCTGGATAAGCTCCGCTAACCGGATCTTTTATTATTGCTTTACAAAAGAAAATTGTTGCCGCCAGTTTATTCCCTGCAGGTGCAGGTAATAAACCCCTGCTGATAAACGACCCATACCGATCTGCAGGGTTGTGTTGCTATGCTGACCGTTCATCGTTCCCTTTTCCACCATCCTGCCTGCAGCATCTACTACTTGGTAAGTGATGTTATCTTTTTGATCATGGCCAAAAGAAAGGTTGATCTCATCCATCACAGGGTTGGGATAGATGACTACGGCCGGCCCTTTATTCCCGCTGCAGACCATCACAGTTTCCGAGAACGTGAATTGGCCGTCCTCATCTACCATGCGCAGGCGATAATACATCCTGCCGGCTTGTATCAAGCTATTCCTGTCAGTATAAGTATACTCATTGTGTGTCCGGGTATTTTTTGCCGCTATGCGACCAGCTGTCACAAAATCAATCCCATTCACGCTTCTTTCCACTATATACCAGGCTGCATTGAATTCATGTTCGGTATGCCAGTTCAGAACGGCATCAGACCCTACAAGTCTTGCCGTAAAGTTCAGCAACTGTAAAGGCAATACAGAAACCAGCCCGGTTCCCCATAGTTCTTTTCCAATAGATGCATCTATAACGCTGGCGTACACATGATCGGCAGTCTCGGTCAGCTCCTGTAGCGTATTACCAGCGGGTACAGTAACAAGGGTGGCCATCACCGTTCCATCTGAAGAACCATCACTCTGCCATGTTTTATACCCATTCGTTCCGTCATTCCCTGTAAAAATGAACTGGCTCATCAGTTTTGAGAAATTACCTACCGCACCACTTTCCGATCCCGGCCATACATCTTTGACCATGACCGTTCCTGAAACGGTACCGTCTGTTTTCCATAGCTCTGCGCCATTAGTACCATTGTCGGCAGAAAAAAACAAGGTTCCATTCACATTCTTAAACCCCGAAAGGGAGGCATCCCCGCTACCGGAATTAATATCTTTCAGCAATATGGTTCCAGAAATACTACCATCACTTTTCCAGAGCTCGATACCATTACCGCCATCATTAGCGGAAAAAAATATTGTGCCGCTGACCTGGATCAGGTCCGATGGATAAGCACCATCGCTGCCCGGCCAGATATCTTTTACCATCGCTGTACCCGCTGCTGTACCATCACTCTTCCACAATTCTGCACCGCTGACGCCGTTATCGGCAGCGAAGAACAGCACATCATTCATGGGAGCAATAGACCTCGGGTAAGAGGATGCGGAAAATGGGTTAATATCCTTTACCATTACAGTGCCTGCAACCGTACCATCGCTTTTCCAGAGCTCTACTCCATTCACTCCGTCATTAGCGGCAAAGAACAAGATGCCATTCACATTGGCCAATGCGGAAGGATTGCTGCTCATCGAACCGGAACGGATATCTTTCACCATGACAGTACCCGCTTCCGTGCCATCGCTTTTCCAGAGTTCCACCCCGTTCACCCCGTTGCTCGCCACAAAGAATAATGTGCCGTTCACATTCGTAAGATACCCGATACTGCTGCTTGAAGCACCCGGGTGAATATCCTTCACTAATACGGTACCGGCTTCAGTACCATTGGTCTTCCAAAGCTCCAGGCCGTTGACACCATTGTTAGCTGCAAAGAACACGGTATTGCTGATATGGGTAAGAAAACAGGCATTGCTTCCTGCTGATCCGGGATTGATATCTTTTATCAATGACAACTGCTGGGAAGCAGCGCCATAATACATGAAGGCCGGGAAGGCCATAAGAAGGATACGTTTCATGGTGGTACAGGATAAAGGAACCAGCAGCATATTGCAAAACAGAAGAAAGACAGCTTGCTGAAAAATACGTCGTATTGATCCGTTACTGCAATACAAATGCGTGTCACTACTAATATAAAATGACATTCATTGTTATGAAAGCGCTTTAAAGGATATTATCACAAACTAAGTGATAACCTATACCGGAACTAAAGCAATCCTATAGATTCCTGTCGTACAGCCGCACAAATAAAAAGGCCGGATCAGGAATGAACCGGCCTTTGTTCTCTATTAAACACTCTATTATTGCACGATAAACATTTTTGACTCACGGAAATTCTCACCGGTCACCAGGATGTTATATACACCGGGTTTTACTGTTGAGATATCTACCGTTTGTGTAGCCATACCACCCTGGTGGTTCAGGCGCTGCGCATATACCTGCTGGCCGGCACTGTTCAGTATCTTAACAGCATACTGGCCTTGTTTTGTATTCAATGATACAGATAACTGGCCGCCGGTAACAGGGTTCGGGTAAAGGTTTAAACTTTGCTTACCACTTAGGTCAACTTTCAGTATTTTGCTATACACGATCTTGCCACCGATCTCATAAGCTTTGATACGATAAAAGTTCACACTGCTGGCAGGAGCAGCATCATAAGCTATATAGCTCTCTTTATCGTTATTGTTACTCCGGGGCAATTGCATATTGATAGAGGCAAAATCCTGGCCATTGAAAGAACGCTCAACCTCATACTTAAGAAGGTCTCTTTCAGTCAGGTTGCTCCACTCGATCTGTACACCACTATTCTTCTGGAACGCCTTCACATTAGCATACATAACAGGCAGCGGGTTATCAGCAGCAGTTGAGGCTAAAGCAAACGAAGCCGTAAAATTGGAAGTCAAATTAGCTGTTATTGTTCCGGCGTTTACATTTCCGGTCGGTAAGCCAAAAACGCCATCATTACCCCATATACCGGCATTCAAGCGGGCAACACTTAATGTGCCTAGGTTACCAACATAGCCAGCGCCACTGCACGGACTTGTAGTTTCCCAGGAAAGAATGGTTCTTCCTGTACCTGTTCCTGCAGTACGACTAAGTGTCCAATACTCACAAGCGCTGATATTTGTAAAGCCTGCGCCTACCGTACCAAGTGTATGCGGATCGGCCCGGAAATATTCTGCCCTGATGGTCGAAGACGCACTTGGAGCAGCAATACCAACCGTGTGTCGGCCAGCGCCTACTTTTCCAACCGGGAATGTAAATGCGGTATTTCCAATTTTAGCCATCGGACCATCTACAAAAGAAGTTCCTGATGTATTGGCACCAGCGTTAACAGTAACAAGATTGGTAATAGTTGTAGTCAGCGCCCCGCTCGTCAGCGCAAGTGTACCTGTTACTGCCAATGGCTGTGATAAAGTAACATTACCTGAAGCATTGTTGATGGTCAAGTTTCTTACAGTTGATGCAGTGGGTGTTGTGGTAAACGTTCCTGTTGAAGCACCTCTGAACTCATAATCAGCACCGCTGTTATACGATCTTGTACCAGTTACCTGGATTGAACCAAAAGCGCCTGTGGAGCGAATACCGTCATCATTTGAAGTGATCAGATCAGCATCGGCATCTACAGTAAAGGTACCGGTAGATCCATCCAGTACAGATGTACCGAAATCAACGATTGAAGTATTATCAATCCTGAAGTTTACAGCACCTGAAATTGTACCCCCTGTCTTGGTAAAGGATTGGGCGCCGGCTCTGTCAAATACAAAATTGGCTGTCCCCCCGTTACGGCTTAATGTACCACCACTCATATTGAAATTACCGTTCAGGTTCACGTTGACAGTGCCGCTGGTATTAACAATAACCCATGTGCCACCTGTCTGAATATAATCCCCGTCAATAGTTATCGTAACAGCACCTCCTGTGTTATTAACAAAATAAGTACTGCCTGTACCTGTACTTGTAACCGTCAAGTTTCCGTTTATATCATCTAGGGCGCCGGCTAATGAAAGAGCTGCTGTTTGATTCGTGCAATCCCACTCCACATTGCCAAAAGCTTGATTAAGGCCAGTTGGAACAGTTATAGTAATGCCGGTAATCTCAGTATTGGAAGCTGCATTCCATCCTGCAGTCGGAATTGCACCGCCATCCCTGGCATGGATGTATGTACCTCCGCTGGAGAATAAAAGCCTTGTAGCTGTTCCCGAAACCGTTCCGCTGTTTTCGATAGTTCCTGTTACTGTAGAGACAACTCCGGTATTATCAGAATCGAATGTACGGTTTGCATTTACAGTGAGTGTTCCGGCTATAGTTGAAGTTGAGTTATTTGCCAGAGTAACATTCACATTCGTTCCCATCGTAAACTGGGAACCTGCATCAATAGTGAGTTCAGTCCCGGTAACATTACCAAGAGTAAGCGTTACACCGGCGGCTGCTTCTAGTGTAACCGTCGTATTAGATGTAACGATCAATCTTCCGACGGTCTGTGTAGGTACAGCAGTAACTGATTTAGTACTACCATCATTAAACTGAAGAATGTCGTTTGTGGCCGGAGTCGTTCTTGTCGGGTTCCAGTTAGTACTGGTCGCCCATGATGCTCCGTCAGCACCTTGCCAGGTATAAGTTGTCTGCGCCATCGCAGCCACCGTTACCAGCACGGCAATTAATAGAGAATAAAACTTTTTCATAAAGCCTGATTTTGTGTAGTTTTTATAAAACAGATTAATAGAAAACTCCTTTGGGGGCTTTGCAAGGTTTTGGAAATACAGCTTTCGAAAGGATCGGAGTTTCAGGCCTCAGCGGCGATGGAATTCAAGGATAAAATAAAAGAGAAAACTCCCGGGTAACCGGGCTACCTGATCTGTTGTTCTATTTTTTTGATGATGCAGGTACGGATTTCAGAGAAAGATTGGATAGCTTCTAAGAGCAGTGATGACAAATATCTCAACTGTTTCTTAAAGATGCAAGCTTTTACGTAGAAAAAATGCAGAAAACAGCCCGTAAAACTACGCTGATAGGTGATTTCGCTTAACGACTTAACAATTGTCAAACATATTAAAAAAACCTGCCGGTATGACTTTGCTTTACTTTCTTAACAGCCTCCGGTTTACCGGCATATACAATGCTACCTCCCCCGTCGCCGGCCTCCGGTCCCAGGTCTATCAGCCAGTCGGCGCTGCGGATCACATCCGTATTATGTTCAATCACAATAATAGAATGCCCCTGCTCGATCAGGGCATTGAAAGAGGCCAGCAGTTTTTTAATATCATGAAAATGCAGGCCCGTAGTAGGCTCGTCAAATATGAAAAGGATCTTATCGCTGTTCCGGCCTTTACTGAGGAACGAAGCCAGTTTTACCCGTTGCGCTTCACCGCCTGATAAGGTATCCGATGATTGTCCCAGTTTTACATATCCTAAACCCACATCGCTTAAGGGCTGAATCGCTTTTGACAAATTCTTTTCCTCATAAAAGAATTCAATGGCCTCATCCACACTCATATTCAGAACGTCCGATATACTCTTGTCCTTATACTTTACTTCCAGCACTTCTTCTTTGAATCGTTTTCCCCCGCATGATTCGCAAACTAGGTGTACATCCGCAAGGAACTGCATCTCCACCACCTGCTCGCCTTCCCCTTTGCAGGTATCGCATCTTCCGCCATCAACGTTGAACGAAAAATGTTTGGGCTGAAAACCCCGCATCTTGCTCAATGGCTGACGGGCAAAAAGTTCACGTATCTCATCATACGCTTTTATGTAGGTAACAGGATTGCTTCTTGATGATTTACCGATGGGGTTCTGGTCCACCAGCTCTATCTGTGCAATGCTGTCTGTATCGCCGGTAATGGCTTTATGAAATCCGACCTTGTCAGCAAACTCTCCTTTCATCTTTTGCAGGGCAGGATATAATATTTGCTTCACCAGGGTGGTCTTACCGCTTCCACTGACACCGCTTACCACGCAAAGAACATTTAACGGAAACTCCGCCGTTATGTCTTTCAGGTTATGTTGCCTTGCCCCTTCTACTTTAATCGAACGGTTCCACTTGCGTACGGTTTTCGGGGGTTCAATCGTTAATTCTTTATTCAGGTATTTACCGGTCAGGCTTTGCCCATTGTAAATGATGTCATCATAATTGCCTTCAGCGATTACTTCGCCGCCGAGATGAGAGGCCAGCGGCCCCATATCAATGATATGATCTGCCTCCCGCATCATCATCTCATCATGCTCTACTACCACCACCGTATTCCCAAGATCACGCAGTTCTTTTAATACTTTGATCAGGTTTTGTGTATCCCGTGAATGAAGCCCGATAGATGGCTCATCAAGAATGTACAGCGAATTGGTCAGGTTGCTGCCAAGACTTCTGGTCAACTGGATACGCTGGCTTTCGCCACCGCTCAATGAATTGGCCAGCCGGCTCAGTGTCAGGTATCCCAGCCCAACGCTCATCAACGTATGAATGCGGTGATGGATCTCCATGAGTATTCTCTTGGCCACCTGTTTGTCATGCTCACTTAACTTCTTATCAAGTTCAGCAAACCATGGCTGCAGATATTTTACCGGCATATCGCTTAGTTCGCCGATATGTTTACCATTCACCTTTACATATAAAGCTTCTTTACGAAGCCGGTGCCCTTTACAATCGGGGCAGGATGTTCTTCCGCGGTAGCGGCTTAATAAAACACGGTACTGTACTTTATACAGGTTCTGCTCTACCTCTTTAAAGAAATCATTGATACCCTGCACATGTTCATTGCCTTTCCACAGTGTTTCATATTGCTTATCTGTCAGGTCGGCTATGGCTTTATGAACGGGGAAATTGAACTTCTTCGCTCCTTTGATGAATTGCTCCCGCCACCAGCCCAGTTTCTCTCCTTTCCATGGAGCAATAGCGCCATCATAGACGCTCAGCCGTCTGTCAGGTATTACCAGTTCGGTGTCTATGCCCAGCACCTGGCTAAAACCCTCACAGGTAGGACAGGCGCCAAAGGGATTATTGAATGAAAAAAGATTGGGGACAGGCTCTTCGAACTGCATCCCATCTGCCTCGAAACGGTTATTGAAATGCAATAATTTTTTGCCGGTACCTGATTGCACTTCCACATACACATCACCTTCGCCCTCATAAAAAGCCGTACCGACCGAATCAGCGAGCCGATGCCTGTCGTCGTCGTCAAACTCCTTTACCACGATACGATCAATGAGGATATATGTTTTTGACAGCGCTTTTAACTCTTTATCGCTTTTCCCCAGGAGTTCCTCTATCCGAAACACCTCGCCCGATTTTGCATCATACATCCTGGTAAAGCCTTTTTGCGACAGGATATTCAATTCTTCCTTAACGTCCCGGTTCTTCTGCTGTTTGAATGTAGCAAGAATAAACACTTTATCGCCGTCTGCTAATGCCGTGATCGCATTCACCACATCGGTCACATCATCCTTCTTTACTTCTTTCCCCGAAACCGGTGAGATCGTTTTGCCGATCCTGGCAAAAAGGAGGCGGAGGTAATCATATATCTCCGTCATACTTCCGACGGTACTCCGGGGTGTTCTTGTAATGACCTTTTGCTCAATAGCGATCGCCGGGCATAACCCTTTGATATAATCCACATCCGGTTTATTCATCCGGTTCAGGAACTGGCGGGCATAAGCGCTGAGGCTTTCTGCATACCGGCGCTGTCCTTCAGCGTATAAGGTATCAATGGTCAGGGACGATTTGCCTGAACCTGACACACCCGTCACCACCACGAGTTTGTTCCTTGGAATACTTACTGTAATGTTTTTCAGGTTGTGCACCCTTGCACCCTTTATCAGTATGTTATCTGCGGAATTTACGGTCGCAGCTTTAGCGGAATTTTTCCCTTTTATTATCTTTTCCATTTTTCGTCTGGCAAATGTAAAGCCTTATCCCGCTTAATTTTCCGCCGGGATCATTAACATTTTTTTGACAGTGCATAAAACAATTTCGTTGACAAAACGTTTGGCGGTTTCCCGAAAAGTTCTATTTTTAAATCACCAATATCCGAAACAATGAAACACCAAAAACTGATCACGCCTATAGTACATACTTCTACACTGATTTAACCGAACACTTTTTCAGAGCCAACGCCACATTGACCACACCTAAACCTGTAGGAGTATGAAAACGTATAGCAAAAAAACCGACCATGACCTTATTCGCCTGTTCACCGACGGCGACCTGGATGCATTAGAGACCCTGGTGCTCCGCCACAAAGACAAATTATACACCTCTATTTTATTCCTGGTAAAAGACAAATACCTGGCAGAAGATATCTTCCAGGATGTTTTTATACGCATTATTGATACCATGCGCAGCGGCCGCTACACCGAAGAAGGCAAGTTCCTTCCCTGGGCCATGCGTATTGCTCACAACCTGTGTGTGGACCATTTCCGTAAAGTAAAACGCACCCCTACCATCCGCAATGGTGAGGATAAAGATATCTTCGAAGTGCTCAATTTTGCTGACGACAGCGCCGAGACCACGATGATGAAAAGGCAAAGCCATGACCGTGTCCGTGAAATGCTGCAACGTCTGCCCGAAGACCAGCGTGAAGTGATCATCCTGCGTCACTATGCTGATATGAGCTTCAAAGAGATCGCTTCCGTGACCAATTGCAGTATCAATACGGCATTAGGGCGTATGCGCTATGGTTTGATCAACCTGCGCAAGCTGATGGTACAAAAACAAATTGCGTTGTAGTTCTTGGATGTATTTCGTTTCTGCATATATCTTTGCAGGAATTTTGTAAAAGATATTGTCATTCTGTATCTCCAACCGGAGATGAAGAATTCGATATAAAGAATTTTTCGGTTTGCTTGCCAATTCCATTATTGGAATCCAACCTGGGAAGGCTGGTACAGAATGACACCAAATTGAAACGTCCCGCAATATGCGGGACGTTTTCATTTTTATACAGGTTAATTTGTTTCAATAGGCAATTAACAATAAGCAATAGTCAACCCTTTACGGCTATTTTAATGCTCTTTTTATACGGGAAATTGTAAGCATGTGACTTTGCCTGTTGATCATTGCCTATTGCTTATTTCTCTGAAAAGCGTCCAGCCCGCACTGCAGCCAGGCTACAAATTCATCCGCATCCGGTGTATAGAATTTTGTTTTGGTCAGGGCCTTTTCATCCGGTGTAAGAATAGCATATTGTGGCTGGGATGTAGCGCCGAAGTTCTCTGTCTGGAAAGTCGCCCATTTATCACCGACCGTTACGATTGATTTTTCCCCGCTGGAAGTATTGACAACAGTTTGCTCGGTCAGCGGCAGCTTTCTTCTTTCATCCACATATAATGAAACTACAACAAACTCATTTCTCATCAGGCTATCCACCAGCTTATCGGGCCATACCTTTTCCTCCATGCGGCGGCAGTTCACACAAGCCCATCCGGTAAAATCAATTAACACCGGCTTATTCTCTTTTTTGGCCAATGCCAGCGCTGCTTTATAATCATTTTGTATCGGCTCGAAAATAGCGTGATTCCCATGCGACGAGCTGTACAGGCTGTAGGTGGCTCTGGGCGGAGGGAACCCGCTGATGAGTTTCAGATCAGCCCACCTGGTATTGGTCAGCCCCGGTATCAGGTAGATCGTGATCGCACTGAAAAGAACAATAAAAGCGATCCTTGTCACAGAAAACCTTTTGACGGGTGTACTGTTTTTAATTCTCAAAATTCCTGCGAGGTATAAAACGGTCAGTAATCCAAATAATATCCAAAGTCCGATAAAAATCTCTCTCTTCAGCAGTCCCCATTGTTTTACCAGGTCAGCATTCGATAGAAATTTTACAGCTAATGCCAGTTCTAAAAATCCAAGTACCACTTTTACATCGGTCATCCATCCGCCTGATTTTGGTAAAGATTGCAACCAATGCGGGAACATAGCAAATAAAGCAAAAGGCAGCCCCAGTGCCAGTCCAAAACCCGCGGCTCCGGCGGTCAACGGCCAGGCGCCCTGCTCCGCCACCCCCACCAGCAATGTTCCCAGTATCGGCCCCGTACAGGAAAAGGAAACGATAGCAAGGGTAGCCGCCATAAAAAAGATACCGCCTATATTTCCCAGCCCGGAACGGGAATCGGCCTTATTGGCAAGACCTGAAGGCAATCCAATTTCAAAAAGCCCGAAGAAGGAAAGTGCAAAGAAGATAAAGATGGCAAAGAACACCAGGTTGAGCCAGACGTTTGTAGAAATATTATTGAATATCTCGGGGCTGATCGCTTTGTTGGCAATATGAAACGGGATCGTGATCAGGATATAAATAAGAAAAATGAAAAGGCCATATAATACAGCATTTGTAACGCCCTTTCCTCTGTGCTGCGATTTTTTTGTAAAAAATGTTACTGTCACCGGTATCATGGGGAATACACAGGGCGTCAGCAAAGCGATCAATCCGCCCAGGAAACCCAGCAGGAAGATAGTCGCAATGCTTTTATTCTTTGTATCATCATCGCCGCAGTTATTTACGGGATTATGAATATCAATAGAGGCCACTTTTATCTTTGTGCCTGACTCTATTCCACCTTCCATCGCTACCGTAAAAGCAAACTCTGTGGAAGGATAAAAAGCGGTGTCGGCTGACCGGCCATACGTGTAAAGGAATTTTCCCTGCAGTTTCGCCGGCACACTGTCTTTATCAGGGAATGTAACAGTCGTTACCCATTCAACGGGTGATTGATACGCCCTGAGCATCCCTTCTTCAAACAAAGGATGTTTTATTTCTTTTACTTCCCCCTTTTCTGAGAACTTCCCATCATGAATAATGGACGAGTCAGTGAATTGCAACTCTGTGGTAGGCAGGTCTATTTTCTGTGCAGGTGAATACAGTTCCCATTGACCGGCAGGCTGAACAGAAAAAACCAGTTCATATTTCCCCTCCCCTGTCTTTTTACTGGAAACTTTCCAGGGAAAGATGGAACCACCGTCCTGTGCAAAAACGGAAAAACAGGATAGCGTCAGTAACAGAAAAAAGGTAATGATCCTGTATCGGCTTTTCATCGTATCTCTCTTTAAAAACAAACGAGTTCATCAAGAACCCGTTTGCATATATTCATTTTTTATTGCTGTTATATAGCCACATTGAATGTTACTGTTTTGGGCGGCAAACATCTTTTGTCGTTACATGTCTGAAACCTGACACTGCCGCTCACATTGGTTTTGGCTTTTGCTTTCAGTTTTACTACCTGCACGAATTTTACACTTTCTGAATACTGGTTGGCCGACAGGTCCAGTTTGGCATCATGGAACTTCTCCAGCTTTCCTTCCTCTTTTGCTTTACCGTCCAATGTCAGCAAAGGGTTCTTATTAAAGGCGATCACAGTAGGCTCGGCAATGGCGTCCTCCGGCTGAGATTGTGAAAAGAGGTGCCAGCCTGACTGAATGGTAGCCGCAATATGCAACTCGTAGGTCTTATCATTTATCTTTTTAGCTGTAAATGTCCAGTTCACAGGATTTACCTGTGCCTGTGCAAAAACCACTACTGCAAAAACTGATAAAAGGAGAAATGCTTTTTTCATTGTTCCGATATATACTCCAAAAATATATACCCCGGATTTGTATTTCTGTAACTAAAGTGACAAAAGGGGCTTACATAATGTTAAAAGACCCGTTTACAGGCCTACCAGTTGCTCGGCCATCAGCAAATTCCTGATAATAGCCTGGCCGTCCGTATTCCCCAGCACGGCAGAACAGGCTCTTTCCGGGTGGGGCATCATGCCAAATACATTCCTGTTCTTATTACAAATACCCGCAATATTCCGTATGGCCCCATTCGGGTTGGCCTCATTGGTGATCTTGCCGCTATCATCACAATAACGGAATATTACCTGGTTATTCGCTTCCAGTTCCTGTAAGGTCCTGTCATCCGCATAATAACGGCCTTCTCCATGTGCCACCGGTATCTTGAAAATATTCTCATCCTGGTCTTTGATAAAAACATTCTTACAAACAAATTGTTGATTGGCATTCCGTAATAAAGCCCCGGGCAGTAAATGTGACTCGCATAATACCTGGAAGCCATTGCATACCCCGAAGACTTTTCCTCCAGCATTGGCAAATTCGATCACACTTTGCATCATAGGACTGAACCGGGCTATGGCCCCGCAACGCAGGTAGTCACCGAAAGAAAAACCGCCTGGTAACACAATGCAATCTTCTGTACTGAAGTGGCTAAGGTCTTTATCCTTATGCCAGAGCATGATCACTTCCTGATTCAGGTCATCTGCCAACGCATCCTGCATATCCCTGTCGCAATTGGAACCCGGGAAAACAACTACGCCAAACTTCATAATAATGGGATTGAATAATGAAGGCCAAAGATACGCTTTTAGGAGAAAGCTGTAAGCCACAAGCCGGAAACGGGCGACAAACAAGGCGCAGCTACCATCAGGTGGCAACCCACCCTGGTCCGGCATACTGGTATGCCAGTACAAAAGCGGTGGTGAGCCAGAAAAGTATAAGCGGGAAAATGCGCCATGAGGAATAAAAGTAAGTACATGCATGAAACGCTGCCATCGGCACCATGGCCATTATCCAGTTCTCAAAGGTGTCGCTGGTATTGACAAAAGGAAGTAATAAACTCACTAAAAGATACAGCAGCAATAAACTCCATCCCTTTCTTACATTGATCAGCATTCTTCGCAGGTTATCCTGTACATAATATCCTCCCACGAGGAAAGGCACCATGATCAGGAATACACTACCTGCCAGCCAGGCGGACTGTTGCAGGGAAGGAAGGCCGATGCTGATATGAGGCAGAAAGGCCTGCCAGCTCCATTTATCTGTTATGAAAATGTAGATGGCATAAAAATAAAATGGGGTGGTAATACCCAGGATACAAAGCAGCCACTCATTCAGGCGGAAAGGACGCATTACTGCCAGTGCCAGCAATATCCAGACAACAAACGTCAGCGAAGACACAAAAAGAAAACCTGCAATACCCAGTGCCAGCCCGATATTAAAGATCGTTCCTTTAGCATTGGATTGGTTATATATCCTGAACAAGCCGGACAATATCAGTAAAAGGATACTGTTGATCAGCAAAGGAGCTGAAAAATAATTCCATTCCGGCATCAGCGACGTGATCAGCATATACGCCATACCCGGGAGGTAATTAGGCTTACTGATCATTTTTTGCATGATGACAAACCGTGTCAGTATGACCGCCTGAACGAAAAGAAGAGCAAATGCCAGTAAGGGGTATACTGATGGGAATGATTTCCCTGCGGGTTGAAGAAAACGCAGGATAGATTCAAAAAACACTCCGTCTGCGGGTTTGCTGCCGGGCACATGCGGGTGCATAAACATGGGCAGCTTGATCAGGACACCAAATCCAAGCAGCAGAAGGATGTTAGCGGGGTTTTTCTGTTTGAATAGGCCGGTCAAGAATACAGGGAATTAGCTGGTTTTAGTTATAGTCTATTTTGGCAAAGCAAATATAGTTCCTGTACAAACATGGAATGATTATTTGCCTCGCACTTACCTGTTTGGCATATTTGGGCATGAACTCATACCCTTTATCGAGGTTCTTAAGTGTCGGGCTCCTGTTGATGTTGCCATCCGGGGTAATGCTGAAATCATTCAACAGCAGGGTCCTTCTTTCCATGTTATTAAAAAGGATATGCAGTTGCCCGCCGGTATTCACCAACTGATAAGAGATCAGGTCATCTGATTGGTCGTCGAACTGCTCTTTGGAAATCACATTGGCCCATTCCCGGCGCCCGTTCTTATCAAAGGAAAGGACGGTGATATTATCTGCCTGGTAACGGACATTCCCGCCTGTATTCGACCTGGAGTTCCACCAATAACTGCTGTAATAAGGCGAATAATAATAGTAATCTGACATACGCATGAAAGGAGAGCCGTACAGGTAATTCCACCGGTTGAACACATTGCCTCTTGAAGTGGTATAATAGGCCTCGCTGCTGATGATAAAGCCCCCATCCCTGCGCACAATAATGTTGCGGATAAAATAATCATTGAAAGCCATCCGTGTACTGGCATTGCCACGGGCCTCCCGCCTCAGCTCATCGCTGAAAACGATCGTATCTTCTTTAATAAGGCGCCCGGATTGCTTATCCCATATATAAAAATAATATCCCTCGGTATTGCCCCTGCGTTGTTTGGTGTAAAAAGAAGTAATAAAGAAGCGCTTGTTGGTGTTATCCGGTTTGATGTGCAATTCGTCAAGATAGATATCTTCTGTATTTAGTTGCGACATAGCAAAGGAATCGGCCTGCGCATACTTGACTACAAAAAAAGCCTTGCCGATATTCTCACTATTGAGCCTGTCGAATTTGGTGAACACCAGGTCGCCGTCATTGTCTAACTGGAACTTGTCCAAATAATCGTCCCTGTCTTCCATTTCCATATTCAGCCTGCTTTTCTTAAGCAGCGAAAGCTGGTTATCATAAAGCAATGTGGTAACGATATAATTCTTCCGGTTCTTGCTGTTGATCTTGAAAGCGATCAGCCTGCCTTTATCCTCGCTGGCAATGACAGAGTATATCTTGTTGCTGGCGGCAAAACCGATCTGCGTGGTATCCAGTTGCATCACCTCTCCCACCTTTTTTCCGCTGCCATCAATCTTTGCGGCCATGCAATACACAATACTTCTTTTCTGGTACTGGTAGATCATGTAGCAATAATCCGGGAAGGAAAAAAAGTCAACATTGATCATCCGGTCATTGTCCGGCACATAATCCTGCTCTACTTTGGCGATCTCTTTCATGTCGTTGTCCAGCACGGAGATCCAATTAGCATTGCGGACATTCTTATAGATAAGGAAATTGCCGCCGATCTTACCGGCGATCTCAAAATTCATA
This sequence comes from Chitinophagaceae bacterium, assembly GCA_016787085.1. Classification (GTDB taxonomy): domain Bacteria; phylum Bacteroidota; class Bacteroidia; order Chitinophagales; family Chitinophagaceae; genus VBAT01. The sequence goes on along the minus strand of JAEUVJ010000070.1, from coordinate 35,874 downwards.
CGGCGGGTATCGTCCCTGTCATATTCAGAATAAACAATTTTCTGGGCGGATACAGAAAAAGCTGTGATCGAAAGAATCAGGGCAAGCATCCATTTTCCACGGATCATAATATTGTGATTTTTTGCTGATTAAAGTTACTGGTTGGCAGTCAAAAGCAACAAGTTTTGTTTCAAAACTGATGCCTGAAAGGCACTTATTACATGAACAACGGTAAAAAAACGGAAAAAGTTGCATCGGGGATTTTATCAACGGCTGTTAGCGGGGCAAAAGGAATACTTTTAACAAGGTATTCTTTGTAATTGTTTTTTGCCTATACCTTTGCAAGCGTTTCCCACGCAGGTTTGATCTGTACCGGAACGACCATCAACTACAGCAAGTGAAAATTTCGACCAACAAGGCAACCGCAGCAGGACTCCTTATCGCTCTTGGAATTATTTACGGAGACATCGGGACATCCCCTTTATACGTTTTCAATGCCATCATCAACGGCAGGGTAGTAAGTGAGGAACTGATCCTGGGCTCCTTGTCCTGTATCATCTGGACGCTGACATTACAAACCACCATCAAATATGTGATACTTATCCTCCGGGCCGATAACAGGGGTGAGGGTGGCACATTTGCTCTTTATGCTTTAGTAAGAAGAAGAAAAAAATGGCTGGTGATACCGGCAATGCTCGGCGGGGCTGCCTTGCTCGCAGACGGAATTATCACACCTCCGATCTCTATTACCTCTGCTGTGGAGGGACTTGACAAACTTCCTATCCTCCGGGGTATGCCCACAGATACTATCGTGATCATTGTATTGATCATACTGTCCCTTTTCTTCTTTATGCAGCAATTCGGTACCGCTTCCATCGGAAAACTATTTGGCCCGGTAATGCTGACCTGGTTCACTATGCTGGCTGTACTCGGTGCTTTTCATGTATTTGATGACCTGGCCATTTTTAAAGCCCTGAGCCCTCATTACGCTATCGAGTTTCTCAGAACATATCCTGAAGGCTTCTGGCTTCTTGGGGCCGTATTTCTTTGTACTACGGGCGCCGAAGCCCTTTATAGCGATCTGGGTCACTGCGGCAGAAGTAATATCAGGGTATCATGGATCTATGTTAAAACCTGCCTGCTGATAAACTATTTCGGGCAGGGAGCCTACCTGTTGTCTCACCACAGTGGGCTTAGGATAACGGAAGAAGTCAAGCAATCTATGGGGATCAATGCCTTTTATGACCTCATGCCTTCCTGGTTCATTATTGCCGGTGTAGTAATAGCTACTGCAGCCGCCATCATTGCCAGCCAGGCGATGGTGTCAGGTGCTTTTACCCTGATCAGCGAGGCCATGCGGCTTAACCTTTGGCCTAAAGTGAAAATAAGATACCCGTCGGAAGAAAAAGGGCAGCTATTTATCCCTGCCATCAATTTATTAATGTTTGTCGGCTGTGTGGGTGTGGTCCTGTATTTCCGGAAATCATCCAATATGGAAGCCGCTTATGGCCTTGCCATTATCATGACCATGTTAATGACCACTATCTTATTTGCCAACTACCTGGTGTTGCACCGGGTGAAATCAGCCTGGATATACATTTTTTTAGTGGGCTATTTTGTGGTAGAGGCCGGGTATTTTATCGCCCTGATGGATAAGTTCGTTCATGGCGGTTATATCACTCTTCTTGTAGGCGGTATCATGTTCGGCGTAATGTATGTATGGTACAGGGCCCGCAAGATCAAGAACCGCTATGTGGAGTTTGTACGGCTTGAACACTACATTCCCAAAATACAGGAACTGAGTAACGACAAAGCCGTACCCAAGTATGCTACCCATTTAGTTTACCTGACCAGTGCAAACAATCCCAAAGAGATCGAACATAAGATCATTTATTCTATCCTGAACAAAAAACCCAAACGTTCCGATATCTATTGGTTTGTACACGTTGACACGCTGGATGATCCCTATACTTGCGAATACAAAGTGGAGCACATCATTCCCAACGATATCATACGTGTGGATTTCCGTCTTGGCTTCAGGATGGAGCCCCGCATTAACCTCATGTTCCGCAAAGTGGTGGAGGACCTGGTAGCTAACAAAGAGGTCAATATCATCAGCCGTTACGAAAGCTTAGCCAGCAGTAACACAGTGGGAGACTTCCAGTTCATGGTCATGGAAAAATACCTGAGCCAGGATAATGAATTACCATTTATTGAACGGGTGATCATGAAGCTCCACTTCTGGCTGAAAGAGCATAGCTTGTCTGAAGAAAGAGGTTTTGGTCTGGATGTGGCCAATGTAACGGTGGAGAAGTTCCCACTGATCGTTGCCCCGGTTACAAACCTTAAGTTGAAAAGGGTGGAGGACTAATCTGTTACAGGTTACTAGTTTCCGGTTTCAGGTACACCTGTCAGGCTATTCGTAATAATATTGTATTTTCAATTTACACAACCTGCAACCAGTAACCTGTAACCAAAACTACTTTGCCCTCTTTCATCTGGTATATCATTGGCAGCATAGCCCTGCTCTCAGTGCTCGCTTATTTCCTCCAGGAAAAATTAATTTTCAAGCCGGAAAAACTCAAACAGGATTTCCAGTTCAAATACGATATCCCCTTCAAAGAGTACTTTTTTGATGTGGAACCCGGTGTACGTATCAACGGGCTTCATTTTTTCCGGGAACAACCTGCCGGCCTGATACTTTACTTTCATGGCAATTCAAGAAGTATAAAGGGCTGGGCTAAATATGCCCGGGATTTTTACCGCTACAACTATGATGTGGTATTGGTGGACTATCGCGGCTTTGGCAAAAGCACCGGTAAGCGAAGTGAAAAGGATATGCTCAATGATATGCAGTTTGTCTATAAAGAACTAACCAAAACCTATCCTGAAAAGCATATCATCGTATACGGCCGAAGCATCGGTAGCGGCTTTGCCACAAAGATCGCTTCGGATAATGATCCCCGATACCTGATCCTGGATGCCCCTTATTATAGTTTTTTGAAAGTAGCTGAACGGTTTTTGCCCATACTGCCGGTAAGATACGTATTGCGTTTCCACTTGCGGGCAGACAAATGGATCCGGCAGGTGAAATGCCATACGTATATCATCCACGGTACCAAAGACTGGCTGATACCCATCAAACACAGCGAGCGGCTTCAAAAGATCAATCCCGGTAAGATAACACTGATCCGCATTCATAAAGGAGGCCATAATAACCTTCCTTCTTTTGATGAATACCACAACTTCGTCAGGGACATTCTCAAATATTAGGTTTTCCTCAAACTGTTAAGGATGTTCTAATTCATGTCACGGCATTGTAACCGGACTGTTATTTGAACGTCTGACAGAAAACGGAGGTGTTTATGAAATCGAAATTTTACTCTTTCTTTTTTATTGCGGTCATTACGTTGTTTGTCTCCTGCCGGACAGCAAAGAAAATGTACGAAAAAGGCAATTATGACGAAGCCGTTGAACTGGCCGCTAAAAAACTGCAGAAAAAGCCGAATGACGCCGCTACACTGGGTATCCTCCAAAACGCGTATCGCTATGCAGTAGAAGATCATGAAGCACGGATCCGGAACCATGCGTCCAGCAATAATGACCTGAGATGGGAATGGACTTACCATGAATACCTTTCCCTGCAGCGTTTGTATGAGGCGATCCGCAGCGTTCCTTCTGTATTTGAAGTGGTTCACCCTGCGGATTATTCATCATATGTCACCACCTATAAAGAAGAAGCGGGTAGTGCCCGTTATGAAAGGGGTCTTGAACTGATGTCGCTGAATACAAGAAACGGTTTCAAACAGGCCTATTTTGAATTCCAGAAAGCGCTTTCGCTGATGCCCGGCGATATTTCTACCAGGCAAAAAATGGATGAAGCCTATGCAAATGCTGTGATCAATGTAGTAGTGCTGCCGGTGGTGCAATCAGGGTTTCAATACAGCTTCTATAATTATGGTATCATCAATTTTGATAATACTATGCTGCGTTACCTGAACAACAACAGGAATTTCTTTGTACGGTATTATTCTCCTGCCGAAGCAAATAGTTTCAATATCCGTACAGACCAGGTGATGGAAATGCGCTTCAGCGATATAGATATAGACCGCTACCGTGACCAGCGTACAGTGCGGGAAGTATCGAGGCAGGTAGTGATAAAAGAAACCGTGATCAGGCCTGACTCCGTGGTAAAAGAATATGCGACAGTAAAAGCAAAGATCACCACTACCCGCAGAACGATGATAGCAGACGGCATGCTGCAGGTAACGGTAAGGGATTTCAACAACCAGTGGCTGTGGAGTGATACCTACCGCGGCGATTATAACTGGAATACAGAGTTCTCTACCTGGACAGGCGATGCCAGGGCGTTAAGTGAAGAAGATAAAAAAATATGTGATGGACGGGAACAATTCCCCCCTTCAGAAAGCGAGGTCATCCGGGTGATCATAAATGAAGCGCAAAGTAAAGCTGAATACGGGATCAGGAATTATTTCAACCGTTTTTAAGCTGCACTATCCTCCGCATACAAAGGGCATGATTCGTTCATGTCCTTTTTTATTTTCATCTTTGCAGCCATGCAAAAAACAGTGATGAAACGGGTATGGAAGTGGATAAGGATAATAGCGTCGTTCTATATCGTTTGTGGCATTGCCTTATACTTCTTACAGGAAAAATTTTTATTTCATCCCAAAAAGCTGCCGCCAGACTACAAATTCAGTTTTTCTGTTCCATTCAAAGAGATTAATCTCGCCATTAACAATGAAAGGAACCTAAGCATTGTTCAGTTCACAGTACCCGACTCCGTTCGCAAAGGCATCGTACTTTATTTTCATGGCAACCGGAAGAATATTGAACGCTATGCGCCTTTCGCAACTAATTTCACCCGAAATAACTATGAAGTGTGGATGATGGACTATCCGGGCTTTGGCAAAACGACCGGTAAAAGAACAGAACAAGTAATGTATGATGATGCAGAACAGTTATACAAAATGGCAAGGGGAAGAACGGGCAAAGACAGCATCATCATTTACGGAAAATCCATCGGCACCGGTGTAGCCTCCTGGCTGGCGTCAAAAAAAGATTGCAAAAGGCTGATACTGGAAACACCCTATTATAGCATCGAAGCGCTGGCAAAGCATTATGCATTCATGTACCCGGTTAACCGGATGACGAAATACCATTTTCCCATTTACCAGTATTTTGAAAAAACAGAAGTGCCTGTTACTATTTTCCACGGCACCAACGATGAAACAATACCTTTTTTCCAGGCCGAAATGCTGATGAAAGTGTGGGATGAAATACCCAGTTTAAAAAGAGAGCTCGTCGCTATCGAAAAAGGCAAACACAACAACCTGAATGATTTTCCGGCTTTTCACCAAAAACTGGATTCTTTGCTCCAATAGACCGGTCACACAGGCAATACATTCGAATTCCTGTTCTTCTTGATCTTTTCCGGCACGGCCGCAATGATCTCTTTTTTCAAAATTTCGATCAGCCGTTTCTTTACAAAATCCCGGTGTACCACCAGGCTTACTTCCCGCATCGGCGCCGGCCGCCTGAACTGGCGCAACTGTAATTGCTGTTTGGCATTCAGGTCCATGGTCGCCAGTTCAGGAAGAATGGTAATGCCATCGGTCAGCTCCACCATTCGCCGCAGGGTCTCGATACTGCCAGCTTCATATTCAAAAGAGTGGCCTTCCTTACTGGCCTTCTGTAGTTCGCAGAGGTTCATGATCTGGGAACGGAAACAATGTCCTTCTTCCAGCAGCCACAATTTACTTGGGTCAATATCCTGCGCCAGTACATAACTTTTTTTAAAATCCTGGTTGGTCTTTGACACATACACGAGCAACTCTTCGTAAAAAAGCACATCTTCTTTGATACCGTACTCCTGCAGCGGCGTCACCAGTATTCCGGCATGGATTGTCCCTTCACGCAGGCGGCTGATGATGAGATCGGTCATCATTTCATTGACGATGAGCTTAACATTCGGAAATTTTTGTGTGAACTGGTGAGCAAACAAAGGCAACAGGTAAGGCGCCAGCGTCGGTATGATCCCTACTTTCAGTTCCCCGCTGATGACACCCTTCCGGGTATTCACCATTTCTTCCATCTGTTCCTTTTCGGCTATGATCTTTTTGGCCTGTTCAATGATCTCAGCGCCCGCTTCCGTTGGCAATACCGGTTGTTTACTTCGGTCAAAGATCTTGAGCCCCAGTTCCTCCTCCAGCTTATGGATCTGCATACTTAAAGTCGGCTGCGTCACAAAACAATGTGAAGCGGCGCTGGCAAAATGCCGGTAACGGTCAAGGGCGATGACATACTCCAATTGCACAAAGGTCATACTAATAGATTTTATCTATGAGACAATAAAATTAATCAATTAGGTTTATAATTGCATTTGTCACAGTTTTGTAGCCCTGACCGACAATATTAAATACAGTAACAATGGAAAATACTTCTACCGACATCAGCAAATGCCCTTTTCACAACGGAACGCTTAAAACACCCGTTGGCGGCGGCGGAACCAGGAACCGCGATTGGTGGCCCAGCCAGTTAAAGTTGAACATCCTTCGTCAGCACTCTTCATTATCAGATCCGATGGATAAAGATTTTGATTATGCCAAAGAATTCAAAAGTTTAGATTATGATGCATTGAAAAAGGACCTTCACCGGTTAATGACGGATTCGCAGGATTGGTGGCCGGCCGATTTTGGTCACTATGGTCCTTTATTCATTCGCATGGCCTGGCATAGCGCCGGCACCTATCGTACCGGTGATGGCCGTGGTGGCGCCGGAGCAGGACAACAACGCTTCGCTCCACTCAATAGTTGGCCCGACAACGTCAGCCTCGATAAAGCCCGCAGGCTGCTTTGGCCCATCAAGCAAAAGTATGGGCGCAAAATATCCTGGGCTGATCTGATGATCCTGGCCGGGAATGTTGCATTAGAATCAATGGGCTTTAAAACGTTTGGGTTTGCCGGTGGCCGTGAAGATGTGTGGGAACCGGAAGAAGATGTGTATTGGGGTTCTGAAACAAAGTGGTTGGATGATAAACGTTATTCCGGCGATCGTGATCTGGAAAATCCGCTGGCTGCTGTACAGATGGGGTTGATCTATGTAAACCCCGAAGGGCCTAACGGAAATCCTGATCCGGTAGCTGCCGCCCGTGACATCCGTGAAACCTTCAAACGCATGGCCATGGATGATGAAGAAACGGTAGCCCTGATCGCAGGCGGCCACACATTTGGCAAAACACACGGTGCCGCTGATGCAGGCAAATATGTGGGTCCTGATCCGGAAGCAGCCGGGATAGAAGAACAGGGTTTTGGCTGGAAAAACAGTTTTGGTTCAGGCAAAGGTGGCGATACCATTACCAGCGGCCTGGAAGTGACCTGGACAAGTACGCCAACAAAATGGAGCAATAACTTTTTCTGGAACCTGTTTGGTTATGAATGGGAACTCACCAAAAGTCCTGCCGGGGCTCATCAATGGATAGCAAAGAATGGAGCAGGTGCCAATACCATTCCGGATGCACATGATAAATCAAAGCGGCACGCCCCAACAATGCTCACCACTGATCTGTCGCTGAGGTTTGATCCGGTTTATGAAAAGATATCACGACGCTTTTTCGAAAACCCCGATGAGTTTGCAGATGCATTTGCCCGAGCATGGTTCAAGCTAACGCATCGTGACATGGGCCCCCTTGCCCGTTACTTAGGCCCTGAAGTACCCGGGGAAGAATTGATCTGGCAGGACCCTTTACCGGCTGTTGACCATAAATTGATTGACGAAAAAGACATTGCCACATTAAAGACGCAAATACTCAATTCGGGTCTGACGGTATCTCAATTAGTGTCCACCGCATGGGCTTCGGCTTCTACGTTCCGGGGTTCAGATAAACGGGGCGGAGCCAATGGTGCCCGTATTCGTTTGGCCCCGCAAAAATATTGGGCTGTAAACAATCCTGCCCAGCTGGCGAAAGTGCTGGATACATTGGAGGCTGTACAGAAAGCATTTAACAACTCCCAGTCAACCGGTAAAAAAGTTTCTTTGGCTGATCTTATTGTATTAGCGGGTTGCGCAGGGGTAGAAAAAGCGGCAAAAGCAGCCGGCAGTAATGTGAATATTCCTTTTACACCCGGAAGAACCGATGCTTCGCAGGAGCAGACAGATGTAGAATCATTTGCCGTGCTTGAACCTGTAGCCGATGGCTTCCGCAATTATCTGAAAAAGAAATATACAGTATCAACAGAAGAGTTATTGATAGATAAAGCGCAATTGCTGACACTAACGGCTCCTGAACTCACCGTCCTTATCGGTGGTATGCGGGTATTAAATACCAACTATGATGGTTCAAAGCATGGCGTATTCACTGATCGGCCGGAAGCGCTTACTCATGACTTCTTTGTCAACCTGCTTGACATGAGCACAGCCTGGAAAGCTAAGGACGAACAGAAAGAATTGTTTGAAGGAAGCGACCGGGCAACAGGAAAATCGAAATGGACCGCCACCCGTGCAGATCTTGTCTTTGGTTCTAACGCTGAGTTAAGAGCCATTGCAGAAGTGTACGGCAGTGTAGATGCAAAGGAAAAATTCGTGAACGATTTTGTAGCGGCATGGACCAAAGTAATGAACCTGGACCGCTTCGACCTGGCCTGATCTTTTGACGTAAATCTCTGAAAAACCACAGTGGCGGAGCATTCAGAAGTAAGTGCAACGCCCTATACATTTTTTGATTAAGGTTTAATGGTTAAGCCGCTTCCGTTTTTACGGGGCGGTTTTTTATTCTTCCAGCGTCACTTTATTTTTTCCCACTTTTAATTTATACCCCGCTCCTATCTTCAATGCATAATTTTCCTTTTCATGACTGACAGGAAAACCAAAACAAACCGGGTAATCATATTCTTTCACCATATCCCGGATCACTTCATAAGCCGTTTGTCCAAAAGGCCGTTCCGTATCTTTCATATCTGTAAAACCCCCAATGATCAGGCCGGCCAGCCTGGATAATTTGCCGCTCCGTTTCAATTGATACATCATCCTGTCTACATTGTACACATACTCGCCGATATCTTCGATAAATAAAATCCGGCCTCTTGTTTTAATATCGGATGCTGTTCCTATCAGGTGAACGAGTAAAGCAAGATTCCCCCCCGACAGTTCGCCTATCGCTTCTCCCTTCCGGTTGAAAGCATGCGGTTCACAACTGTACTTTGCTTTCTTTCCTTCCAATGCCGCTTTTAAAGATTGAACAAAGCGGTTGATATACCCGGCATCGTTGAACGCCCCGGCCATAGGTGCATGCAAAGAAGAAATATAATAATTGGAATACAGGTGCGAATGAAAGACAGTAATATCACTATAACCGATCACCCATTTGGGGTTCTTTTTAAATTTTTTGAAACTGACCCGGTCAATGATCCTTCCCATACCATAGCCTCCCCTAGCACATAAAACGGCTTTCACCTCCTCATCATCCAGCATTTGCTGCAGGTCGTTCAGCCTTTCCTCATCTGTTCCGGAAAAATAATTGAATTGGCTTCCGATGGTCTTGCCAACTTTCGTACGAAAGCCCCATTCTTCATTCAATACACGGATACATTCTGATACTTTTTCAACAGGCATATACCCGGCCGGGCAAATGATGCCGATACAATCGCCGGGTATCAGGTAGGGTGGTGTTTTAATCATCACAATCAATTATACAAACAAAATAAAGTCATTTGCAGGATTCTTTTCCTAATTTTCAAACATGGAACAACTTCGTAAGGCAATAACAACCATCTCCCCCCTTTCTCACGAAAGCATGGATGTGTATTTGTCTGCCTGGAAGCACTGGTCAGTAGCCAAAGACCATTACCTGCTGCGTGAACACGCTGTTTCGGATTATATCTATTTTATCAAAAAAGGGGTGGCCCGCATTTTTTATCATAAGAACTATAAAGAGATCACAGAATGGATTGCCATGGACGAACAGTTCTTTCTGTCCATCACCAGTTTTTTTAACCGAACCCCCAGTCACCTGGTTATTCATACCCTGGAACCATCTGAAATGTATGGCATCCATCACAATGATTTCATGCGCCTGGCCGATCAATACCACGATATAGAAAGGCTGTTGAGAAAAATGGTCACCAGTTCGCTGATCCTCTCACAGATACGGGTGGATTCCATACAGTTTGAATCAGCACAACAACGCTATGACCGTTTATTGAAATACTCACCCCGGATCATACAACGTGTCCCCGTGTCGTATATCGCTTCATTCCTAGGCGTAACTCTGGAAACACTCAGCCGGATACGATCAGCGAAATAGTCTTTATTTGATATATATCAAACGAACCTGTTGCTTTCATCCGGAGCTTTACTTCCATAAATGATTGCAATATGAAGCTCCTTCTTGTTTTCTTTCTTTCACTGCTGATCATTACATCTGTATTTGGACAAACAGGCAAAGCAAAAGCACTGGTATCGAAAATGACACTGGAAGAAAAAGTGAACCTGGTAGTAGGTATGGGTATGAATATTCCCGGTCTGAATACCGGCGCTCCTGTTGTAGGACAGACCATGGATAAAGTGCCGGGGGCGGCAGGCACCACTTATTCTATTGCACGTCTTGAACTTCCCAATACTGTATTGGCAGATGGTCCGGCCGGGCTTCGCATTGAACCAGGAAGAAAAGATGACCCTAAGACCTATTATGCTACTGCATGGCCTGTAGCAACACTGCTGGCCAGTACCTGGGATACAGGATTGGTGAAACAGGTAGGTACTGCCATGGGTAATGAAGTAAAAGAATACGGAGTGGATATCCTGCTGGCCCCTGCCCTGAACATTCATCGTAATCCCCTAGGCGGAAGGAATTTTGAGTATTATTCTGAAGATCCGCTGATATCGGGAAAATTTGCCGCTGCCATGGTAAATGGTATTGAGTCGAACGGTGTCGGCGCTTCGATCAAACATTTTGCAGCCAATAACCAGGAAACCAACCGGAATACGATCAACACCATCGTCAGTGAAAGAGCATTGAGGGAGATCTACCTGAAGGGGTTTGAAATTACAGTCAGGGAATCGCAGCCTTGGACAGTAATGAGTTCTTATAATTATATCAATGGCACCTATACTTCCGAAAGCTATGATCTGCTCACTACCATCCTGCGAAAAGAATGGGGATTTAAAGGTTTGGTAGTGACCGACTGGTTTGGTGGTAAAGATGCGGTGGCGCAAATGAAAGCCGGTAATGATCTGCTGATGCCGGGCACAACAGAACAGAAAAAAGCCATCATGGATGCTGTGAACAACGGGACCTTAGCTATAACAATCCTCGATGAAAATGCAACACGGATTGTAAACTATATACTCGGATCGCAGGCATATAAAAAATACAACTTCAGTAACAAACCCGATCTCTCTGCCCATGCAGCGCTGGTACGCACCGTAGCCGCAGAAGGAATGATATTATTGAAGAACCAGCAGGATGTATTGCCCCTTACGGGCAATATGAAGCTGGCGGCATTCGGTAACACTTCCTACAGTTTTATTGCCGGGGGCACCGGCAGCGGTGATGTGAATGAAGCCTACACCGTATCACTGGTGCAGGGGTTATCGAATGCCGGTTACAGCCTGGATAATGAGATCAGGAACACCTACCAGAAATACCTTGACGACTATCATGCAAAGAATCCTAAAAAAGAATTCTTCAAAGAGATCATGAACCCTACCCCGGCTGCACCTGAGATGGACATAAAAAACGATATGCTGGAAAGAAAAGCAGCAGAAACAGAGGCGGCATTGATCACGATCGGGAGAAATGCCGGTGAATTCCATGATAGGAAAAAAGAAAATGACTTTTATTTGTCTGATGCCGAAAAACAACTGATCAGGAATGTAGCGACGGCTTATCACGCCAAAGGAAAAAAAGTTATCGTAATCGTCAATGCGGGAGGCGTAATAGAAGTAGCTTCCTGGAGAGGCCAGGTGGATGCGATACTACTGGCCTGGCAGGGCGGGCAGGAAGCAGGCAATGCCGTCGCCGATATCCTCAGCGGGAAGGTCAATCCATCCGGTAAACTGGCCACCACGTTTCCGATGAAATATGATGACGATCCTTCCTCCAGGAATTTTCCGGGCAAAGAATTCCCCGAAAAAGCGATTACCGGGAGTTTCGGAATGAAACTGATCCCCGGCGAAGTAACTTATGATGAGGGTATATATGTTGGTTATCGTTATTTCAATACGTTTAAGGTAAACCCAGCTTACGGATTTGGGTATGGCCTTTCTTATACTGGTTTTGCATACAGCAATATTTCATTAAGCGGGAAAACCCCGGACAAAAAGATCACAGTTTCTGTTACTATTACCAATACGGGCAAAGTAGCTGGTAAAGAAGTAGTACAATTATATATCACTGCCCCGGTCCGCAAACTGGATAAACCCGCTATAGAACTGAAAGGATTTGCCAAAACCACATTACTGCAACCGGGTCAATCACAAACAATACTATTTACCATCACCCCGGCTGATCTTGCTTCATTTAATTCAGATGCTGCATCCTGGATAGCAGATGCCGGCGCCTATACCGTGAAGATCGGTTCATCTTCTGATGATATTAAACAGTCAGCAACCTTTTCACTGCCAAAAGATATTATAACACAAAAATGCAATAGTGTATTGACTCCGCAGGTACAGATAAATGAGCTAAAGCAGTAGCAGACAGGCAGGCTGGTTTTGAGCACAGTCCCCTGCCGCAACAGGGGACTTTCATGTTGTAAAGATTATCTACTTTTATTATTTCAATACAACTCCTGTCAAATGAAAAAATTTTCTCTTCTTGTTATCTCCGCATTTTTTCTTTCTCTGCTTACCCCGGCGCAGGATAAAGTAATTCAGCTATATGACGGACCTACACCCGGTTCAGAAACCTGGAACTGGAACGAAGGAGAGAATGAGAACAATATGTTCAAGGAAAAAGTAGTGTTTAATGTGACACGTCCTACCCTCACTGCTTTTTTACCCGACCCCGCCGTAGCCAATGGCAGTGCTGTTATTATCTGTCCCGGGGGAGCCTTTCATACCTTATCCATCAACAATGAAGGGATGGATGCGGCCCGCTGGCTCGTGAAAAAAGGAGTCGCCTGTTTTGTGTTGAAGTACCGCCTGGCCCGTACCTATACCGCAGACCCCCTGGGTGAATGGTTTGCCAAGATCGGTAAAAAGGAATTTGAAGAACATACCACGCCGGTAATACCGCTTGCCATTGCTGATGGAAAAGCAGCTATTGCCTATGTACGTAAACATGCTACTGAATATGGTATCCTGCAGAACCGGATCGGCATCATGGGTTTTTCCGCCGGTGGTACGATAGCCGCAGCAGTAGCATTCAATTACTCGAATGAAAACAAACCGAATTTCGTAGCCCCCGTTTATACTTATTTCCCTCCCGAAATGCAGGGCAATGTTGCAAACGACGCCCCTCCTCTTTTTATAGCGGCGGCCAGTGATGACCAACTCGGGCTCGTCCCACACAGCGTTTCGCTGTACAATAAATGGATAGCTTCCAAAAAAATGGCAGAACTGCACCTGTATGCAAAAGGTGGTCATGGTTTTGGCATGAAGAAACAAAACCTCCCTTCTGATAAATGGATAGAAAGTTTTGGCGAATGGATGAGCCTTCAGGGACTGATGAAAAAACCGGTCAGCGACCCGGCTTATGCTCCTTACCAGAAAAAAGAATTTGCATTACCTGAAGGAAAGATATTGCCCTATCGTATCCTCTATCCCGAAAACTATGACAAGAATAAAAAATACCCGCTGGTACTCTTTCTGCATGGCGCAGGCGAACGAGGCAACGATAATGAAAAACAACTCACTCATGGTGCAAAACTTTTCCTGAAGGATGAGAACAGGAAAAACTTTCCGGCGATCATTGTATTTCCGCAATGCCCCGAAGGATCATTCTGGGCTGTTACAAAAATTGACAGGAACCAGCAACCATTCAAAATTGATTTCGACTACAGCGCCGACGCTAACTGGCCTCTCACAGCGGCCAATGAGCTGGTAAAAAAACTGTCTGATGAAGAAGCTGTTGACAGATCGAAAGTATATATCACAGGCCTGTCCATGGGGGGTATGGGCACGTTCGAATCGGTTTACCGTTATCCAGCCTTATATGCTGCTGCATTACCTATCTGCGGAGGCGGGCATGTAAAGAGTTACGATAAGCGTATCATCAAAACTGCCTTCTGGGTCTTTCATGGTGACGCCGATGCCGTAGTGAATGTGGATCTGTCCAGGCAAATGGCAGGCAAACTAAAATCGCTGAAAGCAAAACTGAGGTATTCCGAATACCCCGGCGTAAACCACAATAGCTGGGATAATGCATTTGCAGAAAAGGAGTATCTAAGCTGGATGTTCTCGCATAAGTTGAAAAAATAACTGCCTGATCACAAAAAGACACCGGACCTCTGCTTGCAGAGGTTTTTTACGGGGTTTGGGCAAAGACGGCCATTCCGGTATTTTTGCAGACTAATAAAGACAGGAATAATACATGACCGATCCAAAACGATACCTGGTTACCTCTGCACTGCCTTATGCCAATGGACTGAAACATGTTGGCCACCTGGCCGGCGCCTACATACCTGCAGACATATATGCACGTTACCTGAGAGCACAGAAGAGAGATGTGGTGTTTGTTTGCGGCAGTGATGAGCATGGTACGGCCATTCCCATCCAGGCCGCCAAAGAAGGAACAACTCCGCGGGCTATTATTGACAAATACCATGAAGCGATGAAACAGGATTTCGAAGACCTCAGCATGAGCTTCGATATCTATCACCGCACCAGTGAACCAATACACCATGAAACAGCACAGGAGTTTTTTACTTACCTGAATGACCGGGGCGAACTGGAAACAAAAGAAAGCGAACAGTATTATGATGAAGCCGCTAAAACCTTCTTAGCCGACCGGTATATAAAAGGTACTTGTCCCAATTGCGGCAGCGACCGTGCCTATGGTGATCAGTGTGAGAATTGCGGAAGAACACTAAGCCCTGATGAACTGATCAACCCGGTAAGCACCCTGAGTGGCCAGCCGCCGATAAAGAAAAAAACCTCGCATTGGTACCTGCCCCTTGGAAAGCATGAACAATTCCTGAGAGAATGGATACTGGAGCAACACAAAGATGATTGGCGTCCAACCGTTGTCGGGCAATGCAAAAGCTGGATAGAAGGAGGGCTTCAGTCACGGGCTGTCACGAGAGATCTTGACTGGGGTATTAAAGTTCCTTTAAAGGATGCAGAAGGGAAAGTTCTCTATGTATGGTTTGACGCACCCATTGGCTATATCAGCGCTACCAGGCAATGGGCGATAGACAATAAGAAAGACTGGAAGCCTTACTGGTATGACAAGGAAACCAAACTGGTTCATTTTATTGGTAAGGATAATATCGTTTTCCATTGCATCATCTTTCCGGTCATGCTCAGGTTGCACGGGAACATCTTACCGGATAATGTTCCTGCCAACGAGTTTTTAAATCTCGAAGGCGACAAAATGAGTACCAGCCGCAACTGGAAGCTCGACATGCGTGACTATATCAACGACTTTGTCAAGAAAGAGAACGGCGGTGGCCAGTGTGTAGATATGCTCCGTTATTACCTGACACAAATAGCGCCTGAAACGAAAGACAGCGAATTTACCTGGAAAGGTTTCCAGGATGCCGTGAACAGTGAACTGGTCAGCATCTTCGGCAATTTTGTGAACAGGACATGGGTATTGATGCACAAACTATGCGGCGGTAAAGTACCCAAACTGCATAATGACATATTGGATGAGAATGATAAGTTCCTGATCGCAGAAATAGAGGGAGCAAAGGCAAAAGTGGAAATGCTGCTGGAGCAATATAAGTTCAGGGAAGCATTGTATGAAGTGATTGATCTGTCCCGTAAGGGAAACCAATACATGCAGAAGAAAGAGCCGTGGATAGTAGCCAAACAATTAGCGGCTAACCCGGATCTGCAGAAAAGTATTGACAACACGATGCACCTGTGTTTGCAGCTAACGGCCAACCTGGCTATTCTCATCAATCCCTTTTTGCCCAACACCGCCAACAGTATGATCGCTATGATGAAAGTAGTGGATAAAATGCTGGACTGGGAAAATGCCGGCAGGTTGAAATTGCTGAGTGTCGGTTACAGCCTGAGGGAGCCACAGTTGCTGTTCAGAAAGATCGAAGACATTGAAATAGCAGAGCAGGTGGAGAAATTAAAAGCAGGCCTGGTGAAAGCAGAAGCCGGAAGTCAGAAGCCGGAAGTCAGACCGGAGACTTCTCCGGGGAAGTCCTCATTGACAGATCTTAAACCTCAAATAGAATACGATGATTTTGCCAAATTAGACCTGAAAGTGGCGACGATCATAGCGGCAGAAAAAGTTCCGAAAGCTGATAAATTGTTAAAACTGGAAGTGGACCTTGGATGGGAGAAGAGAACGATCGTTTCAGGTATAGCTTTACATTTTACACCGGAAGATATCATTGGCAAACAGGTAGTGATCGTGGCTAACCTGGCGCCCAGGAAGATGAGAGGTATCGAAAGTAATGGCATGATCTTAATGGCAGAAGACAAGGATGGCAAATTGAAGTTCATTAACCCTGATGAAGCAACATCCAATGGATCTGCGGTAAGCTGATCTTAAAACTGATAACCGAATGGCCCCTGCTGAAAGAATTACCCTCTATCTTCAACGCCTGTGCACGGATATGGGCGTGGAAGAAAAAAAAGTATATAACCCCACAACGAATGCCTGGTATTTTGTTCAGGGTTCATCTACCATCGAAGTTTTCCTGAGCACACAGAAGAACCTGCAACAGCAACCACAGACCTTCATCCGCTGCATGGCAGGCCTGTGTGAAATACCAAAAGATGTAAAAAAGCAATTCGAGCTATACAAGACGGCCCTTGCCATCAATGGTTCCTATCTTGGTTATAAGATAAGCGCTGACGAGCCCCGCGGCATTGTTTGTATCATTGCAGAAAGGAATATATCAGGTATGGACTATGACGAGATGGTTACGCTGATCAACGACCTGAGTCACTGGGCCGACAAACTGGACAACTTTATGCATGAACAGTTCGGGTAGACCCCCTCAGGTTGATTTACCAGTATTCATGAAGAAATTCTCCCTTTTATTTTTACAATAACAGTTTCCGGCTTATCTCCCTCGTCTTTTTTTGGTAATTTCCACATTCATTCTTCCGGACCTTGATAAAAAAGCCATTGAAGAAAAAAATCCTGAAAATATCCGCTTACACTTTAGGCAGCATCATGGTATTGCTGACAGTGTTTCATTTCTGGTTCATCAATCATGCCGAAAGACTCCTGGAAGAATTAGTGGACGATCGTTCCAACGGAAAGATCAGGCTCGAAGTAAAAAAATTCCGCTTTAACTGGTTCAGCACAGATATGCAGTTAAGACAAGCGGTCTTCTACTCTACCGATACTTCAACAACAGCATACCGTTTCAGTGTAGAAAGAATGAATGTGAGTGTAAAAGAAGTATGGCCTATCATTTTTGAAAAAAAGGTCATCATTGATTCCCTGACGCTGATAAATCCGGATATCCTTGTGACAAGGCTGCGCCAGGCTAAAGATGACAGTACCGGTAACAAAAGTCCGTCGCTACCCCAGGAAATGGGGCGAATTTATAAATCTATACAGGATGCCCTGGAAGTTTTAAAAGTAAGCCAGTTCCATATTAACAACGGCAGGTTCACACTTATCAATAAGGTCAGACCGGAAGATCTGCCTGTTACTATTAACCGGATAGAACTCCACCTCTACAACCTGAAGGTGGACAGTACAGATCCCTCGAACAAGCAAAAGATACTTTTCAGCGACAATATCTCCCTGCAAACACAGCACCAGGATATTCTTTTCCCGGATGGCAGGCACCGGCTAAGCTTCAGCAAATTTGGTATCAACATCCAAAAACGAATGGTGGAATTTGATAGTTGTACTGTTTCGGCTACCAAAGGTGACAGTGCTAAAACATCTTTTGACATCTTTTTTGATAAGTTACGGCTCACTAATATTGATTTCGATACCCTGTACCGCAAAGAAGTGATCAAAGCTGATTCTGTTTATTGTACCAATCCACAATTCATTTTAAATACAGAGCTCGAAAAGAAAGAAGGTTCTGCCAAATCACCTCCCAGGCTTAATGAACTGGTGCAGCAACTGACCGGAGACCTTCAGGTAAAGTATGTAGTAGTAGAAAACGGATCGTTCAATATCAATACTGTCAGGGAGGGAAAACCAAGTTCATTTACTTCGAGCCATAATAATTTTGAAGTGCAGGGCTTAAGCATCGAAAAAAATTCACCGAACCCGCTTAAGGTAAAAAGCCTTGTCATGGCGATCCGCAATTACGAGAATTTCTTGCGTGACAGCACCTACGCCGTGGCTTTCGACAGCATCCTGCTGGTGAACAACAGCATCGGCCTCAGCAATTTCACCCTGAAGCAGATGCAACAGGACAATGTGGTCAATAGTTTCAGCATGCCGCAGTTCCGGCTACTGAATTTTTCGTGGGATGATATAGTCTTCGGGCAAAAGCTAAGCGCCGGGCAGGCGACACTTTACCGCCCGGTCATCCGTTATTCGTTTGCCACGAATAAAGAAAAGGATAAGAATGTATTTGAAACACTGGCAGGCTTTGGAGATATCATTCAACTGAACCAGTTGAATGTATCAGAGGGACAGATCCACCTCCATTTCACCAATGGCGCACAACTACAGCTGGAAAATGCCAGCTTTTCACTTGCCGGTAAAGAACTTGTACAGTCAAAAAAGATCAAAAGCCTGCAGCAATCAGTAAAAGATCTTCGTTTCAAAAAAGGTATGCTGCAGGCGGGCAACCTTTCCGTCCAATTTGAAAATGCAAACATATCCGGCAGGGAAGGTAAACTGATCGCCCAAAAAATGTCAGTAACTGATAAAGAAAAGAACATCACGATCAATGCAGAGGATGTAGTTGTTAATGCTATGCAGTTGGATGAGACCGGTCATGTCGCAGAAATAAACGGCCTTCAATGGCAAAAGGCAGATATACAGGTCCCCGGATATTCTGCTCCCAAATCCCTGAACCAGGCACTTCTGATCACTCACCTGCTTGGCCATAATACCCAACTCCTGCTGTCCGGAAGCAATAACCAGCTATCCGCCTATTTTGAAACCATTTCTGCCGACGAGCTTTCATTACAACCCGGTAAACCTTTTCAACTAAAAAACTTTCATTGCTCTGGCAGTGATTTATCATTTAAGAACAATAACACTGCTTTTCTTTCGGGGCTGTTTCACATATCAGATAACGGAACTTCTGAACTAAAAAAGATAAGCTTCAGCCAGGTCAATGGCCCGGATAGTATTCTAATAAATATTCCTTCTGCTCGTTTCATTCCTGATATCAATGCCATCATCAACGGACAAATTCAGGCCAATGAGCTGGTCATCAGGCAACCTGTCATTCACATCACACATCATGCAACGGCCAATGGGTCCGGTCAGAATATGGGCAAATGGCCTGTTATATCTATTCCGCATATTACTATTGAAGAGCCGGAACTGACAGTTGACCAACCCGGAAGCTACGGCTTCAATAGGATTGAGTGGCATGGCCACAAGAATAATTCTCTTACACTTACCGGTTTCAGGATCACAGATAAGGCAGGGATATTTGCCGATAAACTCCTGTTCTCCCTCAGTAATTTTTTACTGTCGGGCGGTACAAGGACATTTAGCTCAGGCGATGGTGAAATAAAAGCAGAAGTGGATAATTTTTATGTGCAAACCAATGAAGGAGGTGAACGGGAATGGCACGCCACTGTAAAAAACATGCAGGCCCATCGTTTTTCATTTCCTGATATGGGCAAAAACCAGGGGAAGCTGGATATTGCCTCCCTGGACATCAGCAATCTCAGCATCAGTTCTGCCGGTTTACTGAACTTACGGCTCT
The DNA here is from genome assembly GCA_016787085.1 of Chitinophagaceae bacterium. GTDB lineage: Bacteria > Bacteroidota > Bacteroidia > Chitinophagales > Chitinophagaceae > VBAT01. Next base: position 15,883 of record JAEUVJ010000070.1, on the reverse strand, counting down.
TATTCAAAGAGAACAGCCACTTCCGGCTAAGCGGTTTTACCGGTCAATACAAAACCGCCAGCAATCATTTTGAATGGAAGAATGCAGCTTATGACAGGGCCATAAAAGAGATTAGCCTGCAATCATTCGCTTATCAGCCTGTATTATCAAAGGATAGTTTTATGAAGAGCCATTCGTTCCAGGCTGACTATACTACATTAAAAACGGGGGCGATACAGGCAACTGATTTCAGTCTTAGCAAATACCTGGCTGACTCGGCTGCGCATGCCGGCACGGTCACCATCCACGATGCCGTCCTGGAAAATTTCCGGGATAAACGTATTCCTTTCCAGCATGGGATCACAAAACCATTACCGGTCCAGCTATTAAAACAGTTGCCGGTGAAGCTGGATATTGGACACATCCGTTTTATTAATGCTAATGCAACCTACGCAGAACTTAATAATAAGACAGACGAGACGGGCACAGTATCGCTCAGTCACATTGACGGAAGCCTGTTATCTGTAAAAAGCCATGCCCATACACCCGGTGACAGTCTGCATATCCAGGCACGGGGATACATCATGGATTCATTCCGCATGGATCTTTCTTTGAAACAATCTTATCATGATCCAAAAGCCGGGTTTATCATGCAAACAAGTATGGGGTCTGCGGATGCACGGTTGCTGAACCCCATCGTGATGCCATTGGCTTCTTTAAAAATTGAATCCGGCATCCATGATTCGCTTTTTATGGTGTCCGCAGGCGACAATAACAGCGCCAGGGGAGACATAACGATGCTGTACCATGATCTGAAAATAAAATTGCTGAACAATAATAACAAAGACCCTCAGAAACGAACAGGCAGCAAAGGCTTCATGAGTTTTATTGCCAATACCTTTATTGTAAAAGGCAAGAACAGGTCAAAGACCATTGCTATCGTGTATGAAAGAGATAAAGAAAGATCGCTGTTCCACTATTTCTGGAAAACCACTCTTCGCGGCATTACCCGCAGTATCGGCCTGAAAAAAGACCAGCTCGGCGGAAAATGAGCAAGCGCTTACGCAACCTTCTTCCCGACATGACCGATTAATGACTCCGGTGCCGGATAAGTGCATTCCCCCGCACCTATCGTTATGAGCAGGAAAAAAATAATCTGGCTGATCATTTTTCTGGCTGCGGCCGGGGGAACCTGGTATGGGTACAGAGAGTACAACCGCACACAGCAGGATTATAAAAATGTAAACCCTGATCATACTTTATCTGCTGCAGCTCTGATACAGGAATATGAAAAGAACGACTCTGTTGCCTCAAAAAAGTATAACGGGAAAAGCGTGGAGATTAATGGAAGTATCAGATCCATTGAAAAAGATGAAAAAGGGTTTTACACAGTTGTAGTAGGAGAAGCGGCCGGGCTATCGTCGGTTAGATGCTCTATGGATACCAGTCATGCTGCCGATGCAGCTGTTTTAGCAGCCGGAACATCTGTCAATATACGGGGTGCCTGCGCAGGGTTCAACAAAGATGAAATGGGGATTGGCTCTGATGTGATCATGAATTATTGTGTCATTATAACCAAAAAAGAATAATCATAGGATATGCTGAAACACAGGATCATTGTTATTTGCCTGTTCTTTCTTGTTACATCACTGGCAAAAGCACAGGGAAAATTCTACACCAAAAGCGGCAAGATCACTTTCTTCTCCTCGGCATCCCTGGAAGATATTGAAGCGATCAATAAAAGTGTGGTGGTATTGCTGGATACAAAGAGCGGTGAACTCCAGTTTGCCGTATTGATGAAAGGATTTGAATTCAAAAAAGCGTTAATGCAGGAGCATTTTAACAGGGATTATGTGGAAAGCGACAAATTTCCCAAAGCTGAATTCAAAGGACAGGTGATAAACAACCAGGAGATCAATTATTCTGCCGACGGCAACTATACAGCCAACGTAAAAGGAAAACTCACGATCCACGGCCAGTCAAAAGATATTGAGACCAGCGGTACGATCACTGCCAGGGACGGCAAGCTTATACTGCACTCCATTTTTAACGTACTGGTGGCCGACTACAAGATCACTATTCCCCGCTTATACAGAGATAATATTTCCAAAAGCATCAAAGTAACGGTAGATTGCTCATTAGTGGTTTTGTAAAAAACCGGGTAAACTTCCCTTCATTTTCTATTCTCATATTTTTATAGGCATGGCCTGCTGAATGTCTTGACCAAAATCCCTTATCTTCGATTACAAATAGTTGCATAACTAACTAATTTTGTCGTATGAAAAGACCGATCAAAAAAGTAGCTGTGTTAGGTTCTGGCGTTATGGGTTCCCGGATCGCCTGCCATTTTGCAGGCATCGGCGTACAGGTATTGTTGCTGGACATCGTAGCCCCCCTACCCCCCGAAGGGGGGAATAAAAAACCTCACGATAAAAACAAAATCGTCAATGATGCATTGACAGCAGCGATCAGGTCAAATCCTTCCCCGGTTTATCATAAGGATGTCATCAAGAAAATAGCCACCGGCAATTTTGATGATAACATGAAAGATATTGCCGGCTGTGACTGGATCATTGAAGTAGTGGTGGAAAGGCTGGATATCAAAAAATCCATCTATGAAAAAGTGGAGCAGTTCCGCAAACCGGGTACATTGATCACTTCCAATACCTCCGGCATTCCCATTCATATGCTGAGCGAAGGAAGGAGCGATGATTTTAAAAAACATTTCTGCGGTACGCACTTTTTTAACCCCCCGCGTTATTTAAGATTATTGGAAATAATACCGACTCCGGCTACCGATCCGGCCATTGTTGATTTCCTGATGCATTACGGCGATCTCTACCTGGGAAAGACAACCGTGCTGTGTAAAGACACCCCGGCATTTATTGCCAACCGGATCGGAGTATATGGCATCATGGCCATTTTCGGACTGGTAGATAAAATGGGGTTGACGATTGATGAGATAGATGCATTGACAGGGCCTGTCATTGGCCGCCCGAAATCTGCCACCTTCCGCACGGCCGACGTAGTGGGTATTGATACATTGGTAAAAGTAGCTAAAGGTGTATATGATAATTGCCCCGGTGATGAAGCAAGGGATTCATTTATCATTCCGGGTTGGCTGAATAAAATGGTAGAGAATAACTCGCTGGGTGATAAAACAGGGCAAGGTTTCTTTAAAAAGATACCCCCAACCCCTAAAGGGGAGAAAGAAATTCATACACTCAACTTGCAAACGATGCAGTACGAGCCACGCAAAAAGGCAAAGTTTGCAACTATCGAAGCAGCCAAACCGATTGATGACCTTTACCAGCGTTTAAAGATGCTGGTAGCCGGGCAGGATAAGGCAGGGGAATTTTATCGTCATTTTCACTATGGTCTTTTTTCTTATATCTCGCATCGTATTCCGGAGATCAGCGATGAGATATACCGGGTGGATGATGCAATGATGGCCGGCTTTGGCTGGGAGATCGGTGCTTTTGAAAGCTGGGATGTACTGGGCGTTGCTAAAATGGTGGAAGGCATGAAAACGGCAGGCTATAAAGTGGCATCGTGGGTAGAAGAAATGATCGCAGCAGGAAACAAATCATTCTATAAAATAGAAGCCGGTAAAAAATACTGCTATGATCCGGCTTCAAAAACGTATAAAGCCCTTCCCGGCGGCGAAGCATTTATCGTAATGAGTAATTACACAGATAAACAAATCTGGAAAAATGGAAGCTGCCGCTTATATGACCTGGGAGATGACGTATTAGGCCTCCAATGGTTCACCAAAATGGGCAGCATCGGCGGTGATGTATTAAGTGGTATTCAAACAGCTATTGATAAAGCCGAAAAAAATTACAAGGGCCTGGTGATCGCCAATGAAGGCGCCAACTTCAGTGCCGGGGCCAATGTAGGAATGATCTTTATGTTAGCCATTGACCAGGAGTACGATGAATTAGATATGGCCATTCGTCTTTTCCAGAATACCATGATGCGGGCAAGGTATTCTTCGGTTCCTGTTGTAGCAGCGCCGCATGGATTGGCGCTGGGCGGTGCCTGCGAATTGAGTCTCCATGCCGACAAAGTTTGCCCCGCTGCAGAAACCTATACAGGCCTTGTTGAGTTAGGCGTAGGGCTTATTCCCGGTGGTGGCGGCACCAAAGAGTTTGTATTGCGGGCATCTGATGAGATGCATGAAGATGAACCGGAAACTATTACACTGAAGAACCGGTTCCTGGCTATTGCTACAGCAAAAGTAGCGACCTCGGCATTGGAAGGCTTTGATATCGGTGTATACCGGAAGGGATTGGATGAAGTGGTATTGAACCAGGGCCGGAGGATCGCTGAAGCAAAAAGATCGGTGATAGAAATAGCTGATAGCGGTTATACGGCTCCGGTACAAAGAAAAGATGTGAAAGTACTGGGCCGTTCGGCTCTTGGCGCTTTGTATGCGGGTATCAATGGTATGTGGCGGGCCAACTATGCCACGGATCATGACGTGGTAGTAGCTAAAAAACTCGCTTATGTCATGTGCGGCGGCGACCTGAGCGAACCCGCTTTGGTCTCCGAACAGTATCTACTGGACCTGGAAAGAGAAGCCTTCTTATCGCTTTGCGGCGAAAAGAAAACATTGGAAAGGATTCAAAGTGTGTTGAAAGGAGGAAAGCCGGTAAGGAATTAATTCTATTAAAATAAAAAGTCTATGAACTGCACCGTAGTTGATTTTGCCAAAGACCGTACCGTATTCAATATCACAGGGTGTACAAAAGAAGAACTTGATAACAAACTGAATCTTTTCTTTACGTCGGAAGGGTATAGTTTTCTCGCTGATAAAAACGGCGAAAGAAAGTATAAGAAAGGTAATAAAGTGTTACGTTACCTTCTCGGTGCTTTGGTAAAGTACCACCAGGTGGCTATCACTGTTAAAAATGAGAATGATCTCTATTCAGTGCTGCTCCGAAAAGATTCCTCCGGTTTTTCAGGAGGTGTGATCGGTATGCAGCAGGTCAAGAAAGAATTTACGAGGTTAACGGAATCGTTCAAAGTGTATCTTAACAATTAACCATGGGACAGGCGGAGATAACAGGCAGCCAGTTAGTCATATTCTCCCGCATCATCACCTATGGCCATGCTGCTGATGCATTGATCACAGAACAAATGCGTGAAGAAATAGAAACGATGTGGAATGAGCCTGCCGCTACAGTGAGCATAAAAGGAAAAGAGGTATCCGTTATATTCAGTATCGCCTGCTCATTTGAACCCGGCATTCTTCCCGAAGACGTCTTTGGCAATACAGATCCCCGCAATAACTATTTCCGGATTGAAGAATTTGCACATGGAAATATTTCTTTTGTGGACGGGCTCGGGTGCAATACCGGTTATTTCAAATTGGAGAACCTGTATAAAGGCTCCACCACGGCCGCTCACGAGTATGGGCATACCCTGGGCCTCGGTCATCCTGCCGATCTTGATCTCAGGGGCAAAGGTATTCCCGGTATCATGTACCCGAGAGGCACCCTGGTAGATGCACAATACCAGTACAATCCTGATGGCCGTGCCGGCGATAGCTCTAACGGCGGAACTATGCACCCGAAACACCGGAGGGTACTGAAAAGTGATATCGGCCTGCTGAAGCTGCACAAGCTGAACTTCAACAACAATAAAGCGGTTGCCGGGGAATTTTCCAGTATCTGGCATCCCAATCATGCGGACATTAGTTTATAAATTATTGGCCAGCCGGACATCCTGTGTAAGAACCGTTTTTACTTCTGTCGGGCAAATAATGTAATACCGACAGCCCGAATTTTTTTCACAGGAGTTCTTCCGTACATTCATGTTCCCTATTCAATAACCTGTTTTGGAATGATCAATTAAATTTTTTTTATGGACAAAAGACTTTTTGCAGCAGTGTGCCTTTTGCTGACCTGTTCCGCATTTGCACAGCCCCGGCTACCTGAAAATTATCATTGGAAAAAACTGAATAATGGTCTGGAAGTAGTGGTGATCGAAAACCACAAAGTACCATTGGCCACCATTGAGATCGCCGTTAAAAACGGCGCTTATACGGAAGGCCCTGAGTACAGCGGGCTTTCCCATTTGTTTGAGCATATGTTCTTCAAAGCAAACAAAGACTATCCCGACCAGGAAAAATTCATCAAACGCACCGAAGAACTGGGAATGATCTGGAACGGGACCACTGGTGATGAAAGAGTGAACTACTTTTTCACGTTCGATAAGGACAGCCTGGCAGCCGGTCTTAAATTCATGAATGCTGCTATCCGGTTCCCGATCTACCGGACAGAAGATATGCAGAAAGAAAGGCCGGTAGTAGATGGAGAATTTCAAAGAGGTGAAAGCGATCCCGGGTTTCAATTATGGATAGCCGTCAATAAGAAAGTGTGGGGCGAGCATTTTACCCGGAAAAATGCCATCGGCGACCATGATGTGATCAATACTGCCACCCCGGAAAAAATGATGATCATTAAAGACAAATATTATTATCCCAATAATTCCATTCTTGTTATTTGCGGGGATGTGAATCATGAAGAGGCCTTTACACAGGCAGAAGATATTTTTGGTAACTGGACACAAAGTGATTTCAATCCGCATGAAAAGTACCCGATACCCGAGTTCGTACCTATTGAGAAAACAGAATACCTCATCAAAGAATCATCCATTGCACAAACCCCCTATACCATGTTCACCTGGCATGGACCGGATACCCGTAATGATTCGCTGGGAACATTGGCCGCGGATGTATTCTCCACTGTTCTTGGTCTCAACTCCTCTAAATGGCAACAGGCATTGGTAGATAAAGGGCTGGCCAGTTATGCGGGTATCAGTTATCAAACACTGAAACATACAGGCCCGGTATCCATATTTGCTGTTCCTAATCCCGGAAAGCTGAAGGAGTTCAGCGCTGAAGTAATGAACCAGGTCAGCCATTTTGCTGATGATGATTATTTCACCGACGAGCAACTGCAAACAGCCAAAGATATCCTGCGCCGCAACCATATACGGAATACCGAAAAGCCTTCTTCTTTAGCCAGCAGCCTTACCTACTGGTGGTGCAGCGCTTCCCTGGATTATTACACTGATTATATACCCGGCATGATGAATGTGACCCGCAAAGACATCCAGAGCTACCTGAAAAAATACATAATCAGCAAACCGTATATAGCCGGTATGATCATCAACGAAGCCATGAACAAACAATTGAAACCGGCTGAATATTTCACTGCTTTAAAATCATTCTGACATGAAAAAAATACTTCAATATACAAGCTGCCTGTTCATCATAACTATGCCCGTCATTCTCTTAGCACAGCAGGATAAAGCATACGATATTATGGTGAATGGAGTAAAAGTGATCGTACAGCCAAGCGGCAATGATATAGCTGTGGTACAAACCATCATCAAAGGAGGCGTCCAGAATTATCCGGCAGCCAAAGCCGGTATTGAGACCCTTTCGATCAACGCCCTTACCGAATGTGGTACTGTTAAAGATGATAAGAACAGCTTCAAAAATAAATTAGATAAAGTAAGTGCACAGGTAGGCGGTTTCTCCGGTATGAGTTATGCGTCATTCAGCATGAACTGTATCAAAAGCGACTTTGAATCTGTCTGGCCTTTATATACCGACGCCCTTTTATCACCCCGCTTTGATGCAAAGGAATTTGACCGTATTAAACAGGATGCGATCAATTTTATCCGGTCAAATGAATCCAACCCTGACAATGCGATCAACAAGATGGCTAAACAAACTGCCTTTGCCGGAAAGGATTATGCCAAAGACCCCCATGGCACTGTAGAAACGGTTGGCAAACTGACGGCAGCCGACACAAAGAAATACTGGCAATCTATATTGACCCGTAACCGGATGGTCATAGTGGTCGTTGCTGATCTTGAAAAAGAACTGATTGAAAAAAAAGTAAAAGAATTTCTGAGCAAGGTCCCTGCAGGCGCCCCGTTTGCATTGAAAAAAGAGAGCTATACTCCCGCTGCCAATACATTCAAACCGCAGCAAAGAGAGAACGCCACCAACTATGTACAGGGGATCGCCGGAGGTCCTTTGCCGGGTACCCCGGACTACAACGCTTTTTCACTGGCGATGAATATATTCTCCAGCCGCCACTTCGTGGAGATCAGGACAAAGAATGGTTTGTCTTATGCGCCGGGTGCCTGGTTCAGTCAGGGTACCACTCCCTATGCAAATATATCTGTAAGCACCACCGATCCGGATAAATATATAGCGGTGGCCCGCAACCTGATTGATAAGATCAAAAATGAAGGTTTCACGGCCGAAGAACTGAAAAATCAAAAGACCGGCTACCTGACAGGATTATATTACCGGCAGGAAACCAATGAGGCACAGGCCGCAGCGTTTGCCTCTAACGAAGTGATACATGGCAACTGGAAACGGGCCATCAAGATCCAGAACGACATAAAAGATGTTACGCTGGTGCAACTGAACGCAGCATTTAAAAAGTACATCAACAACATCACCTGGGTGTACCAGGGCGATCCCAAAAAAGTCAACCCCGTCTTATACACACAGAAGGCAACACCCAAAGTCCCTGAAGAGAAAAAAGGATTCTAAGAAATAGAAGCCTCCCCCGAAAGGAGGCTTTTTATTTTAAGAGGTCCCCCAGCGCTTCCTTTATAAACGGGTATTGAAATGAAAAGCCTGCCTGCTGTATTTTACTACTGCTGACTGTGGCGCTTTTTAATACTTCGATACTCATTTCACCTAATGCTATTTTCAATACAAATGAAGGAATATAAACAGGTAAAAAGAATCGTTGCTTTTGGGCGGAGGCCAGTTGCATGATCAGTTCTTTGTTTGATACCGGATGAGGCGCAACAGCATTATATACACCATGCATATCTTCATTTTCTATTGCTGTGATAAATAACTGTACAAGGTCGCCAATATGAATCCAGCTTACAACCTGCCTGCCACTTCCTAATATAGTTGCTGTTCTGAATAAACGCAGGGGTGTTCGAAATTCTTTCAATGCCCCGCCTTCTTTACCGAGCACTATTCCTATCCGCAGCTTCACCAGGCGCTTGCCTGCTGCTGTCACAGGTTCAATACTCTCCTCCCATCGTTTACAGGTGGACCCAAGGAAATCATCGTTGGCCGGAGCTTCTTCAGTGAACGGATGAGGATTGGGCACAGACGGATCAGGCCCATACCAGCCGATAGCGGAAGCGCAGATGACCGCTTTTACATTATTGGGAATTTCATTCAATGCTTTGACCAATAGTTCCCCGCTCTTCACCCGGCTGTTCACTATTTCCTGTTTTCTTTTTGTTGTCCATCGCTTTTCGGCCACTCCTGCCCCAGCCAGGTGTATGATGTATTCCGCTTTGCTGACAGCCTCTTTGTCTATGGTCTGGTCTTTGATATTCCAGGAAGCGAAAGAAAGGCTTCCTGTTGCAGGTTTCCTGTTGCCCTTATCTCTTGTCATCACGATAACCTGATGACCTTTGTCCAGTAATGCTTTGGTCAGCGCTTTACCGATCATGCCTGTGCCTCCGGTAATCAAAATAGTTGCCATAGGTTCAAAGATAAGTGCAGATCGTTTGTATATAACTGTAACCTGCTGCTACCAGCAGGCGTCATAGTTCTGAACATTCACGGCCAGGTTTTGCCGGTTTGTCAGATTTTTACCGCTAAGCAGGTAAAAAGTTTATCTTCATTGCGTAATCAAATACCAGCTATGAGTTCAGTTCTCTCCCTGCGGGGCATCAGTAAGTATTATGGCCCTGTTCACGCATTAAACAATGTTTCATTTGAGGTTCCGAAAGGAAGCGTATTCGGTATTCTTGGCCCGAACGGAAGCGGCAAGACCACCTTACTGGGTATAGTCATGGACATATTAAAAGCCTCGTCAGGTACATTTTTATGGAACGGTCAGCCCGGCAGCAGCAATGAAATGAGGAAGCAGATAGGCACCCTGCTGGAGACCCCGAACTTCTATCATTACCTGAGCGGGCAAAAGAATCTGCAGATTGCCGCGGCGATCAAAGAAAGAGGAAAAGAAGATATACCAAGGGTATTGGAAAAAGTGAACCTCACCCAGAGAAAAGATTCGAAGTTCAGCACTTATTCTTTAGGGATGAAGCAACGTCTCGCTATTGCTTCCACCCTTATCGGCAATCCCGATATCCTGGTTTTTGATGAGCCGACAAATGGTCTCGATCCCGCCGGCATTGCAGAGATCAGGGAACTGATCAAACAATTGAACCGGGAGGGCAAAACGATCATCATGGCCAGCCATATCCTCGATGAAGTGGAAAAGGTCTGTACGCACGTTGCCATCATCCAGAAAGGTGTGTTGAAAACAGTAGGATCGGTACAGGATGTATTGAATGCCACGCCATCCGACAAAGTAGTAAGAGTAGATATTGAACTGGCCGCCGACAACCTGGGCCTGCTTGAAGAAATACTAAAACAAATGCCCGGTGTAGTTGAAGTACGTAATACAGACACTGGTCTTACACTTCACGCCGAAGAATACGTCACTACCGCCAGTATAAATAAATACTGCTTTGAGAAAGGGGTCGTTTTGAATCAACTGAACCTTAAAAAGAAGTCTCTCGAATCCCGATTCCTTGAAATAACCGGCACACAAAGCGACCGTTAATATCATACGATTAAACTTCTTACAGCTATGATCAGGAACCTTCAGATAGAATGGATGAAAATAAAGAACTACCGCGTATTCCAGGTGTTCTCTGTACTATATCTATTGGGTATCGTTGCCATCATTTATATTTTTTACCGCATCTACATACAATTGATGGGAAGGGTCATGTCAATGGGCAATACTAACCCGAGAGATGGCGCCGACCTTTTTAATCTCTTTTCCTCAGATAATATATGGACAACGGTATGCTTTTCCACCAGCTTCTTGTTGTACCTGCCCGGTATGGTGATCATCAACCTGTTCATCAATGAAGTCAACTTTAAGACCCACCGGCAAAATATTATTGATGGCTGGAAACGGGAAACCTTTATCTATACCAAGATCGGGCTGATACTCTGTATATCCATTGTCGTAACCCTTATGAATATCGTGGCCACATTCGTCATGTGCCAGATCACTAAAAACGATTTCTCCCTTGTTTCCGGTTTGGATACACTGGGCTTGTCCTTTATACAGACCTTTGTTTACCTGATGTTCGCCTTATTGCTGGCCACACTTTTCCGCAGAAGCGGTGTAGCGATCATTGTCTTCTTTATTTATGGTCTTTTGCTGGAAAACTTTTTTATGTGGATGTTTTGGAAGATCATACCCGGTTCACAACACTTTCTGCCTTTACAGGTGGTTGATTCGCTGATCTCATTTCGCGGGATGGATGGATTCTTTGGTAATAAACCAGGTTTGCAAATACTAGTACCTGCTGCCTTCGCCTATGCCGGTCTTTATATTTTCCTGACGGTGAGAAAATATAAGTATGACGACCTGTAGTGTTAAAGATCGAGACGGTATAACATGGCAAGGTTTGACGGCTTCTTTGAAACCGGTACTGAGACAGAGTCTCAGCACAACAACCTTATAATTTTTATTTACTGGTTGGGAAGATTAAGGAGAACAGGGAATCATTTTGAATCAACTGAACCTTAAAAAGAAATCTCTTGAATCCGGATTCCTCGAGATCACCGGCACACAAAGCGACCGTTAATACCATACGATTAAACTTTTTACAGCTATGATCAGGAACCTTCAGATAGAATGGATGAAAATAAAGAACTACCGGGTGTTCCAGGTGTTCTCCGTGCTATACCTATTGGGAATCGTGGTAGTCGTCTATGTCGTCTATAAATTTTACATGGAAATGATGAGACAGCTGATGTCAGCAGCTACCCAGACTGATTCAGAAGCCCGTGATATTTTCCGGCTTTTTTCCCCGGATACTATCTGGCAAACGGTGTGCTTCTGGACAGGTCTTCTTTTGTATTTACCGGGAATGGTCATTATCATGTTATTCATTAACGAAGTGAATTTCAGAACGCACCGGCAGAATATTATTGATGGATGGAAAAGAGAAACGTTTATCTATACCAAGATTGGACTAATAATTTGTATATCCCTTGTTGTGACCCTTATGAACATTGTGGCCACTTTTGTCATGTGCCAGGTCGCTGGAATCGAATTTTCGATCACATCAGGGCTTGATACATTGGTTTATTGTTTTATTCAGGCGCTCATTTACCTGATGTTTGCTTTGCTTTTGGCGACATTTTTCAGGAAAAGCGGAATTGCCATTATTGTATTTTTCATCTATGGGTTTGTTCTGGAATCACTCCTGGTGCTGATATTGAGCAAATTCTTACCGGGAGCATTATATTTTTTGCCTTTGCAAGTAGCCGATTCATTGATTCCGTTCCCACCAATGAAAGATTTTTATGAACACATGCCATCCATTACTGTTTTATTTGCGGCATCGTTAGCCTTCCTGGGGTTATACGTTTTTCTGACAGTGAGAAAATACAAATATGATGACCTTTAGTGTTAAAGATCGAGACGGTATAGCCAATACCGCATTCCATAAATAGGGTCTATCTCTTTGTGTATCCTGAAGCCGATGCTTTCATAGATATGCCTCGCATCATCCATCTTTTCGGAGGTATGCAACCCAACGATCTTCTCATTGGTTTGCCGGGCATGATCCACACACATTTGAGTTAAGCGCTTTGCGATCCCTTTACCCCGGTACCCAGGATGCACACCCACCATGCGGATATACGACCAGTCTGCAGGATAGATATGTGTTGGATTACCGCCGGGAACCAGATAAGCCATACCCACCAGTTTATCATTGTCTTCGCAAACAAAGATGTTCGAGCTACTCACCAGTTGCGTCCACATCTTATCATTATGCAGGAACTTATTCATCATCTGCCAGCCTTCGGGTGACAGGATATTTTTGAACTGGGAGTATGAAAGAATGCCGAGTTGTTGTAAAGAATCCTTTTCAACGGAATACCCTTTTCTGTAAATAAGGTCGCTCGGCATCAGTTAAATATTGAATCATGAAGTGTTATGTGATAAACAAAAGCGTACACTATTGAAGCAATTTGCCCTCGTTTCCTGTATTTGGTCTGCCTCCGGATAAGATTTTATTGATTAATTCATTTCGTATCTCAAAACCAATTGCAGAATAAATGAAATTCTGAATCTCATGTGCAAACCAAAATTTTCTAATGTAAAAGGTTTTTCCCTCTGCTGTTATATGAATAACGCCCTGATCATCTATATTGAAATTATCCAATATCACTATTTCGAAGGGCGGTACCACTAATTTATAGACATGTCTTTCCAAAACATAAAAAGAGAAATCCTTAAGAATTTTATCACAAGTATTGTAATTTGAGCCAAATGGATCCCACATTTCAACTCCTTCAATTGATGAACAGTCTACAATTTTATTTTCATAAACATCATGTGGCATTGCCTTTAACCCTTTTGAATATCCAAATGTAAAATCAGTTCCAAACCTTTCGATTTGCACTTTACATGAATTTCCCTCAATACCAGTTACAACGTATTGGCTAGAATAATGTGTAACCAAATTGCCAATTCTCAATTCAAAAATTGATACCCCAGTCTTATTTAGTTTACGATTTATTAGCATAGTAATAAGATTTTACATATAGCAATATATCCAATTATTTTAAACTCAGTTTCAAACATACTAATCCTAAGCTGCTACAAATTTTGAATAAAGTTGAAGAGAATTACCGAAACCCGAAGTGTGCGACGCAACCAAAGTTGATAGTAGTATTGCAGCCGGGCTCCAAAAGAAACCCCCCGATAGACATCGGGGGGAACAACTAAAAAACACAAGCCTATTTCTTGTGGCTTCATTGGAACGAACAGACTTTACCCCCTCTGCAGGGGCATAGGGTTAGTCGGGTTTCTTTCCATCTAAAAAGGTATTGATCGTGCTGATCTGTGCTTTATTATCAGCATCCGCTTTTACTTCGTAATTGCTGTAGAAATTCTCCACATGGGAGGTGCTGTTATACAATTCCATGTTGCGGCGGATATAAGCCGGCACAGTTTCAAACTCATTATTCGGGTCCGCGCCGTTAACATTGAATGACAAGTTGCGCAACTTGTGCAGTCGTTCGGCCGCCCTACGTTTTTGCTCTTCGGCTTCGTCCCGCAAAGCGGGATCCTCAGCCTGGGTGGTCAAAGGTGGTTGAGCCTGATGGGCTAACGGCATATCCGCCGCAGGAATGTCATCCCTTTCTACCAGCTGCATTTGCAGATCGAGAAGTTCTTCCTCCTCTCTTGCGGCATAACTGGCCGGGACCGGTTTTTCTTCAGAAGTCTTTGAGGTGTTTGCCTCTGCTTTTGCTTCTGCATAGATATTGGATGGCCTGGCCAGGTAACCGCCCGATGCTGCAGGCAACGGAGCAGTACTATCTTTCGCTGACTCTTTTTCTTCCTGTGTAAAAAACGGTGATACGCTGGTTTCCGTAGCGGATTGCTGGTTGCTTATCGAAGGGGATATAGATTGAGGTTGTTGCAACGAATTTATTTCTTCCTTCTTTTCCGCAATCAACATTTTGCCAACAGTACTGGTACTTTCTTCCACGGTATTTTTACTAAGGGGTTTTTCTTCTTCCCTCTTTAACTCAAATAAGAGAACCGGCTCTTCTTCTTTAATGTGTTCGCTCATGACCAGGTCGCTGACCGATGGCATCGGCGCTTCCATCACCGGGAACTCTTCTATTAGTTTTGGCGCCAGCGGATCAGGTTTTTCTTCCGGCTTTTCCATTTTTATTACTTTGGATAAAACCGGTTTGTCTTCTGCCACTTTCAGTTCATTCACAGTTTTTAATGGTGATTCTTTCTCCGGTTGCCCAAGTACCATAACAATTTTGTCTTCCTGCTTTGGCTCCGGTTTCTTTGGTTCTTTTTTGACAAAAGGATCTTTGTGCTCAAAACCGGTAGCAATAAGAGTGATACCAAGCTTGTTCCCTAATGCATTATCATACCCCAGACCGAGGATCACATCGGTGCCTTCACCTGCCTGTGTCAGTAAATAACTTTGTATCACCTCTACCTCATCCATCGTGAACTCATTCTCGCCTTCGGCGGAATTGATATTGATGAGTATCCATTTGGCGCCCCTGATATCGTTATCATTCAGCAATGGTGAGTTGAGGGCTTCCTCGATGGCTTTATGGGCACGGTTGTCACCCGCAGCGGCAGCGCTGCCGAGTATCGCTACACCTCCATTACGCATAACGGTACATACATCGGCAAAGTCCACATTGATCTGACCGGTACTGTTGATCACATCGGTGATACATTTCGCAGCGGTCGCCAATACATTATCCGCCCGTTCGAATGCTTCACGCATTTTCAGGTTACCAAACTGGTGACGCAATTTATCGTTGCTGATCACCAGCAATGTATCCACATACCCCTTTAATGTTTTGATACCTTCTTCTGCCTGCAATTGTCTTTTTCTTCCTTCATAAGCAAAAGGTGTGGTAACAATACCCACTGTCAGGATACCAAGGTCCTTACAGATCTTGGCAATGATCGGCGCACCGCCGGTACCTGTACCACCGCCCATACCGGCTGTGATAAATGCCATCTTCGTGTTCACTTCAAGTATACGTTTGATCTCCTCGAGAGATTCTTCAGTTGCCTGCCGGCCAATGTCAGGATTGGCGCCTGCACCAAGACCTTGTGTCAGGTGTGGCCCAAGTTGTACACGATTGGGAATATTGCTTCCTGCCAGGGCCTGTGCATCCGTATTGCATATAATGAAATTCACTCCTTCTATGGACTGGCTGAACATGTGATTCACTGCATTGCCCCCGCCTCCGCCAACTCCGATGACTTTGATAATGGATGACTTTTCTTTTGGCAGATCAAAATGTATC
>JAEUVJ010000046.1 GCA_016787085.1 Chitinophagaceae bacterium | reverse complement strand
TATTTCTCTTCCGCCATCAGTTCAAACTGGCGGATCAGTTGCATCAGTTCGTACCAGTAGAGGTAAGTCTCTTTGGAAAATTTGGTAGCCAATGGGTTAAAATTTGAGCCGCAAAAATAAGGGAAAGAATGCAATTTACTATTGCCTATTTCAGATTTTGGGTTTGTGTCACCGGAGCCAGAAGAGTTTCTTAGCCAAAAGGTTATGACCGAACTCAAACCAGGGCGATTCCCGTTACGGACCCGGCCTTGTATCTTGTGGCTTGCGCCTTCTTCCGTTATCTTGCAGCCTTCAATGCTGGCCCTCCGTTCCATATCACTCCTGCAGTATAAAAACTATACGAACCGTTCTTTTGATTTTACGGAACGTATCGTGGGCATCTGCGGTAACAACGGTGTAGGAAAGACCAATCTTCTTGATGCGATCCATTATCTCTGTTTTACAAAAAGCTATTTTACACGGGCTGACGGCAACAGTGTGCAGCAGGGAATGAACGGTTTTCGGATAGAGGGAAGTTTTGTGTTGGACGGGAGGCAGGAAAAGACGGTCTGTATACTTCGTGAAACCGGAAAAAAGGAATTTGCTGTCAATGACCAGCCCTACGACAAATTCTCCCAGCATATCGGACGCTATCCCTGCGTGGTCATCGCACCTGATGATGCTGTTCTGATCACAGGCGGTAGTGAGGAAAGAAGGAAGTTCATGGATGCATTGCTTTCACAGGTAGATGCAGAGTACCTGAAGCACCTGATCGTTTATACCAAAGTATTGCAGCAGCGTAACTCGCTGCTGAAGTCATTTGCAGAAACAGAGAAAAAGGATCTTTCCTTACTGGATGTACTTGACGGGCAGCTTGGCAAACCCGGGGAATATATTTTCAAGAAGCGTAAGGAGTTCTTTGTTTCTTTTCTGCCACAGGTAAAGCACCTGTACAGCAGCATTGCTATGCAGCCGGAGGATATCACTCTCTTATACGAAAGCCAATTACTGCAATCTTCTTTTGCTGAATTAATAAGCGCTATGCGGCAAAAAGATATCTATGCCTGCCGGAGTACGTCGGGTATTCACCGGGACGAGCTTGATATCACCCTCGGTGGTCAGGCATTCCGGAATATTGCTTCGCAGGGACAGCGGAAGAGTTTATTATTTGCCCTGAAGCTGGCAGAAATGGACGTGTTGAAAAAGGAGAAAGGCTTTCCTCCCCTCTTGTTGCTGGATGATGTATTTGAAAAATTAGACGAGAGCCGCATCAGCAACCTGCTGCATAAAGTGTGTGTGGAAAATGAGGGGCATGTATTCATCACGGATACAAATGAGGAAAGACTGAAGCAGCACCTGGACGCTTTAGCGGTAAAGTACCAACTCATCAGCCTTTGAATAGTTTATAAGGTTTAAAATGTTTAATGTTTGCAGAGATGGTACGCACATGAGCTTTAGACCTTAAACCCTTTACCTTTGCCTCATGGGTGAATTTTCCATCAGCGATGCGATCAAAGAATTTTTAGAAAAGAGCCGGATCAAAGGCGGCATCCAGGCGTTGCAGATAGAAGATGTGTGGGAGCAGATCATGGGAAAAACCATCGCCCGTTATACCGACAAACTCCAGATCATCGGAGACAAACTGATCATCACTACGACCGTTGCGCCTCTCAAACATGAGCTCGTCTATCAGCGGGAAAAGATAAAGCAGCGGGTGAACGAGGCGCTGGGGCAAAAGGTGATCAATGAAGTGATCGTTCAATAATTACATTAACCATAAACACACTCCTATGCGAAAGTTGCTCACTCTTGTATGTATTTCTATGCTGATCGCCTCCGTTGATCTGAACGCCCAGACAGAAAGAGGTACTTTGATGCTTGGTGGCAGCGCCAGCCTGCAGGCCACCGAAGATGTCTCCGTTGTTCTTATCAATCCAAATTTTGGTGTGCTCGCTGCCAACAATTTTGCTGTCGGCTTACAGGCCAGCATATTATCATCCGACGGGTATTCCCAATGGGCACTGGGGCCTTATGTCCGGTTTTACTTTGGTAAGAATGAGAAAGGAAAATTATTCGGGCAGGGATCACTGTCTGTGAATGGCGGTGATGGCTCCGATGTTTTTCTCGGTGCCGGCCTTACAGGCGGATATGCCGTTTTTCTTAATAAGAGTATCGCTGTAGAAGTATCTGCCAGTTATTTCCGTATTGATGACAGCGGCATGGTCATTGTAGGCGCCGGTTTCCAGATCCACTTTAAAAAGCAGAAATGATACCTCTATAAAGGTCTTTGTGGAATTTTTGATACACCGGCATCTCAATCAATAAAGAGATGCTTTTACTTTCTATACCCACACCTTGCCATGAAAGATGGGAGGAGATGACGCCTAACGAACGGGGCGCCTTTTGCAATGTTTGCTCAAAGACCGTCGTGGATTTTACTGTACTCAGCGACGAGGATGTGCAGAATTATTTTCTACATAGAAAAGGAGAAAAGACCTGCGGCCGTTTTCGCAATGATCAGTTAACAGGTAAAGAGAATTCTTTGAACAAATTGTTAGCAGCATCTGTTCCTTTCTGGAAAAAATTCCTGGCGATAGTTGTTATAGTTTTTGGAAGCTTGTTGACAGGATGCAGGGAAAATGTCACAGGAAAACCAATGATTCACGATCAGGATATAAAAAACGAATCTTTGGATATGATCGAAGCACCTTTGGCTCCCGGTAAACCTGATATTACGCAACAAAATGATACGATGTTAACGGAAGAATGTTCATCAGGTTTTATGGGTATGGTAGATGATATAGTAGTTGGCCAGATCGTTCCTCTTGAATCTATAAAAGGAGAAGTTGTTCCGGATTTTATTGACGATAATACCATAGATACGGCTGCAAAAGTAATTCGTGATAAAAACGGAAATCCAAAGCTCATTGGACCTTAATCCGCGGATCCACTACTCCATAAAGTATATCCGCCAGTATATTGACAAGAATAAAAAAAGCAGCAGCTACCAGTACCGATCCCATCACCACAGGATAATCTAATTTGTCCAAGGCATCTACCGTTACCTTGCCCATACCCTGCCAGCCAAAAATGTATTCGACAAAAAAGGCGCCGGCGAGTAATTCAGCAAACCACCCGGTAACGGCAGTGATAACAGGGTTCAATGCGTTGCGTAAACCATGTTTCCAGATCACCTTCCGTTTACTCAACCCTTTTGCATACGCGGTGCGGATATAATCCTGGTCGAGTACATCGAGCATGGCGCTGCGGGTAAGCTGGGTAATGATCGCCAGCGGACGGATACCCAGGGTAATAGCCGGAAGAATTAAATTCTGCAGGCTCATTCTTCTTTCCCCTGTTACCTCATCAATATCAAACCAGCTTCCCGAAATATGGAGGCCGGTCCAATCGCTCAGTACAAAGCCGAACAGGTAAGCGATGATAATGCCCATGAAGAATGAAGGGGCCGATATACCAACTATACTTGAAAAAATGGCAGATGTATCCACCCATGTATTTTGTTTGACAGCGGCGACCACGCCAAGCGGTATACCGATCAGTGTAGCAATGAACATGGCGGCAAAAGCCAGCATCAATGTGCCCGGCAGGGCCTGCATCAATACACTCCATACATCTCTTTTGCTCTGGTACGATTTACGCAGGTATGGAACCTTTAGCCCAAACTTTTTTTCACCCCCTATGAAAAAACCCTTTAATTGCTTTTTTTCAATATCCGTTTTACTGTGAACGCATACCGGGGAAACATCATTCAGGTAATACAGGAACTGTTTGAATTTGGGAATAGGTTCACCCTGTTCGTTGATCAGGTATAATTCTTTGCGGATATTGGCCTGCGTAGCGGCGTCGCCTGTTTGTCCCATTACCAGTCTCGAAGGATCGCCGAAACCCTGGAAAAGAAAGAAGACCAGCATCACCACTCCTATCAATACCAGGAGACCGTAGAGTATTTTTTTGATGATGTACCGGAGCATGGTTATTGGTTACTTATTACTGGTGGCTGATTGGTTGTATCCCGGCTTTGAAGAGTATCAATACCTATTGGTAGGATTACCGGTTGAACCGCTATCCTTCTCAGGTCCTCAGAGATCTTGCTTATCCTCCGGTAGCTTTGCTTGTTTTTTACCGTACCGTTTTCTAATAAGTAAACACTAGGATTGGACCTGGCTGCTGTACGGATGGCGGTAAAATCGCATTTGAAAATGCTGATGTCTTTGAAAGAAGCAGTTCCCAGTCTTTGCCGGGCTTCTTCTAATTGCCGGGTGACGGCAAATACAGGGATATTCTTTGCTTTGGCCTCTGTGTAAAGTTTCTCAAAATCCTTCTGCCAGTCAGATACGGGAACAGAGAAATCTTCACAAAATAACAGGATGGCGTATGGGCGGGATAGTACAAACTGGGTAGAATCTTCGTTGGTGATACCGGATAGTGAAAATCCCTTGATGGGCGGCGTATTGTTCGAACCTTTTCTTACGATCTTGTCATAACGTTTTACGAACTCATACGGTGGTGTATTGAAATCTTCCGGGAACTGGTCAGCCGTGAACTCCACATCTTTGCCGTCTTTTTTATAAACAAACGTAATGACCGTACTGTCGGGTATCGCATTCGCCGGCATTTGCATCTGCTGGTTGATGTTGTTTCCTTTTTTGTAAGGCAGGCAATCTATCACAGGCAGGTAATTTAGCGTGTACCATTGAATACCGAAGCTAAATGCGATCACCAGCAGCATGGCAATATTGTTCGCTTTTCCTGTAAACAGTGCCTTTATTTTCCTTTGCTGCCAGAAAAGGAAACCGATCAGCGCCGTTAATAGTAGATCTTTTAAGAAAGAGGTTTTGGAAGTAATAGGGATGCAATCGCCAAAACAGCCGCAATTCGCAGGTTTGCCGGTGATGTAGGTATATCCTGTAAGGAAAGTAAAGAACAGTATCAGTAATAAAAGCAACCAGATAAAAAGCCTGATTCGCCATCCCAGCAACAGGGCAAATCCTGCAATGATCTCAAAAGCGTTCATGAGGATGGATAGCCACAATGTCCAGCTATTGAACTGATGCACGCCCCATATCTCAAAAAACTCCTGCATCTTGTAGCTGAGGCCATGCGGATCATTGGCTTTGACCAGGCCGGAGAAAATGAATAGCAACCCGACAAGGATCCTTGCTATGGTGATCAGAAATTTCATACGAGACATTGCTTTTAAAACGACCGGCTGGTTTGGACTAAAGCCCGTAGCTTTTTTGAATGTATTGCCATACCAGTAATGGCCGGGCAATAGATATAATTATGTTTTCTTTTTCCTGTCTGTCCTTGCTGTTTTCATACTTCTGACCTCGTACTTCTTACTTCATCCCTCTGACATCAATATCAATGCAAACACAGCATAATTGATAATGTCATTATAATTGGCATCTATTCCTTCACTCATGATCGTTTTCCCCTCATTGCTCAGTATCTGGCGTATGCGCTGCAGTTTCATCAATATCAGGTCCACAAAACTTTCCTGGCTCATGCTGCGCCAGGCTTCTCCGTAATCATGGTTTTTATCCTGCATCAGTTGTTTCGCTGCTGCTACATACTGATCGTATAGCGTTGAAACTTTTGCCAGCTCCAGCTCTTCCGGTGCTCCGGCATGAAGATCGAGCTGTATCAGTCCGATGATCGCATAATTAATGATGCCTTTGAATTCTGCTGCGATGTCATCCGCTACTTTTTGCTGTCCTTTTTCCTGGATGGTACGGATGCGCTGGGCTTTGATAAATATCTGGTCCACGATAGAAATGGTACGCAGCACTCTCCATGCCGTGCCGTAATCCTTAGCTTTTTTCAGGAAAACGTCTTTACAGGAATGGATCACCTGGTCGTATTGCTGGTCCGTTGTTGTCATACTGATCAGTTCTGTCATATCGGTCGAATGGTGTCAAATTAGTCATATCTGGTCATAGTAGTCACTAAAGTCATGCATCGTATTTCAGTAAAGAGGCCGGTATTGGGTTTTATGACTCATCTGACCAATATGACTTTATGTGATTTACTTCCTTCTGAATTACCTTCGCTTCAAAAATAACGAATCAAGCGCTAATGTTTACATTGAATTGCAAAGGACGGATGCTCACTGTGGATAAACCCCTGGTGATGGGTATTATCAATGCAACACCGGATTCATTTTATACGGAAAGCCGCTATACAGATACGGATGCTATTCTGAAACAAGCGGAAAAAATGCTGGGGGATGGCGCAGATATTCTTGATATCGGTGGGCAAAGCACCCGCCCTGGAAGTGAAAGGGTAAGCGCTGAAGAGGAGCTGAAAAGAGTGATCAGTGGTATAGAGGCCGTTCACCGGCAGTTCCCGGAAGCAGTAATATCGGTGGATACTTTTTATTCTGTAGTTGCCAAAGAAGCCGTGGAGGCCGGGGCTTCGGTAATTAATGATATCAGTGCGGGCAGCCTTGACGAACTCATGATCCCGGTGGTAGCTTCTTTACATGTACCCTATATACTGATGCACATGAAAGGCACTCCGCAAACCATGCAACAGTCGCCGCAATACGAAAATGTAACCAAAGAGGTGCTTGACTATTTTATTTTCAAAACCGAAGAGCTCCGCAAATCCGGCATCCGTGATATCATCATTGATCCCGGTTTTGGTTTTGGAAAATCCATTGAGCATAATTTTGAGTTGTTACGCCATCTTTCTGTATTCAAAATGCTGGAAACACCTCTTTTGCTGGGAGTTTCCCGCAAATCTACCATTTGGAAAACTCTTGGAATAACAGCCGAGGAGGCCTTGAATGGAACGACTGTGCTCCATACGATCGGACTCATGAACGGGGCCAACATCCTCCGTGTGCATGATGTAAAAGAAGCCAGGGAAACGGTTAAACTGGTAACGGCCTGTATGGGCCAGGTATAGGCCTCCATAAAATAAAAAAATCCTGCATAGCAGAATTTCTTTATTCATCAGAGCTGAATGAGCGGCTTTTCATGTTTCTCAAAGGAACCGGATAGCGTTTGGGTGGTAGCAGGCGAAAATACGAGGGTAACGGGCGCCTTCAGTTTCAGTTAGGGTAGCAAATTATTCCTGGACTAAAAACGGGGCCAATCTTCACAAAATAAAAAACCGTCCCGCAAATGACGGAACGGTGCAAAGTTCATTGTTTATTGTTTAACTGCGATCAGGTTTCAATTGAGCAGCATCAATTTCTTATTAGTGAGGCTGGCGTTGTACAGTGATAGCGCTGTCAGAAACCTGCAGCATTTCGATATCAAAGATCAATGCTTCGAAAGGTTGTGAGCCGGGGCCGGGATTTTTGCCATAGGCAAGGAAACCGGGAATATATAATGTTCCTTTGCCTCCTTCTTTGAACAGCAGCAAACCTTCATCCCATCCGCGAACTACATTGCCCTTTCCTAACTGGAAAGCATACGCATCTGACTGGAAAACACTGTCATTTCTGAGTAGCCGGCCGCTGTATTTTACATTCACATATTTGTCATTGGCAGCCTGTGCACCTGTACCCGGTTCTTTGATCGTTACATACGTGCCTTTCCCGGTTTTCTGCGCATTGATCTTTTTAGCGGCCAGGTAGGCTTCCATTTCTTTCAGTTCTTTGGCTACTTCACCTGATTTTACCAGGTCTTCTTCTTCTTTCTTACGCATTTCTTCTTGCTCCTTTTGCATGCGGGCCATTTCTTCCTGCTGTTCTTTTTCCTGGCGTGGCCTGTCACGTTCCATTTCTTTGTTATAGTCAGCCAAAGCCAGACTGTCAACACTGAAAACTTCCAGGATCTTTACGGTCATTACAAGCCTGTCCCCTTTTTTAGCATTGGGAGGAAGCAGCGGTGACTGCAATTTCATCAATGAGTCCGCCATCTGTACGGTGACCAGGCTATCCCCTTTCTTCATCATCGGCAATATCTCCTGGAAATCGTATGTGGGTTTCTCCATTTTCTGGATCTTCACATAGCCCGGCATTTTGCCATAACTATTGAAACGGTCCATCAGTGAATCATTGAATTTGATAGAGTAGTTGAATTTAATGATCTGGCCGTCTTTCAGCGTATCCTTACCACCGGAAGAGAAAAGTTTATAGGCCAGCCCGCTTTTTGTTTTCTTGTAGGTTACTTTATTGCAAGCTACAGCCAGTGACAGGACGGCGATCGTCACCAAAAAATAATTGATCCTTTTCATTTGTAGTGATTATTGTAATAGAGATTTGTTTTCTTTTATTGCGTCTTTGAATTTCTGCACCGTTATTTCCAGCGAATCGCTGCTCCTGCCCCCGGAGGCATTGTAATGTCCGCCTCCTTCAAAATATTTGCGGGCAAAGGTATTACAATCAAATTCACCCTTGCTGCGGAAGCTCCATTTTCTCTCTTCGTCCCTGTCTATCACCAGCCCTACGAGCTTGATCCCCTGGATGGTCTGCGGAAAATTTACCAGGCCTTCCGTATCGCCTGTCTTGATATGAAATTTTAGAAGATCTGATTTCGGTATAGAGACCAGTACCGTATTATATTCATAAAATACCTGCATCCGGTGCAGCAATACATGACCGGTGAAACGTAATTTATTTTCTAAGAAATTATCAAAGAGATTTTCATGTACTTTCTGATGAGCCAGGCCACGGGACTTGAGGTCGGCTACCAACTGGTGTACACCGGCGTGGGCCGAAGGAAAACGAAACGAACCGGTATCGCCTACCACCCCGGCATAAATGCATTCACTGATCGCTTCATCAATTTTATCCTGGTGGCCTGACCCTACGATAAGATCATACACCATTTCACAGGTTGAACTTTTGCGCACATCACTGATGCCATAATCAAATGACGCTTCATCCGGTTCCTGGTGATGGTCAATCAGGATCTTGACGCATTGAAGTTCTTTCAGTCTTTGCGTCATTGTTTTGGTCCGGTGAAAGATGTTGAAGTCAAGACAGAATAACCATTCTGCGCTGTTCAGGGCTTCATCGGCCAGTTTTCGGTTGAAGTCGAAATCTATTACTTCGTCGCAGCCTGGCATCCAGTCGAGCCACTGCGCCCAGTTGGTAGGCGAAATGACGGTTACGGTGTGTCCAAGTTTCCGGAGGAGGTGAAAAAGTGCCAGAGATGAACCCATGGCGTCTGCATCGGGTTTCTGGTGAGTGGTGATGACCACCTTTTTCGGTTGCTGTGTCAACAACGGATATAATTCCTGTATAGGCTTCATAAAGCGGCAGCGAAGGTAGGGAAATGTGCTGATGTGTCAATTCGCTGATTTACTGATGGTATTGCCTGTTTTTGGAAAAAGGTATGACCACTATCAAATTGGCCGATTACCCAATTGCCATTACCTTTGCGGCCGCCCCTGAACGGGGATAGTAAAAAGTATTTAAACAAACGACAATATATGAGTAACAGAACATTCACCATGATCAAACCTGACGCTATGAAGAATGGGCATGCCGGGGCGATCATTGACAGGTTTATCAAAGAAGGATTTAAAATAGTAGCGCTAAAAATGACCAAACTCAGTCCTGAAAAAGCAGGTGAGTTTTATGCGATCCATAAAGAAAGACCGTTTTACGGAGAACTGGTAGAGTTCATGAGCAGCGGGCCTATCATCGCAGCCATACTGGAAAAAGCTAATGCTGTTGCCACTTTCCGCACACTGATCGGCGCCACCAATCCGGCACAAGCGGCTGAAGGCACTATCCGCAAATTATATGCTACCTCCGTTGGAGAAAATGCTGTACATGGCAGTGACAGCGATGAGAATGCCATCATTGAAGGCAATTTCTTCTTTTCGGGCCTGGAAAGAGTGCTATGATCTTTGTGATAAAACTATTTGTATGTCCCGCCCTATGGCGGGATTTTTTTTAATACCGCAACCTGATCGAAACTACCGACAGCTTATCTGCCGTATGCCGGAAGCTGGCTTTGCTAAAACCTGGAGGGCCGAATGTTCCCATTACGTTATTGGAAAAACCATACCCTTCTTTGGGCAGGCCGATCCAGTTCTTATCCATTTTCAGGTTGCTGTTCTCATCATGTAATATTACGGCTGCATATTCGCCGGAAGGCAGATCGGTAAAACTCAATGTGGCCCGGTTACCGGAAATAATAGTGGCTTTTCCCTTTCTGAATGCTTTTTCCGGTTCATCTGGATAGCCATCACCGTCTTTGAACAAACTGACCAACACCTGCCCTTTGCTATTCCGGAGATTGTTGATGATGATACTGATCTCGTTGGCCGGTTCGCTTCTCCAGGAAATAACAGGCAGAAAGAATAGTAAGAAAAGGGAGTTGAATGGGTTCATTATATATTCTCTTAGTAAACAAGATAGCTAACGGCCTAAATACTGTAAAACTAATTTACGATGGTGCTCTGCATGGTAAATAGTGAAGTATAACATTTCCCGCAGGGTTAGCTTGCCTAATAGCGGGTGTGGCAGTATTTGTTTATCTAATCGCTCTTCGCTGTATTTGTCAATATTTTTATTAAGGCTGTCAATGGCTTTAAGCAATTCGTCTTTTAATTTTATTATCTTATCTGGTTGCACTGGTTTAGGCACAAAACGTTCGGCTACCTGGTAATTGCCTTCTAATTTCTTCAGGTATTTTGCAACAAGCTCATCATAGTCACGGGAAGGGCGGTTGGATTTTCCGAAGAAGAGGGACAGCATGAAACGGGGCAAACTAAAGGCGAGCCTGACAGGATAAACGCTGCGGCAGATATGATCCAGTTGTTGCCCTGCTGTCCATTTGCCATTGGCGGAATGAAGAAAGTCGGTATCGCTCAGGGAAAGCACAAGATCAATTAACCGATGATGGTTCTCCGTTAGTTTGTTTTTTATTTCCTGCTTGGTCATTAGGTCATTATTTCATTTCAGTTAAATGCACTCAGGTAGTCCGAGTTGAACAACTCGTTACATAATGCTTGATAGCCTTTCCAGGCACAACTTGCATCGTCTTTGTTGATTGTTTCACTTTGGTAGGTTACATTGTATGAATCAACTGTTGTGCAATAGCTATCCGAGTTTCTTAAGTTTTTAAGTTGCCTGATAAACTCACGAAAGGCGACCATTTGCGAGTTTCCTAATTCTTTTTCAAAAGGCGTTTTACCATCGTTTTCGATGCGTACATAGGACTGTTCGCCTTTTTGCAATATTAATAACTTTGACTTGCGATGATGAAAACAACCTAGGGAAGAAAATTCCACTTTTGCAATGATCTTCGCAGGCCCGCTGGCTTTTTTATCTTTCTTTTCACGCATTGGTGTGCTTTCATCAGAAGAGGAACAGGCGATCATCAAAAAAGTACAACCCATAAAGAGGATAGACAAAAAGCGGTACATGATAGTCTTTTTTACTTGCAATCAATCCGTTTCGATCAATTTATTGAAAAAAGTGACCAGTTCTGCATAGTCTTCATCCGATTTACCTGTCCATTTCTTTTGCCCGGCATAGTTACTCAATTCTTCTTTCTTCCCGGCCAGTATCTCCGGTAATTCTTTTATTTTCTTAACCCGTCTGAAGTTGTTTTGATGAAAGACATAGTACTCCCCGGTGTGCTCAATGGTTTGCTCTGTTGTAGCCGATCCATAAGGCTTATTTTCTTTTATCTCTTTTCTGATGTATTTATACAGGATGGCATGCCCGCTGGCTAGTATTTCATACCAGCCCTTGTCCATGTTTTTTGCAAGCGGCAGATAAGATGAATGAATAAAGTGATGCTGCCGGCCGGTAAGCGAATCTGTCAAGGTTACTCCTTTCACAGAAGTGGTGGCTACCAGTTCTGAGCCGTCTTTGCCAATAAAAAGTAATGTATGATCAACCATATCCAGTTTTAACTGCAGGCTATCATACATCCGGCCATCTCCCATCGCCAGTTTCCCTTTCATGAAGTGCTCGCTGAAGTATGGTGTACCTGCTACCACCCGTACATATTTGGCCCGGGATACAGGTTCACCTCCTACACTGTAAAATAGCAGGCTACTGATCTGGACATTCTCTTTTCCGACGTCCACCACTTTAGCCTGCGAATATCCCGCCGCTGCCGGCAGTACAAAATAAACAAGGAACCATGTCCTTATTCTCATAACGGTTGTTTTGTATAAAGTTATTAAAAAGCGGGTAATGGTAATTCTTGTCACATAAGAACCACTGCGGGGCTTTTATATTTGCAGCCAAAAACGATCATATATGACAAGTACAGGTATCAAATTGTTTTTTTTAGGGCTGTCTTTCTTTTTTGTGATCAAAGGATGGGGCCAGGGCCCGGAAAACTGGACACCCGGTCAATTGATGCAGCCGGCTGACCTCGCCCGGGCGATCAGGGAGGCAAAAGATATTCCTGTTATTTTTTGTATCGGGCCTAAGTCCTACATACCCGGTTCTGTTCATATCGGTATGACAAAAGACAAGGATAAACTGGATAAACTGAAAGGTGAACTGAAAAGTCTTCCAAAGGACAGGAAGCTGGTGGTGTATTGCGGTTGTTGCCCGTTTGCAAACTGTCCGAATGTAAGACCGGCGATCCGGTTGCTGAAGGATATGCGATTCACGAATTATTTTTTACTGAACCTGGTGAAGAATATAAAAGTGGACTGGATAGACAAAGGATATCCTGTATTATATGATTAATGTTTATCATTTCCTGCCCAGCCGGTAAGTGATCATGTTACTGGTCTCATCGTCTTTTGTTAAAGAACTTTTCTTGTTTGCTTCCCGTTTGAACCCATGTTTTTCCAGAAGTTTTACGGATCGTTCATTTTGCTGATCAGCCATTGCTACGATGGCACGCAGGTGCATATAGGCAAAACCAAAATCTATAATAACGGACAACGCCTCCTGCATCAGCCCTTTTCCCTGCCAGGCAGGCAGTAGCTCATAGCCTATCTCCGCTTTTTCGTTTTGAATATCTATGTTCCAAAGACAGGCTGTGCCGATGATGGTTGTTTCCGTTGCAGGGCAAATACCCCAGAAAATAGCTTCATTGTTGCGGATGCTGTTATTCACTTTATTAATAAACCGCCGGGCATCTTCCAATGACCGTGCTTTGATCCTGTCAAGATATTTATTAACGGCCTCGTTAGAACGAAGCGTAAATATTGCCGGCTCGTCTTCAGCAGTTAGCTGTCGCAAAACAAGCCTGCGTGTTGTTAATACAGGAAAAGGAGAAAAATGAAGTTGCAGCATGGTGGTATCAACCACTATATTTCTTTCGACCGGTTGATCTTGTTTTCGAGGGGAGTAAGGACATAACCCGCTTTACGCAGCAGACTGATCACTCCCTGGTCGCCGGGCAGATGGCCCGCTCCTACTGCTATCAGCAATGTTTTTCCGGGTAGTATATCCTTCATTTTGGCTACCCAGTTGCGGTTTCGGTTATACAACAGTACTTCGGTAAAGTTGCCAATGCCCATATCCGTCTTCTTCATCAGGTCTTCCAGCCGCTGCAGGTCCTGGCTCATGTAGGCGCTCATCATTTCATTCAGTTCTTTGTCTTCATCACTATTCTTACCGATGTTATCAATATAACTCACTAATTGTTCTGCCTGCAGTTTATACGGGATGCTGTCCAATACTCCCGCCTGGTATGCCATCGTCTCCATGCCTTTGATCTTCTTATCACTTTTTTTTGCTTCTCCCATGATCACTGCTTCCATCATCGCCATATTCTCACATTGCATGGATTTTTCCTGCACCGTGGATAATGCAAGAATGGGTTTGAATGTTTCCAGCGTAGAGAAAGGCAGCATAGAACTTTTGCCTTCGAAATATCCTTTTACTTTTTCATAGTCAGCTTCGCTCAGAAGGTCTTTCAGTGTCGTGTCACCCTTCATTTTCATTTTGCTCATTACGGTAAACATTTCGAAAAGATTGTCCAGGTCCACTTCGAAATACACTTCGTCTGCTTTGTGGATAACATTCCGCATATTGTCGCTCAGCATCGCATCATCCGCACAAAGCATGTGGATGGTGCCATACAGGTAGGAAGGTTTGGCCAGGCCGTTACCGCTGATCCTCCACAATAAAGTATTATTATTGGCGGCTTCCTTTTCCTTAGGTTGTGCACAACCGATCAGCGCCAGCAAACTCATCAGGAAACCTGCACTTACTTTTTTCATCCTCGTATTTTTAGAGCAATTTAAGTAAAGAAACTTAACAGGCAGACGGTTAAAAATGTTCACAGGTTGTATTCTTTGTTTCAATGGTCAATGGACGGGTTATTCGTAAAAAACCTCGCTCCAGTAACGGGAGAATTTAGTTCCCCATTTTACCTGCAGTTCTTCTTCGAAAACGGGCAGGCCGAGTGCTTGTTTGACAGCCAGCAGGGGTAAATTGACTCCGGCCCCTAATGCGGCTGAGATCGTTCCCTGTACCCTGGGGTTTATTTCAATGACCAGGAATTTTCCTGTGGCAGACCGTTTTACCTGTATGCCGATATTGCCATGCAATTGCAGTTCATGGATGATCTCTGAACAATACCCAATGATACTTTCTTCTTTTATAAATTCTCCTTCCACGCTGATGCCATTGATCATTTTTTTGCGCAGGCGGGGAGCGATCAATACGGCTTTACCGTTATTGGCTAAGCAATCCACAGAATATTCTTCACCGGGTAAGTACTCACTCACGAGCAGTTCCGGAAACGGTTTCGAAGAAAGTATTCTTATAGCATCAGCATATGATATAAAAGTCGAAGCCGGTTTCTCGTTGAATAGCAGATAATGTTCATCTATTGTATGACTGATGATACGGAAACCACGGCTGCCATTGGAAACAGATGGTTTGAAGCAGATGGTCTTGCCGGGATAGCCTAATTCTTTGGCAGCAGATTCAAACTGCTCTATATTTTCGGCAACCCTGAAGTCCGGAACATCCAAACCTCTCCACTGGAGAAACTGGTAAAGTTTGCTTTTGTCGTTGGCGATCTCCAGCGATGCTGCAGGTGATGCCAGCAGTTTTGCCCCGGCGACTTCAAATTCTTTGCCGTGTTGTGCCAGCGGGATCAGTTCCCTGGTAACAAGGGGCAATACCACATGAATATTCTTTTCACGGCACAGGGAAAGAACCGTATCAACAAAGGCTGGATCAGATGCTTTCGGAATGACAGCAAAATCTTTGACCAGGTAACGACCTACTGCGTTTGGATTGGCGTCTGCTGCGGTGATATGAATGGCGGAATGCTGCCACAGGCATTGCAGAATGCCGGCGGCTCCGGGAGCGCCGGCGCCAGTCATCAGAATATTGATACCCCTGGCCCCTAAAGGGGAATTTAAATTCATATTTCCCTCATTCTTCGTCATAATTCCATTGATACGATGAAATGTGCGGCCCAAATTTAGGATAATAAAGCACCAGGACTATTAAGAAATGTAAGCAATCAGATGAATGCTCAGGCAAAGAAAGTTGATATTAAATTAATGCCACCCCTTCTGGGTTCTGGTTTATTCTGCGATTTCTTTTTTTATAATAATAACAGCCCTTCGGGCTTAATTCACTACGGCTTCTTCCCCGTATAGCTGGTCTTTGAATTTTAATGAAGGTGATGGAATGAATTCGCCGATACCTAATGTACTCCATTTTGCATCCACCGTGTTGATCGTTTCATCATCGGCTACAATGATATTCGGCCAGTCGCGGTGAAAATCATCCAGCTCTTTTGTTTTACGTGTTCCGTCAAAGCCGATACAGGCGAGATATGAACTTTTAGCTGTTAGCTGCGAGCTGCGAACCGGGCCTTTATAAAGATGATAGTCCCGTTTCGGGTCAAGGTTGTTACACAATCGCCATAAAGCGACAGGCAGGTCATTGGCATCTACAGTATGCTCCACATACAGGATCATCTTAATGCTTTCCATTTCCTGCAATCCGCATATTTGCTCATGCAGTTCTTTGATATGTCCCTTCCTGTTCTTTTCCACAGAAACAATGATACATGGAATATCTTTTTCCAGTAAAGAAACATTTACAGCTTTTATTTCAGGGAATTTCGATGTCAAAGCCACTTCCTGTAACCTGTAACTTGTAACCTGCATTCGGTAACCATCATCCACTTCCTCCCCAAACTTCTTCGTTCCGTCAATACACATCTTGCCGCCGAAACCTAACTTAC
Source organism: Chitinophagaceae bacterium (assembly GCA_016787085.1). Classification (GTDB taxonomy): domain Bacteria; phylum Bacteroidota; class Bacteroidia; order Chitinophagales; family Chitinophagaceae; genus VBAT01. Next base: position 3,455 of record JAEUVJ010000046.1, on the reverse strand, counting down.
TGCAACTATGATCCAACACATCCATTGGCCCGGTTGAGAAATATATATCCGTAGCAGGGTTCAGGTTTTTGAAAACATACCGGGTTAATTCCAGGTAGTTTTGAATCTTTACTCCTTCATCGGCCAATACTAATATTTTATTGAACATCATCTGTCCCGCTCCCCACATCGCATTCATTACTTTCTGGCCCTGCCCGGCATAATCCTTTTTGATCTTTGTGATGACAAGGTTGTGAAATACGCCTTCCACCGGCATATCCATATCCATGATCTCAGGTACCATCGTCATTTTGATAGGTGCGAGGAAGATCCTTTCGGTGGCTTTTCCCAGCCAGGCATCCTCCTGTGGCGGTATGCCGACAATTGTTGCCGGGTAAACAGGATTCCTTTTATGTGTGATGGCTGTGATATGAAAGCGGGGATACCAGTCAGGTAAGGAATAATAACCCGTATGGTCGCCGAATGGTCCTTCCCATATCAGCTCGTCGCCAGGATCAACATAACCTTCAATAATAAAATCAGCATCAGCCGGTACTTCCACATCAGGTTGAGTGATACACTTCACCAGTTCTACTTTTTTCTTTCGCAGAAACCCGGCGAGCATATACTCATCCACGTTCTCCGGTAACGGTGCAGTGGCAGAATAGGCATAGACCGGGTCACCACCCAGCGCCACGGCTACCGGCATCCGCTTATTCAGCTTCTTGTATTCAGAAAAATGTTTGGCCGATACTTTATGTTTATGCCAATGCATACCTGTCAGCGTGGGGCCAAACACCTGCATCCTGTACATGCCCACATTACGGGAATTCGTATTAGGATCTTTGGTATGAATGACGGGCAGCGTCACAAAGGGGCCACCATCTTTCGGCCAGCAGGTGATGACGGGCAGTTTTGTAATATCCGGGTTTTGCATCACCACTTCCTGGCATTCTCCCCTTCCCTTTTTCACTTTGGGCATCCAACTGGCGAATTGTCCAAGTTTGGGAAGCAGTTTTAGTTTATCCAGGATACTTTCTTTCGGGGACGACAATAATTTAAACAGGCTTTCTATCTCCCTCGCCACATCATCGAGCTGATCTACTCCAAGCGCCATGCACATTCTTTTTTCGCTGCCATAGGCATTCATGAGAACAGGGAAATCATACCCGGTATTCTCAAACAACAATGCCTTGCCGCCATTTCCTGACTTGCTGATACGGTCGGTGATCTCTGCCATTTCCAGCTTCGGATTGACATAGTTTTTTATACGAACGAGTTCTCCTGCTTTTTCCAGTGCTTCGATGAAATGTTGCTGATTTTTATACGCCATTCCGCTAAAATATGCGCAAAGGTAGCGGAGGAACGGGAATGGGCAACCTGAGGCGGGAACTTTCAGAAGACGTAGTGAACGGAATTCAATGCAGGTGTCATTACGGGTTTCCAAAGAAACTGGTGGTGTCAAAATAAATGTCCTTTATTTCCCCGCCTTTTGTTTTTATACGTATGATATCATACCGTTTTTTTTCTTTGCTTGCCTGTGTCTTCCTGATAGTAGTATAGCCGGGATAGTTATTGGATAACCATTTATACTCTTCTGCCACTCCTGCCTTTTCTGTTGTTACCCTGATCACTACCGGGTTGTCAAACGAGGTACCTCCCCGGAATACATCAGTCTTTGTGATCTTACCGGGCGAAGTTGTAGCAGTGCCTGTTGTTTTATTCGGTGAAGAGCAACTCAACAGAAAGCTCATCAGAACTATAAAAATGCCGGTTGTTTTCATATCAGGAAATGTTGAATATCGCATTATAGCGGGAGTAAATAAGCAGAAATGATACCAAAGAAATTTTGAAATGTACCAGGGCTGTGTTTCAGTTCATATGGTCAAACCGGGACGCTACCCTTTTTTACCCGATTTTGCTGCTACCTCAAACGCTTGTAACTTGCAGACCGTTTTCAATTTTTGCCCATGTTCGACCTTTCCAAATACGACCCGGACAATGTAAGTAACCCCAATAACAACATATTCGGGCTTCCTACTACTGAAGAAGATGCGCACCTGGTGATAGTACCTGTTCCCTGGGAGGTGACGGTGAGCTATGGCTCCGGTACCGCCCGTGCCCCGGAAGCCATATTAAAAGCAAGCCTGCAGGTGGATGTCTGCGACCTGGATGTGCCGGATGCATGGAAAAAGGGTTTTTATATGCGGCAGACCGACCGGAAGATATTAATGAAGAGCGACTATCTGCGTAAAGAAGCAGAATTGTATATTGACTATATCTCGAAAGGTGATGAAGTGTCGGCTAATCAGTTTATGCTGAAAACGATCAAGGATATCAATGGAGGAAGCATTTACCTGAATACATGGGTGTATGAGCAAACAAAGGTGCTGTTGGAGAAAGGAAAGCTGGTGGGTGTATTGGGGGGTGACCATAGCGTTCCCCTCGGCTTCATGAAAGCGATCGGGGAAAAGCACGGCGATTTTGGGATATTGCAGATAGATGCGCACTGCGACCTGCGGGAGGCATACGAAGGGTTTAATTACTCTCATGCCAGTATCATGTATAATGCACTGAACGAAGTACCGCAGATCGCAAAATTGGTACAGGTGGGACCCCGTGATTTCGGCCTTGGAGAAAAGAAATATATTGCTGAAAGCGGTGGTCGTGTGATCACTTATTTTGATAAAGCGATCAAATGCCGCCAGTACGAAGGCGATACCTGGAAGAATATCACAGATGAGATCATCAGCCAGTTGCCCGACAAAGTATATATCAGTTTTGATATTGATGGCCTCGACAGGAAGCTTTGTCCGCATACCGGAACACCGGTGCCCGGTGGTTTTGAGGCTGAAGAAATCTATTACCTGCTCCGGAAAGTACTGAACAGCGGAAGGAAGATCATCGGTTTTGATCTGTGTGAAGTAGGTATCAGCGACAGCGACTGGAACTCGAATGTAGGGGCCAGGGTGCTGTTCAAATTGTGTAACCTGCTGGTGGCAAGTAATGTTCCCCAAACTGCCTGAGGCCTTTGACCAATCATGCAAAAGTTTGAATTTGTTCTCAAGAATGATAAAGTAAAGCAATACGACCGGTTTGCTTTGTTTATCATTATCATCAATTTTGCTCTTTTTTGTTTTCTTCTTATTAATGCAGGAGAAAAAAAGATCAGGGTAGCTTCGGCGATAGCGACAGTATTGATCATCATCGTGCTCTTAATTGATTATTTCCTGGAAAGGATAAAGAACAATATCGATGCGCCTTACCGTTTTGCAGGATTATACATTGCTGCATTTGCCTGGATGCAAATGGATAACTGGTGGGCAGCCGTTCTTTGTTTTGTGATCGCTATTTTATACCAGCTATCCAGAAAACCGCTTGCGGTCACTGTTGATACAGAAAAGATCGTTTACACTTCCTTCCCCAAAAAGAATATTACATGGGGCCAATTGAACAATGTTATCCTGAAAGACGGC
>JAEUVJ010000056.1 GCA_016787085.1 Chitinophagaceae bacterium | reverse complement strand
GAAAGGCGCATAAAATGGAATTAGACGTACGCCCTAAATATATGGGTACGCCTAATAAGTTAAAAGCGCATCCTGCCTTTCGGAAGTGCTAAAAACACTTAAATCCTATTTATGAAGCATCCCGATGGCTTTCTCCAAGGTAACATCTTTGCCGGCAAGAAGATCTTCTTTCGTGGTTTTGGAGAACACATCCGGAGGCATTCCATAACCCTCGTAACTGATATCGCCAGGTGCGCGGTAATCGCCCACCGATACGCTGAACATCCACCCATTATACAATTCGAAATTCGGATTGTCTGAAAAACTTCCGGCCGTTGTATCACCTACTACTTTTACATGGTCAAACTGACGAAGGGCTAACTCAAAAGTTTCACCTGCACTTTGGGTAAAGCGCGAAGAAAGCACAATTACGGGTTTCGTATAAGATTTGCTTGTTTTGGGCTCCACATACCACGCGGCTGGTTCGGTAAAATCTGTATGAGCCGGACCGTTTCGTTTTTTCGTGGTCATGTATAATTTTTTTGATTGAGCAAAGCAACCTGCCAGGTATTGCGAGGCAGGATCATACCCGCCATAGAATCCCCGGATGTCAATGATAACGCCTCTGGCACCCGCAAGTGTGGGCATCATTTTTTCCATCTGCTTTTCTATTTCTTTCATACCATCGGTGCCCTTCACATTTAAATAAATCAGATTATCCGGTAATTTTCCGTACCCGATATTTTCCGTTACCTGTGTATAGGCTTCAGTGTACGATTTAGCAACTTCAAGATCGTAATCTTCCTGTACTTTAAGAATCTTCAATTCCCCGTTGCGGTAACTCAAAACCCCTCCGGGAAAGACGGGCAATTCTCCATTGGTCGGATATAGGTTCAGGTGATTATCATTAAGTACTACAATCATTTCACTTAGTAAAGTATAGAGCGTTTCATCAGTCATCTGATCGTTTACCCGGGGTTTGAATTGATCGTGAATCGCCTTCCAATCAATGTTCTTCACCTCAAACATTCCATAGTGCTCATCAAATGTTGCCCAGAATTGTTCGAAATTATTTGTGGGGGTATTGGCTTTTTCGGAGCCGATTAACTCTTCTTCACACGAGGCCATTATGAAAGCACTGCTAACAAAGGCAAAGGCCAGAGAGCACATAAAGTTTTTACGTTTCATGAGATTATTTTTTTTGTTCAGAATTGATGATGAAAGTTGGCAAGCAACGATTGACTCTGGGCTTTCATCGGTTGCGGAGTCTGAATGTTATACCAATTCAACTCATAATTTAATCCTGCCCCCCAGCGCGTATTGATCTGATAATTATAACCTAATGCCAGCGCAGGAGCCAGAAATTTTGAAGGACCTGTCCAACCTGAATGATGAAAGAAACCTTCAACTTGTTTTTTGACAGGTGCCGAAACAGTATTGTCGTAAGGTAAACGGCTAAGCAAGGCTATTAGTGGAATTCGTAAGGCTGCGGTTACCTGATGATGTTCATTTATACGATGTTGTGTTACGGCCTCAGGGCTTAAGCTCAATGAATTAAACATTCCGCCTGTGTTCCAACCTTGCGGGTAAAACAGTTCATTCATAATTCGGCCACCCACGGCCACTTTAAAAGTTGACTCCTGGGTAGAGGCTATTTTGTAATAAGCCCCTACCGAAATCCTTCCGGCCATGAGCGATCCACCGGCCGGAAACTTCTTATCTTCTTGATTCCCTTTATAGTCCTCTTCCTGAAAGTACAGAGTTCTGTCCTTGTGATATTTTGGGAAATTATTTCCCAGTTTTACATCCAGATCGAAAGAGAATAAGAATGTGTTGCTTTCCAGATTATAAAACAGACGCACGTTTTTAGGCCGGCTCTGATAGATTAATGGAGAAGAGTTTTTGTCGAGATAGGTAACAGAGCCAATGCCAAAGGCTAGCCCAATCCGGTTTTCCAGCGACATCCAGGGTCTGTTTTCATAATCCTGGGCAAGTGCAAGTCCGGTTATAAGAAAAGCAACGAGTGTTAAGATCAATTTCATTTTTTCGGATTTTAACTGCAATGAACGAATCCGGTTCAAAAAGTTGCTTGCTGAAGTGGTCCAAAGGTCCATTCCAATCAGTTTGGACTGTTTTAAGCAGCTTTAGACTGACGTTCCAGGTATTCGGCCGGGGTCATTCCTGTTTTTTTCTTAAAGACTGAATAAAAAGAAGCCTTTGAATTGAATCCGGCCTCTTGGGCAATCCCTAACAGACTCAGGTGTTTTTTGTCACTTTGGGAAACAAATTGTTTAAAAGCGTTCACCCGGTAGTCATTAATCAGATCAAAAAAATTTCCTTCATAACAGGAATTGATAGCCTGCGACAGTTGATGACGGGGTACATCCACCGCTAAAGAGAGTTGGGTAAGGGTAAGGTCACTTTTAAGATATAGTTGTTGCTGGGTTAGTATCTGATTAACTTTTTCGAATATGGCGTTAAGTTGGTTGGTTTCGAGGGATGACTTTTTGTATTTCTCTGGCTCAAAAATGGTTTCTGGTATGCCAGGCACTTCTCCTACAATACCAAACAAAACGGGTTGCGTAAGGGCTTTGTACGAAAGCCAATAAAAAAGTAAAACAATTCCAATAAAGTGAAAGGAATACAAGTGAGACAATATGGGAATATGCCAGGTGCGCGCGAAAAACGAAAATACCGCCAGAACCGTAGCGGCCAGGGTAAGGATTAGGAATTGCTTCAGCCATTGAATTCGTAACGATTCCACCTCAGAGAACTCCTTATAAAGGATTTTCTCAAATCTCAGGTAGTAAACAAGAAAGTAAGTTTGAAATAAAATGTGGAGGACGGAAACAATCTGGTTGATCCAGCCAAAATCATCGCGCGAGGCTGATTCGAAATTGGCCAGCAGAATGCGTTTCTCTTCTGCTCCCTTGGTAAAGTAAGGAAGCATGATTGCTAAAAGTGCGAGAAAGGGAATAAAAAGCCATAAGCTTTTCATAATTGTGTTTGACTGCGGATGCGTAATGTATTGCACAAACAAAAAAGTTAAAGGCCAGTAAAGCGATCCGATTATCCACGATACGCGACTTAGGTGCGGAAAAGCAAGGAAAAAATCCCGGTTATCAAATCCCACCAAAATCAAATGACAAGAAAGAATTATCAAAAGAATAGCGAGAATGCGATTAGCCGGCTGGTTAATTTTAGTTCGTACAAGCAAAAAGGACAGGAACAAGCCCTGAATGCTTGCCGCTGAATAAACAATTTGAATGAGTAGAGTCTGCTTCAAGGCACATGAATTCACCTTAAAAATATAAATGAGAATTCAATATTGACAGCCGAGCAAAAAGTTTGTCTAAATAGTTATAACTTTATTTTATCTAAAATATGTTTATGTATAAGTATCTATGTCTTCCCTTGTGTTTTTGTATTGTTGTTTCATGTTCACAGCGCGAATCTGAACCCCGCGCCTGGCAAAGCATTGAACAAAGTCTACAAACCCAATTAATTACTGTAGCCGATGGTGGACTAATAGAATTGCCGGAAGGGAATTTCATGTTTACCAAAAGTCTGGCGATGGACGGTAAATCAAACATAACCATTAAAGGCAAAGGTGCAGATAAAACGATTCTTTCTTTTAAAAATCAAACCGAAGGTGCACAAGGGTTGCTGATCACCAATGGAAGAAATATTACCCTGGAAGATTTTTCGATAGAAGATGCAAAGGGGGATAATCTAAAAGTAAGTGAGGTGAAGGGGATTACTCTCAGAAGAATTCATTCCGTGTGGGCCGATGGGCCTAAAACCGAAAACGGAGCCTATGCGCTTTACCCCGTATTATGTAAAAACGTACTTATTGAGGAGTGTGTAGCCATGGGATCTTCGGATGCGGGAATCTATGTGGGTCAATCCGACTCAGTTATTATCAGAAAGAGCAAAGCCTACTGGAATGTGGCCGGCATTGAAAGTGAAAA